>NZ_JAFB01000059.1 GCF_000519205.1 Amycolatopsis taiwanensis DSM 45107 | reverse complement strand
AGGAGTCCGACTCGTTCGTCGATGCCGCCGTGGCCGTCATCGCACCCGCACTGGCCGACCTCAGCCAGAAGCTGGCCGCCGCCGAAGCCTCCGCCAGCCAGTGGCGCAACGCCACCGAAACCATGCAGCGCGTGCTCACCGCGCTGTCCGGAGACTGCGGTCACGCCGAGCACGTCAGCACGCGGCAGATCCGGGCATGCCTGGCCCGTCCTGCCGGTGAGAGCGGCGACGCCGAGGAGGCCGAGCGTGGCTGAGAGCCCCACGCCCTGCGCCCGGCCCGGCTGCCCGCACACCGTGCTGCCCTGGCTCGACGGGCCCTACCACACCCGCGCATGCGCGCGAGCCGCCCGAACCCAGCGGTACGGCGCCGGCCCGATCCCGCTCCGCCCCATCGCGCACGAGATCCCAATCCCGGCGCCCGTGGTCAAGACCAACCCGCCCGACCCGATCGCGGCCATCGCCGCCGGCCTACCGCTGCCTGAACTCGAGTACGGCGAACCGGTCGGGTTCGACCAGCCACCTGCGAAAGGGTTCCTCGCCCGCGCCATCGAACGGATCTTCGGATGAAGTGCGTCGCCTGCAACCGCAACGAGTCCGGCATCCGGTTCGGTTGCCAGGACTGCGTCAACCGCACCGTGCGCCAGTTGCGCGAGATCGGCGCCTACTGGCACCTGCTGCCCGCCATGGTCGAGCCGCTGTGCGCCGGCGGCGGCCGCGGCGCACCCGGCTACGCCAGCCGCACACCGGCGCGTGATGACGTACTCGTCGCCCTCGACCCGCGCGCGTACCCGGGCGGCGAGCCCACCACGCTGCACCCGGACCGGGAGACGAGCTGGGTGCGCTCGATCCCGCTCGCGATCGACGGGCTATCCGAGGCGCTCGCCGACGAGCGCGGACACACGGGCCAGCCGGGCGCGTGGGGGCTCGGGTACGTGATCAGCGCCGTGCAGTGGTGCAGCGAACAGCACTGGTTCGACGAGCTCGTCGACGACATCGCCGAGCTGCACGCGCAGTGCCGCGCGCTTGCCCATGATGTCCCCGACTCGCTCGGCGCCTGCCTCGAAGTGCTCTGCGGTGGCTTCGTGTTCTGGCGCAACGCATGGCGCGGCCAGCAGCGCGTGAGCGTCGCCCGCTGCGCGGCGTGCTCGCGCGAGTACGAGGGCCTGGACCTCGTGCGCCTCGGCGTGGCGCAGGAGGCGGCGGCGTGAAGCGGGTTCGCGCCTCGGACGTGCTGCTCCTGCTGCACGCCGAGGCTGACCGCACCGGCGACGAGCGCTTCCGCGTGAGCGCGGGGGCGCTGCGCAACTGGGTGTACCGCGGCCACATCACCCGCGGTGCCGGCGGCTACGACCTCGCCGAGATCCTCGCCTACCTCGAACGCCGCGACGACGATCACCAGCGCGCCAGCTTGACAGCAGGTCAAGACCAATGTGACGCTATGTGAGGGCAGAGCTATGCCCGCAGACCAGCCCCCAGCGCGACCCCTTCGGCGCTGGGGGTTTCTCATGGGCGGGAGGTGGTCACCATGGCCGCCGGCCCGCTCACCGACAACGAACTCACGCGCATCCGCGACCTGCACGCCGCCGGTGCAACCCGCAACGACATCGCCAAGCAGCTCGGCCGCTCCGGCTCAACGATCAGCAAGGCCGCGGGCAAGCTCGGCTTGTCGTTCGACCGCACCGCGGTGAAGGCCGCCACTGAGGCGAAGGTCGCCGACGCTCGCGCCCGGCGTGCACGGCTGACGCTCGATCTGCTCTCCGACGCGGAGCGTCTGCGCGCGCAGTTGTGGCAGCCGCACGAGTACATCGACCACGGCGGCAAGGACTTCACCGAGGCCCGCTGGACCCAGCCCGAGCCGAGCCCGGCCGACAAGCTCAAGCTGATGCAGGCAGCCGGCACCGCGGCGAGCACGAGCATGCGGCTCGACCTGCACGACGCCGACACCGGCGACGACGGAGCCAAGAGCATGCTCGGCGCCCTGGCCGCCGGCCTGCAGGTCGCCTACGAGCAGCTGCAGCCATCCGACGAGGCCGCCAGCGATGGCGGCGATTGACCTCGCCCGGGTCACGCAGCTCGTCAGCCCGAAGCAGATCCGATCGATCGTCGAATCGGCCTCGGCCCGGCTGTGCGTGTGGACCGGCGCTGTGCGGTCCGGCAAGACCATCGGATCGTTGTTGGCGTTCCTCATCCGGGTCGCGGCCGCGCCACGCTCGGGCTTGATCGTCATCGCGGGCAAGACGCTGCAAACGATCGAGCGCAACATCATCGACCCGCTGCAGGACTCGGCGATCTTCGGCCCGGTCGCCGGCGCGGTCCACCACACGCGCGGCTCGAACACCGCGGTCATCCTCGGCCGCACCGTGCACCTGCTCGGCGCCAACGACAAGGGCGCCGAGGGAAAGTTCCGCGGCGCCACCGTCTACCTCGCCTACGTCGATGAGGCCACGCTGATCCCCGAGGCGGTGTGGAACCAGATTCTCGCGCGGCTCTCCCCGCCGGGCGCGCAACTGTTGGCCACGACCAACCCGGACGGGCCGGCGCACTGGCTGCGTAAGAACTTCTTGCTCCGCGCCGCCGAGCTCCGCCTCGCCACGTGGACGTTCACGCTCGACGACAACCCGCACCTCGACCCGGCCTACGTCGAGAGCCTCAAGCGCGAGTACGTCGGCCTGTGGTACCGGCGGTTTATCGAGGGGCAGTGGTGCCTCGCCGAGGGCGCGGTGTACGAGATGTGGGACCCGGCCCGGCACGTCATCGACGTGCTGCCACCGATCGAGCGATGGGTCGGGATGGGCGTGGACTATGGAACTACCAACCCCTTCGCCGCGCTCCTCCTCGGGATGGGTGCCCCAGAGTTCGACGGGGCGCGGCGCCTCTACCTCACCCACGAATGGCGCTGGGACTCGAAGGAACGGCGCCGGGCACTCACGGATCACGAGTACAGCGAACGGCTGCGCGGATGGCTCGACGACCTGCCACGACCGCACGCGCCGAACGTGCACGGAATCCATCCGGAATGGACGGTCGTCGACCCGTCGGCCGCGTCGTTCATTCAGCAGCTCTACCGCGACGGGCTGACGCCGACGCTTGCCGACAACAGTGTGCTCGACGGCATCCGCACCGTTTCGTCGCTGCTCGCCCGCGACCTGCTCAAGGTGCACAAGTCCTGCGGGGGCTGGCTCGACGAGATCGGCGGCTACAGCTGGGACCCAGACAAGGCCGAGCGCGGCGAGGACGCGCCGATCAAGGTGGCCGACCACTCGCTCGACGCCGGCCGCTACGTCGTCCACACCACCGAGGCGCTCTGGCGCCCACACGTACAGGAGGCACGAGCAGCATGACCGACGAGAAGATCGACACGGGCAGCCAGAACGTCAGCGGCTACCGCAAGCAGACGCCCGAAGCGCTCAGCGTTGTGAACCGGGTCAAGAACTTCGAGAACCGGACGGCGGAGTTCATCCGCTGGTACCTCGGCGAAGGCGTGCCGCTGGACCCGCGACAGCTGGCCTCGGCCCGTACCCACTTCGAGTACGCGTTCTACCACCTCAACCGCGCAGTGTTCCAGCCCGCCGACCCGATCGGCGACGCGATCAGCCAGCGGCAGAACGCCGGGGCCTGAACCAATGCCGCTTCCCGTCGCCGATATGCAGTGGCCGCCGGGCGACTGCCACCGGCCGAGCCGGCTCTACGACGAGTGGGGTGCCTGGTACTCGGGCAGCGTCGATGAGTTGGCCCGCGTCTACGGCGCCACCGGCGCGTTTCCCGGTCTGGACCCCAAGGGTTACGACCGGCCGAGCCAGTACGCGGGCGGACTCGTCGGCCGGATCGCCCGGTTCTTCTGGGGCACACCAACGCCGCGTGGCGAGCTGCGTAACAACAAGCTGCACATCCCCGTCGCCGGTGATATCGCGGCGACCTCGGCCGATCTGCTGTTCGGCGAGATGCCCGCGGTCGCCATCGGGGACGGCAGCACGCAGGATCGCCTAGACACGCTGCTCACCGATGGCGGACTGCGCGCCCGGCTGCTCGAAGCCGCCGAACTGGCCGCGGCCTACGGTGGTGTGTTCCTGCGTGTCGGCTGGAACACCGCGGTTGCTGATCACCCGCTCGTCGACGCGTTGCTGCCCGACACTGCCGTGCCGGAGTGGCAGTCCGGCCACCTCACAGCGGTCACGTTCTGGAGGGTCGTGTCCGAGCCGGACGATTCCGATGTGTGGCGCCATCTCGAACGTCACGAGCCTGGCCGCGTGCTGCACGGCCTGTACAAGGGCACCGGCGACCGGCTCGGCCGGCCGATGCCGCTCGTCGATCATCCGGCCACGGCGCAATGGGCCGAGCAGATCGACGAGGCGGGCGGCATCGCCACCGGCGCGAAGCGGCTCACCGCGGTCTACGTGCCGAACATGCGGCCGCACCGGATCATTCGGGGAACGCCGCTCGGCCGCTCCGACTACGCCGGGGTTGAGCCGATCATGGACGCGTTCGATGAGGCGTGGACGTCGTGGATGCGTGATCTTCGGTTGGCCAAGGCGCGGCTGATCGTGCCGAGCATTTACCTGCGGTCCAATGGCCCCGGCAAGGGCGCGTCGTGGGATGCCGAGCAGGAGATCTACGCCGGGCTGGACATGATGCCCGAGAAGGGCGCGGGCGCGTCGATGCTCACGCCGGTGCAGTTCGCGATTCGCGTCGAGGAGCACGAGCGCACCACCGCGGACCTGTTCGCTCAGGTCGTGCGCGGCGCTGGCTACTCGGTGCAGACCTTCGGCGAGATGGGCGACGCCGGCGTCACCGCCACGGAGGTCAACGCCCGGGAGCGGAAGTCCTACACCACGCGCGGCCGTAAGATCGGGTACTGGACGCCTGGGCTCGGCGACCTGTTCGAAGTGCTGCTCGAAGTGGACGCGGCGGTGTTCCGCAGCGGGGTGACGCCAGAACGGCCGACCATCGAATTCCCCGACGCGGTCACGCCCGATCCGGAGGCGCAGGCGCGCACGCTGCAGATCCTCGACGCGGCACGGGCGGCATCGATCGAGACTAAGGTCCGGATGCTGCACCCGGACTGGGACGACCCCGCGGTCACGAAGGAAGTCGACCGGATCAAGGCCGAGACCGGCTCGGCGCCCGTGGTCAACCCGGACACCTTCACCGGCGACACGGGCACACCTGCCAGCCCGCCAACCGAGCTGCCCGCATAGCCGATGCCGGTCGATCGCACCCTCAGCGCGAGCATCGCCGAGACAGTCGCACGGCTCTACCACGATCTCGAGATGCGGCTCGCCGAGGCGGTTGCCCGCCAGCTGCGCGCCGGGATCGCCGAGCCGGCGGATGCGGAACGGCAGATCGCCGCGCTCGGCACGCTGTCGCTGGCGGCGCAACGCATGGTGCTGGCCATCGTCAGCGACGTCACCGGCACCGTCGAGCAGGCCGTTGTCCTGGCCTACCAGCGCGGCGGCGAGGCCGCGGTCGCCGAGCTGGCCAAGCGCGGCGGTATCAGCGACGCCCAGCTCGCCGAGCTGCGCCAGACGCTCCCGCAGCTCGGCGCGATCCAGCGGCTCGTGTACGCGCTCGTCTCGACGCTGCAGGGCACGCACGTGCGGATCCTGCGGTGGCCGCTGGACGCCTACCGGGAGGTGATCGCCCGCGCCGTGGCCACCGGCACCCTCGTCGGGCAGGAAACCCGGCTCCGCACCGCGCAACGCGCGTGGGATCAACTGCTCGGCCGCGGCATCACCGGGTTCACTGATCGCGCCGGCCGTAACTGGGAACTGGCGTCCTATGTGGAGATGGCCACCCGGACCACGACGGCGCAGGCGGCGGTGCAGGGCAACCTCGACCGGCTCGGCGACGCGGGTATCAACCTGGTGATCGTCTCGAACGCGCCGCAGGAATGCGTGCGGTGCCGCCCGTGGGAAGGCAAAATCCTCGACCGGCTCGGCGCAGGGGGCCGGCGCACGGTCGAGGTCCGCCACGCCACCCAGGATCGGATGATCCGCGTCGAGGTCGCCGGATCCGTCACCGAGGCCGTCGCCGCGGGACTGATGCACCCGAACTGCAGGCACAGCCTCTCCGCCTACCTGCCGGGTATCACGAAGATCCCGACGCACACCGAGGATCCCGAGGGCGACGAGGCGCGGCAGAAGCTGCGCGCGCTGGAACGCAAGGTGCGCAAGGAGAAGCTCAAAGCCGCGGCCGCGCTCACCCCCGAGACACGACGCGCACACGAGGCGCGCGTGCGCGAGCTGCAGACCGAGATCCGCGATCACATAGCGACCGCCCCCACCCAGCTGTTCCGCCAACGCCAGCGCGAACAGATCGGCACCGCGCGCTAATCCGCCGCGGCGCTGATCGACAGGTTCCAACCAACCCGTCCAGAAAGGACGTATCATGACGGCACCTACACCGTCCCCGGCGCCAGGCGCGCCGACGGGCGGGGAGCCGAGTGGCCAGGCGCCACAAGGTACCCAGCAGCCGCCAGCAACACCGCCCGCACAGCAGGGGCAGCAGCAGACCGGCCAGGAGCCGAACCAGCAGCAGGGCGGCACCACAGGGCAGCAGCAGGACGACGTCGCTTCGCTCCCCGAGTGGGCGCAGAAGCAAATCCGCGACCTGCGCACTGAAGCGGCTGGCAACCGCACCAAGGCGAAAGAGACCGAGCAGACGCATCAGCAGACGCTCGATGCGATCGCCAAGGCGCTCGGCTTGAAGCAGGACGAGCCGCCGGACCCGGCCAAACTCGCCGAGGAGCTGACCAACGAGCGTTCCTCGAGGCGGCAAGCGCTCGTCGAACTGGCGGTGTTCAAGACCGCCAGCAAGCAGGGTGCCGACCCGGACGCGCTCGCCGACAGCCGCGCGTTCATGTCCGCCTTGGACAAGCTCGACCCGACTGCGGAGGACTTCGCGGCGAAGTTGAGCGAGACGATCAAGAAGGCAGTGCAAGACAACCCGAAGCTCAAGACCGGCCAGGCGCCGGCTGGGCAGTCGGGCGGCGACTTCTCCGGCGGGACCGGGGACAAGTCCGCACCCCAGTCCGTAGACGACTTCCGGAAAGCGCGCTCGAAGTGGCGCTCCGGAGCACCGTAGGAGTAACCCACCATGGCTAACACGTTCCTGACCCCGGACATCATCGCGCGCGCCGCGCTGGCGAACCTGTACGAGACCACGGTCATGGCGCCGCTCGTGCACCGCGACTACGAGCCGGAGTTCGCCAACCAGGTCGGCGACACCATCACCGTCCGCAAGCCGGCCGTGTTCCAGGCCAAGGAGTTCAACCGGGCCGCCGGGATCGAGATCCAGAACGCGACGGAGACCGGCTTCCCGGTCACGCTCAACCACTTCGCCGACGTCTCGTTCGCGGTCACCTCCGAAGACCTCACGCTCAAGATCGAGGACTTCAACGAGCAGCTGCTCAACCCGGCCATGGAGGCGATCTCCCAGAAGATCGACCGCGACGTCCTGGCCCTGCGCAACGACATCGTGCAGGAAGTCGGCGTCGTGGGCGGCGACAACGCGTACCAGTGGGACAACCCGCGAGTGGCGATCGACGCCGGCCGCGTGCTCGACCAGAAGAACGTCCCGATGACGGAACGACGCCTCGCTGTCGGGCCGATCACCAAGGCCGCGTGGACCGGCGATGATCTGTTCAACCGGGCCGACGCTCGCGGGGACACCGAGGGCCTGCGCGAGGCCAACCTCGGCCGGCGGGTGTTCGGGTTCGACCCGTACATGACCCAGAACATCGTCAAGCCCGCCCAGACCACGGGCAACTCCACCACCGAGGTCGGCGTGGCGTTCCACCGCACCGCGTTCGCGCTGGTGTTCCGGCCGCTGGCGCTGCCCCGAGGCGCGCAGAACGCCGCGATCCAGAGTTACAAGGGCTTCGGCCTGCGCGTGGTCTTCGACTACGACATCAAGCTCAAGCAGGACGTCGTCTCGATCGACTGTCTGTACGGCACGAAGACGCTCGACGCCAACCGTGCCGTGCTCGTCAAGGGCGCCGACGTCGCCTGATCCCGGCTGTTCCCTGTGGACAGCAAGAAAGGAGGCGGCGTCATGCCGTACGTCTACAAGAACGCAAACACCGGCGACGAGGCTTCCCTCGACGAGCGGTCGGTGCGGCTCGATCACCTCGACAACTGGTCGTTGGTGTCCGAGCCGGAGCCTGCCTCGCTCGAGGGCAGCGAGCCGAAACGGCCCACGCAGGCGGCGTCCAAGGACGAGTGGGTCGCATGGGCGATCCACAACGGTGTGGACGCTGCGGAGGCCGCGGCGCTGACCAAGCCGCAGCTGATCGAGCGCTTCGGCAAGGACGCCTGAGGGGAGGTGAGCAGTCGTGGCACTGGTCTACGCCACTCGCGATGAGCTGGTCGAGTACGCACCGGCTGACGTGAAAACGAGGATTCCCAACGATCCGGAGGCCACGCGGCTGCTCACCTCCGCGTCAGCAGAGGTCTTGAGCGCCACCAAGACCGCAATCTATGACGCAGACGCCGAGGGCTACCCGAGCGATACCACAGTCCGTCAAGCGTTCCGGAACGCCACTTGCGCACAAGCCGTGTGGTGGCTGACTGGCGGTGACGACGAGCAAGGCGCCAGCAGCCAGTACCAGACGGTCTCGATCGGATCGCTGACGCTGGCCCGTAGCCAGCCGGGCACCGCGACACCGCCGTCCACTCAACGGCTCGCGCCGAGGGCCGCCGTTGAACTGGACGGCGTCGGCATCGCCCTGGGAGTGGTGGTCACGTGGGCATGATCCCCTCGTTCCTCCTTCCGCACACCGTGACCGTCGAGCCGTACGAGGGCAGCGGCGCGAACGGGCCGCGGTTCGGGCCGGCCGTCACCGTGCGCTGCTACCGCGAGGACAAGCGGCGCCTCGTGCGTGCGTCCAACGGCGACCAGGTGATCTCCGAGACCACGGTGTGGTGCCAGCTCGGCACCGTGGCGCCGCCGAAGTCCCGTGTGGACCTCGGCGACCGGAAGGCGGAAGTCATCGTGTGCGGCCGCCTCGACGGCGGGGCGCTGCCGGTGCCCTCGCACCTGGAGGTGAACTGCACGTGAGCATCCGGACCGTCGTCCACTGGAACGGCGACCACGTCGACAACAAGGCCAAGGGCGCCGCGGTGCACGGCCTCAAGCTCGGCGCCGAGCACGTGCTGCAGGCCTCCCGCGCGGTCGTGCCGCTCGAAGAGGGCACGCTCGAACGCTCGGGTGTGGCCAGCGTGTCCGGCTACACCGCCGCGGTCTCCTACGACACGGTCTATGCGGTGTACCAGCACGAGCGGCTCGACCTGCGGCACGCCGAAGGCCGCACCGCGAAATACCTCGAGGGCCCGCTCACCGCCGAGTCCGACACCGTAGCCGAGATCATCGCGGCCGAGCTGAGGCGGGCGCTCGAATGACCGACTCGTACACCGTTGCCCTGCTCAAAGGCCTGGCGCAGCGCATCGCCGACCAGGGCATCGCCCTCTACCGCTCCGACGGCAGCGCCTACCTGCCGACCGAGATCGGGCTGTTTTTCGACGCGATGCCGCCCGAGCCGGACCGGGCGATCGTGCTCACCGACTACCCCGTTACCGATGACCCGTCGCTGTCGGATTCGGTGCTTGGCGTGCAGATGCGCAGCCGCGGCCTGCCGTACGACGCGGGCAGTGTGAAGGCCATCGCCGACGGGCTGTTCGACCTCTTCCACGGAGCCCGCGACTTCACTGTCAACGGGATCCGCGTCGTGTACGTCGTGCGCAACTCCGGCGCGGTGCTCGGCCGCGACGACAACAACCGCTGGGAGCGCAGCGACAACTACTACTTCTCGCTCCACCGTCCGTCAGCCAATCGCACCTGAGGAGCACACCAATGGCTGTCCCCACACGCACCCCGCTCGGCGCCAGCACGACGGCGGGCATGTACTACCTCGACGTCGACATCGCCAGCAACCAGGCCGCCCCGAACTGGATCGCGGTCATGGGGCTGAACAATTTTCAACCCAAGTTCGACCCGACCCTCCAGGACGACTCGGACTTCGACTCCGAGGGCTGGGGCTCGTCGACCAAGACCTTTGAAAAGTGGTCAGCGGAATTCAAGGTGGGTCGCAAGTCGACGGCTAGTGACGTCACCAGCTACGACCCGGGACAGGAGTTCCTTCGCACCCACTCGACCGGCAAGATCGGCAACTCTGCGCGCGTGCATCTGCGCTGGTACGAGATGACCGAAGGTGGGCCCCGCGTCGAGGCCTACGAGGGCTGGGCCACGGTCGGCTGGTCGCCGGATGGCGGCAAGGTCGACGACCTGAACATCGTGAGCGTCACGCTGACCGGGCAGGGCAAGCTCCTGTCGATCGAGCACCCCGACACCGGCAGCGCCGCGCCGATCGTCTCCGGCTTGAGCCCGGCCGGCGGTCCGGCGGAGGGCGGAACCCTGGTGCGCGTCACTGGGTCCGGCTTCACCGGTGTCACGGGCGCGACCGGGGTCAAGGTCGGTGGCACCAGCGCGACCGCCTACGACGTCGTGTCCGACGGCATCATCGCGGTCGTCGTCCCGGCGCACGCGGCCGGGCAGGTCGACGTCACGATCACCTCCGCCGCGGGCACCTCTGCCGCGTCGGCCGCGACGAAGTACACCTATAGCTGATGCTCCGCGATCTCGGGTCCTTTCTGGACGATGACGCCCTGGAAATCCCCGTCGACGGCAAGGTGTACCGGATCGCCTCGCCCGACGCCGAGACGGGGCTGTTCCTCGCCGGGCTAGCACAGTTGGGTGAGAAAGCGGTATCCGGCCAGCCAATCACCGCCGAGGAGTTCGCACGGCTCAAGCTCAACGACGAGCAAGAAGGCGACTTCATGCGCATGGTGCTCGGCGACACGCTCGACGAGCTGGTCGCCGACGGCGTGAAGTGGACGAAGATCCAGCGCGTCAACCGCTACGCGTTCCTGTTCTTCTCCCTCGGCCCTGAGGCCGCTGACCGGGCGTTGGAGTCGGGAGTGCTCACGGGGGAAGCGATGGCCCCGAACCGGGCGCAGCGTCGAGCGGCGTCACGGGCCGGGGCGGCTACGACGAAGCGAGCGGCCTCCACCGGTGGTACGACCTCACCCCGGAAGCCCGCGCGCAAGCCGACGGGCACGTAGGCCCGACGTGGCGGGAACTGCTGGAGCAATGGCGACTCGTCGAGGCCGACCTGCACGACGTGTACGGCATCGACCTCGACGAGCCCGGCCTGCTCCGCGCGCGCTCGTGGCGCTGGCTGCGTGTCCGGATCCAGGGGCTACTCATGCGCGACACCCGCACCACCCGATTCTTCGCACTTACCAACCGTGAGGAGGTAGACCGTGGCGCTGAACATCGGTGAGTTGGTCGCCTACCTCAAGATGGACAAGTCCGAGTGGGACCGGTCCAAGACCTCGGCGAAACGCGATCTCGACGACATCGCCGACGAGGCCGACAAGGCAGGCAAGAAGACCGACAAGTCCACAAAGGACGCCGCGAAGAAGGTCGAACGGAACTTCTCCGCGATCCAATTCGCCGCCCTGTTCGCCGGGCTCCCCGCCGCGGCCGCGGTCGCCGCCGTCGCCGCCGCGGGCAGTCTCGCGCTGGTCAGCGGTGGCTTCATCGCGCTGACGGCGGTGGCGGTCTCGTCGAACCTGCAGGTACGGGACTCGTTCTCGCAGCTGTCCGAGCACGTCGGCGACTCCGTGAAGCAGATGGCCGCGCCACTCGCCGGTGAGTTCGTCGACGCGGCTCACCGACTGGGCGAGGAATTCGATCACCTGCAGCCGCAGATCTCCGCGGCGATGCGCAACTCAGCCCAGGATGTCAGCATCCTCACCGATGGCGTGCTCGGGCTCGCGCGCGAGGCTATGCCGGGGCTGGTGGTGGCCACGAACCGCGACACCGACGCCCTGCGCGGCCTGGCGCAGTTCATGGCCTACACCGGCCGCGGCGCCACCGACTTCTTTGTCAACCTCTCAACCGGATCCACCGGCGCGCAGCGCGACATGGTCGAGTTCGGACGGATCACGCAGCAGCTGCTCGGCTTCCTCGGCCAGTTGCTCGCGAATCTGGCCAACAACGGCACGTCGGCGCTGTCGGGGTTCGGCGCTGGGCTTTCGACGGTCGAGCAGATCCTGCTACAGCTCACCAGTTCCGGCAGCGCCGCCTACAGCGTGATCGGTGGGTTCATCACCGGGATCGACGGGGGGCTGTCCGTACTGCAGGGGCTGATCAGCCTGCTGGGCCTCCTGCCCGATGGTGTGGCAAGTTTTGGCGGTGAACTACTCGCGACCACCAAGCTCCTCAAAGCGTTTGGGGTGGACGCCGGCGCCGCGTTCGACGGGCTCGGTGAGCGGGTCAAGAACGCCAAGGGGCTCGGTAACCAGCTGAAGACTGGATTCCTCGGCCTGCTGCAGGGCGCCATGAACCCGCTTACGCTCGGCGTGGGTGCGCTGACTCTCGGGCTGGGGCTGCTCGGGAAGGCGCAACAGGACGATGCTGCACGCACCGCGGCGCATGCCGACCGCGTGCGGGATCTTGCCTCGGCGCTGCGCGAGTCCGGCGGCGCGATTGACGAGAACGTCCGCAAGACCGCGGCCAGCACCTTGCAGGATTTCGACGCGGGCGACGGCAAGCGCAATTTGCTCGCCGACGTACGCAATTTGGCCGGCCCGCAGGGCATGCAGCTGCTGACGCAGGCATACCTGGGTAATAAGCAGGCCGGTGACCAGTTGCGGGCCATGCTTGAGGCGAACATTCAGGCGCACACCGATGTCAGCGGTGCCGCGACCTACTACGGCGAGATCCAGACGAACAACGTCGGGGTCGTTGACGAGGTTGGCAAGAAGAACCAACAGCTGTTGGACATCCTCGATGCCGAGGGCGGAACGTTCCAGCAAGCCATTCAGAACAACCTGGATTGGGCCGAGGCCAGCGGCGAAGCCGGCACGGCCACCGGGAACCTCACCTACGCACAGAAACTGGCGCAACAAGCTTCGAGCGACCTCGCCAAGGATATGAAGGGCCTCGGCGACGCCGAAAACGACGCCGCCACCAAAGGCAAGCTGCTGCAGCAGGTCCTCGACATCCTCAACGGTCGCGCGCCCTCGCACGAGGACGCGATCGCCAGCATCAACGAGCAGATCCGGCAGCTCGGCGAGCAGTTCGGCAAGGGCGCGAACCGCGCGGATGGATGGGGCGCGGCGCTGCTCAACGCGGACGGCACGGTCAACACGGCGACCGCGAACGGCGGCAAGCTCTACCAGGCGATGACCTCGCTCGAGCAAGGCTTCGCCAACGCCGGCGCGAGCATCGACGACCTCGTCAAGTCAGGAAAGTCCTACGAGGACGCCTCGAAGCAGGTCTCGGCCGAGCTGACCACCCAACGGCAGCGGTTCATCGACGTCGCCACCCAGATGGGGTTGACCAGGCAACAGGCGGAGCAGCTGGCGAACAAATACGGCCTCATCCCCGCCGAGGTGCTCACCTACGTCACCCAGCCCGGCATGCCGAACGCCCAGCAGGCCGCCGACATCCTGCGCGGCAAAATCCTGGCCGTCCCCGACAGCCACACCACCATCACATCGGCACTCACGGCCGAGGCCATAGCCAAGCTCACCGAGCTGGGCTACCGCGTCACCACCCTGCCCAACGGCACGGTGCGCGTCGAGTCGGACACCGGACCCGCGCAGGGCAATATCACCAAGCTGATCAACGACAACAACGGAAAGGTCATCAAGCTCATTGTGCGCGCAGACGGGTCCGTGCGCGTCGGCAACAACATCGCCAACGCCAACGGCAACTTGCTGATGCCGTTCGCCGCCGGTGGCATCGCCGCGTACGCGGCCGGCGGGCTCACCCCGATGTCCGGCGCCGTGGCCACCGTGGTGCCGCCGGGCACCCAGCGCGTCATCGGCGACAACCCGCAATACGACGAGTTGTTCGCGCCGCTGAACGGCTCGCGACGCACGGCCAATCTCATCACCGCGGCCGCGAAGCACGAGGGTCTGCCGGTCGGCGAGACCGTGCCCGTTCCGGTCCAGGCGCAGCGCGCGTCGGTGCACGTCGAGCACTTTCACCCGCCGGCCAACGCCTCGCCGTGGGAAATCGCCGACGAGCTCGACTGGCTTTCCAGGACGGGGGGCTGATGGCCGGCGAATCGATCACCCGCGACGGGCAACTCGAGTGGCGCGGCACGCTGCTCGGCGCCACCACGCCGTACCGGTGGCGGGATCTTGAGGGCTGGCTGGACCTGCCCGACGTCCGCGACGGCGACGTCGCCTACGACAACGTCCACGGCTACCAGCCCGGGCAGCTACTCGTCGAACGGCGCACGATCACCTACACATTCGTGATCTCCGGCGACGCCGAGGACTTCGCTGCAGCACAGCGGACCCTACGCGCGGCCACCGCGCCGACGGAGAACCCGGTCGAGGAACCTCTCGTGATCCAGCTGGCCGGGCTCAAGTCGATGGTCCATGCCCGCGTGGTGCGCCGCTCGATCCCGGTACCGCCGAACAACGCCAGCGGTTACAGCGTTGGCGCGATCCAATGGCGCGCCACCAACCCCCGGATCCTGCACCTACCCCAGCAGACACCGTCGACGACCCCGCCGGCACCGGGCGGCGGAGGGCTCGTCTTCCCGCTGGTGTTCCCACTCGTGTTCGGCTCGGCACAGGCAGGCGGCGAGCTCGTGCTCACCAACACCGGCAACGCGCCAGCGCAGCCCGTGTGGCGCATCACCGGGCCCTGCACCGGACCCGTGATCACCAACGCCGACACGGGAGCACAACTGGCGTTCGACCCGACCTATGTCCTGCCAGCCGGGCAGAGCCTCAAGTTGTCCACCGAGGACCGCGCCGTGCTGCTCGACTCCGGGGTATCCCGCTCGAACGTCATGGTCACCCGCGGCTGGTTCACGCTGCCCGTCGGCGTGACACGGGTCCGGTTCGACTCCACCGACCATCAAGGCACCTTGCAGTGCCTCTACTACCACACCTCGCAGTGAGAGGGGATTGTTGTGGCTGAGCGACATTCCGGCTTCGTCAACCAGGTTGATGGCGTCGGGCAGGTCAATGTCGAGGATCACCGCCTCGCGCAAAGCGCATTGTGGACCCCGAACGGGAACATCACCTCCCGCTCAGGCATGGTGCCGAACGCCGCGTCCGCGGCCGCGCCCGGCACGGTCACCGCCACATCGCCGACCCCGAACGGGTTTGCGCACGTCTCGCCCTTCCGGTACGTGCTGCAGAGCCAGCGCGGCGGCGGTGTGTACACGCTGACGCTCGACTCGATCAAGGACGTCAACATTCTCGGCGATCAGGCCGCGGACCCCTCGAACCCGCGCAACGACCTCATCGTCTTCCACCAGCGCGATAGCTACTTCGGCGACCCGAACAGCGACATGGTCGTGCGGCACGTCATCGGCACCCCCGCCGCAAGCCCAGTCGACCCGGATCCATCCGCCGGTGGCTGGGGCAACGACTACGTCGTCAAGGCGCGCGTGGTCGTCCCGGCCAACGCAATCACGATCACCAACGCCAACATCACCAACTTCGATCTGCCTTACGCGGTGGCCACAGGCGGGCAGGTGCCGGTCCGGACCCAGGCCGAGCGCGACGCGCTCGCGCCGTGGGAGGGCATGCGCTGCTACCGCGCGGACAAAGGCTGGGAAGAGGGATACGTTGGCAGCGCTTGGCGCCTGCTCGGCATACCGCTGGTCAGCAACCTGGCTGACGTCACCAACCCGTACACGCAGCAGATCGTGCGGCGAACCAGCGACGGGCAACTCGTCGAGTGGACCGGATCGGCGTGGGCGCCCCTGGACAGCCGGAAACCCGCCTGCACACTGGTCATGACGGGCACATTCACAGTCGGCCCCTCCGCGGACACCGACGTTCGATGGACCACGTTTAGCGAGAACTGGACCGACCCGAACTCCGGAAACAAGATGTGGGACGACGGGGCCAACCCGACCCGCCTCACCATTCGCCGCGACGGCTACTACACCGGCGGTTTCGAACTGCACTACGACCAGGGCTCGAACACCGGCGGCAAGCGTGTAGCGACCATGACGCGCAACAACACCGGGATCCCGACGAACGCGTCAGCGCTGTGCTACGACTCGTCGCGGTTCAACACCAACGGCGATATCACCAAGCTGGGCGGAACGTTCGGCGAGCGACTCACCAACGGTGACATCCTGCGCGTCTCGACGTGGCAGAACAGCCTCGGAAACCTCAACCTGCGGGGCGACACGATCGAGGGCAAATGCCGCATGTGGGTCGTCTGGGAAAAGCCGTAAAGGGGGCGGCATGGCGCCACCGGTCTACACCTACCTGATCGCCGACCTCGCGACGAACACCATCCTCGAAGAAATCTCGCTCACCGGCGTGAAGTTCAACAAGCCACTCAACGACAGCGGCAAATTCGCTGCAAACTGGAAGTTGGGCCCGAAGACGTCGCACTTGGACCCGTACGACCTGACGATGCCGGCCCGCCGCGTGATCTACGCGTTTCGCGACGACCGTCCGATGTGGGGCGGGATCATCTGGACTCGCAGCTACGACAGCACGAACCAGGTCGTCCAGATCGGTGCCGGCGAGTGGTGGTCCTACTTCGACCACCGCAAGGTGTTGCCCACCTTCACCTATGGCGGCACCCTCACTCAGGTCGCCGCACTCACCGAGTCCTACCGCAGCACCGACCAGAACACCATCGCGCGCCAGCTCGTCGCCACCGCCCAGGCCCACGCCGGCGGGAACATCCTCGTCACCCCGGCCGACACCGACGTCTCCGGGATCCTGCGCGACCGCAGCTACAGCGGGTACGACCTCACCGACCTCGGCGACGCGCTGCGCAACTTGTGCAACGTCATCGACGGCCCCGACATGGTGTTCGACGTACTTCCCGGCTCGCCCGCGCCTCGCCGGGTCATCCGGATCGGTACGCCCCGGCTCGGGCAGCAGGGCTCGAGCTGGGTGTGGGAGATGGGCGGCAACGTCACCGCCTACAAGTGGCCGAGCGACGGCACAAGGATGGCCACGCGCGCCTACGCCACCGGCCAGGGCATCGAGCTGGGCCTGCCGATCGCGGTCGCTGAGGACACCTCGAAGTACTCGATGGGTTTTCCCTTGCTGGAGCTGGAACGGCAGTATTCGAGCGCCGAAGACGCCGGCACCCTCGCCGGGCACGCGGCATCCGACCAGCAGGCCGCCCGGATGCCCGTCGCGCTCCCTCAGCTCGTCGTGCGCGGCGATATCCCACCCACCGCGGCGGACATCGACCGCGGCGACGACGGATGGCTCGTCATCCCGCCGGATCCTTTCCACCGAGCAGGGTTTGAAGGCCCCGTCAGGGTGATCGACATGGAGTTCAACCCTGGCACCAACGCCGAGCGCGTCATCCTCACCATGGCGCCCCTATTGGACGGAGTCGCCTGATGGGCCAGGTTAACCAGCCGTCTAACCTGCTCGATCGCATCAAGGCCGTCGAACAGCAGGTATCGAAGATCTGGAAGTCCCTCGGACTGGCGTCCGCCACCATCGCAGCCGGCGGGCTCACGCTGCTGAACAACGCGTTCCTCAAGATGCTCGGCGCGGCCGGCAACGAGTTGCTCTACGTCGGCCCGGACGACAGCGGCCGCCAGGTCGTGCGGATCCGCGACGCGAACGGAAACATCATCTTCGGTTCGGTCTCCGGAGGAACCAGCGGTCAGCGGGTCGCGATCAACCCCGAGCCCACGTCGTTACCGCGCATCGACATCTACGACGACGCGACCAGCAACCACACTACGGCCGTGATGTTCGGCGGAAACTTCCTTCTCCAGCGGGAAACGGACGCCGACCGAACTGCGAACGGCGGATATATCCAATTCCAGGGAAATACCGGGTTTTTCGGCCACCGCACGCCGACATCCGATGCGTTTATCGCGTTCGGCGGCGACGAGGGGATACAGCTGCAAGGCTGGTGGGTCGCCACCCCGCTCAGCGGCAAATCGTCCGTCGTCATCGGCTTCGACGACAGTAATTTCTCCGGCCCTGTCACCGCGGACTACGGGTATGGCGCCACGATGACGGGCCGAATGCACCCGATCATCAACGTCTACGCGCCCGACGCGAACCGCCGCTGGTGTGTTGTTGGGTCGAGCCTGACCGGTTTCAGCGTCGGAATCGACGGCGGCGCCGGAAACCGTGTCCATTGGTGGGCTTACCGGTCTCTCTAGGAGCACACATTGAAAATGGAATACGATCATGTCGAACGCGTGCAGCGCGCCGACGGCGGCGATTTCTGGGTCGCCGAAGGAACGCAGATCACCGACGACGGCACCATCCGACGCCGCTACATGTTCCCCGCTGAAACGCTCGAATGGCGCGCGGCAGAGTACGGCATCGACCCGACCGACCGGGCGACGCTGCTCGACATCGTGCTCGCCGAGCCGCACCTCACCCCGGAGGACTGGTCGACCGGCTCGCAACTGCACACCGCGCCGGACATCGACACCGCGCGGGCCGATCACATCTCTCGCTGCGCGGCCACGAAGTGGCGCAACCGGATCGGCACTCGCGCTGTTGGTAACCCCTGCCGCCAGATCGCGGAAGACAGCCCCATGGACGCCGAAGCGATCGACCTCAAACGACAGCTCGTCGAACACCAGCGGGCCCGCATCGCCGAGCAGGCCGCGCCAGCGACGTCGGCGCCCGATCGCATCGCCGCGCTACGCGCCGCCCTGGGGAGGAAGTAGCAATGACGCAGCCTGGCGACGTGGTGATCACCGCGAAAGAGGTGTACGACAAGCTGTCCACCTTGGACTCCAAGGTGGACAAGCTCAACGAGCGATTCAGCAACGTCCAGGAGAAAATCCGCGATCACGAGAACCGAATCCGCGCACTGGAGTTCCGGGTGTGGATGGCCATGGGTGGCGGCACCGTGCTCGGCGCGGCCGCGGGCGCCATCGTCAGCAAGATGACGGGAGCGTGAGGACACATGCGCACGATGTACGACTCGGTACGAGCGAAGAACATCCCGGCCGGCGCCGCGATCGTCGCCGGGTACGTCGACGAGTACTCCATTCCAAAATGGACACCGGCGGAGTGGGGCAGGTTTCCACACGCGGTGAAGGTCCGGGTGGCCAAGAAGGCGAGCACCAACGACGGCCACGTGCTCGATGTCGAGGATCGCCTCGCCCGCCCCGACGAGGCGCCCGGCTGGGCGCGGATGCGGCGGCGCTCCGGACTCCTCACCCCGACGATCTACTGCAACCGTTCGACCTGGCCGCTCGTTCGCGCCGAATTCGACCGGCAGGGCGAGCCGCAGCCGCTGTACTGGATCGCCACAGCCAGCGGGAAAGAGGAGATCCCGGCCGGCGCGATCGCCGCTCAGTACCTGCTCGATACCAAGGACAACACCGACGTCTCCGCCGTCGCTGACTTCTGGCCCGGCGTCGACCCGGCGCCGATCGCGCCCAGCTCGCCCACCATCTCATCCGGCTCGATCTCCGAGGAGGACTACACCATGACCAGAGTGCCCAAGGGCGGCGCCGCCGGTGGTATCGGCAAGGCCGTGAACTTCCAGCTTGCCGTGTCCATGCTGCGCGAGCATGACGTGATCATCGCGCCCGGTGACATGCCCGTCGTCCTGTACGCCTCGTACCACTGGGCCTGGACCAAGGGCACCGGCGGCAACCCGGTTACGGACCCGGCGCACCCGGTGGTGGTGCCCGTGCAGGGCTCCTACAGCTTCATCGTGCCGAAGGGCACGGGGAAGGTCGACCTCGTCTACTGGGCCGACGACGACTTCACCGTCACCGTCGCCCCGCGGTGAAAGGACATCCGCCCGTGAACGACAAGATCACCTCGATCGTCCGGACCGTCGTGCCGGGCACGTGGGCCGCGCTGGTCGCGTGGCTCGTCGGCCTCGGCCTACCTGCCGCGGTCACGGGCTGGCTGTCCGGACTCGGCGGCACGGTGACCGAGCTGGCCGCGCTCGCCGCCGTCTACATCGCGGTGCGGGTCGTCGAGCCGCGGCTACCCGGGTGGCTCGTGCGTGTGCTACTCGGCTCGGCGGTGCAGCCGAGCTACAGCGCGCCGCCCGGCTCCTGACCGACGCTGCACAGCACACGGCCCCCGCCCGGTTCGCCCGGTGCGGGGGCCGCTTTCGTCGTGCTCAGGGAGAACCAGACGACCTCTCGATCACTCCCTCATCAGTTCCCAGTCCACACAGGACGGGCGTTTCTTGGTCACGAGCAGTTCGTCGATCGCCTCGTACACGAGGCTGATCGGCGCCTTCAGGGTGGCGTACAGCGGCACCATCACGCCCGTCGCGTGCCGGAAGAAAATCCGCCCTTCCCGGTCTGTGTTGTGCGTCTTGCTCGGCACGAAGCGCTGTCGTGCCGGCATGTCCGACCACTGGAGCATCCCGTAGTTCCCGACGAGAGCGACGCCGGCGTTCATGAAACGGATCGGGTTACCATCGCGCTCGTCGACCACGAGCATGACGGAGATCGAGTCCCAGCCCGGGTTGGCCGCCCGCATCCGGTCACGCATGAGCTGTTCACCGGAAGTGCCGGGTGGCAGGTCGTCAATCAGGACATAGCCTTCGATGGCAGGAGGCTGCTCCTCCTGCTGCGCCTGCTCCGATTGTCCGAGATTGGACAGGTCCATATGCGTCATCTTGACAGGTCACCTGTTGTGCGGCCAGCAGTCCTGCCCTTGCGGGGGACAGTCATACGTCGCCCGGTTGTGTGGCCAGCAGTTCTGTCCTTGCGGAGGGCAGTCGTTCGCCGCCCGGATCTGCGGTGAACAGGCGTCTTCCTGCGGACCGCAGTGGGTACCGGCGGTCGGCGAACAGGCACCAGACGGCATCCCTTGCTCGACGAGGCTTTGACGGACGGCCGGCATCGCGGCGAGCACCTCGCCGAGCGGGTTGGTCTGGACGTTTCCCACCGGTACCCAACGCGCCATGGTGCACGGCGTGACGGTCCCGTCCGGCTTGATCAACGCTTTTCCGTCGCCACACTGGCCGCACAGCTGATCCGCCTGTCCCTGGCCGTCTGCGGCTGCACGGCCGATCGCCCGGACCCTGTCGTAACCGAGATGGTGGATACCCAGGCTGACCAATTGAGCGCCGGCCTGCTCGACCCGCTGTCCGTCGTTGACGTCCACCACGCCAGCGCGAATAGGGATGCCCAGACTGACGGCTGTCTCGATGTTCTCGCGGGTTCGAGCGTGGGTAGGCCGCCGAGTGATCGCCGCGTGCTGCTCGGGGTCGTCGCTGTAGTACGACGTGGCGAGCGTGACCCCCGGCTGCTGGAATGCCGCCCACATGCGGTCGGACACATGCACGAGGTTCGAGAAGACCTCCACACCCAAGGCACGGGCGACGGCGTGGTCGATCAGTTCAGCCAAGCCGGGGTACAGCGTGGGTTCGCCCCCGATGAACTGGACGGTGCGGACCCCCAGATCGGCGGCCTGGTCGATCACGGTCTTCCAGTCCTCGGTGGTCATGGTGCCGTGGGTGCCGCTCGGGCCGCTGTCGGTACAGCAGTGCACGCATTCGAGCTGGCATTTCCCGGTGATCTCCAGGGACAGGAACGTGGTGGCGGGTGGCCGTTCCACAGTGGTCATAACATTCCTTCCGATCTTCGGCGAGAACCCGGCACGGCGCGCCGTGCCGCTCACGCGCCGGCCGGGTTGGGTGTGATCGGGGTCCACACCCGGCCCTCGGGCTCCATGCCGCCGAGGACCACCGCCCGGCGCAAGTGCAGGTCGATCCTCGGCACGGGGCGGGGCGGGAGGCCCCGCGCTCGACCCGCGGAGGCAAGGGCGGGGAGCGCGGGACAAGGTTTCAGGCTTGGACCACCGGTCGGTCGAGCTGCTCGGCGTAGTCGTGCAGCTCGGCGGCGACCTCGTACAGCAGGACGCCCAGCGTGCGCAGCTGGTCGGCGGGCAGGTGGCCGTGCTCGACCTCGTAGGCAAGCATCCGCTGAACCGCGCGCCCCATCCCGGTGTTCACCGTCGCAAGGTGGCTCAGCACCTCGTGTCCTCGCTGGACGTCCACCGCGGTGTTCACAGCTGGCCTCCCATGCGTAGCGATCGGGCTCACGACCAAGAGCATGGCGCGCCTACGTGAATCAGACAAGAATCACTAGTGAATATGCATGACTGATTCACTCTAGTGGCGCAAGAGGGCGGCGGTTGGTTGCGACAAGATCGCCTCGCATGAGAAATTCGCACTCAATAGGAGGACTACATGCGCGTGAGGTTCGTGGGCAGCACGTCCGGCAACACGGGCTGCCCAACTGTCTACGCGACCGACCGAGACACCTACCTTGTCCAGGGCTCGATCGTCACCGATGAGGAAGCGCTGGCCGAACTGCGCCGGCACGGGAACGGCATCCCCGACCACGAGACTGTCGTGGAGATCCCGAAGGACCTGGTCAAGTTCTTCCCGGAGTCGAGCTGATGGCCGCTACCGGCCTGCCTGAGTTCCAGCGGCTGTTCCGGGAGTTCGAGCGCTCGGCGTGGCGGTGGGAATGCCAGGGCGTCTACCGCGAGCCCGACGAGCGCGAGCCGCTTCGCCGGTTCCTGGCTGGCGAGCCGCCGGACGATGCGTGGCGCGAGGACTTCCTACGCCTCGTCTCGGACTCGACGCGGTCGGGGCGGTCGTGGCAGCGGGTACGGCAGATGACCGTCCCGCTGACCGACTACCTCCGGTTCGAGATGGACCTCGCCGAGCGCGGCAACATCCCCGCCGGCGAGGACATCCGCGTCATCTGGCCGGCCGAGGCCGAACAGCTTGGGCTACCCGATCAGGACTTCTGGCTGTTCGATGACGAGACCGTGGCACGGATGCACTTCGGGGCTGATGGGCTGGAGCGGGTCGAGGTCCTGACCGGCGAGTCCGTCGAGCCGTATCGGCGGTGGCGGCAGCTGGCATGGGATCATTCCCACCCGTTCCAGGAGTACGCCGCACACCGTTGAGGAGACCGTGACCGACTTCCAAGCCAGGCGCGAAGCCTTCGGCAACCGGCTACGAGCATTGCGCGAGGAGCATCGCGTCCTGTCTGGCCGCGAGATGGCCAAGCGCCTGGCCTGGCCGCAATCGCGAGTCTCCAAGATCGAGACCGGAAAGCAAACGCCCGACCACTCCGATGTGATCGCTTGGTGCGACGCGCTCGACGCACCGGAGGCCGCACAGGATCTGCTCGCCGAGCTCGAGCAGCTGCGCCTGCAGCAGGTGGAGTGGCGGCGGCAGCTCCGGTCAGGGCACCGGCAAAAGCAGCTCGAGCTCGACCAGCGCCAGCAGAACGCCAAGGTCATTCGGGCGGTGGACATTGCCGCGGTGCCTGGTCTGGCCCAGACGCCGCCTTACGCGCGCCGGATCTTCATCCGGGCGGCCGACCTGCTCGCCGTCCCGCAAGATGCCGATCAAGCAGTGGCGGCCCGCATGGCGAGGCAGCAGATTCTCTATCAGGGCAGCAAAACCATCGAGATCCTCGTCGCCGAGGCCGCACTGTCCCACCCGATCGCCCCGCCCGACGAAATGATCGTCCAAATCGATCGGCTGATCTCTTTGGTCGGCATGCCGCACGTCCGGTTCGGCATCCTGCCGTTGTTCCGCGCGCTGCCCCACGTCGTGCCGCATGGCTACTGGATCGTCGACGACCGGGTAGCGGTCGAGACGGTCACCAGCGAGTTGGAGATCGACGACCCGGAGCAGGTGGCCATTTACCACCGGATGACGGACCGGCTCTGGAAAGCCGCCGCCGAGGGCGAGCAGGCGATCGACATTCTGCGCCGGCTGGCCGAGGAGTACCGACGACAGCGGTAGCCACCCATGGCGACGGCCCCGGAGCGCACGCTGCTCCGGGGCCGTGTCCGG
>NZ_JAFB01000058.1 GCF_000519205.1 Amycolatopsis taiwanensis DSM 45107 | reverse complement strand
CCCCGACATGTTCGGCGATGGTCCAGCAGTTCTTCCGTGGCAGCTGCGACACCAGTCCTAGCAACAGTTTCTCCGCCCGGCGACGGGGCTCGACCCGGCTGAAACGGCCCGCGATCCGCCCCGTCAGCTCATCGAACATCGCCCGCCAGCGGGCAGGGTCTATGCTGGCGCCCGCGGCCGCCAGCCGATCTTGGGAAGTCCACACAACCGACCATGATCAACTGGCGGCCGCACCCACTTCAGGCGCCCCCTCATCAGCCCCGATCACGAAGTCCGGCTGGAGTACTAGGGGCGCATGTTGTGCTTGATCCACAAGGAATCCGTCCGGCCTGGGATCGGTTTCCCCATGATTGGGTTCGATCGGACGGTTCGTCACGAAGGTTCCTTTCGACCGAAGCGTGAAGACGAGTTGTCGCTCACGCAGCAATTCCGTTGCACGGCGCGCGGTACCGAGAGACACGCCGTACTCGTCGGCGAGCCGTCGCTCTGCCGGAAGGGGTGTGTTTGGCTTGAGTTCACCGGACTCTATGCGCAACTCGATGTGCTCGGCCATCTTTTTGTAGACGTAGTCGAGTGTGTTGTCGAGCTGGTATATGCAGGACACGCTTCAGTTCCTTCGTTGAATTCGGATTGGATCTCGTTATATCCGAGTCAGGCTGGTTGTCGGTGGGCCGCGCGCGTCCGGGCGCGGCTTGCGGCGTGCTCGCTCAGCAACTCGCCCAAACTCGTCAAGAGACTGGCGAACTCCAGTTGTTTCGCCAGCGGAAACCGGTCTTGGGCGAGCAGGGCCACCACCTTCGGGATGTGGCCATTGACAGTTGCCAAGGCAGTGATCAGGGCTCGCGTTTCGTCGTCCAGTTGTGGCCTCAGCGTGCTACCGCGGATAGGGGCAGAGGTACTCATTGCACTCCATAGGTCTGGTGGGCACCTTCGGGTGACCCGCTGTCAGGAGCGTATGAGTGCGGTATGGCCTAGACCAAAGAGATTTCTCGAAATTTCTCGAACTTGTGGAGAAAGTTGCCCGGCTGGAAACTACGAGCCATCCTCAGACACCTCGGGAGCCAGTTGGTCGATGACTCGGGTGATGATCGCGCGGGCAGCCCGGCCGTAGCTCGCGATCGCGGCGAGCCGGTCAAACACCTTGCTGTAAAGCTCGATCTCCTGCGGCTGGGCAAGGTTCAGCTCGGCTGAGTAAGTCTCGACCATGACGCGGACGTTGTCTCGCAGCCAGAAGCCGTGCCATGGCCCGACTGGGTATGGGGTTTCCTCCGCGATGATGCCCAGTCGCACGTTTGGCAAGGCTGACAGTGACACCAGTCGATCAAGCTGAGCAAGCAGCACTTCTGCTGGGCAACGCCGGAAGCGCAGGGCGGCTTCGGTCAGGACGAAGTGGAAGCGCTTGTCTCGCCGGTAGAGGATCTCTTGTCGTTGCATCCGGACGCGAACGGCCTGGTCGACGTCGTTGGGGGAGCCGTAGAGCACGATGCCTTCGGCGAAGCGAGCGCGGGCATACTCGCTGGTCTGCAAGAGTCCTGGAATGACGCTGACCTCGAACGCGCGAAAGAGCCTGGTCTTGGCGTCTAGCTGGGCAATCTCGCTCTGATGCGGCCGCATCCCGACCCTGAACTGGCGTTGCCATTCGGCGTGCTGGACCTCCAGCGTGTGCAGCGAGGCCAGCAGGGAATCGGTTTCGTCCTCCGCGCTGGTCGCTGTGGTCCAGCCGCGGATGTCGTCATCGCTCGGCGTCTGACGGCCGTTCTCCAACTTGGAAATCTTGGACGGTGGCCACGACAACGACTCCGCAAGCTCCCGACCACTCAAACCAGCTTGCCGGCGTAGCTCGCGGAGTCGTTTGCCGAGGGCGCTCCGTGCTTCGTGGACGTTGGTAGCGCCTGACACTCTGTTAGTCGGTGGCAAAGTCGTCCCGTCGCGCGGCATGGTGCCACGCTACGTCCCGCCAGTAGTTGTGTTGCACGATCACTGCTGGGTCCTCGATGATCTCCGCTCCCTCGAACCGGTTGTCCTCGGCGAAGTGCATGATCGCGAGCTTGTGCGAGTCGAACAACCAGTAGTCGTGATCCGGTAGGCCCGCAGGTTCGGCCTGATCACGGTCCAGGTAGCGGATGTCCTCGCCAGCCGCGTTGTTGCGTTTAGCGAGGGTGTGGCTGAACCGCTGGTAGTCGGTCATTGGCCTACTGACCACCCGGACACGAGCGAACCGCCGGCCCGCGGCCGCCGCCTCGCGCACTATGTCTAGCCACGTGTCCATCCATACCAACTCGTCGGGCTCGCCCGCCAGGAACTTCCTGAGGGACTCGACCTCGTACGGCGCGTTGTAGCGATCCCGCACCTCAAGCCGAAAGGCGGTGTGCTCGAACGTCTGAAAGAGTTCGCCGAACGCTGGGCCGGGCTCGATGAGCTGTGTCAGCGGTCTTCCTCCTGGTAGCGGCGTACGTAGAACTTGATGACATCTTCCGGTATCTCGATGATCGCCTCCCCGTCGGGGATGGGGCCAACGTCCGCCAGGGTCTGCGGGTCGGTCACCACCCACCCCTGAGCGATGTAGGTCTTCCGGTCGGTCCTGTCCGTCGCGAACAGGGTTGGCGAGTCGCCGACGTTGGACTCCGGGTCCTTGCCGAGGAATCGAGCGTGCATCACGCCTCCATGCGAGAAATTTCTAGAACTTCCTCAATGAGGGTGGAGATGATCGGACTGAAAGTCAAGTTGTGTGGAGTGCAGGGACAATCTGACTGAGGAACTCGGCGCCGAAGAGAGCGAGGGACGACCGCCGCGTGCGCGGGGACAACGAGTTGGACCCGGACGGCGACCTGCCGGCCGGGGGAGTCCCCCTATGCGAGCGGACGACATCCGGTCCACTGGTGAGGAGCGGTCGGCGGACGGACCACCCCCGCGTGCGCGGGGACGACAATGCCGAGACTTTTCGGTATTTCCGACCTGACGGACCACCCCCGCGTGTGCGGGGACGACATCATGGGTGGCGCACGCCCAAAACACGGTTCAGGACCACCCCCGCGTGTGTGGGGACGACACGCCACTCGGACCATGGCAAGTCGGAGCCTGGGGACCACCCCCGCGTGCGCGGGGACGACACGACTTGCCCGATCCGGATGTCGCCTGTCTCCGGACCACCCCCGCGTGCGCGGGGACGTCCACTGGGTCGAGCTCCCCATCACCGAGGACCAGGGACCACCCCCGCGTGCGCGGGGACGTCACTTGGTGACCTGCTGTTTTAGGTCGCAACAGCCGGGAATTGATTCAGTTTCGTTCACGTCTCATGCCGGTGAGGCGACTGGAAGCGCGAGTGTGATGAGGCCGCAGCCGAAGGCCTTGGCTCGTCCGACGCCGTTGAGGAGTGCGTTGGTGAAGGTCTCGGGGTCGGTGATTATGAGGTGGCCGTCGTAGCGGACCGGTTCGACGGTGATGAGCTGCTTCTGCTTGTCATTCTTGTGTCCGCGCAGGGTTGGTGTGGAGGACGGTGCTACATCGGCTTGTCCGTTGGCGGCGATCGGGATGACGAAGCCGTGGCGTTCTCCTTGGCGAGCGAGCCATTCGATTTGTTTCTCTGGGTTTCGGTGGGGGACTCGTTTACCGCGTCCGCGTTGGCCCGGGGTGCCTTCTGTGTGGATGCTGCGGGTGGGGTTCGCGACAAGCCGGAAGGCGAGTTTGCGGCCCGGCTGGACCGCGTCGAGGACGGGTTGGAGATCCCGCACTCTGGCGGGTTCCGTCAGGTATCCCCGGGGTAGGGGCGTCCAGTCAGGTTTGGTATGGCTTTGCACGTACAGTATGAACCCGCGTTGTGCGGTGTCGAGGCGCCAGAGCGCCCCGTGTGCTTGCCGGGCTGCATGCTGCTGGGACGCATCCGGGAAGGCTGACATGACGGTGCGGTGCATGCGGTGAACGTCTGCGTAATCGCGCCGGAACTCCCGGGAAGTCACGTTGACCGTCAGCTTGCTCAGGAACACGCTGGCTCTCCTGGTCGGATCAGCTCCATGGTCAGTGGCACACGGTTGGCGAGCACGGAGCGGGTAGTGAAACGGCGGTTGCGGTGGGCGAACGAGAGTGGGTGATCCCGACGTGGTTCGGCGCCGGATTCCGAATCTTTGCAGTCGGTGAGAGTGCGCAGGTCGACGGTGGGCTCGCCCGCTTTTATCTTCCGTTTCTCGTGGCGTCGGATGTCCTCGCGGATCTCCAGCCAGGGGTGCTGCCGTAAGACATCGTCGAGGGCACGTTCCGTTAGTCCAACTGCCGTCAACAACTCGGAGCGTTCACTACTGGCAGATGCGACGAGAGGCCGAGCGGGTAGGAAGGCTTTCCTCCCGAAAGAGAGCGGCCAATGCGGTCGTTGAACCGCCGCATGAAGGCTGGCTAGTAGCGCTCGATCACCTTCGAGCACGACGAGGAAGAGGGCGTCCGCAAGGTAGTAGCGGTTGCTGACGACGGTGCGGTGGCCCGTGCCTTCGGTGGTGGGGACGTTCTGTGTGGTGTGGTAGTCACGCTCGACGATGCCTTCACGATCGACACGGACGCCCATGCGGAGGTTCGCCAGGTCGGCGACCTTCTTGTCGTCGTGTCGCTGCACGCCGAGTGCCGCGGCGAGCAGGCCGACCACGCCAGACTTGGTTGGTTCGGCTGCGGTGTCTCGGATGACGAAGCGAGAGTCGACTCCCCAGGATTGCATGGGTGCGTCGAAACACAGGGCCAACGACGTGGGCACGGGCATCAGGCCTTCGCGGCGGCGAGAACACGGCCCGCGAAATCGTCAATGGTTACGGCGGCTTCTTGCGCGTCGATGTGTGGGAGCTCTCCATCAAGCGAGGCGGCGGTTACCGACCGGATATCGGAGTCGCCGTAGAAGCGCCGCAATTGTTTGAAGTGATGCAGCAGTTTGTCGGTGGAGACGGTCAGGAAGTCGCCGCCGGCTACCGGCGCAAGGAAGGCGTTGGCCAGGTTCCAGGAACCGCGTTCCCGGACGACACCGAGCAAGGCGTGCGGCATGGTCAGAGCTGCCATCGAGTTCTGTTTTCCGCTGGGGACGGCGTGGATGAAGGCGTAAAGCCATGCCTGGGCAGTTCGCGCGACCAGGTCACTATCATTCTTGAGGTTGGAGGACAGTTGGCCGAGGTTGAGGTTGGCGTATCGGTAGTAGCAAGCCGCGTTGAAGTCGACCGCGCCGATCATGTCAGCTCCGGCTTCGGCTTCCGGTTTCAGGTCGTCCACGGCGGTGTAGTAGTCGAACTCATTGGCCACCGCATGTGTGGAGATGGCGTGGGCGACCTGTGACGCGGCGTCGACATTGAAGTCCTTGTTGTCTGCGATCATCCGCCCGAACAGGGCGACATCGGCGACGCGGCTGGCGTCGAGGATGCGTCCGGCTTCGGACAGGGTCTCCTTGTCTGGCTTAATTTTTTTGGCCTTCTCCGCGGTCTTCTTCTCACCGTTGGTCTTTTTGGCGGCTGCCGTCTTCCGCTTCTCGGTAACCACTTTGTACAAGCTGTCCCAGTTTCGCTCGCAAAAGTCCGCGAGCAGTCCGACAGCTTCGCGGCTGACGAACATCAGGTACTCAGTGAGCCGCGTTTCGGTGTCGACTCCGAATCCGAGAGCCCGCAGGCCGGCCTCCGCCACGCCGATCGCATCCTCCTTACCGCGGTCGCCGCCAGCGTCTACCAGCATATTTGCGGCATTTTCGAGGAGCCGCTTGGTGCGCACGCCGGTCTCAGATTTGTCCAGGCCGTGCTCTTTGAACAAGTTCCGGGCAGCTCGCTTGAGGCTCTGGCTGGAGATCCGGCCGCGGGTGCAGCCGCCGAACGTCGCGGTCTTGGGTTGCCCGACGTCGTCGCGGTTGAGGTTGCTGACGGGGAAGGACTGCAGGATGTGCAGTTCGATAATCACGTGAGGTCTCCGGTCTCAGGCGTTGGAGGGCGATTCAGTTTCGGGGGCCGAGGTCTTCTCGTTGCGGGGCCGCCGGTGGTAGTCACGGGCCCAGCGCAACCGGGTGCGTCGGACGTCTTCGTCCTGGCTGTGAGGACCGAGGATGACCACCAGGTCGTCGAGTAGGCGTGTGTAGTCGACAGCCACGTTGTCCGCGCGCAGCAGTTGGACTGCTTGACGTAGATAGTGCGGAAGGGCGTATCGGTCGGTGGCCAGCAACTGCTGGAACCTGCGGTCGACCGTGTCGCCGCGTTGCCGCGCCAGCTCCTGCATGGCGGTGCCTAACGAACCGTGTTTGTCGCCGCGGGGCCGGGGTTGCGGATGCAGCGCGAACAGGCCGGCGAGTAGTAGCCATATCTCCTGCTCGATCTCCGGTGGGTCGTGCTGAAACACCACGTCGTACGCCTCGGCTTCCTGCCGTGGGCCTGCGAAGCTGCGGCGAAGTCGCGCCAGCACACGACGAGCCTCGGCGGCGTGGTGGCGCTCGCCTCCTAATGCGGCGTTGTAGCGGTAAAGAGAGTCGACGAACAGGTGCCGGCGCCGCTGTCGCGTGTCGGGTTCTGCTGATTGTTCGGTCACGTCTGCTCCTCCCCGATGGCGTAATGCCTCGTCTCAGCCTCGAACCGGTTGATCAGGGATTCCAGGCTGCCCGTGAAAGCTCCATGTACTTTCCCAGCCATGAACACGCCTCGGGCCTGGTCTGGGGAGTGCTCGATCCAGTATTCGGCGGCGCGATGTGCGACGCGGCGGACGGCACCACTCCACTCGTGAACCACCGGCATCTCCGCGCCTCCAGAACGGAGTGCGGCTCCGAGACCACGAAGGAACGTTCCGAATGGTTGGGGCAAGTTCGGCCAGTAAGCGAGGTCGAGATCACGTGTGTATTTGGTGTGGTCTTCCTTGCGGTATGCCTGGAATTCCTTGCGGTAACTGATCACCATATCTCTCAGTGCGCGGCCCACGTTGTCCGCGAGTGTCACCGCGAACCCGATGAGCCGGCCGACTCGACTGTCCTGCGCCCGTAGCAAAGCCACCGGCGCAGGCACCTCTTCCTCGAACCAACACTCGATGGCGCCGCCGTCGGGCTTGAGCTGTTGGCCAAACACCCGCAGGGTGAACTCGGTGCTCTCGGGAATCAGCTCCTCCATGCGCTCGGACAGTTCGTCGAGCGTGCGAGGTCTCTGGTGGTCGGGATCTCCTGCCAACAGCAGTTCCTGGCTATGTCGCCACACTCCTTGGTGCTCCCGAAGACGAACAGGTGAAAACGGCATCCGCGTCTTGCTACGAGGTTTCTTGGGCGGGCGTTGGAAGGCGGCCATCAGTTCGATGTGCTGTAACTCGCTACGGAGCCGGGTGCCGGGCGTGATGACCACTCCGTCCACGACGGTGTTGTCTCCCGCCGTCCGTGGGGACAACAGGATGCGGCGGGATGGCCAGGTCAACAAGTCAGTCCAGCCATCGGGGACACGGGGTTCCCCCGGCTCCGGGTTTGGTGGGCGCTCTTCCTCCCACGCCGGCCGGTCCGTGGCCGTCGTCATGTCGGGCTTTTGCCTCTTCGGGTTGTAGACCGGCATGTTCAGCAGCAAGGTCTCTTTCAGAGTCGCACCTTCCACCAGCACGCAGCCGAACTGGTTACATGGAGCTTTCTCGGAAGATTTCACGTTGCGGTAGGGCGTTTTCGTCCCGCCGGTGTCGTATGCCTGCACCGTCACCAGCCAGCGGGCCGCTTCGGCGGGAGACAACAACGGCCGGTCGGTCGCTGTGGTGTGGTCGAACAAGGTCACGTTATTGCCGGCTGCCCGAAACGCTACGAGTTTGGCTGTGCTGGACATCGAGCACGACGTGAGGGCAGGACACTGCAGAAACGGCCGTTCCGGGTGGAACAGGTCGAACCGGCCTGGATACTTGGCTAGGTACTCCTGCAACGGATCCAGCGGGAGTTCCACCGGCCTCCACAGGTTCGACCATGCCTCGTCGTCAGACGGACCGTAGACGCGATGAGCGAAGGCCAAGACGAGCCGGTACAACGCGGCAGTCATCGGCGGTGTCTCCCCAGCGATGCGCCGGAACTTGTGCGCATTTACCAGAAGTTCCACGAGACCTACAGGCGGAACGTCGTCGCCGTTAACGGCGAGGACTGGAAGCCACCCCTGGTGGAGTAGGTCAAAGCCCTGTGCCGTCTCTCCCGCAGCGTCAGCAGAGGGCGACGATGCACTCACCTGTCACCGTCTTCCTGGACACACAAGCCGAGGTCCGAGTCATAGGTCAGCACGAAGGCTCCCAAGGCGAATCGGTCGTCGCTGAGGATCACAGCTCGGTGATGACGTAGCCACGGCGTGGTGTTGAACGCAGGAGGGACGGGGGCCTGCCGCAGGAGATCCACGACCTCGCGCGGCACATCGGCAGAAGCCAGCAACTGGATCGTCGAATCAACGAGTTCCAAACACACCTCGCGCGCCAATGGGGCTGGGCTGTTCAAATCGACGACGGTGTCACCGTCGACAAGCATTGCCGCGCCCTGATCCCCGCGAAACAGCACCACATCCACTGTCTCCTCGTCCAGCACTGAACCAACGGTGGAGCTCTCGTCGTCGATCAACGCCCTTGCCCTCTGCTCTTCCTGGTCTGGCTTGAACTTGTCGGCCTTACCGTCAGCTCCGAGAGTCGGAGGTGGGGCGACGCCTGCGGGAGGTACAACTTCCTTGCTGCGTGGTTGTCGTTCTTGAGCGCGGCGTTTCGTTTCCTGATCCCCGTCTCCCATCGTCGTTCCCACCCCGCCGGGCAGGAGATCGCCTCATCAGCGCCATATACGCAGTCCACCAACTCCGGTACGCTCTCCGGAGAAGTCAGTTCGTGCTGATTGCGGAGCAACGCCCAGGTACGCAGTAACAGAATCTCCTGATATACCGAGATTGCATAGCGTGGCAGGCGAGGACCGTTAACCTCGTCCTCGACGCCGGTGATGGCCAACACAGGCGGGTTGTCGTCGTCGATAAAACGATGGCGCCACAGTCGGCCCATGCGCTGGATCAGACTGTCCATTGGCGCGAGGTCGCTGGCCATCGCATCGAAGTCCAGATCCAGGCTCTGCTCCAGCACCTGGGTACCAATCACGATGGCGCGGGGCCGGTGCGCGCTACTCGGGCCGAAGAACTCGCGTAAGTTTTCTTCCCGCTTCCTTCGGACCTTCCCAGGCAACTGGGCCGTGAGCACGATCAGTTTCGGTCGTTCGCCGCGCGGCAGCTTCTTGATCATCTTTCTGAGCTGGTCATGGGTGTCGTTGACGCGCCGCACCAGGTTATGGATCACGACAGCGCAGCCACCGTTCTTGACCTGCTCCAATGCCCACTCAGCCGCACCGTCCATGCCCAGTTTCTCCATGCGTGCCTTGCGCTTCGTATTCAGCGGAGACACCCGCGGCGCAGGCACTACCGGCACGCGGTGCTCACGACCGTCCGACCAGGTCAGCCGCGGGTATTCCATCGCCGTGGGGACAGGGGGCACCTCGTCAGACGTGCAGCCGGTGGCGCCGGCGGACCACGCACGTACCAGCTCCTCACGACGCCCAGAGGGCAAAGTCGCCGACAACAGCACTACTGAGACGCCCAGCCTGCCCATCCACCACAACAGTCGGTCCAACAGCGTGGACATGTAAGTGTCGTAGGCGTGGACCTCGTCGATCACCAGCACCTTGCCGGACAGGGCGGTCAGGGTGACGAAAACCCACCGCGAACGAAGCGCACCCTTCAACGCCTGGTCGACCGTGCCCACGCCGACCGAGGCCAGCAAATCCCACCGGCGAGTCAGCCAGTCCGAAGCCACTTCCACACCATCGTTATCGGACTCATCGCGGCCAATGTCGGCAAGATGCTCCGCAGCGCTGCTGTGCAGCAACCGGGCTCTCAGATCGACAGCCTGGCCCTTTAAGAACTTCTGGACCTCTTTCCGGGCTTGATTGCTCGTTGCCTTCGTGGGCATACCGATGTACAGACCTGCCAGGTCGAGATGTCGGACCAAAGTCGCTGACCATTGCAAGGCAGCGTTGGTCTTGCCTTCCCCCGTGGGCGCCTCGATGACAAGGATGGACGGACGATCCTGCTCCTTCGCCAGCATCTCAACGGCCTGCTGAACCGGTCTCGGTTCGACCCTGAATAGGCTCACAAAGCTGGTGTCTGTCGGTGGATGCCACGGAACCCAGTCCAGCTCTTCCGCAGCCTTCCGTGCCAGTTTCCGAGCCGTCTCTACATAGTCGATCAGGTCGACATCCGCGCCTGCGTAGCCGAACTTCTCGGTGCTTGAGGCGATCCAGTCGCTGACCGAGATCAACCCGGCTAGTCCCACGGCCGCCGCCAGTTCGATCCGCACTTGATCCCACGGCAGCGACGTGGGATCGGGCAGTCTCCAAAGACGAGCAAACTCGCGCACCATCCCGGTCCGCCACGTCGCCCACTTCTCCCTGCCGTGATCGTTGATCGCGTTACGCGCCTTACGTTTCGTCTCCCCATTCTGGAAATAGCCGTGGTGCCCAGCCAACACCGAGGCCAGCCGCCGCGACGCCGACTCGGTCGCGCCCCATGACCGCAGCATCTCTTCGAGATGCATCCCCGTGAGCGAGCCATGCGGTGTGTCGGTCCGCCCCGCACCTTTGACCGGGGTCACGCGCTGGAGGTCTGCCGCGGCCATGTCGCCCAAGAGATCAACCGCAAGATCAGTGCGCAATGACTGAAATCCCGGAGAGAATTTGCCCAGATCGTGCAGCCCGCACAAGACGGCCACCCAAGCGGTTGCGTCCCCCAGCGGCCCCAGCCCTGCCTCCAATTCCTCCCTGCACCGCGGCCCCAGCAAAACCCCGTAGAGCAACTCGGCGACCGCTGCCGTATCCAGCATGTGACACATCAATGGATGTGGAACGTTTTCCGATTTCGCCTTCCCCCACGCAGCCCGTATATCGGGAGATGACAACTCGCCCCCGTCTGGGCCGGTGACGCCACTGGCCGTCCTGCTCCCCACAGGTACTCCCACCGCTCGAACCAAAATCGATACCCGCAGCCCCTCTGCGGCACGCAGATGAAACCAGCACCCACCGACAAGATCCGCGTAACTTGATACCTACCTGTCAGTAACACTCGAACGGGTTAAACCTCTGGCCGATAGTCATGTGTCTGTCGAAACCGTCATGACGGGCGCGCCGTGACAGTTCATTTCTGAAGCGCGCATTGCGACCTACGACTGGTAAGGCACGACTGTCTCTAGGAGGCCCTGGCCTGCACAGCGAGCCCATGCGAACCACCCCGCGTGCGCGGGGACGACGACGAGACAGCCGAGCGGTACTACACGGCGCGGGAACCACCCCCGCGTGCGCGGGGACGACTGTGTGGCGTGGCTCCAGCGTGAGGGGCTGCTGGGATCACCCCCGCGTGCGCGGGGACAACCGCGCTCTTTGCGGCCAAGATGTTTCGGACCCCGGACCACCCCCGCGTGCGCGGGGACGACCAGCCGATCGGGAGCGGCCAGGCAATACCGGAGGGACCACCCCCGCGTGCGCGGGGACGACTGCTGCGCAACGTGGCTCACCTTCTCGGGACCCGGACCACCCCCGCGTGCGCGGGGGCGACGCCCACCGACCAGAGCGGGTTACCCCGCTTGAGGGAGCACCCCCGCGTGCGCGGGGACGACGAGCGGCGCAGGCCTCCCGAGACGGCGACCGACGGACCACCCCCGCGTGCGCGGGGACGACGCGCTCGTCGCGGGGTGCGCGCAGGATCGCGAAGGACTACCCCCGCGTGCGCGGGGACGACGAGCGGCGCAGGCCTCCCGAGACGGCGACCGACGGACCACCCCCGCGTGCGCGGGGACGACCACAGGAAGGGGGTAACGCGTGTTTGCAGCGCGGGACCACCCCCGCGTGCGCGGGGACGACGACGACATCGTCAAGATCGGCAGCGACGCCACCGGACCACCCCCGCGTGCGCGGGGACGACCCTTGGCGACCAGGCAATTTATCGCAAGATCAGGGGATTTTCATTCAGTTGAGTCGGCCAGACATCTCGCATGGGAGCGAAGTACCTCTTCGCCAACGCTCACATCGTCGTCATGTACCAGCAGAGTTGCCTTCTTCAGGTGCATCCGCGACGTTGTCGAGGGGTTCAGTTTGGGTCTCATTCATCTCCGGTCGGCCACTGTCGTCAGGGTTCGCGGAACCTCTTGACCTGGGGGTTTGGCCGTCGAGAACCGCCGCGAACTGACTTCCTGAGACCTGAAAAGCGGAAGGTCGCCGGTTCGACCCCGGCCCTGGCCACATCCCTGACCAGCACAAACAGCCCCCGCCATGATCAGCGGGGGCTGTCTCGCGTACCGGCCCGTCTCAGTTTCCGTCTCAGTCGGGGCTTGCAGCGATGGCCGTTGAGCTTTGAGCGGTCCAGTCGGCCCGGCCCTGGCGGTATGTCATAGATCACGGCGCTATTGCTGCCCCTCCGGCAGGGGCGGAGGTGGGTAACACCCGGGTGGGGCTGTGCCGAGCGAACCTGAGGCGGCGGGTTGTCACAGCCCTCGCGTGACGATCAGGAAGATGACCGGCGATAGGTCAACGAGGAGTCGGGGCGATTTGAGGTTTCGTGCCGATGTGCCACCGGTGGTTGTCATCGGATACTGGTCACTGGTAGCAGCCTGCTGGGGGCCTGTGGCGGCGTTGCTGAGGAGGAGGTCGGCGATGTCGCGTCGAAGGGCTCCGGTTATCAGCTGGTAGCGCTTCGCCATGCTGGTGTTCGACCAACCCATGAACTCCATGACGGCCCGCTCGGGTACGCCGAGCACGAGCAGCACGGTCGCGGCGGTGTGCCGGGCGTCGTGCAGCCGAGCCTCCCGCACTCCGGCCTCGTCGAGAAGCGCCTTCCAGTCGTCGAGGTCGCGGCGTGGGTCGAGCGGCTTCCCGTTCGGCTGGGCGAACATCCAGCCCCCTCGTGCCACTCGGATCCGGCAAGCTCGCGTTCCTTTGTCTGTTGCTCCTCGTGCGCGATCAGGAGGTCATACAGGCGGTCGGGCAGGACGATGCCGCGTCGGCCAGCTCGGGACTTCACGTCCACTTCGACGAGACCGCCGCCATGGCGTTTCGGACACCAACGTGCGTGGTCCGTGCAGTCCGGCGGACATGGCGGCGGGCAGGGCTTCCGGTGGTGGCGCTTGCAGCTCTCCTTGCAGGGTGCCGTCTTGTGGTACTTCGCGCCGCACGCGTGCGGATTGTCGCAGCCGTGCTTCCACGTCTGGCGTTGCAACTGCTTGGCGATGCGCAGCGCCTTGTTCCTCTTGTCGAGCCGCGACCACTTGAGGCCGATCGTCTCGCCCTGCCGCGTCCCGAGTGCAAGCGCCAGCACGAACCGGACGCCGTTCCGCTTCGACAAGGCGGTCACCAGCAGTTGGCCGATCTCGTCTGCCTCGAATGGCTCGATCTCCGTTTCCTCGATGCGCGGAGCCTTGGCAAGCTCCACCGGGTTCCGAACGATGTGCCCTCGGCGAAGCGCTTCGCCGAATGCCGTTCGGGCCGTCCGGTGCACCTGGTGCGCCGTGCCAGCCTTGAGACCAGCAGCCCGCATCTTGGCGTACAGCTTCTCAAAGTGCTCGGGCTCGATCTTGTCGATGCGATGTGCTCCGAGGTTCGGGACAAGGTGCCGGTAGACAGCCGTGCGGTAGGCGTTGGCTGCCTTGTACCGAACGGACGGGGCGGCGATGTTCTCGAACCAGTGGATAAGCCACTTCTCGACCGTCCAGGCGCGGCCCGGCTTCTTGACCTTGCCCGCGTCGCGCTGCTTCTCCAGCGCACGGACCGCATCGATCACTTCGGCTTCCGTCTTGCGTTCGATGTGCCGCCGGTCTGGTTTCCCGTCGTCGCGGACGCCGACCGTGACGCGGCCGTGCCACTTACCGTCCTTCCCCAGGTAGATAGAACTGGCGCCGTTCGGGCGGCGCGTTCCCTCGGGGCGCTTGCTGCGTGCCATGCAGTCTCCTTCCTTAGGTGGTGGTGGCGTTGACGAGTCGGGCGGCGTAGTCGTGGATGGCGGAGGCGGGCACGCGGCGGAGTCGGCCGATGCGGACGGATTCGAGCTGGCCGGTTCGGAGGAGCTTGAACATCAGGGACGCTGCGCGCCACTCAGATGAACCCGAGTTGGAGACCGCGATCTCACTGCGCTACCTCGCATGGACCCTGGTCCGGCAAGGCCGACTTGACGATGCTGAGCGAGTCGCCGTGACCGCAGCCGAACAGGTCCAACCTGCCATGCTCGACCGCGACTCCACCCGCGCCGGAGTTTTCGGCAACCTCCCGTTCAACGCCGCATCCGCCGCTCTCACAGCAGGACACGCGGCCCGCGCAGACGACCTGCTCGCCGAAGCACGCGCAGCCGCTATGCGTGCCCGCCGCGACACCGCAACCGAAGCCGCGATCTTTGGCCCCCGCGTCGCCGCGCTCCAGCACATCGACCACACCGCCCGAGCCGGCGACCCGGAACAGGCATTACGACTGGCCGAGACCGCGCCTTCTGCCCGGGGCGAAGTCCCTGCATTCTGGGAAGCTGGTCACCGATTGCGGTTGGCAGCCGCGTCCATAGAACTACGCCGCTACCCACAGGCGCTCAGCTACCTCGCCGAAGCCCGAGACCTCGCCCCAGACTGGGTCCGCTACCAGCCGTTAGGCAAAGCGACCATGCGCAGGATCGTTGACCACGCTCCCCGCCGACGAGGAGCAGAGTTCGCCCAGCTAGCCGCCCATTATGGCGTTGTTGGCCTGCCCTACCAACCGTAGGTCGGCCATAGTTGTGGCCCGTCGCGTCCATGGAACAACTCAGTTGCAGGACGAATACTTGCAGGGGAGCAATTGTCAAAACCTGTGGATCGCGGGCGTTCAGGGTGCCCGTAGCCAGTGGTCGAGGACCGTGATGTCCTCGACGGTGAGACCACGGGACGGCGCGACGTGGTGGAGCAGAGCGCGGCCGTGATGGTGCGTGAACACCCACTCGCGGTCGGCATCGGTGATCTCATCGTCGACCCAGATGAAGGGTCGTCCGTCCGCCCACTCCACCAGGGGCCGGGTCTTCCAGTGCAGACCGAACCACTGGTCTTCGCGCTCGCGCTCAGCGGAGGGCTCCGGCCAGAGCACGACCGGTAACGATGGTAGTCCCAGCCGGGGTGCCATCTCGGTGTTCGCTTCCTGTTCCCAGGTCGTAGCCCAGATCAGGTCACACGGCAACGCGGTCAGCCCAAGCCCCACCTGCGGGTTGAGCCGGTCCAGGTACGAATCCATTCTGGCACCGGGCGGTTCGCGGCTGGTGTCGCCACCGAAGGGCAGCAGCGTTCCGTCAATATCGAGGAATAGCAGGGGACATTGCCGGTCAGCCGTCATGCCGCGGTGTCCTCGTCGCGTTCGACCAGGACACCGCGCTCGAAGCGGGCACCTGCGCGCACGAGCGCGACCAGGTGCGGGGCGTTGACCGCGCGCCATCGGGCCTGGGCCGACTCGATAGCTCGAACTCGATGTTGATCGTCAGCACCTTGCGCGTGGGCATGCTGGATTCCTGTTCGTCGGTCTGGTCCCAGAGGTGAAGTAACTCCAGAGTCGACGTTTTCTGCGGTCGCGTTACAAGTCCTTATCGATCCTTCAATACGTGCTCAGCCATGACCACTGCACTTGGTTTTCGCCTACGACTTGCTGACGTTGTTCGACAGACCCATCCAACACGATTTCCAATTCCGTTCCTGTCCGTACATGCGCGTTCATGTTGCCGCCGACCTGCGGACACCGCGGTAGCTGCAACACCAGAGGCGATCTGTATGTGCTTGAACTGCAACCCAAACTGCACCCCAGATGAAGGGCCGTTCCGTCGGGAACGGCGACGGTAGCCCTCACTCCACTCGACCTCGACGAGCCCATCGCCGCCTCGATGAAGGGCCGTTCCGTCGAGAACGGCGACCGGACGTGCCGCCGGGCTGGCTATGGGCGCCTACCAGCCTCGATGAAGGGCCGTTCCGTCGGGAACGGCGACTCGGTCAGTGGGCGCTGATGTCGAAGGCGTGGTCGGCGCTGCCTCGATGAAGGGCCGTTCCGTCGGGAACGGCGACCGCGGTCCACCTCGACCCACGAGCCGTTGTTCTCGGCCCGGCCTCGATGAAGGGCCGTTCCGTCGGGAACGGCGACCGCGCCATCACCGAATGCGGCCTGTGCGACGACACCGGGCCTCGATGAAGGACCGTTCCGGTGGGAACGGCGACCTGGGTCACGTGGCTGACCCGGAGGTCGGCCACGAGACGCCTCGATGAAGGGCTGTTCCGTCGGGAACGGCGACTCCGGGGTCCCAGTGCGTGCCGTCCCCAGTGCCGTTCGTGCCTCGATGAAGGGCCGTCTCGTCGGGAACGGCGACGCGACGGTCAACCCGACCGGCGGCAGCACGCTGACCTACGGGCCTCGATGAAGGGCCGTTCCGTCGGGAACGGCGACTGCTGTGCCGGTCGATGGTCACGTCGCCCACGACGTAGCCTCGATGAAGGGCCGTTCCGTCGGGAACGGCGACTGGGTTGGGATTTTAGCTGGCATGAGCTGCGACGTTTCTGGAGCGCGCGAACTCTATTGGACCCAAGATCGTGATATGTGTCTCGACAGCGTTAGGGATCGCGGCTCATGGCCCAGACCAGTGGAGATGCCGCGCGAAGGCTGGCCGTGGTTTTCCGCCTCACCGAAGGGTTCGCATCAGAGGACCAGCGGGCCGTGCCCGGTGAACTTCCGCGTCGTGCCGATGAAATCGATGCGCTTACCCCCGTCGCCCGCCAGCGGCCCGAGGTCGCAGATCATGGTGGGTGTCGGTCGTTTCGCCCATCGCCTCGAGCCAGGCCCGCCGGGGGCAGAACGCGTGATGGGCGACCAGACTGATCGGGATCAGCTCGCGAGGGCTCACAGTGGGATTGCCTCGCCTCGTAGTGCCCGGCGTTCGGGGGCGTTGTCGCTGCCGAACCGCCCGATCGGGAAGCGCAGCACCCCGACGACGCCGCGTGTGCGTAGCCAGCTCGTCGCCGCCCGCCCAGCGAGCTCGTCGATACCGGTGTGCTCGATTCCGGTCGCGGCGGCCTGGCGCACTTGCTCGGAGGCGAGGATGGAGCGGAGGCGGGCTGGCCGCCAAGGCCGGTTCCAGACGGGGACGTAGAACCATTCCTGGCGGTTACGTCCGAGGTGTCCGCTGGTGAGTGCGGGCCGGTCGGTGCGCATGGCGAGCGGCATTTGCCCGATGCCCCACAGCGCGCACCACACGAGTGCGTTGTCGACCGGGCCTGGTGTGGTGAGGCCGGTCGCGGAGACGCTATCTGGTTTTCCACCGAGTTCGTCGATGACGTTGCTGCCGTCGAGCCCTGCGGCGATCTGTCCGGGCCTGCGTCTGGGGACTTTCTCGGTCAGGGGTCGCAGGCGGTTGCCGACGAATTCGGAGCCGCGGTTGCGTGGCTGCATTTCCAGCCGGCTGGCGGCGTCGTCTTGCAGCCGCTCCTGGCGCGGGGTGAACCTCCAGTAGCAGGGTTCGCCGAGTGCGGCGAGGTAGCGCAGGTCGGACCAGCCCTGGCCGGTTGTCAGCTCGTCGAGGATCTGCTCGCGCGCGATTTGGTGCTGCTTCCAGGCCTCATCGCTTTTGAACACGGTGAGTCTGGGGCTCATCACGGCCCGCCGGTCGGGCCCGGTCGTGGAGGTCACCCACGGCCGTCGGCGTTCGATATGCGCCCGCACCGCCTCCTCGACGGTGTCAGGGTCGAGTTGGTCGGCGGTGATGGCGGGCCGGGCACCGTGCCAGGCGAGCGTTATGCCGGTGATGCCGGCGGTGTCGAGGATGTCGGCGAGCCCGTAGAAGGCCATGTGGTGGAACAGGACGCTCTGGTCGGCGCCTGCCATGACGAAGGCGTTCATTTGCCCTCCGCGGAGATTTGGCCGTCGGCTGCTCGCAGGAGTGCCTCCAGGTAGGCGCAGACCCAGGCGCCGTAGCGTAGTTGGGTGCGTTCGATCAGCTCGTCCCAGCCGCCCTCGTCGAAGAGCATTTCGGCGGCCTCCCGGGTCTGCGGCCCGTCGTGGGGGCCGAGGAGGTCGTTGGAGGTGTGCGGGAACCACGAGCGGCCGTGTCCGTGGGTGGTGCCGACGAGTCGGGCGACGAGGTCACGGTCGAGGTCGGTTGGGATCGTCGGCCAGGCGTCCACGACGGAGCGTTGCTCGTGTCGCCAGTACGGCGGAAGCCCGCTGCGGTCGCGGCGGTGCCGGACCTTTTCCGGGGTGTCGAGGTGCTGGCTTTTGGCCCAGGGTTGTGGGCCGCGGGCGCCGAGGCGGATCTGGAACCGGGGGTCGGCCTTGCCGTCGTCGTGGTGCAGCGCGGCTTCGCGCAAAGCGGCGGTCAACTCGTCGGGCAGTCCGACCTGTCTTGCGATCACGTCGACGCGATCGGCGACCGCCTTCTGATGGTGATCGAGCAGGACCGGGTTGGGGTTGGGTGTCCACTCCTGCCGGACGTACTCGTCGGCCACGGCCCGCCTGCCATCGATCACGAAGGCCCGCACCGGGACGTCCTCCGCGTCGCGCAGGATGATCACGTCGACCGTGCGGCCGCCGTGGCGCAGCAACGCCGCCGCGGCGCGCGCCATCTTGCCGTCACCGTGGTTGTCGAGCCAGTCGCGAACGATTTCCCGCTCATCCAGCGGGTCCGCATCGGGGTCATCCTCGGTGGGCGCGAGCAGTTGGGCCAGCGATGGCGTCTGGTCGAGGTCGATGCGGTGCACCACCTCCCCGGGTCTGAGGTCCCGGCCGAGGTCGGCGGTGGCTTCCAAGACGTCCTCGGCGGAATAGCGGGGGACCTCACCGTCGGGGGCAAGGACTGGGGGTGTGCGGTGGTCGCCGGAGCGGGAGCCGGTGAACAGCGGGGTGGCGGCGTCGAGAACGACGATGTCGCCGGGCCGCAGGCGCGGCCGGCTCCCGGTGTCGGTGTCGGTCCAGTCCAAGGGTCCGATGTCGTCACCACGAACCAGAACGGCCGGCAGCGCACCCTGTCGACCATCTTCGCCGGCGCGCGTGCGGGCACCGGCGAGCGCGTCCCGCGCGGTGCGCAAGGGAACGGCGAAGACCTCATGCGAGCGGGGAGGCAGGAAAGTGATCAGCTCGGCCGCCTCGTTGACGTCCTCGGGCAGGTCGCGGCGCACGGCGATGCCCACAGCGGACTCGGGTGTGAGGTCGTCGGAGAGCCACAGGTCCAGTTCGGGCTCGGCGGCGAGATCGTCGCTGGTGCGAGCCCAGTGCCAGACCTGACCCAGTTCCGGGCGCTGCAGCAGAGTGCGTCGCGGACCGGCTGCCGGTGCGGGGTTCTCGCGCAGCGCCCAGGGCGCGACCCCACGCGTGTCGTGTGCTCGCCCCTGGATCCACTCCAGGGCGGCTGCGAGTTCCTCGTGACCGTAGGGGCCTGAGCGGGCGCCGGGGCGGATCGTCCCGTCGGGGACGATCACCACGATCGGTCCCGTCTCTCGCTGTCCGAGCCGGTTGACGCGGCCGGCGCGCTGGGCCAGCGCGGAACCGCTGGCCAGCTCGGTGACCATTCCTGCGAGGTCGAGATCGACGCCGACTTCCAGGGACTGGGTCGAGACGATCACGTCGACGTCGGGATTCCCCTGCGGGGTCAGCAGACCGGGGTAGCGCTGCTCGAGTAGCTCGATGTCGATCGGCCGGACCTGCCCGCACACCATCACCACGGTCACATCGCGCCCGGTGATGGTCCTGTCCTGCAGCGCCGCGGTGACCGCGACGGCGCGGTCGACGGTGTTGACGAAGCAGCCCACCGTACGGCCGTCGCTCGCGGCGAGCAGGCCCACCGTGTGGCGTGCGAGTTCCTCGGCAACTCGCCCGCGAGGCTTACGCGTTTCCCCACTCTTGCCTGGGACGAGGGTGGTGGCCCATTCCTTGGACGGCGCCAGTGTGACCGGCTTCGGTCGGCGCAGCCGCGCCTCGAGCGTGGCGCTGTCGGCCAGGTCGTCGTCCTCGACGCCCAACCGTTTGTCGGTGGTGTCATCGGGGGTTGCCGTGGTTTCGACAACCTGCAGTACCGGGGGTCCGTCCCATTTGCGTTCCGCCACGGGCGCCAACTCACCGATGCGGCGGGCGGTGCGCACGAGTTGCCGCGCCAAATGGGCCTCGTCGACCAGGGCGACGGTGTCCACGGCGAGCAGGCCCGCCTCCCGCGGCCAGGCCCGCGGTGAGGAGCCATAGCCGCGGAACAACAGCCTGCTGCCCCACATCTCCGGTGTCGCGCACAGCACCGCGGCCGCCGTCGGGTGATCGGTCCACCGTCGTGACGGCGGCAGGCCACCGCGCAGACGCGCGACCAACAGAGGCGACCGGAAAGAGTCGCCGAGTGCTCGTGACTCAGCGTCGGTCGCATCGGTCTGTACCTGCCAGAGCACGTCAGCCACTTCGGCCAGGATCGGCGATCCGCCGGGGTCGGCCAGCCGCGCGGCGATGGACAGCGCGTGCCGGTATTGGTCGTCGACCAGGACCCGACGCCCGACGATCATGGCGAGCCGCCGCGGCGACAGCGGGCGACCGGTCGCGGCCGCGACGGTCAGGGCGAAGACATGCACATCGATCGCGGCGGTCTTACCCGACCCGGTCGGCGCGACGATCGCATCCGGCCACCCGCCGTCCAACACGGTGTCCAAAAGTCTCCGCTGCCAGGTGAACGGTTTCTGCCCGTGGTGCAGCGCCTGAAAGAACGCGTCGAAGTCGCCCCTGCTGAGGGTCATGCCGGCCACCCCTCGGATGCCTCGCCCTCGGTGCGGTCGTGCGGGATCAGCAGGCCGCCGCCGAGGTGACGGGACTGCCCGATCGCCTGGATCGTGGCAGATCCGCCGAGATCACCGAGGGCCAGCGTGGCGTGGTAGGGGCGCACCACCGCGTCGGGATGGACCCGATGCACGTAGTCCTCCACGCGACTGGTGCGCACTGGTGTCGTGCGCAGCACGACTGCCCCGGCTGCGTTGACGGCCTCGACGAACGCGTTGTCGCGCGCCTCTCCCCGCCCCGTGGGCGCAGTCAGCAGCGGGGTGCCCTGCCACACGAACCCCAGCGACAGCAACGCCGCGTGCGTGAAGCCCCACCCGGCACGGCCCCGGGTGTCGGGAACAGCCGGTGGGCTCGTGCGCCACTGCCGCACCGTGCCGGGCTGGGGCTCACGCCACAGCCGGTCGCCAGCCACCACCTCTGGCGTCCCGGTCACCGCGAGGCGCCGGCACGACGAGCGGCCACCAGGGTGCAGCGTGCGCAGCGCCGCCACCGCCCGATAGATCGCGTCCAACTCCGCCGGCGCCGCTTCGCGCGGCACCAGCACCGCCAACGCCGCCTTCGCCCGCCCCGGCAGGTCCACCGGGTGCTCGCGATCGAGCACCTGCAACGCGACCCGATTCGACGGCCGCCGCACCCCCGGCGGGTAGACGCCAGTGAGGACCGGCGGCGCCTCCCGATCCAAGATCTTGATCAACGCACGATGCGCGGCGACCGCGACCCGCACCCGGTCCCGCTCCTCAACCCGCCGATCGAGCGGGACCAGCAACACCTCCGGCCACGGCACATCTGCGTTGCGGCGGGCCTTGGCGAGGTAGCGGCCGACGCGCACCGCCCGCCGTGGTGGCACCGGACTGGTCGACCGTTCGTCGGTGCCCGCCCGGTCGCTACCCACCCGGCCGCGCCGCTCGGCCTGATGCGCGTCAATCAACTCATCGACTCGCCCCCGCACCGGGAGGTCGACATCGACCCCAGCCCCGCCGGTGAACATGTCGGCGTCGGCACCGTATTCATGGGTGTGCGCAACCTCGTCCTCGGAGATGGTGAGCAGTACCGGGGATTCCGCGGTGCCCAGATGCGGCACGTCCGGGCACAGCTCGCGCAACGCCTCGGCTACCGGTGCCGGCGGTGATTCCCGCCAACTCCACACGAACGCCCCGTCCACCGCCACCGAGCTGGTGTGTTTGGGCAGCTTCCGGGTCTGCTTCACGCGGCCTGACTTTTTGATCGTGCCGTCGTCGCGGTAGGCGAGAGCCTCGTGGCTGCTGACCCGCAGCGGTGGGATTCGCACATCGGTCGGCGGGTTCTCCTCCAACCACCGCAACGCCACATCGTCGGCGCCGCACGGGCCCCACCCGCCGTCATACTCGATGGCTCGCGGTCCGAAGCCGGCCGCGGCCAGCAACGCCGCGTGGAGTCTGGCCACCGACGGAATCCGCTCCGGAGTCAAATCAGGGCGCTGCCCGCGGTACACGCCCAGCGGGTAGCGCGCGACGATCGAGAACACCACCTCAGCCGTCCTCCGCCTCGTCGTCGACCGCGCCCGCCGCGATCGCGGGATCCCCGGTGATCCGCAGCGCCACCCCATTCCACGCCACCCCAGCGGCCTGCTCCGCGTGCGCCAACGCCGCCGCCAACAGCGCATCAGCCGCCGCGATGTCCAGCGCCGCGAACTCGGTGGTCTGGCCGCCACGACCGAACAGCGTGACCCGCGTCGGCCCGGCTTCGACCAGATCGCAGTTGGCGCGCAACACCAACTCGGCGTCGGAGCGGGCCAGACCATTGAGGGCCAACGCAGCCAGCAACCCTCGGCATGCCGCATCACCCTCACCGCCCGCGCCGAACCGGATCTGCCGCAACGCGGCGAAACTCAACACATGCGAGCGCACGATCCTCCGGCACGCGACACCGGCCAACGCCTCCAACGTCGGCGGAATCCCGCCCAAACCGGCCGACGACGCTTTCGCCGACTTGCTCCCCTTCACCAGCTTGTCGAACGTCGCGCGGCTCAACTCCGCGCGCTGCCGCTCCGCCAACTCCTTCAACGCCGTGCCGGACAGCTCAATCCGCATCCCCAGCGGGTCGATCCGCGCCCCGCCCTTCAACTCCGGCCGCTCCGGGTCGTCTGGCTTCTGGCAGAACCCGATGATCTCGCCGACCAGAACGCTGCGCCACCGTCCCTGCCGCGCCGCGCGCGAGGAATCCCACGCCCCGAACACCAGACTGGCGGGACTGGCATCCAGCAAAGCCCTGGCGTTGCTGGGATCCGCGTCCCGGATTCGGCGGTAGCCCTCGTAGTCGGTGACGTTCTGCCCGTCCACCGTGCCCGCCCGTATATGCCCGTCGAACGCGCGATGGGGCAGCTCCAAATCCGAGTACTCGACCGTCTCGCCGTCACGCTGGTAGGACACCATCAGCCGCGGCAGCCGCGACAGCACCTCGTGACCGTCCCGGATCGCATCCCGCAACGCCTGCTCAACCCGATTCAGCTGCGACTGCTTCGAATCGATCAACACCACGTCCTGCGCCACGCCCCCGTCGTAACGGGTCTCATACGCATACGCCCCCCGTTGGTTCCCCGACCGTGTAGCGAACTTCGCCGGCGCCACCGACGCATGCGCACCAGCCGCAGGCTCCAACTCCGTCACCGACGTCAAACAATTCGCACCACCCACCGACACCGCCGCCAACAAATCCCCCAAACCCAGCGCCACCGACATCCAACCTCCCAGATTCGCTCATGCGCTCGTCCTGTCGAAGCGCAGGACGAGACCCGGTCATTCAAAGTCGCCCCCCGACGGACGATCGTTACTCATCGGACGCCGACCCCGCGCACGTGATCGCCACCCCAGCCCGCGACCAGCAAAGGAAGCGTCACAGATACCACGACCAGCCCCAGCTTCACGCCCAGCAGGCACGAAGGGCATGGGAATCATGAGCACTGGAAGCGGGCACACCCAGCTGAACGGCAATCCCAGCAGTTCGGCGCCGCCTCGATGAAGGGCCGTTCCGTCGAGAACGGCGACGTGGCAATCGTGCGGGCGAGATGCACCGCACCGGCCGCCGCGCCTCGATGAAGGGCCGTTCCGTCGGGAACGGCGACCGGACAGCACCGGCTGCGGTTGGTAGCCCATCTGCGCCAGGCCTCTATGAAGGGCCGTTCCGTCGGGAACGGCGACTGGGTTGGCATTTTAGCTGGCATGAGCTGCGACGTTTCTGGAGCGCGCGAACTCTATTGGACCCAAGATCGTGATATGTGTCTCGACAGCGTTAGGGACCGCGGCTCATGGCCCAGACCAGCGGAGATGCCGCGCGAAGGCTGGCCGTGGTTTTCCGCCTCACCGAAGGGTTCGCATCAGAGGACCAGCGGGCCGTGCCCGGTGAACTTCCGCGTCGTGCCGATGAAATCGATGCGCTTACCCCCGTCGCCCGCCAGCGGCCCGAGGTCGCAGATCAGCAGTGAGTCCGTCACGAGATCGATCTGCTCGGTGACGGTGCGCTTGAGCCGGATCATCTTCGCTGGTTTGGTGTCGACACCTGTTACAAGTCCACGCGGACCCGTAGCGCGGTAAGCCGGTGGCGGAACCGGCCCCACTCGACGGCACCGTCCGCCTATACCTCCACCAGGAAGGGTTCGACCGGCAGGAAATCGAAATCCTCCGACTGACCGGGCAAGCCCGCGACGATCCCCGGAGCGCGACGCCGGACGCCTGCCGAGCGGAGCTGTCTCGCCAACTGTGTCCGGATCCGGCGAGAGAGCGGAGTAGTCAAGCCTGCAATGCGCAGCCGGCCCGCACCGGGTCGACCGAGAACCAGGGCCGTCGGAGAACTGAGCTTGCCGACCACGCCGAGGACAACAGCGACCGCCTAACCTGACCAGTGCGGCACGTGCCCGACCGCGTCCAGCGCCAGCGTGTTGATCATTGTGTCCGGCGCGTAGGTCAGCCGGGTAGTTGCGGAGAAGCTGACGGGAATTCGCCGTTACGGTTTCGCCATGAGCAGCGAGGTCCCAACTACCGCGATACTTCGTGTTCCGGAGTGGTTGTGGGGGAAAGCTCCCACGGCGTTCTTCGACAGTGAGGTGATCTCAGTGACTTTCACGTGATTTTGTCGTGCTCGAAATGGGTGAGTACGAGTGCGGCTTTGACGATATTGCCGATTTTGCGTGGGCTGGTGGTGATATGGCGTAGTGTTCGCCAGCGTCCGGTGAGCAGGGCAAAGCCGCGTTCGCCCAAGCATCGCAGGCCCCGCAGCAGGGCGTTGTAGGACCGGTTGTCGACATCGAGGACCTGGCCGCCGGCGGGTTGTCTGATCGGGGTGAGGATACCGATGCCGGCCCCGGTGTAGCCGCCGTCGGCCAGTGTGGGCAGATCCAGTTGGGAGGCTGCCCAGTACAAGGCGCCCAGCACGTGGTCCTGGGCGGTGGTCAGGTCGTGGGCCGAGCCGGGCTCGACGTCACTGACCCACAGCGGAAACCCGGTCGGCGCCGAGAGCGCTTGGATGTTGCCGCCGTGCTCGTGGGCCTTTCCCGAGTACCACGCGTCAATCTGTTCCCCTTTCACACTGGTGGTTTGCTCGCCGCAGCGGTCGGTGGAGAAGAGTTTTCCATCCAAGATCAGGTGGGTCATGCCATCGTCTTTGGCTTTCCGTAAGGCTTCGTGGAGGTCCGGTGCCTGATCGGCGAGGACGGTGATGACCTCGTCCAGATAGCGATAACCGGTCGCGCGAGAGATCCCGTGATCGCGGGCCAGCGAGGTGACATCGACGTCCTGGCGGAACCAACGCAGGCCCAGCACGGCCTGCCGGAAGCAGGTCAACGCCCGGGTGGTTTTGCGGGTGCCGCGTCGGCGGCGTTCGGCGTGTAGCAGTCTACCCAGGTACTGGGCCAGTTCGCGGGGCACGTCGAGTGTGGCACGATAGCTGATCACGGGGAGCTTCCTGGTTTCGGACTTGATCTTCGCAAATCCAGTCCTACCAGGGGCTCCCCGCCCGACTTCCCCCGAGCCCCGACCTGTGTCCCGGCGCCTGTCCACATGACTCGTGCGCGCTTCTTCGGCCTTCAACACCGCAATCTTGGTGAGATCACCTCA
>NZ_JAFB01000057.1 GCF_000519205.1 Amycolatopsis taiwanensis DSM 45107 | reverse complement strand
CCGGACCTCGACGTGATCCCAGGTCGAGGTGGTGACGAACTGCTGCAACTGCTGGTGATCGACCCCGAGCCGCTCGGCCATCGGCTGCATCGACTTGCGCTTGCCCTCCAGCATCAGCCCGCGCAGATACAGCTGCCCCTTCGCCCGCTGGTCACGCCGCGCGAACCCACCGAACATCCGCGCAGCAAACTCCTCGATCACCGGACGAACCTCGTCCATTTCCTCCGGAAGCACCCGCAAAGGAGATCACAGCAACGCCCCGACCAGCCACAACGACACACCTAACAAAGCACTACTAGTGCCGCGTCCCAGAAGGTTGGCCTGCTGATCACCCATGGACTGGCCCGTTGACCATGCTCGCAGGCTGTCGGGCGGAGGTGATACCAGTGGCTCGTCAGCCCGAGGTGTTCGCATGAGAGTTGGACCCCGACCAGGCTCAACGGTTGGTGAAGATCACCAGGTCGACGCGGGCCCGGGCCCGGTTGCGTCGGGCCGGGATCGTGCTCGCGTCGGTGCAGGCCCGGTCCAGCCACCAAGATGACCCGCATCCTGGACCTCTACGACCATCCACCCGCCGACGGGCGAGCGCTCTGCGTGGACGAGTTCGGACCACTGAACCTGCAACCCCGGCTTGGTCACGGCTGGTTCCGTCGCGGCCGGCCAGCACGCCTGCGCGCCACCTACCATCGCCACGCGGGGTACGGCTGATGTTCTACCGGTTCCGCGACCAAGCGCTGGCCGCAGTTTCTGGACTTCTGCAAACAGTTATGCCAGCGATTCCCGATCGGGCTGCTCTATCCGATCTGCGACAACTACGGTCCGCACGGCACGGCCGAGGTCACCGGCTGGTGCGCTGACCACGGGATTGAGTTGGTCTACACGCCCAGCAACGTCTCGTGATTGAACTGGATCGACTGCGAGTTCACTGCGTTGCGCTACTTCACTCTCGACGGCAGCGACTACCCCTCTCGCCAGGCTCAAGAGGCCGCAATCGCGGGCTACGTCCGCTGGCGCAACCGGTATTGCCACCCGAAACGCCACTTCGCGGTCGGGTCGAAAATCCGTCACCCGGAGGGACCGAGCTGCATCAGAAATGCCCAGGCTTCGCGATCTTCACCCTGCGCAGGCGCAGCGAACACGGCCGAAGTGTGCCAACCCGCATCATCGACAACAACGCTGAGTTCCACGTCGAACGACCCGAGGCAGGTGACCGAGTGTGTCCGAGACCACCGAGATATGCGCCGGAACCACCCGAGTTCGATTACCCACCCGACGGTCTGTGATGCAGCACTAGTGCTGAGAAACAGAAGGTTGGCAAGGTAATTGCCGTTTGCTGTGGAGGTGGTTCGTGCTCTGAGCCGCGGCCGCGTGGTCCAAGCGGTGGCTGACATAATGGGCCGGTGCTTGTCCCAGGCATCCGCGAGCGGAATGACACCGATGTCGCCGAGTGCGTCAAGACGCTTGCTCAGGTGCATGAGGCCGGTGGTTACCCCTCGAACTGGCCCGTTGATCCCGCTCGTTGGCTCAGCCCATCAGGGATGTACCGGGCATGGATCTGTCCGTCTGACGACCTGGGTGTTGCCGGCCATCTGCTGGTCACTCGCGTCCGTGGCGCGTGGGCCGGCGTCACTGACTCGCATGGCCGCGCAGAAGTAGGGTGCCTGTTCGTGTCGCCTTCCGCGCGTGGGCGCGGTGTCGCCTCCCGACTGCTCCAACAAGCCGTGCTGTGGGCCGGTCGCTGTCGACGCGATCTTGTCTTGGAAGTCGCTGACCACCTGAAGACCGGGATAGCCCTCTATGAACGGATGGGTTGGCGTCAGACTGAGACGGTCCTGTCCGATTGGGCGGGCCCCGACGGACGGCGAATTCCCCTGCGGCGCTACGAACTCTGTTACGACCAGAGGTAGTGCGCGGCCTACGCCGCGTGGGCACCAGCTGTTGCGGGTCGTGACGTTGGTGACGGCTGATGGGGATTGGGGTAGGGGACGCAACGACGGATCATCAAGGTCCGCGTGCTGCGGCGGTGGGGTCCGGCCCGGATCGCGTTCTTGCGGGGCTTCAGCGCTATCTGGGCGCTCACGCAGGGGTCCGGGCTGTGCTGAAGAACTCCCTGACCGGAACCAGCAGACCGGCCAGCGAGAGCACGATGAAGACGACCTGGTGGATGTGGTCCTTTCCCGGCGGCAACTGGCCGACGAGATGCGCCACCCAGAACACCGGATAGAACCACAGCGCGAACCACGCCCACCGCTCGCGACCCCGGAACGGCATTACGGCCAGCAGCCCACCGAAGAAGCCGAGTCCGATCGACGCGAGCCCGTCCGCGCGGTACAGCAGCGCGTCACCGGACGGTGGAGCGATCACCACTACCACGCCGAACCCGATGATCCCCAGGCTGACCGCTGCCAGGCAGGCCACCCCGCTCCTCATCACGCCGCTCGTTGGCTGCACTCGGTAAACCTACCGTCGTCAGCCTGAGAGTTCGCCTGAATCTCGGTTTGGTCATGAGCGTGTACCGGCGACGAGTCGGGCAACCCTTGCCAATTCCCGCTTCCACGACGTGTGATGGGGGTTGCCCTCGAACGCGGACGGTAGGGAGTTGCAATGACGCAGACGATCGATCGGGCAACGCCGATGGAGGCCCCTCAGGCACGCGTCGACGCCTGGCTGGCGCGGTTCGAAGCCGCACTCGCGGCGCGCGACATCCAGGCCGCCGCCGGGCTGTTCGCGGTCGACAGTTTCTGGCGTGACCTGGTGGCGTTCACCTGGAACATCAAGACCGTCGAGGGCCGGGAAGGTGTGGCGCACCTGCTCACCGCGTGCCTCGACAGCGCCGCCCCAACGGGCTTCCGCACCACCGAAACGCCGACCGAGGCCGACGGAATCACCGAGGCGTGGATCGAGTTCGAGACCGCGACGGGCCGGGCGAAGGGGCACCTTCGCCTCACGGACGAGGGCGCCTGGACGCTGCTGACGAGCCTGCGTGAACTCAAGGATTTCGAAGAGTCACAAGGCGAGCGGCGACCCAAGGGCGTCCACCACGGCGTTGTCGAAGATCGCCGGACCTGGGCCGAGCAGCGGGAGCTGGAAGAGGCCCAGTTGGGCTATGAGCGGCAGCCCTACGTCGTGGTCGTCGGCGGCGGGCAGGGCGGCATCGCGCTCGGCGCGCGGCTCCGCCAACTCGGTGTGCCATCCCTCGTCGTCGAACGCAACGAGCGTGCGGGGGATTCCTGGCGCAAGCGGTACAAGAGCCTGTGCCTGCACGACCCGGTCTGGTACGACCACCTGCCGTACCTGCCCTTCCCTGAGAACTGGCCGGTGTTCGCACCCAAGGACAAGATCGCCGACTGGCTCGAGATGTACACCCGCGTGATGGAGGTGCCGTACTGGACGGGCGCCGAAGTCACCTCCGCCTCGTGGGACGACGAGACGAAGCAATGGCAGGTGACCGTCGACCGCGGCGGTGAGGAGGTCGTCCTCACGCCGCGCCACCTGGTGTTCGCCACCGGTATGTCGGGCAAACCGAACACACCGGACTTCCCCGGTATGGATGTGTTCGAAGGGGATCAACACCACTCGTCACGGCATCCGGGCCCGGACGCCTACGCGGGCAAGAAGGCCGTGGTGATCGGCTCCAACAACTCCGCGCACGACATCTGCGCCGCGCTGTGGGAACACGGTGCTGAAGTCACCATGGTGCAGCGGTCCTCGACGCACGTGGTGAAGTCGGAGTCGCTGATGGAATTCGGCATGGGCGACCTGTATTCGGAACGCGCGGTGCGGGCCGGGATCACCACCGAGAAGGCCGACATGATCTTCGCGTCGATCCCGTACCGGATCATGCCGGAGTTCCAGACCCCGATCTACGACAAGATCCGGGAACGGGACGCGGACTTCTACGCGCGGCTGGAAGCGGCGGGGTTCCAGCACGACTGGGGCGACGACGGCTCGGGCCTGTTCCTGAAGTACCTCCGCCGCGGCTCCGGCTATTACATCGACGTCGGAGCTTCGGAACTCGTCGCCGACGGCAGGATCAAGCTCGCCCGCGGCCAGGTCGACCACCTGACCCGCACCGCCGTGGTGCTCGAAGACGGCACGGAACTGGCGGCCGACCTCGTCGTCTACGCGACCGGATACGGCTCGATGAACGGCTGGGTCGCGGACCTCGCCGGCCAGGAGATGGCGGAGAAGGTCGGCAAATGCTGGGGCCTGGGCTCGGGGACCACGAAGGACCCCGGACCGTGGGAGGGCGAGCAGCGCAACATGTGGAAACCCACGCAGCAGGAGGGGCTGTGGTTCCACGGCGGGAACCTGCACCAGTCCCGCCACTACTCCCTCTACCTCGCGCTCCAGCTCAAGGCCCGCTACGAGGGAATCCCGACGCCCGTGTACGGCCTGCAAGAAGTGCACCACCGCTGCTGAAGCCGGTGGCTCACCGCGGGTTTCCTTTTGCCTCAACCCAGCCACGGCATTGGAGCGAACCACCAGCGAAACCGAGGGCGGCCTCTGCCAGACTTGCCATCCTGATCGGACGCACGGGAGCGGAACTACCGCGGCCGCTGGTGCGTCGCAGGCTGGTGAGTCAGGAGGCAGCGACACCGTGAGTATGCCCGCGTACCCGTCGTATCCCGGTCAGCAACCCGGGCTGGGCCGTCCCAAGCGCAGGACGGGCCTGATCGTGGCTGTCTGCGTGATCGTCGCGGTCGTGCTCGGTGCGGGCGCCTTCGTCGCCGTGCGGCTGCTGGGCAACGGCACAGGTGGCGGACCTGAGGCGAATGCCGCACCACCGCCGGGATTCACCGAATTGCCGGCCAGCTGCGACCTGCTTTCCCCGGAGGAGGTCCAGCAGTCGGTGCCCGGTGCGAAGGCCGGTCAGGTCCGCCTCGAGCAAGACCAGGACTGGGGACTGACCCGGGATTGTCAATGGGGTCTGTGGGATGACCAGGCGGGAGTGGGCCGGAGCCTGGAGATCAACGTCACGGCCGGGCTCGATCCGGTGGCAGCGGTGCGGGGGCGCGGCCACATCCCGTTGCCCGCCACGACCGACGATGTGCGCGGGCCTCTCACGGCCGGTGGCGCGCAAGTTCGGCCGACGACGGTCGCGGGTGCCGACGAGGCATACCTCCAGGAGCCACAACGTTTCGGCGTTCCCGATCTCAACGAACACGTCACCGAGGAACTCGCGGCGCGGTACCAGAACATCGTCCTGATCGTCACCTACGACCCCGGCGAGGTGGTCGACGACGGCAAGCTGGCGGAAGTCCTGACCCGCGGCGCCGAGCAAGCACTGGCCACGATCAAGGAAACCCCGTCCCACTGAGCCGGCCCTGCGGACGGCTACGCTGCGATGATCGAGCAGTTTTGCAAACGGACTCCAGGAGTGGCCGTGACCGGCGCAGATTTCGACCCGTACAGGTTGCTCGCGGAAAGCCGGCTCGGCGTGCTGGCCACGATCAAATCGGACGGCCGCCCCCAGCTTTCCCCGGTCACGCCCTGCTACGACCAGGAGGCCGGTGTCATCTATGTGTCGATGACCGAGGGCCGGGCCAAGACGGCGAATCTGCGCCGCGACCCGCGCGCGGCGCTGGAGGTCACCAGCCCCGACGGCTGGGCGTGGGCCACCGCGGAGGGCACGGTGACCCTCACCGGACCCGGAACCGACCCGCATGGTCCCGAGGTGCAGGCGCTGGTGGACTACTACCGCCTGGCCGCGGGGGAGCACCCGGACTGGGACGAGTACCGCTCGGTGATGGTGTCCGACCGCAGGGTTCTCATGACGATGACGGTCGACCACGTCTACGGCGCCAAGATCCGGTGACGGCGGTTCGTGGCCTGGCCTGGCGCCGGGTCGGCCGGGCCGGCCAGGGCCGATGGCTTTCCGTTGCGGTCTATCGGTTCTTCGTGCCGGTGAGCACCTGCAACAGGGCGGTGCCGTTGGGCGTGCCGAGGCCGGTGCACGGATCCCAGCCGGGGCCGGCCTGGTAGGCGCCGTTGTTGCCGCTGGTGATGTCGTGGAATCCGGGTTGCGGCCGGCCCGGCTGCACGCCCTGGTAGAGCTGGGTGTGGACCAGTCCCAGCCGGCGCTTGGCGGCCTGGGCGAGCCGGCAGATCAGGGCCGCCCACAGCGGTGCGACCGCGCTGGTGCCACCGATCACCGCCGATTGCCCGTCGACCAGGACCTGGTAGCCGGTCGCGGGGTCGGCGTTGCCGGCCACGTCGGGCACGCCCCGGCCGGTGCCGCCGCCGGCGCGTGCCGGTGCGCCGGCGGAGGCCTGGAAGGCCGGCACACCGAAGACGTCGCTGATGCCGCCGCCGGTCGCGCCGCCGTTCGGGTTGTTCCAGACCGTTTCGGCCACGATCGTCGTGGGTGGGGTGGCCCGCAGGTTGGTGCCGCCGCAGGCAAGAACGTGCGGGCTGGAGGCGGGGAAGTCGACGTGTTGCTTGCCGTCGGTCTGATCGTCGGTGCTGCCGCTGTCGCCGCTGGCGGCGCAGATGGTCACACCGAGTGCCGCGGCGTCGGCGAACAGCTGGTCCATCGCGGTGCGGGCCTGGGCGGTCCACTGGTCTTCGGACTGGCCCCAGCTGATGCTGACCGCGGTGGGGGTCGGCGTCGCGTGCACGGCGGTCGCGACCGCGTCGAGGAAGCCCTGGTCGCTGTTCGGGGCGAAGTAGACGAGCTGGGTCGCTCCCGGGGCGAGTGCCCCGGCGACCTCGATGTCGAGCATCACTTCGCCGTCGGCCGAGTTCGGGTCCCCGGTCGGGGCGTTCTTGCCGCCGTCGACCCCGACGGCGGTGACCTGGGGCGCCGTGATCTTCAGGCCGGCGAAATACGTGCTGAGGTCGGCCGGTTTGAACCCGCCGCCGAGTTCGATGATCGCGAGCGTCTGGCCGCTGCCGTCCGTCCCGGCCGGGAAGGCGTAGAGGGGGCCGAGCTGGTCCGGGGTGAACGACTGCGCGGCGGCGGGCTTGCGGTGCATCCGGAACAGGGCGCGGGCCTGCGGTCGCTGGTCCAGACCAAGCACGGCGACCACGATGCCGGCCAGCGCGGCGGGGACCCGCAGTTCGCCGCTGCGCGCGCGATGCGCGATCGTGCCACCGAGCGGGTCCGCGCTGCGGACCATCGTGAGCTCGGTGCCGAAGGCCGCGCTCATCGCCGGCGCCGGACCACTGACCAGCACCCGGCGCGATCCCCGGTGGACGTCCGTGATCGTCAGGCCGGCCGCCCTGAGCACCTCGCGCACCGTCCGCAGATCCTCGTCGCTCGCGCCATGACGATCGGCGAGTTGTTGCGGGGTAATGGTTTCCGGGCCGGTCACCAGAGCTTCGTCCAACTCGTTGCGGCGACGTAGAACCACTGTCGCCGACACTGTGGTGGTCGCCTCAACCGGGCCGACCACCTCCGCACCGGTCAGTTCGGCGCGGACACTGCCAGGTACGGGAACACGCTCGGCTTCAGTCACGCGTGCATGCTGCACCTATCCGTAGCCGTTACGCCACTGCCTGACACGAACAGACCAAGCGTGAGCACGATTACTTCGACAGGCTAACTAAAATAACTTAGCCTAGCTAAGTGAAAGTCGGAGTAGGTGAACTCGCGCATGAGCTGCGACCGCTCGTGTTCCGGCTGTACTACCTGGTCCGCCGGTTGACGCCGCAGCATCGCCTGACGCTGACGCAGGGGTCGGTCCTCAGTGAGCTGGTCTTCAGCGGTCCACGCCGGATGAGCACGCTTGCCGAGTTCGAGGGGGTTCGGCAGTCGTCGATGACCGCACTCGTGGACCGGCTCGAGCGGCTCGGCCTGGTCACCAGGGCACGAGACCCCGAGGACCGGCGCGCGGTGCTGATCACCGCGACCGACACGGGCCGCCAGTACGTCAACGAGCTGGTGCTCACGCGTGAGGAGTTCCTGCGGGAGCGGCTGATCGCGTTGGAGCCCGCCGAACGCGCGGCCATCCAGGCGGCGTTGCCCGCGCTGCGGAAGCTCATCGATCCCGCGAAGAAGGAGGAGTTGCAGGGTGAGCGCTGAACGACACGGGAGCCTGTTGGAAGCGGTCAAGGGCCAACCCAAACAGGTCTGGATCACCGCGTTCGCGGCCGTGATCGCGTTCATGGGGATCGGCCTCGTCGACCCGATCCTGCTGTCCATCGCGGACGGACTGCACGCGGCGCCGTCTCAGGTGACGCTGCTGTTCACGTCCTATCTCGGGGTGCAGGTGCTGGCGATGCTGGTCACCGGCGCCGCGAGCGCGCGGTTCGGTTCGAAGCGCACGGTGCTCATCGGCCTGATACTGATCGTCGTGGCCACCGCGCTGTGCGCGGCCGCGGGGTCGATCGGGCAACTCGTCGCGCTGCGCGCGGTATGGGGCCTTGGCAACGCGTTCTTCATCGCGACCGCACTGTCGGTGATCGTCGGCGCCGCGACCGGCGGCCAGGCCGGCGCGATCCTGCTCTACGAGGCCGCGCTCGGCGTCGGTCTCGCGGTGGGGCCGCTGCTCGGCGCGCTGCTGGGCAGCATCTCGTGGCGTGGCCCGTTCATCGGCACTGCGGTGCTGATGGCGGCCGCGCTCTTGCTGTGCACGATCTTCCTGGCCCGCGACTCGCACGAGAAACGGCCGAAGATCCGGCTCACCGATCCGTTGCGGGCGCTCGCACACCCCGGGCTGCTGCGCACGTCCGTCGGTTCCGCGCTCTACACCGCCGCGTTCTTCACGGTGCTGGCGTGGACCCCGTTCGTGCTGAACTGGAGCGCGGTCGCGGTCGGGCTGATCTTCTGCGGCTGGGGTCTGTGCGTGGCCGTCGCCGGCGTGGTGCTCGCGCCGAAACTCGCCGGCCGGCTCGGTGAGCGGCACGCGACTGCCGTGTCCGTGCTCGGATACGCGGCGCTGATGGCGGTGCTCGCGGTGCCGAGCAAGCCGGTCCTGGTCGCCGGTGTGATCGTCTCGGGGTTGGTCTCCGGTCTGCTCAACACCCTGTTCACCGGCACCGCGATGTCGATCAGCGACGCGCCACGAGCGGTCGCGAGCGCCGGCTACAACTTCTGCCGGTGGCTGGGCGGCGCGGCCGCGGCCACGCTCGTCGGCCACATCGCGACGTGGGTGGGTTCGCCGTACGCCCCGTTCTTGGTGGGGGCGGTGTTGTGCCTGATCGCCAGTGCTTTGCTGGCGGTCAAACCGCGTTCGAAGGATTCTCACCGGATACCGCCCGAAGCGGTCCTTGTCGGCGAAGAATTCTAGGAGCCGCTCACCACGCCGGTGAGGTAGGCCAACGATGCGACCGCGAGGAGAAGGTAGAAACCCGGGAAGGCGATGTTGTAGAAGACCCGCGCTCTGAGGTGGGCGATGACGGCACCGACGAAGAACAGAATCAGACCGGTACCGGCTGCGACACCGAGCCAGGGCACGGCGACGAGGCCGACGACGAGCCCGGCCGCGCCGGCGAGTTTCATCGTTGCCAGATAGGGCAGGGCGGCGACGGGAACGCGTACCTCGGCGGAGTTCTTCAGCACGAACCCTGCCTTGAGGTAGTCGGCGATCGCGATGAACGCGTTCGCGACGATGCACAGCAGAGTGGCGGTGAACAGCACGGCGGTCATGCGGCGTACCTGCCGACGATGGCGCATGGGGGCAAGCCCCCAGACGCTCTGCCTTGTGGGGGCTCTGCCCCCACGCCCCCGACTGGGGGCAAGCCCCCAGACCCCCTTATCGGGGCGGCGGGGCGCCGTCGCCGAGGACGTGACTCTGCTCCCTCATGGAGCGCCCCGTCGACACGATCGCGGTCGCGCGCAAACTCGCGGAGGAACAAGCATGACGCTGCGCTGACATGGTCGGTCTGCTGCGTGAGGGCGGGAAGCTGTTCCGGTGTGGTTCGAAATCGGATGATCTGTACGCTCATGTGCGGGTCTGCTCCTCGGTGGGTAGTCGGTCGGGTCGCGAGATGGTGGTCTCGTCCGTCCCGACGTCTGACACCGCGGAAAGGTGACACCTGGTGGTATCGGTAGTGGATTTCGAGGCCGCGCGGCCACAACTGACCGCGGTCGCGTTCCGGTTGCTCGGGTCGATACACGACGCCGAGGATGTTGTGCAGACGACCTGGCTGCGGGCGGCCGCTGCCGACCCGGGCGATGTCCGCAACAGTGCGGCCTGGCTGACCACGGTGCTCACCCGGGTCTGCCTCGACCAGTTACGGGCCCGGCGCCGGCGCCGTGAGGATCCCCTGCTGGCGGAGGAGATCCCGGACGCGGACCTGGCAGCGGATGAGCACTACCTGCGGCGTGAGAACGTCTCTCGCGCGCTCATGGTGGTTCTCGATCGACTGCCTCCCGCGCAGCGCGCCGCCTACGTCCTCCATGACCTGTTCGACGTCCCGTTCAAGGAGATCGCACAGACCTTGAACACCAGTGTTGCCAACGCCAAGAAGCACGCGAGCCGAGCCCGTCAGCGCATCGAGCAGACCGGACCGAACACCATCGGTGCAAGCGCAACCGTCGACCGTGCTGTCGTCGAGGCGTTTCTCGCCGCCGCCGGCGGCGGCGACCTCGACCGGATGGTCGCTTTGATGACCGATGACTGCGTGCGCCACGCCGATCCGGCCCTCCTGCCTGCCGATGCCCCGTCCGTCGTCACCGGCGCCCGAACGATCGCCCACGAGACCACACGGTTCGCTGACCGCATCCGCGCGAGTGCTCCGGTGATCGTCGACAACCGGCCAGCGCACGTCATCGCTCCCGGCGGTCACCTACTCGCGGTCGTCGACATCGACACCCGCCGGCAACTGGTCAGCCGGATCACCATCACGCGAGCGTCGGCGCAGACCGTCGTGGCCTTGCCGGTCACAAACGTCTGACCCACAACTAGAATCTGGGTTCGTTTCTGAGGGCTCCGCGGGCAGCGATTGACGGCTCTACCGGTTTCTCCGGCACTTCTGTTAAGGTCTCTCGACACTGTTGATCAAGAGCGGTGGCGTGCCGGGGGCGATGGGGGAGAGATGGCTCGCAGAAGTTCTGTCTGGGTTGGGCTGGCTGTGTTGTCGCTACTTGTGGCCGGATGTGGAACGGACGACACCAGCCAGTCCGGTGCCACGGTGACCCCAGCGCTCGCCGATGGCGTGAACACGCGCTGTGGCCAGTACCTGAAACCGGAAACGGTCGCCGCGGCGCTCGGCGCCAACACGTTCGCCGATGTCAACGGACAGATCGAGAACGGCGCGGGGTCGTGTCTGATCAACATCTCGGTCACGGAGGTGGGCTACGGGCCGGACTCACCCCGCCACAGCGTCGCGAAGGTTTCACTGGAGATCCTCGACTTTCACGACCCCAGCCACGGCCGCGAGCCGTGTGACGACGCGTCGGCGCACGGAGCCACCGAGGCCTTCACCGGGCCCGACGGCGCATGCGGCCTCTACTGGGAAAAACCTCCCGAGGCGTTCCTGGTCGGCGGTAGGGTGTCCGCCTACATCGACGAGGGCGGAAGGATGATCACCGTCCGGATAGACGGCGTCGACCCCACCACCGTGAACCAGGACCGCGACCACGCCTTCCAGTTGCTGGCTGACGCCCGCGCCAAGGCCTCCCAGCGATAGAACCGGTTTTCGCCTGGACGTCGACCGGGCGATATTCCGTGCCTCACGGCGAAGAGCGCCGGGCAAGCCCGGCGCTCTCGATCACGCTTCTTCGAGTGTTCTGGCCTGTTTGAGCCACGTGGTGAACAATTCGGCGTCCAGGTCGTCCAGTCCTCGGAGCTTCACGCTCGCCATTTGGCGGCCGCCTGGAGAAAGCCGGCCAGAGGAGTCATTGATTTCCTGGCCCCGCCAGAAGCCGAACGTCACATGGCCGGGGTATGCCTTGACCAAGCAGACCGGCTGTTTGCCGGGGGCGGGCCCGAGGCTCCACACCGGGTGGCCGTGCCAGACGGCGCCGGTGCCGGGCAGGACGGTTTCGACGAGCCGGACGAGGTTTTCGGCGATTTCGCGCTGGTGTTCCGGGAGGGAATCGACGTATTCCTGGACGGTGGAGAACTTGGCCATGATGGTGGTTCCTTCCTTCTGCGGTTTGGTGATGGCTCGGCGGGGAGTGATTCAGCGGAGGCGGGTGGCGACGACGGCGACCCAGAGCATTGCGGTGATGGCGCCGACGGCGAGGGTCAGCGAACCCGCCGGGCCACCGGTCATCGCCCAGCCGTCGCCGAGCAGCAGCGCGGTTCCGGCGATGGTGGAAAGCGCGGCGTCGCGGCGGTTGCCGTTACGGGCGAAGTGGCGGGCAAGGACGTAGCAGGCGGCGATGAGCGAGAAGAAGGCGATGCTTCCCGCCGCCATGTGCCCGTAGCTGTGCCACGACATCGTCTCCGGTATCCCGGCCGGCGTCCCGGTGGGAAACCCGTCGGCCGGGTCCATCGAGAAGATCCCGGCGGCGATCATCCCGATGCCGTTGACGAGCACCAGGCGCGGTGCCCACCGGCTGCTCGTGGCCTGCCGGAGGCCGGTCGCGCCGACGATGGTCAGCACGCCGGCGACGAGGAAGTTGGTGATCTGCAGCCAGCCCAGGGAACCGTTGCTCAGCGCGCTGAGCGGGTGGCGGATCAGGTCGAAGCCGTCGCGGGCGGCCGCCTGCGCCAGGGAGACGGCGGCCCACAGCGGTCCCGCGACGGTCAGGCAGGTCAGCCGGCTGAAGGTGGTGCGCTGGATCGCGATGGTCATCTCGAGTGCCTTTCTCGGATTGGTTTCTCGCCTGGACGTCGACTGAGCGATGTGACAGGGAATGCTTGCGTTCCCTGCCGGATAGGGTGTTCGACGTTCGGGTGCAAGGCGAAAAACGCCAGCACGAGAGAAAGGCGATCCGATGCGCTACCTGATGATGACCAAGGGCGGCCGCCAGCCCGACGAGAAGCTGTACGCCGAGATGGCCCAGTTCGTCGAGGAGATGACCGCGGCGGGTGTCCTGCTGACCACCGGCGGACTCGACCCCGCGGGGTTCCGGGTGTCCTCCTCGGGCGAGGAGATGACGGTGACCGACGGGCCGTTCACCGAAGCCAAGGAGGCGATCGGCGGCTTCGCACTGGTGGAGGTGCGGTCGAAGGAGGAGGCGGTCGAGCTGGCTCGCCGGTTCCGCCGGATCGTCGGGGACGGTGAAAGCCTGGTCCACCAGGTATTCGGGCCGTGATCGACGTCCGCCGCACGGTCGACGCGGTCTGGAAGCTCGAGTCGGCGGCGATCATCGGCGGTCTCACGCGGATGGTGCACGACGTCGGACTCGCCGAGGAGCTGGCCCAGGACGCGCTCGTCGCCGCGCTGGAGCAGTGGCCGGAGTCGGGGGTGCCGGACAATCCGGGTGCCTGGCTGATGACCACGGCGAAGCGGCGCGCGATCGACCGGCTGCGGCGGTCGGAACGGCTCGAGCGCCGGCACGAGGAACTCGCCCGTGAGCTGGACCAGCCGCGGGACGTCGAACACGACGACGTCCTGCGGCTGATGTTCCTGTCCTGCCATCCGGTCCTGCCGACCGAGCAGCGGGTCGCGCTGACGCTCCGGGTGGTCGGCGGGCTGACCGCGGCGGAGATCGGGCGGGCGTTCCTCACCACCGAGCACCGCATCGCGCAGCGCGTCGCCGCGGCGAAGGAGACGCTGGCGCGGGAACGGGTCCCGTTCGAGCTGCCGGATGGCGCGTCGCTGGCGGGGCGGTTGTCGTCGGTGCTCGAGGTCGTCTACCTGATCTTCAACGAGGGCTACTCCGCGACCGCCGGAGACGACCTGATGCGGCCCGGGCTGTGTCATGAGGCGTTACGTCTCGGCCGGCTGCTGGCCGAGTTGGCCCCGGCCGAGGCCGAGGTCCACGGGCTGATCGCGTTGATGGAGATCCAGGAGTCGCGGTCGGCCGCGCGGATCGGGCCGTCGGGGAAGCCGGTCCCGTTGCACGAGCAGAACCGGGGTCGCTGGGATCAGTTGCTGATCCGGCGCGGGTTCACGGCGATGCTGCGGGCGCGGGACATCGGCGGCCCGCCCGGCCCGTACGTGCTGCAGGCCGCGATCGCGGTGTGTCATGCGCAGGCCCGCACGGCCGAGGACACCGACTGGGGACAGATTGCGACGCTGTACGACGCGTTGGTCCGGCTGCGGCCGACGCCGATCGTGCGGCTCAACCGCGCGGTCGCGGTCGGGATGGCGCGGGGGCCGGAGGCCGGGCTGGCGCTGGTCGACGAGCTGACGACCGATCGCACCCTGCGGGATTACCACTTGCTGCCCAGCGTCCGGGGTGACCTGCTCGTCCGGCTGGAACGGTATGCCGAGGCGCGCATCGAGTTCGAACGGGCCGCGGCGTTGACGAAGAACGCGGCCGAGCGCGACTTCCTCCTCCACCGGGCCAGCGAGGTGGAGCAGACCGCGCCCGTCGTGACCCTCGGGCAGGCGGCCGACGATTTCCTGGCGCGGGAAGACCTCGATACCGCGACATTGCGTTCGTACGGGCAGACCCTCCGGCGGCTGTGTCTGACACTCGGTGCCCAGCGCCCGTTGGATTCGTTGACGGCCGAGGACGTGACGAACGTGTTCGAGGTGTGCTGGGGCGACGCGGCGGCGAAGACCTGGAACCGGCATCGCTCGGCGATCCGGTCGTTCACCACGTGGGGGTCGCTGGCGGACCTGACCGCGGGGCTACCGCGGCGAACCGAGACGCGCCGGCGGATTCCGGCGATCGGCGCCGGGCAACTCGATCGCCTGTGGGAGTTGGAAGTCCCGCTGCGGGAGCGGACCGTGTGGCGGCTGCTGCACGAGTCGGCGGCCCCGGTACGGGTCGTACTGTCGCTGAACGTCGAGGACCTCGACCTCGACGATCGCCGCGCCCGGGCGGGCCGTAGCTGGGTGAACTGGCGTTCCGGCACCGCGCGGCTGCTGCCGGACCTGCTGGCCGGACGCACCCGCGGCCCGCTGTTCCTGGCCGGCCGCCGTCCAGGACCGGCCCGGATGCCCGCGCCAGCGGATCTGTGCCCGGACACCGGACGCGGCCGGCATTCCTACGAGCGGGCGGAGTATCTGTTCAAGCAGGCGACCCGGACACTGGATCCCACGGGGCACGGGTACACACTTCGCCAGTTGCGCCCTTGACGTCGACCAGCAGTGCCGCGATGTCCAGGGCCACGTGGTCGTCGAACGCGCGGGTGATCACGCTGACGCCGAACGGGCTGCCGTCGGCGCGGCCCGCGGGCACGGCGACGGCCGCGAGGTCCAGCAGGTTCACGAAGGTCGTGTAGGTGCCCAGCCGGCTGTTCACCCCGACCGGATCGGCCGCCACCTCGGCGATCGTCGGATGGCCGGTGGTGGTGGGCAGCAGCAGCGCGTCGAACCCGGCCATGGCCTCCGCGGCAACGGCCCGGCAGCGGGCGAGCCGGGCCTGGTCGGCCGCCAGCCGGTGCGCGGGCAACGTGCCCGCGGCGAGGATGATTCCCGCGACGGTCGGATCGACGCCGGCTCGATGCGTTTCGATGAACTCGCCGACGGCCGCATACCGCTCGGCGACCAGCGCACCCTCGTAGAGCAGCTTGCCCGCATCGAGGAACACACCGACATCTACTTCGGACACTCGAACACCGTTGGTGCGCAGGCGTTTCACAGCGTCGTTGAACGTGGCACAGGCCCATGGTGACAGCGGTTCGAGCCCGGCCGGGGACGGTACGGCCACTGCGGGCGCTGCTGCGGCGGCGAACCGCGCAGAGGCGGGCCAGTCACGGCTGGCGGGAGCTGCCGGCTCCGGCCCCGTCAGCACTGCCAGCGCGCGCCGGCCGAGGGCGAGGCTGGGGGCGAACACGCTGACGCAGTCGTACGGCCGCGCGGCCGGAACCACGCCCGTGGTGGGCACGAGTCCCAGCGTGGGCTTGAGCCCGACGATCCCGTGCAGTGCGGCCGGTACGCGGCCCGATCCGGCGGTGTCCGTGCCGATCGCGAAGTCCACGATCCCGAGCGCGACCGTGACGGCGGAGCCCGAACTGGACCCGCCGGAGATCTTCTCCGGCTGCTCGGCGTGCCGCACGGCGCCGTACGGGCTGCGCGTGCCGACCAGGCCGGTGGCGAACTGGTCGAGGTTGGTCTTGCCGAGCACGATCGCCCCGGCGTCGGTGAGCCGGCGGACCGCGGTCGCGCTGCGCGCCGGGGTGTAGGCGAAGGCCGGGCACGCCGCGGTGGTCGGCAGACCCGCCACGTCGATGTTGTCCTTGACCGCGCACACCAGGCCGGCCAGCGGCAGGCCGGGCCGCGTGCCGGCCGCCTCGGCCAGCACCTCTCGCTCGTCGCGCAGGGTGATCCACACCTCGGGCCGGTCGACCTCCGCGATCCGGCGGTAAGCGGCCCGGACCCGCTCGACCGGATTCTCCACGAGGCGCGTCATGCCGGCCCCAGCACGGCTACGGGGGTGCCGGAGGCGACCTCGCTTCCGGGCTCCACCAGCAGTTCCACCACCACGCCCGGCGCGGGCGAGGGCAGGAGTGTCTCGGTCTTCATCGCCTCCACTGCCATGAGGGGCTGGGCTTTCTCGACACGGTCGCCGGGGCGGACATCGACCCGCCAAACCGTGGCCGCGAACGGGGCTGTCACGACTTGTCCGCCCGTCAGCGCCGACACCCGGGCGGCGGATACCGATACCGGTTCCGGCTCGGGTCGCGGGTCGAACTCGCCGGCCGCCGCCCACGCTCGTCGTTCTGCTTCGAACGCTTCGGCTTGGCGGGCCCGGAACCCGGCGATGGACTCGGCGTTGACGGCCAGGAACCGCTGGTAGCCGGCCAGCGTGAACTCCCCGTCGGCGATGTCGAGTTCGAGCTGCCCGGCCGCGCTCGCGGCGCGCAGTTCGAGCAGTTCCTCGGCAGAGACCGGGTACCAGGAGATTCGGTCGAAGTACCGCAACAGGCAGGGAGAGGGTCCGCGCCGGCGCCAGCCGTGCCAGACCTTGACCGTGCGCCCGACGAGCTGGTATCCACCCGGCCCTTCCATGCCGTAGACGCACAGGTAGGCGCCGCCGATGCCGACCGAGTTCTCCGCCGTCCAGGTGCGCGCCGGGTTGTACTTCGTGGTGAGCAGCCGGTGCCGCGGGTCGAGCGGCGTGGCGACCGGCGCGCCCAGGTACACGTCACCCAGCCCGAGCACCAGGTACTCCGCGTCGAACACGATCCGGTACACGTCGTCCACACTGGACAGACCGTTGACGCGGCGGATGAACTCGATGTTCCACGGGCACCACGGCGCGTCCGCGCGTACGCCCGCCAGGTACCGCCGGATCGCTTCGCGCGTGGCGGGATCGTCCCACGACAACGGCAGTCGCACGGTCCGGCTGGGCACCGCGAGGTCCCCGGTCGACGGCAGGTCTGTCTCGAGTTCCCGCACCAGGCCGAGTGTCTTGGCCACGGACAGCTGATCGGGGTCGGTATGCACCTGGAGCGAGCGGATGCCGGGTGTGATGTCCACGATGCCCGGCACGCCCGCGGCCGCGAGCCGTTCGGCGAGCGCATGCACCCGCATCCGCAGCGCGAGGTCGAGCTTCATCGGCCCGTACTCGATGAGCAGGTTGTCGTCCCCGCTGCGCCGGTAGGTGACTTCTGGTCGCTCGTCGGTGGCATCGAGGCTCCCGAGGACGCCGCCGTCCGACAGGGGCGTGGCGACGGGCACGACGACCGGTTCGCGCCGCAGCCGCCCTGCTTGCTCCGCGTCGACGGGCACGAACCGCACGGTGTCGCCGGGCCGTAGCTGGCCCAGCTTCCACCGTTGCCCGGTTACGACGGTGGCGGGACAGACGAACCCGCCGAGGCTCGGACCGTCCGGGCCGAGCAGGATCGGCAGGTCGCCGGTGTAGTCGACGGCGCCGACCGAGTACGGCGTGTCGTGGATGTTCGACGGGTGCAGCCCGGCCTCGCCACCGTCGGCCCGCGCCCAGCCGGGACGGGGGCCGACGAGTCGCACCCCGGTTCGGGCGGAGTTGAAGTGCACCCGCCACGTCGCGGCGTAGAAAGCGTCGATGTCCTCGCGCGTGAAGAACTCCGGCGCGGCGTGCGGGCCTTCGACCGTCCCGATCTCCCAGTGCGGCCCGAAGACCGGCCGCCATCTCGCGGGAACCTCGCCACCGGCCGGGGTGTCCGGTTCGCCGCCGGGGACGAGTACGTCACCGGCGGTCAGGGCACGCCCGCCGTGGCCGCCGAACCGCCCGAGCGTGAAGGTTGTCTTGCTGCCGAGGAACGCGGGCACGTCCAGCCCACCACGCACGAGCACATACGTACGCAGACCGAGCGTGCACGGGCCGACGTCCAGTTCGCCTCCGGCCGGTACCGTAACCTGTGTCCACTGTGGAACACGCGTGCCGTCCACGGTGACCTCGGCGGGTGCGCCGGTGACGCAGACGACGGTGCGGTGGCTGAATCGCAGTGCCGGACCGTCCACAGTGCACTCCAGTCCGGGCGCACCCTCGCCGTTGCCGATGGCCAGGTTGCCCAGCCGGAACGACAGGTCGTCCATCGGCCCGCTCGGCGGCACCCCGACGTGCCAGTAGCCGGTGCGGCCCGGCCACTCCTGCACGGTGGTCGACGTGCCGCCGCGGAGGACGTCGATGCGCGCGTCGGCGTCTTCGATGCCGTCGAGCGTCGTGGTGCAATGCCGCACCTGAAGGAAGTCCGGGTTCGTGGCCGCGGCGCGCAGTTGGCCCAGGTTGGTGCGGATGCCGTCGATCCGGGTCCCGGCGAGCGCCGCCCCGAACCGCTTCAGTGCGGCGGGCCGATCCTCGCCGGACACGATCACCTTGGCCAGCAACGGGTCGTAGTGGGTGGTGACCGCACAGCCGGCCTCGACCCAGGTGTCGACCCGCGTGCCCGCCGGGAACTGGACCCCGGTCACCAGACCGGCGCTGGGCCGGTACCCGGCGGCCGGATCCTCGGCATAGACGCGGGCCTCGACCGCGTGCCCGTGCGGCGCTGGGGGAGTGGTGAACATGGTCCGGTCGCCGCCGGCCAGCCGGAGCATCCACGCGACCAGATCGACCCCGTAAACCGCCTCGGTCACCGGGTGCTCGACCTGCAGCCGGGTGTTGACCTCCAGGAACGCCGCCTCCTGGCGCTCGAGGTCGTAGACGAACTCGACCGTGCCCGCCGACCGGTACCGCACCGACTCGCCCAGCGCGACGGCCACGTCGACCAGCCGCTTCGACACGGCCTCCGGCAACCCGGGGGCCGGGCATTCTTCGACGACCTTCTGGTTGCGGCGCTGCAACGTGCAGTCCCGGGTACCCAGCGCCAGCACCTGACCCTCGCCGTCGCCGAACAGTTGCACCTCGATGTGCCGCGCCCGCCGCACGAGCCGTTCGAGAAACACGCCGGGGGTGGCGAAGCCTTTGGCCGCAATGCTTTGCACCGATTCCCAGGCGGTGCGCAGCTCGTCCGGGGTGTGGCAGGCGCGCATGCCGATGCCGCCACCGCCGCCGGTCGCCTTGAGCATGACCGGGTAGCCGATCTCACCGGCCGCGGCCAGTGCCTCGCCGAGATCGTCGAGCAGGCCCGTGCCGGGCAGCAGCGGCACCCCGGCGGCGGCCGCCTTCTCCCGGGCGGTGTGCTTACTCCCGAACACCTCGATGTGTTCGGGTGCGGGCCCGACGAACGTGACGCCCGCCGCCTCCGCGGCGCGAGCGAAGGTTGCGTCCTCGGACAGGAAGCCGTAGCCGGGGTGGATCGCGTCCGCACCGGTGTCGTGCGCCGCGCGCACGATCGCTTCCGCATCAAGGTAACTCTCCCGGGCGGGTGCGGGTCCTAATCGGATGGTTTGGTCGGCGAGCCGCACGTGTGGCGCGGTGCGGTCGGCGTCCGAGTACCCGGCGACACTTCGGATTCCCAGGTCACGGGCCGTGCGCAGGATGCGGACGGCGATCTCGCCGCGGTTGGCGATCAGCAGCTTCACCGCGCACCGCCCTCGGTGACCGTGATCCGGACCGGCGTCGGGTCGAACCCGTTGCAGGGGTTGTTGAGCTGTGGGCAGTTCGACACCAACACCAGCGTGTCCGTCTCCGCGCGCAGCCGGACCAACAGTCCCGGCGCGGAGATGCCATCGACGATGCCGAGCGTCCCATCGGTCTCGACCGGAACGTTCATGTACCAGTTGACGTTGCTGACCAGGTCCCGCTTGCCCAGGCCCCACCGGGCGCCCTCGATGAGGAAGTTCTCCACGCATGCGTGCTGGAAGCGGGTGTGCTGCCCATAGCGCAGTGTGTTGGACTCTTTGCTGCAGGCGCCGCCGATCGTGTCGTGCCGGCCGCAGGTGTCCGCGGTGAGCGTCATGAGCGGCGTGCCTTCTTGCGTGCGCAGCACACTGCCCGTGGTGAGGAAAATATTGCGCTGGGCGGCGATCGTGGTCGCGGCGCTGTAGCGCTTGCCATGGTCGGCGGCGTCGTAGGCCAGGAAGTCGACCGCCTGGTTGCCGCCGAGATCGGTGATCGTCAGCGACTGTCCTTTTTCGACGATGGTGGAGAAGGGTGCCCTTGCCGGCACCTCCGCATCCAGTACGGTGATCATGAGATTCCCCTCCCGATGAGGTGGTCGGCGGTGTTCTCGAATGCGCGCCGCGTCTCCGGATTCGACGTCCACTCAGGACCTTTCGGCGTGGACGGCTGTGCGCGCCAGGCGATGACCCGCAGCGGGGTGACGGTGTAGTCCGGACGCGGATCCAGCGGGTGGGGCACGTTGACGATGAGCACGATCAACGGCATCTCGGCCCGCAGGAGCACCGAGCGGCCGGCCCCGGCGGAGCCGGTGAAATCCAGTTCCCCGCTCTCGCCCACCCGCACACCTTGGAACAGCGACAGGTTCGGCGGGATGTCCCTGGGCCCGAGCCCGTGTTTGGCCGCCGCGAGGGTGAACAGCGCCAGCCCGGCGGGGGCCGGGCCGTGCGGGCTGCCGTCGCCGTACCGTTCGGTGTTGGTGGCGACCGTCGAGGTGCCGCACAACGTGTCGTGCCGGCCGGAGTCGTCGCTGACGATGGTGGCGAGCACGTGGGCCTGGTCGGAGAGCAACACCATCGACTCGCCCAGGTAGGCGTTCCACTGGATCTTGACCGTGTCGGCCACGTTCAGCCGCTCCCACGGGGCGTCGGCGTTGTACAGCAACAAATGCGCGCATGCGTCGCCACGCAGGTCGGTCAGCTGCAGCTCGCTGCCCCGGGCCAGCACCTTGTGCGTGTACCCGCCGCCGGCGACGATCTCCGCCCAGATCAGCCGCTCGGCGTCGACCCCGGATGGCGGTTCGGGCCAATCGGCGGCCGGGATCGTCGGCATGGTCTCGACGACGGCGCCGGCCTGGGCGCGGGCGTGCTCGCGGGCGCCGTAGGTGGTTGCGGTGCTCATGGCAGGGCTCCTTCCGGAAGGATCGTGATGGCGGGCCGGGTGGCGCGCAGGCGGCGCCAGCACAACCAGCCGGCGAGCAGCGCCGCGGCGGCGAACTCCAGTGGGAACAGCAGCATCCAGACCGAGCCGGTCCCGGCGCGGTCGTAGACCTCGCTGCGCGGCCAGGCGATGTTGACGATCATGGCCAGTCCGTAGGCGACGGCCGCGACGTTGACCGGCAGCGCCCACCGGCCGAGCGAGAACCAGCCCGGCTTCGCCTCCGGCAGTCCTCGCCGGAGGCGCTTGCCCAGCAGCGGTGTGGTCACCAGCAGGTAGGCCAGGTACACCACGACCACCGAGGTTGCGGTGAGGCTGGCGAACAGGGTCGAGTTGCCGAGGTTGAGCAACAGCAGCGCGATGGCCAGGGCACCGGAGGAGATCGCGGGCGCGATCGGTGTGCCGGTGCGCGGGTTGACCTTGGACAGCCGGTCCGAGAACGGCAGCGCGCCGTCGCGCGCCATGGAGTACAACAGCCGGATCGTGCCGGTCTGGATGGTCAACGTGCACACGACCACGGCGATGGCGACGTCGGCGAGGAAGATCCGGCCGAACGGGTCACCGAACACCGAGGTGATCACGTAGGGCAGGCCGTAGGTCGCCAACTGCCCGTCGGTGAGACTGGGCGCGGCCATCAGCGCCAGCAGCACCACGACAAGCCCGCCCAGCCCGGAGATCAGCAGGGCCCGCAGCACCGCCCGGGGAGCCGCGCGGCGCGCGTTCTTCGTCTCTTCCGACACCGATGCGGCGGTGTCGAAGCCGTAGAGCACGTATGCGGCGGCCAACGCCGACGCCAGTAGCGCGCCGAAGCCGGTGCCGGATGCGCCCGTCACACCCGGAATGTCCTGGACGACGATCCGCGGGCCGCGGACCGCGAACGTCACCAGACCGACGGTCAGCACCACGACCCCGGCCAGTTCGGCGGCCACCCCGAGGTCGTTGATCCGCGCCATCAGCCGCACGCTGATCGCGTTGACCGCCGTGGTGAAAACCAGCAGCATCGTGCCCAGCAGCACGGCGTTGGTGGCGCCGGTGGCCGAGGTGATCGACGGGTCCCCGCCGACGAGCTGGAAGCCGCCCCAGACCGACGGCAGCACGACCTGCAGGGCGATCGCGGCCGCGGCCAGGGCGACCACGCAGCCGATGAGCATCATCCAGCCCGCCAGCCAGCCCCGGAATCCCCTGGTGAGCTGCTTGGCCCATTGATAGACCGAGCCGGCCAGCGGGTAGCGGGCGGCGAGTTCGGCGAAGTTGAGCGCCACCATGAGCTGCCCGGCCAGCACCACCGGCCAGGTCCAGAAGAACAGCGTGCCGCCGAAGGAATAGCCGAAGCCGAACAGCTGGAAGACGGTGGTGAGGATCGATACGAAGGAGAACCCGGCGGCGAAGGCCGAGAACCCGCCGAGACTGCGGCGCAACTCCTGCCGGTAGCCGAATTCGGCGAGCTCACCGGTGGGGACCGTGGGGGACATGGCGACTCCCGTCCATGCGGGTAAGCGAATTTCGATCGATCGACAGAAATTAGGTCCGCCCTGCTACCTGGCGGTCTCGGCCCGGTTAGCGTGAGGTGAACTCGCCCATCGTCGTGTTACGAGATGCCGGCCCCGGCCGTAACGTGACCGGGGCTGGCACGATGGGGCAGTGAGCAGCGGGGTGGGGCGGCCCAGAGCCAGCGGAGCCGCGGCGAGCAGCCAGGACGCGAAGCAGGCCGTCCTGGAGGCGGCGGCCGAGCTGTTCGCCACCACCGGCTACGCCGCCACCAGCACCCGGGCGGTCGCCGAACGGGCCGGGCTGCGCCAGGCCACGCTCTACTACCACTTCCCGGCCAAGGAAGACATCCTCTGTGCCCTGCTGGCCGAGACCGTGCGCCCGTCCCTCGCGGTCGCGCGCCGGCTGCTGCCGTCACGTGTCGCCGCAGGGGCGCGCCTGTGGGCGCTGGCCTACTCGGACATCCGGCTGCTGGGCACCGCCCGTCACAACCTCGGGGCGCTGTACCTGCTGCCCGAGATCGCCGCGCCCGGGCTGGCCACCTTCCGGGCCGAACGCGCCGAGCTCAAGTCCGCCTACCGTGCCCTGATCGAGCAGGTCCCGGACGAGGTGCCCGCGGCCACCCGCGCCGATCTCGTGTTCGGCTTGGTGGAGAGCGTCACCGTCGTGCGCCGGGACGAGCCGCGACTGGATATCGATGCGTACGCCCGCCACGGTGCCGATGCGGTGCTGCGCGTGGCCGGGCAGTCAGCCCCGGACGACGCCGGCCGCGCCACGGCGCTGGCGCTGCTCGACGACCCCTGAGACGGCGAGGTCAGCTGCCGCTCCAGCGGACCGGTTGCTTGGTTTTGAACGCGCTGACCGCGGACCGGAAGTCGTCCGAGCCGTAGACACGGGCGACGATGTCGGTGACGTCGGCTTCGCGGCCGTCACGGTGGAGCCTCCGGAGGGCTTCTTTGGACGCCCACATGCTCAGTGGTGCGTGGCCGAGTACGGCGTCGATGAGGGATCGGGTGTCCTTGTCGAGATCGTCGGTGAGCACGGCGAGGAATCCCGCGGCGTGCGCCTCTTCGGCGGTCATCAGCCGGGCGGTCAGCAGCATGGCGATCGTGCGCGCGTGGCCGAAGTGCCGGACAAGGAGGCTGAGCGCGGTCGAGGAGAGACAGTTTCCCAGCGTGCGGGCGATCGGCACGCCGAACGTGGACCGGGGTGTGGCGATGCGCAGGTCGACCGCGCACGCGATGCCGAGCCCGCCGCCGACACAGTAGCCGTCGATCGACGCGACGGTGGGCACGGTGACCGCGTCGAGCCGGTCGAGCGCCGCGCTCACCCGGTGCTCGTAGTCCACACCGTCTTTGCCGGTGGTGAACTCGGCGAACTGGGTGATGTCCGTGCCGGCGACGAACGCGCGGCCGCCGGCCCCGCGCAAAAGGAGGACTCGCACGGCGTCGTCGGAGTCAGCGCGGTCACACGCCTGCGCGAGCGCGTCGTACATGCCCCAGGTCATCGCGTTGCGCTGTTTCGGCCGGTTGAAGGTGACCGTGAGCACCCCGCCTTGGCAAGTGGTCTCGGCTTCGCCGGTCATCGCTCATCACCGTTCCGGTCGTTGGAGAATCCGATCTCCGCAAGGGTTTCCGCGGTCGAACCGCCCAGGGGCGGCCCGGCATGAGCCCGCCGTGCGGGTGTGCGGGAGAACCGCATGGGGGAGCCGAGCTGGCGGACCGAGCCCAGGGTGGGGTGAGACGCGTCCCAGAAGAAACCACGCTGGTGCAATGTTTCGTCGGTGAAGACCTGTCCATAGTCGACGATCGGTGCGCAGGGCACCCCGGCCCGTTCGAGGTCATCCACAATGGACTCGGTAGTTCTCGTCGTGGTGACTTCCTCGATGACTCCGATGAGCTCTTCGCGATGCCGGCGCCGGGAGTACGAGTCCCCCCAGCGGGAGTCGGAGAGCAGGTCGTCGAGGCCGAGCGTGCGGCAGAAGGCGGTCCAGGTCTTGGGCGTGGTCGCACCGATGGTGACGTATCCATCGGCCGTGCGCACTGCCTGATACGGCGCGCTGTTCTGGTGTGCGGATCCATGCGGCCGGGGAACGGTCCCGTCCCCGAAATACATGCCGGCTTCCCACACCGCGAAGGAAACCCCCGATTCCAGCAGGGAAACGTCGATGTACTGCCCCTCGCCCGAGCGGTCGCGCTCGCGCAGCGCCGCGGTCACCGCCAGCGCGATATAGAGCGCACACACCAGATCGCAGATCGGAACCCCGACCTTCGCCGGCTCGCCACCGGGAAAACCGGTCACGCTCATCAGACCGCTGCGCGCCTGCGCCATGATGTCCAGGCCGGGCAGGTGGGCGAGCGGTCCGTCCTGGCCCCACCCGGAAGCCGAGGCGTAGATCAGCCGGGGATTATCCTTGCACAGGGCTGCATAATCGAGTCCCAGCCGGGTCATCGCGCCCGGCCGCAGATTCTCGACCAGGACGTCCGCCCGCCGTGCCAGCGCCCGGAACGCGGCCTTGCCGCGCTCCGCCTTGAGGTCGAGGGCCACCGACTCCTTGTTGCGGTTGAGCCGGACGAACGGAGAGCTTTCCCCGTCGAGGAACGGGCCGGTGGCACGCACCGGATCGCCGCCATCGGGGTTTTCCACCTTGATCACGCGGGCGCCGAGGTCGGCCAGTTGCATGGTCGCGTACGGGGCCGCCATGAACGCCCCGACCTCCAGCACCGTGACGCCGGTCAGGGGTGGATTCGACGGCTCGGACATGGTCACCTCCGCAGCTAGGCCAGCGTTTCGCGGATCAGCTCGACCGGGTGCCACGCGGTGCGCCCGGCGCCGTGGAAGATCTGTTGCCGGCAGGAAACCCCGGTCGCGGCCACGACCGTGTCCTCCGGCTCCGCGTCCAGCATGGGGAACAACCGGTCCCGGCCGACGGCCAGGGACATCTCGTAATGTTCCGACTCGAAACCGAACGAACCCGCCATCCCGCAGCAACCCGCGTCGACCTCCATGACCTGCGCGCCGGGAATCCGGCGGAGCAGGGCCAGGGCGGCCGCCGTGCCGACTTCGGCCTTCTGGTGGCAATGGCCGTGGAAGAGTATTCGCCGCCCGTTGAGCCAGGAATCGGTGCGCAGCCTCAACCGCCCGGCGTCGATCGCTTCGCCGAGCAGTTGTTCCACCTGTCCCACCCGTTCTCCGACCGCGTGCACCGCCGGGGAGCCGGGCAACAGAGCAGCGTGCTCGTCGGTGAGCATGAAGACGCACGAGGGCTCGGCGCCCACGATCGGCGACGTGCCGGCCGCCAGCGAGGTGACCAGCGCCGACGCCTTCCTCTTGGCGTCGTCCACCAGGCCTTTGGACAGGCTCGCCCGGCCGCAGCAGCCTCCGGCGGCCAACTCGACCCGCCAGCCCGCCCGCTCCAGCAGTTCGATGGCCGCCCGGCCGATGTGCGGCTCGGTGAACGTGGTGAACGAGTCGGCGAGCCACGTGAGCGTGCCCGAGTTCGAAGGCGCAGGCTGACGGCGACGGAACCACCGGAGCAGGTTGACCCGTTCGAACTTCGGCAGCGGGCGCGCCGCCGTGATGCCCAGCGCGCGTTCGACGAACCGGCGCAGGAAACCGAGGCGCCCGAGCAGGTTGGACAGCGGCGCGGTCGCTGAACCGATCCGGTTGACCGTACGGATCGAGGCGAAAAGGCGCGACCGTAACGGAATTCCGTGGACTTCGTGGTGGTGAGCGAGCGTCTCGGCCTTGAGCGCGGCCATGTCCACGCCCATCGGGCACTCGCTTTTGCACGCCTTGCACATCAGGCACAGATCGAGGATGCCGTGCAGCCGCTCGCCGCCCAGCGCGGTGTGCGGGTCCGCTTCGGACAGTGCCTTCACCAGCGCGTTGGCCCGGCCACGAGTCGAATGCTCCTCGCTTCTCGTCGCGATGTAGGACGGGCACATCACACCGGCGGTGGATTTGCGGCACAGGCCGATGTTCATGCAGCGATCCGCCGCGCCACGCATGCCACCGACGACGTCGAACCGCAGCGTGGTCGTAAGCGGTCCCGCGGGCGGGAGCGCGTCGCGGTCGCGCAGGTTCTCGGTCATCGGCGATGCGTCGACGATCTTGCCTGGGTTCATCAGGGCGCCGGGGTCGAAGATCCGCTTGACCTCTCGCATCGCCTCGTACAACTCGTCGCCGAAAATCTCCCGGTTGAACTCGCTGCGGGCGAGCCCGTCGCCGTGCTCACTGGAGTTGACCCCGCCATAGGCGATGACCAGATCCTTGACCTCCTCGGCGACCGCACGCATCTTCGCCACCTCGTCGGGCTCGGTCACATCGACGAACGGGCGAACATGCAGGCAACCCACCGAGCAGTGGCCGTAGAAGCCCGCCTTCAGTTGGTGCTCGTCGAGGATGTCGGTCAACCGCGCGGTGTATTCGGCCAGGCGGGCCGGGTCCACCGCGGTGTCCTCCATGAACGCCAGCGGGCGGCGGGTGCTTTCACCGGCGGCCATCAGCAGACCCAGACTGGACTTGCGGACCTTCAGCAGCGCCGCCTGCTCGGCCGGCTCGATCGCGCGGAGGGTGTGGTAGCCGTGGCCGTTGCGCTGCCACAGCGCCGCGAGCCGGTCCACCTTGGCGGCCAGTTCCGCTTCGTCGTCGCCGGTGAAGGAGACGAACAGCAACGCGTCCGGGTCACCGACGAGGATGTTCCCCAGCTCGGCATACTCGATCTTCTGCCGGGAGAGGTCCAGGATGGTGCGGTCCATCAACTCGACCTGGTGAGGCTCGCAGCTCAACGCGTCCATGGTGGCCGAGATGGCGGCCGGGGTGCTGGTGAAGTGCCCGACGGCGAACACCGTGTGCCGCGGCCTGGGCACCAGATCCACCAGCGCGCGCGTGACGACCACCAGCGTGCCCTCCGCGCCGACCACGAACTTGGCCAGGTCGAACCGGTTGTCCGGTCCGAAGCCCACCAGCCGGTCGAGCCGGTAGCCGCAGGCGCGACGCCAGAATGCGGGCATCCCCGCAGTGATCGTCTTTTCGTTGCCAGTGACCAGTGTGGACAGGTCCCGGTAGATCCGGCCGGCCAGCGTCGGCGCCGCCGCCCGGCGCTTCCGCTCTGCCTCGTCGACCGGCTCGAACCGGGCACGTGAGCCGTCGGATAGCACCACGTCCAGCGCCCGCACGTGGTCGATCGTCATGCCGAAGGTCAGCGAGCCGCTGCCCGCGGAGTTGTTGCCGATCATGCCGCCGATCGTGGCCCGGTTGCTGGTGGAGGTGTCCGGCCCGAACATCAGCCCGTGTGCGGCGGCCGCCTGGTTGAGCTGGTCCTGCACCACGCCGGGCTCGACGAGTGCGGTGCGTGCCACCGGATCGATGTCGATGATCCGGTGCAGGTGCCGGGACAGGTCGAGCACGAGGCCGGGCCCCACCGTCTGACCGGCCAGGCTCGTCCCCGCACCACGGGGCAGGATCGGTACCCCGAGCTCACCGGCGGCCTTCACCGCCGCGACGACGTCGTCGGCGTGCCGCGGGAACACGACGCCGAGCGGCATGATCGAGTACATGCTGGCGTCGCGGGAGAAGAGATGGCGGCTGTAGTCGTCGAAGGCGACCTCGCCGTCCAGCGTCGCGCGGAGCGCACGCTCCAGCCGCGAGCGGACGGTCGAGGAAGCAGTGGCGTCGGTCATCGCGAGGATGCCTCCGCCGTCCCGGCGGGTCGCGCGCCGACGCCCGCCAGTTCCGTTGCCGCGCGCAGTTTCTTACGCAGCGACAGGACGAGCAGTGCCGCGGCGCCGAAAACAGCACCGAAGAACACCTGGGTGAGCGCGTATCCGCCACCATTGAGGTCACTGAGCCAACCACCGACATAGGGGCCGAAGAAGCTCCCGAGATTGCCGACGCCGTTGATCAGTCCCATGCCCGCGCCCGCCGCGGCGACCGGCGTGAGCTTGGTGACGGTCGCCCAGAACGGCCCGTACCAGGCGATCGATGCCGCCGTGCCGAGGATCATCGCGATGAGCACGAGCCACTTCTGGTCCGCCGAGATCAGGCCCGCTCCGGCGAGAATCACCGCGCCGGCACCGAGCACTGTGGACATGTGCGCGACGTGCCCGCCTCTGCGGTCCGCCGACCGGCCGATCATGATGATGGCGATACCCGCGGCGATCTGCGGCAGTATCGCGACCAGCCCGACCTGCATGTCGGTGTGGAACGCTTTCTTGAGCACGCTCGGCATCCACAACGTGAGTCCGAGCAGGCCCATCTGCGTCAACGTGTAGACGAGCGCGAAGTGCCAGACGATCTTGCTGGTGAACGCCGCCTTGAAGGTCCCGCGGTGCTTGAGCGGTTCGCCCTCGTCCAGCCGGGACCGCTCGATGTAGTTCCGCTCGTTCTGGGACAACCAACCGGCTTTCGCGGGCGTGTCACGGACGACCGCCAGCCATGCGATGAGCCCGATGATCAGGGGTGCCCCACCCTGGATGACGAACATCCAGCGCCAGTCCGCGTAGGTCAGGATGATGCCGGAGAACGGGGCCGCGACGATCGCCGCGATCGGCGTGTACAGCTTGAAAATCGCGTATGCCCGGCTGCGTTCGGCGAACGGGAACCAGGACCGGATGGTGGTCATCAGCGCGGGCTGCACGCCGCCCTCGGCCACGCCGAGCAGGAAGCGTGCGAGGATGAGCTGGCCGAAGGTGTGGGTGAGCCCGGAGGCCATCGCCGCCACGCTCCACAGGACCATCAGGATCGCGATCCAGCGTTTCGCGCTCCATCGTTCGGCCATGTATCCGCCGGGGATCTGGAGCAGAAGGTAGCCCCAGAAGAAGATCCCGCTCGCGAGGCCTTGTTGCGCCCCGGTGAGGTGCATGTCGTCTTTGAGGTGAGGGAGCGCGAAGCTGATATTCGTGCGGTCGATGTAGCAGATCACGTAGATGAAGACGATGACCGGGAGAATGTAGGTCCACCGCTTCATTTCGGACAGGCGCCGGAAAGAGGACGTCCGCTCGGTCAACGACCTACCTCCTTGTAGGTGGCCGGTGGGAAGGCCACCGGCTGGGGCGTTGCGCGTTGGAGCGAGTGGTTTCGGCGGAACCGCGATCAGGAGCCGGACGATCACCTCCTTCCGTCATGGACTTTCGTGGCGCCGGCTCACTCGGCGCGCAGGATCTCCAGTGCGGCTTCGAGACCGGTGGGGTCGACGGGCACGCCGGTCAACTGGAGTCCCATGTGGACACCGGCCAGCGTCCCGGCCAGGGTCAACTCGTTCAGGTGGCCCAGGTGCCCGATCCGGAAGACCCGCCCGGCGAGCCTGCCGAGGCCGGTGCCCAGCGACATGTCGAAGCGGTCCAGGATGACCTGACGGACCTTGTCGGCGTCGTGCTCCTCGCCCAGCAGCACGGCGGTCAGGGAACTGGAGTATTCGCGTTCGTCGGCGCACAGGACCTCCAGGCCCCAGCCGCAGACCGCGGCCCGGGTGGCCCGCGCATGGCGATCGTGCCGCGCGAACACGTTGGGCAGCCCCTCTTCTTCGAGCATCAGCAACGCCTCCCGCAGCCCGTAGAGAAGGTTGGTGGGAGGGGTATATGGGTAGTAACCACGCTCGTTGGCCTCGAGGATGGGCGCCCAAGCCCAATACGCCTTCGGCAACCGTGCCCGCTCAGCGGCTGAAAGCGCTTTCTCGCTGATTGCGTTGAAGCCGAGGCCCGGGGGCAGCATCAGTCCCTTCTGCGAGCAACCGACCGTTACGTCGACACCCCATTCGTCATGGCGGTAGTCGGTCGACGCCAGGGAGGAGATCGCGTCGACGAGCAGGAGCGCGGGATGGCCGGCTTCGTCGATGGCGGCCCTGATTTCCGGCACCCGGCTGGTGACCCCGGTGGAAGTTTCGTTGTGGACCACCATGATCGCCGCGATGTCGTGTCCTACGTCGGCAGCCAGCCGCTCCGCGACGACGAGGGGATCGACGCCCCGCCGCCAGTCTCCGGGGACGAACTCGACCCGGAGTCCGAGGCGTTCGGCCATTTCTCGCCACAGCGTGGCGAAATGGCCGGTCTCGAACGCCAGCACGCGGTCGCCCGGCGACAGCGTGTTGACCAGCGCGGCTTCCCACGCTCCGGTTCCGGACGAGGGGTAGATGACCACCGGTCCGCTGGTGCCGAACACCGGCTTGATCCGATGCAGCAGGTCGAGGGCGAGTTCGGCGAACTCGCCTCCGCGGTGGTCGATGGTCGGCCGCGCGGTGGCCGTCAGGACGCGGTCGGGGACGTTGGTCGGTCCGGGGATCTGGAGGAAATGCCGTCCAGCGCGAGTGGTCACTGCAGCCAGTCCTCTTCTGTGCCGTGCCGTGACGTGGCACGATGTGCCGTGCTGAGGTCCAGCGATGGTAGGTAGGCGGGATCGAGGAGTCAAGGCATGAAGAACGTGCTGAACGCGTTGCGGGTGCTGGAAGAGGTGGCCGCGAGGCAGCCGATCGGCGTCGGTGAACTGGCGCGGGTGCTCGACGTGCCCAAGAGTTCGGTGCAACGGGCGCTGGTCACGCTCCACACCGCCGGGTGGATCAGACCAGGGCCGGGCGAGGTCACCCGGTGGGTCATGACGAGCAAGGCCCTGGCGGTCGGCGGCCGGGCCGGTAGCGACCTCGGCCTGCGCGACGTGGCGGTGCCGGTGATGGAGGAACTGCGGCGGCGTACCGAGGAGACCATCCACCTCACGGTTCCCGAGGAGGACAAGCTCGTGCTGATCGAGCGGCTGGAGACGTCCAAACCAGTCCGGATCAGCATGGCCCTGGGGCACGCGCTTCCCCTGCACGCCTCCGCAAACGGCAAGGCGGTCCTGGCGAACAGTCGTCCCGAGGTCGTCCGGCGCCTACTGGCGACCGAACTGCCGCGCTACACCGACACCACGATCACCGACCCGGACGACCTGCTCGCCGAACTGGCCAAGATCCGGGCACGGGGGTTCGCCGTCAACCACGGCGAGTGGAGATCCGACGTCGGCTCCGTCGCCGCCGCTGTCGTCACCGAACCCGGGAAGCCGATCGCGAGCCTCAGCGTCAACCTTCCGGTCAGCCGCCTGACCGCGGAATCCGAGACGCTTTACGGCGCCGCGGTCGCCGAGGCGGCGAAAACCGTCAGCGGCCGGCTCAGGTAGGGAGACTAGTGCCTCGTCAAGCAACGTTGATCATGTAATTGGGTTCTCGGATGGGTGAGTTGATCGCGAAGTGGCGTTTCGGTCGAGCACGTGCGTTGCGCCAGCGGACGTAGTCAGCAATGGCCGCGTTCTGCTCGGCGTGGCTGCGGTGGTCGGTGCCGTTGAGCGCGAAGTAGCGCAGCGCGGTGAACTCGCATTCGATCCAGTTCAGCCACGAGGCGTTGGTCGGCAAGTACACCAGCTCGATGTTGTTGGCGGCGCACCAGGCCCGAACCTCGGGTCGCTTGTGCGGACCGTAGTT
>NZ_JAFB01000056.1 GCF_000519205.1 Amycolatopsis taiwanensis DSM 45107 | reverse complement strand
GCACCGCAGTACCGGCCCAGATCCACCAGGTTTCGAGCCGGCTCCACATAACGAGGCGTCAAACACTGATTTCTCACGTATACCTTCTCATCTCGCTCAACAGGCACGCACCATCTGGCAGTACTGGCACGCCCCGCCTTTGTCAGNGCCGCTTCCCACCCAAACCCCAACACTCCCAACAGGATTCAGGCTGCCCTCAGCTTCACCAGATCGCTGCGACGACCCAGCGACGAAGGTCTCCCACCTCCGTTCGATACAACAAGCGCCTCATGGCGCACCCACGCCGTATGGTGGATTACCCGATGATGGCGAGCGCAGAGCAGCACGAGATTATCGGCGTCGGTGCGCTTGTCCACCGACCAGACCGGCGTGACGTGATGCGGTGTCGTCCACTTAGGACCACGGGTGCAGCCCGGAAACCCACATCCGCCATCTCGGGCGGCCAGATAGCGACGCTGAGCGGGAGTGGCGAACCGAGAAGCATCCCCCACATAGAGAGGCGCGGCGTTGTTGCCGAAGATCGCGGGCACCACCTTCGACTCACATGCCAGGCGGCGAAGTCCGTCCACACTCGACAGCCCGGGGATGTCGAGAAAGGCTTGCCGGACACGGTTCTCCAGCTCCGCGAGGGTGACCGAAACGGTCATCACGGCGCGTTCACCGCCTTGGGTGGCCAGTTCGTCGCAGCGGGCGGCCAGGGCGATGATCTCGGCGAGTGCGTCTCCGGCGCGTTCGGCGGCGGCGCGGGTATCGTGTTCGCCGGTCTCGGGGTTCTTGTGTGGTTTCGCCAGCGGCCCGAGCAGCCCGTCGAGCACTTCGGCGGATTCAGCGTCGAGTTCGCCGCTGAAGCGCATGCTGCCGTCCTTGCGGCGCGTGATGTCCAATCGCCGCAGTGGGTTGGCCTCCTCGCGGTCTTTGTCGGCTGGTGGCGCGGTGTCCTGATCCCAGATCGCGTGCAGCCGGCGGCAGGCTTTCCGCACGGTCTCCGGCCCGGCCTGCCGAGCCAGCTCCACCAGGATCCGCTCATCCGCTTCACGTTGCTCGACCGGAATCTCCGCCGGGCACGCCTGACAGGTCGTGGTTATCGCCTGGACGTGCTCTGCGTTGATGTCCCCGGCAGTCAGGGCTGCGCCGGTGGCGGCCAGCGGTGGGGGTTGCGGCACACCTGTCAGCGACGACGAAGGCATGGTTGCCCGAGCGTGCTCGATGCGCTGTTTGGCTTCCCGCGCGGAAATCCGCAGGGTATCCGTCAGGAACGCGGCGGTGTCCTTGAACCCCAAGGACTTTCCCAACCTGCGTTGCTCGCTCTCGCCCACGACCTCGAGCATCTTCGCGTAGGCGATCCGCAGCTTTTCCTCACGCGCCGCCACAATCGCGGCCAGGTCCCGATCGGGAACCTGCCACAACTGGGAAGCGGGAGTCTGCTCGGACATGCGACCATTCTATCAAGTTTAGAGCATGTGTTCGACACTCGTTTGGGTTAATGTGATGTGTCAGGGTCAACGCAGGAAGTCGCAAGTAGTGCCGGAAGCGCTGCCCCGCGAGTTAGCAGCGCTTCCGGCTGTTGCTGGGTTGCCGGGGTTCGGTCAGATTGTTTCGGTGGCGAATTGTCCGGCCTGGACCAGGACGATCTTGCGAGCGGAAAGCTGGCTTGTTAGTTCCGGGCCAGCGGGTCGCCGACCGCATCATGGCGGTCCTCGGCGGCGGGGATCCGTTGGACCGCGCCCAGCGACTACTCGAACAAATGCTGCCGCTCGATCGGGACCGGACCGGACCGACGAAGTGGCGATGCAACGGCTGCACGGCTCACAGTGGGTTGAACTCGCCCAACGGCGCCGTGCAGAAGGGGCCGCCGACGTGCTCGGCGGCGATCCCGGTCGGCGCGGGCTTGTCCGCCAACTGGTCGGCGTAGACCTCGGCGTCGTCCAGCGACTGGTAGCCCAGTGCTTCGGCTTCGGCCAGGGAGTAGATCCGCCGGGTGTTGTCCGAGACGCCCCAGATCAGCCGGTAGCCGGGCGACGGCGCGCTGAGGCAGGCCTCGAAGAGCCGCGCGCCGTCGCCGGGGGAGAGCCACGTGGTGAGGCCACGCGGGCCGAGCGGCAGCGGGGTTTCGAAGCACGAGCCGATCCGGATGACGATGACGTCCATCCCGAACCGCGAGTGGTAGAGGCTGCCGAGCGCCTCGATCGCGGCTTTGCTTACGCCGTAATAGGTATCCGGGCGCGGCGAGGAGTCGGCGGGAAGCCCGGTGGCCCCGGCGATACTGCCCTCGTCGTTGCGGCGGAAGCCGACGGCGTGGTTGCTCGACGCCAGGATCACCCGTGACACCCCCGTTTCCCGCGCGGCCTCCAGCACGGTGTGGGTGCCGTTGATGTTGACGTCGAGGGTGGCTTCCCAGGAGTTCTCCCTGCTGTGCCCGCCCAGGTGGATCACTGCGTCGACGCCTTCGCACGCGGCCGCCATCGCCTTGGCGTCGGTGACCGACCCGGTCAGCAGTTCGACGGCCTCACCCGGCTCGGCCGGGGGCTGCGGGGCGAGGTCGAGCAGGCGCAGCACCCGGCCCTCGCGCCGTAGCCGGGGCCGCATGAGGGTGCCGACGACGCCCGCCGAACCGGTGATCAGCACGCGCTGGTCTGCCATGAATCCAGGTCCTTTCCCAGGGAACGTCAGTCCGGAGTGGACTGTGGGGGAGGGGTCAGCGGATCCCGGCGCGGCGCAGCCGCCGGCCGAGTTCCGCAGTGGCCTCGGCCAGCAGTTCGCCGACCAGCTTGGCCTCGGCGTCGTCGGCCTCGGTGATGGGCATCGAGCAGCTGATCGCGTCGGTGCCGGGGATCCGGTAGGGGATCACCGCGGCCACGCAGCGGACGCCGGGGGTGCCCTCCTCGATTTCCGAGGCATAGCCGCGTTCCCGGGTGATGGCGCATTCGGCGTGCAGCGCTTCGCGGGTGGTGATCGTGTTCGGGGTGAGGGCGGGCAGTTCGGCCGGCATCAGCTGGTCGATCTCGTCGTGGGTCAGCTCGGCCAGCAGCGCCTTGCCCAGCGCGGTCGCGTGGGTGGGCAGCGTCCGGCCGACGCGGGAGATGAGGTGCGTCGAGCGCCGTGCCTCGCGGGTCTCCAGGTAGACGACCTCGGTGCCGTTGCGGCGCGCGAAGTGCGCGGTGAAGCCGGTCTTCTCGCGGATGCGCTCCAGCGCCTCGGTCGCGAACGGGACGACGGGGTCGCGGTCGAGGTAGGCGGTGCCGCAGAGCAGTGCGCGGACGCCGAGCCGGTACCGCGCGGTGTTCGGGTCCGACTCCAGCCAACCCGCGTCGAGCAGGGTCCGCAGCAGCCCGTGCAGGCTCGACCGGGGGAAGCCGGTCCGCGCGTGGAGGTCCGAAAGGGACAGCCAGACGTCGTTTGCCGCGAAGGTTTCGATGAGGTCGACCGCGCGACGGGCCGACTTGACCCCGGCCGTCTCCTTGGTATCACCGGCGGACCCGGGACCAGTGAACACCGGGGTGTCCGCCTTCTGTGGCATCCGCGCTCCTCCAACCGGCCGTTGACTTGTGATCACGGCTATATTAGCGTCCCGAACAGCATTCTTGTAGATGAACACTATCACTATAACAGACTCCGTTCATGGATGTGAACGACCGCATCACCGTGGACGCGGAAGGGAGTCAGCGGTGCACGTACTCGACTGGGCGATGATGTGCGCTTATTTCGGGCTGATGGTGCTGATCGGCTGGTGGTCGCACAAACGGGTCGTCGACGTGAAGGACTTCTTCACAGCGGGCGGGAAAATGCCCTGGTGGCTGACGGGCATCTCGCACCACATGTCCGGCTACAGCGCCGTCCTGTTCGTCGCGTACGCGGGCGTCGCGTACACCGACGGCATCACCGTGTACTTCTGGGGCATGGCCAGCATCGGTGTCGGCGTCGCGATCGGCAGCTGGCTGTTCGCGGCCCGCTGGAACCGGCTGCGGTCGAAACTCGGTGTGGCCTCGCCGCTGGAATACCTCGCCAAGCGGTACAACGTGCCTACCCAGCAGGTGCTGGCGTGGAGCGGCAGCCTGCTGAAGGTCTTCGACATCGCTTCCAAGTGGTTCGCGGTCGCGACGCTGCTGAACGTGTTCGCCGGGGTGGACTACAACGTCGGCATCCTCATCACGGGTGTCATCACGCTCTTCTACTGCACTGTCGGCGGCCTGTGGGCGGACGCGCTCACCGAGCTCGGCCAGTTCATCATCCAGGCCGTCGCCGCGATCGTGATGATCGTGGTCGTGCTCGGCAAGCTCGGCGGCATCTCGGCGCTGTGGACCATGTGGGACAAACTGCCCGCGGCCCACGTCAACCCGACGACCTCGAAGTACACCACGATCTTCCTTCTCGTCTACGTGCTGGTGAAGACCTTCGAGTACAACGGCGGCATGTGGAACCTGGCGCAGCGCTACATGGCCGCGCCGAACACCCACGCGGCCCGGCGCGGCGCGCGGCTCTCCGCGGGGCTGTACCTGGTCTGGCCGCTGGTGCTGATGTTCCCGATGTTCGCCGCGCCGCTGCTGATCCCGGGTGTGCAGAACCCCAACAACTCCTACGCGATCATGACCACGACGTTCCTGCCGCCCGGCCTGATCGGGCTGGTGCTGGCCGGGATCTTCTCGCACACCATGGCGATGGTCTCCTCCGACGCGAACGCGATCTCGGCGGTCATCACCCGGGACATGATCCCGGTGATGTTCCGCAAGGCCCGGCAGTGGACCGACACCCAAGGCCTGAAGGCCGCCCGCATCACCACGGTGACCTTCGTGGTGCTCACCATGATCGTGGCGACCCAGGCGCAGAACCTCGGCGGCGTGCTGCAGATCGTGGTGAACTGGGTGGCGGCGTTGATGGGCCCGATCTCCATCCCGCTGCTGTTGGGCATGCTGGGATGGTTCCGCCGGTGCGGGGCGAGGGCCGCGATCGTCTCGTGGGCGGGCGGCCTCATCGCATACGGACTGGTCTACTACGTGTTCGACGTCAGCCAGACGGCGCTCATCGCGACGCCGGTCCTGATTTCGCTGGTGCTCTACATCGCGCTGGGGCTGATCGCGCCCGAGCGGAAGGACAGCACCGACGTCATCATCGACACCATCGACCGCGACGACGAGGTCGCTTCGACGGGCACCAAGGAGGGCTCCGGCGTGCCCGCCTGACACCGGCCGACGCCCGGCCACCACCGACAAGGACGAAAAGAGCAGAAACTGATGGCACAGCCCAAGATCGAGCTGGACGGCCTGCTGGCGTTCCCGGTCACCCCGTTCACCGAGGGCCTCGAGCTGAACCTCGACGCGTTCGCGGAGCACGTCGAGAGCCACGTGGCCGCCGGGGCCGGCGCGGTGTTCGTCGCCTGCGGGACCGGCGAGCTGAGCTCGCTCTCGCCCACCGAGCACGCGGCGGTACTGGCGAAGGCGCGCGAGGTGGTCAACGGCCGGGTCCCGGTCTGGGTCGGTGCGGGCGGGGGCGCCGCGACGGCGCGGTCCGCGGTCGCCGCGGCGGAGGAGGGGGGTGCCGACGGCGTGCTCCTCCTCCCGCCGTACCTCGTGTCCGGCCCGCCCGCCGGGCTCGTCGACTTCGTCCGGTTCGCGGTCGGCGAGTCGTCGGTGCCGGTGATCGTCTACCACCGCGGCACCGGGGTGTTCACCGCGCGGACCGCGGTGTCCCTTTTGGACATCCCGTCGGTGGTGGGGCTCAAGGACGGCTTCGGCGACGTCGAGCTGATGACCCGGATCGTGACCGCGATCCGGTCCGTCGGCACCCAGCGGGCGCGGGATTTCCTGTTCTTCAACGGGCTGCCGACCGCGGAGGTCTCGGCGAAGGCGTACGCGTCGATCGGTGTCGCGCAGTACTCCTCGGCGGTGCACTGCTTCGCGCCGGAGATCGCGCACCGCTTCCACCGTGCGCTGGCCGAGGGCGACAACGCCGTGATGGACGCCCTGCTCAACAGTTTCTACCTGCCACTGGTCGCGCTCCGGGACGAGACGCCGGGGTTCGCCGTGTCGCTGGTCAAGGCCGCCGTGCGGCTGCGCGGGGACAAGGTGGGGCCGGTGCGCCCGCCGCTGGTCGCGCCGACGCCGGAGCAGCTCGACCGGCTGGCGCAGATCGTCGAAAACGGCTTCACCGCACTAAAGGCGCTGTGACATGCAAATCCAGGATGTAGTGCTGACGCCCGTCGCGTTCGCGGATCCGCCGCTGCTCAACGTGATGGGCGTGCACGAGCCGTTCGCGTTGCGAAGCGTCGTGCAGGTGATCTGCGAGGACGGCGTCGTCGGGCTCGGCGAGTCCTACGGCGACGCCGCCTTCCTCGGCGAGGTGCGCAAGGTCCTGCCGCGGCTGCGCGGGCACGACGTGTTCGACCTGCCGGGGCTGCGGCGGATCGTGGGCGAGACCCTCGCGGGCACAGTGCTCACCGACGAGCACGGGCTGATCGGCGGGTTCTCCATCCGCAAGACCCTTTCGAGCGTGTTCTCGCTGTTCGAGGTCGCCTGCCTGGACGCACAGGGGCACGCGCTGGGCCTGCCGGTCGCCGACCTGCTCGGCGGCAAGGCCCGCGACGAGGTCGAGTTCTCGGCGTACCTGTTCTACAAGTACGCCGCCCATCTCGACGGGTCCGAGGACTCGTGGGGCGAGATCGTCACGCCAGAGCAGCTCGTCGGCTCGGCGCGCCGGATGATCGACGAGTACGGGTTCCGCTCGATCAAACTCAAGGGCGGGGTTTTCGAGCCGCGACGGGAGGTCGAGGGCATTCACGCGCTCGCGGAGGCGTTCCCCGGGCATCCGCTGCGGATCGATCCCAACGCCGCGTGGACTCCTGACACCGGGATCGCGGTGGCGAAGGAACTCGACGGCGTCCTGGAGTACCTCGAAGACCCGACGCCGGGCATCGAGGGCATGGCGAAGGTCGCCGGGCACGCGAACATGCCGCTGGCCACCAACATGTGCGTGGTCGACCAGGGCGACATCGAACCCGCCTTCCGTGCACACGCGATCGGCGTCCTGCTGTCGGACCACCACTTCTGGGGCGGGATGCGGGCTACCCAGGCGCTTTCGGTGACCTGCGAGAGCTTCGGTGTCGGGCTGTCCATGCACTCCAACAGCCACCTCGGCATCAGCCTCGCCGCGATGGTGCACGTAGCCGCCGCCACGCCGCATCTCACCTACGCCTGTGACACGCACTGGCCGTGGAAGTCCGACGACGTGATCGCGCCGGGCGCGCTGGAGTTCCGCGAGGGCGCGGTGGCGGTGCCGGACAAGCCGGGGCTCGGGATCGAGCTCGATCCGGACGCGCTCGCGAAGGCCAACGAGCGGTTTGTCCGATGTGGACTGACGAAACGCGACGATGTGACCTACATGCGCAAGTTCGAACCCGGCTTCGAGCCGAACACGGCGAGGTGGTGACCCGGTGAAGGTGACCGGATACGCCTACGCCTGGGACGTGCTCGACGCACCCGGCTTCCCCGACCGCGCGGCCGAGCTGGAGGCCGACGAGGTCGCCGTGGCGCTGTCCTACCACAGCACCCGTGCCGCGACCCCGTGGTCGGAGAACGGCAGCTCGGTGGTGGCACGGCACGCGGCGTTCTACCGTCCGGTGCGCGAGCAGGCCTGGCAGGGCAAGGAACTCCGTCCGTCCACTCCGGACTGGATGACACGGCCCGACAGCGGCGGTGATGCGGTCCGGCTGCTCAACGCGGCCGGGATCCCGGCGGCCGCCTGGCTCGTGCTCACGCGCAACTCCCAGCTGGGCGCGGCCTTCCCGGATGTCGCCGTGCGCAACTGCTTCGGCGAGGTCTATCCGTGGGCGCTGTGCCCGGCGCAGCCGGCAGTTCGCGAGTACTCGGCGACGCTGACCGCGGAAGCCGTCGACGGACTGGAGCTCTCGTCGGTGATCCTGGAGGCCTGCGGGCCGCTCGGCGTGGTCCACCAGCACCAGCACGAGAAGACCGACGGCGTCTGGGCGCCCGCGGTGGCGCGGCTGCTGTCGGTGTGCTGTTGCGCCGCCTGCGCCGGGGGCTGGGCCGAGCGGGGCCACGACGCGGAGACTGTCCGCGAGCAACTGCGTGGCGAGGTGCGGCGGCTGATCGCGAGCGGTGACCTGACCCAGACCGGGGACAAGCTGTTGCCCTCGGTGCGCGACGGCATCCTGGAAACCCGGCAGGCCGCGACCGACGCGCTGCGGCGCGCGGTGCTGGACTGTCTCCCTTCCGGTACCCGGATCGTGCTGCACGGCGCGCTCGATGAGTGGGTCACCGGCGCGCTGCCCGGCCTCACCCCCGCCGCGCCCGCCGACGCCGACGCCGTCGTCCTGCAGAACTGGGCACCCGGCCAGTCCAGTGTGGACGCGGTCGCGGTGGCGCGGGCGAAGCTCCCCAAGGACGTCGCCGTCGGCAGCTATGTCACCGCGGTGGCGGCCGGCCCGGTACCCGACATCGAGGCCTACGTCACCGAACTCGGCAAGGCCGGGGCGGACGAGCTGCACCTGTACCACCTCGGGCTCGCCGGACCCGCCCGCTGGCCGGACCTGCTGGCCGCGAGCGCCGCCGCACACCGCCGCTGAGAATTGCGCTTGAGGAGTAAGGAAAGCATGAGCCAGGAAACCGACCGTGTCACCCTGGAAGAGATCCTCGCGGCCGCCGCTGCCGCCGCGAGTCCCGCCGCGGCCGCGACCCCGGCCGAACGTGCGCGGTGGCTCGGCGCGGTCGCCGACGCGCTTGACGCCGCCGCTGAGGAACTGGTCCCGCTCGCGCACGCCGAGACCCACCTACCGGCGTCGCCCCGGTTGCGGGGAGAGCTGAACCGGACGACGTTCCAGCTGCGCCTGTTCGGGAAGGTCCTGGCCGACGGCGAGTACCTCGGTGCCACCGTCGACCACGCGGACCTCCAATGGCCGATGGGCGCGCGCCCGGACATCCGCCGCGTGCTCGTCCCGCTCGGCCCGGCACTGGTGTTCGCCGCGAGCAACTTCCCCTTCGCGTTCAGCGTCGCGGGCGGCGACACCGCGTCCGCGCTGGCGGCGGGCTGCCCGGTCGTGCTCAAGGCGCACCCCGGCCACGAGGAGCTTTCCACGCGTACCGGCCAGATCGTGCGCGAAGCACTCGTCGCGGCCGGTGCGCCGGAGGGCATGTTCGATGTCATCCACGGCGTCGAGGTCGGCGTCACCGCCCTGAAGGACCCCCGGATCGCGGTGGCGGCCTTCACCGGTTCGGTGCCCGGTGGCCGGGCGCTGTTCGACATCGCGGTGTCCCGGCCGGTGCCGATCCCGTTCTACGGCGAGCTCGGCAGCGTCAACCCGGTCGTCGTCACCCCGGGTGCGATCGCCGCGCGCGGCGAGACCATCGCCAAGGGCTACGTGGGGTCGTTCAGCCTGGGCGCCGGGCAGTTCTGCACCAAGCCCGGCCTGCTTTTCCTGCCCGAGGGGCACGGCCTCGACGACGTCCTGCGCGAAGCGGTGGGCGCGGTGGCGGCCCAGCCGATGCTCAACGACCGCATCGCGTCCGGCTACGAGCACAAGCTCCGCGAGTTGCGCGCGGTGCCTGGTGTCAGCGTCGTCGTAGCAGGCACGGCCGACGGTACTGGGGATGTTTCCGGGTTCACCCCGACCCTGCTGGCGACCACGGCGAAGCAGTTCCTCGCCGGCGGGGCGGTGGTGCACGAAGAGTGCTTCGGCCCCGCGTCGATCGTCGTCACCTACACCGACCAGGCCGAACTGCTAGACGTGCTGGCCACCCTTGAACCCGGGCTGACCGCGACGGTCCACGGCGAGGAGGACGAGGCCGACCTCGTGGCCGGCCTGCTGCCCGCGCTCACCCGGATCGCCGGGCGCCTGCTGTGGAACGACTGGCCGACCGGCGTGACCGTGAGCTGGGCCCAGCAGCACGGCGGCCCGTACCCGGCGACCACCGCGCCGACCACCACCTCGGTCGGCACCGCGGCGATCGAGCGGTTCCTCCGCCCGATCGCGTGGCAGGGCTTCCCCGACGTCCTGCTGCCCGAGGCGCTGCGCGAGGCCAACGAGTGGCGGCTCCCGCGTCGGACCGACGGCATGCGTTGACCCGGTAACTCCTTATCCCTTCCCGCAACCAACCGACGACGCTCGGAGGTTCCGCCATGCCCGTGTCCAGGAGAACCGCCCTGCGGGGCGGCGCGATCGCGGCCGCTTCGATCGCGCTCACCGCCACGGCCCGTCCCGCGTTCGCGGCGAACGAACCTTCTTCGGGTGCCGCGTGCGCGTCGATCGTCAAGGCGTATCGGGAGTTGCAGACTGGGATCAACCGGCCGTCGCCGGAGCGGACCGAGGCGCTGGCGAATCTCGGACGCGTCGCCCAGGCTTACAACGCGAGCATGTCGGTCACTTCCGGTCCACTATGGACGGACCTGCCGTTCGGGCCGGGCAGCGACTACACGACGTCGATGTACGCGCGGCTGCGGGCGATCGCGGTCGACTGGGGCACGCCGGGCGGGACGTCCTCCGGCGACCCGGTCGTCCTCGACCGGGTCAAGCGTGCGCTCGATCTGTTGTACACCAACCAGTACAACGAGAACACCGCCGAACTCGGCAACTGGTACACCTACGAGATCGGGATCCCGTACTACCTCCTGCACACCCTGTCGGTGGTGGCCGACGAGCTCGATCCGGCCGACCTCGCGCGGTACCTCCGGCCGGTCCTACGGTTCGTGGACGACCCGAACCGCCGGACCAACAACTCGAGCATCGTGGAGACCGGCGCGAACCGGGCGGACAAGTCCCTGATCGCGATCGTGTCCGGCGCGATGCTGGGAGACACCGCCCGCATCCGCAAAGGACTGGACGCGCTCGTCGACGCCGAGGGCAACGGCGCGGCGAGTGTCGTTGCGAAGCTCGACAAGGCGGCGGGGGACGGGTTCCACACCGATGGTTCGTTCATCCAGCACGACTCGATCCCGTACCCCGGGCACTACGGGATCGTCCTGCTCACCGCGCTGGCGGGCACGATCCACGTCACCCAGGGCACGGAGTTCGCGCTCCCGGAGGCGCTGCGGCAGCAGATCTTCGCGCTGGTCGCCGACAGCTTCGCGCCCTTCGTGTACGCGGGCGCGATGATGGAGCCCGTGCGTGGCCGGATGCTCTCGCGGCAGGGTGAGACCGGGCACGACATCGGGCATCAGCTGACCGTCGCGGTCGTACTGCTCGCGCGTTCGGCGACCGGAGCCGCGAAGACGGAGTTGGGCGGGCTCGCGGCGAAGTGGATTGACGAGGGCACGTACGCCCCGTTCCTGAAGATCCCGGACCCGGAGCGGTTCGCGCCCGGCCCGGACCTGGTGGCGATCCCCGGCATCGAGTTCGCTCAGGAGATGCTCGCGACCGGGGTGCGGCCCGCTCCGATCGTCGCCGAACACCGGATCTTCGGGCAGCAGGACCGGATGGTGCACGTCACCGAGGGCTGGTCGGCCTCGCTCGGCGTCGGCTCGACCCGGATCTCCCGCTACGAGTCGATCAACTCGATGAACCTGCACGGCTGGTACACCGGTGACGGCGTGCTGTACACGTTCCTGCCCAACGCCAAGGGGCACTACACCGACGCCTACTGGCCGACCGTCGATCCGCTGCTGCTGCCGGGGACGACGGTGAAGACCGGTGCGACCGGCCCGCTGGGACAGGTGCCGCTGACGAAGAACGCGCACACCGGCGGTGTCCGGTGGTCCGCCGGCCATGGGGCGTACGCGCTGGACTTCGTGTCGGCGGACGGCACGCTGACCGCGAAGAAGTCGTGGTTCTTCACCCCGTCCGGGGTGGTCTGCCTCGGCGCCGGGATCACCGACGCCTCCGGCGAGCGGGTGCGGACGGTGGTGGAGAACCGAAGCCTCGGCGAGGACGGCTCGGGGGTGCTTCTGGTCGACGGCAGGCCTTCCCGCGCGGCGCTGGGCGAGACATCCACTGTGGACAACCCGCGCTGGCTGCACCTGGCGGATGTCGGGGGTTACGTCCTGCTCGACGACGCGCGACTGACGACGCTGCGCGAGGACCGGACCGGATCCTGGCGGGACATCGACACCGGCGCCAACACCAAGGGCACCACGGTGCCCTACACCCGGCGTTACCAGAAGCTGCTGATCGAGCACGACGTCAAACCGTCGGGCGCGCGGTACGCCTATGCCGTTCTCCCCGCCGCGAGCTGGGTCGCCACGGCGGCATCGGCAAGGTCGTGGCGGGTGCGGGCGAACACGGCCTCGGTACAGGCGATTCGCTTGTCGGACAACACCTTGCTGGCGAACTTCTTCGCCGAAGGCTCGGTCGAAGAGGTGAGCGTCTCGGGCCCGGCGTCGATCGCGTTGGGGCGCAAGGACGGCCGATGGCAGCTCGCCGTTTCCGACCCGACCCAGCTTCAGGAAAGCGTGACCGTCACGGTGCGGGGCAAGAAGGTCGTTGTGCCGTTGCAAGGAACCTATGGCGCCACGAAGGTGGTGCCGCTGTAGGACAACTCCGTACTTCACGGCGTTGCCGGCAGCTGGCCCGGAGAGGTCGATGAGACTCAATAACGGTCGCTCGGCATGTCGCGGCTGTACTCGCTGTGGCAGACTCCTGACACCTGCTCACCCGCGTGGAACTCGCTGCTGCGTTCGAACCTCATCACGATACGGCCTGCGCTCGCGACATGGGGCTGTCCGAAGAGGACAGGCTGGTCCTTTCGCACGTGGGATTGCCCCGCGACGAACCGAATCCGTTGCCATAGCGGGAGTTCATGCGTGCTCTCCGGATGGCGGCCGGTATGCCGATCGGGCGGCCGTCGACGAGGTGGATGGCCGAGTTGGGCGCGCTGGTGCTGCGGTCGGACACGGAATTGTTGTTGAAGAGCCGTCGTGTGGTACCTGGACGGCTGTTGGGATTCGATCCATGCTGTTCGGACCTCTTGGGCTCCCCGCATGTGCGACGAACTGGGCGACGCCCGTGACGCCCTGGCCGCGATGTCTCGGGAAGCCCCCGGCCCGGCAGTGGATCCGATCATGCTCCGGCCGGTGAGGCTGTGGAGATCACTACGCTGGTCGACAACGTCTTGGACGGGCTGCTCGCGGGCAGCGAGCGGAACCTGGGCGGGCTGCACAGCGTGGTGCTCGGCCACGGCCACTTCGACCACGCAGGTGGGCTGGGAAGGCTACGCGGAATCCGCAAGTGATCATCCCGTCTCGGCGTAGTAGGAGTGCACCGCGGGCTGGCCGGTGTAGTTGGCTCCTGCCCGGTCGTCGGCGCCGAGGTAGGTGTAGGGCAGGCGCGCATGGCAAGTGCCAGTGCGGTTGATGCGGTGGCGGCGTGGATCATAGGTGAACCCGGCCGCGCGTAGCCGGGTGGAAAGGCGCCGCCCGGCTGGACGACCGTCGGGTAAGCGGATGCCGGCGAGGTCGAGGTCGGCGACGAGTTGGCCGGTGTCGGCCAGCCATCCGGCGGCACGGGTGAGCACAGCGAGCTTGTCACCGACGTAGTGCAGTCCGTGCACACAGGTAATCAGGTCGAAGGCCCGGTTCGGGGTCCACGTGGTGATCGAGGTACAGATCAGCGACAGCCCCGCCGTGGGCTGTGGTGCAGCGGCGAACGCGTCGACCAAGTCGACCCCGACGAGGGTGACCTGGCCACCGAGGCCTGCGTCGCGAAGTTGTCCGGCAGCTTGGGTCAAGGCACGGCCGCTGCCGCAGCACAGGTCCAGCCAGGCCACGCCCTGCACCCCTGCCTCCGCGAGCCGGGCGGCGAGCACGTCGACCGGGTTGAACCCCAACTCCCGGGTGTAGCTGTTGACCCCGGCCAACTGCCGCTCGCGGTTCATGGCGCAGTTTGCCACCACCGCCGACCTCTCCAACGTCACATCATCGAGCAGCCCCACCGGTAGGCCCTGGTCATCCACCCCGACAGCATTTCACTACCAGACCGAACTCCGAACACGGTGTACCAATCCGACGGAGCCGAACAGATCCATCGACGGTCACGCGTGGTGTTGCTCCCGTCGAGGTGGCCGTAGTGGCCGTACCTCAAGCTCGGCGCCCTCGTTTGCTCGATGTCCATGCGCTACGAGTGACCTGGGGTTCCATGAGCTCCCGACGAAACTGATCACCTTGGAACGCCACTCGATAACCTCGTCGTCAGCAAAAGTCAACCGTCAGTGGATACTCCCCGAAGCTTGTGAGTCAAAGCGTCCAGGAGAATTCGATAGTGGAAATTCGTCCTGGCAGCCCCGCAACCGCACGGATGACCTGCGAACGAGATGACACCTGTGAATGCAAGAAATATTTTGCGCCTCGCCGTGGCCCTGGGATCTGTATGCATGTCGATCAGAGTCGTTCGTTGATCGCAGCGAGGTGGATGGCGGGTTTGTAGCGTGGGCGAGTTTTTCATGGCTGGTGGCGACGGCGCTGTGTTCCTGCGGACACGCCCGGCTGGACCGGGAATTCGTCTGCCTGAGCCGGGAATTCGGGTACCTGGACCGGGAATTCGCGTGCCTGAGCCGGGGACACGCCCGGTGCTGGCGTGTCCCCGGTTCGGGAGGGTGAGTTCCGGGTTCAGGTGGGCGAGTTCTGGGTTCGGGCGGGCGAGTTCTGGGGCGGGGGAGGTGAGTTCTGGGTTCCGGCGGGTGAGTTCTGGGTTTGTGGCGAGTTCCGGGGGTTTGGGAAGAACCAGAATCAGCCGAGCTCACCCCAACCGACTTCGATACAGGCTCTAGGAGGATGGGGCCTCACAGCCCACTTTCGTGCAGGTGGCCAGGAAGAGGGGGTAGGTGGCCCCGTCCTTGACCACTTCGTAAACCTGCTCGACGTGGACATCGGTGAACCCGGCCGACTCGAGCTTGGTGGACAGATCCTGGGTGTCGAACCCGTGGTGGCCGTGGAAGTCGCCGTCGTGGTGGAACGAGCCGTCCTCTTTGACGAGGTCGACCACGCACAGATGGCCGCCGCTGTCGAGGAGTCTCGCGAAGCCGTCGAGCACGGGTGTGAGGTCCGGGATGTGGTGCAGCGTCATCACCGTGACGACCAGGTCGAAGCGCTCGTCGGGGATGCGTCCGGCGGAGAGGTCCAGGTCCCAGATGCGACTGCTCGCGGGCAGGGCTCCCGTGGCCAGCTTGGAGTGCATGACCTCCCGCATGCCCTTTGACGGGTCGGCGAGGGTGAGCGGACCGACGCTGCCGGCGAGTTCCTGTGACACGAGGCCGGTGCCGGCTCCGTACTCGAGGACGCGGGTCGCTCCGGTCGGGTTCACTGCCCGGCGAATGGCCGCCGCCACTACGTGAGCACGCTTGGTCTTGGCTTGGTCGTCCCAGGTCGCGGCCTTCTCGTCGAACGAGCTCATGTCGTTTCGCCCTTCTCTCCGGCGATCGTCGTGGCCAGCCTAATGCGTCGCCGCCGGCCCGTACGAGCCCGCCGAGGGTTTGACGCGTGCAACTGCACCGCAAGCCGCCGACCGTGGGGGAGCACGGCTGGGAGTGAATTAGGAGTAATGTCATGCGCCGAACGGTCTGTACGGTGGCTGTTGTGCCCATTCAGGAGAAGCAAAAGAATCGCCACTTTCGGCAAAATATCGACAAATCACCGAAAATGAACTTTTGCGGACAACTGCAATAACTCTTTTGAGGCGCGTCGAATTGCAATATATTACCGGTCGGGCCCGCGTTGATAATGCAACGGGCCGCCGAAGTGACTCGGCTTGGGACCGAGACGGGCAGAAGGGATGGCGGCGATGGTCCCGGCACCCGCACTCGAGGAACGGGCGCTCGAACCGGTTTCCGGCGGATGGTCGGGTTCCGAGCTTGCGGATCGACCGGAGACCTGGCAGGTGTGCTTGCCCGCGGAGGACCGTGAGGAACTGCTCCAGGTCACCGCGAATCTGATGCCCGGCGGGTTCGGCATCGATCGTTTCCAGCGGCGTCCCGCGGTCACCGCGCGAACCCGATCGCTCATCGCCAACCTGCACCGCCGCCTTGCCGGCGAGCCGGGATCGTTTCAGTAAGCGGGCAACGGCTGCGTGCCGGCGTTGCTGTTTGAGTAGCGGGAGAAAACTCGGCGCAAGGAGAAGTACGTCATGTCAACGCATATCTCGGGGGCCTACGGCCAGTTCGCGTATTTCGACCGCCAGTTGGGGCATCCGGATTGGGCCGGTAGGCGGGTACTCGACTTCGGGGGGAACGTGGGGAACATCCTGCTCGACCCGAACTGCACGATCGAACACGGAAAGTACTGGTCGATCGACGTCTCCCGCGATTCCATCACCGAAGGCAAACGGCGGCACCCGAGAGCGAACTTCGTCTTCTACGACCGGTACAACTTCGAGTTCAATCCGACGGGGACACCCAAACTGCCCATTCCCGACCTCGGGAAGTTCGATTTCATTGTGGGACACTCCGTCTTCACTCACGTCCCCCAGGCGGAGATGCTGGAGTTCGCCGAACAGCTCCTCGACTTCCTGACCGACGACGGAAAGGCCGCATTCTCCTTCATGGACCCGCTGTGGCAGCCTCCGCTGGATAACGCCGACGCCTTCGCCAACAAGTACGCCCCCACCAGGATGTCCAACCTTCAGTGGCGGCTGCGGCGACACCAGGAAGAATTCCCGGACACCGATGTGCCGGCGCTGATCGCGCGGGCGGCCGAACAAACCGAGCTGACCTGGGTCACGCTGACCAACGGCGAACTGTTCTTCGGCGCTGCCGGGGGCCTGACCGACGACCGGCCCAACCGCCATTGCGACACGTTCTGCACACCGGCGTACATGCGGCAGTTGTTCCCGAACGGGCAGATCGTCGACCCAGTCGCACCCGTACGGATGCACTGCCTGGTCATCGACAAGGCCGGCCGCCGAGGTTAGCAGCAGCGACCGGTTGGAGGAGGTAACGTTGACCACTACCTGGATCTCGTCGCGCATGGGCCAGTTCGCCTATTTCGACCGTCAGTTGGGGCATCCGGATTGGGCCGGTAAGCGGGTACTCGACTTCGGGGGGAACGTGGGGAACATCCTGCTCGACCCGAACTGCACGATCGAACACGAGAAGTACTGGTCGATCGATGTTTCTCGCGACTCCGTCACCGAAGGCAAACGGCGGCACCCGAGGGCGAACTTCGTCTTCTACGACCGGTACAACTTCGAGTACAACTCGACGGGTACACCCGGGCTGCCCATCCCCGACCTCGGAAAGTTCGACTTCATCGTCGGCTGGTCGATCTTCACGCACGTGAGCAAGGTGGAGACGCTGGAGTTCGCCGAACAGCTCCTCGGCTTCCTGACCGACGACGGAAAGGCCGCATTCTCCTTCATCGACCCAACGTTCACCCCACCGCCGGGATGGGCCCGGGAAAATGAGTCGCCAGGCAGGTCGAACCTGCAGTGGCGGCTGGAGGCCCGCCGGGCGACCAAGCCCGATATGGATGTGGCCGGTCTGCTCGCGCGGGCTGAGCAGACCGAGCTGACCTGGACCACCGTCGTCAACGACGACGAGTTGATCTTGGATCCCGACGAGGACGGCGTGTCCGCCGACAAACCGAACCGCTTTTACATCACCTTCTGTACACCGGCGTACATGCAAAAGCTCTTTCCCCAGGGCAAGGTCCTCGACCCGGTGCCACCGGAACGGTTCCACTGCCTCGTCATCGACAAGGCCAGCCGCCGGGCCCGCTAGTCCAGGCCGATGAGTCACCGTTCCGGGTCACCCGCGAGCTCTCGACTTCCTCGATGTGCCTTGGGACAAGCGGATGCTCGACTACGGCGCCGTCGACCATGGGCCCATGCGCGGTGCGGGGTAGCGGCCGCGGATCCGGTGGGCGGCGGCAACGCGTCCACGGCCGAGGTCGCAGACCGGCGGCTGAGACTGTCAATAAGCTCCGTTTCGTTGTATATTCCCCCATGCCACGTTGGCAAACTTAGAATGATCTTCGACAACGCGGTCGCGAGGGGGATAACGCAACCATGGCCAATGATCGTCGAGAGTCCTACACGCGAGACGGTATCGAGGCAATGAAATGGGGGCTGGTTCGCGCGACAATAGACAGAGATGTCTGGGACAGCGTACGCGGTGAAGGCGCGATGCGTTGTTTCGCCGGAAGTCCGGACGAGGGATATCGCATCTCGTTCGATCACGACGCGATATTGCATGACCGGGAGCAGGAACCTGGGTACGAGCCACCGACGTGGATGACGCATCATCGTCTGCCCCCGGTTTCACAAAAGCGAAACGAGATAACGGACAGAACGGCATACGTGGAAGATTACCAAGGTAATCGCACGTCCGAGACGTTCGATGTCTGGGCGGATCCACCGAATTCTGGGACATTTGAGGTCCAGGGGCTCTACCGAAAATGGGTGAACCGGGTGGACGAGGTTTTCACCGGCTGGGACCAGGTCGACCACATGCCGTATGAGAAAAACTTCTGGGAAGCCGCCAGTCGTCTCCGGGACGCGATCAAGCCGCTCGAGACCATGAGCGTTCCGGGTGAGCCCTACTATGCGGCATGTCGTAGTCTTGGCCTTGTCGAGCACGATCCGGGAGCGCAAGGTACCACGCCGCCCGAAAGAATGTGGGCACCACAAATCAACGGCCCCATCGACCGGTTCGTCATTCCGTTGCAGGGAACCTTCCTGAACCTGTTCGTGCTTGGCGAATTATTGGCCGCCCAGCTCGACGGCATGGGAAAAATGTGGCAAAACGCGCGGCTCAGCGTCATGGAAATAGGCTGGTACGCCACGAAGAAGATGTCTCGCGATGCGGGTAGGATCGACGTCCAGGCCATCATCAAGAGTGCCGGCTGGGTCGTAGGCGCAATGGGGTTGATTGCCATGCCAACACCTGCCTCCATCGGACTGGCCGCTACCGGAATCATTCTTGCGAGTGCGGATGCCATCCTGGAGGAGATCAAGAACGGTGGCAAGGATGTGCTCGACCTCGAGGTGGCGATCCAAGGTGGGTCGGCGGAGGAAATTCTCCGGTCAACCGAATCGGCACTCAACAGTGATCGAACCAGCGGTCTCGAGCCTCAGATCGAGATTGACGAGGCCGACAGCATCGACATGCTGGGGGTAGCCCGGTCGCACCTGGACAACGATCAAGCGGTATATGACGTGGCAGCCAAGACCTACAAAACCTGCTTCACCATGGAGGTGAGCGATGTTCAGGAAGACACGGCGCCGAATACCAAGCAAGACGTGGATATCAGCGTCGAATTCGAGCGCCTTCGCGATGCGGGGAAAACATTTGCCGATGAACTCGGGCAAGAACTTCAAGGCGTCTCCCGGGGAGTGCAAGACACCTTCTCGACGAGTTCGGCGTGGGAGCGCCCGGAACTTCCTGGTGGTGTCGCGATCGGTATCGGCCTGACCGGTCCGTGGGAAAATTGGAGCCCGGTTCGCGATCATCTGGTACGTATCCTCGATACGACCGCGACGCAAGTGGTAGAGGTGGGAGAATATTTGATTTCCGCCGCGAACTACCTCGAGCGACAGGACGCTTCGGCCAAAGAGGCCATGGAAAAGGCTTCTCAGGAACTTGACAAAATGTTCAAATAGCATCTGATTCGAGGTCGCGGCAGGAGGACCAGCTACGCGAACCATGGAGCCCGTGCCATCTGGTTCGCGTAGCAGTTGCCGAGGTTGTGGTCTCCCACCTGTGCGGGCACCCTCAAGCTCCTAGGCCGCGGACTCGGCGCGATCTCGTCGCCATCGGCATCACGGCAAACCTGCACGTGGTGGCGCTCGGCCAGGCGGTCTGGCTCGTCCGCATCGGGTGTTCGGGCGCGCGCCTCGGGGGAGGTCAAGATTTCCGGTGCCGAGCTGTCGATTTCCTGGCTTGTCGTTCGTCTTACTGCGTGACCCGCCGGGGCCTGGTGCTACCGGTTCGGGGCTCACACGTAGCTCATGGGTATGAGCGCCCAATCACCTCCAGGAGTGCACAATGGAGTTCGTACAAGCTGTCGAGGCCGCGGACGAAACGACGATCCAGTCGATGCTGGCCGCCGATCCCGGGCTGCGCGACAAGCACGCGGGCCTGGTTACGCGGATGGCCGAGGCGCGCAACTGGTCAGCCGTCCGGCTGCTGGTCAACCTTGGTTTCGAGGTCAACGGCGTCAGCTCCGCCGGCGCCACCCCTTTGCATTATGCGGCGGCAGCGGGTGAGCTGTCGGTCGCGCACCTGCTGGTCGAGCACGGTGCCGACCGCACCGCCCGCGAACCACAGTTCGGCGCGCAGCCGGCGGGCTGGGCGCAGTACTTCAAGAAGGCGGAAACCCAGAAATATCTCGAATCCCTGGCCTGATGCCGCGCCGCCCGTCACACGGCATCAGGGACTGCGCGATCATCTGGTAGCAACGAGGAGGAAGCGATGAAGTACGTCATGCTCGTCTATCAAGGCGACGCGCTTGAGCGGCAGGCCACGCTGTCCGAGGAGGAGCAGAAACAGGTCCACGCCGACTACCAGGGGATCCACCAGACGCCGGGCGTCACTCCCGTGCCGCCGATGGGCCTGCCCGAGAACGCGACAACGGTCCGCGTCGAGGGCGGCAAGACCCTGACCACGGATGGCCCGTTCGTCGGGATGAAGGAGTCCGTGGGTAGCTTGTTCATCCTGGAAGCCGACGACCTCGACGCGGCCATCGAGGTGGCTGCCCGCGTCCCGGCGGCACGCTACGGTGGCGCCGTCGAGATCCGCCCCTCGGAGGTGTATTGGTAACGACGCTCGGCCAGGTCTTCCGCGAGGAATGGGGCCGCGTCCTGGCCACCCTGATCGGCTTCCTCGGCGACTTCGACCTCGCCGAGGAAGCCGCGCAGGAGGCGTTCGCGATGGCCGCCGACCGATGGCCACGCGACGGCGTCCCCAGCAACCCGCGCGCCTGGTTGATCACCACGGCTCGGAACCGGGCGACGGACCAGATCCGCCGCGACCGGGTCCTCGCGACCAAGTTCGGCCTGCTCGTCGCCGGCAATCGTGCGGAGGTGCCGATGAACACGACGACGTTTCCCGACGAGCGCCTGGAACTCATCTTCACCTGCTGTCACCCGGCGCTCGCAATCGAGGCGCAGGTCGCGCTCACTCTGCGCACCCTCGGCGGGCTCACCACCGACGAGATCGCCCGCGCCTTCCTGGTCCCGGAGCGCACGATGGCGCAGCGGCTGGTGCGGGCCAAACGCAAGATCAAAGCAGCGGGGATCCCGTTTCGCGTGCCACCCGCCCACCTGCTCCGCGAGCGTCTCGACGCCGTTCTCGCCGTCGTGTACCTGATCTTCAACGAAGGCTACGGTGGCCGCGACGAACTCGCGGCGGAGGCAATCTGGTTGGGACGCGCGCTCGCCGAACTGCTTCCGGACGACCCCGAGGTGCATGGGCTGCTGGCAATGATGCTCTTGCACGATTCTCGTCGCGAGACGCGGTTCAGTGACGGCGAGCTCGTGCTGCTCGGCGATCAGGACCGGTCACGGTGGAACACCGAGCAGATCGCCGCTGGACGCGCCGAGCTGGACCGGGCGCTCGCCCTGCGCGGCCGCGGACCGTATGTTCTGCAGGCCGCCATCGCCTCGTTGCACGTCGAGGTGCCGTGCGACTGGGCGCAGATCGCGGCCCTGTACGGCCAGCTCGCCCGCCTGACCGGCTCGCCCGTCGTGGAGCTCAACCGCGCCATCGCCATCGCCGAGACCGAAGGCCCCGAGGCCGGCCTGCGCATCGTCGACCAACTCGGCCTCGACGACTTCCGCTACCTGCACTCGACCAAGGCCGAACTCTTGCGACGACTCGGACGCACCGACGAGGCACGTGACGCCTACCGACGTGCCAGACAACTCACCGACGACGGCGCTGAACGGCGCTTCCTCGAACGCCGGCTGACGGAACTGGCCGCCGCCACAGGCTGTGCGATGGAATGAGCGTGGGCCTCGCGGTGTTGATCCTGGGCGTGACAGACGAGACTGTGGAGCTCAGCCCCTCGGAATGGGTGCAGGGCCAGACGAAGAAGATCCTGGAGACCGGGACCACCGAGGGCGTCGAGGTGCTCGGGTCGCCGGTCGTGCTGTTGACGTTGCGCGGCGCGAAGACCGGCACGTTGCGCTACACCCCGGTGATGAGGGTGGAACATGCCGGCAGCTACGCCGTTGTGGCGTCCAAGGGCGGTGCCCCTGAGCACCCGAACTGGTATTACAACATCAAGGCGCACCCCGAGTTCCCGCTGCAGGACGGGACCGTGACCAAGGTCTACGTCGCGCGTGAGGTCGAGGGCGCGGAGCGGGCCGAGTGGTGGGAGCGGGCGGTCGCGGCCTACCCCTCCTATGCCGAGTACCAGAAGAAGACCGACCGGCAGATCCCGGTGTTCGTGCTCGACCCGAAGTGACGGGCGTGGCCGGCGACACTCATCGTGGCCGGCCCCGACCAAGATCATTGAGTTACAGGCTGGCCAGCCGCGCTGGAGGTGGGCGAAAGCGGTGTCCAGGGCGGCGGTCGGGTCCGGTTCCGTTCCGGCGAGATCGGGGATTTCCAGGACGTAGCGGGCGAGTAGGCGCAGGGACAAGTCGTCGGCGTCCCGGCCGGTCTGCTCGGCGATGACCCGGGTCAGCGCGACTTCGCAGCTGGTCCACAGTGCCCTGGCATGGGCTCGTAAAGCCGGTGTGGCGATCACGAGTGCGGCGATCCGACGCGCCTCCGGCTCGGGGTCGGGGTCGAACGGGCCTCGTGTGGCGAGGAAGTCCCGCAGGGCCTGCAGCACGGAGACATCTGCCGGGCGTTGTCGCACCGCGGCCGTCAGAGCCTGCTCACGTTCGTCGCTGTTACCGAGGACCAGCGCCTCCTTCCCACCAGGGAAGTGTGCGAACAACGTGGAGACCGCAGTGTCCGAGGCCTCGGCGATCTCAGCGACGGTGACCTTGTCGAACCCCCGCTCCAGGAACAGCCGCTGGGCCGCGGCAGCGAGGCCTTGGCGCGTGGCGGCCTTCTTCCGCTCATGGCTGGGAGCCGCGCGCTCCTGTCCGACCGACCGCCGACTCACGGGAGCCGACATGCCGTTTCTCACCGCCGCGCAGCACTGGGACGTCCATCGACCTCCCTCGGCCGAGGGCAAGAACTTCCTGGTCACCGGCGGAAACGCGGGTATCGGCTACTTCGTCGCCGAACAACTCGCCGGCACCGGAGCCACCGTCGTCCTGGGCAGTCGCGACGCTGCGAAGGCCACTGCCGCCATGACGGCGATCCGGTCCCGCGTCTCCGAGGCGAGGGTGCGTCACCTGGCCCTGGACCTGGCCGACCTGGCCACGCTCAAACCCTCGGTGGACGCGCTGGGGTTGGATCGCCTCGATGCGGTCGTGTGCAACGCCGGTGTGCTGCTCGACCATCCGCGACGGTGCGAAACCCGGGACGGTTACGAGTTGATGTTCGCCACCAACCACCTGGGGCACTTCGCGTTGACCGGATGGCTGGCCCCGCTGCTGTCGGCGGCCCCAGCCGGTCGCGTCGTCACCACCGGCAGCTTCGTAGCGAAATCGGCGCGGCTGGACCTTTCTGACCTCCAAGTCACCCGCGGATACCGGCCGAAGGACGCCTACGCCCGGTCAAAGCTGGCCCAAATGCTGTTCGGGTTCGAACTCGACCGTCGCCTGCGGGCCGCGGGATACACGACCGTGAGCGTGGTGAACCATCCGGGTGGCGCGCTGGACCCGCTCACTCCGTCCCGTCCGCCCGTCCACGTCCGGACCACGGGCCAACGCCTGCGCGGCCTGCCCGCCGGCGTCCTCCTGCAGGGCAAGCACGCCGCCGCATGGCCCGCGGTCCGGGCGGTCCTCGATCCAGTCGTCCGGGGCGGGCAGTTGTGGGGTCCACGGATGCTCGGATTTCGTGGTGAACCCCGGCTCGAGCCGGTGCGGGGAGTACTGGCTGACACCGAGACGGCAACTCAGCTGTGGACCGCCAGCGTCGACCTCACCGGCATCGATCCTTTCGCGCATTGACAGGTCAGCTCGGTGACTGACTCGGCCGAGCCACGCACCGGCCGCCGAGCGGCGGGCCTTTGCTCAGCGGCCGAAACATTCCCGGACGAAGTAGTCTGAGCGCCCGCTGTCGTCGGTGAACGTGGTGAAGATGCAGACGACGAGGGAGCCTCGGTTGATGCGTCCCTGCAGATGCACCTGCATGTACCCGTGGTCGAAGGTGGCGAGGAAGGCGGGCGCGTTGTCGAGGTAATGCGCGTCTGCGTACAGCTCCGCGCGGGTCGTGCCCCAGTCGACCGGCCCGTCGGCGCCCACGCCGTAGGCCTGTACGAGGACGTCTTCGCCGTCGGGCACGACCTCCAGCGAGTAGATGCCTTTGGTCACGGTCGGAGCCAGGGCGTCCCAGGTACCGAGCAGCGCGCCCGGTTCGTTGGCGCCGGTCCGCAGCAGCGGGTGGATATCGGCGCCGCCGGGTTCGGCCGGTCGCCGGCTGCCCGTCGCCGGGATGTAGAACTCGCGGGTGAAGTAGTCGCGCCGGCCCGAGCCCTCGGCGAACCGGTGGAAGGCGTGCCCGGTCGCCAGGCCCAGTGCCAGGTAGGACTCCAGCTGAGTCCGGACCTGCGCGCCGTCGAAGGTGGCGACGAACGCGGTGAAGGCATGGCCGGGGCCGGGCCGCAGGGTGTTCGCGAAGGCCTGCGCCGGCACCTCGCCCCAGTCGCCCTCCCTCGTCGCGCCGTAACCGCTCGCGCTGATCAGCAGGGACCCGTTATGGCCGCGTGCACGGAACCGGGAGACGCCGCCGGCGAGTCCGGTGGTGCTGACCCAGTCGCCTTCCACCGGGGTGAGATCGATCGGTCTCCGCTCCAGCGCGGTCTCGCCGTTGCCGATCCGATCAGCCTCGCGTGCGTGCGTCACGATGGTCATCGTTGACCTTCCTTTCGCGGTCCGGTGCCGATTCGAGGTGCGGAACGCTTCCGCATTTGTATGGTGCCACGGCTGACGGGCCCGGCGGCCGGCCCAGGGCGTCGGAATGTCGGCCGGCCGCGCAAGAAGCCGGTCGAGGGCCACCTGGCACTGGCCAACCGATGCCTGTTCGTCGCGGAATGCCGGCGAGCATTGTTGCAATTGCCCTTCCTGGGAGTTCTGCGCGAGTAGAAATCGCAGCAGGCGTAGGTCATCTGATGTATTCAGCCTCGAAACACCGTCCACACTGGACGATCTGTTCCGCGGCCGACTGCGAGGCCGGCCTCGGGCGCGGGCTCGTCAGAGCCTGCTGTTTCGGAACTGGCGCGAGAAGCAGACGCCGACGCCGACGAGCAGCAACAAACCGGCGCACAGCCAAGCGGCGGACCGTGAAAGGCCCGGGCTAGATCAGGCCGAGGTCCCGTGCTCGGGCGCCGGCCTGGAAGCGGGATTCCGCGCCCAGCGCGTTCATCAGTTCCGCCACCCGCCGCCGGTAAGTCCGCACGCCCAAGCCGACCTGTCGAGCCGCTGTCTCGTCCTTGCAGCCGGACGCCAGCAGTTCCAGCACCCGCGGAGCCAGCTCGCACAGCTCTGCGTGCTGCGCGTCGTACACCGCGAGGTCGGTGGCCGATCGCCAGGCTGCTTCGAACAAGGAAGCGACGTTCTGCACCAGCGCGGGCTCTGACACCACGCCGTAGCCGCGTCGGCCGTCGCGCACGTTGCCCGCGAGGATGGCGAACCGCCGGTCGATGATGATCGTTTCGTTGATGTCGTCCGGCGTGATGCGAACCTCGGCGTCCGGCGAAGCCGCGACGACCCGCAGGTGCTGGGCCATCGAAGGGTTCAACAGCACCCCCGGCCGGTACAGCTTCCGCAGCCGGGGCGTGGAAACCGGCGCATCACCAGGGGGCTGCCTGGTGATGGACCAAGTGTGCAGGTCCTGCGCCGCGCACCAGATCTCGCTGGCCGTCGCGAAGAGGTGGGCCGTGCGGGCGAACACTTCCTCCTCGCCGTCCAGGACACGCACACCGTCAACACTCATGACACCAGTGTTCCGTAAGCGCAACCGGCCCGGCAAAGTCGGCAAGAAGTTGCCATTTCCAGCGGGCCGAACTTCCCGTGAGCAAGCTGGCGTCATGACAACGATCAACGCCGGCGCCGCCGGGACGTGGGAACTCGGTGACCGCACCGTCAACCGCCTCGGGTTCGGCGCCATGCGGCTCATGGCCAAGGCCGACGGCAGCCCCAGTGACCGCAAGCAAGCCATCGCGGTCCTGCAGAAGGCGATAGAGCTGGGTGTCAACCACATCGACACCGCCGCCTTCTACTTCTCCAACCTCCGCTCCGCCAACGAGCTGATCAACACCGCTCTCGCTCCCTACCCGGACGACCTGGTCATCACCACGAAGGTCGGCCCCGGCCGTGACCCGTCCGGCAACTGGCTCGGTGCGGAAACGAAGGACGATCTGCGTGGTCAGGTCGAGGAGAACATCCGCCAGCTCGGTCTCGACCACCTCGATGTCGTCAACCTCCGCATCGGCCAGGGGCTGGAGCGCGGCGAAGGCTCCATCAAGCAGCGGTTCGAGGCCCTAGCCGAGCTCCAGCAGGAAGGCCTCATCCGGCACCTCGGAATCTCGAACGTCGGTCCCGAGCACCTTAAGGAGGCGCTCGCGATCGCACCAGTGGTGTGCGTACAAAACCAGTACGGACTCGGTACGCGTCGTGAGGACGACGCACTTATGGAGCTGTGCGCGGACAACAACATCGCTTTTGTGCCATTCTTCGCTATCGCTGCCGCCGTGCCGGGCGCGTTGCCCTCCAGCCCCGCCGACGACACCAGCGCAGATGTGGTCGCCGAAGTCGCCAACAGCCACGGAGTATCCGCGGCGCAGGTCCGGCTCGCCTGGACGCTCCACAAGGGACCGAACGTTCTCGCCATCCCCGGCACCGGAAACCCGGCACATCTGCGCGAAAACGTGGCGGCGGCCGGGTTACGGCTGACCGACGAGGACATGACCCGCTTGGAAACGGCCGGCTGAATATTCGCCGGGACGAACAATGGCCTCATTCGGGCGTGTTCGTCCTGGTGGTGGGCTCAGGTCAGGAGCGAATGGGCACCGAGGACTGGTCGGTCAGGGCCCGGCGATTGTCGACTCGATGGGACAAGGCTTACCAACTCGTCCGCCGCCACGGATCGACCCTGATCAACCCTGCGGTGACAGGATGACGGCGATGTGCCCGCCGGCAGTCTTCGTGACTTGGTGTCGTGGACTCAGAATGGCGGCTCTTGGGTGTCGCCGCTTTGTTGATCGTCCTTTGTAGACCCGTCCGATTTTCCGACGCCGGGTTCGATGGTCGGGCCGCCGATGGTGTCGATGTCCGGGGCGCCGATGATGTCGATGGGCACCACGGGTGCCCCGACCGACATCGGTCACTGCGTGGCCTGGCCGTGCTCGGACCGGCCAGATGCCCCAACCGGGATTTCGCCTGCCCCAACCCGGATTTCGCGCGCCCTAACCGGGATTTCGCGCGCCTGAACCGGGGACACGCCGACGTCGGGCGTGTCCCCGGTTCAGGCGGCTGAGTTCCGGGTTCAGGCGGCTGAGTTCCGGGTTCAGGCGGCTGAGTTCCGGGTTCAGGCGGCTGAGTTCCGGGTTCAGTGGGGCGAGTTCCGGGTTCGGGCCGGCGAAAGAATGTATAACGACCTATACGGCCGTCCAGGGCGTGGGCGGCCCCGTGCTGGCGCCTAGTGACGAAGACCGCGGCTTCGGTGCGCCGAAGGGAAGTCGAGTTTCTGTATGGCCTGCCGGGCTACGTCCTGCACCGCGAGGTCCCGCCAAGACGTCCCGGTCGCGGCAATGGTGATCAGAGTCGGACCGGCGGTGCTCCTTCGCTGCCATCCTGGTGTGGCGCCGCAACCGATGGCTGAAGTGGCCGCTCCTGGCGACCATCGGCATCCTGGTGGCCACCTTCACCCAGGTCGCACTGGGCCTGGAGAGCTCACTCGCCGCTCACGCCGCCCTCGGCGTGACCTTGTGTGGCATGGAGACCGCGCTCGTCCTCCGGGTCTTCTTGCTCCGCGTGGGGAGCTCGACTGCGACCGCGTGACAGCAACCACCCAGACAACGACGGCACGCGCAGCACAAGTTGGCGCGTCGATGGCCCCGAGACACCCCGGTCCGGGGCCATCAAATTAACGCCGGTCATCGATCGGCTCAGCCCTGACCAGCACTTTTCCTTTATGTGATGCCAAGTGGTGCCGCAGCTGAGCCATCATGAGCCATGGTGGCTTGTCATGGCACCATGAATGTGCCATGATGGCACCATGGACTTGACCTCGTATGTGAGCAACCTCGGTCGTGAGTTCGCCACGCTTGCCGAAGCCGGCGGTGACGAGGCGCGTGCGCTGGTCGAGCGCCTGACCGGGTCGCTCGAGTCGGCGATCCGGATGACCCTGCTGGACGCGCTGTCGGCTGCCGCCGACGAGATCACCCGGGACCTGGCTCCGGGTTCGGTGGAGTTGCGCCTGCGCGGCCGCGATCCGAACTTCGTCGTGACGTCGCCACCCCCCGAGTCGCTCGAAATCGCGGCCGAGGACACCGCGGTAACGGAAGACACCGCACCGGACAGCGGTCTTCTGATCGCCGAGGAGGGCCCCGCCGCGCGGATCAACGTACGCCTGCCCGAGCAGCTCAAGGCCGCGATCGAGGAGGTCGCGGCCAGGGAGGGACGCTCGGTCAACGCCTGGCTGGTCCGGGCGGCGGCCGCCGCCTTGCAGCGGTCCGATCGCGATCAACGCCCCGAGCCACGTGGCAGTAGCAAACGAACCAAGCAGCGCTTCACCGGCTGGGTGCGCTAATCGCACCGCTTTTCCTACATCACGTCCCCGACCTGCGGGGATGGCTCAACTACCCATGCTGAGGGGACGACCATGCCAAATTACGAGACGCCCGAACCGATTTCCGTCACGCTCGAACTCGGTGTCGGCGACGTGCGGATCACCGCGAGCGACCGGACCGACACCGTTGTCGAAGTCCGCCCGAGCGACGAAGCCGACGAGTCCGACGTGAAAGCCGCACGGCAGGTCCGTGTCGACTACACCAACGGCGTGCTCCAGGTCATCGGGCCGAAGTTGCGCGCTTTCGACTTCTCCCGCAAGACCAGGTCGGTCGACGTGTCCATCGAACTGCCCGCCGGTTCCCTGGTGTCGGCCGAGATACAGGCGGGGGACTTCCGCGGTGCCGGCCGGCTCGGGGAGTGCCGGTTCAAGACCTCGGCCGGGAACGTCCGGCTCGAACGAACCGGCCCGTTGCGTGTGGACACGGCTGCGGGTCACATCACTGCCGATGGCATCGCGGGCGACACCGAGATCTCCACCGGCTCCGGGAAGGTCCGGATCGGTGAGGTGCAGGGCACCGTGGTGGTCAAGAACTCCAACGGCGACACCACGATCGACGCGGTCACCGGCGAAGTGCGGGTGCGCTCGGCCAACGGCGACATCTCCGTCGAGCGGGCCGGCGCCGGTGTGGACGCGAAGACGTCCAACGGCGGCATCCGCCTCGGCGAGGTGATCCGCGGTTCGGTCGTGCTCGCGACCGCGATGGGTGACCTGGAGGTCGGCATTGCCGAGGGCACCGCCGCCTGGCTGGAGGTGAACACCGGATTCGGGCACGTGCGCAACCTGCTGGAGAGCGCCGGCGAGCCCGGAGAGTCCGACGAGACCGTCGAGGTGCGCGGGCGTACCTCCTATGGCGACATCACGATCCGCCGTTCCTGATTCATTCCTGGCCCTGGAGAAAGGGAAACCATGACCAGCAAGCAATCCCGGCCGGCGATCGCGGCCACCGGCCTCCGCAAGTCGTTCGGCGACCAGGTCGTGCTCGACGGTCTCGACCTGAACGTGCAACGGGGAACGGTCTTCTCACTGCTCGGTGCGAACGGTGCAGGGAAGACCACCACGGTCAAGATTCTGTCCACTTTGATCAGTGCCGACGCCGGTGACGTCCAGGTCGCCGGGCACGACCTCGCCCGGGAACCCGACGCGGTGCGCGCCGCGATCGGTGTCACCGGTCAGTTCTCGGCGGTGGACAACCTGCTCACCGGCGAGGAGAACCTGCTGCTCATGGCGGATCTGCACCACCTCGCCCGGGGCGAAAGGCGGCGGCGCGCCGCCCAGTTGCTCGAACAGTTCGACCTGGTCGACGCGGGCAAGAAGCCGGCATCAACCTATTCCGGCGGCATGCGGCGGCGGCTCGACCTGGCGATGACCCTGCTCGGCAGCCCGCAGGTGATCTTCCTCGACGAGCCGACCACCGGGCTGGACCCGCGTAGCCGCCGGAACATGTGGCAGATCGTCCGGGAGTTGGTGGCCGGCGGCGTCACCATCTTCCTGACCACGCAGTATCTGGACGAAGCCGACGAGCTGGCCGACCGGATCGCGGTACTCGACCACGGCCGGCTGGTCGCCGAGGGGACCGCGGACGAGCTGAAGCGCCGCATCCCCGGTGGGCACGTTCGCCTGCGGTTCGCCGACCCGCAGGGTCTCGACACGGCCATGAGCGCCCTTGGCCACGCCTCACGCGACAACGACGCGCTCGCCCTGCGAGTGCCCAGCGACGGCAGCCTGCGCTCGCTGAAGACCTTGATCGACCGGCTCGACGACCGTGCCATCGAGGTCGAGGAGCTGTCCGTGCACACCCCCGATCTCGACGACGTCTTCCTTGCCCTCACCGGCAACTCCACCAACGAGAAGGTGACCACTCGATGAGCACCCACACCCTCACCGGCCCGGCCCCAGCGGGCCTTGAGTTCCACCCGCTGCGCGACTCGGCGACCATGTTGCGCCGCAACATCAAGCACATGTTGCGGTACCCGTCGATGACCCTGATGCTCGTCGGGATGCCGATCGTCTTCCTGCTGCTGTTCGTCTACGTGTTCGGCGGCACGCTGGGCGCCGGGATCGGCGGGCCGACCGGCGGGCGCGCCGAGTACGCCAACTACCTCGCGCCCGCGATCATTCTGATGACCGTGACGGCCATCGTCCAAGGGACCGCGATCTCGGTCGCCATGGACATGACCGAGGGCGTCATCGCCCGGTTCCGCACCATGCACATCGCCCGCATCTCGGTGCTGACCGGGCATGTCCTCGGCAGCGTGATCCAGGCAATGATCAGCTTGGCGATCGTGCTCGGCGTTGCGCTGCTGGTCGGCTTCCGGCCCGTCGCCGGGCTGGGCGGGTGGCTGGCCACGGCCGGTTTCCTGGCGGTGGTGACCTTCGCGCTGGTCTGGCTCTCCGTCGCGCTCGGCCAGGTGAGCAAGAGCGTCGAGACGGCGAGCAATCTGCCCATGCCGCTGATTCTGCTGCCCTTTCTGGGCAGCGGGTTCGTCCCCACCGATTCCATGCCGGCCGGGCTACGCTGGTTCGCCGAGTACCAGCCGTTCACGCCGATCATCGAAACCCTGCGCGGCCTGCTGATGGACAAGCCGATCGGGAACAACGCGTGGATCGCGCTCGCCTGGTGCGCCGTGATCGCCCTCGGCGGCTACGTCTGGTCGAAACGACTGTTCAACCGCGAGTTCCGCCGCTGACGGCCTGCGCGACACGGATGGCATGAATTCGTGCCCGTGGCGCTTGCCTTTGAGATGCTGTGAGGCTTCCGGTGTGCGAATGCAGGAGTGTCGATTTGCCGAATTTGGTCAGTCGAGGCGGCGGCGCCTGTTACGGTCGACCAATGGGGGCTGACGTCATCGTCGAATCGACCGTTGTTCCCAGCACAGCCGGTGACTTGCGTGCGGCCGTGCGGCGACCGAGGTCCGACCGTCCGGTTCCGGGCCTGGTGTTCGTCGATGGCAGTGGGTGCGGGGGCATCGAGGACTGGGGCGGCTGGCCCGAGTGGATCAGTGAGTGTGGTGTCGCCGTGCTGGTGCACGACAAGCCTGGTTGCGGGCAGTCGCCTGGGGACTGGCGGACGCAGTCCTTCGCCGATCGGGCGGCTGAGGCGTTGGCCGCGGTCGAAGTGCTGCGCGGGTGGCGGGGTGTCGATCGTCATCGGATTGGCTTGATCGGGTGGAGCCAGGGCGGCTGGGTGTCGTTGCTGGCAGCGAGAACGGCGCCGGAAGCGATCGACCGGGTCGTGACGATCAGCGGTCCCGGCGTGAGCATGGCCGAGCAGGAACGCATGCGCATCGACAGTTGGCTTCGCCGTGACGGGGTGGATGGGGAGGACCACGCTGAAGGCATGGCCTGGGTGGACGAGCGAACCAGCAGGCTCCGCGCCGGCGAACCGGTCGAAGAGGTGATCGCCGCTCAGCGGCACTACGCCGACCGGCCCTGGTACCGGGTGGCGGTCCAGGCCACCGCCACCCCGGCCACGGCGGCGTTCTTCGCGCGCAGCATGGACATCGATCCGGCGGAGCTGCTTCCCGGACTGAGTTGTCCCGTGCTCGCGCTCTTCGGCGGAAGCGACGACTCGGTGCCCGTGGCCACCAGCGTTGCCAGAATTGCGGCAGCCCTGCCGGACGTTGAGCGACACCGGCACGGAATAGCGGTGTTCCCCGGCGCAGACCACGGCCTGTTCACTGGCGACCCTCGCCATGGGGTCGCTCGGCGTGACCAGCTCGCGCCAGGATTCCTGCCCATGCTCACGGCCTTTCTCAAGCAGTAGGCACTGGCCGATCGAACAGTGTGTTTGGTGACACTGCGGTAGCACTGCCCCGGTTTCTGGATTTCATAATGAAAACCTGGGGAGCCGGCAGGCAATCCTGGTGGATTTCAGGTGATGGAGTCCGGGTTGCGCGGTGCGTTTTCGATTGCTTCTCGTTCGCGCTGGACGTGCGCTTGGTACGAGGTCTCGTCCAGCAGCGTGGCCCAGTCGCCGGGGTGGTCGAGGGTGCAGCGGATGAGCCAGCCGTCGCCGCGGGGGTCGGTGCGGACCAGTATCGGGTTCGTGCGCAATCGGTCGTTGACTTCGGTCACGTGGAGGGCGAACGGCGCGGAAAGCGCCCAGGCGACCTTTTGTGCGTCGATGAGAGCGAGTTCCGCGTTCGTCTCCAGTGGACCGAGTTCCGGGAGGTCGACGGCGTTGACCAGGGTGAGTGTTTCGGCGATGCGTTCGGTGATGCCGAGGGTGAGGCCGTCGCCGGTGGGGCGGAGCCAGAGGTGGTCGGCGGTGTAGCGGACATCGTTGTTGCCGGCGTGATGTTCGGTCATGGGGCTCCTTCCCCGGCCGGCCCGTCGGCGGTCGGTGCCTGGAAGAGGGCGCGGTCGATGATGAGGGGAAGCGCCATTTCGACCTGGTGGGGTTCCAGGTCGACCTGGTCGATGAAGGGCGGGTAGGGCAGTGCGCCGGCGGCCGGTGAGACTGCGAACCGATCCGCGAGTTCGGTGGCGAATGCCCGCGAGGCGGCTGCTCGCCGGAGTGCGCCGGGGTGGTCGAGCAGATGCTGCGCGACCTTGGCGAGCAGCCCTGCCTGAGCCTGGGGGATCTGGCGCGGGTCGAGCGCGTAGGGGTGTTCGCGATCGCCGTAGGCCAGATCGAGTTCGCGGAGCATGGGGACGACGGCGGCCATGTCCAGCCAGACACGCAGGTACTCGGTGGTTTCCCGGCACGAGAGCACGGGCAGGAGGAACTCGTGCCATCCGGTGTGCAGGAACTTGCTCACGGTCGGCTCACCGGGCTCACAGGACGTCGGCGAGTTCGCGGCGGTAGCGCACGGCCTCGACCGGGACTTGGTGCCGTGCGGCCAGTTCTTCGTCGCTCCGGGGTCGTTCGTCGGCGAAGGAGCTGGTGCCGAGGGTGAGGTAGGCGGCGTATCGCGACACTTCGTCGTTGGTCCATTGTGGACGTTCGCCGATCCCGATCGCGAGCGCGGTCGCCCAGCGCCGCTCGGGTTCGTCGAGATCGTCGTTGAGTTCGACGCGGGAGGTGGGTTCCCACTCCACCACGCCGTAGACCTTGTTGCCGAAGGTGATCAGGCGCTGTGCCGTCCGGGGTACGGTGGCGTCCCAGGGTGGCATCGTGCGCCCGTGTGCGGTCAGCCAGTTGCGGCTGCCCTCGTGCAGGTCCGCCAGTTCCGAAGCGGCGAGCACCATGACGTGGACGAGCATGCGCAACTGGTCGGGGTCGGCCTCCAGGGTTGCCCGGGCGGTACGGGGCCCGAAGCGGGACTTGTTCGCCTCGACGAAGGCGCGGACGGCCGCGATGTCGGCGAGATCGGGATCGTCGCGCATGAGGGCGTTCAGGTCGTGGAGGTACTCGGAATAGCCTTCGTCGAGCGGGAGCTGCCGTGACGTGTGTGGTGAGCTGTCAGTCATGGCGAGCCCGCCCGTGCGATGCCGGGGTGATGACTTCGCGGTACACCATGAGTTCGGCGCCGATCATGTCCAGGTGGATGATCCGGAACGATTTGCCGTCGTGGTCTTCTTCCGCGCCCACATGAAGGTGGACCATTTGCACGGGATGGACGGCCTCGGCCTCGACGGGATCGCTGGCACAGTGCCAGTGCACCGGTTTGTCGGTGATTCCGCCGATGCTGATCCGGCGGTCGGCCGTCATGGGTTGTTCGCACCTAGGACAAGTGGGCATCGCTGGGCACCTCCGGCAGGTTGGTGGTGGTGGTATGTGTCCGATGCTTCGCGTGCAGCGCGGTTATGGAGTCGCGCAGCGCCTCGGCGGAGAGCACGAGTTCGCCGCGGGCGGCTTTCTCTTCGGCCGCGCTGCCGTGCCGCTCCACGAAGCGTTCGATCTCGGCCAGCGCCGCGCGCTGGCACAGTCCCGCGATTTCCGCGCCGGACAAGCCTTTCATCTCGCCGGCCATTTCGGACAGGTTCACCTCCGGGGCCAAGCGCATCTTTCGTAGCTGGACGTCCAGGATGCGCTCCCGCTGGTTCTGGTCCGGCAGGGAGAAGTTCACCGTGTATCCCAGCCGGCCGGGGCGTAGCACGGCCGGGTCGATCAGGTCGGGGCGGTTCGTGGCGCCGATGAGGACCACGTTGCCGAACTCGACGGCCTCGTCCAGTTCGCTGAAGAACTGGCGGGCCAGCCGGTCGGAGAGCCCGCCCTCCATTTCGGGGTGGCCATGACGGATGGGCACCAGCCCGTCGAGCCCGTCGAAGAACAGGATGCACGGGGCGGATTGCTTGGCCTTCTTGAAGACTTCGCGCAGTCCCTTTTCGGACTCGCCGACCCATTTCGACAGCAGTGAAGCGGCGTCCACAGTGATCAGTCGCAGCCCGGTCTCGGTGGCAAGTGCCTTCACCGTGAGCGACTTGCCGGTCCCGGACGGTCCGGCGAACAGGAAACCGGTCGGCGGCCGGATACCGGCCTGGGTGAACAGGGACGGATGAGCGCGGGGGAGTTGCAGGGCGGAGGAGACCGTGCGCCGGATGTGCTCCAGGCCGCCGATGTCTTCCCAGCGCACGTTGGGTCGTTCCAGGAAGAACTCGCGGGTTGTGGTGGGCTCGATGGCCTTCAGCGCCTCGGCGAAGTGCTCGGCCCGGATGCTGGTGCCCTCGGCCAGCGATTCGGTGCTGGCCGCGTCGGTCGCGTCGAGTTCGGCGAAGCAGTCGCGAATGGCGAGCATGCCCGCTTCCTTGCACAGGGCTTCCAGGTCGGCGCCGACGAAGCCGTGCGTGATCTCGGCCAGCGCCTCCAGGTCGACGTCGTCGGCCAGGGGCATGCCGCGGGAGTGGATCTGGAGGATGCGCAGGCGTCCCGTGCGGGTCGGCACGTTGACCGGGATTTCCCGGTCGAACCGGCCGGGCCGGCGTAACGCGGGGTCGACCGCCTCGGGCAGGTTCGTCGCACCGATGACCACGACCTCGCCGCGGGACACCAGGCCGTCCATGGACGCCAGCAGTTGGGCGACGACCCGTTTTTCGACCTCGCCGGAGACATCGATCCGGCGTGGCGCGATCGCGTCGATCTCGTCGAGAAAGATCACCGAGGGGGCGCGCCGGTGCGCCTCCTCGAAGATTTCCCGCAGCTTCGCCTCGCTTTCGCCGTAGAACTTGTGGATGATCTCGGGCCCGTTGACGTGGATGAAGTGCGCCTTGACCTCGCTGGCCACCGCGCGGGCGATGAGCGTCTTGCCCGAACCCGGTGGTCCGTAGAGCAGCACCCCCTTCGGCGGTTCGATCTTGAGCCGGGCGAACAGCGCCGGATACTTCAACGGGAGTTCGACCAGCTCCCGGACCCGCAGCACCTCGTCCTCGAGGCCGCCGATGTCCTCGTATTTGATCTTGAACAACGGCGGCTGGCTGGCCAGGGTCGCCGGGTCCCGCTTGATGCGGACGTCGGTGAAAGGACCGGCGACCACGGCGGTTTCCGGTTGCGTACCGGCGACCTGGAACAGGTGACCACGCTTGGAGAACACCGTCACCTTCAGCCGGTCGCCGTAGACCATGGCCCGGCCCACCAGCGCGTCGCGAATCTCGGCCACCTCGCGGGCACCGAACGTGCCCGCGTCCAGCGGTTCGATCAGCACTGTTGCCGCGGGCTGGGCGTCGATGGCGGAAACCGTGACGGGTTCACCGACGACGGCGCGGGCGTTTTCCCGCACCATGCCGTCCATCATGATCTGGTGCGTGCCCTGCCACTGCGGCGGCGCGGGGTGAGCGACGGCCACGGTCCGCCGCTCCCCGCTGATCGCCACCACCATGCCCGGCCGCACGCCAATGCGGGCGAGCAGATAACCGTCGATCCGAGCGGTGCCCCGGTCGACATCCTCCAACGGGGCCTCTGCCACCCGCAGCACGATCCCGCCGGAGTCCCGCTCGTGATCGGTGTCCTGGACGGTTCCGGAATCGGACGTCATGCCTCCACCGGGATAGCGGTCGGCCGGGTCAGCGACTCGACCAGTTCCTTGGCCCGCTGGGGCTCGTTGACCCACAGCTTGTAGAAGTCGAACGGGCACTCCGCCAACCCGTCCGGCGGCAACGCGGTGTAGCCGCGGTGCAGCGTGTTGAACAGGTGGTTCTCCGCCGTCCAGGTCTGCCGGGCGTCACGTACCGCCGACAGGGACAGCAACGCGTAGGTCACCTCGTCCGGAGCGGTGCCACATTCGGCGAGCATGCTGCCGTCGAAGTCGACCAGCATCGAGTTGCCGAAGTAGGAGTACACCAGGTCGCGGCCCGCCATGTTGGAAACCGCCACGTAGGTCAGGTTCTCCCAGGCACGGCACTGCTGAACGATCTTCTGCTGGTCTCGTGAGGGATACATGTAGCCCTGGCAGCGAACGACCAACTCCGCACCCTTCATCACGGTGTCGCGGAACATTTCGGGGTGGTTGCCCTCGTAACAGATGACGAGACCGACCTTGAGGCCCTTGGGTCCTTCACCCACCGTCGTCGTGTCGCCGGGATACCAGGGTTCCATCGGCACCCACGGCAGTACCTTGTGATGCTTGAGTACCACCTCGCCCTTGTCGTTGATCAACAGGAGGGTGTTGAACGGGTTGCCGTCCGGGTTCTCCTCGCCGGTGAGCGAGAAAACTCCCCAGACCTTGTTTTCCACGCACGCCTTGGCGAAGATCTCCACCTCCGGACCGTCCACAGTGGTGGTCAGGTCCTTCCACTTGGTGGGGTGGAAGCCCTGCGTGCTGTATTCCGGGAAGATGATGAGATCCAGGCCGGGGAACCCCCGCTTGGTACCCCATACCATCCGGGCGATCTTCTGGCAGTTCTCCAGCACCTCCTGCCTCGTCTCCACGACCGGCACCTGGTAGTTGACCACCGCCACGCCGACCGTGTCCGGCGAGGAGGAAATCGTCCCCATTGCCATTTCGATACTCCCTTCAGGAATCAGGAGGACAACGAGCCGATATGATCAAACACGTGCTGCCTTGCGTTGCGGCGTCATGGTCACTGTCTTCCGCCATCATCGGCGCTCGGCGGTGAAGATCTTGCTATGGCCGCGTCTGTCGAAAACCTGCAACGCCATGCCAAACACGATTCATGTTTTTGGTTGAACCCTGTTCTTCGTTTTCTCTTCGATTGGGGAACCGCATCGGCGGTGCCCTGTCCGGGGCAGTCGCGGTCGCTGACTGCCACGAGCGGTGGCAGGCAGCTCATGTGCGCCCCGATGCTCATAGCATTCGCCGCATGATGGCTGTTTGGCAAGTACCCGCGCTGGTGGCCTCGGTGATGGAGGTGTGCGGGAGGTGTCGATGTGCTTTCGCTACTCCGGCAAAGCTGCCCTGTTCAAGGCTCCGGAGAATTCTGTGGTTCCCCGTCGTCACCTTCCAGACGTAGTTGCGTTGCCGAGGGTGGCAGACATTTGGCGCTGGGTCACCTACCGCGCTCGTTAGCCCGGCGTGCGCGCTGTCCGTGACGGATCCGGATACGGCGCAGTGTGGAGGCGGTTAGTACTGCAACGGCACTTAGGTGAGTGGGTAGCCGCGTCGTTTGTAGTGGCTGAGTCTGGCTTGGTGTTGGCGGCGTCGGCGCCAGCAGGACCAGTGCCAGACGTGCCAGGTGTCGGGAANGTAGCGGTGGACCAGGTTGATCAACAGGCGGCGGATCTCGGGTAGGGTGTAGGCGATCATNCCCTGATCGCGTGTGCCGATTCCCCTTTTACGGTCAGGGTTTTGGTCGCGGCGAGCCAGGCATGGGCGAGCATCGCGAGGGTGATGTGGGCATACCACGCCCGCCAGCTGCGGACCTGGTAGTGGTCGAGCCCGGCCTCGTTTTTGGCTTGCTGGAAGCATTCCTCGATTCGCCACTTGGACCCGGCGATCCAGCCCAGGTCCAGCAGGGTGGCGCGGCGGGGACCGTAACAGAGG
>NZ_JAFB01000008.1 GCF_000519205.1 Amycolatopsis taiwanensis DSM 45107 | reverse complement strand
GCGGCGCTACCACCCATATCAAGGATGGCAGCCCAGCACCGACGGAGTGGATCTCTACCAACCCGCCACCATGGCAATCCAACGCTACCGATGGCGCGGAACCATAATACCCACCCCCTGGACCCAGACACCCCGACACGCCACAACCTGACCGACTTGTGGAGAGCCGGATGCGGTGAAAGTCGCACGTCCGGTTCGGAAGAGCGGCATGGGGAAACGACCCGACGAAACCCGGGAACCGCGCCCCATGCCGACTCTTACAAAGTCCAGATGATCCAAGGACATCCGTGTTTCGTCCCACCGTCCCATGTGGACCACGAGCGCACACCCGGCCGCAATGTCCTGCATTTCACTCGCGGACCATGACCGAACTCTGACGCTCTGGTCCGGCACCGGCATATGCTCGTACCGGTTAGGTTGACCTTGACCACCCGGCCAGGCCGTAGCCATCGGCCCGTTCGACCTTCTCGATGACAGAGTTGACAGGATGGTCATATGGCGAAACCGAACATCACCCTGGTCCAGGGAGATATCACCGAACAGGACATGGACGCGGTGGTGAACGCCGCCAATTCCTCGCTCCTGGGCGGCGGCGGTGTGGACGGTGCCATCCACCGGAAGGGCGGCCCCGAGATCCTCGCCGAATGTCGCCGTCTGCGCCCCGGACACTACGGCCGGGGGCTGGCCACCGGGCAGGCCGTGGCGACCACGGCCGGGCGGCTGCCGGCGCGCTGGGTGATTCACACCGTCGGCCCCGTCTGGAACCCGGGCGAGGACCGCTCGGTGCTGCTCGCCTCCTGTCACCGGGAGTCTCTACGCGTCGCGCGGGAACTCGGCGCCCGCACCGTCGCCTTCCCCGCGATCTCCACCGGCGTCTACCGCTGGCCCATCGACGACGCCGCGCGCATCGCGGTGCAGACGCTGCGCGAGGAGGGCGAGGGATTCGAGGAACTGCGCTTCGTGCTCTTCAACAAGCAGGCCTACGACGCCTTCGCCGCCGCGCTCTGAGGCCCGCCGGGGGGCGGCCCGAGCCGGACCGAGTGAGACACGCTCTCAGCCGAGCAGGTCGGCGACGCGTTGGCGGCGCTGCCGATACTCCCGGCGCGCGGCGAGGGCGTCGTCGAGGCTGACTTCGACGAACCTGGTCTGCGTGTTGGGCGCCGATTGCGCCACCGCATCGAGGTCGACGCTGATGACGGTGGCGATCATCATGTAGCCGCCTCCGGACACGGCGTCCCGGTGCAAGATGATCGGCTCCACCCCACCGGGCACCTGGATGGACCCGATCGGATATGGGGCGTCGACGATGTTCGACGGATCCTGTCCGGCACCGAACGGCGGCGTCCGAGAGACCATCTCCAACTCGCCGCCCTGGTAACGGAAACCGACGCGGTCGGCGACCGGTGTGAGCGTCCAGGTCGTGGACAGGAAGTTCTTCCTGCCCGCTTCGGCCAGCACGTGGTCGTACAGCCCCATCACGACTCTGACCTCGATCTCCTTGGCCATGACCGGCCTGAGCTCCTCGGGCAGCGATCGTCCCGGAGCCCCCTGACCGGCACCGACCGGCAGAACGTCGCCGGCCACCAGCGGGCCACCCGACAGTCCGCCGAGGTTGCCCAGGCCGTAGGTGGACCGGCTACCGAGCACCTGCGGCACGTCGATGCCGCCGCTGACCGCGAGATAGGCGCGCGCGCCTCGCCTGACGTACCCGAAGTCGAGAACGTCGCCGGCCTTGACCGCGAACGATTCCCAGACGGGGCGCTCCTCTCCGTTGACCTTGGGCGGGAGCTCCGCGCCGGCGACAGCCACCACCGCGTCCTCGGTGAACTGAAGTTCCGGTCCGAGGTAGGTGCATTCCAGCGCCGCGGCGCTCGGGTCGTTGCCGACGAGGCGGTTCGCGACCATGAGCGAGTATTGGTCGAGCGCACCCGACGGCGGGATGCCGACGTCGTAGTAGCCACTGCGGCCGGTGTCCTGGATGGTCGTGGACAGGCCGGGTTTACGCACCTCAATCGGCACGGAGCACCTCCAGCAGACGAGTGTTGAAACCGTCCGGGTCGTCCAGGAACGGTTGCAGGGCGAAGTCGACCTGCCGGGACCGGATCCGGAACTCGCCCGCCTCGACCTCCTTGACCGCCTCGTCATAGCGGTCACGATCGATCGGCGCGAACCGCACGATGTCGCCGGGGCGGAAGAACACCATGAAATCGGCGAAGTCCGGCATGGACTGCGATGGGTCGTAGATCGGTGCGGGGGTGATTCCGAACATCTGGTAACCGCCGGCACCTCGCACGGAGTAGATGCAGCCGAAGCATCCGCCGTGTCCTACTGTCTGTTTAGGAGTGTCGGTGCGGGGCCGGAGGTACTTCGGCACGACCAGCTGGCGCTCCTGCGGCACCATCTGGAACATGAACGGCAGTCCCGCGACGAAACCGACCATCGAGGTGAACCACGGCGAGTTCGAGTGCATCCGGATGAACTCGTCCGCGTCGGCGAGGCCGTTGATCCTGGCCGCGTAGTCGATGTCGGTGACCTCCGGATCCTGATGCCGGTCACGGAACCGCATGAGGGTCTCGGTGGTCCACGGATCCCGGTACAGGACGGGGATTTCGACCACCCGGGTGGACAGGCTGACGTCGGAGGCGTCCCCGACCGTCCGCTCGATGTCGGTCAGGTGCCCGAGCAGCGTGTCCGGTTCGATCACGTCCGGGTCGTATCGGACCTGGTAGGAGGCGTTGGCGGGACAGATCTCCAGAACCCCGTCGAGCTGTTCCTCCCGCAGGGTGGTGGTGATCGCCATGGCCCGGAAGTTGGCCCGCAGGCTCATCGACTCGGCGAGTTCGACGAAGATGTGCTCGTCGCCGCCCCAGCTGTACCGGGCCGGCTGGTTGTTTCCGTTCATGGGTGCTCCTACGCGCGCTGGGTGAGCCACTGCTCGAGGGTGCCGGTGTCGAAACGACCTTTGGCGAACCACGGCTGGTCCAGCAGCTCCACCAGCAGGCTCGTGGTCGTCGGCACGCCCTCGACGACGAGTTCGGACAGGGCACGCGCCGAACGTGCCAGCGCGGTGGCCCGGTCGTGCCCCCAGATCACGACCTTTGCCACCAGGGAGTCGTAGAACGGCGAAACCTCGCTCCCCGTTTCGAGCCACGTGTCGGTGCGCACCCACGGCCCGGTGGGAAGGTGAACGTAACCGACGCGGCCGGGTCCCGGCATGAAGTTCCGGTCCGGGTTCTCCGCGCACACCCGGAACTCGATGGCGTGGCCGCGTGCGGTCACGTCGCTCTGCTGGATGCCGAGTTTCTCACCGCCCGCGATGCGCAACTGCTCGGCGACGAGGTCGATCCCGGTGATCAGCTCGGTGACCGGGTGCTCGACCTGGATGCGGGTGTTCATCTCGATGAAGAAGAACTCGCCCGAGGAGTCGTCGACCAGGAACTCGCACGTACCGGCACTGCGGTAACCGACCTGCTTGCACAGGCGAACCGCCGCCGCGGTCATCTCCGCTCGAATGCGCTCGTCGATGCCTGGCGAGGGCGCCTCCTCGACGACCTTCTGCCGGCGGCGTTGCAGAGAGCACTCCCGCTCGAACACGTGGATCGCGTCGGAACCATCGCCCAGTACCTGCACCTCGACATGTCGCGCGCTGCGGACGAACCGCTCGACATACATGCGGCCGTCGCCGAAGGCGCTGGCCGCCTCGCCGGACGCCTGCGGGAAGGCGGACATCAGTTCGGTCTCGTCGGCCACCACGCGGATGCCGCGGCCACCGCCACCGGCCGCGGCCTTCAACATCACCGGATACCCGATTTCCCGGGCGGCGGCGACGGCTGCGGTGACGTCGCTGACGCCGTCGGTGGTGCCAGGCACCGTGGGCACGCCCGCAGCCATCGCGACCTGCCGCGCTCGAACCTTGTCGCCCATCTGCTCGATGACGGCGGCGTCGGGGCCGACGAACGTGAGCCCGGCTTCGGTGACCGCAGTGGCGAACGCCGCCCGCTCGGACAAGAACCCGTAGCCGGGATGTACCGCGTCGGCACCGGAATCACGCGCTGCCGCCACGATGGTCTCCGGGACCAGATAGCTCTTCGTGGCCGGCGCGGGGCCGATGTTGACGACGGTGTCGGCGAGTCGGGCGTGTGTCGCTTCCATGTCGGCGTCGCTGGCGACCGCGACGGTTTCGAAGCCGAGATCCCGGGCCGCGCGAATGATGCGGACCGCGATCTCACCACGGTTGGCGACCAGCAGCCGCTTCACGACTCGACCTCGAGCACGACCAGAACCTGCCCGGCGTCCACGACCTCTTCGGCCTCCGCGGCGTAGTCGACGACGGTTCCGTCGGCTCCTGCCTCGACCGGGTAGAAGGACTTCATCACCTCGACCAGGCCTACCGTGTCCCCGGCGCCGACCCGCTGGCCGGGTTTGACGTACTCCGGGCTGGCCGGATCCGGCCTGCGGTAGAAGACCCCTGGGATCGGTGACACGACCTCGTGTCGGGCCATGAAAAACCTCGCTGTCGCTCGTTGGAACAAGGAATCAGCTCAAGTAGGGCTTGAGCGCTTGGTGGACACTCCTGGCAAGGTCGACGGCTCCCGGCGTGTCGGAATGCACGCAGACGCAGTCGGCCCGCATGGGGATGTCGTTGCCGTTGACCGAGGTCGCGACCCCCTCCGTGACGGCCCGGACCGACCGCGCGGCGGCAACGGCCGGATCGTAGGCAACGTGGTCCCGGGTGATGATCAGTGAGCCGTCGTCGCCGTAGTCGAGATCGGTGTAGTACTCCGCGATGAAGCCCTGGGGACGTTGTCCCCACACCTTCTCGTGCATGGTGTTCGCCATGCCCATGAGCGGAACGTCGAAGACGTCCGCGGCAGCGGCGACGGCCCGGGCGACGGACTCGTCACGAGAGGCCATCCCGTAGAGCGCACCGTGGGGCTTGATGTGGTTGAGCGGCATCCCCGCTCCCCGGAGAAACCCGCTCAGCGCGCCGACCTGGTACACGACCGAGGCCGTGAGTTCCTCGGAATCCAGCTTCATCTCGCGGCGGCCGAACCCCTCCCGGTCGGGAAGGGAGGGGTGCGCGCCCACCTTCACGGAGTGTTCCTTGGCGAGAGCAACGGTCTTGCGCATCACCACGGGGTCCGCGGCGTGGAAGCCGCACGCCACGTTCGCCACGGTGATGTAGGGCATGATGCCCTCGTCATCGCCACAGCGGTAGATGCTGTACGCCTCGCCCATGTCACAGTTGATGGCAACCATGTCGCGTTCCTTTTCTCGTCAGGACTGCCAGGATCGACGACGGCGAGGTCAGCGGCTAGTGCGCAGGTTGGACAATCCGGCGGCGCCAGGTGCCACTTCGGAGTACGGCCGCGGCGTTATAGCTGGTCGTCGAGTTGCAACGCCAGCCAGAGTTCCGCGCGCGTCGTCGGATCGTCGAGCTCCCGGCCCAGCGCCTCGGCCGCCTTGCCCATCCGGTATCGAAGGGTGTGCCGGTGAATGCCCAGCGCTGAGGCGAACGCGTCCGACTAGCCGTTGTTGGCCAGGAAGGTTCGCAGCGTGTGCCGGAGATCGACCTTGGAGTTGCGGTTCTTGTCGGCCAGCGGCGCCAACAGCGCCGCAGAGTCACCTCGACCACCTGCTCGATCCACGACCCTTCGACTCGGCTTGAAAGCTCGCCATCCACGTTCAAGTTACGAAACGATCACGTGTCGATGACGATCGCGGCGTCGTGATCGAGCTCATGAAACGACGGACCTGGTGTTTACCGGTTGCTTTCCGTTCCACTGGTTGTGCCTCTGTGTCTTTTGAATAGGGTGCTGGGACCAGTGTCAGGTTGATCTTCGTTGCGAAAGGCGAGGAGCCCATTGCCGACTGTTCGTGCTGAGAAGCTGTACAAGGTGTTCGGCAGGCGTGCCGATGATGCGGTGCGCCGGCTGCGAGCCGGCGTCGATCGCGCCGGCCTGGACCTGCCCGGCGTCACACCGGCCGTGATCGACGCGTCGTTCGAGGTTCAGGCCGGCGAGCTCTTCGTGGTCATGGGGCTGTCCGGCTCGGGAAAGTCCACACTGATCCGAATGCTCAACGGCCTGTTGCCCGCGACTTCGGGAAAGGTCTACGTCGACGGGGTGGACATCACGGCGATGTCGGCAAAGCAGGTCAGGGAGATGCGGCAGAGCACCATCAGCATGGTGTTCCAGCATTTCGCCCTGTTTCCACATAGGACTGTGCTGGAGAACGCTGCGTACGCACTCGAGATCAAGGGTGTGCCACGTGACGAACGCCTTGATACGGCAAGGAAGTCGCTTGCGCTGGTTGGGCTGGCAGGCTGGGAGGACCACCGGCCTGACCAGCTGTCGGGCGGGATGCGGCAGCGCGTCGGGCTGGCCAGGGCACTGGCCGCCGACACCGATGTGCTGCTGATGGACGAGGCGTTCAGCGCACTGGATCCCCTGATTCGCCGTGAGATGCAGGATCAGCTGTTGTCTTTGCAGGCCCAGCTGGGAAAAACCATCATCTTCATCACGCATGACCTCAACGAAGCGATGCGCCTCGGGGACCGGATCGCGGTGATGCGGGAGGGCAGGATCGTACAGATCGGAACGGCGGAGCAGATCCTCACCGAACCGGCCGACGACTACGTGGCCCAGTTCGTGCAGGACGTCGACCGCAGCCGGGTGCTGACCGCCGGATCCGTGCTGGTCGAACCGCTCGCCACGCTCGATCGCGGGGCCGAGCCGGGAGCAGCCCTGCGCCTGATGCAGGAGCATCGGTGTTCCGCTCTGTTCGTGCTGGAACAGGATGGCCGCTTGGCCGGTGTGATATCCGATACCGACGCCACCGAGGCCGCAGGTCGTGGCGAAGAGAGCGTGCAGGGGATCATCAGCCAGGAATTCGCTGCGGTCCGGCCGGAAACGCCGGTGAGCGAGTTGTTCACGCCCGCGGCCGAAAACCGTCTTCCGCTTGCCGTGATCGATGACGACCGGCGGCTGCTGGGGGTGGTCCCGCGAGCCACCCTGCTGGCCGCGCTCGGCGAGGCGACCCACTCCGACGACAGTGCCGGGAAGGAGGTGGCCTTCCATGCATGAGCGCTTGCTTGCCGACGCGTGGCACGTGCCGCGGATTCCGCTGGGCGACTGGTTCGCCCGCATCGTGGACTGGCTCAACAACAACGTGGGGCCGCTGTTCGACGCCGTCCAAACCATCATCACCGGTGCGGTCGACGGGCTCACCACCGCACTGCAGTGGCCGCCCGCGTGGGCCATGGCCCTCGTGTTCGCACTGCTGGCCTGGTGGTTGCGGAGCTGGAAGTTCGGCGCGGTCACGTTGGTCGGGTTCGCGCTCGCGGATGGCCTCGGCGTGTTCGACGAGGCGATGCTGACGCTGGCTCAGGTCCTGGTCTCCGGGGTGATCGCCACGCTGATCGCGGTACCACTCGGCATCTTCGCCGCCCGAAGCACCGCGGCCAGCAGGGTAATCAGGCCGGTACTGGACTTCATGCAGACGCTGCCGGCCTTCGTCTACCTGATTCCGGCGATCTTCTTCTTCTCCATCGGCGCGGTGCCCGGGGTCGTCGCCACGGTCATCTTCTCCCTGCCGCCCGGGGTCCGCCTCACCGAGCTCGGCATTCGCCAGGTGGACAAGGAAATGGTCGAAGCGGGCGAGTCCTTCGGCGCGCCCCCGCGCAAGATCCTGACCGGTGTCCAGATCCCACTCGCGATGCCGTCGATCATGGCCGGGGTCAACCAGATCATCATGTTGTCGCTGTCGATGGTCGTGATCGCCGGTATGACCGGTGGTCCCGGGCTGGGTGCCAAGGTTTTCGAGGCCGTCCAGCGTCTCCAGCTCGGGGCTGGTTTCGAGTACGGGGTGGGAGTGGTGATCCTGGCCATCTACCTGGACCGGATCACCTCCTCGTTCACCGGCCAGCGGACGCGCCGCCTCCCGTCAAGTTCCCGCGTCACGCCGGCGCCCACCGCCTTCATCACCGGCGACTGAGAGTTTTACGAAAGGAGATACGACAAACATGACACGGGGTAAGCTGCGGCGCCTTTGCGCGCTGGTCGCGGCCGTGCTGTCGGTGAGCCTGGTTGCCACCGCCTGCGGCGGCCGTACTGCCAGCACCGACACCGGCCAGGAAAGCAAGACGATCAAGATCGGTTACATCGCCTGGGACGAGGACATCGCACTGTCCAATTTGGCCAAGGCGCAGCTCGAGGCCAAGGGATACAAGGTCGAGCTGCATCAGCTCGACGCGGCGCCGCTCTATTCCGGGCTTGCGAAGGGTGAGATCGACCTGTTCCTGGACGCGTGGTTGCCCTCCACGCACGAGGACTACTGGAACCAGTACAAGGACCAACTGGAGGATCTCGGGGTCTGGTACGACAATGCCACGTTGAACCTGGCGGTCCCGCAGTCGGTCGCGGACGTGAACTCCATCGAGGACCTCAAGGCGCACGCGGCGGAGTTCGGCGGCAAGATCACGGGTATCGACCCCGGCGCGGGCGAGACCAGGATCATTCAGGACAATGCGATCCCCCAGTACGACCTGGCCAGCTCGATGACGTTGCAGAACTCGTCGAGCACCGCGATGCTGGCGGCGCTCGACACCGCCGTGAAGTCCAACACGCCCATCGTGGTGGCGCTGTGGCATCCGCACTGGGCGTATTCGCGGTACCAGCTGAAGGACCTGGCCGACCCGAAGGGTGCCATGGGGAAGGGCGAACAGCTGCACGTCCTGGGCCGCAAGAACTTCGGCAAGGACTTCCCCGCGCTGACCAAGTCGCTGCAGGCGCTCAAGGTGAATGACGAGCAACTCGGTTCGCTCGAGGACGCGATCCAGAAGGCCGGCGAAGGCAAGGAAGCCGACGCGGTCAAGCAGTGGGCCGAGCAGAACAAGGCGTTCGTCGACTCGGCGTTCGCCGGCGTCTGATCCCGGCGCGGTGGGGCTGGGCCATTGCGAGAGCATGGCTCAGCCCCTCCGTAATCAGTCAACTGAGGTCGAAGCGCAAACCAATGACGTGCGACTTGTAGCCACGCGAGCGATAGAACGCCAGCGCACCGGTGTTCGCGGCATAGGCTTGCAGTAGCGTCAACCATTCGATGGGAAAATATCGAATTCTTCCCCGGCATTAATGGCGCGGTTGATGATCTACACGTCGGGTGAATCTCGGGCCTACTTGATGGCCAGGGCGAAGGAGATCGTCGTGCCGAATTCGCCGCTCGGGAAGGCCGGCGCCACGGTGGCGAAGGTTCGCTGTAGTTCGTGGATCACGTCGGCACCGGCGAAACCCGCGGTGGCGCGATAGGTCGCGCGGCCGAGCCGGATCGCCGCTCGCTTGAACACGTGCCCCGTCACGATCAGGCGCATGTCGAACACCAAAATGCGCCCACCGGGGCGCAGCGCGGCGTGAGCGATTTCGACAGCAGCACGCACGTCCGGCGTGGCGGACAGCGAACTCAATGCCACCGCCGCGCGGGACTCGTTGTCCCCCAACGAGTCCCGCGCGATGTCGGCTCGCCGGAGCCTCACGTTCGGCCAACCGTGCGCTTCGGTCACGCGTTGCGCCCGCGTGAGCATTCGCGGGCTGTAATCGACACCGAGAACGGAGCCGTCAGGTCCGACCGCGTCCCGCCAGACGGCCAGGCCGGCGCCAGTCCCACACCCGATGTCGATCACTCGCTCACCTGGTTCCAACTCCAGGTGCTTCAGGGCCAACTCGTTGAGCGGTGCCAGCATCCGCTCCAGGCCGCGGTAATAGGTCGCGGATGCCAGGTCCCAGCAGCGCCGCCCCCGACGCAACCGCCGTTCGTATGTCGTTGCCATCATGTCTCCCCTCCTCGATGCAATGCAGTCGCATTGTAAACAGCTCGGCGAGCGGCATGCAATACGATCGCATTGGAAAGGAGCGGCCCATGCCCAAGCAGGTCGACCACCAGCAACGCCGAGCGCAGATCGCCGAGGCGGTCTGCCGGCTCACCGCCCAGCACGGACTCGACGCGGTCAGCCTGCGGCAGGTCGCGGCCGAGGCCGGGGTGTCGATGGGGCGGGTGCAGCACTACTTCACCACCAAGGACGAGATGCTCCTGTTTGCCTTCCGGACGATCAGCGAGCAGGTCGAGCAACGGATGCGCGCGGCGGCGCTCACTCCCGGCGAGACGTCGGGTCCGCACGAGCTCCTGCGTGCGATGTTGCTGGAGATGCTGCCGCTGAGCGAGCAGGCCAAGGCCGAGGCCCCGGTGCTGGCCGCCTTCCTGGCCCGCGCGGTGGTGGCCCCGGATCTGGCCGCCTTCCTGGCCACGGACGCCGGGCGGTTGCGCGAGTTCGTCGCCGCGCAGATCGGCGGCGTCCAGCCGGCCGCCACCTTCGAAGCGGCCATGCTGCTGGCGCTGGTCGACGGGCTGATGCTCCAGCTCCTCACCGGCCAGATCGACGAGCCGACCGCGCTGGCCACCCTCGACCACCACCTGAACCGGATCTTCGACACCGCAACACGGCAGCACCCCACCGTGAGCAGCCCGACAAATTCCTGATGAGCGAGGAAGCTCGGCAGTGGTAGGAAGGGAAGGTGATCAGCGACGAGACCTCGGCCGACCGGCCGACCGAATCCTTCTTGAACCTTGACGACTACGTCGCCTTGCCGCGTGTGTCGGGATTGTGGCTTTCCCCGGACGGCGGCCGGGTCGTGGTCACCGTCGCCACGCTGGACCGGGAAAAGAAGCGCTACGTCAACGCACTGTGGGAGGTCGACCCGGCGGGCGAGCGGCGCGCGCGGCGGCTGACGCGCAGTGCCCAGGGCGAGTCGACCGCCGCCTTCACGCCTTCCGGTGACCTCCTGTTCGTCTCGGCGCGGCCCGAGCCCGACAGTGACAGCGACGAGCCGGTGCCGGCGCTGTGGCTCCAGCCCGCTGGTGGTGGCGATGCGCGCGTGGTCGCCGCCCCGACGGGGGGCGTACGCGGGGTGATGGCCGGCCCATCCGGGACTCTGGTGGCGGGCGCGGCGATGATGCCCTCAGCGGGCAGCGCCGAGCAGGACGAGGAGATCCGCAAGCAGCGCAAGGACGGGGCGGTGTCCGCGATTCTGCACGAGGGCTACCCGGTCCGGTTCTGGGACCACGACCTCGGGCCGGACCGGACCAGGCTGCTGGCCGCCACGATCACCGGCGATATCACTTCCGGCGAAGAGCAGCTCTCCCTGCGCGATCTCACCGGCGACGTCGGCCACGCGCTCGACGACGATTGCACCTGGGACATCGCGCCGGACGGGCGCACCGTGGTCACGACGTGGAACGTCACCGAGCCCGCCGGGTCGGAGCGGCGCACCGTGGTCGCCATCGACGTGGCAACCGGCGAGCGCCGGGCCCTGGCCGACGATCCGGCGTACGAATACGAGGAGCCGCGGATCTCGCCGGACGGGACGAGCGTGGCGGTTGCCGTGGTGCGGCGGTCGGAGCCGGATGATCCGGGCGATCGCTGGCTGGGTGTCGTTCCGCTGGCCGGTGGCGAGGTCCGCGTGCTGACCGAAAGCTGGGACCACTGGCAGCACTCCACGCAATGGACACCCGACGGCACGGCGCTGGTGGTCGCGGCCGATCACGAGGGACGATCCCCGCTGTGGCGGGTGGACGCGGCGACCGGATCGGTCACCCGGCTGACGCCGGATCACGCCGCCTACACAGACGTCCGGGTGTCCCCGGACGGCCAGTGGGCGTACGCGCTGCGTTCTGCTGTGGACAGTGCTCCGGCGCCGGTACGGGTCGCGCTGACCGGAGAACCACGAGTGGAGCCGTTGCCCGGCCCGGCCGAGGCACTCGGCGCAAACACCGCACTGCCCGGACGCCTCGACGAGGTCACCGCGACCGCTGAAGACGGCACCCCGCTGCGCGCGTGGCTCGCACTGCCGGCACAGGCGAGCGGGGAAACCCCCGCGCCTCTGCTGCTGTGGATCCACGGTGGCCCGCTGCACTCGTGGAACTCGTGGTCGTGGCGGTGGAACCCGTGGCTCGCGGTCGCCCAGGGCTACGCCGTCCTGCTGCCCGACCCCGCGCTGTCCACCGGCTACGGCATCGACTTCATCCGCCGCGGCTGGGGCAAGTGGGGCCAAGCACCGTTCACCGACCTGATGGCGGTCACCGACGCCGCCGAGCGACGCGAGGACATCGACGAAACGCGGACCGCCGCGATGGGCGGCTCGTTCGGCGGCTACATGGCCAACTGGGTCGCCGGGCACACCGACCGGTTTTCCGCGATCGTCACGCACGCGTCGCTGTGGGCGCTGGACCAGTTCGGGCCCACCACCGACGGCTCCCACTACTGGATCCGTGAGCTGAGCACGGACATGGCGGAGGCCAACTCGCCGCACCGGTTCGCCGACCAGATCACCACGCCGATGCTCGTCGTGCACGGCGACAAGGACTATCGGGTGCCGATCGGGGAAGGCCTCCGGTTGTGGTGGGACCTGATGTCTCGCGTCAAGGAGGAGGACGGCTCGACCCGGCACAAGTTCCTGTACTTCCCCGACGAGAACCACTGGGTGCTGACCCCGAACAACGCGAAGGTCTGGTACTCGACGGTGTTCGCCTTCCTCTCCCACCATGTCCACGGTGAGCCCTGGGTGCGACCCGAACTGCTCGGCTGAACGAACCGGGGAGCCCCGGGTGAGGAGACCGGAGTGGTGTCCTCACCCGGTTTCCCAGCGCAGTCTCATGAGGATGTGTGAGGTCGTCCTTTGTGGACATGCCGGAATTTCCGACGGCGAGGTTTGGGGACGCAGCCGTTTCGCTGACCTGCGCTGTCGACCTCATCCGACAACAGCTGCAAGACACACGCGGCGGCCAGTGATCGCGCTCGCCCGGCACCGTCCTCCTCAGTCGGCGGGTGTGCCGCGGTTCAACTCGACGGCCACCCGGTAGAGGCCGGGATGGGCGCCGGCCCGGATTCCGGGTGGAAGAGACGCTATGCGGTCGCGGAACTCCGGATTCGCCTGCGCTGCTTCCCAGGCCGCCGGGCTGTCCCAGCCGGCCACGTTGACGAACGGGAAATGGGCGGCTGCCGAGGCAGCTCGATACAGTCTAGACTGCCGGAATCCCGGCGCGCCGGCCATGATCGCGGCCCGCTGCTGCCACTGCTTCACGAAGTCGTCAAGCTGTTCGGGCGGCACTTCGAATACGTTGATCAGGGTGACCGGTCCCTGGAGTAGCGGGTCCGCTTCAGTCATGATTCTCCTCCATACTGCGCGAAGTCGGCTGCGACGAGGCGAAGGCGGCCGGGGGCGGCGATGATCTCGATCGCCGTCCCGGACCGGCCGCGGCGAAGGCAGCCATGCGAGCGTTTGTTGATCTTCCACGGCGTTGCCTTCCGCCGTCGTGCCCGTCATAGCCAGTGACGTATGGCCACGGCAAAAGGTAACGCGAGAAAGCCACCTATGCCGCGAGTCGAGCGGACCAGCAGTGCTCGGGCTGCCCCGTCCGTACGCAAGAGGTACGAACAGGACCCTCGCCCAACCGGGAACTCGGCGTCCGGAACCGGGAAGTCATCGGCCCGAACCGGGAACTCGGCGGCCTGGGGCGGGAACTCATCGGCTCGTGACGGTGCGGGACGGCAGGCGCACGAGGGGTGTAGCAGGCGGCGAAAACGGGTACCGCGATCTCGGTACCGCTGGCGACGATCCGGCGGCGTGGAAGGGGGTGTCCCGGTGAAACCCGGTCCGACGCACGCCGAGGCCGCGGCACACCGCTCCGAGGAGCGGGTATCCGCATGCGAGTTCGAAACACGGGTGAGGAGTTCTCATGGCTCAGACGGTCGGTGACTACCTGCTGCAGCGGTTGCGCGACTGGGACGTGGAACAAGTGTTCGCCTACCCCGGCGACGGCATCAACGGCATCGTCGCCTCGTTCGGGAAGGCGGACAACCACCCGCGTTTCGTGCAAGTCCGGCACGAGGAGATGGCCGCGTTCGCCGCGGTCGGCTACGCGAAGTTCAGCGGGCGGGTCGGGGTGTGCATGGCGACGTCGGGCCCGGGCGCCATCCACCTGCTCAACGGCCTCTACGACGCGAAACTCGACCACGTTCCGGTGGTGGCGATCGTGGGCCAGACGGCGCGCAGCGCGATGGGCGGCAGCTACCAGCAGGAGGTTGATCTACAGGCGCTCTACAAGGACGTCGCGAGCGAATACCTCGTGGAGGTCAACGTCCCCGAACAACTGCCCAACGCCCTCGACCGGGCGATTCGGACCGCGGAGGCGTCCCGGTGCCCGACTGCGCTGATCATCCCGGCCGACCTGCAGGAGGAGACGTACTCACCGCCTCAGCACGTGTTCAAGCAGGTGCCCTCCAGTCCCCCGAACACGTCGTGGCCGCGATTGGTCCCGCCCGAACGGGACCTCGACGCTGCCGCGGAGGTCCTCAACTCCGGCGAGAAGGTCGCCATCCTGGCCGGGCAGGGTGCGCGGGACGCGGCCGAGGAAATCCGGCAGGTCGCGCAGGTGACCGGGGCCGGCGTCGCGAAAGCGTTGCTGGGTAAGGACGTGTTGTCCGACGAGTTGCCCTACGTGACCGGTGCGATCGGTTTGCTGGGCACCCGCCCGAGCTACGAACTCATGCGTGACTGCGACACCTTGCTGATCGTCGGCTCGAACTTCCCGTACACCCAGTTCCTGCCGGAATTCGGCCAGGCCAGGGCGATACAGATCGATCTCGACGGCCGGTTCATCGGCATGCGCTATCCGACCGAGGTGAACCTGGTCGGCGACAGCGCGGCCACCCTGCGCGCCCTGCTCCCGAAGCTGAAGAACAAGCAGGACCATTCGTGGCGCGAAACGATCGAGAAGAACGTCGCGGCGTGGTGGAAAACGGTGGAACGCGAGGCCGCGGTGACGGCCGAGCCGGTGAACCCGATGGCCATCGTGTCCGAGTTGTCGCGCAAGATCCCCGACAACGCCATCGTGACCGCGGACTCCGGCTCCTCGACCAACTGGTACGCCCGCAACCTGCGGATCCGCGGCGAGATGCGGGGTTCGCTGTCGGGCACCCTCGCCACGATGGGGCCGGGCGTGCCGTACGCGATCGGCGCGAAGTTCGCCCATCCCGACCGGCCGGTGATCGCCTTGGTCGGCGATGGCGCCATGCAGATGAACGGGCTCGCCGAGCTGATCACCATCGCCCGCTACCAGAACCTGTGGCGCGACCCGCGGTGCGTCATCTGCGTGTTCCACAACAACGACCTCAACCAGGTCACCTGGGAGCTGCGCGCGATGACCGGGGCGCCGAAGTTCGAGGAGTCGCAAAGCCTGCCCGATGTCGACTACGCCGGTTTCGCCCGGTCCCTCGGGTTGACCGCGGTCACCGTCGACAAGCCGGACCAGCTCGCGTCGGCCTGGGACACCGTGCTCGGCGCGGACCGGCCCGCGCTGCTGGACATCCACTGTGACCCGGAGATGCCGCCGATCCCGCCGCACGCCACCTTCGAGCAGATGAAGGCCGCCACCGAATCGGTGCTCAAGGGCGACCCCAACGCGGTCCATCTCGTCGTGCAGGGCGTGAAGACGAAGGCGCAGGAGTTCCTGCCGGGCAAGGACAGCTGAGGCCTCGCGATGGCACACGTCCAACTGCCGACGCCGGTCGTCCGCCGGCCGGGCCGGGCCGAGGTGAACGTCGAGGCACTGTCCGCGGCGCTGCGCGAGCGGGTACGCGGGGAGGTGCGGTTCGACCGCGGAACGCGCGGGGCGTACTCGACCGACGCCTCCAACTTCCGGCAGGTCCCGATCGGCGTGGTCGTTCCCCGTTCGCCCGACGACGCGGTCGAAGCACTGGCGGTGGCGCGGGAGTTCGGGGCGCCGGTGCTTTCCCGCGGTGGCGGCACCAGCCTGGCCGGGCAGTGCACCAACACGGCGGTCGTCCTCGACTGGTCGAAGTACTGCACGAAGCTCGAATCCGTCGACGAACAGGCGCGCACCTGCATCGTGCAGCCGGGGATCGTGCTCGACGAGCTCAACCGGCAGCTCGCCGACACCGGCCTGCGGTTCGGGCCGGAACCGGCCACGCACATGAACTGCACCCTCGGCGGCATGATCGGCAACAACTCGTGCGGCGCCACCGCCCAGCGCACCGGCAAGGTCGTCGACAACATCGCACGCCTCGAGGTCGTCCTCGCCGACGGCACCCGGTTCTGGTGCGGCGAAACGACCGACGAGGAATACCGCGAGATCGAACGCCACGGCAACGCACAAGCGGCGATCTACCGGCAGTTGCGGCGGCTGCGCGACGAGTACGCCGACGAAATCCGCCGCCGCTTCCCCGACATCCCCCGCCGCGTGTCCGGCTACAACCTCGACTCACTGCTGCCCGAAAACCACTTCGACGTCGCGGGCCTGCTCGTCGGCTCGGAGTCCACTTTGGTCACGGTGCTTCGCGCGGAACTGAAGCTGGTCCCGGTGCTTGAAGAACGGACGCTGGTCGTACTCGGTTATCCCGACGTCGTCGCCGCCGCCGACGCCGTGCCGGCGATCCTCCCGCACCAGCCGATCGCCCTCGAAGGCATCGACCACAAGCTCATCCGCGACCAGCAGATCAAGAACATGAACCCGCAGGCGCTGGCCGAGATGCCGGAAGGTCGCGCGTTCCTCATGGTGCAGTTCGGCGGAACCACCACCGACGAGGTCGAGCGTCGAGCCCACCAGCTGCTGGAAGCGTTGCACGACACCGAGAACCAGGCCGACGTCGCCTTCCTTGACGATCCCGCCCGCGAGACCGAACTCTGGCACGTCCGGGAGGCCGGGCTCGGCGCCACAGCACACGTGCCCGGCAAGGCCGACACCTTCGAAGGCTGGGAAGATTCCGCGGTCGCCCCCGAATTGCTCGGTAAGTACCTGCGGAGACTTACCGCGCTGTACGAAGAGTTCGGCTACGCCAGCGAAACCGGGCCCAGCCTCTACGGCCACTTCGGACAGGGCTGCGTCCACACCCGCATCCCCTTCGATCTCTACAGCGCCGACGGTGTCGCGACCTACCGCCGGTTCATGGAACGCGCCGCCGACCTCGTCGCCGAACTGGGTGGCTCGTTCTCCGGCGAGCACGGCGACGGACAGTCCCGCGGCGAGTTGCTGCCGAGGATGTTCGGAGACGAGATCGTCACCGCCTTCGGCCGGCTCAAGGCGATCTTCGACCCCGAGGACCGGATGAACCCCGGCAAGGTCGTCGCCCCGTACCGGCTGGACGAAAACCTCCGCCTCGGCGGCGGCTGGGCTCCCGCCAACCCCCAGGACCTGTACTTCAAGTTCCCGCACGACGGCGGTTCGTTCGCCCAGGCCGCCAACCGTTGTGTCGGCATCGGCCGCTGCCGCCAGCACAAGACCGACGGCGGGCAGGTCATGTGCCCGTCCTACCAGGTCACCGGCGAAGAGGAACATTCCACCCGCGGCCGTGCGCGGCTGCTGTTCGAAATGCTCGACGGGCACGGAGACGGCCCGCTCACCGACGGCTGGCGCTCGACCGAGGTGAAGGACGCGCTCGACCTGTGCCTGGCGTGCAAAGGCTGCAAGACGGACTGTCCGGCCAATGTGGACATGGCCACGTACAAGGCCGAGTTCCTCGCTCACCACTTCCACGGCCGCCCTTGGCGGCGGCCGCGCTCCGACTTCACGATGGGCTGGCTGCCCGCCGTCGCCCGGATCGTGGGGAAGCTCCACGCCGGCAAGCTGGTCAACGTGCTGACCCACGCCCCGGGCCTGTCGCGGCTGGCCACACGCGCCGCCGGCGTCGAAGACCGAGAGATTCCCTTGTTCGCCGGGCAAACCCTGCAGCAGTGGTTCGCGCGGCACCGCCCCGCCGACGACGGCGTTCGGGGCACGGTGCTGCTGTGGCCGGACACCTTCACCAACGCCTTCCACCCGCACGTCGGCCAGGCCGCGGTGCGTGTCCTGGAGGAGGCCGGATGGCGGGTCACGATGCCGTCGAGGCCGGTGTGCTGCGCACTCACCTGGATCTCCACCGGCCAACTCGGCACCGCCAAACGCATCCTGACCCGCACCGTCCGGGAACTGGCGCCGCATCTGCGCGAGGGCGGGCTCGTCGTCGGCTTGGAGCCCAGCTGCACCGCGGTGTTCCGCTCCGACGCCCTCGAGCTGTTCCCCGGTGACCAGGACGTCCGCAGGTTGCATGCGCAGACCGTCACCCTCGCCGAACTGCTCACCGAGCACTCCCCCGGCTACCGGCCACCGCGGTTGTCCGCGAAGGCGATCGCCCAGGTCCACTGCCACCAGCACGCGGTCATGGGGTGGGACCCCGACCAGCAGTTGCTGCGGGATGCCGGTGTCGACGCCGAGCACCTCGACTCCGGCTGTTGCGGCCTGGCCGGAAATTTCGGCTTCGAGAAGGGGCATCTCGCGGTCAGCGAAGCCTGCGCAGAGCGCGTACTTCTCCCGCGCGTGCGCGAGGCTTCGGCCGACATGGTCGTGCTGGCCGACGGATTTAGCTGCCGCACCCAGATCCACGAGCTGGACAGCAACGGACGCGAAGGCGTCCACCTCGCGGAGCTGCTGGCCAGTGGGCTCGAAGGCCGCACAGCCACCCGGCGGAGCGCACGGTGAGGACTACGTCGATCGCGACCGTGCGGGCGGCGTGGGGGTGCGTCTTGTTGACGGCTTCGCGGTCTGTTCTCCGGGACCAGCACGAGCTGGCGACGGTGGTGACCGCGCTGGGCCTGCGGCACCTGGCCCAATCCGCCGTGACCCTACGGCGCCCGGCCGGCTTCGTCGCCAGGTGGGCGTGGACGGCCGACCTCGCGCACTGCCTGAGCATGCTCATCCTTGCCAGGCTGTCTCGCCGATGGCGATATCCCGCCGTGGTCAACGCGGCGGTCGCGGCCATCTGGGCGGGCGCCACCCGGAACGCGAGCCGCCATGACGCGCCGTGTCCCCGGTAGAAGATCGGAGATCCCATGTCAGACACCAGGAATTCGGGCCAAGTCGTCGTCGTCACCGGCGCCAGCGGCGGTATCGGCCGTGCGGTCGCCCAGGCGTTCGGCGCCCGGAAAGCCCACGTCGCGCTGCTCGCCCGCGGCGAGAAAGGCCTGGCAGCCGCGGCCGGCGACATCCGCCGCGCCGGCGGGACCGCACTCGAACTCCCCACCGACGTCGCCGACTTCGACCAGGTAGAGGCAGCCGCCGAGCGGGTCGAGCAGGAGTTCGGGCCGATCGACATCTGGGTGAACGTCGCCTTCACCTCGGTGTTCGCGCGCTTCAGCGACATCCGGCCGGAGGAGTTCCGACGCGTGACCGAGGTCAGCTACCTCGGTTTCGTGTACGGCACCATGGCCGCGCTCAAGCGCATGAAACCGCGTGATGAGGGCACGATCGTGCAGGTCGGATCGGCACTGGCCTACCGGGGTATCCCGTTGCAAAGCGCTTACTGCGGCGCGAAGCACGCCATCCAGGGATTTCACGAGTCGCTGCGCTGCGAACTGCTGGCCGAACACAGCAACGTCCACGTGACGATGGTGCAGATGCCCGGAGTCAACACTCCGCAGTTCTCCTGGGTGCTCTCGCGCCTGCCGCACCACGCACAGCCGGTCCCGCCGATCTACCAGCCCGAGGTCGCCGCCCGGGCCGTGCTCTACGCCGCCGACCACCCCCGCCGTCGCGAGTACTGGGTGGGCGGCAGCACGGTCGGCACGCTCATCGCGAACGCCGTCGCCCCCGGCCTGCTCGACCGCTACCTCGCGAAGACCGGGCTCAAGTCCCAGCAGACCGCGCAGCCCACGCCGCCGGACCAGCCCGCGAACCTGTGGGAGCCGGCCGACGGCGCCACCGGCCACGACTACGGCGCCCACGGTGAATTCGACAGCAAGTCCCTCTCACACAGTTTCCAGCTGTGGACCAGCCGGCACCGCAGCCTGCTCACTGCCTGCGGTGGCGCGCTCGCCGCGGCGACTCTCACGCTGTGGCGGCGAGTTCGGTCATGAGCGACTGGCAAAACTTCCCCCCGCACGTCCTGCGCGAGTACGCGCTGCTGGCCGACGGTGAACGCGGCGGGCTGTGCGGCCCGCACGGCGACATCGCGTGGCTCTGTGCGCCCGGTTGGGCCGACAGCGCCGTCCTGTCCTCCCTGATCGGCGGCCGGGGAAGCTACTCGGTCAGCCCGGTGGACACCTGTGTCTGGGGCGGCTACTACGAGCCCGGCACGCTGATCTGGCGCAACCGCTGGGTCACCACGGACACCGTCGTCGAGTGCCGCGAAGCGCTCACCTACCCCGCCGACCCGCGGCGCGCGGTCGTCCTTCGCCGCATCGAGGCCCTTGAGCGAGACGTCCGGATGCGCGTCCAACTCGACCTGCGCGACGCGTTCGGCGGCCGCTCGATGCGTAACCTCAGCCTCGACGACGGGGTCTGGACCGCCCGGACCGGCGGCCTCCGCATTCGCTGGACCGGCGCCGCCCACGCCCGTCCCGACCGCGACGGCCGCCTGATCCTCGAGCTGACCGTGCCGGGCAGTACCCACCACGATTTCGTGCTGGAACTCGGTGATCAGCCGTTGCCGCAACCACCCGACGCCGCCGAGCAGTGGATCGCCACCGAGTACGCCTGGCATCAGGCGGTGCCCGCGTTCGACAACACCATCGCACCCCGCGACGCGCGCCACGCCTACGTCGTGCTCCGCGGCCTGACCACCGCCGGCGGCGGCATGGTCGCCGCCGCCACCCTGGGCCTGCCCGAGCGGGCCGAAGCCGGCCGCAACTACGACTACCGCTACTCCTGGCTGCGCGACCAGTGTTACGCCGGCCTCGCGGCGTCGGTCGCCGAGCCCCACCCGTTACTCGACGACGCCGTCGCCTTCACCACTGCCCGCGTGCTCGAACACGGCGACGACCTCCTGCCCGCCTACCGCACCGACGGCACTCCACCACCAGATGAAACCGTGCTGGATCTGCCCGGCTATCCCGGCGGGAACCCCATCGTGGGTAACCACGTCAACCGGCAGTTCCAGCTCGACACGGTCGGTGAACTGCTGCAGCTGTACGCGGCCGCCGCCCGCCACGACCGCCTCACTCCCGACACCGAACACGCCATCGACCGCTGCGTCGAGCTGATCAACCAGCGCTGGGACCGGCCGGAAGCAGGAGTATGGGAACTGGACGATGACTGGTGGAGCCACTCGCGTCTGGCGTGCGTCGCGGGCCTCCGTGCGATCGCCCAGCAGCGCACGCCGCGCCATGCCGCCGACCTCACCGGCTTCGCCGACAAGCTGCTCGCCGAGACGAGCCGCCGCTGCATCGACCAGCGCGGGGCCTGGCAGCGCAGCCCCGAGGTGTCCGGCACGGACGCCGCGTTGCTCCTCCCCCCGGTCCGCGGCGCGCTGGCCGCCAACGATCCGCGCACGGTAGCGACCCTCGAGGCCGTCCAAACGGACTTGTGCCAAGACGGCTACGTCTACCGCTTCGCCCCGAACAACCAGCCCCTCGGCGACGCGGAAGGGGCGTTCCTGTTGTGCGGGTTCATCGTGTCGCTCGCCCACTGGCACCAGGGGCACGACGTCGAGGCGTTCCGTTCGTTCGAGCGCAACCGTGCGGCCTGCGGCCCACCCGGCCTGTTCGCCGAGGAATACGACGTCCGGCAGCGGCAGCTGCGCGGGAACCTGCCCCAAGCGTTCGTCCATGCCCTTCTGCTCGAAACCACACAGCGGCTCGCCACCAGTCCGTAGGGCACGCGGCCGGAAGGCCGTCCGTACCTCCACGGCAGACGCGTCACCTCGCGGCCTGTGCTCAGCGGAGCATGCCCAATGCCAGCAGAATCAGCAAGGTCGCCACGGCGAGCGTGAGCACAATGGCCACGGCCACCGAGGCGGTCGGCACGCCGCGCGGCGGAGGGGGCTGCGGGCTCGACAGCCCCGAGGTTTGCCCTGATTCCGGCGGCGTCTCTCCTGGTGGCACTCCGCCGCCCGGTTCCAGCCCGGGGACCTGCTCCGGCGCCGGATCCGGGGGCGTCACGCCGGGTTGAGGGTCTTCATGGCGGTCCATAAGGACTCGGCTTCCCCGTGGCGGCCAGGGGGCAAACACCGGCGGCAACGAATAGCCCACCGAACGGTGGGGAAACCAGGTCGAGACAGCAACCGGTTGGACGGCCTGAGTGATGGAGATCGACGAGCTGTTGCAGAGCGTGACCCGGGTGGTGACCGCGTTGGAGCCGACCGGAGTGCGGTTCGCGGTCGCCGGCGGGCTGGCCGTGTACGCGCGGGGCGGACCGCCCTCGGAGCACGATGTCGACATCTTCCTCAAGGCCGGGGACGCGCGCCGGGCCCAGAAAGCCTTGATGGAGGCGGGAATGCGGGGCGTGCACCCGCCCGAGGACTGGTTGACGAAGGTCTACGACGGCGAACGCCTGGTGGATCTGGTGTTCCGGCCCAACCACCGGCCGGTGACCGACGCACTGCTCGACCGCGCGGACGTGATGCGGGTCGGCCCCACCGTGGCGCCCGTCTTGTCCGGCACGGACTTGCTGGTGGACAAACTGCTGGTGCTCAACGCGCACCAGTGTGATCTCGCCCCGCTGCTCCGGATCGCGCGTGATCTGCGCGAGCAGGTGGACTGGGGCGAAGTGACCCGCCAGACCATGGAATCCCCTTATGCCAGGGCGTTTCTGCCCCTGCTCGCAGGCTTGTCCATCATCGACGCCAAGGAGATGGTCAGCGTGGCCGAAGCCCCGCAGTATCTCGTCGCGAGACTCACCCGAGCGCTCGCGGAGGACCCCCGCACCGCCGAACTCGGCGTGCACGTGACCGTATGCGGCAACCACGTGCACCTCACCGGCGAGGTCGCCTGCCCGGCCCGCCGCGACGAACTCGACGTCGTGATCACCGAGCACCTGCACGGCGAACTGGTGCACAACGATGTCCGGGTCGCCGATGTCCGGGAACCCGCGCACACCGAGGAGCTCAACCCATGAGGATCGCCGCTGTCGGCGACGTCCACCTCGGTGAGGACTCCCGCGGCCTGCTACGCCCCGCGCTGGAACACATCGGCGACCACGCCGACGTCCTGCTGCTCGCGGGGGACCTCACCCAGCACGGAACCCTGGACGAGGCGCGCGTCGTCGCCGAGGAATTCGCCGGGCTTGGCGTTCCGGTCGCCGCCGTGCTCGGCAACCACGACCATCACAGCGACCAGGAAGAGGCCATCGCGGCCCTGCTGACCGAATCCGGCATCACGATGCTGGAAGGCACCGCCATCACCTTCGACCTGCCCGGCGGGAGCCTCGGCGTGGCCGGGGTGAAGGGATTCGGCGGAGGGTTCGCCGGCAAATGCGCGAGCCGGTTCGGGGAACGTGAGATGAAGAGCTTCGTCGAGCACACCATGGAATCGGCGGACCGGCTCCGGGAAGCGCTCCTGAGTCTGGACACCGACGTGACGGTGGCGCTCACCCACTACGCCCCGATCGCGGGCACCCTGGGGGGAGAGCCACCGCAAATCCACCCGTTCCTCGGCTCGTACCTGCTGTGTGAGCCGGTCGACGAAGTGGGGGCCGACCTGGCCCTGCACGGCCATGCCCACTTCGGCTCCGAACAGGGCGTCACACCGGGCGGCGTGCGGGTGCGCAACGTCGCGCAGCCGGTCATCCGCGCTGCCTATGCGACCTATTCCATCGAGCCCGTCGCCGCGTCGGCACCGGCAGGGTTCGTGGGGGAGATCGCGTCCGGCCACCATGCTTCGACGCGTAACCACGCCGATCTTGGGTAACACGACTGAACGGACAGGAGCACGGAAAGGAGTCAGCATTGGCGGAGCGGCGTCGCCTGGCGGAATACCAGACGAAACGTGACTTCGCCCGGACGAGGGAGCCCGCCGGCGACGATGACTTCACGCGGGGCGGGAACTCGTTCGTGGTGCAACGGCACCGGGCCCGGCGCCGTCATTACGATCTCCGGCTGGAACTCGACGGTGTGCTGGTGAGCTGGGCGGTGCCGAAGGGCCCCACCCTCGATCCGGACGTCCGGCGGATGGCGGTACACGTCGAGGATCATCCCCGCGAGTACGCCGATTTCGAAGGCGTCATCCCCCGGGGACAGTACGGCGGCGGGGACGTGATCGTCTGGGACCGGGGCACCTGGGAACCGGCGGAGACCGACGATCCCGCGCAGGCGATCAGGGACGGCAACCTGCATTTCGATCTGCACGGGGACAAGCTCGCCGGCCGGTTCGTCCTCGTCCGGCGCGGCCAGTCCACTTCGGACAAGGAGCAGTGGCTGTTGCTGCACAAACACGACGAACACGCGCGCAAGGGCTGGGAGGCGGACGACCACCCGAAATCGGTCAAGACCGGTCGCACGAACGACGAGGTGGCGGCGGACCCCGAGGCGACCTGGCACAGCGACCGGCCGGCCTCCCGGGCCGCCGTGCCGACCCGCCTGCCACCGCCGAACCGCGACGAACTGGCCGCACTGGACAAGCTGGACGGCAAGGGAACCTGGGACTTCGACGGGCATCGGCTGAACCTGACGAACCTGGACAAGGTCCTCGTTCCCGCGGCCGAAGACGCAACCGCGGTGACAAAACGCGACTTGATCGCGTACTACGCGACGATCGCGCCGGTCATGCTGCCCTATCTCGCCGACCGCCCGCTCAACGCGCACCGTTTCCCCAACGGCATCGGCAAACCCGGATTCTGGCAGAAGGAAGCGCCCGGGCACGCGCCGAAGTGGTTGCGACGCTGGTACAACGACCGCGCCGACTCCGACGAGGCCCACTGCTACCTCGTACCGGACAGCGCCGCCGCCCTGGCCTGGCTCGCCAACTACGGCGCGCTGGAACTGCATGCCTGGACCTCCCGGATCCCGGACGTGGAGCATCCGACGTGGGCCCTGTTCGACATCGATCCCGGTCCGCGGACCCGGTTCGAGGATGTGCTCCTGCTGGCCCGGCTGCACCGCACGGCGCTGGAGCGGCTCGGTCTCGAAGGCCGGCCGAAGGTCACCGGCCAGCGCGGCATCCAGGTGTGGGTGCCGGTCGAACCGCGCTACACCTACGACGAAACCCGCGCCTGGACCGAAACCGTGTCCCGGCTCATCGGCCGCACCGTGCCGGACCTGGTGAGCTGGCAGTGGGAGAAGAGCAAACGCGGCGGCCTCGCCCGGCTGGACTACACCCAGAACGTCATCAACAAGACCCTCGTGGCGCCCTACAGCGTCCGGCCCCGCCCGGGTGCCCCGGTCTCGGTGCCGCTCGAGTGGGACGAACTCGACGAGGAGGACCTGCGGCCCGACGGCTGGACCATCCGCACGGTCGCGGATCGCTTGGCGGACAAGGGAGATCCGTTCGCCCCCCTGCTCGGTCTGCCGCAACACCTGCCCGAGCTGTGAACCGGCGTGTCCCCGCCCCAGGCCCCCGAGTTCCCGCCCCAGGCCCCCGAGTTCCCGGTTCAAGACGGTGAAATCCCGGTTCAGGACGGCGAGTTCCCGATTCAAGACGGTGAAATTCCGGTTCGGGACGATCACCGGCTACGACCGGTGCAAACCCCAGGCATGGAGTCACCGCGTGCCGGGTAGCCGGAGTCATGGCCGACCGGAACAAGACCATGGTGCGCCGGTTGCTCGACCGCGCCGGAGAGACCTATGCCGCCGAAGCGGGCATCCGCCTCGCCGACAAGCCGGCACCGCTGTACCGGCTGCTGGTGCTCTCCACCCTGCTGTCCACCCGGATCAACGCTAACATCGCGGTAGACGCCGCGAAGGAACTGGCCAGGGCCAAGCTGACCACGCCGCGCGCGATGGCGGACGCCGACTGGCAGGACCGGGTCGACGCGCTCGGCCGGGCCCATTACAAACGCTACGACGAGCAGACCGCGACCGCGCTCGGTCAAAGCGCGGAAACGCTGCTGGACCGCTACTCCGGCGATCTGCGCAAGCTACGGAAAGAGGCCGGGCAGGACCGCACCGAGATCACCCGGCAGCTGCGCCAGTTCTCCCGCGTCGGTCCCGTAGGCGCCGACATCTTCTGCCGCGAAGCCCAGGCTGTCTGGCCGGAACTGCGGCCCTACCTGGACAGGAAGGCGCTGGCCGGCGCGAAACGGCTGGCGCTGCCCGAGGATCCGGAAAAACTCGCCCGGCTCACCGACGGCGAGCACCTGGCACCGCTTGCTGCGTCACTCGTCCGTGTCGCGCTCAGCCGTGAACTCGCCGACGAGCTCGCCGGCCGCTGAGTGCGGCGTGCATCTCACACATAGGTGTTTAACGGCCGGCTGGACGGCAACGACTACTGCTATGGCAGAGATCCTGTTGTGGCACGTGCACGGGTCGTGGACGACGGCGTTCGTCCACGGCAGACACAGCTACACGCTGCCGGTGCTGCCGCAGGGTGGTGCCTGGGGCCTGGGACGCGCCGGCCGCGATTGGCCCGCCGCCGTGACGGAGGTTCCGGTTGAGGAGCTCGCGCACACCGAGCCAGACGTCGTGGTGCTGCAACGCATGGAAGAGATCGACCGCGTCACCGAATGGCTCGGACAGGTGCCCGGCAAGGACGTCCCCGCGGTGTACGTGGAACACAACGCTCCTTCGCCCTACGCCGCCAGCTCGGTCCATCCGCTGGCCGGCCAATCGGCTATCCCCATCGTGCACGTGACGCATTTCAACGACCTGATGTGGGACTGTGGAAGCGCGCCGACCGTGGTCATTCCACATGGGATCGTCGATCCGGGTCACCGCTACACCGGGGAGGTGCCCCATGGCGTCACGATGATCAACGAACCGGTACGGCGGGCGCGGGTCACCGGAAGCGATCTGCTGCCGGCCTTCTCGCAGGTGGGTCCCGTCGATCTCTACGGGATCGGCGCGACGGATTTCGCTCCGCCACTGGCCCGGCATCCCATCCGTGGCATCGGCGATCTCGCGCCGGCCGAACTGCACGACGAAGTGGCGCGCAGGCGCGTCTACCTGCACACCGCGCGGTGGACCTCCCTCGGCCTGTCCCTACTCGAAGCGATGCACCTCGGCATGCCGGTGGTCGCGCTGGCGACGACGGAGGCGTTACGGGCCGTACCCCCGGACGCGGGGGCACTGTCCACCGACATCACGGCTCTGACGACCACGTTCGGCGAACTGCTACACGAACCCGACCTGGCGAGGCTGGCCGGCAAGCGCGCTCGGCAGTTCGCCGTGTCCCACTACGGGCTCGACGCGTTCCTGGCGCGGTGGGACTCGCTGCTCGCCGAACTCACCCACTGAAGGACGTGATGCCGATGAAGATCGCCATGGTCTCCGAACACGCCAGTCCCCTCGCCGCGCTCGGCGGGGTCGACGCCGGGGGGCAGAACCTGCACGTGGCCGAGCTTTCCGCCGCCCTGTGCCGGCAAGGACACCAGGTCACCGTCTACACGCGCCGCGACAGCCGCACCTCGCCCGAGGAAACCACCGCCGCCGACGGCTACCGCGTGGTGCACGTGCCCGCCGGGCCCGCCGAACAGCTACCGAAGGACGAGTTGCTGCCGTACATGGGTGAGTTCGCCGAGTTCCTGCGTGCGGCGTGGGAGCGGGACCGGCCGGACATCGTGCACGCGCATTTCTGGATGTCCGGGCTCGCTTCGGTGCTCGCGGCCGCGCGCAGCAGCCTGTGTCTGGTACAGACCTTTCACGCGCTGGGCGCGGTCAAGCGCAGGCACCAGGGCGCCGAGGACACCAGCCCGCCCAGCCGGATACGGCTGGAACGCATGATCGCCCAGCGCGTCGACCGGGTGATCGCCACGTGCTCCGACGAGGTCTTCGAACTCGTGCGGCTCGGTATGCCCCGGTCGCGGGCTTCGGTGGTGCCCTGTGGAGTCGACCTCGACAGCTTCCGTGCGGACGGGCCGCGTGCCGCACGAGGCGCCGCACATCGGGTGGTCACCGTCGGGCGCCTGGTGCCGCGCAAGGGTTTCGATACCACCATCACCGCGCTCAGGTCGCTTCCCGACACCGAACTCGTCATCATCGGCGGGCCCGGTAAGGGAGAACTCGTCGACGATCCGGAAGCACAGCGGCTGCGGGGCCTCGCCGACGTGCTCGGCGTGGGCGACCGGCTGCACATGGTGGGTCAGGTGCCGCGTGCGGACATGCCGGCCCTGCTGCGCTCGGCGAGCGTCGTCGCCTGCACACCCTGGTACGAACCATTCGGCATCACCCCACTCGAAGCGATGGCTTGCGGCGTGCCCGTGGTGGCGGGCGCGGTCGGCGGCCTGATCGATACGGTCGTCGACGGTGTGACCGGCAGCCTGGTGCGGCCGCGCGACCCGCACCGGCTCGCGTCGGCCATCCGGAGCCTGCTCTCCGACCCGGTCATGCGCGAAAGGTATGGCATCGCGGGGCGCGATCGCGTGAGCGCCCGCTACTCGTGGGATCGAATCGCCACGGACACCCTGCGCGCCTACCGTCGCGCCAACCCGGCGGCCCACCGGCCGTCGGAATCCGCCGCCCAGTAAGCCGTTCAGAGTCGTTCAGCCGACGTAGCGACGGGCTTGCGATTGCCGTTGCGATTCCTCCAGCGAGACCAAGCCTGCCTCGACGGCGGGTGGGACCACCGCACGTTCCCGAAGTACCCAGGGCAGCCCCCGTAGTGCTTCCGCAACCGCCAGCGCGGTCGCGGAATCGAACGGCGCCGACCGGAGCACCGCCACGCTCCGCCTCAGTGCGCTGCGCAACGGGCGCCGCAACCACAATGTCCACAAGGTGTTCCGGATGCCGAGTTGGCGGCGGCGGCGCGAGTCCCGGACCTCGGATGGTGCGTGGTGGACCACGATCTCCTCGTCCCAGCACATCCACCAGCCGCGCGCGGCCAGGTCGAGCGCCAGCAGTTCTTCCTCGCCGCCGAGCCACATGCGTGCCGAGAAGCCACCGACCTCGGTGAACGCGGCGATGCGGAAGGCGGTCAGTCCGGCCATGATGCCCAGCAGCGCCGGGCCGGGCAGCCAGTCGGGCCCGGACACCGGCGAATACCGCAGTTCCGGCGTCAGCGGGTCCTCCGTCAATCCCGGCTCCACCAGACATTTCCCGGTGACGGACGCAAGCCCGGGATAGCTGTCGAGCACGTCCGCGGCGTGTTCGAGTGAACCGGCCTGCCACCGCGTGTCGTCATCGCAGAAGGCGACATACGGTGTGCGCACGCGCCCTACGGCGTGGTTGCGCGCTACCGAGCCGAGGTTGCGGTCCGCCCGGATCAACTCGACCTCCGGGAACGAGCGAGCGACAGCGTCCGCAGTTCCATCACGCGAAGCGTTGTCGACCAGGATGATCGGCGCGTTATCCGGCAGCTTCGTCATCTGCGCCAACGTCTCCATCAGCTGATCGCGACGATTGTGGGTGATCACGACCACCGTGATCCGGCTCATGCTTGCTCCTCCGCGGGTAAGGCGCGGTGGTCACCTTGACTGCCGCGGCTTGACAAAGGGCTACTCATGCCTGTTCCTCCGCGAACCGCGGCTTGACACTGTCACGCGCTTCCTCCGCCCGCTCGAGCCGCCTTGCCTGTTGTTCGACGAACTCCGGTAACCGGCGGCGCTGTCTCAACGCCGACGGGAGACGCGCCAGCAAACCGACGAGCACCGTCCGTGCATCCGCGTCACGCACTGCCCGCACCGCCAACGCCGCCGTTTGGGCGAGACACCGCCGCAAAGGTCGCCGCAACCAGGTGATCAGCAAGTTGTTCCGCCGCTCCGCGCGTGCACGCCACGTCGGAGCCGGGCGGTTCGGTGACGGGTGATGGTGGGCATGGACTTCCCCGGCGTAGCACAGTTTCCAGTCGTGCGCTGCGAGATCGAGCGCGAGTAGTCGCTCCTCCGCGCCGAAGTGGAGAAGCTCACTGAAGCCGCCCGCTTGGACGAACGCCACCTTGCGGACGACCACCGCACAGCCGAGGAACCCGAGCACCGACGGCCCCGGCAGCTCCCGGGCGCGACCCAGCGGGCTGGCCGCCATCGACGCGTTCACCGGATCATCGGTCCCGGGTGGACCGACGAGTGTCCGCGCGGCGAGCAGCCCGACCTCCGGGTAGGCGTCGAGAATCCGCTCGGCTTCGGCCAGTGCGCCCTCTGCCCACCACGAATCGTCGTCGCTGAACGCAACGTATGGGGTAGTCGCCTCCGCTACCCCGACGTTACGCGCGGCCGCCGCCAGGTTCCGTCGTAGCCGGATCAACCGCACACCGGGGAACGATCCGGCCACCGCCGAGGTATGGTCCGCGGAGGCGTTGTCGACCACGACGATCGCCGGGGCCGGCCGGAGCGAGGTCAGCTCACGCAGGGTCCGGGCGAGTTCGCCCGCCCGGTTCCTGGTCGCGATCACGACCGTGGTCCCAGTCACCGTGAAACCTCCGAGAGTAGTTGCTCGGCAAGGGTTCCACCCCCTCGCCCGTCTTTCGCGGCCGCCGTGCCCGCGCGGGAAAGGCACCATGCCCACCACCGGTCGAGAAGGCCCGGTTCACCGGCCCGTCGAGCGGCGACGATCGCGGGCCAGCCGAGCGCACCGGCCTGTGCGGTCACCTTCCCGCCGTCCTCGACCGGATCCACGGCCAGTACCGGCACGCCCGCGCGCAACGCGAGGACCAGCCCATGCAGACGGGTGGTCACGATCGCGTCGAACCTGCCGACCAGCGACAGGAACTGGTCGGGTGTCGCGCATTTCGACCAGTCGTCGCAGGCGAGCCGGGTGTCCACCGGAACCCGCGCGCAGTCGAGCGTGGACAGCCAGTCCGACAGGTGGGCATGGACTTCGTCGTGTCGTCGGCTGGCGCCGTACTCGGGCTGCGCCGGCGCCAGCACGACACCCGCCACCGGCACCGGATGCGCCGCCGCGGTCAGCGAAAGATCCACAGTGGACATTTCGCCGTCGTCCCTGGCGAGTATCCGGTGGAAACCGGTAACGGCGGTGTCGTCGTGGTCGATCACCGAGACCCCGACCGCGATCCGCCGGCATGCGGCGTACCGCTCGTGCAGCCACCGCACCTGCCTGCCGTGCGCGGGTCCGCACGCGAAGACCAGATGGGTGTATTCGCGCGGGTCCGCGTCGTCCAGCGACAGTGCTCCCGGCCGGAAACCCGGGCTCCACGCCGAATCGTGCGCCACCCCGGCTCCGGCCAGCACCTCCGAAACCCGCCGCATACTCAACACATCCCCCGCGGTCGCCTCGCCCTCGCGGAAGCTCGGCCAGCCGGTGACAAGTACCCGCATGGGCCGCAGGTACCCCTGTGCGCGCCGGTTCAACCGCGGCGGCACGGGTAGTCCGCTGGAATGACCCACAGCATTCAGCTCGCACTGGTGGCCGGAGGCGCGGGATTCATAGGTTCGCATCTGTGCGACAGTCTGCTCGCCGCCGGAGCCGAAGTGGACGCACTCGACAATTTCGCCACGTCCTCCCCGGACACCATCGCACACCTGCTCGACAAGCCCGGATTCCGGTTGATACAGCACGACGTCACAATGCCGTTACCGGCCGACCGTTGGTATGACACCGTGTTCCACCTCGCGTCGGCGGCATCGCCGCCGGACTACCTTCGGTTACCGCTACAAACGCTGCAAGCGGGCTCGGTGGGCACGGAGAACCTGCTTCAACTCGCCGCGCGGTGCGGCTCGCGGTTCTTGCTCGGATCGACGAGCGAGGTCTACGGCGATCCCGCCGAACACCCGCAACCGGAAACCTATTGGGGGAACGTGAACCCGGTCGGCCTGCGCAGCGTCTACGACGAGGCGAAACGTTATGCCGAGGCGCTCACCATGGCCTACCGCAGGGAAGAGGAAATGGACACCGGCATCGCGCGGATCTTCAACACCTACGGTCCCCGCATGCGGGCACATGACGGCCGCATGGTGCCGACCTTCGTCCGTCAGGCGCTGGCCGGTGAGCCGCTGACCGTCACCGGCACGGGCGAGCAGACCCGGTCGTTGTGTTATGTGGACGACACCGTGCGTGGTCTGCTCGCGCTCGCCCGGTCCGGTCATCCCGGTCCGGTCAATCTGGGCAACCCGCACGAAATCTCGGTGGCGGAACTCGCGTCGGAGATCACCCGCATCACGGAAAGCTCGTCGCCGGTGGAGCACATCGACGCCGTGGTGGACGATCCGCGACGGCGCTGCCCCGACATCGGCCTCGCGCGGCAGGAGCTGGGCTGGCGCCCCGAAGTGGACCTGGCCGAGGGGCTGCGCCGGACGGTGACCTGGTTCGCGCGGCTACTGCCGGAGCGAGAACCGCTCCCGTGAGTAGCGATTTCCTCCGGCTCGTTTACAACCAATTCCTCCGGGTAGCGCTACAGAAAGACGCGGACCGGACCGTGGTCTGCCCCGACGGAAAGGGTGGGATCGTGCGCATTCTCGGGATCAATGCCGTGTTCCACGATCCCGCCGCCGCGCTCGTCGTGGACGGTGAGATCGTGGCCGCGGCGGAAGAAGAGCGCTTCAGCCGGCGCAAGCACGGCAAGCGGCCGGTGCCGTTCTCCGCGTGGGAAATGCCGGAACAGGCCGCGGCCTGGTGCTTGGAATTCGCGGGTATCCGTCCGGATCAGGTCGACGCCGTGGGCTACTCCTATGATCCGGACCTCGTCGATCACTCACTCGGCGGTCTCGACGACGGCAGCGAGCGGACGCGCACGGACTATGCGCGCCGCGCGCCCGGATTTCTCAAGGCGTGCTTACCGGGGCTGGATCCCTCCTCGGTGCGGTTCGTACGCCATCACGTCGCGCACGGCGCGTCCGCCGCGCTGGCTGCCCCCTTCGACGATCCCGCCGTGCTCGTCGCCGACGGGCGTGGGGAAAGCACGTCGTATCTGGCGGGTGAATACCGCGACGGCAAGTTCGTCGAACTCGCCTCGCAACGGCTGCCGCATTCGCTCGGCCTGCTCTATGAGGAACTCACCGAGCATCTCGGCTTCGCGAGGTCGAGCGACGAATACAAGGTGATGGCGCTGGCTTCCTACGGCGAGCCGCGGTTTCTCTCCGAGTTCGAACGGCTGGTTCCCACCGACGGTGACGGTGGTTTCCGCACCGAGCCCGTTGACTGGACATCGTTCGCACCGCCCGCCACCGGGTCGGATTTCTCCCGCGAACACGCCGATCTGGCCGCGAGTGTACAACGCAGACTCGAAGACGTCCTGCTGGAACTGGCCGCCTGGCTGCATCGCCGGACCGGGAACCGGAAGCTGGCGATGGCCGGCGGGATCGCACTGAACTGCGTGGCGAACACCCGGCTGCACGCCGAGGGGCCGTTCGAGCAGATCTGGGTGCAGCCGGCGGCCGGCGACGCGGGCACCGCTCTCGGCGCAGCGCTGCAGCTCGCGACGGAGTGGGGCGAGCCGGTACAGGCGATGCCGGGCGCGGATCTCGGTCGCGAATGGACCGACGGTGAGCTGGAGACCGTGCTGCGCCGGGCAAAACTCGCCTACTCACGTCCGGACGATCTCGCCGGGACGGTCGCCGCGGCGCTGGCCGACGACCAGATCGTCGCCTGGTTCCAGGGACGGGCCGAGTTCGGTCCGCGCGCGCTGGGACACCGCTCACTGCTGGCCCATCCCGGCCATGCCGGCAATCTCGAACGACTGAACGACGTGAAGGGGCGTGAACACTTCCGTCCCGTCGCCCCGATGGTGCTCGCCGACCGTGCGGGCGAGATCTTCCAGCGTGGTCCGCTGCCCAGTCCCTACATGCTGTTCGTGCACGATGTCGCCCCGGCTTGGCGGGACCGCCTGCCCGCGGTGACCCACGTGGACGGCACCGCGCGAGTGCAGACCGTCGAGGCCGGCGAGAACCCCTTGCTGGCCCGCATGCTGACCGGGTTCGAGGCCAGAACCGGATTGCCGGCCGTGGTGAACACCAGTCTCAACACCGCGGGCAGGCCGATGGTCGATTCCCCGCGTGATGCCCTCGAATGCTTCGGCTCCGCGCCGATCGACCTGCTCGCCATCGGGCCGTTCGTGATCCGGCGATGATCGACTACAGCGTCGTGATCCCGACGACCGGCCGCGAAAGTCTGCGGACGCTGCTCGAAGCGCTCGACGGCGCATCCGGCCCCGCACCGCGGGAGATCGTCGTGGTGGACGACCGGCCGTCACCGCACGAGCTGCCGCTTCCACCGTGCCGGCATCGGATCGAGGTGGTCTTCTCCGGGGGGCGCGGCCCCGCGGCGGCACGCAACAGCGGCTGGCGCAGGGCACGCGGCGACTGGATCGCCTTCCTCGACGACGACGTGGTGGTCGGCCGGGACTGGCCGGACCGGCTCGCCGAAGACCTCGCGGGGCTCGGCCCGGAAACGGCCGCATCGCAGGGCCGGATAGTCGTTCCCCTCCCGGTGGACCGGCGCCCCACGGACGACGAACGTGGTACCGCGGGCCTCGCCACCGCGCGCTGGATCACCGCCGACATGGCCTACCGGCGCTCGGTGCTGTCCGCGGTCGGCGGCTTCGACGAACGGTTTCCGCGTGCTTACCGTGAGGACGCGGATCTCGCGCTTCGAGTCTGCCTGGCCGGCTACGTGATCGCGTCCGGCGCGCGCACCACCACGCACCCGGTGCGCGACTCCGGCCCGTTGGCCAGCCTGCGCGCCCAGCGTGGTAACGCCGACAACGCCTTGATGCGGCGCAAGTACGGCCGGCACTGGCGTGCGCGCATAGGCGAGGGACCGGGCCGGATTCGCCGGCATCTCGCCTGCGCCGCCGCCGGTGGCTTGACCGTCCTTTTCAGACTTTGCCACAACCGTAAGGCCGCCGCGGTCACCGCCACCGTCTGGGCGGCGCTGACCGCGGAGTTCGCCATCGCCCGAATCCGGCGCGGGCCGCGCACGGGTGCCGAGATCGGCCGGATGCTGGTGACCAGTGTGCTGATCCCGCCCGCCGCGTCGTGGCACCGCCTGCGCGGGCAACTCCGGTATCGCCACGCGTCCGGGCCGCCGCTCGCGCTCCTGTTCGACCGGGACGACACCCTGATCGAAGACGTGCCCTATCTCGCCGATCCCGAAAAGGTCCGGCCGATGCCCGGCGCGGAGACGATGCTGCCAAGGCTTCGCGCCGCCGGTGTCCGGCTCGGCATCATCAGCAACCAGTCCGGTGTCGCCAAGGACCTGATCAGCCCGGAGGAGCTGGCCGCGGTCAACTCGCGGGTGGAGGCGCTGCTCGGCCCCTTCGACACCTGGCAGGTGTGCATACACGACAGAGGCGACGGGTGCTCCTGTCGCAAACCCGGTCCGGGCCTCATCCGGCAGGCGGCGCACGCGCTCGGGGTCGCGACTGACCGGTGCGTCATCATCGGTGACACCGAGGCCGACGTGCTCGCGGCCGAGGGTGCCGGCGCACGCGGGATCCTGGTGCCCACCGCGAAAACCCGTCCCGAAGAAGTGCAGCGCGCGCAGTTGGTCGCGCGAGACCTCACCGAGGCCGTCCGGCTCGCGATGGGGGTGACGCGATGAGGAAGGTACTCCTCGCGCGCCTGGACAACGTCGGCGACGTTTTGCTCGCCGGGCCGTGCGTGCGTGCCGTGGCGGCCGGTGGCGACACGGTGACGATGCTGGCGAGCCCGCGCGGGCGCGGCGGCGCCGAACTCTTGCCGGGAGTCGACGACGTGCTGGCCTGGAGCGCACCGTGGATCGATCTGGATCCGGAACCGGTTACCGCGGCCGGTATCGACGAGTTCGTCACGCGGATCCGGGCACTGCGGTTCGATCGCGCGCTCATCCTCACCTCGTTCCACCAGTCGGCGCTGCCGCTGGCGCTTCTGCTGCGGATGGCCGGAATCCCTTGGCTCGGCGCGATTTCCGACGACTACCCCGGCTCGCTGCTCGACCTCCGGCATCGGGTGCACGGCGACGTGCCGGAGAGCGAACGAGCCCTTTCGCTGGCCATAGCCGCGGGCTACCGGCTCCCCGCCGGGGACGACGGTGGGCTGGCCGTACGCCGGCCGCTGCCCGATGTCAGCCGGCTGACCGGCGAGCGCGGTTACGTCGTGGTGCACCCGGCCGCGTCGGTGCCGGCTCGCCAACCCACGGCGGAGCATGCGGCCGCCATGGTCGCCGCCCTCGCCCGGGCCGGTCATCGCGTGGTGGTGACCGGCGCGCCGTCCGAACGGCAGCTCACCGCGCTGGTGGCCGGCGAGCACGCCAGGGACCTCGGAGGGGCGACGACACTGCGTGAACTCGCCGCGGTGCTCGACGGCGCGGCCGCAGTGGTGGCGCCCAACACGGGGCCCGCACATCTCGCGGCCGCCGTCGGAACCCCGGTCGTGTCCTTGTTCGCTCCGGTCGTACCCGCCGCGCGCTGGGCCCCGTATCGCGTGCTGACGGTGCTGCTCGGTGACCAGGGGGCACCGTGCCGCGACACCAGGGCCAGGGAATGCCCGATCGACGGCCATCCGTGCCTCGAATCGATCAGCCCGCTCGACGTGGTCGCCGCGACCGCGGAAGTCACCGGACGACGGTGAGCGGAGCCGCCTGAGGGCAGGAGGTGTTTCGTGATCAGAGAACATTTCGCGGCGTTGAGCGAAGCCGCGACGCGGACGAGTGTCTCCGCGCCCAAGGTCCAGCGGTGGGGCCACCGGCTCGCCGGCATCCTCGACGGCGGCGGCCGGCTCCTGGCCTGCGGCAACGGTGGCAGTGCCGCCGAGGCGCAGCATTTGACCGGTGAGTTGGTCGGCCGGTTCCGCCACGAACGCCGGCCGCTGTCGGCGATCGCGCTGCACGCCGACACGTCCGCGCTGACCGCGATCGGCAACGACTACGACCAGAACGAGCTGTTCGCGCGTCAGGTCCGCGCCCACGGCAGGCGAGGCGACGTCCTCCTGTTGCTGTCCACGAGCGGAACGAGCCCGAATGTCGTCGCCGCGGCCAAGGCCGCACAGGACATCAGCGTCATCACCTGGGCGTTCACCGGGCCCGCACCCAACCCGCTCGCGGCCTTGTGTGATGACGCCATCGCGGTCGAAGCGCCGAGCACGGCGACCGTGCAGGAGGTACATCTGGCGTTGGTACACGCGCTGTGCGCTTCACTCGACGAAGCACTCGGAGTCCCGACATGACTGCCGCGAGTCGGCTGGTGGTGGTCGGCGATGTGCTCCTCGACGTCGACATCGACGGCACGGCGAACCGGTTGTGTCCGGAGGCTCCGGTGCCGGTCGTGGATGTGGTCCGGCAACGGCACCGGCCCGGTGGCGCCGGCCTGGCGGCGTTGCTTGCTTCGCGGTGCACCGCCGCGGTCGATCTCGTGACGGCCCTTGGTGACGACGAGGGCGGGGCGGCGATCGCGAGGATGCTGGCGCCGGCCGTGCGTGTGCTGCGGCTTCCCTTGCAGGGCAACACCATCAGCAAAACCAGGATTCGCGCCGGCGGACAGTCGATGCTCCGCCTCGACGGCGGCAACGGCAAGGCCAAGACCACTCCGCTGGCGCCCGAGGTGATCGCCGCACTGCGTACGGCCGGCGCGATACTGGTCGCGGACTACGGTCGCGGCGTCGCCGCGCACCCGGAGATCCGTGGCCTGCTCACCGAACTCGCGCCGCGAGTGCCCATCGTGTGGGATCCGCATCCCCGTGGGCCCGCGCCGATCCGCGGTGCCCGGCTGGTCACCCCGAACGCGGGCGAGGCAGCGGGGTTCGCGCCGGGTTACACCGAGCCCGCGGAGTTGGCCAAGGTCCTCCGCGACGAATGGTGTACCGACTCGGTCGCGGTCACCACGGGCTCGGCGGGCGCACTGCTCGCCAACGCCAAACGCGTGACGACCGTCGAGGTGCCGGCCGGGCTGCGTTTCGCGGGATACGACACCTGCGGGGCAGGCGACCAGTTCGCCTGCGCCGCCGCGAGCGCACTGCTCGATGGGCGCACAGTCGCCGACGCGGTGGCGGCGGGCGTGGAGGCGGCCGCGAGGTTCGTCGCCGTTGGTGGCGCTTCCGCGCTGTCGGTGCACGAACGCGCCCAGACCGCGCCCGCCACCCCGGAACCGGCCCTCGAACTCGCCGCGCGGGTCCGCGCCTCCGGCGGGCGGCTCGTGGCCACCGGCGGGTGTTTCGACCTGCTGCACCCCGGGCACCTCGCATTGCTGCGGCAGGCGCGTGCACTCGGTGACGCGCTGATCGTGTGCCTCAACTCCGACGATTCGGTCCGGCGACGGAAAGGGAGCAGCCGTCCGATCGTCGCCGAAGCCGACCGGGCGCACCTGCTCGCCGAACTGTCCTGTGTGGACGCGGTGGCCGTCTTCGGCGAAAGCTCGCCCGCCCGGCTGCTCGAGCGGCTGCGTCCCGACGTCTGGGTCAAGGGCGGCGACTACGCCGAATCCGATCTCCCCGAAGCCGAAGTGATCCGCCGCCACGGTGGCGAAATCGTGCTGGTGCCGACCGTGCCCGGGTACTCGACGAGCCGGCTGGTGGCCACCGCGCGCGGCAACTGTGAAGGAGAGCGATGACAGCACTGGGCAACATCCTGATCACCGGTGGGGCCAGCGGCCTCGGCGCCGCCGTGGCCGAAGCCGTTACCGAAGCGGGTGGAAAGCCATACGTGATCGACCGGGTCCGGCCCGAACGGGCGGTGGAGTTCGCCCAGGCGGACCTGTCGGACACCGCGGCGACCGAAACCGCGGTGCGCGATCTCGTCGAACGGGCCGGGGGCCGGCTCGACGGCGTCTTCACCGCCGCGGGCATCGATGCCTGCGGACCGCTCGACGAGGTGCCCGTCCGCGACTGGGAACAGGTCATCAAGGTCAACCTGCTCGGTACCGTCACCGTGGTCCGCGCGGCACTGCCGTACCTGAAGGAAAGCCACGGGACCGTCGTGACCTGCGGCTCCACCTTGGGCATCAAGGCCGTCGGCGACGCGACCGCCTACTGCGCCTCCAAATTCGGCATGGTCGGCTTCACCCGCGCGCTCGCCGCCGAGACCGCGGGCGTCGTCGGCGTCACCTTGCTGATCCCCGGTGGCATGGACACCGCCTTCTTCGACGGCCGCGCCGAACAGTACAAACCACCGCCCGGCGCGAAGCTCAACCGGCCGGAGGACACCGCACGGTCGGTGGTGTTCGCGCTGAGCCAGCCGCCGGGCTGCGAGGTACGGGAACTCGTCGTCTGCTCATCCGAAGAAGGGTCGTGGCCGTGACCGACTCGGTCCTCGTGCTCCGCGCGCTGGGTCTGGGCGATTTGCTCACGGCGGTTCCCGCGCTGCGCGCACTGCGCCGCGCCCGCCCCGACGCCCGGCTCGTCCTCGCGACCCCGGACAGGCTGCGAGACGTCGTGGAGCTCATCGACGCCGTCGACGAGTTGTTGCCGACCTCGGGACTCGGTTCGTTGCACTGGCCCGGCAACCGGCCGGCACTCGCGGTGAACCTGCACGGACGCGGTCCGGAGAGCATCGAAGACCTCCTGGCGCAACGTCCGGGCAACCTGCTCACTCACCGTCATCCGGCGTTTCCGGCCCAGCCCGGCCTCGAGTGGCGGAGCGACGTGCATGAGGTGGACCGGTGGTGCCGGCTCCTCGAATACGGCGGGATCCAGGCGGACCGCGAAGACCTCCGGCTGCCCGAACCGCCCGGGCCGAGCCCGGCGCCGAGCGCGGTGGTGATCCACCCCGGCGCGGCCTCTCCGGCCCGGCGGTGGCCACCGGAGCGGTACGCGGCCGTGGCGCGCGACCTCGCCGCGGCCGGCCATCGGGTGGTGATCACCGGTTCCGTGGCCGAGCAAGCGCTCGCCCGGGAGATCGCGGAGCCGGCCGGGCTGCCCGAATCAGCCGTGCTGGCGGGGCGGGCCGGACTCGCCGAACTGGCGTCGCTGGTCGCCGCGGCCCGGCTCGTCGTCTGCGGGGACACCGGTGTCGGGCATCTCGCGACCGCCTTCGGCACGCCGTCCGTACTGCTTTTCGGGCCGACGCCACCCCGGTTGTGGGGCCCGCCGCACACGGCCACGCAGCACATCGCGCTGTGGGTCGGGGATGTGGGCGACCCGCACGGCAACCGGACCGACTCCGGCCTGCTGATGCTCCAGCCCGCGCGCGTGCTGGCAGCGGCTGCCGGTTTGTTGCGAGAGAAGGTGCCTCATGGGTAACCGCGTCGGAATCGTGGGCGCGGGCTACGTCGGCCTCACCACCGGCGCCTGTCTCGCTCACCTCGGTCACCACGTTACCTGCGTCGACAATGACCGATCCAAAGTAGACTCCTACGCCGAAGGTGAGATCGGCATCGCCGAACCGGGGCTCGGCGACCTGGTGCGGGAGGGGCTCGCCGAGGAGCGGCTCGGATTCACCACCAGACTCGCCGCACTCGACAAGTCGGACGTGGTCGTGCTGTGCCTGCCCACCCCGATGGGCCGGGACGGCACCGCCGATCTCGGCTCCGTCGAGGCCGTGCTGCGGGAACTCGGGAGCGTGATACCACCGGACTGTGTGCTCGTCACCAAGTCCACCGTGCCGGTCGGCACCGCGGCCCGGCTGCCCGCCCTGCTCGGCCGCGACGACGTCCCCGTGGTGAGCAATCCGGAATTCCTTCGCGAAGGCCACACGGTTTCCGACTTCCTCGCCCCCGGCCGCATTCTCATCGGGTCCGCGCCCGAGTTCCGCGACGCCGCGACGCGGGTCGCCGGGCTCTACGCCGGGCTGGACGCGCCGGTGCTCCACACCACCGCGGAGAGCGCCGAGCTGGCGAAGTATGCCAGCAACGCGTTTCTGGCCATCAAACTGTCCTATGTGAACACGCTGGCCGAGTTGTGCGAGCGGGTGGGCGCCGACATCGGCGAGGTCACGCACACGATGGGCCTCGACGACCGCATCGGCACGGCCTTCCTCACGCCGGGGCCCGGCTGGGGTGGCTCCTGCCTGCCCAAGGACACCAGCGAACTGCTCGGGCTCGCGGAGGCCGCCGGGGTCGACCTTCCACTGGTTCGCGACGCGGTACGGGTGAACTCCCGCCAATCCGCGTCGATGGTGCGCAAGATCCGGATCGCCGCGACCGGCACCGCGGACGGTTCCTTGGCCGGCGCCAGGGTCGGACTGCTCGGGCTCACCTTCAAGGCGGGCACCGATGACCTCCGGAACTCCCCCGCGCTCGGCATCGCGGCCGAACTCGCCCATCAGCGCGCGGTGCTGACGGCGCACGATCCGGCCGTGTCGCGCGGCCCGGACTGGTTGACCACCACGGCGGACCCGTACCGCGTCGCCGAAGACGCCGATGTGGTGGTCGTGCTCACCGAATGGCCCCAGTTCCGTGATCTCGACTGGGCCGCGATCGCGGCGACCACGCGGCGACCCGTCGTGGTCGACACCCGGAACCTGCTCAACGACCGGATCCTCGCCGGAACAGGCATACGTCGAATCGGCGTCGGCAGCTGAAGCGGCCGACGCCGAAGACGCGACGTGTCTGTTGCCGTCAGGGGCGACCACCGGACCCGATTTCCGCCACCGCACGGTCGATCCGTTCGGCGAGCTCGAGATCGGGTTCGGTGACCACACCGGGCTGCCCGGTGTTCAACGTGACGGTGACCGTGTCGGCCTCGCGCTCGATGTGTGCGTGATCGTTGAGTTCGCGGGCCTCCCGCTGAACCCGGTTAGTCAGCGGAGTCAGCCGGTCCGGTGGGAGCTGTATCGTGCGCGAGATGCCGGTGTGATCGCCGGTCCAGCCGGTGAGGTGGCGCAACGCCTGGTCGATCTCGGCATCGGACAACTCGGTGGGGACCTCGGCGCGCACGCTGGCCGCCCGTCGCGGTGGTTCCCCGGCCGGGGTCAGCACGTCGAAAATGTCGGAGCTCAACCGGCTGTGCAGGTGGTCGACAAGCTCCGCGTCGCCGGCTCGCAGGGCATTGAGTACCGCCTGGCTGAGGTACCGCGCCCGCTCCGGTGTGGTCTGGAGCCGATGGCCGATCTGGATCAGCAGGCCCGTGCCGTCGCGGATCTCGGGCGGTCCCGGCACCTCTGCGGCGGGCTCCAGCAAGCCGGGCAGGCGTTCGGCGACACGCCGGCGATCCTCCGGTGGCAGGCAGTGCGCCAGGGTGGCCAGCACCGCCTGCACCGCCTCGCGTGCCTCGCCCGTGCTGTCCAGGCCGGCCTGGTCCCGTACCGACTCGACAAGGTCCTGGTATTTCACTGACATCCTCCTTTCACAAGGTGACCGCCCGGCGGGTACCCGGGAGATGAACCCGTATTCCGCCGAGGGCACCCGACGGGCCGGTAGACGGCCGGCGCCGTTTGACGAACTCGAGTGCGGGGTAGGCCATGAAGGGCTCGATTTCTCGGTACCGCAAGAGAAAGACGGCACAGAACGCCCACAAGGCCGAAGGAGGAGAACAGCGATGACCAAGGCCCGCGACATCATGACCAGGAGCCCCGCCTGCATCCGCACGAGCGACACCGTCCTCGACGCCGCCAAGCGGATGGCCCAGGTGAGTGTCGGCGCGATGCCGATCTGCGGTGAGGACAACCGGCTCAAGGGCATGCTCACCGACCGTGACATCGTGGTGAAGGTGCTCGCCGAGGGTAAGGACCCGCGCGCGATCCGGGCCGGCGAACTGGCGCAGGGCGAAGCCGTCACCATCGGCGCCGACGACGACGCGAACGAGATCTTCCGCACCATGGCACGGCACAAGGTCCGGCGTCTCCCCGTCATCGACGGCCACGACCTCGTCGGGATCGTCGCCCAGGCCGACGTCGCCCGCGCGCTGAAGGACCCTCAGGTCGGCGAGCTGGTGGAAGCGATTTCCCAGGACTGATCGGCATTTCGAACCGGGCGCGGCGGGAACGCCGAGGACTACCTGTTTTGGAGACCGCGCATGGCTGAGCACCATTACCGTGGGCCCTCGCACACGAGTGGGCGCGAAGTGCTGCACGCCACCGTGCGCGGGGCCGTGGCGGCGATGAGCATGAGCGGGATGCGCCTGCTGACCACCCGAGTCGGCCTGGTGGGACAGACTCCACCCGAAATGGTCGCCTTCGAGCACGCGCCGAAGATCATCCGCCGGATGTCGCCTGGACAGCGGGATGGGCTCATCGTTCTGATGCATTGGGCGTACGGAGCAGGCGGCGGAACAGTCTTCGGCCTCCTGCCGGACCGCGTGCGGCTGAAGCCGTGGGCAGGCCCGATCTTCGGCGCGGCGCTGTGGCTGCTGTTCGAGGTCGTGCTGGTGCCGGTGCTCGGGCTGCAAGCACGCAGGGGCAAAGCATTGCGGGAGCGGGCCGCCTTGGCCGCCGACCACCTTCTCTACGGCGCGATCCTGTCCGAGTTCCGCCGCCGCCCGAGCCGCTGATCGTATTCAGCGCAAGATCAGAGAGTCGACGACGTCGCCGAGCAGCTTTCGCTTGGCGAAGGCGGCACGCTGCCGTTGCGCGCCATCGCCGGTCTCCCGTAGCTTGGCCAGCGCCTCCAGCACGAAATCCACGTCGCCGGTGGCGCGCAGGGCGGGCCGGATCCGGTCGACCAGTTCGGTGAGCTGGGCATGGACCGGCACGAGACGGCCGGTGACCGGATGCAGGCAGCTCCCGCCGGCTCCGTCGCGGGCCACCCGCCACAGGTTGGCGCGCAACACCTCCTGGGACAGCGAGAGCGGCGGCCTGTCCAGGTCGTCTAGCGCGGTACCGACCAGCCCACGGACCACGATGCCCAGGAGCGCGGCTGCCTCCGCCGTCACGGCCACGTCCGCGACCCTGGTTTCCAGGGTCGGTTGCCGCTCGGACAACCGGATGTCCCAATAGAGCATCCCTCGGTCGAGCATGGCCCCGGCGCGGAGCATGCCATCGACGATGGTTTCGTAGTGATCGAGCGAGACGAAAACCGGTGGCGGGCCGGCGGAGGGCCACCGCGACCACAGGATGTGCCGCCAACTGCTGTAGCGGGTGTCCTGGCCATCGCAGAAAGCCGAGTTCGCGGTCAGCCCGAGCAACGCCGGAAGCCAGGGCCGAACATGGTTGCTGACCACGACCCCGGCCTCCCGGTCCGGCACCGCCACGTGCACATGGCACCCGCACGCGGTGCCGGTTCTGGCAATGGCCCGGAACTGTTCGGCCATCCGGCGGTAGCGCGTCGTCGGCGTGATCTCGGGCGGGGTTTCCTGGGCGAACACTGGTGTCCCGCTCGCCATCACCCGCAGCCCGCTTCTGCCCGCTTCCTTCGCCAGCCGCCCACGCAGCTCTCGCAGCTGGCCCAGGAGTTCGCCGGCGCTCTCGCACACCCCGGTCGCCGACTCGACCTGGCAGCGACCGAGTTCGAGTTGTACCGCGACTTCCGGCTCCTTTGCCGCGTGGACCACGTCGGGTCCGCGCAGTGAAAGACGACCGGCGTCGTCGATCAACAGAAACTCTTCCTCGACGCCGACGGTCAACACGAATCCGGCTACCCGCGGCACGCGAGAACCAACCATTCGGGTGTTCGTTGCACCGGCGCTGTGGATCGAGGATTCAACCGGTCTCACGGTGGGTACACGCTTAGCCCGACCCCCGATAATCGAGAGAGGTTGATGACGAATGCCGCGCGCATGGAGCGACAAACGGGAACGACAGTACGAACATGTCAAGGAATCGGCCGAGCATCGGGGTTACGGCCAGCGCCGGGCAAAGGAGATGGCGGCGAGGACCGTCAACAAGGACCGTGCGCAGGAGGGCGAGTCCAGGCGGGCGAGCAAGACCTCGACGAAGGACATGTCCCCCGAACGACGCGGCGGCAAGCGATCCGGCAAGCGCCAGGGGCCCGGCGGACTCACCCGGGACCAGCTCTACAACGAAGCGAAGCAGCGTGGGATCAAGGGCCGCTCGAGGATGTCCAAACACGACCTGCAGGAGGCGCTGGGCAAGTCCTGAGCCCAGTCCGTCTTAACCACGTGCAGTCGTCGGCTACCGACTGTGCCGGGCTTGAGGTGCTGACCTGGACGTTCGCTGGCGAGGCAGGAGGTAGGCCGTGGTCGTGTCGGCCTCCCCCTGGTCCTCCAGCTCCACGACTCCCTCGGCGTCGCTGCCGACCGGCTTGGCCGCCCCCTCGAAAACCTCGCCGACAAAGCGGACGACGACCGGCAGCGCGCTGTTGGTCAACGCCTTGAACACCGGTACCGCGGCGATGAACATGGCCAGCGGCGGTTCGATGAGTCCCAGCCCCACCGCAACCGCCAGTCCTCCGAAATACCCCACCGACCGGGGCACATCGACCCGTACCCGGCCGGACTCGATCGCCATCACGCTGCCCGGGGCACCGATACGGACCTCGAGCACACTCTCCGACGCCATACGAACACCTCACACACTCGTCGCCCGGCAGAGCCTCAGCCGGGCGTGGTCTCGCCGCCGAGCGGCGCAAGCACCTCGCCGGTGTAGTAACCGGACAACCGGTTCGAAGCGAGGAAGACATACGACGGCGCCACATCGTCCGGGTGCGCCGCCTCCTTGAACGGCACCTGCAGGCCGAAACTCTCCACCTTCTCCGGTGGGAACGTCGATGGGATCAGCGGCGTCCACACCGGGCCAGGCGCGACACAGTTGACCCGGATCCTCCGTCCGGCGAGCGCCTGCGCCATGGCGAACGTCCACGCGTGGATCGCTCCCTTGGTGGCCGAGTAGTCGATCAGCGACTTGTTGCCCCGCAAGCCGTTCACCGAACCGGTGTTGACGATGACGTCGCCATCCTGCAGATACGCCAACGCCGCCTGCGTAACCCGGAAGTAGCTGTGGATGTTGATGTCGAAGGTCCGCATCCACTGCTCCTCGGTCAGGTCCTCGGGCTCGTCGACCGGCCACTGCGTCGCGGCGTTGTTCACCAGGATGTTCAAGCCACCCAGCTGGCGCACGGTTTCCGCCACGACCTGCCGGCAGTGCCGGGCCTCGGCCAGATCACCCGGGAGCAGGACACACTGCCGTCCTTCGGCCCGGACGAGGTCTTCCGTCCGTTTGGCGTCCTCGTGCTCGTTGAGGTAGGCGATCGCGACGTCGGCCCCCTCCTTCGCGAAAGCAATCGCGACTGCCCGGCCGATACCCGAATCCCCGCCGGTGATCAAGGCCCGTTGCCCCGTGAACAGGCCACGCCCCTCGTAGCCGGCCATCGAGTCCCGCGGTGGCGGTTCCATCTTCGCGGTCACGCCGGGCGGTTCCTGCTGCTGTGGTGGCTGGGGACGGTCGGTCATGGGACCTCCTTCGATCGGGCTGGCGTCCAGTCCCGTTTACCCGTCGACGGGCGGCGAAAACGCCGCCACCACCGGGTGGAAACCCGGCGTATGCCGGGTAGCCAGAGGGCGTATCGAGACACGCGCGACCGGCACCGCGTCTCAAGCAACCAGAGGCACTGAGCGCGGGTCAAGCCCGCCGGCGTGTGAGGCAAAGAAAGGAGCCGACATGTCCGAGGACATCGACGTGGTCACTCTCCTCGAGCGCCAGCACGAAGAGATCCGGCAACTGTTCACCGAGGTGGAGGACGCCGGAAACGCTCACCGTGCGCAGGCCTTCGGTGAGCTGGTCAAACTACTTTCGGTGCATGAGACCGCAGAGGAAGAACTCGTACACCCTGAGGTACGCCAGCAGCAGGGCGGTGAGCCGATCGTCGAGGCGCGCATCCGCGAGGAACGCCGCGCGAAGGAGTTACTGTCCAGTTTGGATGAGTTGGGGCCGGACGCGGAAGGATTCGACACCCTGCTCCGCGAGCTGCGCGACGACGTGCTGGCACATGCCGATCACGAGGAACAGGAAGAGTTCCCGTTGCTGCGCCGGACCAGCGACGAAAAGCGGCTACGCGCCATGGCGGACACCGTACGCGCCGCGGAAGCGATCGCGCCCACGCGTCCGCACCCCGGTGTGGAAAGCCCGGGCGAGCACCTGGTGCTCGGCCCACCCACCGCGCTCATGGACCGGGCTCGCGACGCGATTCGCAGCGTGCTACGACAAAAGCACTGACCGGATCTCTCGGGTGTTCGAGGTTGAGGAATTGTCAGAACCTGCCGGTGAAGACTGCCAACCGGACTGGTCGCCTCGTAGCAATTGACCGTCAGGGGCGGTGGTTCTCGACGGCGGTCGCGCCGCTCTCGTCTCCGGACTGCCGGAGTCCGCGGATCACTCCGTCGATATCGGCTGCCGGACGGTTCTGGCTGAGTTTGAACTTGGCTTCGATGCGCTTGATGGTGATTTCGATCCCCACGATGGCCCTGAGCTGGCCACGGAAGAACTTCTCCGGCGCATCGTCGACCGACCACGGTTCCGGCCGACCGGCTTCGTGGTGATCGGTGAGGCGGCGTACGACGTCGGCCACCCAGTCCGGGTCATCGTGCACGGTCATGGTCCCGTAGACGTGCGCGGTGAGATAGTTCCAGGTGGGCACCACCCGGCCGTGCTCCGCCTTCGACGCGTACCACGACGGCGTGATGTAGGAGTCGGGGCCACGCAGGATGACCAACGCATCACCGATCACCGATCGCCGCCAATGATCGTTGTTCCGGGCGAGGTGGCCCAGCAGCCTGCCATGTTCCTGGTCGTAGACGAACGGCAGGATCGTCGCCACCAGGCCGTCAGGGGTCGCCGTGACCAGATCAGCGGCCCCATGATCGGCCAGAAGCTCATGAACCGATTCGTCATCGGGCGCGAAGTGAGCCGGAACGTACACGAGATCATCCTAATCCGTTGCCACGGCTCGATCCACGACACCAGCAACGCCGGCACCGTCTTCCGACCGGCCGCGCGACTCGCACGTAGGAGAAACGATGACCACCAGAAACGAGTCCCCGGTATCCGGGCCACTGACTGGTCGGATCGCCATCGTGACCGGTGCTGCCCGGGGGATCGGCCGGGCAGCAGCGATTGCGCTCAGCCAGGCTGGGGCGGACGTGGCCGGGATTGACATCGCCACCCGAGTGAGTCCGATCCTCGATTTCGAACCCGCCACGGTCGAGGACCTGTCCGAGACCGGCCGGCTCGTGAGGGCCGCGGGCGGCCGGTGGCTGCAGCACGTCGCCGACCAGCGTGAGATCGCCCAGATTCGCGCCATCGCCGAGACGGTTGAGCGGGAATGGGGCGGTGTCGATGTGGTCTTCGCGAACGCCGGGATTCAGGCGTTCAAGCCGCTGCTGGAAATGTCCGATCCCGACTGGTACGACCAGATCGACGTGAACCTGCACGGTACGGCGAATGTTCTGCGCGTCTTCGCGCCGCTACTGGTCCGGCGCGGCGGCGGGCGGATCATCGTCACGTCATCGACGCAGGGCCAGCACGGAACGAAGTTCGGATCGTCGTACTCGGCTTCCAAATGGGGGATCATCGGCCTGATGAAGTCGGCGGCGCTGGAACTCGGCGCCCACAACATCACGGTGAACGCCGTCATCCCCGGTCTGATCGACACCGCCTTGACCCGGCACGAGGGCCGTTACGCGCAAGCCATCATCGAGGCCGGGCAGGTACCCAGTGGCGACGCGAGTGAGGACGAGCGCAGGGCTGTCGAGTTGTTGAAAGCCAAGACACCACTGGGCGTGCCCTGGCTCGAACCGGCGGACGTCGCCCCGCTGATCGTCTTTTTAGCGTCAGACCAAGCCCGAATGATCAGTGGGACCTCGTTCGCCGCGACTGGCGGCGACAGCGCGCACGTCACGGCCTGAAGCGGGCTGCGCTGCTCTGGCAGGCAGCGGGTTCGAGGTGCCCGTGTGGACCTGACGTTGTCCGGTAGGCCGGGTACGGCTGCGGCGCAAGGCCAAACGAAATGAGCGGTCCATCAACGTCAAGGAAGACCAGCGGAAGCTGTCCAGAGCCACCGGTCACGGCCGCTAAAGTAACCGATCTTCATGGCAGGTAGATCTGATCAGACGTCGGGATGCCGAGATGGGCGGTCGCCCGCCCAGGGCCTGTATCGAATTCGGTTGGCGTGCGTTCGGCCGGTTTCGTCGTTCTTGCCGGAATCCCGGAAACGTCACAAACCCAGAACTCACCTCCACCGCCCCAGAACTCAGCCACCCGAACCCAGAACTCGCCCGCCCCAGCCGGGGACACGCCAGCACCTGGCGTGTCCCCGGCTCAGGCACCCGAGTTCCCGGCTCAGGCGCCCGAGTTCCCGGTCCGGCCGGGTGTGTCCCCGGTCCAGGCACCCGAGTTCCGGCTTGGGACCACAGAGATACCGAAGGCAGGATTACCCTGCCAGTGCAACGAACTCGCGTCCTGGACCGGGGACACAGCCTCCTGGAACAAGAACACAGTGGTCTGGAACAGGAACACGGCAGCCTGAAGCGGGAACACACCGCCGTCGCCACACGCTACGAAGCCACCGTCCACCTCTGGGGAAGCCTGTCGGGACCGTTGGTTCGCCGGAACTCGTGCACGACCTCGATCGGGCCGATGTGGCACGTTCCACTCTCGGGCAATCTTGATCGCGGAGTCCTCGAAGCCCACAAAGGACGATCAACAGTACGACGGCACCCAGGAGCCGCCGTTCTGAGTCCACGACACCAAGCCACGAAGGCTGCCGTACGAGAAGGTCGGCCGCGGTCGTCTCAGACTGGCCGTCCATCGAAACGACCGCAGCGCGGTGCTCCGTTCGGGCACAGTTGTCGTGGATCAGACTCAGCGGGTTCAGTTGTTGGCTTACCGTCAGAGAGGAACGCTTGCACGGGAGGGAGTGCCGTGGCGCAGCGAACGGGTCGGTCGTCCGGGAGCGAGTGGAAGCGGCAGCGGCAGCGGATGGCGTCGTGGGAGGCCGCCGAGCGCAAACGTCAGGCCAAGGAGAGGGCGCGCCAGGCCCACCAGGATTACCTCGCCGAGCAGCAGGAACGGGCGAGCGGCCGGACCCGGGAGGCAGCTGAGCGGTTGGCCGAATTGACCGGGATCCTGCACGCCGCGCTCGACGCCCGGGCCGCGCCGCTGGACTTGACGGCCGGTAAAGCCACCCCAGCGCTGCCCGTGCTCGATCTCGGCCGGGACGCGAGCCCCTCCCCCGCGCCCAACTGGGCGGACTACGAACCGCGGGAACCGGGAGCGATCGGCCGGATGCTCGGGCGGAACAAGCGGTTCGACGAGCTGACCGCACGTCAGCGTCAGCGGTTCGACCGGGACCTGGTGCGCCACCAGCAGGCCGAGCAGGCGCGGCAGCAGCGGGTGGCGGCGGCTCAGGCGCAGCACAACGAACTCGTTGCCGCCGCGGTGCGCGCCGCAACGGAGCACAACGCGGCGATCGATCGGCGGCGTGAGCGGGTGCTGGCCGGTGAGCGGATCGCGACCAGCGACTACTTCCAGCAGGTGATCGACTCGGTCCGGCTGCCCGCCGGTTGTCCCACGGCTCGCCGGGCGGGCTATGTCCCCGAATCCACGATGCTCGTCATCGAGTGGGATCTTCCCGGGTTCGACGTGGTGCCCACGGACAAGGAGTTCCGCTACGTCAAGACCCGGGACACGGTCGAGGTGTCACGCGGCAGGTCGATCACCGAGCGGCGGCAGGCTTACCGTGATCTCATCGCCCAGATCGCTCTCGTCGCGTTGTACGTGGTGTTCCGCTCAGACCCTGCTGATCTTGTGCACACGGTCGTGGTGAACGGCGTGGTCGACGGCATCGATTCCGCGACCGGTCAGCCCAACCGCACCTGCCGAATCACGCTACGCGCGACCCGCAAGCACTTCGAGGAGGTGAACCTGCGCAAGGTCAAGCCGGTCGACTGCGCGCAGATCCATTTCGCCGCGCAGATCAGTGGACACCCCGACGACGTCCAACCCGTCACGCCCATTGTCGATTTCGGCATGGCCGACCCGCGCATCGTCGAGTCCGCCGACGTGATCAGCGAGTTGGACCGGCACCCCAACCTGGTCGACCTGACCGCCGAAGAGTTCGAGCATTTCATCCAGAACCTGTTCGCCCGCATGGGTTTCGAAACTTACAAGCTCCCGAACAGCGGTGACGGCGGCGTGGACGTGCTCGCCTATGACCACGACCCGGTGCGCGGCGCCAAGTACGTGATCCAGGCGAAGAAATACACGCACAAGGTCCAGCCCAGCGCGGTCCGGGAACTGCATGGCACGGTCCAGCATGAGGGCGCCAACAAGGGCATCCTGGTCACCACACACGGCTTCACCTCGGGCTGCTACGAATGGTCGAACGGCAAGCCGCTGCAGCTTTACGACGGCACGCACCTGATCGCCCTCTGCAGGCAATACGGCATCGAAGCCCGGATCGTCCTTCCGCTCAAGTCCGCCGAGTAGAACGCGGCCCGGCGTGCCGTCGCCTCGCACTCCGAAGCACGCCCGGGCCGGCGGCGACCTACCATTGGCCGGTGGCCAAGTCCCTCGACCCCCGGTCCGGTGTTGACCCCGACTCGGCGCAATCCGGCGAGCCGAGCGACTCGTTGTCCTTCGCGGAAGTCGCTCTCGACCGGACGAAGGAGCGGCTCCCCGGCACGGACCGCGCCGCCATGGCCATGGTGCTGTTGTTGCATCGCGTGGCGAACAGCATCGTTTACGACCTCGAGTCCACAGTGCACCGGCCCGCCGGCTGGAGCTGGTCGGCCTTCCGCCTGCTGTTCACGCTCTGGGTCGCCGATGGCCTGGAGGCCCGCCGTGCCGCCGAGTTGACCGGGATGAGCCGGGCCGCGGTGTCCAGTCTCGCGAAGACCCTCAGCTCAGCCGGCTTGCTCGCCCGGGCACCCGACGCCCGGGACGGCCGCGGCGTGGTGCTCTCACTTACCCAGGCCGGTACGGATCGGCTGGAGTCGGCCTTTCAGCACCATAACCAGCGGGAATCGAAGTGGTCCGCGCTTCTCACCGAGGATGAGGTCGAGACCCTGAACACCGTGTTGACCAAGATCGCACGTGCCGGACAGTCCACGGACTGGGTCAGTCGCCGCTTCTGAGTCACCGCGCAATGTGACCTATGTCACTGTCATTTGGCGGTAAAACCTTGGGGCTGGTTCTGGTATTCGTGACGTCCGTCGCTTACCGTCTGCCAGATAGTTAAACCTTTTATCATCATCAAGGGTCGCGGATCGAGACCTCCCGACCTCAAGAAGGGACTGCCAATGACGTACAGCCCTGGGGATTCCGCCTATCCCGTGCCGTCGAGCACGGCGACCGAGGGCGGTTCGCCCGCCGGGTCCGCCAAGACCCAGCTGCGCCGGGTCATCGGCGGGAGCGTGGTCGGCACGACCATCGAGTGGTACGACTTCTTCGTTTACGCCTCGGCTGCCGGCCTGGTGTTCAGCAAGCAGTTCTTCCCGTCGCTGGACGGGACGGCCGCGCTGCTGGCCTCGTTCGCCACGCTCGGCGTCAGCTTCGTGGCCCGGCCGATCGGCGGCATCGTCGCCGGGCACGTGGGCGATCGCCTGGGCCGTAAGGCGGTGCTGGTCGCGACCCTGCTGCTGATGGGGATCTCCACGGTGGGCGTCGGCCTGCTGCCTGGGTACGACTCGATCGGTGTCGCGGCGCCGGTGCTGCTCGTCTTCTTGCGCCTGCTGCAGGGTTTCTCGGCCGGTGGCGAGTGGGGCGGAGCCGCGCTGATGTCAGTGGAGCACGCTCCGGCCGGCCGACGTGGGCTGTTCGGTTCGTTCCCGCAGATCGGCGTGCCGCTGGGACTGTTGCTGGCCAATCTGGTCTTCTTCACCATCTCGTCCACCACGAGCAAGGAGCAGTTCCAGTCGTGGGGCTGGCGCATCCCGTTCCTGCTCTCGGTCGTGCTGATCGCGGTCGGGTTCTTCGTACGGGCCAGGGTGTCCGAGAGCCCGGTCTTCGACGAGCTGCGCGATCGCCGCTCCCGTAGCTCCGCTCCGCTGGTTCAGCTGTTCCGCACGAACACCCGCGAACTGCTCGTCGCGATCGGCTTGTTCATCGGCAACAACATGATCGGCTACATCCTGATCGCGTTCATCAACTCCTACGGCACGAAGACGCTCGGCCTGTCGAGCTCGACGATGCTGTTGATCGGCATCGTCGGTGCCGTCGCCTGGGGAGTGTTCACCCTGCTCGCCGGGCAATGGTCGGACTCCTGGGGCCGCCGCCGCACCTATCTGGTCGGCACGATCGCGATGGCCGCGTGGACGTTCCCGTTCTTCCTGCTCTTCGACACCCGCTCGATACCGCTGATGCTGCTGGCGGTGATAGCCCTGGCCTTCGGCCTCGGTCTGACCTACGGTCCGCAAGCGGCCGCGTACGCCGAGCTCTTCCCGACCGCGATCCGCTACAGCGGCGTCTCCTTCGCCTACTCCATCGGCGCGATTCTCGGCGGTGGCTTCGCCCCGCTGCTCGCGACCTGGCTGATCCAGGTCACCGGCACCTCCCTGTCCGTATCCGCCTACATGCTCCTGGTCTGTCTGATCACGCTCATCGCCGTGCTCGCCCTGCGCGAACGTCCCGCCGCCGAGCGGGAAGCGTTCGTACTGGCCACCGACTGAACCGACCGTCGTCTGATCGAAAGGACACCACTATGCCCAAGCCGTTCGCCTCCTCCGCCGACACCGCGGCCAAGCAGCAGACTCTCGAGGTGCTCGCCGACGGGGTTTACGCCCTGACCGCCGAGGGCGACCCGAACATCGGCGCGATCGAGGGTGAAGACTTCCTGGTCTGCTTCGAGGCCCTTGCCACCCCGGTGGCCGCACGCAAGTGGCTCGCGCGGTTGCGCGAGCACACCGACAAGCCCGTGCGCTACCTCGTGCTCAGCCACTACCACGCGGTCCGCGTGCTCGGTGCCAGTGCGTTCGACGCCGAAACGATCGTCGCGCACGAGAACACCCGGGCGCTGGTGGCCGAGCGGGGCCTTCAGGACTGGGAAAGCGAGTTCGCCCGCATGCCACGGCTGGCCGACGGCGCCGACTCGGTGCCCGGACTCACCTGGCCCACGCTGACCTTCGCCGACCGGCTCACCATCGACCTCGACGGCGACCGCGGAGACCTGGTACTGCAATGGCACGGCCGCGGGCACACCGAGGGCGACATCACCGCCTGGCTGCCCCAGCAGAAGATCCTGTTCGCCGGGGACCTGGTGGAGGCCGAGGCGGCGCTCTACACCGGCGACGCCTTCCACCGCGACTGGGCTTCGTCCACTTTGGACAACCTCAAGGCGCTCGGTGCGGATCAGCTCATCGGCGGCCGGGGTGCGGTGAGCAGGGGGCGCGAGGCGGTCGACGCCGCGATCGAGCAGACCCGGAACTTCCTGCAGGTGATGCTCCGTGAGGTCGGCGCGGTGCAGCAACGCGGCGGCACGCTCAAGGAAGCCTTCGAGGCCACGCATGCCGCGCTCGTCGATGACTACGGCCACTGGCCGATCTTCGAGCACTGCCTGCCCTTCGACGTCTCCCGCGTGTGGGACGAGCTGTCCGGTGTGGAGCGGCCGGTCATCTGGACCGCCGAGCGCGACCAGGCGGTCTGGGCCCAGCTCCAGGACTGACCACCGCCCTCGACACCGGCCTCGCAAAGACGGGAGAACTCACGATGTCCACCGATCCCCTGCCCGGCGCCTGGCCAGGCGCGCCGGTACTGGTCCTCGGTGCCGGCCCGGTCGGGCAGACCACGGCGCTGCTGCTCGCCCGGTGGGGCGTGCCGACGATCATGGTCGATCAGCGCCCGCACCGGGACCCGGTCGGCTCGAAGGCGATCTGCCAGCAACGGGACGTCCTCGACGTCTGGGAAGCGGTCGGCGCGGGCCGGCAGATCGCCGACGAGGGCGTCACCTGGACCACGGCACGCACGTTTTATCGCGACGACGAGCTGTTCAGCTACGACTTCGCCGAGCCGGGGCGGCCGGCGTTCCCGCCGTTCGTGAACATCTCCCAGACCCGGACCGAGGAGATTCTCGACGAGCGCATCGCCGCCGAGCCGCTGGTGGACCTGCGCTGGGGCCACCAGGTCGTCGCGATCGACCAGGACGCGACCGGTGTCACGGTGCAACTGGCCGATGGCGGGCAACTGCGCGGCTCGTATCTCGTGGTGTGCGGCGGGGCACGCTGCGACGAGCTCCGCAGCCTACTCGGGGTGAGTTTCGACGGGCACTCCTTCGACGACCGGTTCCTCATCTGTGACATCCGTACCGACCTGCCGACCTGGGCGACCGAACGCCGGTTCTACTTCGATCCGGAATGGAACCCCGGTCGCCAGGTGCTGATCCACCCCTGCCCGGACGACACCTTCCGGATCGACTGGCAGGTGCCGGCCGACTACGACCTCGACGCCGAGGCCGCCTCCGGCGCGCTCGACGCACGGATCCGGAAGATCATCGGTGATCGCGACTACGAGATCGTGTGGAAGTCCGTCTACCGCTTCCACTCCCGCGTGGTCGACCGCATGCGCCTCGACCGGATCCTCATCGCCGGGGACGCCGCTCACCTCGTCTCCCCGTTCGGCGCGCGGGGCCTGAACACCGGAGTCTTCGACGCGGAAAACGCCGCCTGGAAGATCGCCTATGTGGGCCACGGCTGGGCACCCGAGGCCTTGCTCGACACCTACCACACCGAGCGGCATGCGGCGGCCTGCGAGAACCTCGAGGTCACGACGGCGACCATGGACTTTCTCGTCCCACCGGACGAGGAACGAACGCGGCGACGCACCGACATCCTCACCCGTGCGGCCTCGGACCCGGCGGCCCGCGCGGACGTGGACTCCGGCCGGCTGTCCGAACCGTTCTGGTACGTCGACTCATCGTTGACCACGGCGGATCCCCGGCGTCCGTTCGCCGGGCGGCCGCCGCGCGGCCAGGTCCCGCCCGCCGGTCCGGGAGTGTTGCTTCCCGACGCGCCGATCGTCACGCCCGATGGCGATCATGGCCGGGCCCGCGCATTCGCCCGTGACGGCTTCCTGCTCCTGACCGGCGCCGGTACTGACGCCACCGTGGTGCGCGCGGCCGCCGCAGCGGTGCCCGGCCCGGTGTACGTACTCGCCCTCGACGAGATCGACCCCGACGGCACCCTGACCACCGCGCTGGGCGCCCGGCCCGACGAAGTGTGGGTGCTCCGGCCGGACGCCCACATCGCCGCCGTCCTCACCGAACCGGCCGGGGACGACATCACCGCGGCACTCACCCGCGCCACTGGACACCACGTCACGACCCAGTAGCACGATCGCGCATCGTGCGGCATTTCCGTTGTGGCGCGAGGGAAAGACGCAGAGGCCCGGATGAGGTGGCCCTACCAAGGATCACCCTCATCCGGGCTCCGCGCTGAGTACATTCCGGACTAGCACCCGGGCGACGGTGCTGTCTGTCCGGGTGCCGACCCTGTGGTTATGCGGCTTGTTGGTATCGGGGTGTGGTGGTGTGCGCGAGGTTGCGCATGGGTCTTCGTTGCTTGTCGATCCACGGTGGCGGGATGAATTCGGGCAGGTGCCCGTTCATCCGTACCTCCCACTGCGTGTGGTGAATCACCCGGTGATGCTTAGCGCACACGAGCACGAGATTGTCCACGTCGGTGCGCTTGTCCGTCGACCATGGCACGACGTGGTGCGGTGTCGTCCATTTAGGACCTCGGGTGCAGCCGGGGAAGGCGCATCCGCGGTCTCGGGCGGTGAGGTAGCGGCGTTGGGCAGGTGTGGCGAACCGGGAAGCATCGCCTACGTAGAGGGGTGCGGCGTTGTTGCCGAAGATCGCGGGCACCACCTTGGACTCGCAAGCCAGGCGGCGGAGCCCGTCGACGCTCGATATTCCGGGGATGTCGAGGAGGGCGTGCCGGGCGCGGTTCTCGAGTTCGGCGAGGGTGATGGACACGATCATCACCGCGCGCTCACCACCTTGGGTCGCCAACTCGTCGCAACGCGCGGCAAGGGCGATGATTTCGGCGAGGGCGTCTCCGGCGCGTTCGGCGGGGGTGCGGGTGTCGTGTTCGCCGGTCTCGGGGTTCTTGTGTGGTTTCGCCAGTGGCCCGAGTAGCCCGTCGAGTTCCTCGGCGGTTTCGGCGTCGAGTTCACCGCTGAAGCGGATGCTGCCGTCTTTGCGGCGCGTGATGTCCAACCGGCGCAACGGGTGAGCCTGCTCGCGTTCCTTGTCCTCCGGTGGTGCGGTGTCCTGCTCCCAGATCGCGCGCAGCCGACGGCCGGCTTTGCGCACCGCCTCCGGTCCGGCCTGTCGAGCCAGCTCCACCAGAATCCGCTCATCCGCCTCGCGCTGCTCGACCGGGATCTGTGCCGGGCACGCCTGCATGGTCGTGGTGATCGCGTGGACGTGTTCTGCGTTGATGTCCCCGGCGGTGAGGGCTTTGCCGGTGGCGGCCTGTGGTGGGGGTTGCGGCACCCCGGTCAGCGACGAGGACGCCATGGTGGCCGCGGCGTGCTCGATGCGTTGTTTAGCTTCCCGCGCAGAAATCCGCAACATATCCGTCAGGAACGCGGCCGTGTCCTTGAACCCCAAGGACTTCCCCAGCCCACGCTGCTCGCTCTCACCCACGATCGCGAGCATCTCGGCGTAGCCGGTCCGCAGCTTTTCCTCACACGCCACCAACAGAGCAGTCAGGTCCCCATCGGGAACCTGCCACAACCGGGAAACGGGAGCCTGCTCGGACATGCCACCATAATACCAAACGTAAGACATACGTTCGATACACGTTCGAGTGATCGAGGGCAGGTTCAAGTGGCGAGTGCACCAGGTTAGGTTGGCAAGTCTAGCTCAACCTCCCGAAACACCACCGAATGATCCCGACCGATCGAATCCCCAATCTCACGGTACGACATCCTCTTCTTGATCCCCAACGCGATCACCTCACGCTCCATCAGCTCCAACGGACGACCACGCCCCACCAGCCAGCTCCTCGCGCCACGAATCACGTTCTCCGTGGCTCTCGGCACGGCGCTGGACCCGATGACGCCGTGGGGGAACGGCCGCAGGTACCTCAACTTCCTTGCGGGCACCGACACCACCGACGCGACGGCCGAGTGCTTCGAGGCGGAGGCCTTGGCCTCCTCACCTACGCCTACCAGCGTCGTCGAGCGTCCGTTGTAGAGGTGCCCGGTCGGAGTCGTCCCGCCTAGGGATGCACCAGTTGTTGGACGGCGACGTTGAGGGCGAGCACGTTGACCGTCGGTTCACCGAGCACGCCCAGGGCGCGGCCTTGTACCTGGCCGTCGACGAGTTGGCGGACCTGTTGCTCGCTCAGCCCGTTTTCCCTTGCCACGCGGGAAATCTGCAGGTAGGCATAGGCGGGGCTGATGGCCGGGTCCAGGCCCGAGGCGGAGGCCGTCACCGCGTCCGGGGGAACCTGGTCGGCCGGCACGCCTTCGCGCTGGGCGATGGCGTCCCTGCGTTCCTGCACCAGTTGCACGAGCTTCGGGTTGTCGGCGGCCAGGTTCGACGCACCCGAGGTGGACGGGTCACCGGGCCCGAGCGGCTCGCCGGCGGTGCCCGACGGCCGGGTGTGGAACCACGGGTCGTGCCGGGGATCGGCGGGCGTGAGGTCGACGCCGATCTCCGCGGACCCGACGGGCTGCCCGTTGACGTACACAATGGACCCTTCGGCCTTGTTCTCCAGGCCTGGCAGGCGGGAAACCGACCACACGGCCAAGGGATACAGCACCCCGGCGAGCACCGTCAGCACCAGCATCAACCGCAGGCCGGCGCCGGCCTGTCGCACCATATTGGACAACCACTTCACGACATTCACCCGATTCCCGGAATGAGCCGGACCACGAGATCCACCAGCCAGATCCCGAGGAACGGCACGATGATCCCGCCGAGCCCGTAGACCAACAAGTTGCGTCGCAGCAGGCCGCGGGCGCTGGTGGGCCGGTAGCGCACGCCGCGCAGCGCAAGCGGGATGAGCGCGACGATGATGAGCGCGTTGAAGATCACCGCCGAGAGGATCGCCGAGGTCGGCGAGTGCAGGCGCATGATGTTCAGCGCGTTCAGTTGCGGATAGATGGCGACGAACATCGCGGGCAGGATGGCGAAGTACTTCGCGAGGTCGTTGGCGATGCTGAAGGTGGTCAGCGCGCCGCGGGTGATCAGCAGTTGCTTGCCGATCTCCACTATCTCGATCAGCTTCGTCGGGTTGGAGTCGAGATCGACCATGTTGCCGGCTTCCTTGGCCGCCATGGTGCCGGTGTTCATCGCCACCCCGACGTCGGCCTGCGCGAGCGCGGGCGCGTCGTTGGTGCCGTCCCCGGTCATCGCGACCAGCTTGCCGCCGGCCTGCTCGGCGCGGATCAGGGCCATCTTGTCCTCGGGCTTGGCCTCGGCGAGGAAATCGTCCACCCCGGCATCGGCCGCGATCGCCTTGGCGGTCAAGGGATTGTCGCCGGTGATCATGACGGTCCGGATGCCCATCGCGCGTAGCTGGGCGAACCGCTCGCGGATGCCCGTCTTGACGACATCGGAGAGCTGGATGACGCCCCGCACGATCGCGGTGCCGTTGACCTGCTCGGCGACCACCAGCGGGGTGGCGCCCTGTTCGCCGATGGAGTCGGCGATGCGGTGCACCTCGTCCGGCACCACGCCGCCGTGCTCCGCCACCCACGAGCGCACCGCGGTGGCGGCCCCCTTGCGGACCTGCCGCCCGTCCAGGTCGGCGCCGGACATGCGGGTCTGCGCGGTGAACGCGACGAACTGCGCGGCACGTTCGTGCTCGCTGGGCTTGCCGGCCAGGCCGTACTCGCGCACGCACAGGTCGACGATGCTGCGCCCTTCCGGGGTGCCGTCGGCGAGGCTGGACAGCCGGGCCGCCATCGCGAGGTCCTCCACTGTGGAGGAACCGACCGGAAGCAACTTCGTGGCCTGACGGTTGCCGTAGGTGATGGTGCCGGTCTTGTCCAGCAGCAGCGTGTCCACGTCCCCGGCGGCCTCGACCGCGCGGCCGGACATGGCCAGCACGTTGCGCTGCACCAGCCGGTCCATCCCGGCGATGCCGATCGAGGAGAGCAATGCGCCGATCGTGGTCGGGATCAGGCACACCAGCAACGCCGTGAGCACGATCACCGACTGCATACGACCGGAGTAGCCCGCCATCGGCTGCAGCGCGACCACCGCGACCAAGAAGGTGATGGTCAGCACCGCGAGCAGGATGTTCAGCGCGACCTCGTTCGGCGTCTTCTGCCGGTTCGCGCCCTCCACCAACGCGATCATCCGATCCACAAAGGACTCTCCGGGCCGGGTGGAGATCTTCACCACGATCCGGTCCGACAGCACGGTCGTCCCACCGGTCACGGCGGACCGGTCGCCGCCGGACTCCCGGATCACCGGGGCCGACTCGCCGGTGATCGCGGACTCGTCCACGGTCGCGATGCCTTCGACCACGTCACCATCACCGGGGATCACCTCCCCGGCCTCGACCACGACCAGGTCCCCGATCGCCAGGCCGGCGCCGGGTACCCGTTCCTCGGTGCCGTCGGTGCACAGGCGCCTGGCGACGGTTTCGGTCTTGGTGCGGCGCAGGGTCTCCGCCTGTGCCTTCCCCCGGCCTTCGGCGACGGCCTCGGCGAGGTTGGCGAACACCACCGTGAACCACAGCCAGATCGTCACCCCGATGGTGAACACCGACGGCTGGGTAACGGCGAACACCGTGGTCAACAGCGAACCCACCCACACCACGAACATCACCGGATTGCGCATCTGGTGCCGCGGGCCGAGTTTGCGCAGCGCGTCCGGCAGCGAGACCAGCAACTGCCGCGGGTTGAACACGCCCGCCGACACCCGTCCCGCGTGCCCGGTGGTGGCAGGCTCCTGGAGGTCCATACGACTCGATTCCTGGTTCGGTTTGGTGACGGCCGTCATGAGAGAGCCTCCGCGATCGGGCCGAGGGCCAGGGCCGGCACGAAGGTCAGCGCGGCGACCAGGAGGACCGTGCCGCCGAGCATCGTGGAGAACAGCGGGCCGGTCGTGGGCAGCGTGCCCGCCGAGACCGGGACCTTCTTCTGCCGCACCAACGCGCCGGCCAGCGCGAGGGTGGCGAGGATCGGGATGAACCGGCCCAACAGCATCGCAATGCCCAAAGTGGACTCGTAGAAGTTGTTCGTCACGGTCAACCCGGCGAACGCGCTGCCGTTGTTGTTCGCTGTGGACGTGTAGGCGTAGAGCACTTCGGACAGTCCGTGCGCACCCGGGTTCGACAGCGAACTGCCGGTCACGGAAGGCAGAGCCAGCGCCAGCCCGGTCCCGATCAGCACGACGACGGGCATGGTCAGCATCGAGATCGCCGCGAAGGTGACCTCCCGCCGCCCGAGCTTCTTGCCCAGATACTCCGGCGTACGGCCGACCATCAGCCCGGCGAGGAACACCGCGATGATCGCCATCACGAGGATCCCGTAGATGCCGGTGCCCACCCCGCCGGGCGAGACCTCCCCGAGCATCATCTGAAACATCGGGCCGGCGCCGCCCAGACCGCTGAAGCTGTCGTGCATCGAGTTCACCGCACCGGTCGAGGTGCCGGTGGTGCTGGTCGCGAACAGGGTCGAGGCGGGAATTCCGAACCGGGTTTCCTTGCCCTCCATGGCGGCGCCGGCCAGCAGGGCGGCCGGGCCGTTCGGGTGCGCCTCGGCCCACCACGTCACCGCGAGCACGCCGGCCCACAGCACGCCCATCACCGACAACAGGACGTACCCCTGCCGCTTGTTGCCGACCATGATTCCGAACGTCCGCGTCAGGGCGACCGGAATGCACAGGATCAGGAAGATCTCGACCAGGTTCGACCACGAGTTGGGGTTCTCGAACGGGTGGGCGGCATTGGCGTTGAAGATGCCGCCACCATTGGTGCCCAGTTCCTTGATGACCTCCTGGCCGGCCGCCGGCGCGATCGCGATCGAGTGCTGCGCGCCGTCCAGCCCGGTGACCGGGATGTTCTCCTGCAGGCTCATCGTCACGCCGAGACCGACCAGCACGATCGCGAACACGAACGAGATCGGCAGCAGGATCCGCACCACGGCCCTGGTCAGGTCGACCCAGAAGTTGCCAAGCCGGTCACCCGCGTGCCGGACGAACCCGCGGATCAGCGCGACCGCGACCGCGAGTCCCATCCCCGCCGAGACGAAGTTGTGCACGGTGAGCCCCAGCATCTGCACCAGATGCCCCATCACCGACTCGGGCACGTAGGACTGCCAGTTGGTGTTGGTGGCGAAGCTGACCGCGGTGTTGAACGCCATCTCCGCCGGAATGCTGCGCCCGAAGCTCAACGGCAACAACGGCTGCAAGCGCTGCAGTGCGTACAACAACAGCGCCGACACCAGTCCGAACGCCAGGACCCCCAGCGCGTATGTGGTCCACCGCTGCTCCGAGGACGGGTTCACCCGCACCAGCCGGTAGATCACCCGCTCGATCCGCCAGTGCCGGTCCGTGGTGAACACTCGCGCCATGAACCCGCCGAGCGGCCGGTATACCACGGCCAAGGCCACCACCAGGATGCCGGCCTGCGCCAGGCCGGCCCACGTGTCGCCCATCAGAACTTCTCCGGCCGGATCAGCGCGTAGAACAGATAGACGATCAACGCCAGGGCGATGGCGCCGCCCGCGATGTTCGCAATCAAGCCGGTGCCACTCACAATCGCTCCAATCCCCGCAACACCAGACCCAGCACCGCGAAGATGCCGATCAGGAGCAGCACATAGAGCACATCGGCCATGTGCTCGCCTCCGTCTTCTTCCGTGCGGCCGCCCCGTGGCTGCCGCGCCGGACGAGCATGCAGGCTCGAATCACCCGATCGGGGACGCACATACCTTTTCTTAACGCCGGCTCTAGTCGCCTTCACGCACCTTTAATGCGGCCTCCGTCAGGCGGTCGGCTGTCCCCTTCTTTCGTGGCGTTACCGTGCGCCACAACGCCTTCCCCTGGGCCATCGGGCAAAATGGATCGCCGCCGGGCGAGCACCATCCGCACGGTTCCGGCGATGGCCACCACCGTCACCGCGGTTCCCACCAGTACCACTGCCGCGCCCGCCGCACCGGCGTTGAACACCAGGCCGCCCGTCCGGCCGAGCACGAAACTGTCGTGCAGGCCCCAGCTGACGGCAGCGGTCGCGAGCGCGGCCGGCAGCGTCGTCACCGCCGAGATCACGGCCACCGCCAGTGCGAGCAGTACCACCGACCGGACCGGTTGAGCGGTCGCGCCCGCCGCCACCGCGACAATGGTGACGCCGATCGCCACCACGAACCCGAGCGGGAACCCGAATCCTCCGGAAACCGGAGGAGGCGGCCAGTCAAGCTTCCGCATACTTCGATTGCACACCACAATCCGACCGGCCCGGGTGACCGGTGCCACCACCCTTGCGCTCGCGGCACCGGTTTTGACGCGTTCTTGACGGCCTCGGCAGGCGTCGACACGGAGTCCGGGGCTTGCGCCCATACGGGGTCTCTCGGGGCTGTCCCCGGACTACACCGCGTACATGCGGACCCAGTCGACCTGAAAGCTGGTCGGTATGCGGCCGGCCTTCACCGGCGCGTTGTTGTTCTGCTGCAAGGTCAGGTGCATCGGGCCGGTCGGGATATGGAACCGGTCGGTGTCGGAGAACCACGCGCGACCGTCGATGGAGTAGGTGATCGCGGTGGGAGACCACGCGACGGAGTAGACGTGCCACTGCGTCATGTCGACCTTCGTCATGGCGCTGGTCCGGTCGTTGCGGGCGCCGTGGTGCACGAAGCCGCTGGTCATCTGCCGGGTCGGGTCGTAGTTCTCGGTGAAGTCGAGCTCGCCGGCCGCCGGCCACCCGGCGTCGTCCTCGGGCCACAACAGGAACACCGAGTTGACCTGCGGGTCGGCCGGCGCGTCGAACCGGGCGGAGACTTCCCAGATGCCGTAAGTCTGGTCGGTGGTGTGGGCGATGCCGGGGATGGCTCCGTCGCTGCTGGTCGAGCCGGTGAGGATCCCCCCGGCCACGGTCCAGGCGGCCGCGGACCAGGTTTCGCCCGAGCTGGCCTGGTATCCGTCGTAAACCGCCCAATGCCGGGTGTCGAGGGCGGTGCCGGTGAAGTCGTCTTCGAAGACCAAGGTGGGCGTCTTCTGTTGCGTGCACGCGGACGCGACGACCACCGCTACAACGGTGATCGTGACGACGCGGAGGAGCTGACCCGCTCGGTGCTCAGCCCTCGGCATCGTCGGGGTTCAGCGCGATCCGCAGCAACTCGTCGTGGCTGCACAGCTTCACCCGGGGGCGTCCGTGCGGCTCGCCGGCGGCCCGCTCGGCCGCATCGATCAGCTGCCAGCCCTGCTCGGTGACCAGTCCGGGCTGTCGCTCGGCGAGCCACTTCTCGATGGCGGCGGGGTCGTCGCCACCGTGCCGCCGCAACTCGCCGCTGTCCAGATCGGTCAGCAGCCGGCGCACCGTCTCCGCGGCGTCCTTCTTGTTGGTGCCGATGATCCCGGTGGGGCCCCGCTTGATCCAGCCGACCACGTACTCCCGCTCGCCACCGGCGACCTTGCCCTGCTCGTTCGGGATGATCGCGCGGCGCTCGTCGAACGGCAGGCCGGGCAGCGGCATCCCACGGTAGCCGACCGCGCGCAGCACGAGACCGGTCTCCACCACCTCCCGCTCGCCGGTGTCGCGCGCGCTGACCCGGCCGTCGTCACCGGTGAGAAGCTCGTTGCGGCCCAGCACGAGTTGCTCGACGCGCCCGGCGCCGCGCAGTTCGACCGGCGACCGCTGGAAGCGCAGCGTGATGTGCCGCCGGCCCGGTTCGGGCGCGCTGGCCGCGTACTCCCGCAGCACCTTGAGGTTGCGCTGAACCACCCTGGGCAGGCCGTCCTCACCGGGGGTTTCCGCGACCTCGCCGGGGTGCACGTCCACGCCCGACTCGGTGAACTCGGGCAGCTCCCGCAGCTCGGGAGTGGTGAACGAGGCCTGCGCGGCGCCGCGGCGGCCGACCACCATGACCTCCCTGATTTCGCTGTGCCGCAACGCCTCCAGCGCGTGGTCGGCGATGTCGGTCCTGGCCAGCCGGTCCACCGGCGAGCAGAGGATGCGGGCCACGTCCAGCGCCACGTTCCCGTTGCCGATCACCACGGCCCGCTCGCACGAGAGGTCGTAGGACAGGTGTGAGAAGTCGGGGTGACCGTTGTACCAGCGCACGAAGTCCGCCGCGGCGACGCTGCCGGGCAGGTCCTCACCGGGAATGCCGAGCTTGCGCTCCCCCTCGGTGCCCACGGCGTAGATGACCGCGTCGTAGCGCGAGGTGAGCTCTTCGCGCGTGACGTCGCCACCCACGTCGACGTTGCCGAAGAACCGGAACGACTCGTGGGCGGCGATCCTGGCGTAGGCCGACGACACCGACTTGATCTTCGGGTGGTCCGGTGCCACCCCCGATCGCACCAACCCCCACGGCGTGGGCAGCCGCTCGTACATGTCGATCCGGACGTCCACCCGATCCTGGTCGAGCAGCGCGCCGGCCGCGTAGAAGCCGGACGGTCCGGAACCGACGATGGCAACGCTGAGCGGGTCCTCGCTCGCCGCCATGGGCTTCACCTCCCGGTGACGTGACTGGGCGTGCGACACCACCCCACCGACCGGCGAGCGCTGCGCACGCGGTGGTGAACCGGTCCCGCTAGATCACGATAGCCTTGCCGCGACCCGAATCGGCGTCTTCGGACATCTTGTCGCGCGTCTGGAGGTTGCGACAAGTGACGTTTTGTTCACGTTCGAACACGTTCCCGCCCCGCCCATCACTGCTCCTCACTCAGCGCGACCCACCCGAGCTTCTCCCGGACGCGGCGGGGCAGCCCGGCGACGACGAGGTCGTAGGAGTCCTCGATCAACTGCAGAACGAGGGAGTCCGGCACCGAACCGTCGACGACGACGGTGTTCCAGTGCCGCTTGTTGAGGTGGTAGCCGGCGGTGATGGCCGGATGGGTGGCGCGGAGGTGAAGTGCCAGTTCCGGCTCGCACTTGAGGCTCACCCGCAACGGGGTGCCGGCCAGCGCGCTGAGCGCGAACATCTTTCCCTCGACCTTGAACACGCTGTTGGCTTCGCCGAAGGGAAATTCCTCGCGCGCCTTGGGCAGCGCCAGGCACGCGGCCTTGAGTTCCTGCGGAGTCACGCCCCCGAACCTAGTTGAGACCGCTGACATTCCACGCATGGTCGTGGCGGCCGGCGATTCCGCCTCAGGCGCACGGCATCCCGTCCACCGGCGCCGAAGTGACCATTGTGGACATGATCGGCGTCCGGGCTACCCCTGAGTCGGGTCCTCGATCACGTGGACGGCGGCCTCTTCGGCGGATGCCGCCGCACCGTCGATACCGACGTCGTGGGCGACCAGCTCCTCCTCGGTGTGCCGGATGTCGCCCTCGTCGAAGGCCACGAGCCGCCCGGAACGGGCGTAACCGACCTCGTCGTCGTACGGCTCGCCGTCGGTGCCGGCCGCATCGCCGATCCCGTCCCCGTCATCCGGGTTGTCCGCCAGGGCGTCGGGCAGTTCGCGGGCCAGCCGCGCGTCCAGGCCCTCCCCCTGCGCCACCTCGCTCGCGGTCACTCCCCAGTCACCGACGGCCCACGGGCGTTCCGGGGGTGAGTAGCCTTCGTCCAGCGGATCCTCGGGGCCGCGGGTGTCGAGGGTGTCCGCCGCGTCCAGTTGTTCGAAGACGTCGTCGTCGACGTCGTCAGGCCAGTCGGCCATCGGGTCCTCCTTGCCTACCTTCGGACCGCTGACGTGGGTTCGCGCTGTGGTGAGCCGACGATCCTCCGGCGATGCTCGTTCCACCTTTGTGGTCAGCGAACCACGCCCTCCCGGCGTTCGGAAAGAGCACAAGGGATGCAGGGACCAGGAGCGACCTTGCTCAGAGCACCGCGTCGGCGAGCGCGGCGACATCGTCCAGGTTGTCGGTGCCCGGGTTGAACACCAGCTCGTCGGCGCCGAGGTCGGCGAAGTCCTGCACGGCCTGGCGCAGTTCCTCCGGCGTGGTCCGGACGGTGCCGGCGACCATGTCCGCCATCTCGCCGAAGTTGCTGTAGTAGTCGCGTATTTTGGCGCGGCCCTGGTCGGGATCGCCCAGCGCGAAGTAGGCGATGGCCACCAGCCGCGGCTGGCCCTGACGGCCGTGCTCGCTCCACGCGGCGCGGGCCTTGCCGAACGCGTCGGCCACCACCGGTACCGGCATCGAGCCGCCGATGTAGCCCTCGCCCCAGCGGGCCATCCGGGCCAGTGCCGCCGGGGCGAACCCGCCGAAGAGCAACGGCACCTGCCGGGTGCCGGGCGGGACCGCCGCGTTGTCCCCGCCACCGACCAGGTCGCCACGCCAGACACTGCGATAGGTCTCCAGGTCGGCGTCGATGCGCTTGCCGAGCCCCTTCGGGCCGAGACCGTCGACCACGAAGTCGTCGGGACGAGCCCCGATGCCGATACCCAGGGTCAGCCGGTTTCCGGAGACACCGTCGATCCCGGCGACCTCCTTGGCGAGCAGGGTCGCCGGCCAGACGGTGCCGATCAGGACGTTGCTGAGCAGCCCGATACGCTGCGTGGCCCCGGCCGCCGCGGCGAGGGCGACGGTGTCCATCACCCCCGGGTAGGCCGTGCGCCCGACCGTACCGAGCGTGGAAAAGCCGGCCTCCTCGGCACGCCGGGCCCACTCCGGAACCACCCGGGGGTCGACGTCGCGCACCTGGTTGGGCAACCCGATTCCGATCTTCATGTACTACCCCTTCCCTGAACCACCCATCGCGCCGGGAACGGGCAGGATCCCGGTTGTTCACGAGGATAGACATGGTCCGTACCAGGCCGGACTCGCCGGGTGCACGGTCAGTCACGGGGAGCACGAATCAGCGTGGACATCGCGGCCAGCAAGGCGATTCCCCGCAGCGCGCCCGCGATCGGGTACGGCGCGCGTAATCCGAACAGGCTGGCGGCGAGGCCGCCGGCCAGTGCCCCGAGCGGGATCAGGCCCCAGCCGAGCATCTTGTAAACGCTGTTGACACGGCCGAGCAGGTCGGCAGGCACGAGACGCTGCCGGAGGCTGACGGTCACGATGTTCCAGAGGGTGGTGGCAAAGCCGTTGGTGGCCAGGAGAGCGGCGAGCACGACCGCGTTCGGGCTCAGCCCGATCCCGGCGAAGATGACGACGTTCGCGCCGAGCGCGGTGATCAGGGCGCCGGTCGCGCCGATCCGGGCGACGAGCCGCGCATTGACCACGGCACCGACCAGGCTGCCCAGTGCGGCGCCGGCCAGCAGCAAGCCGTAACCACGTGCGCTCAGGTGCAGCGTCTGGGTTGCCAGCAGCACCAGCGTCGCATTGCCGAGCTGGCTGCAGAAGTTGTTCACCGCGAGCAAGATGGCGAGGGTGCGCAACAGCCGGTGACGGGCCAGCCAGCGCAGACCGTCGGCAACCGCCGTGCGAATCGGCGGGTGCTCGATACGTGGGCTCCGACACCGCGGCAGTGCCGACACCAGCAGGGCGGACAGGGCGAAAGAGGCGGCATCGAGCCCAAGGGGCAGCGCCGCGGCGGCGGTGAACAGCAGGCTTCCCAAGGGCGGTCCCACGAACTGCTGGCCGATCGCGGTGATCGCCTGTTGGTGACCGTTCGCCTTGTGCAGCAAGGCTTTCGGGACGATGTCCGGCAGGATCGCCTGCGCGGCGTTGGCGAACACGACCTCGCACGCGCCCAGACCGAAGGCCGCGGCCGCGAGCGCCGGGATCCCGGCCCGGCCGGACGCGACCAGCACCGCGGTGGCGGCGACGATCAGCGCCTGGATCGCCTGTGCTCGCCACATGAGGCTCGCGCGGTCGCGCCGGTCGACAAGTGCGCCGGCGGGGAGGGACAGCAGTAGCCACGGCAGGTACGTCGCGGCGGACACGATCGACACGAGCCGGGCATCACGCGTGACCGCGACGGCGAGCAATGGAACGGCGGCGGCGAACGCCCCGTCTCCGATGGCGTCGACGCCCGCCGCCCACCACACCCGCCAGTAGGCGGAGGGAAGCCCGATTCCGGTCACGTCGGCATCGTGGAATCCCCGGCGGCGGTGACGACACCATTTAGCCGGAGGCTACATACTCGCGATCGTGACCTTGACAGTCGAACTCGGCGTGGCCGAGCTGGCGGCGACCCGGTTCGCGATCTCACCGCTGTCGGAAACGGTGTCCAGCCTGCAGCAGCTCGCCGGGCACGACCGTCAGCCGAGCAATGTCCGCTGGCTGCGCTGGGCTGTGGGGGAACTCGCCAAGGAGCCGCTGGGCCTCTCTCATACCTGGCCCCTGATAGCAGGCAACCTGCCGAGTTCGCCATCGTTCCTCGTGCCCGCCCCGGCCGGTCCTCGACCGTCCATCGAGGACGACCTGGTGGCGTTGCGGCAAACGACCGCCGGCCAGGTACGCGCCAGCCTTCGTCGCGTGTTCGGCGACCGGCTCCCGGACGCTGTCGCTGCGCTTGCCGGCCAACCCGCGGTCGGCCTGCGGACGGTCGCCGCGGAACTGCGTGCGGCACATGATCGGCTCATCGCACCGCACTGGCCACGGATGAGAGCCGTCCTCGAGGCGGACATCGCCTATCGCGCGAAGCAGTTGGCCGCAGGCGGTGCCGAGAGGTTGTTCGCCGGCCTGCACCGGGACCTGCGCTGGCACGACGGCCGCCTGATCCTGGGTGAACCTTGGTCGGAGGGCGAGCGCGTCGTGAACCGTGGCCCCGGCGGGCTGGTCCTCATCCCGGTCGCGCTCGGCTCGCCCCACGTGCTGATCAAGCTGAACACGACCACTCAGACAACGGTGCGGTACCCGGCCCGCGGCACCGGGACGTTGTGGGACAGCCAGACACGGGCACCGGCGGGCAGCACGGTCAGGTTGCTTGGCCGCGCGCGGGCGGAACTCCTCGAGGCACTGCGTTCCCCCGCGACGACGACCGAACTGGCCCGCCGGCTCCGCGTCACACCCAGCGCGGTTTCACAACAACTGCGTGTGCTCCGCGAGAGCGGGCTCGTCGCGCGGGAGCGGTCCGGCCGCACCGTGCTGTACGCGACCACCGCTCTCGGGGAGTCTCTGGCCGAGGACAGGGACAAGCGTTCATGCGATGCGATTCAGCTCGGCCAGTTCGTCCTCGGGAAGCCTCAGCGCGGCGGCGGCGACGTTGTCGCGCAGATGCGCGACCGATGAGGTGCCGGGAATGAGCAGGATGTTCGGGGAGCGCTGGAGCAACCATGCCAGCGCGACGGCCATCGGCCCGGCGCCCACCCGGGCGGCCACCGCGTTCAGCTCCTCGGACTGCAGCGGGGAGAAGCCGCCGAGCGGGAAGTAGGGCACATAGGCGATTCCTTGCGCGGCAAGGGAATCGATCAGGTCGTCGTCGGCGCGGTGGGCGAGGTTGTAGTTGTTCTGCACGCACACGATCGGCGCGATCGCCTGGGCTTCGGCGATCTGCTCGCGGTTGACGTTGCTCAGCCCGAGATGCCTGATCAGCCCCTCCCGCTGCAACTGGGCGAGCACGGTGAACGGCTCGGCGATGGAACCTGGTTCGGGGCTGTCGAATCCGCCGACGCGCAGGTTCACGACGTCGAGGGCCTCCAGTCCCAGATGGGCCAGGTTGTCCTGGACGGCCTGGCGCAGCTGCTCGGGCGCGAGCGCCTTGGGCCAGTTTCCCTCGGCGTCGCGCAACGCTCCGACCTTCGTCACGATGTGCAGGTCGTCCGGGTAGGGGTGCAGGGCTTCTTTGATGATCTCGTTGGTGACGTACGGGCCGTAGAAGTCGGCGGTGTCGATGTGCGTGATGCCCAGCCGAACCGCCTCGCGCAGCACCGCCACGGCTGCGTCGCGGTCGGCCGGCGGGCCGAAGACGTGCGGGCCGGCCAGTTGCATGGCGCCGTATCCCATCCGCGTGACCGTCAGGTCCGCGGCCAGGCTGAACGTTCCGCCGGGAAGCGCGGTTGCTGTCATGAGCATTCCTCTCCACATGGTTCCGCGCGCAACGATTCCATACTCGGTGCTGAACCCGGATTTCGGGCGCCCGGACCGGGGACACGGGCATGCGAAACAATTCCCTCGGCTGCTGATATTCGGGTGACACCGCGCGCAGGACGATGGCCCAACGTGTCTCGGTAATCACGAGGAGTCACCTACTCACTCGGGAATCGCCCGGGCAGAGCGCCTGCGGGTGACACGGTGGTCTTCCCATCGACATGGCCGCCGGGGGCCGCCCAAGAAACCGCCTTGACCTGCGGATTTGTTGCAGCGCAGGCGGAATTCGCGGGAGGGTGAGGGTGACCCGGCCCGGCGGTAGCACATACGCAGCGTGGAGAAGATCTCAGTCGTCGATACTCCAGGTAGTGGCCTGTCGCCCAGCTGTGCTCTCAGGTCACGCCGATCGGGTGAAGACCCCCTCGGCATTCTCAGGCTTTACTCATTTCACGTGAGGTCGTATTAACCGGACCCGTTCCCCATCCGGAGTCAAACGAATTTCCCGTCCCAGGATTGCCAGCGCCGGCATTCGCCCACTTCGTGGGATCCGCGGACGGCCGAGTACGACCACGCGAAAGTCCGCGCGTCGAGCGGAATTCTTTCCAGCCGTCAGCCAAGGAGCAGCCATGACTTTTCGCAGCGTGATTGTCGCCCGAATTGTCCCGGGCAGTGAGGACAAGGTCGGTGACGTCTTCCGTTACTACGACGAAACGACCCGGCCGCAGGACTTCGACGTGATCGGGCGAACCCTGCTCTCGCTGGACGACCTCTACATCCACATCATCGAGCGCTCGGTGGATCCGAAGGTGTCCGGCAAGACTCGCGGGCACCCCGCCTTCAAGGAGATCAGCGAGGCCATCGCCCCGTACGTGACGCCGTATCCGAAGGACTGGAAAGCGCCGTCCGACTCGGTGGCCAAGGAGTTCTACCGCTGGATTCCGGGCCGTAAGCCGCCCTCGGGCAGCACGAGCCAGATCGTCATCGCCGCGCACATCAAGCCCGGCGCCGAGCCGGACGTCGCGCGAATCTTCCGCGAATCCGACGCCGGAGAACTGCCGGCCCAGATGGGCGTCGCCGGCCGCTGGCTGTACTCGATCGACGACGTCTACCTGCACCTGCTGGAGCGGACCGACCCGGCGTTCAACGAAGCGGTGCGGGAGAACCACGACCAGCCGGCCTTCGCTCAGATCATGGCCGATCTTCGCCCCTACATCAGCGCGTACAGCCCGGACACCTGGACCAGCCCGGTTGATGCGGTTGCCAGGGAGTTCTACCGCTGGCGGGCCGACGGCTGATTGCCATGACCGCGATCAGACTCACGTCCGCGTCCGTACGGGACGTCGGCGACTGGCAGGTATGTCCCGGTTGCCGGGGACTGCTCTACCGGAAACGGCTGGAGCGTGATCTCGGCGTCTGCGCGGAATGCGGGTACCACACCCAGCTGACCGCGCGGCAGCGGATCGCGCAGCTCGTCGACGCCGCGACGTTCGTCGAGCTGACCCACGAAGCGATCCCCGGCGACCAGGCCGGCCGCGACCCGATCGGGTTCGGCGACCGGCGGAACTATCCGAAGAGCCACGCCGCGGCTGCCGAGAAGTCCGGCGAGGTGGAGGCCGTGGTGTTCGGCACCGCGGAAATCGACGGGTTCGAGGTGGTCGTCGCCGCGATGGACTTCCGGTTCATGGGCGGCAGCATGGGATCGGCCGTCGGCGAGTGTGTCGCGGTGGCCGCCGAGCGCGCCCGGCGCACCCGGACGCCGTTGCTGGTGGTCACCGCCTCCAGCGGTGCGCGGATGCAGGAAGGGTGCCTGTCCCTGATGCAGCTGGCGAAGACCGCGCAGGCCATGGCCGGACTGCGACAGGACGGCGTGCTCTCCATCTGCGTCCTGACCAACCCGACGTTCGGCGGGGTGAGCGCCTCGTTCGCGTCGCTGGGCCACATCGTGCTCGCGGAGGCCGGGGCGCTGATCGGCTTCGCCGGGCCGAGGGTGATCGAGCAGACCGTCCGGCAGGAGTTGCCGGCCGGGTTCCAGACGGCGGAGTTCCTGCTCGAGCACGGGATGGTGGACGGCGTGGTCGCCCGTCCCGGGCTCCGGCCGCTGGTGCGGCGCCTGCTCAGCGTGCACCGGCCCGACGACCGCAAGCCGAGGAAGGTGTCGGGCGCACCACCGGTCCGCCGCGCGAAACGGCTCGGCAGCCGGGATCCGTGGGAAGTGGTGCGCCGCGCCCGGCACGTCGACCGTCCGTCCACAACGGACTACCTGAGCCTGGCGTTCGACGAGTTCTGTCCGCTGAACGGGGACCGCACCTTCGGCGACGATCCCGCCATCGTCGGCGGCCCGGCCAGAATCGCCGGGCACCGGGTGATGGTGATCGGTCATCAGAAGGGCCACACCACCTCCGACCGGCTGGCCAGCAACTTCGGGATGGCGCACCCGGAGGGCTACCGGAAGGCGCATCGCCTGATGGACTACGCGGCCTCGCTGCGGCTGCCGGTGGTCTGCCTGGTGGACACCCCGGGCGCGTTTCCCGGCATCGAAGCCGAGCAACGCGGACAGTCGGCGGCGATCGCCGAGTGCATCATGCGTAGCAGCACGCTGCCGGTGCCCGTCATCTCGGTGATCACCGGCGAAGGTGGCAGCGGCGGTGCATTGGCGCTGGCCACCGCGGACCGCGTCCTGATGCTCGAAAACGGTTTCTACTCGGTGATCAGCCCGGAAGGGTGCGCGGCGATCCTGTGGCGGTCGGCGGAGGAAGCGCCCGAAGCCGCCCGCGCGCTGCGGATCACCGCACCGGAGCTGCTCGGCCTGGGCATCGTCGACGCGGTCGTCCCGGAACCCGAGGGTGGCGCGCACGTCACTCCCGAGGTGGCCGCGGACAACCTGCGCAAGGCGGTCGCCGAATACCTCGGCGAACTCGCCGATGTGCCCACGAACGAGCTGCTTTCCCAGCGGTACCAACGGTTCCGTGCCTACGGCAAGTGGCAGGCAAGCGAGGTGAGATCGGCATGAACGGAACCGACGACTCCGAACACGCGGCCATCCTGAACGCGCTGACCCGGGAGATCACCGCGATGGCGAAACTCTCCCCGACGGTGCGCCGGGTTGCGATGCAAGCGGCGGGCCACAGCGTCGAGGTGGAATGGTCGGACACCGCCACGGGCCCGCAAGTGGTTCAGGTTTCCCAGCCGCAACCGGACGAGAGGGACCACGAAGGCAGCGACGACAACACCGACGAACACGTGGTGGTTCGTGCGCCGCTGGTCGGGACCTTCTACACCGCCCCGCAGCCGGGCGCGCCACCGTTCGTCTCGGCGGGCGACACCGTCGAGAAAGGACAGACGCTGGCCATCATCGAGGCCATGAAACTGATGAACCCGCTGCTCGCCGAATGCGCGGGCACGGTCGAGAAGGTGCTCGTACCCAACGGCGAGGCGGTGGAGTTCGACCAGGCCCTCATCGTGCTGGCGCCGGGGGAACCCGGTTCCCCGCAAGACCGGGAAGGAGGCCCGGGATGATCCGCAGACTGCTCATCGCCAACCGCGGCGAGATCGCCCTGCGGGTCGCCCGCACCTGCCGGGAAATGGGTATCGAGGTGGTCGCCGTCCATTCCACCGCCGACCGCGACGCGGCGGTCCTCGCCTTCGCCGACGACGCGGTGTGCATCGGGCCACCGGCGCCCAAGAACAGCTACCTGAACATCCCGAACATCGTGGAGGCCGCGCGGCTGTCCGGGGCGGACGCGATCCATCCCGGGTACGGGTTCCTGTCCGAGGACCCGGACTTCGCCGAGATCTGCGCGGCGAACGGCCTCATCTTCGTCGGCCCCGACCCCGAGGTGATGTCGCGGATCGCGAGCAAGGCCGTCGTGCGCGGGCTGATGTCGCGCGCGGGCCTGCCCCTGTTGCCGGGCACCGAGGATCCGGTCGAGACGGTCGAAGACGGCGAGCGCATCGCCGCGGAGATCGGCTACCCGGTGATCATCAAGGCGGCCGCGGGCGGCGGCGGGCGCGGGATGGCGATCGTGCCGACCAAACACGACTTCCGCACCACCTACCACGCCACCCGGTCCGCCGCGCACGCCGTGTTCAAGGACAGCACCGTCTACCTGGAACGGTTTCTCACCGGCGCCCGGCACGTCGAGATCCAGGTGCTGTGCGACCGGCACGGCAACGGCATCCACCTCGGCGAGCGGGACTGCTCGGTGCAGCGGCGGCGGCAGAAACTCGTCGAGGAGGCACCGTCCACGCGTCTGGACGCGGCGCTGCGCGCGGAAATGGGCGCCGCCGCCGTACGCGGGGCGCTGAGCGTGGGCTACACCGGCGTGGGAACCATGGAGTTCCTTGTGGACGGTGACGGCCGGTTCTATTTCATGGAACTGAACGCGCGCATCCAGGTCGAGCATCCGGTAACCGAGATGGTCACCGGCGTGGACCTGGTTGCCGAGCAGTTGCGGGTCGCGGGCGGTGAACCGTTGTCGCTGAGCCAATCCGACGTGGTGATCAGCGGCGCGGCCATCGAGTGCCGGATCAACGCGGAGGATCCCGGGGCCTCGTTCGCACCGACCCCGGGTGTGCTGGAGCGGCTCGAACTGCCCGGCGGCCCGTGGACGCGGGTCGACGCCGGTTACCTGGCGGGCTCGCGGGTTCCACCCCACTACGACTCGCTACTGGCGAAGGTCGTCGTCTGGGGCCCGGATCGCCGGTCGGTACTGGCCAGAATGGACCGTGCGCTGACCGAGATTCGCGTGCAGGGCAGGGGAATCAGCACCACCGCCGGGTTCCACCGGGCCGTGCTGAGCCATCCGGTGTTCGCCGCCGGCGAGCACACCATCCATTTCGTCGACGAGATGCTCACGGAAGAAAAGGAACGTTCAGTCACCAGGTCGGCGCCGAATGGAAAGAGACAACGCGCGTTGAACAAAACCGAAGGGAGCCGAGGATCATGAACACCCAACCTTTCCGCATCGAGGACCTGATGGACATCCTCGAGGAAAAGGCCGGCCTGCCGGAGTCGAACCGCACCACGGACGCGAGCGTGAAGTTCACCGACATCGGGCTGGATTCGCTGGCGTTCCTTTCCGTACAGGCGACGCTGGAAACCAAGTACGGGTTCGAACTGACCGACGAGGGCCTGCAGCACCGGCCGTTCTCCGACATCATCGCCGCCGTCAACCAGCGGCTCCAAGAAGTCGACGTGGCGTAACCCCAGCCCCCAAACCCCCTTGAAGGAGCACAGCATGAGCGGGCACACCGACAATTCCGTGTACATCGACGCACCCATCGACTTGGTCTGGACCATGACCAACGACGTGGCCTCCTGGCCGGCGCTGTTCACCGAGTACTCGGCGGCGGAAATCCTCTCCACGAAGGAGAACACGGTGAAGTTCCGTCTTTCCATGCATCCCGACGAGAACGGTGTCGTCTGGAGCTGGGTATCCGAGCGGACCATGTACCCCGTCGAGCGCAGGGTGCTGGCGCACCGTGTCGAGAAGGGACCTTTCGAATACATGGACATCGAGTGGACCTACCGCGAGGAGGGCGAAGGGACCCGGATGCGGTGGGTGCAGGACTTCGCGATGCGGCCCGACGCGCCCGTGGACGACGCCGCGATGACCGAGCGGATCGACCGGAACTCGAAGGTCCAGATGGACATCATCGCGCGCAAGGTCGAGTTGGCCGCGGAGCGTGTGTCATGACCGCCACCACGCCCAACGGGGCGACGGGTAAGGCCAAGGCGGCCGGCCACCGGATCGTGGCGCGCGACGACGTCCCGCCCAACCGGCGACGCGGCGGTGACATCCGGACCGTGCTCTCCCCCGCCACGGCCGGGGCGACCACGGGCTTCATGGGCACGCTGAGCCTGGAACCCGGCGAGGTGGTGACTGAGCACTGGCATCCTTACTCCGAGGAATTCCTGTTCTGCGTGCGCGGCACCATCACGTTGCGGCTCAACGGCGAACCGCGAACCTTGCACGCCGACGAGGGCGTGCACATCCCGATCGGGGTCCGGCACCGGTTGATGAACGAGACCGGGGACACCGCCTTCGCGGTGTTCAGCCTGAGCCCGCTCGCGCCACGACCCGAGCTCGGTCACGTCGACACCGAGCAACCATCAGGTGAGGTAAAGGGATGACTGGGCGTACTTCGGTGATCACCGGGGTCGGTGTGGTGGCCCCGGGAGGTATTGGGCGCAAGGAGTTCTGGCAGCTGCTCACCAGCGGCCGGACCGCGACGCGCCGGATCTCGTTCTTCGACCCCGACTCGTTCCGGTCCCAGGTGGCGGCCGAGTGCGACTTTGACCCGCTCGCCGCCGGGCTCACCCGGCAGGAGATCAGCCGGAGCGACCGGTTCACCCAGTTCGCGCTGGTGGCCGCGAGCGAGGCGGTCGCCGACAGCGGGCTCGAGTTCGAGAAGGAGTCGATGAACCGCGATCGGCTGGCGGTCGCCATGGGCAGCGCGGTCGGCGCCACCACGCGACTGGAAGACGAATACAAGGTGCTGTCGGACAACGGCCGTGACTGGCTGGTGGATCCCCGCTATGCCAGCAGGTTCCTGTACGAGGCGCTGGTACCGAGCAGCATGGCGGCCGAGGTCGCCGTCCGGTTCGGCGCCCACGGCCCGGCCGCGGTGATCTCCACCGGGTGCACGTCGGGCATCGACGCCATCGGCTACGCGCACCAACTGGTCGAGGACGGCGACGCCGACGTGGTGATCGCGGGCGCGAGCGACGCCCCGATCTCGCCGATCACCATGGCCTGCTTCGACGCGATCCGGGCCACCACGGCGCGCAACAACGACCCGGAGCACGCCTCGCGCCCGTTCGACGCGACGCGGGACGGGTTCGTCATGGGTGAGGGCGCCGCGGTGGTCGTCATCGAGGAGGCCGAGCGAGCCCGGCGCCGCGGCGCGCATGTGTACTGCCAGATCGCCGGATATGCCAACCGCTGCAACGCCTTCCACATGACCGGGCTGCGGCCCGACGGGCTGGAGATGGCCGCAGCGATCGACGACACGCTGCAGCAGGCGAGGCTGTGCGCCGAGGACGTCAGCTACGTCAACGCGCACGGGTCGGGCACCAAGCAGAACGACGTGCACGAGACCGCGGCCTTCAAGCGCAGCCTCGGCGAGCACGCCTACCGGGTGCCGGTGAGCTCGATCAAGTCCATGGTCGGGCACTCGCTCGGCGCGATCGGCTCGATCGAGCTCGCCGCCTGCGCGCTCGCGATCGAGTACGGGGTGGTGCCCCCCACCGCCAACTACGAGGAACCCGATCCGTTGTGCGACCTGGACTACGTGCCCAAGACGGCCCGGGCCGAGGACCTGGACGTGGTGCTGTCGGTGGGCAGCGGCTTCGGTGGCTTCCAGTCCGCGGCCCTGCTCGCCCGGCCAGGAAGGTTGCTATGACACGCGAGTCAAGTCGCGGCCGGCAAGCCGAGCACCGAGCGCGCCCCGAAGGCCCGCGCGAACTCGCGGAAGAGAGGTTGTCATGACAGACGCAAGTCGCGGCTGGCAGGCCATGGAAGAGGAGTTGCCATGACGGCGCCGGTGGTGACCGGGGTCGGCGTGGTCGCGCCCAGTGGCGTCGGCACCGAGCCGTACTGGCGCTCCACACTGGACGGTGAACTGCACGTCCGGCCGATCGAAGCGTTCGACGCGAGCGGTTACGACACCACCATCGCCGGCCAGGTGCCGAATTTCCGTTCCGAGGACTACCTCGACGACCGGCTCGCCATCCAGACCGACCGGTGGACCTGGATGGCACTGGCCGCCACGGAGTTCGCCCTCGCCGACGCCCGATACGAGGTCGCCGACCGGGACCGGTACCACACCGGCGTGGCCTTCGGCAGCGGCTCCGGTGGGGTCGAGTTCGGCCAGCGGGAGATCCAGGCGCTGTGGTCCCGGGGCAGGCGCGCGGTCAGCGCCTACCAGTCGATCGCCTGGTTCTACGCGGCGAACACCGGGCAGGTGTCGATCGCCCAGGGCACCAAGGGCCCGTCCAGCGTGCTGGTCACCGACGGTGCGGGTGGTCTGGACAGCGTGGGCTACGCGCGCCGGGTGATCCGGCGCGGCACCCCCGCGGTGCTGGCCGGTGGCACCGAGGCGCCGCTGTGCCCGTATTCCCTGGCCTGTCAGACCTCCAGCGGGCGGATGACGACCAGTCCCGATCCGCGCCACGGCTACAAGCCCTTCGACGTCGAGGCCAACGGTTACGCGCCCGGCGAGGGCGGCGCCGTCCTCGTGCTGGAGGACCCCGTCGAAGCCGAACGCCGGGGCGTCGAACAGGTATATGCCGAAGTCGCGGGTTACGCGGCCACCCACGACGCACACCATCATCACCGGCCACCGGCGGATGCCACCCAGCTGACCCGGTGTATGCGGCATGCGATCGCCGACGCCGGGCTGTCGCCCGGCGACATCGACCTGGTGATCGCCGACGGCGCGGGCAGCCGTGACCTCGACGAGCTCGAGGTGCGCGCGATCCGGGAGACGTTCGGCTCCGGTGCGGACGCCGTTCCGGTGACCGCGCCACAGGGCTTCATCGGCCGGCTCTGCGCGGGCGGGTCCGCGCTGAACCTGGTCGTCGGGGTGCTGGCGATCCGGGACGGTGTGGTGCCGGCCGTCGGCAACCTCGCCGATCCGGTTCCGGGCTATGGCCTTGATTTCGTCCGCGAGCCCCGGCGGGTGCGCGTCGATTCCGTCCTGGTCAACGCACGCGGCTACGGCGGGTTCAACAGCTCCGTGGTGTTGCGGCGGGTAAGCGGCCTGTCGACAACACGATTGCGGTCGCGCGCAGAGTCGCGAAAGGGAGGTGACCAGTGATCAGGACGATGGTTCGGATACGTGCCCGGCCCGGGTGCGAGGCGGCCGTGGAGGCCGCGTGGCGGGCCGTCGCCGGCGAGGTCGGCGAGCTGGCCGGCAACCTCATGCACGATCTGCTCCTCGACGCCAACGACCCGCGCGCGTTCGTCGTCGTCACCGAGTGGGCCGACGAAAAGGCGCTGGCCGACTACGAAAACGGCCCGGTCGCCGCGCGCTTCGCCGACGCCGTACGACCGTTGCGCGAACCGTCCGGTGTGGACGGTTACCGGGTGATGCGCGAGGGCCCCGAAGGCACGGGGCCGAGGATCTGTGTGGACGTCGAGGTCACCGTGCCGGCCGACCGGCTGGCCGAGTTCGAACAGGGCTATGTACAGGTCGCGCCCCGCATGGCGCGAGTGCCCGGGTACGTGCGCGAGGACCTGTTGCGGCAACCCGGTTCGGACATCTTCCACATCTTCGCCGAGTGGCGCAGCGAAGCGGACTTCTTCCGCTGGATCGGCAATCCGGCACACGCCAAGGAGGAGGCCGGGCCGATCGCTGCGTTCCTCCTCGAGTTCCGGCGCCGCCTCTTCCGTCTCGAGGCCCCTCCGGAGAACCAGCCAAACCCCAGTACGGGCAGGGAGGTCGACGTGCAAAGCACAACGGACGTACTCATCGTGGGAGCGGGCCCGACCGGGCTGACCACCGCCGTCGAGCTGGCTCGGCGCGGCATCGACTGCCGAGTGATCGACAAACTGGCGACCCCGCCGTCCCAGGCGGACAAGGCGATCGGCGTGCACTGCCGCACGATGGAGCTCTGGGAGGACCAGGGGGTCGTGCGGGAAGCGATGGACGCCGGGATCTGGCTGACCGGCCAGATGGTGTTCGTCAACGGCCAGGAGATCCACCGGATGAGCTGGGAGCTGCCCGAGCTGCCCTACGCGCACCTCGGTCTCCCCCAGTACGAGACCGAACGCATCCTCACCGACCGGCTCGCCACCCTGGGCGTGCGCCCGCAGCGGGGCACCGAGCTGGCCGCGTTCACCCAGGACGACGACGGTGTGCTGGCGACCCTCGCGACGACCGGGGGCGGCACGGAAACCGTGCGCGCCAAGTACCTCGTCGGCTGCGACGGCGCGCACAGCAAGGTACGCGAGCTGCTCGGGTTGAAGTTCTCCGGCGGTCTGGGCCAGTTCCCGCAGCTGTTCATGCTCGGCGACGTCGACGTCGACTGGGGCATGCCGGAAGGCCACCTGCTGCGGTTCATGCACGAGACCGACGGTCAGATGGACAACATGCTGGTGGCCGTCCCGCTGCGCGGTGAATCGCGGTATCGCATCGCGACCCTGGCGCCGCCACGGTTCTTCGCGCAGACCGGCGGTAAGGACGCCCCGCCCGGGTTCAGCGAGGAGCTCGCGGAGCCGACCCTCGCCGACGTCCAGGCCGCGCTGGGACAGCTGGCGCCGGCGGGCACGCGCGCGTCGAACCTGCGCTGGTCCTCGGTGTTCCGGATCAGCCACGGGATCGTGGACCGCTACGGCGACGGGCGGGTGTTCGTGGCCGGCGACGCGGCGCACCTGCACCCGCCTGCCGGCGGCCAGGGCATGAACACCGGCATCCAGGATGCCTGGAACCTGGCCTGGAAGCTGGCGCTCGCGGTGCGCGGCGTGGCCGCGCCCGGGCTGCTGGCCAGCTACGAGACCGAACGGCGCCCGAAGGGTGAGGAGATCGTGGGCCGCGCGGTGCGGATGGCCTTCACCGACGAACTCGACCGCGAGGACCTGAAACGCCAGTTCCTGCAGGAAATGTCGATGCTGCTGAGCTACTCGGACAGCCCGCTGGTCGGCGAGTCCGTGTCCGCCCCCAAGGCGCTGGCCGGCGGCCCGAAGCCCGGCGACCGCGCGCCCGATGTCGGCGGCCTGCGCCGCCGGGGCGTCGGGCATCCGCTGCGGCTGTTCGACCTGACGCGCGGCACCCGGCACACCTTGCTGATCTACGCGGACGCTTCGGCCGACGAGGCCACCATGGCGGCCACGGAGAAGCTGTCCGCCGCTGTCCGGGAGCAGGCGTGCGGCGAGATCGACGTGTACCTGCTGGTCAGCCCGGACGCCCGGGTGCTGTCGCTGCTCGATCCGCCCGCGGTGACCGACCACGGTGGTGAGTTCCGCGCCACCTACGGTGTCCGCGGCACCGCGCTCTACCTGATCCGCCCGGATGGGCACGTCGGGTTCCGCAGCCTGCCACTCGACGCGGACGCCCTCCGCGCCAACCTGCGCCTGGTGTTCGGAGGTGCGCGATGACGGAGACGACGAGGGTCCGCACGGTGCTCGCGATGCGCACCCGGGAGGGCTGCGAGCAGCGGTTCGAGAAGGAGTGGCTCGCCGCGGCCGAAGAGATCGCGACCCTTCAGGGGTGCCTGCGTCAGGACCTGGTCCGCGACGCCGACGACCCGCGCAGCTACCTGATCATCAGCGATTGGGCCGACCGGGCACGGCTGGACGCCTTCGGCCGCAGTGAACATCGTGACCGGTTGTTGCGCGTGATTCGGGAGCTGCGCGAATCCGCGCAGCGCAACACCTACCACGTCCTGCACAGCGTGCGAAGCGAACCGCCGGCATGACATTCCTGGTGCCAAGTCGCGGCAACCCAGCTGACCCCAGCGCCCTACTCGTGGAGGAGACGGCATGACCGAGCAGAAAGTACCCGGATCCGAGCTCTACACCGACGAATTCGCCGCCGACCCCTACCCCGCCTACGCGCGGCTGCGGGAGGAAGCGCCCGTCTGCCCGGTCAGCTCGCGGCGGTTCGATTCCTACCTGATCACCAGGTTCGAAGACGCCAAGGCGGCGCTGACCGACTCCCGGCTGTCCAAGGATCTCTACGGACCGGACAAGCACTACATCCGGATCTTCGGGCCGAACTCCGAGGGCCTGAACCGGAACATGCTCAACTCGGACCCGCCCGAGCACACGCGGCTGCGCAAGATCGTGTCGCAGGCGTTCGCGCCGCGCCGGATCGAGGCACTGCGGCCACGCGTGGCGGAGATCGTGGACAACCTGCTCGACAAGATCGTCCCGCACGGCCAGGCCGAGCTGATGCACGACTTCGCGATCCCGCTGCCGATGATGGTGATCTGCGAACTGCTCGGGATCCCGGAGACCGACCACGACCGGGTGCTCGGCTGGACCCAGGTGATCCGGACGTCCGGGTCCTCCGGGCGCCCGCCGGAGGAAGAACGGGCAGCGGTGCAGGAGGCGCAACTGCAGTTGACGCACTATCTGACCGATCTGGTGCGGGTCAAGCGCGAACACCCGGCGGACGACATGATCAGCGCGCTCATCGAGTCATCTGAGCACGGCGGGAACCTGTCGGAAAGCGAGTTGGTTCCCACCACGTTCCTGCTGCTGTTCGCCGGGCATCAGACCACCGCGGACTTCCTCGGCAACGCGACGGTGGCCCTGCTGACCAACCCGGACCAGCTGGAGCTGTTGCACGCCGACCCGGAGCTGCTGCCATCGGCAATCGAGGAGCTGCTCCGGTTCGACGGCCCGTTGCCGGTGGCCAGCCCCCGGATCGCCATGGAGGACCTCGAGTACCAGGGCGTGTGCATCCCGCGTGGGTCGATCGTCGGCGTCGTGATCAACGCGGCCAACCACGACCCGGAACAGTTCGCCGAGCCGGACCGGCTGGACTTCCGCCGCGAACGCGGCCCGCACATCGGGTTCGGTCACGGCGTGCATTACTGCCTCGGGGTGTCCCTGGCCCGGATGGAGGCGCGGATCGGCATCGGCGCGCTGCTGCGCCGCCTGCCGGACCTGCGGCTCGCGGTGCCGGCAGCCGAGCTGCGCCGGCTTCCGGCGGCGTCGCCGTTCCGCGGGTTGCTGGAGCTTCCGGTCGTGTTCCGCGCCTGAGCCGGCGTGAGTCGGAAGGCCCGCGCCGGCTCAGGCGCGGGCCTTCCACGATCGACCGACGCTTTTTGGAGTATTGACGAATTGTTCAACGATCCGTACTTTCACCAGGCATGTCCTCCGTCTCATCCGCTCTCGGGAACGCCACGATCGACCTCAACGCTGACGTCGGCGAAGGATTCGGCGCCTGGCGAATCACTGACGACGACACAATGCTCGGCATAGTTACGGCCGCCAACGTCGCTTGCGGGTTCCACGCCGGGGACCCGCGCACCATGCGTGCGGTGTGCCGGACCGCGGTGCGGCGGGGCATCGCGATCGGCGCCCATGTCGGTTACCGCGACCTCGCCGGGTTCGGGCGCCGCTACCTCGAGGTGGACCCGGCCGAACTCGTCGACGAGGTGCTCTACCAGATAGGCGCGCTGGACGCGATCGCAGGCGCGGCGGGCGGACGCGTCGCCTACGTCAAGCCACACGGCGCGCTGTACAACGCGATCACCACGCACACCGGCCAGGCGACCGCGGTCGTCGAAGCGATCCGGCAGTACAACCCGGCGCTCCCCGTGCTCGGCCTGCCCGACACGCAATTCCTGCAGCTCGCGCGGGAAGCCGGGCTGAACACGGTCGCGGAAGCCTTCGCCGACCGTGCCTACCGGCCGGACGGGCACCTGCTGCCCCGCTCCGAACCCGGCGCCGTGATCACCGACCCCTACGAGGTGGCCCGGCGCAGCCTGCGCATGGTGGTGGCGGGCGAAGTGACCGCCGCCGACGGCTCGATCGTGCCGATCCGCCCGGACTCGCTGTGCCTGCACGGCGACACGCCTGGCGCGGCCGAGCTGGCCAGGGCGGTGCGGTCGGCGCTGCTGGCCGCCGGGGTCGAGATCCGCAGTTTCGTGGCGTGAAGCTCCGGTCCCGGCCGGGACCAAAGGCCCCAGGGTCCGCGACGGTCGACCCTCCCCGTGCCGGCATCCCGCTCGCAGGCTCGGCAGTGACGTTCAACCGTGTCGTCCGGGGTGTCGGCCGCGCAGGAGGTGCCCATGCTGTTCACGGATCGCGCCGATGCGGGACGACGGCTGGCCCAGCGACTGGAAGAGCTGCGCGGCGAAGACGTCGTGGTGCTCGGGCTGCCGCGGGGCGGGGTGCCGGTCGCGTTCGAGGTCGCGCGGGCCCTGCATGCACCGTTGGACGTGATCGTGGTGCGCAAGCTGGGCGTGCCTTACCAGCCTGAACTCGCGCTCGGCGCCATCGGCGAAGGCGGGGTCCGGGTGCTCGACGACGAAATCGTGCGCGCGGCCCACGTCACCGTCGAAGAGGTCGCGGCCGTGGAGAAGGCCGGGCGCGCCGAGCTGGAACGCCGGCTCGCGCGGTTCCGCGGTGGGCGGGCCGGCATCGCGGTGGCGGGCCGCACCGTGGTGATCGTCGACGACGGGGTGGCGACGGGTTCCACCGCGCGCGCGGCCTGCCGGGTGGCGCGCGCCCGGGGGGCGGCGCGGGTGGTGCTGGCCGTTCCCGTGGGGGCCTTCGACGCGATCGAAGCCCTCCGGGACCGGGCCGGTCAGGACACCGATCATGACGCCGCGCAGGAGGCCGGCCAGGACACGAACAACGACACGGTCAAGGACGCCGACGAGGTGGTATGCCTCGAAGTGCCGGCCTTCTTCGGCGCCGTCGGGCAATGGTACGGAGACTTCCGGCAGACCACCGACGGCGAGGTCGCCGACCTGTTGGGTCGTGCCGCGGACGACGTTCGCGAAGCGCCGGCAGTGGACGACCCGCCGCTGCGGGACGAGGAAGTCGAGGTGTTCGCGGGCCCGGTCCCGCTGGCCGGTCACCTCCGCGTGCCCGAGGACTCGGCCGGCGTGGTGGTATTCGTCCACGGTAGCGGCAGCAGCCGGCACAGCCCCCGCAACCGCTACGTCGCCGCCACCCTCAACGAGGCCGGGCTGGCCACCCTGCTGTTCGACCTGCTCACCCAGCGCGAGGAGTTCGACCGCTCCTACGTCTTCGACATCGAACTGCTCGCGCACCGGCTGATCGACGTGACCCACTGGCTGGCCACCCAGCCGGGCACCACGGGCCTGCCGGTCGGTTACTTCGGGGCCAGCACCGGGGCCGGGGCGGCCCTGTGGGCGGCCGCCGACCCGAGGGTCGACATCGCGGCCGTCGTCTCCCGCGGCGGCCGCCCGGACCTCGCACGGCCACGGCTGGGCGCCGTGCGCAGCCCGACCCTGCTGATCGTCGGCGAGCGCGACGAGATCGTGCTGCAGCTCAACGAGCGGGCGCGGGCGGCGATGCCGGGCGAAACCGACCTCGCCGTGGTGCCCGGCGCCACGCACCTGTTCGAGGAGCCCGGCGCGCTGGAGCGGGTGGCCCGGCTGGCCGAGGACTGGTTCACCGGGCACCTCGTCCCCGCACCGGCCGGCACCCACTGAACGCTCCGCAGTGGACAGCGACGGTGGGGAACACCGAGTCTTTTAGCGTGTGATCCCCAGAACCCGCCTCAGCCGGTCGTCAGCGCGACCTCGGTCGACTTGACCAGCGCGACCACCGGGGTACCGGCCGCCAGCCGCAGCTCGGTCGCCGCGTCCCTGGTGATCGCCGCGGTCAGCTCGCCCCCCTCGATCAGGACCTTCACCCTCGCCATGGCCCGGCCCATGGTGACCTCGGCGACCTGGCCCGGGAACTGGTTGCGGATGCTCAGCCCCGAGACCGGCCCGGTCGCCAGCGAAACCTCCGTCGCCTTCACCAGCAGCGTGACCGCCGAACCGTCCCGGATCCCCAGGTCCTCGACCGCCTCGCGGGTGATCGCGGCGGTGATCTCCTGCCCACTGGACAGGCGCGCGGAGACCGTCGCCATCACCTCGCCCAGGCTGACCGCCGTCACCGTGCCGGAAAGCTGGTTGCGGATGCTCAAACCCATGGAGGGCAACGGTAAGCGGGATCCGTCTCCACACCAGTCCGGCGTTACGGCCGCATCACGGGCCGTCAAAACCTTGTCAAAGGCCGGGATGCGCGTGGATGATCCCTCCAGACCTGTGTCCGCTGGGGGCGAGCCCCCAAACCCCCTTCCTTGTGGGGGCTCCGCCCCCAGACCCCCTTGACGCGGAGGCGAAGCATGGAGACGGTCGAGTTCACGCCACGGCGTGAGCAATACGCGTGGACGTTCGGCGGCGTCGAGCCGATCATGCGCGTCAAGCCCGGCACCGTGATGCGGCTGTGGACCGAAGACGCGTTCGGCGGGCGGCTGACCAGCCCGGCGGACCGGCCGAGCGAGCGGCTCGACATGAGCGAGGTCAACCCGCAGACCGGGCCGTTCCACGTCGAGGGCGCCGAACCCGGCGATACGCTCGCGCTGCACTTCGTCGAACTGGTACCGGCGCGGGACTGGGCCGCGTCGGCGACCATCCCGTTCTTCGGCGGCCTCACCACCACCGACCGCACCGCCACCCTGCACGACGCGTTACCGGAGCTGACCTGGATCTATCAGCTCGACCGGGCCCGGCAGACGGTCGTGTTCGAGGCACTACGCGGCGAGCTACGGCTCGACCTGCCCGTCGAACCCATGCTCGGCACGGTCGGTGTCGCGCCGCCCGCGCGGGAGGTACGCACTTCGCTGGTGCCGGACACCTTCGGCGGCAACATGGACACGCCCGAGATGCGGGCCGGCGCCACCTGCTACCTCGGGGTGAACGTCGAGGGGGCGCTGTTCTCCGTGGGCGACGGGCATTACCGGCAGGGCGAAGGTGAGGCGTGCGGCACCGCGGTCGAGGGCGCGATGAACGTGACCCTCATCGTCGAGCTCATCAAGGGCCATGCGCCGGCCTGGCCGCGCATCGAGCAGGACGAGCATTATGTCGTGGTCGGCTCGTCGCGGCCGCTGGAGGACGCGTGGCGCGCCAGCCAGCGCGGCATGATCGACTGGCTGCACGAGCTGTACGGCCTCGACCGGCTCGACGCGTATCAGCTGCTTACTCAGATCAGCGAAGCACCGCTGGCCAACGTGGTGGACGCGAACTACAGTGCCGTCACCAAGGTCGCGAAGCGGCTGCTGCCCCCGGCGGATGCCTACGGCGGGATGCATCGCTACCTCCGTGAGCAGGCCGCCACCGCATAGCCGCAAACCCAACTCCCCTCCGGAGGCGCTCGTGGACCTTCAACTCGGCGGGCGGCGTGCCCTCGTCACCGGCGGCACCAAGGGAATCGGCCGGGCCGTCGTCGAGGCGCTGGCCGCGGAAGGCGCCGCCGTCGCGTTCTGCGCTCGCAGCGAAGCCGACGTCCGGGCAACGGTCGCCGAGCTTTCGGCGTCGGGCGTCACGGTCACCGGGCACGCGGTGGACGTGGCGGATGGACCAGCACTGACCGCGTGGGTCGAGGACACCGCGCGAGAACTGGGCGGGCTCGACATCGTGGTGTGCAACGTCAGCGCACTCGCCTTCGGGACGACCGAGGAACACTGGCGATCCAGCTTCGAGGTCGATTTGATGCACGCCGTGCGAATCGTGGACACGGCTTTGCCACATCTGGAGCGCAGCGAGTGCGGGTCGATCATCACGGTGTCCAGCGTCTCCGCCCGCGAACTGGACTTCACCGCACCGCCCTACGGGGCGATGAAGGCCGCGCTGGTCCACTACACGCAGGGCCTGGCGTACCGGCTCGCGGGCAAGGGCATCCGCGCGAACACCGTCTCGCCGGGCAACACGTACTTCCAGGGCGGCGTCTGGCACCGGATCGAGGACACCAATCCCGAACTGTTCTCCGAGTCCCTGGCGCTCAACCCGACCGGTCGGATGGGCACGCCCGAGGAGATGGCCTACGCGGTCACCATGCTCGCCAGTCCGCGGGCGTCCTTCATCACCGGGACCAACCTCGTCGCCGACGGGGCGCTGACCCGCGGCGTGCAACTGTAGAACCCGAAGAAGATCAAGTTCGTTCGCGCGGGCGCGGAAGCCGGGTGGGCGGGCGGAGCGGCGGCATCGGCCTGGCGGGCCAACGACGATCGCCGCTCCACAGCGCCGGCGGAGCGTCGAGGGCACGCGCGAGCGCCAGCGCGGCGGTGTCGTAGTTCGCGCGCCAGCCACGGAAGTCCGGCCACGCCAGCTCCGTGGGCCGTTCGATCGGATAGTTCAGGGTGCGAAGCATGCCGACCGCATCGGCGAACTCCTCGTAGCTGACCGAGATCGGGGCGTCGGGATCCGGGTCGTCTTCGGCCGGCAGGCGCATCGCGCGCGCGATCTGGTTGAGCGCGACGAACCCCACCCGCAGGCAAAGCCGCGCCTCGTGCTTCGGCTCGCTCGACGGCGTCAGCGCCAGGTGCAGGGCCGCCGCGTCCAGCACCGCGAGCATCGAGGTCAGCCAGTGGGACAGCGGCCGGGGCGAGCGCAGCCAGGCCAGCGCCTGGTAGGTCGTGTGGGACTCGGCGACGTCGGCGGACCAGCCTTCCCACGCCTGGAACAGTTCCCGCAGCACCGGCCCGGGCTCGCCGTCGTAGATCCCCCACTTCAGCCGGGCGAGGATCTCCGGTCCCCAGGCCGGCACGCCCGCCCGCGTGGTCAGCATCGTCACCAGCGTTTCGCGGCGGTTGAAGGCCGCGTAGAACGTCGGCAGGTACCCCACCTGCAGACCGATCACGACCAGTCCTGTGAAGGCGGCCAGGTAATCCAGCGCCGAACTGGTGCTGTTGGTCGGAGCGGCGTAGCCGAGCGTGAACAGCGACGAGCCGGCATCGCTCAGCGCGCGCCCCAGGGAACCGGAAACCGTCGGCAGTAACGCCAGGGCGTAGCCGACGACCAGCAGTCCGAGCCAGACGGCCAGGCGCAGCAACAGCGCCGACGGGCCCTGCCAGACCAGGATCCGGTCCCGGTGGACGAAACCGCGCACGCGCCGGGTCGCCAGCCGGAACACCACGTCGACCGTTCGCTCACAGCTCCGGGAGATCCGCGACTCGATGTTGTGCGGCACCACCAGAGTGCCCACCACGCTGGCCGCCGTGCATAGCAGGATCACGACGCCGACCGCGCAGCCGAACCACGACCACGCCGTCACCACCTCGGTCCGCGTCACGTCCGCGACGGCGATCATGGCGGTATCCTCTCGCGGATCGTCGCAATGGGGCTGTGACACCACGGTCCAGCCCGCGCGGCGCACCGTCAACCCACGCCGGACCCGGTCAGCGAAGCGCCATCCCCCGATCCCCGACCGTCCTCAACGGACAGTGCATCGTTGACAGCCGTCAGCAACCGGCCGGTGCGGTTCACGTCGGCCGTTGGCAATTCATCAGCCACTGTGGACCGTGCCGATCCAGTAACCCAGCTCCTCCACGTCGCCGGTGAATGCCAGCACGCGGACCCGCAGGGTTCCGCCCGGCATCCGCAGCGGGAAGGAGGACCGGAAATCCGCGGTGTGCCCGGGCGCGATCTCCGCGCCCGATGGCGGCTGGGTCCAGCCGGCGACAGCGGTCGCTCCACCGTCGTAAACCGCCGAGGGATCGGGAAAGTGTGCGTAGTTCTTGCCATGGTTGTCGACATGGACATTGATTTCGACGTGCGGAGCCGGGTCACCGCCATAACCGTGCGGCAGGGTGACCCAGGTGACCGTGTAGGTCACGTCGTCGACGGTCCACGGCGTCCCCTCGTCCATGACCACTGGTGGCCGAGCGGGACCGGGCTGGGCCGGGGCGGCGCTCTCGGCGCACCCGCACAGGCACGCCCCGATGAGCACCAGGGACGGGATGATCTTCTTCATACGCTCGCCTCCCGGATTCCCACGGCCGTCGCGTCCCGACGGTAAGCCCCGCGGAAGCCCGCGACGTGGTTTTCACCCACGGCGGGTGAGCAGGGCGAGCGCGATCGCGGCGAGCACGGCGACCCCGGCGGCGAACGCCATCCCAGCCGGAACGAGCCCGAAGGCGCTCGCGGCGGCGCCCTCGCCGATCACCGGAATCGCGATTCCGATGTAGAGCACGACGAAGTAGGTGGAGATGATCTCGCCGCGCCGGTCGGCCGGGCCGGCGACGGTGACCGAGGTGAGCCCGGCGCGAAAGCCCATGCCTTGGCCGAGTCCGGCGACGATCGCGCCGGTGACGAGCAACGGCAGCGACGCCGTGGGCAGGCTCGACCCGACCAGCAGCATGCCGGCGATCAGCCCGGCGCAACCGGCTAGCAGCGCCGGGCGGTCGCCGATCCGGGCGCTGGCCACCTGGCCGGCGGTCGAGGCGGCGAACACGGCGAGCACCAGGGCGCCGACAACCGCCCGGTTGGTGTTGTGGAGCACGCTGTCGAGAAAAGCCGGCGAAACCGCGGTGAACAGGCCGAGCACGGCGAAACCCGCGAAACCGGCGATGGCGGCACGGACGAACACCGGGCGTACCTCGGCCGGCACCGCCAGCCGTTGCGGGCGCAGACGCGGCCGGTGGGCGCGCCCGACGGGCTCGGCGACGCACTCGACGGCGATCGCGGCCACCACCACGAGTCCCAAGTGGACCAGGTACGGCAGCCGCAACGGGCCGGGAGCGTACTGCGCGAGCACGCCGGCCAGCACCGGCCCCAGCCCGAGCCCGCCCATGTTCACCCCGGCGGCGATCAGGCCCGCCCGTGCCTTGCGCCCCCGCGGCGCGACATCGACCAGCGCGGCCGTGGCCGTGCCGGTGAATATCCCCGCGGACAGCCCGGACAGGACGCGTCCGGGGAACAACCAGGCCGTGGAGTCCGCCAAGACGAACACGATCGCGGAGGCGGCGGCCAGCACGAGGCCGGCTCGCAGCATCGGCCGCCGGCCGAGGTGATCCGACCAGCTGCCCATCAGCAGCAACGCCGCCACCACGCCGATCGCGTAGGTGGCGAAGACGATCGTGGTCAGCAGCTCCCCGAACCCGAATGCCTGCTGGTAAATCGGGTACAGCGGGGTGGGCAGGGTGGTGCCGATCATGGCGATGGCGAACGCGACCGCGAGCAGCGCGGCCGCGGGCCAGCCCGCCACGCGCCCTGCTGCCTGTCGTGCCACGCGAGTCACCCTCATCACCGTCCCGGAATCGTCTGCGCGGTGCGCATACTCGGATGATGGCGGCCCGTGGTTCCCTGTGCAGGATGGAGGCGGACGTGACTCGATCCTCTATGCTGCGCCCCGTCGACACGATCGCGGTCGCGCGCAAACTCGCGGAGGGGCTGCCATGACCGACCCCGTCTCTCATTACCGCTTGGAATTCCCGGAGTACCTGGCCGGTTACGAGTTCGAAACCGAGGCGAAGGGCTACCTGCCGGGCGTGCGGATCTCGACCGAGGAGGCCACGTTCGAACTCACCGTTCACGATCCGATGCGGCTCACCCAGGACATCGCCGCGGAGTTCACGGTGAGCGGATACGCCACGTTCTCGAACCTGCTGGTGGTGCCCAAGGTCACCCGTGACGAGGTGGCACGGGCGGTGCGGGATCTGGCGAAGGCCGGCTTCCGCGGGCTCAGGCCCGATGTCCAGGCCCGCTGAGGCCGCTCGGGTCAGGCGCGGCTGAGTTCGCCTGCGTGCGGTGGATCGGTGCGGTGTGGATCCGGGATTTGTACCGGTCTTGTACCGGTTCTGGGGGTGCGGGCAGCACCGTGGTGGCACGCACACAGAAAGGTCGTAGCGTGGTCTCACTCGAACAGCTCCTCAGCCTCCGGCCGGACTCCTTCGGCGCCGCGGCGAGTGCCTGGCGGGGGCTCGCGGACTCGCTCGCCAAGCACGGCACGGCTCTGCGGACGGGAATCCGCGAACAACTCGACCACGGCAGCTGGGCCGGCCACGCCGGCGAATCCGCACGCAGCCACCTCGACCAGTTGCACGCGCAGTACCGCCGGAGCGAGTCACGTCTGAACTCGATCGCCGGCACCCTGCACTCGGCCGGCGGCGGCCTCACCACCGCCCAGTCCGCACTGAACCAGGCACTCGGCATCGCACGCCAGGCCGGCCTCGACGTCGGCAGGGACGGGTCGGTGTCGTGGAACCTGGCCCGTTCGGTGGACCTGCTCACCAACCCCACCGGGCCCGCCACGATCGGGCGCCTGGCCGGCCAGGTGTCCGGCCTCATTTCCCAGTCGCTCGAGCATGCCGCCATGGTCGACAACCAGACGGCGGCCGCCCTCGGGAGGCTCACCCCGCAAGCCGCGCCCGACCCCACGAAGGACGTTCCGGAGCGCGAGCGGGACCGTACGCCGGAGCCGTCCGCGCCGGATCCTTGGGTGATCCCGAAAGGCAGCGCCCCGGCCGCGGTCAAGGACTGGTGGGACAACGAGGTGGTCAAGACCATGACACCGGCGCAGCTCGACGCCTACATCAAGGAACACGCGGCCGAAATCGGTGCGCTCGACGGCGTGCCGTGCGCGGTGCGAGACCAGGCGAACCGCTACGTGCTGGCGGACCTGCGGGCGCAGAGTCGTGCGTCCCTCGACGAACTCAAGGCACACGAGCCCCAGGTCAACTGGTGGGACTGGAACAGCAGGGACAGCCACGACCAGTGGCAGGCTGAAGTGGATGCGCTACAGGCCAAGCTGGGTGGGCTCGACGCGTTACAGGCACGGCTGGATCGGCCCGGCGATCCGCCGGCGCTGCTGCTCGGCGTCGATACCGAGCGCCAAGGCCACGCGATCGTGGCGATCAACGACCCGGACAAGGCGAAGAACGTCGCCACCCTGGTGCCCGGGATCAAGACGCACCTGAACGCGGGCTGCGTCAACGACTACGCCCAGGCGTCGGAGAACATGGTCAACACCGAACCCGCGCGCGGCGCGAACACGGCCGTGATCGCGTGGATGGACTACGACGCACCGGACGAGGCCGGGGCACCGTTCAGTGACTCCGCGCAGCACGCCGCCCCGGACCTCAACCAGTTCACCGAAGGCCTGCACGTCACGCACGATCCCGCGGTCAAGCCGCATCTCACGCTGATCGGGCACAGTTACGGGTCCACTGTGCTCGGTGAAGCGTCCAAACAGTACGGCGGCCTCGGGGTCGACGACGTCGTCGCGATCGGGAGCCCGGGCATGGACGTGAACTCCGCGGCCGATCTCAACGTGTCGCAGGACCCGCCGACGCCGCCGCCGTGGCGGGGGCACGTATGGGCAGGCCGCAACACCAACGACGTCATCCAGTGGGGCACGGACACGACACACGGCCCCAGCACCACCGACCGCTCGTTCGGTGCCAACGTGTTCGACACCGGCTGGGGCTCCGGCAACGTGTCCTGGGACGGCGAGGTCGGTTCGCACATGTCTTACTGGAACCAGCATTCGACCTCGTTGCGGAACCTGTCCGCGATCATCTCGGGCAACTATTCGGACGTCACCGTGGAAGGACGGCCGGACTGATGTCCCGCGACGGCACGGTGATCGCGACGAACAGGCCCCGTTCCGCCCAGTGCCGCACCCATTCGGCCATCTCGCAGGCGGTCATCCGGGCCGCCTGCGCGGCCGCCCGCGGGCCGTTCCCGGTGACCAGCACGGCCAGCAACCACCAGGGCGCGGCATCCAGTTCGGTCGTGGTGACGACGTAGTCACGGCGGTGCACCGCGAGGCGGGTCCTCGCCCGGGCGGGCGGCGGGCGGCGGTGGTCACCGCGCCGCACCGCCGTGACGTAGGTGTGCACGGGGAAGTCCAGGGCGAGCAGCCGCAAGCAGGGCGACGGGGTGACCGTCGCATCCGGCCAGCCGGGATGCGACGGCGGCGGCAGGAGCCCGGCGTCCACCCCACCGATGTCCTCCACGCCCGGGGCGGCGGTCGCTTCGGCGAAGGCCCGCTCGAAACGGGCGAGGTCGGCCGCGAAATCCCACCAGTCCTCGCCCCGGCCGGCGTCGAGTCGACTGGACTGGAGATGGTCGGCGAAACCCGCGCCGAGGTCGTCCAGGGTGCGGCTGCGGGACGGGCGGGCGGCCAGGAATTCCAGTGCGAACGCGTCGAAGGAGTCGCGGCCGAGGAGTTCGCACAGCACCGGGTAATGCGCACGCATGCCCTCCAGCAGCCGGGTCCGGTAGCCCTGCTGGTAGATCGCCAGGCGGGCGGCCGGGGTCAGCGCCGGCGACGCGGTGATCACGGCGTCCGTGCCCCAGGCGCGGGTGGGGTCGAGGATCGCGCCCTGCAACCACGCCTGGAGCCGGCCCAGCTCACCCGGCATGGCTGTGGACCTGGCGGGCCTTCTCCAGCTCCGCCAGCAGATCGTCGAACGGCGGGATCTCCTCGTCCCACTCCAGTAGCGTCGAAACCTCGGGCAACCGGGACGTGGCGAACCGGTACAGCTCCCACACCTCGTCGGCCACCGGCCGGTCGTGCGTGTCGGCGACGTAGGCGCCCCGGTCGGCGTGACCGGCGAGATGGAGTTCCACCACGCGCTCCGGGGGGATCGCGCGAAGATATTCACGGGGGTCGAAGCCGTGGTTGCGAGCCGAGACGTAGACGTTGTTGACGTCGAGCAGCAGGCCGCAATCGGCGTCGGCGGCCATCCGGGCGAGGAACTCCCACTCCGGCATGGCCGAACTGGCGAAACCGAGGTAGGTACTCGGGTTTTCCAGCACCAGCGGGCGTTGGAGGATGTCCTGGACGGCACGGATGCGGCCGACGACGTGTCGCAGCGCCTCCTCGGTCAGCGGCAGCGGCAGCAGGTCGTGCGTGTTCAGCCCGAGCACGCCGGTCCAGCAGACGTGGTCGGACACCCACACCGCGCCCACGGCGTCCGCCAGCTCCCGCAGCTGCCGGAGGTAGTCCAGGTCCAGCCGATCGGTGCTGCCGATGGACAGCGACACCCCGTGCATCACCACCGGGTAGGTTTCGCAAACCTCGGCCAGCACGTGGCGAGCGAAGCCGCCGCGGCGCAGGAAGTCCTCGGAGATGATCTCGAAGAAGCCGACCGGCGGGCGGCGCGCGAGGACGTGCGCGTAATGACAGGACCGCAGTCCGACGCCGAACCCGAGGTAGGGCAGGCCGAGGCGGTCAGCCGCCATCGGTCGCGTCCCCGGCGCTAATCCCCCAGCGCCCGTCACTCTTCGCGTTCCTCACCAGCACCACATCACCCGTCCACGTCTTGCGTCCCGGCATCGAGTGTCGGGTGGAGGTCGCGGAGGAGTCCAGAGCCCGCCCGGGGCGGGCGCCACAGTTTGCTCGTCCGTGTGAACACGAACGGGCCACCAGGGCCTCCGCCAGCACCGCGCTCTGGAAGGGCAACCGCTCGGTCATATCGTCACCAAGGTCGACGGCCCCGGTGATCAGGCTGAGCGCGCCCGCGTAGCCGAATATGGCGAGAAGTCCGCTGCCGACGGCCAGCAGGCTCTGGGTCCGTCCGCCCACGATGCCGTGGTCGGCCCAGCCACGATCGCGGGCAGGACCCGAAGGTCCTCACGCGCGAGGCCTTCCAGCTCTGCTCGACGGCCCGGTCGTTTGGCATATTTGCAGTGTTGTTCAGCTGACCGAGACGAGCGCCATGCACGCCTGGCACGTGGACCGGCCCGGGCCCGCCGAGACCCGGAAGTTCGAGCTGCGCGAGGAACCCGCTCCCCGGCCCGGGCCTGGGGAATTGCTGGTTCGGGTGCGCGCCTGCGGCGTGTGCCGCACGGACCTGCATGTGGTCGAGGGTGACCTGCCCGTCCACCGGCCCGGCGTCGTGCCGGGCCACGAGGTGGTGGGCGAGGTGATCGAGCTCGGTGCCGGCGTCGCCGGCTTCGCTGGAGGCGACCGCGTCGGCATCGCGTGGCTCCGCAGCACGTGCGGTGTGTGCCGGTATTGCCGTCGCGGCGCGGAAAACCTCTGTCCCTACTCGACCTACACCGGCTGGGATGCCGACGGTGGGTACGCCGACTTCGCCACGGTGCCCGCCGCGTATGCGCACCGGTTGCCGGAGGGGTACTCGGACGCAGAACTCGCGCCGCTGCTGTGTGCGGGCATCATCGGCTACCGCGCGCTGCAACGCTCCGCGCTCCCGCCCGGCGGGCGACTCGGCATCTACGGGTTCGGCGCCAGCGCACACCTCGCCGCACAGGTCGCCTTGGCACAGGGCGCAGAAGTGCACGTGCTGACGCGTGACCCGCGGGCGCGCCGGCTGGCGCTCGACCTCGGCGCGGCATCCGCCGCGGGCGCCGCGGACCCGCCGCCCGAGCCCCTGGACGCGGCCATCCTGTTCGCCCCCGTCGGCGATCTCGTGCCACCCGCGCTCGCCGCGCTCGACCGCGGCGGAACCCTCGCAGTGGCGGGCATCCACCTCACCGACATCCCGAGCCTGAACTATCAGGAGCATCTGTTCCAGGAGCGTCAGCTACGCAGCGTCACCGCCAACACCCGGCAGGACGCGCACGAGTTCCTCACCTTCGCCGGCGAGCACCGGCTGCAGGTGGTGACCACGCCGTATTCACTGGACCGGGCCGATGCGGCGCTCGCCGATCTCGCGAACGACCGGGTGCACGGCGCGGCCGTGTTGATCACCGGGTGACTTTCGGCCTTCGCCATCGTTACCTCCAGCCCTGACGGCACGCAGACGCCGGTCGCATCGTGGACCACAAGAAGAACGCGAGACGAGCGCGTCTGGTGACCCCGCACAACGCTGCACGTCTGAATGACACTGACGGAGGAGTCCATGCAGTTCTGGGACCGCAGGCAGGCCGGTCAGGCGCTGGCGGGACGGCTGTCGACCCTGCACGGCACCGACCTGGTCGTGGTCGGCGTCGCGCGCGGCGGGGTGCTGGTGGCGCGCGAGGTCGCCACGTCGCTCGGCGCGCCGCTCGATGTCGCGCTCGTCGGCCGGATCAAGGAGCCGGACCGGCCGGGGACGACGCTGGCCGCGGTGGCCGAGGGTGGCGTGCTGGTGGTCGCCGGGCGCCGGGGCCGGGTCAACCCCGCCGGGCTGCGCACGCAGGCATCGCGGGTGCGCGCCGAGCTGGCCACCCGGACCGCCGCGTTTCCGCGCCTGTTCTGGCGCAAGCCGGTGTCCGGCCGGGCGGTGATCCTGGTCGACGACGGGATCACCACGGGCACCACGGTGCGCGCGGCCGCACGGGTGCTGCGCGCCCGTGGTGCGGCCGGGATCGTGCTCGCGGTGCCGGTCGCCTCCATCGAGGCGCTCGAAACGGTCTCCGCCGAGCTGGATCACGTGGTATGCCTGCGGCGCCAGCCGTGGCCCCAGGCGGCCCGCAACCTCTACAACGAGCTTCCGCCGCTGTCCGACGAGGCACTGGCCGCCGCGCTCGGCGTGCGGCCGGCCGAGGCCGTCCCGGCCTGAGGACCCACCGGATCCAGCTCCACAGCGTCCACTGTGGACTCAGGGGCCCGGCCCAGGCCCGTCGCGGCCGTCTGCGGCAGCGTGCGGTGCCCGGTGAGGCGGGCGAGTTCGACGACGATGCCGTTCTCGAACGGTGCGGCCATCGTCATGGTGACCGTGGTGCGCGGCAGCGGGTTCGGACGGTCGGCGTAGCCCATCGGCCTGGCCAGGCCGAGGCCGACCACCCGCCAGCTCGGCCGGCCCGCGTGGTCGTGCTGGGTGAACTCGATCGACACCGGGCGGCCGGCCGCGGCGCGGACCAGGGTGCGGTCGGTCCCGGTGGGGATGAGCAGGCGAGCGCTGTCGAGCACCACGCAGGCGAGCCGGACGGCCGGCGCGCCATCGATCGAGACCATCGCGTGCCGGCCACGCTCGGGCGTCCCGACCAGCCGAAAGCACTCCGCGTGGGTCAGCGGGATCGCGGCCAAGTCCACTCCCCAGTGGCAGACAGGGAATTCCATCGTTGTCGTTCGCGAGTCTAGTCACCCCGTATAACGGCACGGTGAGCGGAAAGCGTTGCGCCGACTGCACACCGTGTCGCCCGGGGGCGCGTCCCGGACCTCACTCTCGCGTGGCGCGTTTCCACGCCGTGCCCAGGAACACCAGCCAGCCGGCGAAGGCCAGGATCGGCCACGTGATGGACCGGAACAACACCACCGCGACCGCGGCCGACGGTTCACTCAGCCCGCCGGCGACCAGCGCGGCCAGCAGCCCGGCTTCGGCCGGGCCGGCGCCTGCGGGCGTCACCTGCAGCATGATGCTCGCCTGCACGGCAAGATATCCCGCGGCCACCGCGGTCCACGGCACGGCGCCGGTGGTGGCGGCGACGCACGCGGCCACGGTGAGGTAGTCCAGCCCCCAGCTGACCAGTGCGATGCCGAAGAAACCGCTCCACTGCGCGAAAGTCGGGCGCAGCAGCGCGATCCGCTCGGAGACCGCGTCGGCCTGGCGGGACCCGCCGGCCACCCACTTCGCGTTGCGCACCACGGGCAGGTGCCGACCTACCGCCGTCACCGCGTGCGCGATCCAGTGCAGCGACTTCGGCCGCCGCAGGACCAGCCAGGCCACCCACACCGCCGGCGCCAGGACCGCGAACAGCGCCCATCCGGCGGCGAGCGGAATCAGGCCGTCGTAGGCCAGGGCGAGGGGGCCGAGCACGACCAGCACCACCGCGGTGACCAGCGCGGCCAGCACCGAGGCCCACAGGGACAGGCCGGTGTCCACGCCGCGGATCCGGAACGCCGCGACCGTGTAGGCGACGCCGGCCGTCGACCCCGCCGAGGGCACGGTCTGGGCGATCGAGTTGCCGATGAAGTTCACCGCCTGCACGGTGCCGAACCCCAGCCGCGTGCCGCCGGCCGCCAGCATGTGCCGGTGCAGCTCACCATAGGCGACCAGGGAAAGCACCGCGGCCACCAGCGCCACACCCACCCAGCCCCAGCGCAGCTCGGCCAGCCGCCGGCCCGATTCCCCGACCGTGGCCAGCGTGGGCGCCAGCCGCCAGACCGCGATGCCGACGCCGGCCGCGGCCAGCACCCAGTCGGCGATCAGGCGCCACTTCGGACGGCGGACGGTGCGCAGCACCTCCCGCAGCTTCGGCGCGGCACCCGCCGTCCGCTCGCTGTCCGACCCAGACACCTCCCACCACCATCCGTGCTCACCCGCACACTTCAGGAGCGACGCCTCGAGGTCCACCGTCCTAAGTCAGGATTTTCCCAGGCCAGGCGGCGGGCGCATCAAGGTCTTCGGTCCCTATTCGACGCATCCGCGGCGGCGTAGCAAGAACCCATGACGCACGAACCGGAAACACCCACGGTGATGGACGTCGAAGTCACCACGCGCGGCCACTTGCCCGGCGCCGGCGACTACGCCCGCGACAAGATCGGCAAGCTGGCGCGGCTGGCCGGCCGGCCGGTGCTGTGGGCGCACGTCAAGCTGACCCGGCATGGCGATCCCGAGGTGGAGCGGCCGGTCGTCGCTCAGGTGAACGTGAACGTCAACGGCCGCTTGGTGCGCGCCGAGGCAGAGGGGATCAATGCCAGGGAAGCGATCGACCGGCTGGCGGACCGCCTGCGCCTCCGGCTGAACCGGCTGGAGCGGCTGTGGGAGGCCCGCCGCGGCGGGAGTGTCCCGGGACCGCACGAGTGGCGCCACGGAAACGAGCCGACGCACCGGCGCGCCTACTTTCCCCGCCCGGAAGACGAACGCCAGATCATCCGGCACAAGTCGTTCACGCTGCACCGGCTCACCGTGGACGAGGCCGCCGAGGAGATGGGGCTGCTCGACTACGACTTCCACCTGTTCACCGAGGCGGGCAGCGGTCAGGACAGCGTGCTCTACCGGTCCGGCCCGACCGGGCACCGGCTGGCACGCCTGACCCCGGCGGGGCCGCACGAGCTCGCCCCGTTCGAACTCCCCGTGACGATCAGCGACCAGCCCGCGCCCCGGCTGACCCCCGCCGAGGCGGTGGACCGGCTGAACCTCATCGGCCTGCCGTTCTTGTTCTTCTTCGATACCAAGCGTGGTCGTGGCGCGGTGCTCTACCACCGGTACGACGGTCACTACGGCCTGATCACGCCGGCCGAGGTGGAAGCTCCATAATGGACTGACCTCACTCGCCTTCGCGTGGTCGCGGCAGGTAAAGCTCGTCGACCTCGTCGGCGTACTTCGTCAGCACGTACTGCCGGCGGACCTGCCGCGTCGGGGTCAGCTCGTCGTTGACGGTGAACCGGCCCGGCAGCACGCGAAACCGCCTGATGGCTTCCGCGCGGGACACCGCCCAGTTGACCTCGTCGATCACGTGCTCCAGGGTCACCGCGAGCTCGGGGTCGTCCCGCAACTGCTCGACCCCGGCGCCGGATGGCTTGCCGTGCCGGCGTTTCCATTCGTCGAACGCTTCGGTGTCGAGCGTGATCAGCGCGCCCACGTAGGGCCGCCGGTCCCCCACCACGACGCTGTTCTCGATCAGCCAGTGCGTGTTGAGCCGGTCTTCGAACTGCTCGGGTGCGACGTTCTTGCCACCGGCGGTGACGATGACGTCCTTCTTGCGCCCGGTGATGGTCAGGTAGCCCTCGTGCAGTTCGCCGAGATCGCCCGTGCGCAGCCAGCCCTTGCCGTCGAACGCGGCCCGGGTCGCAGGTTCGTCGTGCCAATAGCCGGCGAACACCCCGGGGCCGGACACCAGCACCTCGCCGTCCGGCGCGATACGGACCGACCAGTGCGGCAGGGGCCGCCCCGCGGTGCCGAGCCGCGGCCCGAACGGCGGGTTGAGCGTGATCGGGCCGCAGGTCTCGGTGAGGCCGTAGCCGGCAAGGACCGGCACGCCGGCGCCGCGCAGGAAATGGCTCAGCCGCGCGGAAAGCGGCGCGCCACCGCAGACGGCGTAAGCGATCCGGCCGCCGAGCGCGTCGCGCAGCCCGCGGTAGACGAACCGGTCGAACACGCGGTGCGCCAGCCGTCCCCGGCCCTTCTCGCTGTAGGTGATCGCGACCCGCTCGGCCAGCTCGAACAGCCAGGCCCGCCCGGCGGTCTCGGCACGGCGGGCCGCGGCGTGGAGGAGCTTCTCGAACACGCGGGGAACGGCCACGATCAGCGTGGGCCGAAACGACGTGAGCTCGTCTTCCAAGTCGGTCAGGCGGCCGGTGTGCGCGGTCAGCGCACCGGCGCGCACGACGGCGAGTTGCACGATCCGGGCCAGGATGTGCGCCAGGGGAAGGAAAAGCAGCACCGCCGAGGACGGTGACAGCACGGTGTCGCCGATCCCGTCGGCCCGCATGATGCTGTCCACTTCGGAGACCAGGTTGCCGTGGGTGAGCATGCAGCCCTTGGGACGGCCGGTGGTGCCGGAGGTGTAGACGATCGTCGCCAGCGCACTATCCTCGGCCGCGCGGCGGCTTTCCACGTCTGTGTTCTCTGGGGGCGAAACCCCCAGGCCCCTCCTGGGAGCAAGCCCCCGGACCCCCTCGCCGGGCAGCGCGCGCCCCTGGGCGGCCAGCTGGTCCAGCCCGCCGTCCTCGATGGACCAGACGGGGCCGGCCACCGGCTCGACGAGCGCGGCCATACCGGCGTTCTCGGCGAACGCGGCGATCGCCCCGGAGTCGGCCAGGATCCAGGCCACCTGCTCGGCGGAGTCGGTCTCGTACACCGGCACGCTGACCGCGCCGATGGTCCAGATCGCGTAGTCGATCAGCACCCATTCGTAGCGGGTGGCCGACATCAGCGCGACCCGGTCGCCGGCGCGAATCCCGGCCGACACCAGGCCCCTGGCCACGGCGACGACCTCTTCGGCGAACTCCTTGGCGGACACCGTCTGCCAGCCGTCCGCCGATTTCCGGGCGAAGAGCGCACGCTCGGGGTCGGTGCCGGCGAGCTGGAAGATGTCATCGGCGGCGTTCGACATGGCTCAAGTCTCGGCCCGCCCGCCGCGGGGATCGAAAGGGCCGAAAGTCCCGCACCCAGCAGGCCTTCCCGCACCACGGCTGTCGTGTTTCGAAGTGCACGCGGTCTCCGGCGCGCGTGCCCGTGGTCGCCTCAGGCGGAAACACGGACGTTGAGACGCACTCTCGGTCACCGGTGAAGGTGCGCCTTCTGGTGAGTGATGTGCTCGATGTCCGCGGCGGCGGCATCGAGCAGCCGGTGCGCCAGCTCGTTCAACGCGCGTGCCGTGGCGAGTTCGTCACCGATTTCCGGCACGTTGACGTCGCTGGGGTTCAACCGCGCGGTACCCACGCCGACCACACCCGTCTGGTCGGGATTGTGCAGCCGCGCGTGCGCCCGCGTGCGGTTCTCGTGCTCGTCGATGACGATGTCGACGTTCCAGTGCTTTTCCTGCATTTCGCTGCCTCCGTTCGACCTCCGGCGGCCACCTCGGACCTCCCCCGCGCACGAACCGAACCTACGGCGGCGGGCGCGCCGCGGTCAGGTGCTCCCGGCCCGGATGCCAGGGACTTTGGGCCTCAAGCGGCGGCTCGGGCACTGCCCCGGCCCAGTCCGATGAGGACCTTCAACCGGGTCATGTGCGCAAGCGGCGCAGGAACTCGTCGGCCGGCTCCCGCGGCTCGATCCGGACCCGCGCGTCCAGCACGATGGCGCCGGTCTCGGTGGCGACCAGCGGGTTGAGGTCGAGCTCGGCGACCTCCGGCAGTACCTCGGCCAAGCGGCTGACCCGCAGCAGCACGTCCCGGATGGCAGCCACGTCGAGGTTGTCCCGGCGAAACAGCTCCGCCGAACTGCGCAAGCCATGCAGCAGCAGGTCGGCGTCGGCGTCGCTGAGCGGTGCCAGCCGCGCGGCCCGGTCGCCTACCAGATCGGTGTCGACGCCCCCGAGGCCGAAGACGATCAACGGCCCGAACACCTCGTCACCGGCAATGCCAACCAGCAGCTCGCGCCCGCGTGGGCACATCCGCTGCACCAGCGCGCCCCGCCAGCGGTCGCCGAACCGCGCGCGCCAGCCCTCGACGGTGGCCCGCACCTCGGTTTCGTCGCGGACATCGAGCACGACACCACCGGCCTCGCTCTTGTGCACCAGGCCCTCGACGGATGCCTTGACCGCGACCGGTCCGCCCAGTTCCCGGAACGCCTCAGCGGCGCCGCCGGGATCCCGGGTGAACCGCGACGGCACGACCGGGATTCCGAAGCAGTCCAGCAGTTGGGTGGTTTCGGCCGGGTCCAGCCAGCCGGCGGGGCGATTGCCCGCCAGCGCCAGCGCCCGCCGTGAATCGATGCCCGGAAGGTCGGGCACGGCCCCGGCGGGCCGGGCGCGCCAGGCGGCGTAGCGGGCGAGATGGCCGAGCGCGGTGGCCGCGCCAGCCGGGTCGGCGTAGGCGACCGTCACCACCTCGCCCGCCGGGCCGGTCAGCGGGGCGGCGTGGCCGAGCGCGCCGAAGCGAACCGCGAGCACGGGCTTGCCGCCGGGTGCCGGCTCCTTCAGTGCGATGACGGGGTCACCGGTCGCGATCGGCACCGTCGCCGCGATCACCGCGTCCACGCCGTCGTCGGCAAGGAGCACGTCAAGGCACTCGCCGAACACCGGCGCGCCGACCGCGGCAGTCGTGTCGACCGGATTGCCCACCGACGCCTGCCCCGGCAGTAGGTCACGCAAGCCAGAAAGCGCTTTCTCCCCCAGCTCAGGCACGGTCAGTCCAACGCGGACGCAGGCGTCCGCCGCCAGCACCCCCGCGCCGCCCGCGTTGCTGATGATCGCGACCCGGTTGCCCGCCGGCAACGGCTGCCAGGACAGGGCGGCGATCACGTCCACGAGTTCGGTGATCGTGTCGACAGCTATCACACCGGCCTGCTCATACAGGGCGTCACGGGTCACCGCGGGCGTCGCCGCGGCGGCCGTGTGCGAGGCGGCCGCGCGCTGGGCGATCTCCGTGCTCCCGGTGCGGATCGCGGCCACCGGCTTCTCGTGGGCCAGCGAGCGGGCCAGGCGGCCGAACTTGCGCGGGTTCCCGAAGGACTCCAGGTACAGCACGGCGATCTCGGTACCCGGGTCACGCTGCCACCACATCAGCAGGTCGTTGCCGCTGATGTCGTACTTGTCGCCGGTCGACACCATGCTCGACACCCCGATCCCCAGCTGCCGCAACGATTCCAGCAGCGCGATGCCGAACCCCCCGGACTGCGAAACCACGCCGACGTGACCCGCCGGGACCCGGCCCGGCATGAACGTCGCGTTGAGTGCGACCGCCACGTCGGTGTTCGCCACGCCGACACAGTTCGGCCCCACCAACCGCATCCCATACCGCCGGGCGGCCTCGACCACCTGCCGGCCGGCGTCGGTGCCGGTGAGCCCGGCCGTGACAATGACCGCCGCACGCGCCCCTGCTTGTCCACTCTGGACGATCACGGCCGGGACCGCGGGCGCCGGCACGCAGACCACCACCAGCTCCGGCGGGTCCGCCAGGTCGGTCACCGAAGGCACGCACGGCACGCCGAGGACCTCGGTGGCGTTCGGGTTCACCGCGAACACCCTGCCGGTGTAGCCGCCTTCGAGGATGTTGCGCAGCACCGCGTGCCCCACCGCGCCCGGCCTCCGGCTCGCCCCGGCCACGGCCACCGAAGCGGGTTTCAGCACCGCGGAAAGGCTCGCGACATCGGCCACGCGTTCCCGCTCACTCAGCGCCGCCCGGTAGGGCTCGCCCACTTCGAGCGACAGCACGAACTGCCGCTCCGGCCCGCCCGGCGTGGTGCGAAAGGGCAGGCCGAGGTCGTTGAACAGCGCCAGCATCCGGCTGTTCTCGGCGAGCACCGACCCGATCAGCCGCCGGATCCCGTACCGCCGCGCGATCGACACCAGGTACTCGAGCAGGACCGTGCCCACCCCGTGGGCCTGCACGCGGCCGTCGACGGCCAACGCCACCTCCGCCTCGGTCGGATCGGCGACGATCTCGTAGTGGGCGACCCCGATGAGCCGATCGCCGCGGAAGGCCCCGACCGCGGCATGCCCGACGCCGGTTTCCGCCGCCACGCGCGCCGCCAGCGCCGCCATCCCCGCCGTGGCGGGGCCGAAGAATCTCAGGTAGCGGTCGCGCTCGCCGAGGCCGGTGTGCAGGGCCAGCACCTCCTCGGTGTCGGCGGGCCGCAGCGTGCGGACCCGCACGACCTCGCCGTCGGCGAGCACGACGCTCGCGGCGCGTTCAGCGGTCACCGGCGGTCAGTCCCGGCTCACGTCGATGTGCACGGGGTTACCGGCCCCGCCCTCCCGGACCGGAACCTTCACCTCCAGGATCCCGTCGGCGTACTTCGCGGTGATCTTCGACGGGTCGGCGCCCTGGGGCAGCGAGACCGTGCGGGTGAACGAGCCGTAGCGGAACTCGCTGCGCCCGGACTCGCTGCTCTCGGACGACCGCTCGGCCGAAATGGTGAGCAGGCCCTCCTGCGTGGTGACCTTGATCTGGTTCTCCGGGTCCAACCCCGGCAGCTCCGCACGGACGACGTAGGTGCCGTCGTCCATCGACTCCTCGATGCGGACCGGGTGCTCACCGAGCGCGCCTTCGAGCAGGTCGGCGATGCCGGGCAGCACGCCCTTCGGGCGTCGCATCAACGACGGCATTTCGCCCTCCTTCCAGCTGGTTTTCCCTTCCCCCGCAACCTTTACCGGTCCGGGCCGGCGGCGAACACGGGCCTTCGTCCCCCGCGCCGGGGACCTTCGCCCCGGCCCCGGGGAAGTTCGCCCCTGGGAAGCGTCCGGCGCGCCGGGCGCATACTGGAAGTTGGTCGAGGAGAATCGATGTTCAGCACCTCCATCCCGCTGGGCCGCGTCGCCGGCATCCGCCTCCAGGCGAACTGGTCGGTGCTGATCGTGCTGGCGCTGATCGCGGACCTGATCGCGGTCAGCGTGCTGCCCCGGGCGGCGCCCGGGCAGTCCACCTTCTGGTACTGGGTCACCGCGCTGGTGACCGCGGCCTGCTTCCTGGCGTCGCTGCTGGCCCACGAACTGGCGCACGCGGTGACCGCCCGCCACTACGGCATGAAGGTCAAGCGCATCACGCTGTGGATGCTCGGTGGTGTCGCGGAGCTGGAGGGTGAACCGCCGAGCCCGCGGGCGGATTTCGTCATCGCGATCATGGGCCCGCTCACCAGCCTGGTGCTGGGCGGCGCGTGTTGGGGCACGGCCTACCTGACCCGGCTGGTGCTGCCCGCACTGGTGGTGCTCGGACTGTCCTGGATCGGGATCACCAACGTCCTGCTCGCCGTGTTCAACCTGCTGCCCGGTGCGCCGCTGGACGGCGGGCGGGTGCTGCGCGCGGCGGTGTGGAAGGCGACCGGGAACCGGATGCGGGCCAACGCGGCCGCCGCGCGCACCGGCCAGGTGCTCGGGCTCGTGCTCATCGCGGGCGGCCTCGGCGAGACGCTGTTCCTCGGCTCGTACAGCGGGCTGTGGCTGGCTTTCATCGGCTGGTTCCTGACCTTCGCCGCGCAGCGCGAGCTGGCCGGCGGCGTGGCGCGCGAACGGCTGGCCGGGGTCCGGCTGCGGAACGTCATGGATCCCAACCCGGCGATCGCGCCCGGGTGGTGGACGGTCGATGCGTTCCTGGACCGCGTGGCCACCACGTCGCGAGGGCGGGTCTTTCCGGTCACCTCGTTCGACGGCACGCCGCTCGGCGTGGTCAGCCTGGCCGAGCTGATCCGGCTGTCCGAACAAGACCGCCTGATCCGGCGCGTCGGCGACGTTGCCCGCAAGCCCCCGCGGGTGCTCATCGCCGACGCCGCGGAGCAACTCGTCGACGTCATGGGGCGGACGGCGCTTCGCCCGGGCCGGGATCTCATCCTGGTCACCGAGCATGGCCGGCTGGCCGGTGTGATCGGCCCCGACGACTTCGCCCGCACCCTCGAACTCGCCGCCTCCGGCCATCCGGTGACCGGCCCGCCGAGCGGGCACGACAACCCGTCACTGTTCGACGGCGGCTTGCGCGGCTGAACTCACGGCTGGGGCGCACCACCGCTGGTGAGCGTGAAGTACGCCTCTTCCTCCTGGGCGAAATGGAGGGTCAGCACGGCGTCCAGCCCGTAGAGGGTGGCCCGCAGGTCGTCGACCTGGTCCGGCTGGATGGGCGTCTCGGTCAGGTGGCGCCCGAGCCGCCGGACCAGCCGCTCGATCTCGGCGTGCCCCCGGCTCATCGTCACGGTCCCCTCCGGCCCGCCGAGGATGTCGGTCAGCGCCGGATACAGCTGGGTTTCCTCGGCCGCCTCGTGCGGCAGCAGCCGGTCCACGAGCAGCCGGTAGGCACGCCGCACGGCGGCGTCGGCCTCCGGGCCCGCGCCCTCGGCCAAGGCGTCGGCCGCCTGGCGCACCGCGGAACGGGCCGGAAGCAACAACTCGTGCTCGCGCGCGAAGCGGTGCAACAGCACGTCCGGCCGCCGGTGCCGCAGTCGCAACGGCCCGCGCAGCGAGCGCAGCGAGTTGAGGATCACCGCGACGTCAATGGCTTCCTGCACCAGAGCGCCCGCGACGGGAACCAGGAACCCGGTCGCCGCCGCGGCCATCGCCACCAGCGACAGGCCGGTGCCGATGCCCGCGCTCGCCACGGCGAGCCGGCGCGAGCGGCGCGAGATCTCGACCGCGTCCGCGAGCCGGTCGATCCGGTCATCGACGATCACCGCGTCCGCGGCCTGCACCGCGGCGGTCGAGCCACGGGACCCCAGTGCGATCCCGACGTCGGCGGCGGCGAGCGCGGGCGCGTCGTTGACCCCGTCGCCGACCATCACCGTGACGCCGTCCTCGCGCCCCGAGCGCACCCGTTCGATCTTGTCGGCGGGGCTCGCGTCGGCGCACACCTCGTCCAATCCGAGCAGGGCGGCCACCTCCACCGCGTTGTCCACGTGGTCACCGGTGAGCAGCAAGATGTGCCGCAGCCCGGCCTCACGCAGCCGCCGCAGCGTCCGCGCCGCGTCGGTGCGAACGGGATCGCGGACCAGCATCGCCGCCACGAGCCTCCCATCGGTCTCCACCCAGATCACCGAGGCCAGGTCGAGCCGCCCGCGGCGGGCCGCGCCGCGGGCCCAGTCCGGCAGTTCCCGGCCGGACTCCAGGCGCCCCACGGTCACCTCCCGGCCGCCGACCCGGCCGCGGGCGCCCCACCCCGGCTCCTCGGAGACCGCCACCGCGGACGCCGGTTCGACCCCGGCGCGCCGCGCGGCGCGCAGCACCGCGCCGGCCATCACGTGCGGCGAATACTGCTCGACCGCCGCGGCATCGGCGAGCACGCGCTCGGGCGCCACCTCTGGTGCGCAGACGATGTCGGTGACCTGGGGCTGCCCGCCGGTCACGGTGCCGGTCTTGTCCATGGCCAGCGTGGTGGCGCGGCCCAGCAGTTCCAGCGCCGCGCCGCCCTTGACCACCACGCCGGCGCGCGACATCCGCGACATGCCCCCGGTGATCGCCACCGGCACCGCCAGCAGCAACGGGCACGGCGTCGCCGTCACCAGCACCGCCACCGCCCGTTCCGGGTTGCCGGTGCCGATCCACGCGGCGGCGGCGATGAGCAGGGCGGCCGGCAGGAACCACACGGCGATGCGGTCCGCCAGCCGCGTGACCGGTGCGCTGTCCGCGGCGGCCTGCTCCGCCAATCGGATCACGCCCGCGTAGGTGCTGCCCTCCGCGGTTGACGAGGCGGCCAGCTCCACCGCCGAACCGGCGTTGACGACCCCGCTGCGCACCGCGTCCCCGGCCAGGCGATCGACCGGTGCGGCCTCCCCGGTGAGCGCGGACTCGTCGAACAGCCCAGCACCGCACAACAGACCGTCGACCGGCACGACCCCGCCCGGCAGCACCACGACCCGGTCCCCGGCCACCACGTCGTCGACCGGCACGAGGTCCACCCGCTCGCCGCGGCGGACGTGCGCCTCGTGCGGCGCGCGGGCGAGCAGCGCGGACAGGTCGCGCCCGGCCCGGCGCGCGGCGGCCTTGTCCAGCAGCTGTCCGGTGGCCACCATCACCGCGATGATCGCGCCTGCCAGGTACTCCCCTACCGCGGTGGTGCCGCCGAGCGCGAGCACGGCCAGCACGTCCGCGCCCCAGCGCCCGGCCCGGAGATCGGCCACCACCCACGTCACCGCCGGGACCAGGGCCACGCCGGCCGCGACGGCCCACACGATGTCGGCGGGAAACGGTCCGGCCAGCCAACGGACGAACCCACCGGCGGCGAGCAGCACACAGACCGCCGCCAGCAGGACGGCTTCACCGTGCGCGAGACGCCGCCAGCTCATGGACGCCCGCGTCTCCGTTCGTGCGGAAGGCCGGAGGTGGCAGTGCCGGCCTGGTGAGTGTCGCCGAGCGGACGAGTCAGCCGCGACACCACGTCGACCACGCCTGTCACTTCGCGGGTGAGCGACTCCGCGACCGGGATCAGGCTCTCGCTGTCCACCTCGCCGGTGAGCGTCACCTCCCCATCGCTCACCTCGGCCCGGACCGCACCCGGCGGCAGGCCCAGTGCGCGCTCGAACACCTCGCGCTCGATCTCGGCCCGGAGCTCGTCGTCGGCGCGGATGAAGACACGCAGCAGGTCCACCCGGCTGACGATGCCGGCCAGCCGGCCGGAGGAGTCCACCACGGGCAGGCGCTTGACGCCGTGCCTGACCATCCGCCGCGCCGCCTCCGCGACCGTCGCGTCGCCGGTGATGGTGGTGGCGGGTGAGGTCATCACGTCGCCGGCCACCCGTCCCGAAGCCTTGCGCAGCCAGGCGGTCTGCGACAGCCATCCCAACGGGCTCCCCATCCGCCTGGGCAGCAGGTCGGCCTGGGACACCACGCCGACCACCCGCTGCCGGTCATCGGTCACCGGCAGCGCGCTGATCCGGCGGCCGTCCATGGTCCGCGCGACCTCGCTGACCAGGGTGCCTTCGCAGACGGCGATGACATCGGTCGTCATCACATCCCCGACCGTCGGGCTCGCCATCGCCGACCTCCTCACCGTTCGAAGGCAGGCACCCGGCTGGCGTGCAGCAGGCTCGCAATGCCCAGCGCCCAGTCCCGGATGCCGACCCAGTCGCGGTAGTCGCCGTCGCGGAAGCCGAGCGCGCCGGCCACGGCCCGTTCGGCGAACGACAGGCGCGTGCGGTCCAGCTTGCCGGCGAACACACGATGCTGGTGCGCTCCGGAAAGGCGGGCCACCTCGGTCACGTCGAGATCCTCATCGGCCGGCCCCGGCCCGGCCGGACCGCTGGAGAACAGCCAGACCGGCCGGGCGGCCAGCTCGGCACGGTGCCACTCGACCAGCCGCCGGGCCGCGTCCAGCCACCGTCCATTGTAGACAGCACTGCCGAGGACGAACGCGTCGTAGCCCGAGACGTCATACACGTTCTCCGCGAACAACACGTCCGCCCGGGAATCCTCGCCCAGACTCGCCAGTGCCTGCCGGAGCGTTTCCCCGATCTCGTCGGCGATCTCGCGGGTCGCGCCGTGCCGGCTCGCCACCGCCACCAGCACGCTCATCGGCGGTTCCTTCGTGTCATCGCCGGTCTCCACGGGGATTGAGATGCTTCTCCAGATACTCCAGCTTTTCCCGCGCTTTCCGCGCCTCACGCTCCGCATGCTCTTTGCGCAGGCGGAGTTCGCGCTCGAACTCGTCCTCCCGGCGGCGCTCCTCGGCCAGGATGAACGGGCTGATCGCCGGTCCCGCCAACCGCCCGGTGCCATGCCCGCTCGCGGCCCGGGAAGCCGCGCCCGCCCGCGCCTCGCGCGCCGCCCGGATGCTTTCCCGCTGGCGGTCCATCTCGCTCATTTCGAGTCTCCTTTGCTTCTGGGACGCCACCGCACGGCTTCCCATTCCCGGGCCCACGCGGCCAGCCGCGCCCGGTCGAGGACCGCGCGGACGATCCAGTAGACGAACAGCCCAGCGACCGTGCCGCCCGCCCAGACCAGCGCGCCGAAGCCGATCGAGAGCCCGAGCACGTTCAGTCCCGACATCGGGGCACTGACCGGGTTTCCGGCTTGGTCGAGCCAGATTCCGACGTGGTCGCCGGCGCTCAGCCCGGGCCCGGCCTCGACCAGGCCGGTCCGGTCGGTGCCGCCGGCCTGCCATCGGGCCGGGATCTTCTCGGTGGGCACGGCCACCCCCGTGTAACCGGCCGTGTCGGGATCGGTCGGGGTGAGCAGCACCGCAGTCGCCGGGTGACGCTCCGCCTGCTGCGCCGCCGCGATCGTGGCTTCCCGGTGGTGCACAACCGATCCGGCCAGCATGCCCACCGGCACCGCCACCAGCGCCAGCACCAGCACGGCGAGCGCGACGGCCGCCTCGATGCGGTCGCAGCGGCGGGCCAGCGAGCCGCGGCGCGGCAGGAGCCAGCGGTACTGGCGCATCAGCCAGTTCGTCGAAGCGGCCACCATTTCGCCACCTCCTTCACCCTTCTCACCACAGCGTCGTCGTCACCGCCATCACCGGCTAAGAGCCCAAGGTCACCGCCTGACACCCGAAAGGCCCATCACGCGGAGGTGGCGAGATCGTCGGCCGGCTCGTCCGGCACGACCTGCGCCGGGAAGATCAACACCGGGCAGGTGGCCCGGCGCAGGCACCGCGCGCTGACCGACCCGAGCAGCGCGGTCATCAGCAGGCCGCGGCCGTGGCTGCCCAGCGCCAGCAGCGACGCGTCCTTCGACGCCTCCAGCAAGGCGTCGACCGGGTCGCCCTCGATCAGCAGGGCGTCGACCTTCACCCCCGGTTCCTTTCCGACGGTCCGGGCGATCACCTCGTCGAGGGTGCGGCGGTGCGCCGCGGCCATCTCGTCGACAGGCAGCACGGTGCCGCCCGGTTCCAGCGCCGGGGCGTAGCTCCACGCCGCGACGGCGCGCACTTCGCGTCCGGTCGCCGCGGCTTCGGTCACCGCCCAGCGCAACGCCGCCCGGCTGGCCGGCGAGCCGTCCACGCCCACGACGACCGGTGCGTCGTTCAGGTCCACTTCCATCCTCCTCGCCCGGCGGTGCTCCGGACTCTTTCCCGGCTGCTACGGACTACCCGATGGCGAAAACGGTAATCGTGAAATTGGCCGGCGATTCCCGGAAATAGGGAAACGGCTCCCTCGTAAGCCGATTCTGCTCTAGAACTCGAACGTCCGCGTGAACGTGAAAACCAAATAATCGATAACCGAACGAAATGGTGTGGCTCTTCCGGAGCGGCGGCGTGCCGAGGGCACCCCAGAAGAGCCACACCCCATCAGATCCGGCGGCTACTGGGTCACCGCGTGGGTCAGCTCGACGCGGTTCACCCCGGGCACCGTGTGGGCCAGCGCGGCGACCACGCGGCGCTCGGCCTCGTCGGAGAAATCCCCGCCGACCGTCGCGACGCCCCCGACAACGCCCACCGTCCACCGATCGCGCTGCCCGGAATAGTCACGTAGGAGTGCGTGCAACTGCGCGGCGATCGCGTCGTCCCCTCGCACCAGCGGGCGCAGCAGGTCCCGGCGGCTGATCACGCCCACCAGCGCGCCGTCGTCGACGACCGGAACGCACCGTAGGCGGTCGTGCAGCATATGGCGGGCAATGCGGGCGACGTCGGTGTTCATGGTGACGACCTCGGCCGGCGTGGTCATCAGCTTCTCGACCGGAAGGTCGAACTCCGGCGGCTCGGCGCCGAAGCCGCTGCGCAGCGCATCCGCCTCGGTGAAGATGCCGACGACCTCTTCCTCCGCGCTCACCACCGGCAGCGCGGCGAAACCGTGCTGGATCAGCAGCGCCGTCGCCTCGCGCACCGGCGTGTTCGGACCGACCCGGATCACCGGCCTGGTCATGATCTCGCTTGCGTACATGTCTTCCCCGATCACATCATCACAGCCGTTCGTCGTCCCACACGTAGTCCAGCCGGTTGCACAGCCCGATCACCCCGGGCACCAGCGGGATCAGCCGTCCCGCCGAACTGACCGCGCTGCGCCGCTCGAGCCGCCCCAGCACCGTCACCACCCCGTGGTCCACGGTCACCGAAAACGAGGCCGGCTCGGCGTGCAGCACGCGCCCGAACACCTCGGCCTCGACGTCCCGCTGCACGTCGCGGTCGGAACGGAAATAGACGTCGAGCAGGTCCCGTCGCGCCACGACGCCGACCAGCTTCCCGCCGCCGTCCACCACGAACAGCCGGCGCAACTGGTGCGCGGCGAGCTCACGGGCAGCCTCCGCGAGACTCGTCCCGGTCCCCACCGTGCGGACCGGTGTGGTCATCAGGTCCCGCGCGAGGTGCCGCGGCCGGTGCGATTGCCGCTGCTTGTGCCAGTGCAACGGCAGCCCCCTGCCAACGCCGTCACCAGCGTGCTGGACGTTCAACAGATCGGCCTCCGACACCACGCCGACCGGCCGGCCGTGGCCGTCGACCACCGGCACCGCGCTGATCCGCTCGCGAGCCAGCAGGACCGCGATGTCCTTGAACTCGGTGTCCGGCGCCACGGCGAACGGATTCGAGGTCATCACCGCGGTCACGGTCAGTGGTGGTTCCATGTCTACCTCCAACGTTCGGAAATCACGCTAGAAGTGACGCCGTCGGCGTGCGCAGGGCCTTCCGCCACCAGGGATAAGGACTTTCGCCGCTCACCAGGCCGGACACGAGCGAGTTTCCTGAGGGCATGTCCCGAACGGCGAAGTCGGGCCCGCCGCCCGACCCGACGCCCACGCCCGAGCCACCCGAGCCCGGCTGGCGGCGCTGGCTGCTGCCGCTGGGCATTCTGGCCGTGCTGGCCCTGCTGTTCGTCCCGAGCCTGCTCACCCCGGGCAAGCAGGAGCCGGCACTGTCCTACAGCGACCTGGTCAGCAAGGTCAACGACGGCCAGGTGTCCTCCGTCCAGATCAGCGACCAGGGCCAGGTGCACGGCAAGCTGACCAACGGCACCTCGTTCACCAGCCAGCTCCCCACCGCACTGGGCACCGGCCAGTTTTCCCAGCAGTTGCAGGCGAAGAACGTCCAGATCACCGCCACCCACACGCAAAGCACGTCGTGGCTGAGCAGCCTGCTGTGGCTCCTCCCGCTGTTGCTGCTGTTCGGGTTCCTCATCTGGGCGGGCCGCCGCGCGCAGGGGCAGTTGGCCGGCGGGCTCGGCGGCTTCGGCCGGTCCAAGGCGAAGATCATCGAGGCCGAGCGCCCCACCACCCGGTTCTCCGACATCGCCGGGTACGAGGGCGTCAAGCAGGAGGTCAGCGAAATCGTCGACTTCCTGCGCAACCCCGGCCGCTACGCGGCCGCGGGCGCCAAGGGCCCGCGCGGGGTGATCATGGTCGGCCCACCCGGCACCGGCAAGACGCTGATGGGCCGCGCGGTCGCGGGCGAGGCGAGCGTGCCGTTCCTGTCGGTCACCGGGTCGGCGTTCGTCGAAATGTTCGTGGGCGTCGGCGCTTCGCGCGTGCGCGACCTGTTCAACGAGGCCCGCGAGCGCGCGCCGTCGATCATCTTCATCGACGAAATCGACGCCGTCGGCAGCCGCCGCGGAATCGGCGGAGTCGGCGGCCACGACGAGCGTGAACAGACCCTCAACCAGTTACTGGCCGAAATGGACGGTTTCGACCAGAGCAGCGGCATCGTCGTGCTGGCCGCGACCAACCGTCCGGAGGCACTCGACACCGCGCTCACCCGGCCGGGCCGGTTCGACCGGCAGGTCACCATCCCGCTGCCCAACCAGACCGAGCGGGCGGAGATCCTGGCCGTGCACACGGCCGACAAGCACCTCGCGCCGGACGCCGACCTGCAGGTGCTGGCCCGCGGCACACCCGGGTTCTCCGGCGCGGACCTGGCCAACCTGGTCAACGAGGGCGCGATCAACGCCGTCCGCGACGACCGGACCACCATCACCGCCGACGACCTCGGTGCCGCGCGGGACCGGGTGCTGCTCGGCCGCCGCGACACTTCGAACGCGCTGCTGCCGGAGGAACGCCATTCGGTGGCCGTGCACGAATCCGGGCACGCCATCGTCGCCGCCGTCTGCCCGCACGCCGACCCGGTCGCCAAGGTCACCATCCTGCCCGCCGGCATGGCGCTGGGCGCCACCGAGCAGCTGCCGGAGGCGGAACGGCACCTCTACGGAGAGGGGTATCTCAACGACCTGCTGACCGTCCGCCTCGGCGGGCGCGCAGCCGAACTCGTGGTGTTCGGGCAGGGGTCCACCGGCGCGGTCAACGACCTGGCCGGGGCCACCGAGCTGGCCACCAAGATGGTCACCGAGTTCGGCCTGTCCCCCGAACTCGGCCCCGTCGGCTACCCGTCGCCGGGCGAGCAGAAGTTCCTGCCCGGCCAGGCCGGCGAGTTGGCCGGCCGGCGCTTCTCCGAGCAGACCCAGCGGGTGGTCGATCGTGAGGTCGCCCGGCTCCTGCGCGACGCCGAGGAGCGCGCCGTGCAGATCCTGGGCGAGCACCGCAAGGCGCTCGACCGGCTGGCCGCGGAGCTGATGGAGCACGAAACCGTCGACGGTTCCGCCGTGCTCGACGCCCTCGCCCACGAGGGCGGCGCCAATGCCCTCGCCTCGTAGGCAGCCGTGAGGAGAGGAGTCCTCTCATGCCGTACGCGGGAAGTCCCGGAATGACCACCAGGCACTGGCACGGTGGGGAACTGCGCTGGGACCACCTGGGCGGCGAATGGTGCGTGCTCGCGCCAGGGCGGGCCACCGCGGGCGCCGCCGGCTGCCCGTTCTGCCCCGGCCCGGCCCAGGACACCCCGCCGGAGACCTGGCGCCTGTCCGCACCGGACGGTGGCTCGTGGCGGGTGCGTGCCGTGCAGAACCGGTACGCGCTGTCCGACCAGCACGAGGTGATCATCGAATCTCCTTGGCACGACTGGGATCTCGCCGTCGGCACCGACGACGAGGTGGCCGCCGTGCTGCGCGCGTGGCAGGAGCGGCACCGGGCGCTGCGCCACGACGCGGCGCAGGTCGTGCTTTTCCGCAGCCACGGACCGGCCGCGGGAGCCACGCTGTCCCACCCGCATTCGCAGGCCGTCGGGCTCCCGGTGCTGTCCGCCGCGTCGCGGCGCGAACTGGTCGCCATGCGGGAGCACTTCGACCGCTCCGGCCGCCCGTTCGCCGCCGAAATCCTGGCCGGCGAGCTGTCCTCGGGCGAGCGGATCGTCCTCGCCGAGGGCCGCACCGTGGCGTTCGTCCCGTTCGCGCCTTCGTCCGAGTTCGAGATCCGCATCGTCTCCGCCCGCCACCGGGCCGATTTCTCCGCAATCCCGGGCGAAGAGCTGGGCTCCATCGCGCACGCCCTGCGGCTCGTGCTCGCGGCGCTGCGCACGGAACTGGGCGACCCCTCGTACAACCTGATCCTGCACACCGCCCCGGTCGGCCTGGAGCACGTGCCGTACCTGACCTGGTCGCTGCGCGTGGTGCCACAACTGGCCATCCCGTCCGGGCTCGAACTGGCCACCGGCATCCCGGTCGTCACCACGACGCCGGAAGAGGCCGCCAAGCGCCTACGCAACCGGCTCCCGTGACAGCCGCCGGTTGCGTGCAAGCAACGAAGGAGGTGTCATGTCCTTCCAGAATCAGGCGAAGAAAACCGAAACGTCCCAACCGGTTACCGGGCATTCGGCCCCGGAAACCGTTGTCCCGCCACGTGGCGCACTGATCACGGCGACCGCCGCCAGGCTGACCGCCGTGTTGCGGATCGCCATCGGCTTCGTGTTCCTCTGGGCGTTCCTCGACAAGACATTCGGCTTCGGCTATACCACCCCGCCGGCGCGGGCCTGGATCCACGGCGGATCCCCCACCGCGGGATTCCTCCGCAAAGTCGACGTAGGACCGTTGGCGGGCGCGATGCGTTCGTGGGCCGGCGCGCCATGGGCCGACTGGCTGTTCATGATCGGCATGGCGGGCGTGGGCGTGGCCTTGCTGCTCGGCATCGGCCTGCGGATCGCGGCCGTCGCGGGCAGCGCGATGATGATGCTGATGTGGATCGCGGAGTGGCCGCCGGCGAAGGCGACCCAGACCGGCCAGGCCACCGGGTCGAGCAACCCGATCATCGACTCCCACGTGATCTACGCGCTCGTACTCATCACGCTGGCCGCACTGTACGCGGGCAACACCTGGGGGCTGGGGCGCTGGTGGTCCCGGCTGATCGGGAAGAACCGCTGGCTCGTCTGACCAACCCAGCCGCGTCCCCGCTCCAGGCGGGCGTGTCCCCGCTTCAAGCACGCGAGTTCCCGCTTCAAGCACGCGTGTCCCCGCTTCAAGCACGCGAGTCCCCGCTTCAAGCACGCGAGTTCCGGCTTCAAGCACGCGAGTTCCGGCTTCCTGGACCGGGAACTCAGCGTCCTGGACCGGGAACTCAGCGTCCTGAGCCGGGGACACGGACGCCAGGCGGGCGTGTCCCCGCTTCAAGCGCGCGAGTTCCGGCTTCAAGCGCGCGAGTTCCGGCTTCAGGCGGCCGTCTTCTCGGTTGGAGGCCGTCCGGTCAGGCCATCACCTGCCGGCTCACCACGTCCAGCCCGGCCGGAGCGGCCCGCTCGAACAGATCGTCCACGGTCACGACCCGTCGTCCGGCAGCGGCCAGCAGCGAAGCCCCGATCGAGGACCGGTAGCCGGAATTGCAGTGCACCCACGCCTCGCCGCCCGGCACCTCGCCGAGCCGGCCGGGCAACTCGTGCAGCGGGATGTGGACCGCGCCGGCCACGTGCTCGGCCCGCCACTCTTGGTTACGGCGGACATCCACGATCGCGACCGGCCGGTCCTGCCATGCCCGTGCCAGGTCCGCGAACCGCGCCGTCGGGAAGGAGGAGATCGGGCCGGCGGTCCAGGTGCCCGGCCGGCCGGTCGCCGCAGCCGCCGGACGGTCGATCCCGATCCGCGCCAGTTCGCGCTGTGCCCGGGCGACCTGCTCGCGCGTTTCGCCCAGCAGGGTCACCGGGGTGCCCCACGGGAGGAGCCAACCCAAATACGTGGCGAATTCACCGTCGATGCCGAAGTTCAGCGTGCCCGTCACGTGCCCCGCGGCGAACGCGGCGCGGTGGCGCAGGTCCACCACCCACTCCCCCGCCACGATCCGGCGGCGCAGTTCGGTCGTCCCGGCCCGCCGCGGGAACGACAGGTCGGGCGCGCCCGGGCCGGCGAGGTTGAGCTGCGCAAGGTGGTCGTAATACGCGGGATACGCGTCGAACGGCTCGTCCACATAGGACTGCTCGGACCGGGTCAGCACCGGGTTGAGTTGCCGCTCCCGCCAGATCGTGGACGACGACGCGGCCGACGGCGCCGAGGCACAGAAGCTGCCGAACCCATGAGTGGGAAACACCCACGTCTCCTCCGGGAGCTCGGCCGCGAGCCGGTTCGCCGACGCGTACTGCGCGTGCGCCAACTCTCGCGTGTGTTCCGACCCGAGCAGGTCGGGGCGGCCGACCGAGCCGTAGAGCAGGGACCCACCGGTGAACACCGCGGGCGGCTCCCCGGCGCTTTCGACGAGGTAGGCGAGATGCGTGAACGTGTGTCCGGGCGTCGCGACCGCCCGCACCCGCATCGCCTCGCCGGCCTCGACGAGATCACCGGCCTTGACCGGGCTTCGCTCGAACGACACGGGATCCGCCGCGTTCACGTGGTAGGTGGCGCCGGTCGCCCGGGCCAGCGCCAGCCCGCCGGTCACGTAGTCGTTGTGGACGTGCGTTTCGAACACGTCCGTCAGGCGCGCCCCCCGGTCCCGCAGCACGGCCAGCACCCGGTCGATGTCGCGCTGCGGGTCGACCACGAAGGCGACCTCGCCGTCGTGCACGACGTAGCTGCGATCACCCAGCGACGGAGTGTCGATCGGCACGATTTCCATCCCGCTGGCCCTCCTTCGCCGGCCGTTGCCGCGGCACCCACCTCGATGAGGTACCTGCCGCGCGGCCCGCTCAAACGGATGGCTTACGGGCAACCCCGGCCATGCTGTAGGTGCGGGTCGGATCCGTGCGCGGCGGTGTGGTGGGCCGCCACTGTGACAGCCAGACCAGGCCGGGGTCGACCAGCTCGAAATCGCCGAAGAGCGCCTTGATCTCGTCGATTTCGCGGTTCACGACGCTGTTGGTCGATTGATCCCGGTAGGCGGCCGCGACCTCCTCACCGGCCGCCATCGCCGGATCATCGGGCGCGATCGCGACGTGGCTGATCACGAGCAGGCTGCCGGGTGGAAGGACATCTCGGTAGAAGGCCAGGACCTCCTCCGGACGCGTCTGGGCCGGCATGAAATGCAGCAGCGCCACCATGAGCAGGCAAATCGGCCGGCTCGGGTCGATCCCGGTGGCCAGCACCCGCCGCCACAGCCGTTCACGGTCGAAGAAATCCGCGTCGAGCGCGAAATGCCGGGCCGGGTCGGCGGTCCGGTCGAGCAGGATCTGCGCGTGTGCATGAGCGATCGGCTCGTTGTCGATATAGACGACACGGGCCTTGCCGGGAGCGACCTCATCGGCGACCTCGTGCACGTTTCCCTGCGTGGGCAGCCCCGATCCGATGTCGACGAACTGGTTGACCCCCTCCGCCATCGCGTACCGGACCACGCGTCCCAGGAAATCGCGGTTGGCCCGCGCGGAGGTGCGCATGTCCGGAAACCGTTTGAGCTGCTCTTCGGCGAACTCCCGATCATGGGCGTAGTTGTGAACGCCCCCGAGAAGGTAGTCGTAGACCCGGCCGACGCTGACCTTGTCCACGCTGTCACCGAGCCGGCTCAGCAGTTCCTCGTCCCGCATCGCCTTTGCGTTTTCCATAGTGTCCCCAGCGTCCCACCGGAAATGGCAGCCCGGAGCATATACGACCGTACCGGCCGAAAACGCACAAGGCAGGTTTTTTGTGCGTTCTTATTCCAACCCCGGGATCCACGCACGGTGGGGCCCCGAGGCGGGTGCCGATTCCGCCCCGGGGCCCGCCGCGATCCGCCTCAGCTGGTGACCAGGGTCAGCCCGAACCGGGACAAGATCGGGTTGACCGGCTGGAAGAAGGTCGTGCCGCCGACGGTGCAGTTCCCGGAACCGCCGGAAGTCACGCCCTGAGCCTGGTTGCCGGTCAGCCATGAGCCGCCCGAGTCACCTGGCTCCGCGCAGACGTTGGTCTGGGTCAGCCCGAGCACCCTGCCCTGCGGGTAGGTCACGGTCTGGTTCTTGGCCTGCACCGTGCCGCAGTGCCAACCGGTGGTCGAGCCGGAGCGGCAGATCGACGAGCCCACGGCGGCCTCGGTGTGCCCGGAAACCGGGACCGTGGTGCCGTTGTAGCGGTTCACCACGCCGCGCGGGGTCCAGTTCGAGTTGGTCCGCACCCAGGCGTAGTCGTTGCCGGGGAATGTGAAGCCGCCCCAGGTGCCCAGCGCCACCCCGTTGGACCCGGCCAGGGAACCGGAGGTCAGCGCCGCGCAGTGACCAGCGGTGACGAAGCCGCCCTGGACCGAGAACCCGATCGAGCAACGCGACGAGCCGATGAAGTAGGCGTCGCCGCCCCGCACGTCGAACAGTGGCTGAGGCTGCTCGGGCGACTCCACGACCTCGACCGCGGCGGCGTCGGTGCCGGTGGCGGCCAGGTAGGACCGCGCGTCGGCGACCGCGCCCGGGGTGACGGTCAGCACGACGTCGTTCTTCGTGACGTCGACGTACCAACTGGTGAGCGTCTTCGGCGCCTGCGCGGCATTCTGGTCCAGCCCCGCCTTCACCGCGTCGAGCTGCTGTTCACTGCGCCCGACCTGGACCGCCTTGGCCCCGGCTGCTCGCACCACGCCCGCCTTGGCGGCGTCTGTGACGCCGACGACGAGCTGGTTCGTCGTCGCGTCGAAGTACGCGCCGCCGAAAGCGCCCTGCAGTTCCTGCCGCAGGCTCTGTTCCTGCTCCGAAGCCTTGACCTCACTGGTCATCCGCTTGATCGCCTGGTCTGCGGTCAAGCCGATGTCCCGCTGCATGGCCTGCAGCATCTCCGGTGCCACTGTCATCGGGGTAGCCGCCTGAGCGGTGACCGCCGGCGTGGCGGCCAGGCCGGCGGCCAGCAGCGCCGCCCCCACGACCCGGGCCGCGAACAGCCGTTTCATTGTGCCTCCTTTATTGGCCGGAATACCGACGTTAAAGATTTTCAAAGGCCCACAGGTGGTCAAAAACCGCCGTTGGAGGTACCCGAGGAGAGTTTTCCGCCGATTTCCGACACGGAGGGTTAGTACCTACTTTTGTCGTGATACAAGACGTCGATATCAATGCTGCCTTCGGCGGCTTGCCCGAGTCGTTCGGCGAGGGGAAAATCCGCGCTCCGCCAACGAACTCCGCGCCAAGCGACCGCGCGACACCTGTCGCGAATTACCGACTAACGAAGGTGTCGGACGCCTGCGCGGCACGGCTAGACTACTTCTCCCCAAGACCATACTCACATCTTTTACGGAAAGCGAGAAAAGACGACGGCCCACCGGCACTTCTTGGCGTCCGGAAAGGGATACGCAATCCGTTCCGGCGCGCGCCGTTGACATGCGCACATTCCGCGCCCCGCACCCCTCCGGTCACCCGTGTCCCCGCCTCAAGCACCCGTGTCCCCGCCCCAGGCACCCGAGTTCCCGCTCCAGGCACCCGAGTTCCCGCCCCAGGCACCCGAGTCCCTGCCTCAAGCACCCGAGTTCCCGGTTCAGACACTCATGTGTGACGAAGGAATATCGGACGGCGCGACCGGGTTGTCGGCGACATGGCTACCGCAGTCGTCGCCACCGGATACGGTGGACCGGAACATCTGGCCGTGGTCGAGCGGGAGGTCCCCGCGCCGGGGACGGGCGAGGTCACCCTCGAGGTCAAGGCGGCCGGGGTGAACCCGATCGACTTCAAGCTCTACGGCGGCACGTTCGGGCGCGATCCGGCCCGGTTGCCCATGCCGCTGGGCCTGGAGGTATCGGGGGTGATCACGGCCGTCGGCGAGGCGGCCTCCGGACCCGCCGGTCCCTTGGCCGTGGGAGACGAGGTCGTCGCCTATCCGGTGAGCGGCGGCTATGCCACCGAGGTCACCGCCAAGGCGTCGGTCGTGGTGCCGAAACCGAGTGAGGTGTCCTGGGATGCCGCCGCCGGACTGCTGCTCGCGGGCGGAACCGCGGTCCACGCCCTGGCCCGGCTCGGTCTCCGGGAAGGCGAGACTCTCGTGATACACGGCGCGTCCGGCATGGTCGGCCTGCTGGCCCTGCAACTCGCCGTCGCGGCCGGGGTCAACGTCATCGGCACGGCCAGCGAGAAGCGGCACGAATTGTTGCGGCAGCACGGCGCGGTACCCGTCGCCTACGGCAACGGATTACTCGAACGGTTGCGCGCGGCCGCTCCGTCCGGAGTGGACGCTGTCTTCGACGTGGCCGGCACCGAGGAGGCCATCGACGCTTCACTGGAACTGGTTCCGGATCGCGACCGCATCGTCTCGGCCGTCGCCTTTTCCCGCGGAGACACCGGAATCCAGTTGATCGGGAGCGGCCCGGGAGCCGACCCGGGCACCGAGATCCGCGCCCAGGCCTGGCGGCAGTTGCTTCCGGCAGCCGGGCAGCGACGGCTGGAGGTTCCGATCGCGCGCGTCTTCCCGCTGGCCGAGGCCGCCGAGGCGCACCGGCTGGCCGCGACCGGCCACCCCGGCGGGAAGATCGTGCTCCATCCCTGACGGCCCGTTCCGCACCCGAAAGGCGGGTTCGGGCGCCTGAGCGCAGAACTCAGGCGCCCGAAGCGGGGACACACGCCTTAACCCGTAACTCGGCCGCATTAACCCGGAACTCAGGTGCCTGAACCCGGAACTCAGGCGCCTGAACCCGGAACTCAGGCGCCTGAAGCGGGAACTCGGGCGCCTGAGGCGGGGACACGCCGGGTGGGTCAGGCGGGGAACAGGGACCAGGATGTGCTGAGGCGGTAGGCGGCGCACAGGTTGACGTCAAGCAGGTACGCACCGGCCTGACCGCACTGGGTGGCACCAGTACCGGGGTCGACGGGCTGGCCGTGGCCCATGCCGGTGATGGCGTAGGTCTCGACCACGGTACGACCCGAGGCGTCGCGGTAGACGGCGTGCGGGTACCCGGCCACGGTGTCGGTCGCGGACGGCGTGGTGGAGATGCCGTGCACCGCGGTCCACTGGTCCACCAGCTCACGCTGGTTCGCCGGGGCGACGGTGAAGTCGGCGGTGCCCTGCCAGATGCTGACGGTCGGCCATGGCCCGGTGTACGACGACGCGGCGCGCACCTTCGCCGCCCACTGGTCCGGGGTCAGGTCCTTGCCGGGATACATGCAGGTGTACGCGTCCACCACACTGCTGGCGCAGCCATACGGCAGCCCTGCGACGACGCCGCCGCCGGCGAACAGGTCCGGGTAGGTCGCCAGCATCGCTGCGGTCATGCCGCCGCCCGCCGACAAGCCCGTGACGTAGACCCGCGTCGGGTCGGCCGCGGAATCGGCGAGTGCCCACCGCACCATCTGCGCGATGGACTCCACCTCGCCCTGGCCCCGGGTGATGTCGCCGGTCTGGAACCAGTTGAAGCACTGGGTGAAGTTGTTCGCCGAGGTCTGCTGCGGCAGGACGAGCGTGAACCCGGCACGCTGAGCCAACTCGACCCACCCCGAACCCTGGCCGTAGCCGGCAGCGTTCTGGGTGCAGCCGTGCAGCGCCACCACCACGGGCCGCCCCGCGGCCAGCCCGTCCGGCTTGTACTCGAACATCTGCAGCGCACCAGGATTCCCACCGAACCCGGTGACCTGCCGGATCGTCGCGGCCGACGCGGGCGCTGCCCCCATCGCCAGTGCCGCCATCAATGCCAGGAACAACAGTAGTCGGCGCATGGCCGATCACCTCCTTGTGATCAGGTGCGTACTCAGGGTAAGAGCAGCCGACACCGCAACTCGACGGTCTGGACCAACACAGTCGTGCCTGCCTTTGTGGTGGCGGCAACCATGGTCGCCGCCCCCCTGTCGCCCTACCGTTGCCCGGTGGGGACAAGGAGGTTCGCCGTGCCGAGCAAGTTCGCGCTGGTGTTCACCGCGCTTATCGCCGTGACCGTGCCGGCTCCCGCGGCCGCCGGCCAGGGATGTGCCGCGGCGGCGGTTCCCGGTGCCGCATACCAGGAATCGGCCTGCCTGACCGACCTGACCACGACGGGCACGCTGGCCAGTGGTCACACCGTGGCCGCGGACTGGGCCGGTCTCACCTCGGCCGGGCTGCCGGTGCCGCCGCCGGTGCCGGGAACGCAGGTCGACGGCTACTTCCCCGACGATTCCACCACCAACACCAACCACGGCTGGAACCACGACGCCCAGTTCGTGCTGCGACTGCCGCGGAACTGGAACGGCGGGCTGGTGGTCAGCGGATCACCGGGAAACCGCCGCCAGTACGCCAACGACCGCGCGATCGGCGACCATGTGCTCGCCGAGGGATACGCCTTCGCCGCCACGGACAAGGGAAACACCGGCGCGGAATTCTTCACCGACGGCCACCGGCCCGGCGATGCAATGGTGGAGTGGAACTTCCGCCTCACCCAGCTCACCATCGCGGCGAAGGCCGCCGCGACCCGCTACTACGGCCACCCGCCGTCCCGCACCCTCGCCGCGGGCCTGTCCAACGGCGGCTACCTGGTGCGCTGGCAGCTGGAGAACCGGCCCGAACTCTACGACGGCGGGGTCGACTGGGAAGGGACACTGTGGACCCAGCAGGACAACCTGCTGACCTTCCTTCCCCCCGCTCTGCGCGCTTATCCCGACTCACCGGAGTCCATTGTGGAGACTGGATTCGCACCGGGTTCGCAGTTTCTGTGGGACTACCACTACCAGTTCTACTGGGATCTGACACAACGCATCTACCGCGAGGAGTTCGACCCCGGCTACGACGGCGAGCTGGCCGCCGGGATCCCGTTCTGCACCAGCGGAACCCCGTTCTGTGACGCCGACTACGACTACGCCTCCCGTCCAGCCGCGGTGCATCGCGCCGTCGAGCGGATCGCACTCACCGGCCGGATCTCCCGGCCATTGATCACCATCCACGGCACGCTGGACACGTTGTTGCCGATCGCCCGGGACTCCGACGTCTACGACCGGATGGTCCAGGCGGCGGGCCGGGAGTCGCTGCACCGGTATTACCGCATCGAGGACGGCAATCATGTCGACGGCCTGGTCGACACCCATCCCGACCGGCTGCGCCCGCTCGCGCCCTGTTTCCGCACCGCCGTCGACGACTTGACGGCCTGGCTCGCCGGTCAGCAGCCACCGCGTTCCACGACGGTCCCCCGCCCGGCCGGCGCCTCACCGGCTCAGCTGGCGGCGTCCTGTGCACTGTCCTAAGAGGTCCCAGCAAGTGTGGGGGCCGAGCCCCACCGGGCTAAGGAGACGATCTCATCCGGTGCAGCTGAAGCGCGAGCTGGATCTCCAGGGCCCGCGACGGAGCCTGCCAGTCCTCGCCGAGCAGCGAGGAGATCCGATCCAGCCGCTGCACGACGGTGTTGACGTGGACATGCAGCGCGTCCTTGGCGCGGGTCAGGTTGCCGCCGGCGGCGAAGTAGGCATCCAGGGTGTGGGTGAGCTCCGTGCCGCGGCGGGTGTCGTAGTCGAGCACCGGCCCCACCGTGCGGCGCACGAATCCGTTCAGGTCCGCGCGATCGCCCAGCAGGACCCCGAGAAAGCCGAGTCCGGTGGCGGACGCGCCCTCACCCGCGCGGCCCAGTGCCAACAGTGCCCGCAGGCAGCGCAGCGCTTCGGCATGGGCCTGGCCGATCGCCGACGGGCCGCGCGCGGGCCCGGCCGCGCCGACCGTCACGACATCGTCCACAGTGGAACCCAGCTGAGCGGCGACGCGGCGGGAAAGCGATTCCGGATCTTCGGCGCGCACCAGCAGTACGACTTCGTCGGCGTGGTTTCCGGCGAGCGCGGCGTGCCGGGCCGCGGCCATCGCCAGCCGCGTCCGCGAGACGTTCTCCGCGTGGGCGATCAGGACGGCGTGGGGCTCGGTGAGATCGACCCCGAGCCGCTCCGCCCTGGCCAGCAACGCCGCCGGGTTGCGACCAGGCGCGGTGAGCAGGTCGTTCAGCAGTTCGCCGCGCACCTCGTCCTCGGCCTTGGCCACCGACCGCCGCAGCATCAGCAGCAACGCGGTGACCACCGCGGCCCGCTCGAACAGCCGGCGGTCGGCGTCGACGAGTCGTTCCCGCCCGGACAGCACGATGCTGCCCAGCGGTTCGCCGCCCGCCTGCACCGCGCACACCCAGGAACCGGCGGTGGCGACGGAACGCCCCGTGGCACGGGACGCGGCGATCGCCGCCGAGGACGGCTTGGGTAGCGCCTCGCCCACACGCGCGAGTTCGCCCCCTTCGGCGTCGTACACGCCGATCGAGCCGTGCAGCACATCGGCCACGGCGCCCGCCACGTCAGGCACATCGCCGCCACGCAGCACGAGGTCCATCAGGCGGTCGTGCGCGTCCTCCGCCCGTTGCATCGCCGCGCTGTGCGAACTGATCTCCGCCAGCAACCGGGCGTTGTCGAGTGCGATCGCCGCGTGGTCGGCGAGCGACGACAACAGCGCGACCTCGTCGGGGCTGAATTCGCGCGGGGTGCGGTCGGCCGCGTAAAGCACACCGATCACCTTCCCGCCGCCCAGCGACAGCGGCACGCCGAGGATCGCGGCCAGCCCCTCGTCGCGCACCGCGTCGTCGATGGGCCCGGTATGCCGGAACCGGCTGTCGAAGAAGTAGTCGCGGCTCGCATACGGGCGGGCGGTCTGTGCCACCAGGCCGCCGAGCCCGTCGCCCATGCCCAGCACGACCTCTTTGAACAGCTGGGACACGCAGCCGTCGGTCACCCGCATGTTGGTCAGCCCGGCGGCTTCGTCGTTGAGCGACAGGTACGACACATCCGCCCCGAGCAAGGTCCGGGCCCGGCGGACGATCGAGCGCAACACCGCGTCCGGGTCCCGCAGCCGGGCCAGGTCACTCGCCGTGTCGAACAGCGCGGCCAGCTCCGCCTCCCGGCGGCGGTGCCCGCTCAGCGTGGCATGAACGCGCAGCGCCAGCTCGGTCGCCTTGCCCAGCTCGGGGTTCGCCGCGCCTACCTCGGCCAGTTGCTCACTGCTCGCCCCGGTGGCGAGCAGGTCGAGCAACCGCAACAGATCGTGCACCGGTTCAGGATCTCACTGCGCGGCCGGCGCGGCGGCGGACTCCTCCGCGGTCGCGTCGTCGCGCAGCGAGGTCCGCGCGGTCTCCCGCGCGCTGACCAACGCGATGATCGTGATCACGCACATGGCGACCACGTACAGGGAGACCGCCATGGTGCCGTGGAAGGCGTCGAACAGCGCGACCGCCACGATCGGCGCCAGCGCACCGGCCGCGATGGACGACAGCTGTCCACCCACCGACAGGCCCGTGTACCGGAAGCGGGTCGGGAACTGCTCGGCGAAGAACGCGGCCTGCGGCCCGTACATCGCGCCATGCAGCAGCAGGCCGATGGTGGCCGCAACCGTGATCAGCGCGGGCGAGCGGGTGTCCATCACCGCGAAGAACCCGAAGGCCCAGCCCACCATGCCGACCGCACCGAACAGGTAGACCGGCTTGCGCCCGACCCGGTCGGACAGCGCGCCCCACAGCGGAATCGTCACGAAGTGCACCGCCGAGGCGATGAGCACGGCGTTGAGGCCGACGGACTTGCTCAGGCCCAGCCCGTTGGTGACGTAGACGAGGATGAACGCGGTGAGCACGTAGTAGGAGACGTTCTCGGCCATCCGGGCACCGATCGTGACCAGCACCTGTCGCCAACCGTGCCGGAACACCTCCAGCACCGGGACGTGGCGCTCCGCGCGCTGCTGTGCCCGCCGCTGGGCGTCGAGGAAGACCGGCGACTCGGTCACCGTGAGCCGGATCCACAGCCCGATCATCACGAGCACCCCGGAGAGCAGGAACGGGATCCGCCAGCCCCACGAGGAGAACGCGGCGTCGGACTGGACCGCGGCCAGAATCGCGAGGACGGCGGTCGCCAGCAGGTTCCCGCCGGGCGCGCCGCACTGCGGCCACGATGCCCAGAACCCACGGCGCTTGTCGTCCCCGTGCTCGGACACGATGAGCACCGCGCCGCCCCACTCGCCGCCCAGCGCGAAGCCCTGGACCAGCCGCAGCGCCGTGAGCAGCAGCGGCGCCGCCGCGCCGACGGCGGCATAGGTGGGCAGCAGGCCCATCGCGCAGGTCGAGCCACCCATCAGCAGCAGGCTGAACACCAGCAACCGCTTCCGGCCCACCTTGTCACCGAAGTGTCCGAACACCACGCCGCCCAGCGGCCGGGCGAGGAACCCGATGGCGTAGGTCGCGAACGACAACAACGTGCCGGTGAGCGGTGAAGCGGACGGGAAGAACAGCTTGTTGAACACCAGCGCCGCCGCGGAGCCGTAGAGGAAGAAGTCGTACCACTCGATGGTGGTGCCGATGAGGCTGGCGGCGACGACCTTGGCAATGGACTTGGAACCCGGTTCGGGGGGACGGCGGGTCGAGCCGGATCCAGACGCGCTCGGCACGGTCAACACTCCTTTGTGTCGCGATGTCTCGGTGGGTGAAGGGAAATTTCAGGAAGCGGTCCAGCCGCCGTCGAGCGGCAGCGAGACGCCGGTCAGCCGCGCGGCGTGCGGGCCGCACAGCCACCGGACGAGTTCGGCGACCTCCGCCGGGTCGACCAGCTGTTTGATCGCGGCGCGGCGCAGCAGCACCTGGTCCACCACCTCCGCCTCGGGCATGCCGTGGGCCTCGGCCTGTGCGCTGATCTGGTCGCGTACCAGCGGGGTGTCCACGTAGCCGGGGTTGACGCAGTTGCTGGTGACCCCGTGCGGGGCGCCCTCCAGCGCGGCCACTTTGGACAGTCCTTCGAGCGCATGCTTGGCGGTCACGTAGGCCGCCTTGAACTCGCTGGCCCGCAACCCGTGCACGCTGGAAATGTTGACGATGCGGCCGAAGCGTCGCGCGTACATGTGCGGCAGCACCTTGCGGATGAGCAGGAACGGCGCGGTGACCATGACCTGCTGCATGCGCGTGAAGATCTCGGGCGGGAACTCCGGCAGCGGGGCGACGTGCTGGAATCCGGCGTTGTTGACGAGAATGTCGACCTCGGCGGGCAACGCGTCGACGGCGGCCGGGTCGGCGAGGTCGGCGGCATGCGCCCGGCCGCCGGTTTCGGCCGCGACCTCCTTGGCCGCCGTGCCGTCGAGGTCCACCACGTGGACCGTGGCACCGGCGCCGGCCAGCGTGCGGGCGCAGGCCCGGCCGATCCCGCTGCCGCCACCGGTGACCAGGGCGATCCGCCCGTCCAACCGGTCGGAAGAAGAGCTCATAGCGCCTGACCGTAAGCCCAGGGGGACGCCGGTGCCATGTGGATCAGCACCACACCTGCGCGCCCCCACATGGTGCTGTCCCCCACCACTCAACCCCCGCGTGTCCCCGGCCCAGGCCCGCGAGTTCCCGGCTCAGGCCCGCGAGTTCCCGGCCCAGGCCTGCGAGTTCCCGGTTCAGGTGCGGTTCGGCGCTCGGTTTCTTCTTCCGCGGGCAGATCGATGTCGAACCGGGCCGCTCGCAAGCTTGCCGCGGCCTGCGCCGGGATCTCGGCCAGATCGGGTTCGGTCACCTCCCCGCCACTGGTCGCGGGCAGGGCACGCGCCGCGGCGCCGGGGTGTAGCACTGGATCCGGCGCCGGAACGGCATGTTCGGCCGGTTCTTCGGCCTCGGACGGCACCGGCACAGCGCTCATCGCCTCGGTCGTCACTGCCGGCCCGTCCGTCACCGTGGCATCTTCGCTCGAGCCCACCGCTTCCTGACCTCCACGATTCCATCGTCGCCGCCGGAACCCTCCACCGCCACCGGCCGGGTACCGCGTTTACCTGTGAACCAGCGGGTACCCGCTCGGCATGTGGAGTCCGCTGGTGCGAGGCGCACTTGCCGGCGCGGCCGGCACCACGGCCCTGAACGCGGTCACCTACCTGGACATGGTGCTGCGCGGGCGTCCGGCCAGCAGTACGCCGGAAACCTCCATCGACCGGTTGTCCGCGGCGGTCGGCGTCCCGATACCCGGCGACGAGGGGCACCGGCCGAACCGCCTGTCCGGCCTCGGCGCACTGCTGGCCATCTTCATCGGCATCGCCGTAGGCGCCGGCTACGGCCTCGCGCGCCAACTCGGCTGGCGCCCGCCGCTCGCGTTGGGGGCGGCCAGTGCCGGCCTGGCGGCGATGGTCGGTGCCAGCGCGCCCATGACGGTGCTCGGTGTGACCGACCCACGCACCTGGCGTCTGGCCGACTGGGTCGCCGATGTGGTGCCGCACCTGGCCTATGGCGTGGTTACCGTAGCCACCTACCGGGCGACTGAGTAAGGGGGACAGACAAAGACCTGAACGTCCACAAGGCACGCACATCGGCAAGGATCTGGCCCGTGACGATTGGATTCGGCGAAATCGGGGTAGACCGGGACCGACTACGCGGGAGGTCAAGGATGGTCACGCCACGGTGGATACAGCAGATCCAGCAGTGGCCGGTGTACCGGCAGTTCACCGACGGTGACGCGAGTGGCCGCGGCGCCGCCGCCAAAAGTGCGGTCAGCGACCGGCTGACCCCGCGCACGGCGACGGCGGACAAGGTGGTCAAGTCGGTCTGCCCGTACTGTGCCGTCGGTTGCGGTCAGAACGTCTACGTCGAGCGTGGGAAGGTCACCCAGATCGAAGGCGACCCGGACTCCCCGGTCAGCCGTGGCCGCCTGTGCCCGAAGGGCTCGGCGAGCCTGCAGCTGACCACCGGCCCGGGGCGCGAGTACCGGGTTTACTACCGGCGTCCATATGGGACGGAGTGGGAGAGCCTCGACCTCGATACCGCGATGGACATGATCGCCGAGCGGACCATCGCCAGCCGCGCGAAGAGCTGGGAGTGGGAGCACGGCGGCGTGCGCACCCGGCGCACCATGGGCATCGCGAGCCTGGGCGGCGCCACTTTGGACAACGAAGAGAACTATCTGATCAAGAAGCTCTTCACGGCGCTCGGCGCGATCCAGATCGAGAACCAGGCCCGTATTTGACACTCCTCCACGGTTCCCAGTTTGGGGACCTCCTTCGGCCGTGGCGGCGCCACGACGTTCCAGCAGGATCTGGCCAACTCGGACTGCATCGTGATCCAGGGCTCGAACATGGCCGAGTGCCATCCGGTCGGGTTCCAGTGGGTGATGGAGGCCAAGGCGCGGGGCGCGAAGGTGATTCACGTCGACCCGCGGTTCACCCGGACCAGCGCGATGGCCGACCTCCACGTCCCGCTGCGGGCCGGCTCGGACATCGTTTTCCTCGGCGGCATCATCCGCTACGTCCTGGAGAACGAAAAGTACTTCCGGGACTACCTGCTCGCCTTCACGAACGCGGCCGCCATCCTCACCGAGGAATACCGCGATCCGGAGGACCTCGATGGCGTCTTTTCCGGGCTGGATCGGGAAAACCGCACCTACGACCACCGGACCTGGCAGTACGAGGGCGCCGAGGTGCAGGCCGCCTCGGGCCACCGTGAGCAGGAGTGGGACGAGCGGACCCGCAAGGGCGCGATAAAGGAAGCCGCCCGCGGCGAGGCACACGGTTCGGGCGGCGCGGAGGCCGGTGCCGAACCGCATCGGGACGAGACGCTGCAACACCCGCGGTGCGTGTTCCAAGTGCTCAAACGCCACTACGCCCGGTACACGCCGGAAGTCGTCGAGCAGGTCTGCGGCGTTGGCCAGGACACCTTCCGGCAGGTGTGCGAACTGCTGGCGGAGAACTCCGGCCGCGACCGCACAAGCTCGATCGCCTACGCGGTCGGCTGGACCCAGCACACCGTCGGCGTCCAGTACATCCGGACGGCCGCGATCCTGCAGACCCTGCTCGGCAACATCGGCCGTCCCGGCGGCGGCATCATGGCGTTGCGCGGGCACGCCTCCATCCAGGGGTCGACGGACATCCCGACGCTGTTCAACCTGCTGCCCGGCTACATCCCGATGCCGCACGCGCACACCAACGAGAACCTGGAAACCTTCATCCAGGCGGAGTCGACGTACAAGGGCTTCTGGGGCAACATGCGCTCCTACCTGGTGAGCCTGCTCAAGGCCTACTGGGGCGTGGCGGCCCGGCCCGACAACGACTTCTGCTTCGACTACCTGCCCCGCCTCACCGGCAGCCACAGCACCTACGAAACCGTTCAGGCACAGATGGAGGGCGAGTGCTCGGGCTACTTCCTGTTCGGCGAGAACCCGGCGGTCGGTTCGGCGAACGCGAAGATGCAGCGGCTCGGCATGGCCAACCTGGACTGGCTGGTGGTGCGGGACTTCTCCCTGATCGAAAGCGCGACGTGGTGGAAGGACGGGCCGGAGATCGAAACCGGTGAGCTGCGCACCGAGGACATCCGCACCGAGGTGTTCTTCCTGCCCGCCGCCACCCACACCGAGAAGGACGGCAGCTTCACCAACACGCAGCGCATGCTGCAGTGGCACCGGCAGGCCGTCGAGCCCGCCGGAGACGCCCGCAGCGATCTGTGGTTCACCTACCATCTGGGCCGCAAGATCCGGGAGAAGCTGATCGCCGCGGCCATGGCAGAGTCCACTTCGGACGAACAGCGGGAGCGGGACCGGCCGGTTGTCGAGCTGGCCTGGGACTACCCGACCAAGGGTGAGCTCGCCGAGCCCGACGCGGAGGCCGTGCTGGCCGAGATCAACGGCTGGGACGCCGAAGGCCTCCCGCTGAGCAGTTACGAGCAGCTGAAGCCGGACGGGTCCACCAGCTGCGGCTGCTGGATCTATTGCGGGGTCTACCAGGACGGCGTCAACCAGGCCGACCGCCGTAAGCCCGGCGAGGAGCAGGACTGGGTCGCGAGCGAATGGGCGTGGGCCTGGCCGGCCAACCGGCGCATCCTCTACAACCGCGCCTCGGCCGACCCGGACGGCAAGCCGTGGAGTGCGCGAAAGGCGCTGGTGTGGTGGGACGCCGGGCAGAAGAAGTGGACCGGGTACGACGTGCCCGACTTCAAACCGACCAAGCCGCCGGACTTCGTGCCCGAGCCCGGCGCGACCGGCCCCGACGCGCTCAGCGGCACCGACGCGTTCATCATGCAGTCCGACGGCAAGGCCTGGCTGTTCGTGCCCACCGGCCTGGTGGACGGGCCGTTGCCCACGCACTACGAGCCCCAGGAATCGCCGGTGCCCAACCTGCTCTACCGGCAGCAGCACAACCCCGTCCGCCAGATCCTGCAGAACCCGCACAACCGGCTGCAACCCAGCGGCGACGATCCGGGCGCCCGGGTGTTCCCGTACCCGGTGACCACCTACCGGCTCACCGAACACCACACCGCGGGCGGGATGTCGCGCTGGCAGTCCTACCTGTCCGAACTGCAGCCGGAAATGTTCTGCGAGGTCTCGCCGGAGCTGGCGGCCGAACGCGGCCTCGAGCATCTCGGCTGGGCCACCATCGTCACCGCCCGCACCGCGATCGAGGCCAGGGTGCTGGTGACCGACCGGATTCCGCCGCTGGTCGTGCAGGGCCGCACGATCCACCAGGTCGGCCTCCCCTACCACTGGGGCCCCAACGGGCTCATCACCGGAGACGCGGCCAACGAACTGGTCGGGCTGTCGCTGGACCCGAACGTGCACATCCAGGAGGTCAAGGCGTTTACCTGCGACATCCGGCCCGGCCGGCGGCCGCGCGGCCCGGCGCGGGTCGAGCTGGTGCTGGCCTACCAGCGCCGCGCGGGCATCACCGACGAGACAGGGCTGGAGATCTGAAGATGACCGATCCCGCGACGCTGAGCGGCTATCGCGACCATCCGCCCCGGGTGGGGTTCTTCACCGACACCACGGTGTGCATCGGCTGCAAGGCGTGCGAGGTCGCCTGCAAGGAGTGGAACGCCATACCCGACACCGGTTTCGAGCTGACCGGGATGTCCTACGACAACACCGTGGGGCTGGGCGCCAACGCCTGGCGGCATGTGGCCTTCATCGAGCAGCGAAAGCCGATGGTGCGCCAGGACGCCGCGATGCACCAGGACCTCGACGTGCTGGAAATGGCCTCGAACGGCACGGCCCCCGCGGCGGGAGACGGCGAGTTCCGCTGGCTGATGGCCTCGGACGTGTGCAAGCACTGCACGCACGCGGCCTGCTTGGACGTCTGCCCCACCGGAGCCCTGTTCCGCACCGAATTCGGCACCGTGGTGGTGCAGGAGGACGTCTGCAACGGTTGCGGCTACTGCGTTCCGGCCTGCCCGTACGGAGTGATCGACCAGCGCAAGGGCGACGGGCGGGTGTGGAAGTGCACCATGTGCTACGACCGTATCGGCGACGGCCTCGAGCCCGCCTGCGCCAAGGCCTGCCCCACCGACTCCATCCAGTTCGGACCGCTCGAGGAGCTGCGCGACCGGGCTCGGCAACGGGTCGGGCAACTGCACGACGCGGGCGTGACCGACGCGCGGCTTTACGGCGAGAGCCCGGATGACGGGGTCGGCGGCGACGGTGCGTTCTTCCTGCTCCTCGACGAACCGGAGGTCTACGGCCTGCCACCGGATCCGGTGGTGACCACCCATGACCTGCCCGACATGTGGCGGTGTGTGACCAAGGCCGCGGTGACGCTGCTCGGCGGGGCCGTCGCCGCGTTCGCCGGAGCGATGATCGGAAGGCGGAAATGAGCCGGAAAGAAACCCGGAAAGAGACGCTGGAGCAGGCCGAGGAACAAGTTCCCACGATTCGGTCCGGTCGTGCGACGCTCACCGATTTCGTGACCGGCCGCAAGCGCCGCCGGGGCGAGCGGGCCGTCGTACCCGAGGCGGAGTTCAGTTCCTACTACGACAAACCGGTCCTCAACCCGCCGGTCTGGCGGTCACCCGAGATCCCGGGCTACCTGTTCCTCGGCGGACTGGCCGGGGCCTCGTCGCTGCTGGGTGCCGGTGCTCACTTCACCGGTGACCGCACGGTCGCGACCGCGGCCAAGACCGGGGCGCTGGGCGCGATCACGCTGTCCGTGGTGGCGCTCGTCGCCGACCTCGGCCGCCCTATGCGCTTCGTCAACATGCTTCGCGTCTTCAAGCCCTCGTCCCCGATGAACATCGGTTCCTGGGTGCTCGCCGGGTACGGGCCGCTCGCCGGGGCGTCCGCGTTCTCGGCCATCACCGGAAAACTGCCGAAGATCGGCGCCGTCGCGACCGGTGGCGCGGCCCTGCTCGGCCCGGCCGTGGCCGCGTACACGGGGGCGCTCGTCAGCGACACGGCGGTGCCGGCGTGGCACGACGGCTACCGGGAGATGCCGTTCGTGTTCGTCGGTTCCGGTGCCACCGCGGCCGGCGGCCTGGGACTGCTCACCGCGCCGGACGACGAGAGCGCGCCGTCACGCAACCTCGCGCTGTTCGGCACGGCGCTGGAACTGGCCGCGTTCGGGCGGATGCACAAACGCCTGGGCATGGTCGCCGAGCCCTATCGGGCGGGCCGGGGCGGAAAGTACATGCGGGCGACCGAGATCCTGTCGCTGGCCGGGCTGGCGGGTGCCGTGCTGGGGCGCCGGAGCGGGATCCTGCGGCGGCTGGCCGGCGCGGCGCTGATCGCCGCTTCCGCGTGCACGCGCTGGGGCGTGTTCCACGCCGGCAAGCAGTCGGCCAAAGACCCGAAGTACACCGTGGTGCCGCAACGGCAGCGGCTCCGGGACCGGTGACGGTCCCGGAGCCGCTGCGGTCAGCGCGTCAGTTCGCTGGCGGCGTGGCTACGTCCGACGGGTCGGGTTCGTCGTCCGGCCACGCGAGCAGGTCGATGGTTTCGGGGACATCGAGCCAATGGTTGGCCATTGCGAACATCACGTGGAACGTCACCCGGATCGGGTAGGTGACGGCTCGGATCAGCATTGGCTTCTCCGTTGCGGGGAGGGCGGGGATGGTGCGGGGTTCGGAGCGCCGAGACGGCTTACGCCGCCGCGGACAGGGGGGCCAGCGCCGCGGCGCCGGCCTTGGTGAGGTGCACTGGCCGCTCCAGCGGGCCCAGGCGCCGCTCGGGCGTGACCAGGCCGAGGTTGGCCAGCCGCTCGAGCACGTCGGTCTCTGGCTGCGGCACCAGGCCGGCTTCGGTCCCGTCGGGCCCGCGCCAGCGGTATCCGGCCGGGCCGCCCCAGGTGCCGGGGTGGAACAGCACCTCGTCAGCCGCCACGTGTTGCAGGGCGTTCAGTTCGTGGTCGTTCATCTCGCATACCTGTGTCGTACCGGGGTTTAATCAAAGTCTTCACCAAGAGAAGGTAAAGAAACATCCGGTGAATTACCTAAAAAGGTACGGAAGCAGGTACCTAATCGCCCAAGAGCCAACGCCACGCGGTCAGCCGAGCACTCAGCGCCCCTGACGCGCCCACGGGGTGCGGCATCGAGCAAAGAATATCAGGAGAAACAAGTGCGAGCAGCAGTGCCCCACCGTCGGTGACCACCGGCACATCCTCGCTTCCACCCAATCCGAGACAGGTACCGCAATGCGCGAGGACACCGGCAACCGGGCGCCGTCCCCCGAACTGCTACGCGACTTCCCGCACCTGCACCAGGTCGCCTCCACCTTCCGCCAACTGTCCGATGAGGATACCCCGCCGACAATCAGCGGAAGGGCTGAGCCGCGCCGGTCAAGCGCTCAGACCCGCTGCCGCGCCCACGGGGTGCGGCAGCGGACGTCTCATGAGGTCGGTTCCGCGGTCGCCTCGGAAACCAGTTGCCGTGAGGCGGTGCCGAAGGGGTTGTCGATCGCGTATCGCCAACGGCCATCCGAGCCCCGTCGGGCAACATCGGTGGCGGTGCCCTCGACGCGCACCGGCTGCCCGTCGCGGCCGGTACCGTCGATGATCCAATCCACGATCAACAACGCCAGGTCTCCGTTGCGGTAGACGTGCCGCGGGCTGACCCTGATCGGAATGCCAAGATCCTGCAGCCGGCTGTTGGCGGCATGGAGGTCCGGCCCGGTCACCGGCATGCCCGGCCCCGCGACCAGGACCGCCGGGTCTTCGTAGACCTGCGCCAGTGCGGCGGCATCGCCACTGTTGAAACACCTCGGGCACTTCTTCGGGCCGGCGGGCCAGCTCTTGCATGATCGATGTCCTTACCGTTCTCCGATGATGGAAGCGATCCGCACTGTAGGAGGTGCTCTCGTGGCTCACCAAACGGTTGGCTACCCGCCTGGACTGCCCGACGATCCGCACGCCCATGTCGAGGTGCCGACGCCTGCCTGTCCAGTGGAGATCACGCTGGCGGTCCTGCAGGGTCGCTGGACTACCTTGGTGCTGCGCGAACTGTTGCGCGGCGGCCGCGCCTACAGCGAACTTCGCCAAGCTCTGCCCAAACTGTCGGACAAGGTGCTTTCCGATCGCCTTGCACGGCTTTGTGCACTGGGCATCGTTGAGCGTGACCGCCGGGCCGGCTGGCCGCCACAGGTGCACTACGCACTCACGACGCGTGGTCAGCGCCTCGGCCCGGTCCTGCAAGCCATGTGGGACTGGGGAGTCCAGGGCGCTGACCGATCGACCGAGTCGCGGAGCTGACCGTCCCGGCAAGGCCGCGGAGCTGGACCGCGAAGTCAGCGGGCGTCGTAGTCGACGGTGAGGGTCTCGGACACCGGCACCGACTGGCAGGTCAGCACGAACCCCGCGTCGACCTCCGCCTCCTCGAGGGCGAAGTTGCGGCGCAGGTCCACCTTGCCGCTCGTCACCTTCGCCCGGCAGGTGCCGCACACCCCGCCCTTGCACGCGAACGGGAGGTCGGGCCGGAACCGTTGCGCGGAGTCGAGCACCGGTGTGTCCCGTGGCAGGGCGAGCGTCGTGGACCGGCCGTCGAGCACGACCGTCACGTCGCTGGTGAGGCCATCGACGGGCGCTTCGGCGTGCTGGACCGGGGGCGGCGGTTCGTCCACATAGAACAGTTCACGATGGATCCGATCGCCGGGAACACCGTTGTCCCGCAACAGTTCTCGCGCGCCCTGGATCATCTCCCACGGCCCGCACAGCCACCAGTGGTCCACCGCCGAGACGTCCCGGAACAGCGCCAGCAGATCGCGCAGCTTCGCCGGGTCCAGCCGCCCGGTGAACAGTTCGACCTCGCGCGGCTCTCGGGAGAGCACGTGCACGAGTTCGAAGCGGTCGGGATAGGTGTCCTTGAGATCGGCCAACTCGTCGGCGAACATCACGGTGTCGGTGCGCCGGTTTCCGTAGAGCAGGGTCACCGTGGTGTTCTCCTCGCGCAGCACGGTCGCCGCGATGGACAGCACCGGCGTGATCCCCGACCCAGCGGCGATCAGCACGTGGTGGGCCGGGGCCGGGCTGTGACTGCTGGGCGCTCCGCTCCCGGACCCCGGCTGGGAAGACCCCAAGGCCTGCTCCGGGGTGAACGTGCCGGTGGGGGTGCCGACCTCGATCTCCTCCCCCGGCCGCACCTGGTGCACCAGCCACTGTGAGAACAGCCCGCCCGGCACCTCCCGCACACCGATCCGGGGCCGCGCGCCTTCCGGCGCGCAGATGGAGTAGGACCGCCGCTCGTCCCGGCCGTCCACCCGGCGGCGCAGGGTGAGCGTCTGACCGGCCCGGAACGCGTAGGACCCGGCCAGTTCGGGCGGCACGTCGAAGGTCACCGCGACGGCGTCGTCGCACAGGCGGCTCACCTCGGCCACCCGGAGGCGGTGGAAGTTCGCCCGAAGTCCGGTCACCTCAGATCTCCTTGACGTGCTCGAAAGGTTCGCCGCAGGCGCGGCAGCGGCGCAGTGATTTGCACGCGGTGGCGCCGAATTCCGACCGCAGCTCGGTGTCGTCCGCGCCGCATCGCGGGCACGGGACCCGCCGGCGCGGCGGGCCGAGGGTGAGCGGGATCCGCCCGGCCGGCCGATCCGGCGCGGCGCCGGGCGGGGCGATTCCCGCTTCGGCCAGCTTGCGGCGGCCGTCGGCGGTGATCCAGTCGCTCGACCACGCCGGCTGCAGCACCGTCCGCACCTCGACCTCGGGGTAGCCGGCGCGCGTCAGCGCGTGCACCAGATCGTCGCGCATGGTGTCCATAGCGGGACAGCCCGTGTAGGTGGGCGTGATCGACACGACCACCTTTCCGTCCACTTCGGACACTTCGCGGAGCACGCCGAGGTCGGCCAGGGTGAGCATGGGCAACTCGGGATCGGTGACCGTCCCGGCCACCGCGCGCGCCCGCGCCGCCACGCCGGTCACCATGTCGCCTCCGGGTGTGCCCTGGCCACGCTCTGCAGCACGGCGAGCAGGTAGCCCATGGCCTCGGTGTGCACGCCGTGCCGCCCGGTCCGGCCGCCGACCCCGGCGCGGGGGGTCTGGGGGCTTGCCCCCAGTCGGGGGTGTGGGGGCGGCGCCCCCGCAGGGCAGAGTGTCTGGGGGCTCGGCGCCGCCAGCCCCGCCGCCGCGAACACCTGCCCGAGCACGTCGTCGAACTCCTCACGCACGGCCGTGGGATCGACGCCGACGCCCGCACTGGCCATCCGCAGCTCGACCTCGTGCGGCACGAACAGTTCCGGCACATATGGCCATACCGCGGCCAGTCCGGCCCGCATTCGTTCACGCGAGTAGTCCGTGCCGTCGCCGAGCCGGACGGCCCATTGCGCGGCGTAGTCCCGGTGGTAGGTGACCTCCTTGACGCCCTTGTCCGCGATCCCCGCGAGCACCGGGTCACGCGAGGTTCGCAGCCGATCCAGCAAGGCGAGCCGCCAGGTGGAGAAGACCAGCAGCCGGGCGGTCAGCTCGCCGAAGTCGCCGCGCTCCAACTCGGCCAGGTGCACGTTGCGGAACTCGTGCTCCGGGCGGAAGAAGGCGAACTCGTCCTCACCGCGGTCGCTGCCGTCGGCCTTGCCGGCCCTGGTCAGCAGCAGCCGGGCCTGGCCGAGCAGGTCCAGCGCGATGTTGGCCAGCGCGACCTCGTCCTCCAGCTCGGGTGCGTACGTGCACCACTCCTGCAAGCGGTGGGACATGATGAGCGCATCGTCGCCCAGCATCAGGCAGTACGTGGCCAGCTCCGCGCCATCCACTTCGGACGGCACCGAAGTATCCACCCCGGACAGTGGGTCGCTGAACCCGGTGCCGAACGCCCAGCGGGTGTCGTCCGGGGTCTCACTCAGCGCCTCGTAAGCGTTGTCAAAAGACACAGCAGGACATCCCTTACATGTGTGGGACGTTGTCGGGAATGTCGTAGAACGTCGGGTGCCGGTACACCTTGTCGCCGCTCGGCGCGAAGAACGGGTCCTTCTCGTCCGGACTGGACGCGGTGATGTCGGCGGAACGCACGACCCAGATGCTCACGCCCTCGTTGCGACGGGTGTAAAGGTCGCGCGCGTTGCGCAAGGCCATCTGGCCGTCGGCCGCCCGCAACGAGCCGACGTGCACGTGGTTCAGGCCCCGCTTGCCACGCACGAAAACCTCGAACAAAGGCCACTCACTCACTGGTGTTCCTCCTCGCATGCGCGGCCGCCGCCTCGCGGACCCACGCGCCGTCCTCGTGCGCATGCCGCCGATGCGCCACGCGCTGCACATTGCACGGCCCGTCCCCGGAGACCACCCGCTTGAACTCGGCCCAGTCGATCTCGCCGAAGTCGTAGTGGCCACGCGCCGCGTTCCACTTCAGCTCGTCATCGGGCAGCGTCACCCCCAGCACCTCGGCCTGCGGCACGCTCATGTCGACGAACCGTTGCCGCAACTCGTCGTTCGTGTGCCGCTTGATCTTCCACGCCATCGACTGCGCGGTGTTGGGGGATTCGGCATCGGGCGGGCCGAACATCATCAGCGACGGCCACCACCACCGGTTCACCGCGTCCTGCACCATTTCGCGCTGTCCCGGGGTGCCCTTCATCATCGTCATCAGCAGTTCGAAGCCCTGCCGCTGGTGGAACGACTCCTCCTTGCAGATCCGGATCATCGCGCGGGCGTAGGGACCATAGGAGCTGCGGCACAACGGAACCTGGTTGCAGATCGCCGCGCCGTCCACCAGCCAGCCGATGACGCCGACGTCGGCGAAGGTCAGCGTCGGGTAGTTGAAGATCGACGAGTACTTCTGCCGCCCGGTGATCAAGCGGTCGGTCAGTTCGCCGCGGTCCGCGCCGAGGGTCTCCACCGCGGAGTACAGGTAGAGGCCGTGGCCGGCTTCGTCCTGCACCTTCGCCAGCAGAATCGCCTTGCGCCGCAACGTCGGGGCCCGCGTGATCCAGTTGCCCTCCGGCTGCATGCCGATGATCTCCGAATGCGCGTGCTGCGCGATCTGCCGGACCACCGTCCGCCGGTAACCCTCGGGCATCCAGTCCCGCGGCTCGATCCGCTGATCGTCTCCGATCGTGCGGTCGAAGTGCTGCTGGAGATCCTCTTCGGACGCTGTCAGCGTCGTTTGCGCTGTCATCGGTTCTCCTTGGCCACGAGGGTCAACACGTCGTACTTTGCAACGGACGCATTGTCCGAATTGGTCACGTCGGCGTCCCAGCGGACCTCGCCGTAGTCCGCGTTCTCCCGCGGCGTGATCTGCTTGGCGGTCAAGGTCACGGTCAGTTCGTCACCGGGCTTGACCGGGGTCAAAAACCGCAGGTTCTCCAGGCCGTAGTTGGCCAGCACCGGCCCCGGCTCGGGCGAAACGAACAACCCGGCCGCGAACGACACGACCAGGTAGCCGTGCGCCACGATCCCGCCGAACAGCGGGTTCGCCTTCGCCGCTTCCTCGTCGGTGTGCGCGTAGAACGTGTCACCGGTGAACTCGGCGAAATGATCGATGTCCGCTTGGGACACCGTCCGCGGCCCGGCCACCACCGTGTCACCGATCTTCAACTCCGCCAACGACTTCCGGAACGGGTGGACGCCGGTCTGCCGTGGTGCCCCGGCGACCCACTGCCCGGTCACCGCCGCGAGAACCCCGGGGCTGGCCTGCACCGCCGTGCGCTGCATGTGGTGCAGCACCGCGCGAATGCCACCCAGTTCCTCTCCCCCGCCGGCGCGGCCGGGCCCGCCGTGCACGAGAGCCGGGAGCGGCGAACCGTGACCGGTCGACTCCGCGGCGTCCTCCGCGTTGAGCACCAGCAGCCTGCCGTGCCACGGCGCGACCCCGAGCACGACCTCGCGCGCAAAGTCGGTGTCGCCGGTCACGACCGACCCGGCGAGGCTGCCCTGTCCGCGCGCGGCGAGGTCGATGACCTGCTCGGCGGAGGTGTAGGGCAGCAGGGTGGACACCGGGCCGAACGCCTCCACCTGGTGCGGTTCCGCGCGGTCCGGATCGTCGGCCCGAAGCAGTATCGGGGAGATGAAGGCGCCACGCTCGGCGTCGGCGTCGATCACCTCGACGTGGTCCGGGTCGCCGAACACGACCGTCGCCACGTCGAGCAGCGCCTTGAGCGAGCGGCGTACCTCTTCGCGCTGTTCCAGACTCGCCAGCGCGCCCATCCGCACGTCCGGGTTGGCGGGATTGCCCACCTTGACCCGGGCCAGCCGCTCCCGCACGGCGGCGGCCACGTCGTCCATCAGCGTGGCCGGGACGAAGGCGCGGCGGATCGCGGTGCACTTCTGCCCCGCCTTGACCGTCATCTCGGTGACCAACTGCTTGACGTAGAGATCGAACTCGGGCGTGCCGGGCGTGGCGTCCGGGCCGAGGATCGAGCAGTTGAGGGAGTCGGCCTCGGCATTGAACCGCACCGCCTGACGGACGATCGCCGGATGCGTCCGCAGTTTCGCGGCGGTCGACGCCGAACCGGTGAAGGACACGAGGTCCTGCTCGGTCAGGTGGTCGAGCAGGTCACCGGCGCCGCCGCAGACCAACTGCAGCGCGCCCTCGGGCAGCAACCCGGAGCCGATGATCAGCTCGACGAGCTTCTCGGTGACGTAGGCGGTCTGACTGGCCGGCTTCACCAGGCTCGGCACGCCGGCCACGAACGCCGGGGCGAACTTTTCCAGCGGCCCCCAGACCGGGAAGTTGAACGCGTTGATCTGCACCGCGACGCCCCGCAGCGGGGTTGCCACGTGCTGGCCGACAAAATGGCCGCCCTTGCTCAGCGGCTCGACAGCGCCATCGACGTACACGGTGTCATTGGGCAGCTCGCGCCTTCCTTTGCTGGAATAGGAAAAGAGCGTGCCGATGCCACCGTCCACATCGAACTTCGAGTCGCCGGGCGTGGCGCCGGTCCTGGCCGACAGCGCGTACAACTCGTCGCGGTGCTCGCGCAGGTACGAAGCCAACGCCTTGAGGAGCGCCGCCCGCTGGTGGAAGGTCAGCTCGCGCAGGGCCGGACCGCCCACGCGCCGCCCGTACTCCAGCGCGGCCGCCATATCGATGCCCGCGGAAGAGATCCGCGCGACCTCCTCGCCGGTCACCGCGTCGTGCAACGGCGCCCCTTCAGCGTCGGCGGTCTGCCATGCTCCGCCGACGTAACTGCGCAGCAGCGTCGTGTGCTCGCCCATGAGCCCGGCCTCCTCGGGTCCGCCTGAATTACCAACCGAACGTTCAGGAATTCATGGTAGCCTACCGACATGCCCGACGAAAGGTGCCGGAAGCCGCTCGGCACGGTGCGAGGTAGTGCCTGGACGATGTTCGACGACGACATCGCTTCCCAGTCGCTCGGCATCGAACTGCTCGAAGCCGCCCAGGGACGCGCCGTGGCCAGGATGCGGATCACCGAGCGGATGGTCAACGGGCACGCCATCGCCCACGGCGGCTACCTGTTCCTGCTCGCCGACACCGCTTTCGCCTGCGCCTGCAACAGCCATGGCCCGGTCACCGTGGCCGCGGGCGCGGAGATCTCGTTCGTCACCAGCGCACGCCTCGGCGACCTGCTCGTCGCGACCGCCCAGGAGCGCACCCGTTACGGCCGTAACGGGATCTACGACGTGACCGTGCACCGCGAGACCGGCGGCGGCGCGGATGTCATCGCCGAGTTCCGCGGGCGGAGCCGGGTGATCGAAAGGCAGGAAGGCTGAAGATGACCACCACGCACAACGAGGTGCCCCGGTCGAAGCGACGCGGCCCGGCCCCGGCCGGCGACGAGTTGACCGCGCCCGAGCGGATGAGCGTGGACGAGCTGCGCTCCGTCCAACTGGAACGTCTGCAATGGACACTGCGGCACGCCTACGAGAACGTGCCGGCCTATCGCCGCAAGTTCGACGAGGCCGGAGTGCACCCGCACGACTGCCGGGAACTGGCCGACCTGGCGAAGTTTCCCTTCACCACCAAGGCCGATCTGCGCGAGGGCTACCCGTTCGGCATGTTCGCGGTGCCGCAGGAGCGGCTGCGCCGCATCCACGCCTCCAGCGGGACCACGGGCAGACCCACCGTCGTCGGCTACACCGAAGGCGATCTCGACACCTGGGCGAGCGTGATGGCCCGGTCGATCTACGCCGCGGGCGGCAGGCCGGGCCAGAAGGTGCACGTCGCCTACGGGTACGGGTTGTTCACCGGGGGACTCGGCGCCCACTACGGTGCGGAAAAACTGGGCTGTACGGTGATTCCGGCCTCGGGCGGGATGACCGCGCGGCAGGTGCAGCTCATCACCGACTTCCGGCCCGAGATCATCATGGTCACTCCCACCTACCTGCTCACCATGCTCGACGAGTTCGAGCGGCAGGGCATCGACCCGCGCACCAGCTCACTGCGGGTGGGCATCTTCGGCGCCGAGCCGTGGACCGAGGGGATGCGCGCCGAAATCGAGGACCGGCTGGACATCGACGCGGTCGACATCTACGGACTGTCCGAAGTGATGGGTCCCGGGGTGGCGCAGGAGTGCGTGGAAACCAAGGACGGGCTGCACGTCTGGGAGGACCATTTCTACCCGGAGGTGATCGATCCGATCGACGAGGACGTCCTGCCCGAGGGCGAGACCGGCGAACTGGTGTTCACCTCGCTCACCAAGCAGGCCATGCCGATCATCCGCTACCGCACCCGCGACCTGACCGCGCTGCGGCCCGGCACCGCCCGGTCGGCGTTCCGGCGCATGGACAAGGTAACCGGCCGCAGCGACGACATGATCATCCTGCGCGGCGTGAACGTCTTCCCCACCCAGATCGAGGAGATCGTGCTCGCCACCGGCGGGCTCGCCCCGCACTTCCAGCTCCGGCTGACCCGAGCCAACCGCATGGACCAGCTCACCGTGCTGGTCGAAGCCCGTGCCGACACGCCGGCGGACCGCCGGGCCGGCGCCGCGGTCGAGATCGCCGCCCGCGTCAAGGACGGCGTCGGCGTCACCGTCGGGGTCGAGGTGCTCGACCCGGACACGCTGGAACGCTCGCTCGGCAAGCTGCGCCGGGTGATCGACGAGCGGCCCATGGAACCATGACCGGCGCACCGGGTACCCGGGCTGTCCGGCGGGGCAGACCCGGTTACGACCTGGAAACGTTGCTCGCGGTCGCCGTCGAGGAGTTCAACCGGCGCGGCTACGACGGGACGAGCATGGAGGACCTGTCCCGCAAGCTAGGCATCACCAAGTCCGCGATCTACCACCACGTGTCGGGTAAGCAGGAACTGCTGCGGCTGGCGGTCAATCGCGCGCTGGACGGGCTTTTCGCCGAAGTGGACAAGCTCGGCGCGGTCTCCGGCCGCGCCGTCGACCGGCTCGAACATCTGGTTCGGGGCAGCGTCGCGGTGCTCGCGGAGCAGTTGCCGTTCGTCACGTTGTTGTTGCGGGTACGGGGAAACACCCAAGTCGAGCGGGACGCGCTCGACCGCCGCCGCGAGTTCGACCACATCGTCGGCGACCTGGTGGCCCAGGCCGCAGCCGAAGGAGACCTGCGGGCCGACATCGACCCGCCGACCGCCGCGCGCCTGCTCTTCGGCATGATCAACTCGCTGGTCGAATGGTATCGGCCACGCGGGGGCACCGGCGCGGCCGAACTCGCCGACATCGTCGCCACCGTCGCCTTCGACGGCCTCCGGGTGCGCGGCCGGTCGAACTGAATTTCCGCGGTTCGTCCCGACGCGGCTGCCACACCGAAAGTGCGACCACGGCGCACTAACGGTAGTTGTCCGAACCACGTTGGTCCCCGTCGCGTTCGTAGCCATTGACACAACCAGCTAGTGGTGTTTCAAAGCGGCGGAGCCGCTTGCGGTGGGCCGTTCGGCAGGGCAACTGCGTCAACGGCGCGCACAAGTCGATCTTCGGCCAGTTCGCCTACTGCAACGCGATGGCCTTCTTCGGCCAGGCCAACCAGCGGGTGCAGGACGGCACGCTGAAGGTGCCGCCGCTGGGTGTGGCCAAGGACGGCAAGCCGTGCCCGACCACGCGGGACTTCTCCGTGGTGGACCAGGATCAGAGCGACAACGTGGTGACCCACTACATCGCCACCGGCGACGGGCAGATCGCGCAGAACAACAAGGCCGGCAGAGCCGCCTTGCAGAACCCGGACCGGCGCACGAGGACGATGGCACCGAAGTTCGCCGACCTGGCCAACGGCAGCGACAACCTCCTGTTGACCGCGTTCATCGACCCGGCGCTGGGCTGCGCCCCGTGGACGCTGCCGAACCAGTCCAGCGACGGGGAGCCCTCCGCCGCGCTGCCACTGGACGAGCTCTCCGCCATGGCCGGCCAGCGGGCACCGATCGCCCTGCTGCCGCTGAACAACCCGATGACCCTGAACGGAAACAGGCCCGATGCGGACAAGACGAACCTGTTCCGCACGGGCGTGAACCAAGGCACGATCGGCGGTGGTGGCGACGACGGGGACGGGGCGACGTACTGCCGGAACATGTTCGGCGACCCGGCCGGCATCCAGCGGGTGTTCGACGACCAGGCGATCTTCGTGGGCGCCCCGTCGGTGGACCCGAACATGGCCACCAACCTGTTCACCTTCCTGGCCATGCGCGCGAACGGGTCGTTCACCGAACTCCGCTGTGGCAACCTGCTCGGCGTCCGGAACCCGGTCAAGCTGACCATGGACGGCAACGGCACGGTCAGCGACGCCACGCTGACCCCGCTGGGCCAGACCCCCACGTCGCCGGGGAACAGCGCGCCGGCCACGACCATGACGGCGGGGAGTTGAGGCCGGCCGGTTGCTTGCGCTGATGTAACGGTTGATACATTCGTCCGCGTGACAACTCCGGCGCCACGGCATCAGTTCCTGCCGCTTTACGCGGCCGGGTTCGTCACCGCCTTCGGCGCGCACAGCATCGCCGCCGGGCTCGGCGGCTACCTTCACTCCGAGCACGCTTCACTGCTCACGCTGGGCCTGCTGCTGGCGGTGTACGACGGTGCCGAAGTGCTGCTCAAACCCGTCTTCGGCACCCTGGCCGACCGGGTCGGGCCACGTCCGGTGCTGCTGGGCGGACTGCTCGCGTTCGCCGCCGCGTCGGCGGGCTTCGTCGCGGCCGGCAATCCGGCACTCGTGGGCCTGGCCCGGCTGGGCCAGGGAGCCGCCGCGGCGGCGTTCTCGCCCGCGGCCGGTGCCCTGGTCGCCCGGCTGTCCCCCCGCACCGGCCAAGGCCGGGCGTTCGGCGGGTACGGGGCGTGGAAGGGGCTGGGGTACACGCTCGGCCCGCTACTCGGTGGCGTCCTGATCATCGCCGGCGGGTTTTCCCTGCTGTTCGGCACGCTCGCGGTGGCGGCGCTGGTCACCGCCGGCTGGGCCCTGGCAAAGGTGCCGGCCGTGCCCCCACTGCCCCGCACCCGCCAGACCGTGCTCGGGCTGGCGCGACGCCTCGGCCAGGGCACCTTCCTCAGGCCCACGGCGGCGCTGGCCGCGACCACCGCCGCGCTCGCCGTCGGCGTCGGGTTCCTTCCCGTGTCGGGCGCGGCGAGCGGGCTCAGCCCTCTGGTCACCGGTGCGGCGGTGTCGGTGCTGGCCGCTTGTGCCGCGCTGGTGCAGCCGTGGGCCGGTCGCGCCCGCGACGCCGGGCACCTGACCGACACCGCCGGAATGGTGACCGGACTGGGCCTCGCCGCGATGGGCATGGGCGCGGCGGCGCTGCTGCCCGGCTTGCCGGGAATGCTGGCCGCGGCGGTCGTCGTCGGCACCGGCACCGGCATCGTCACCCCGCTGGGTTTCGCGCTGCTCGCCGCCAACACCCCGCGAGAACGGCTGGGCCAGACGATGGGCGCGGCCGAGGTGGGCCGCGAACTCGGCGATGCGGGCGGCCCGCTGCTGGTCGGCGCGCTGGCCACCGGGCTTTCCCTGGGGGCGGGGTTGAGCGGGCTGGCCGTGCTGCTCGCCGCCGTCGCCGCTGCCATCGCCGTCGGTGGCCGTTCACTGGCAGCGACGACCGCCGAAGGAAACCGCGGTCACCTTCACGAAAAGTGACCAAGTGCCCTTCCCTCACCCCCCGGTTCTCGCGGATCGTCGGGGACACACAGGCCGGGGTGACAGGAAAGTGACATGGATCCGCGGAACGAACTGCACACGCTCGACTTCAAAGAGTGCTTCGAACTGCTGCGCACTCAGTCGGTCGGCCGGTTGGTGTTCACCGAGCAAGCCCTGCCGGCGATCCGCTTGGTCAACTACAGCCTGTTCAACGGCGAAATCGCGCTGCGCATCGGCCGTTCACCCCGGATACCGCGCCTGGACCGGGCCGTTGTCGCGTTCGAAGTCGACAACATCGACAGCACCGCGCGCTCCGGCTGGAGCGTGGTCGTGATCGGCAAGGCCCGTCAGGTGGTCGACATCGACGAACTGGTCATGCTGTGCGACCCGGCTCACCGCCCGTGGGCGTCCGGGGGAGGAGACCAGGTCCTGTGCGTCGACACGGAACAGGTGACCGGGCAGCGCTTCCCGCTCGCTCTGGGCTGATTTCCGCGTCACCGCAACGCGACGGTGAGGAGCACCGCGCTGTCCTCGAGCGCGTCGAGGCCATGTCGTTGCGGGGGAATCGGTACCAGTTCGCCGGCGTCGAGCGTCCATTCGTGGTCCGCCGTGTGCAGGCGGACGCGTCCGGTGATCACCTGCAGGGTCGCCGCGGGTGGTGCGTCGTGGTCGGCCATGACTGCGCCGGAGGCCAGCGCGATCACCGTCGCGCGGATCGAGGTGGTGGAGGCAAGCGTCCTCGCCGCGCGGCGGGAATGCTGCTCGCGGGCCTGGTCGAGCAGTTCACCGGCAACGGAGGCGATCGGCACCACTGCATGATGCTCCATGCGTTTCGCCCTCCTCTCCCTCGACCGCGAACATTGGTTCAGCTCTTTTCTCCTCGTCCGGTTCTCGCCTTTACCGGCCTGAAGCAGTCAGCTTGACGCTAGCAGCGCCGGCCGGAGGTCGCAGTCCCCGACCGTCCTCCCCTGCGGAAACGCTGGCTAGACTTGCGCCACCCGCTGGGCATTCGCCCGGCGAAATCACACTTTCGCCAACGGGGAGGGGACGACGGTGGCCGACCGAAGCTTGGAGATCGACGCGATCTCCAAGATATATGGCAAGGTAACGGCGTTGCGCGACATGAGCTTCGACGTTCGCGCCGGGGAGTTGTTCGGGTTCGTCGGCAGCAACGGCGCCGGCAAGACCACGGCGATGCGCATCGTGCTGGGGGTGCTCGCGAGCGATTCCGGCGAGGTCCGCTGGGACGGCAGCCCGATCACTGCGGAAACCAGGCGGACCATCGGATACATGCCCGAGGAGCGCGGCCTCTACCCGAAGATGAAGGTCGGCGAGCAGCTGACCTACTTGGCCCGCCTACACGGCTTGCCGGCCGCCGAGGCGCGACGTGCGGCGACCGTGTGGACCGAACGGCTTGGTATCGCCGCCCGCCTGGACGACGAGGTGCAGAAACTCAGCCTGGGCAACCAGCAACGGGTCCAGCTCGCCGCCGCGCTGGTGCACGACCCGAAGATCCTGGTCCTCGACGAACCGTTCTCCGGGCTGGACCCGGTCGCGGTCGATGTGATGAGCCAGGTGCTGCGGGCCAAGGCGGCCGAAGGCGTGCCGGTCGTGTTCTCCAGCCACCAGCTGGATCTGGTGGAGCGCCTGTGCGACCGGGTCGGCATCGTCCAAAAAGGACGCATGGTGACCTGCGGGACGGTGGGCGAGCTCCGCGGCGGCGGCCCGGAACGGCTGCTCGTGGACGCCCCGCAGGCGCCCGACGGCTGGGCCGACGACCTGCCCGGCGTGACCGTGCTCGGGCACGCCGGCGGCCGGACCGAACTGGCGCTCGGCGAAGGTGCCGACGACCAGACGGTGCTCAAGGCGGCGCTGGCGACCGGCCCCGTGCACGAGTTCGCGCGACGGCGGCCGTCCCTGACCGAACTCTTCCGCAACGTGGTCACCGCGGACCACGAAGACGCGGCGCAGCAGGCGAAAGGGGCCGCGGCGTGAATGTCCACATGGGATCGTGGTCGGCGATCAACCTGGTCGCCTCGCGCGAGGTCAGCGTCCGGCTAAAGTCGAAGGCGTACCGCATCAGCACGCTCGTGCTGCTCATCCTGATCGTCGGCTTCACCGTCGTGATGAAGCTCATCAGCGGCAGCACGTCCACCACCACGATCGGCTACGTGGGTCCGGCCAAGGCACTCGCCGTGTCGTGGCAGGCCGGGGCGAAGGCGATCGGCAAGGACCTGACCCTCACCGAGGTTCCCGACGACGCGGCCGGCCGTAAGCAGGTCGGCGACGGCGCACTCGACGCCCTGCTGACCGTCAAGGACGGCGCATCCAGCAGCGGCTCGCCCCAGGACTCGTTCCAGGTCGTCGTCAAGCAGGACGCCGACCCGACCCTGCGCAACACGCTCAACGAGGTCATCAAGCGATACGCCCTCGACCAGCAGATCCTCAGCCTCGGTGGCGATCCCGTGCGCATCGAGTCCGAAGTGGCCACGGCCGCCGTCGACGTGGTGCCGCTGGAAAAGCCCCACGAGTACGACCCGCAGCAGCTGGCGCTCGGCATCATCGCCGGTATCCTGATCTACCTTTCGCTGATGTTGAACGGCCAGGCCGTGGCGCAGGGCGTGGTCGAGGAAAAGACCAGCCGCGTGGTGGAGCTGCTGTTGTCCGCCATCCGGCCGTGGCAGCTGATGGCGGGCAAGGTGCTCGGCATCGGCGCGGTCGGCCTGCTGCAGATGGCCCTGGTCGGGGTGGTCGGCGTGGTGGCCGGCCGGCTCACCGGCGTGCTGACGATCTCCATCAGCGCGGCGGCGGGCACGGTGATCTGGCTGATCGTGTGGTACCTGCTGGGCTTTTTGATGTATTCCATCGTTTTCGCCGCACTGGGCGCGCTGGTCTCGCGGCAGGAGGACGTCGGTGGGGTCGTCACCCCGGCGCTGATGTTCGTCATCGTCGGTTACGTCATCGGGATCTCGGTCCTGCCGTCGGACCCGGGCAGCCCACTGGTCGAGGTGCTGTCGTTGATTCCGATGTTCGCGCCGACCCTGATGCCGATGCGCCTGGGCATCGGCGGCGTGCCGGTGTGGGAGGCGGTCCTTTCCGTCGTCCTCGTCATGGCGCTCATCCCCGCCCTGATCTGGCTTTCCGGCCGGATCTACCGCAACGCCGTGCTGCGCAGCGGCGCTAGGGTACGCCTCCGCGACGCCCTCCGCGACGCCTGACCCCGAGACCCGCAAGTCCCACGTTCGGAACGCGCGAGTCCCACGTTCCCGTCATGCGAGTTCTACATTCCGAACGACCGGAATGTGGGACTCGCGGTACGGGAGTGTGGGACTCGCGCTCCTAGAACCCGGTGCCGCACCAGGGGCGCGTAGGTGTGCGAAGGAGTTCGTCGGCGCGCTCCGGTGCGTCCGCTTGCAGCGCCTCGATCCGGCCGGCCGCCGCCAGTGTGGTGGCCTGCCACTCCCCCAGATACAGCATGGCGAGGACATCCACGTCGAGCCGCAGTTGCGGCAGCTCGTCGGTGCGGCCGGCGCCGTCCGGGCCGATCCGGTAGCAGCCGGAATTGGCGGGCAGGAACGGATCTCGCACCTCGATCACCACGGGGTCGCCGTCGCGGTAGGAGCGGGCAGCGAGTGCGGCCGGGACGTCGACCAGACGCACCCACAGCTCGTCGCTCACGTCGGTCACCCGCCAGGCCCGAGTATCCACCAGCATCGGTACGAGGGGCTCGTCCAGCGGACGTCCGAACGCGAGGATCTCCCCGACCAGGTCGATCTTCAGCAGGAATCGCCACAATCCAGCCACCGCCGCGGTATTCGCGCCATGCAGGTTGTGCACCGCCAGCGCGATTCTCATCTCCGGTGGCTTCATGACGCGATCCTGGGGCTGATACGCCACAAAGCCGTCGTCACCGTCCGGGCCGGTGTGCACGGCGACGACGAGGTCCTTCATCCGGTGGGTTTGGGAACTCCACCAGCGCTGCGGCCGTTCGATCATGCCCGGGCGCCCGAGCCCGATTCGCCGGTACAACTCGGGAAGCAGCTCGATTGCCTCGCTGGAGGAGATCAGCCGCACCTGCCCGCCGGCGGGCGCGCCGTCCCGGAGCCGGGCCTGGCGCGGGGAAATGCGCACCTCCTGGCTTCGCGTGCCGATGCCGTAACCGAACCGGCCGTAGATGGTGGTTTCACTGGCGTGCAGCGCCGCGAGCACCTCGCCCCGGGCCTGGAGATCGCCGAGTTGTTCCCGCATCATCGCGGTGAGCACACCCCGGCGGGTATGGTCGGCGCGGACACCGACCCCGTCGACCGCCGCGGCCGGCACGACGTTGCCGCCCGGCACCGTCATCGCCGTACCCACGGAGCTGGCCACGCCGATCGGCTGCTTGTCGGCGAAGGCGCCCACCTTGCGGTCCGCGGGCCAGCCCGCGCTCCGCTTCTCCCAGCGCTCGTCGTCCACCGGCGGCGCATGCAGCGAACGGCCCAGCACTTCGAACAGGCCTCGCTGCTCACCCTCAACGGCCGGGCGCACCACGAAATCAGTCATCTGTGACCTCACAAAGCTTCAGAAGAATGTCCCGCACCAGGCGGAAACGTCGGTACGGAACAATTCGTCGGCTGCGGCAACGGCCTTCGGCTCGACCGGCTGAACCAGTCCGGTGCCGGCGAGCGCGGAAGCCCGCCAGGTGCCCAGGTACAGCATGGCGAGCGCGTCCACCCCGAGGCGGAGCCCAGCGGGTTCACCGGTGGGGACAACGCCCTCCGGTGAGACGCGATAGCGGCCGGAATTGGCCTCCAGCACCGGATCGGAGACCTCGATCACCACCGGGTCCCCCTGGTACTCGCGGGCGGCGAGCGCCGCCTCAACGTCCACCAGGCGCAGCCACGTCGAATGGTCGTGACCGGCGGCCGGCCGGCATCTGGTGGGATCGGTGAACAGCAACTCGGTGGGCTCGTCGAGTGGCCGGTCCGCCGCCGAAATGGTGTCGACCAAGTCCACGCCGAGCAGGAACCGCCACAGGCCGGCGAACGCCTCGGAGCTCGCGCTGTGCAGGCTCAGGACGTCCAACGTGTCCGGATCTTCCGAGTGGGAGCGGACGACCGTGTAGACCACGAACCCATCCGGCCCGTCCGGTCCGTGGTGGACGGCGGTGCTGATCGGCGTCGTCGACCTGCGCGCGTGCCGTTCGAAACCCGGCCACCAGTATGGGGGACGGGTCATCATGCCCGGCGCGGTATGCGGCAGGGCCGCGTAGATCCCGGGCAGCCGCTCGAGGGCCGGCTCCAACGTAAGAAGTTCGATCTCTCCACCCGCCGGTACCTCGTCCCGCAGCACCGCACGCCGCCGGTCGACCCGGTAGCCGCGGGTACGTGTCGCGGGACCGTAACCGTAGCGGCCGTAGATGGCACCTTCGGTGGCGTAGAGCGCGGCCAGGGGAACACCCCGCGCCGCCAGATCCCGCAACTGAGTGCCCATCATCGCGGTCAGCACACCGCGGCGCGTCCGGTCCGCGCGCACGCCGACGCCGGTGACCGCGGCCACCGGCACGCGTTTCCCGCCGGGGACGGTCAGCTCGGCGTCGATCGACCGTGCCGTCCCGATCAGCCCCGTGTCGAAGACACCCAGCGTCCGGCCGGGCTGGTAGGCGTGCTGCGAGCGCTCCCACTCATCGTCGCTCGGGGCCGCGACGTGCAACGTGGCGCGGAAAAGGTCGCTCGCGGCGCGGTGCTCGTCGGGTCGCAGAAACCGTACAGAGTAGTCGCTCACGCTTGCTCCTCCGCGAGTTTGCGCGCGACCGCGATCGTGTCGACAGGGCGCTCCATCCGAGATCGAGTCACCTGCTCAACAAGGGCGCCCCGCCGCCCCGATAGCGGAGACAGGCGCGCGTGGTAGTCACCTTGACTGCCGCGACATGAGTCAGGACTGGTCACCTGACGATAGTCGCCGAGAAACCCGCTCCCGGCCACCGAATTTCCCGCCGCCGAGCCGTGTTTTGTCTCATAAGCAGCGAGGCCACCTGCGGTGGGCGGTCAGCTTGCTCCGCTACCCGCACCGCCACGCAAACCACTGGCTGTTAGTGCGGCTGGCCGACCTCGTAGTTGCCGTCGGTGTCTTTCACGGTGATCGTGACCGTCTTCTGGTCGCCGTCGACGGTCACCGAGCAGTCGAACTTGATGCCCGCCTCGACCGGTTGCTTCGCCGGGCAGGACACCGTGCTCACCGACTGGCCATACCCGTTGGGCGGCTGGCCCGTGAGAACGGTCCGGACCCCGTTCTGCACCGCGGTCTGATCGAGCACCGTGGTGACGAAGAAGCCGGGCTTCCAGAAGCCTGTCACGCCCACCGCGGCCGCCACCACGACGACCGCGCTGATCACGATCCAGACGGTCTTGCCGGCCTTCTTGCGCGCGCGGGGAACGGGCGGCGCGCCGTACTGACCCGGCTGCTGCCCGTACTGCTGCTGCGGATATTGCTGCCCGTACTGGGGTTGACCGTACGGAGGCTGCCCGTAATCCGGCTGTTGTCCGTACTGGGGTTGCGGCTGCTGCCCATACTGCGGCGGCTGCTGCTGCCCATACTGGGGATACTGCTGTCCGTAGCCGGCCTGGCCGGGGTATCCCTGGGCGGGGAGTCCGCCGGAGGCCGGACCGGGGGCGGACGCCTGCCCCCACTGCTGTGGGTCGTTGCCGCCGTAGGGCGTGCTCATCACAACTCCAATCCGCGCTCGGCCTCCTGCGCGATCCAACCACAGGATGCGTCACACCGGAAAGGTTCTCACCAGTCCGAGCGAAAGTACCCCTCCGCGCTACTCCGCGCCCGCGGCCACCACGCCACGGCGAAGTGCTTTCACCGCTCGCGCGGCCGCCTCGCCGACCGGTTCGGACCGGCCCAGCACCGTACGGATCTGGTCGAGGAGGTCGATCACCTGCCGGGACCACCGCACGAAGTCTCCCGCCGACAGTTCCTGTCCGTTGGCCTCGGCGGAGGTCAGCACCCGTTCCAGGGACTCCCCGCGCGCCCACCGGTAAACCGGCCAGGCGAACCCGGCATCAGGCTCGCGCGTGCGGTCGAGCCGGTGCCGGCGCTCGTCGTCGACCAGCTCCGTCCACAGCCGCGCGGTGTCCTGCCAGGCGCGGGGAACCGCGCCCGCCGGCAGCCGTGGCTCCCCGGCGGAGTCGCGGCGTGCCTCGAACACCAGCGTCGACACGACCGCGGCGAGCTCGGCGGGACTCAGTCCCTCCCACACTCCGTGCCGGATGCATTCGGCGGCAAGCAGATCCGACTCGCTGTACAGCCTCGCGAGCCGCTGCCCGTGCTCGGTCACGGTGTCGCCACCGTCGCCGAGATAACCACGCTCACGCAACAGCGCACAGATCCGGTCGAACGCCCGGGCGAGCGAGTGCGTGGTGGCCGCGACCTTCCGTTCCAGTTGCTCGGTTTCCGCGGTGAGACGCTGGTACCGCTCGACCCACCGCAGATTCGCTTCGCGCTCGGCCAGCCCGTGACACGGATGCGCCCGCAGGGCACGACGCAGGGCCGCCAGTTCGCCGTCCTCGTTCGCGCCGGAGCGGCGCTTCTGCCGCGAGGGCAAGGAAATCCCGGCGTTGCGCAGGCTCGCCGCGATGTCCCGGCGGGTTTTCGGCGAGCGCAGTTCGACGTGCCGGGGCAGGCGGATGCGTCCGAGCGGCTCCACCGGGCCGGGAAAGTCCGACAGCGACAGTGGCCCGGACCATCGATCCTCGGTGACCACCACCGGCCGCGGTTCGCGGATCGGGTCCAGGCCGGGGTCGACGACCACGGCGAGCCCGGCCCGGCGCCCGGCGGGCACCGCGATGACGTCCCCCTTGCGCAGCTTCTCCAGCGAGTCCGCGGTGCTGGCCCGGCGGGCGGCGCTGTTCTGCCGGGCGAGCGCCTTCTCCCGCTCGGAGATCTTCCTTCGGAGCTCGACGTATTCCAGCATCTTGTCGAAGTCGCCGGTGATCGCTTCGGCGTAGCCGTCCAACGCCTCCCGGTTCTTCTCGATCCGCCGCGCGAGGCCCACGACCGACCGGTCCGCCTGGAACTGGGCGAAGGAAAGCTCCAGGATCTCCCGCGCCTGCTCGTGGCCGAGCTGCCCGACCAGGTTGATCGCCATGTTGTAGCCGGGACGGAACGACGAGCGCAGCGGGTAGGTCCGCGTCGAGGCCAGACCGCCCACCTGCCGCGGGTCGATGCCGGGCTGCCAGGTCACCACGCCGTGGCCTTCGACGTCGATGCCGCGTCGCCCGGCGCGCCCGGTGAGCTGCGTGTACTCCCCCGGCGTCAGGTCCACGTGGGCCTCGCCGTTGTACTTCACCAGCCGTTCCAGCACGACGGTGCGGGCCGGCATGTTGATGCCCAGCGCCAAGGTTTCGGTCGCGAAGACCACCTTGACCAGGCCGCGGACGAACAGGTCCTCGACGGTCTCCTTGAACGCGGGCAGCAGGCCCGCATGATGCGCCGCCACCCCGGCTTCCAGCGCCTCCCGCCATTCCCAGTAGCCGAGTACCGCGAGGTCGCCCTCGGGCAGGTCGCCGGTGTGTTCGGCGATGATCCGCCGGACCTCGTCGCTCTCCTCCGGGGTGTTCAGGCGGAGCCCGGACCGGACGAGCTGCCCGACAGCCGCGTCGCAGCCCGCGCGGGAGAAGATGAACACGATCGCGGGCAGCAGGCCGGCGTGGTCGAGCCTGGTGACCACGTCCACCCGCGACGGAGGCCGGAACCGCGGCCCACGGAACTGCTGGCGACCCCGGTTGCGCGGTCCGCGCAGCGCCGACGGCATGTCCAGCCGGCCGACCTCCTCGACCCGCCTGAGCAGCGTCGGGTTGATCCGCTTCTGCCCGTCATCGGCGAACAGGTCCAGCAACCGGTTGCCGACCAGCATGTGCTGCCACAGCGGCACCGGGCGGTGTTCCTCGACCACCACCGTGGTGTCGCCGCGCACGGCCACCAGCCACTCGCCGAACTCCTCGGCATTGCTGACCGTGGCGGACAGGCCGACCACCCGGACATGCTCCGGCAGGTGCAGGATCACCTCTTCCCACACCGCGCCCCGGAACCGGTCCGCCAGGTAATGGATCTCGTCCATCACGACGTACGACAGGTCGTTCAGCGTCGAGGAGCCGGCGTAGAGCATGTTGCGCAGCACCTCGGTGGTCATCACCACGATCTGCGCATTGCCGTTGATCGCGGTGTCACCGGTGAGCAGGCCGACCGCGCTGGGCCCGTAGCGCTCGACAAGATCGTTGAACTTCTGGTTGGACAACGCCTTGATCGGCGTGGTGTAGAAGCATTTCCGGCCTTCGGCCAGCGCGAGGTGGACGGCGAACTCGCCGACCACGGTCTTGCCTGCGCCGGTCGGGGCGCAGACGAGCACACCGTGACCGTCCTCCAGCGCCTCGCAGCCGCGTACCTGGAAATCGTCGAACTCGAAGGACGCCTCCGCCGCGAAGGAGCTCAACTGAGGATATTTCCCCCGTCGCCGCGAAGCTTGATACGCATCGGCCGGGGATAGCGAAGGGCGACTGGCCACGTCACCAGGTTGTCATATGGCCGCGACGCCACGCATGCGGGCAGGCTACCGACCGGTTCAGGTGATGTCGTCCGTACTGGCCTTGGCCGGTGACGTGGGCGTTTCGTCCTCGGCCGTGCTCGGCTCGTATTGGAACGGTGCGGCCTCGTTGTCGGCCAACTTGTCCCAGCCCTCCGCGGTACGCTCCCGTTCCTTGCGACGGTCGTGAATGCGGGCGATCTGGATCGCGAGCTCGAACAGCAGGGTCAGCGCGCCCGCCAACCCCACCATCGAGAACGGGTCCTGGCCGGGGGTGACGAACGCGGCGAAGACGAACAGCAGGAAGATGATGCCGCGGCGCCACCTCTTCAGCTTCTCGTACTTCAGCACGCCGACGAAGTTGAGCATCACCACCAGCAGCGGCAGTTCGAAGCTGGCGCCGAAGATCACCAGCAGCGACAGCACGAAGCTGATGTACTTGTCGGCCGTCAGGCCGGTGACGAATATGTCGCTACCGAAGCTCATCAGCAGCTGCAACGCGTGCGGCAACAGCCAGTAGGCGAGCAGGGCGCCGATCGCGAACAGCACGCTGGCGAACCCGACGAAGGTCATCGCGTACTTGCGTTCCTTCGAGTACAGGCCCGGCGCGATGAACGCCCAGATCTGGTACAGCCAGAACGGCGAGGTCAACACCGCGCCCGCGGCCAGGCCGACCGTCAGCTGGGTCATGAACGCCTCGAACGGCACCGTCTGCAGCAGGCGGCAGGTCCCGTCGGACGGGAACCTGCGGTCCGCAGGGATGCCACAGTAGGGCGCCTTGACGATTTCACCGAGTGATTCGATCGGTCCGACCCTGGTGCCGAACCAGATGAAGCCGAGGATCCCGCCGGCGACCATTGCCAGCAGCGCCCAGCCCAGCCGGCGCCGGAACTCGTAGATGTGCTCGATGAGCGTCATGCTGCCGTCGGGATTATGCCGACGGCTGCGCCTGCGCCGCCGTGCCCGGCGACTCTCGGGGTCGGCCACGTCGAATATGTCCCGTCCGGATCAGCTGGCGTGCTTCTGCGGCTGGTCGGTGCCCGTGTTCTGCTGCTTCTTCAGCTCGTCGAGCTGGCGCTGCAGGTCGGCGACCTGCTGGTCGGAGGCCTTCGGCTGGGCGGTGGCCGACGGCAGCTGCTTGGTCTCGGCCGGCTCGGACTCGTCCGCGGAGTCCTGCATGGACTTCGTCTCGGCCTTGAAGATCTTCATCGACTTACCCACCGAGCGGGCGGCGTCCGGCAGCCGCTTGGCGCCGAACAGCAGGACCAGGACCACCAGCACAATGATCAAATGCCACGGCTGCAATCCGTTCAGCATGAGTGGCCTCCTATCTCGTTCACGCCTATGCTACTGGTTCGCCGGCTTGTGTCGCCGCTGGTCGATGGCGACACGCACCCCCGCCGCCCGGGCGCGCACGAGTCCCGCGCGATCTCCAGTTCGTGCCATCACCATGGTCACCGCCGATCGAAATCCGCGCAAGCCCACGTACAGCCGCACGGTGAGGGCCAGCAGGACTAACAAACCCACGGCGGCGAGCACGATGCTCGGCAGATACGACACGCGATCACCCTTGTCTGTCGTGAAAAGTGCGTGCGGCCGGCGGTCCGCTTCGCACGATCAACCCTACTGGCCCAAGGTTGACGGAAGGTGACCCGCTCGTACCAGGGCATCGGCGGCCCGGCGGCGCACCGCCTCCGCCAGCGCGGCGGGCTGCTCGACGACCGCGTCCCCGCCCAGCCCCAGCACCAGCCGGATCATCCACGACTCGTCTCCGTAGCGCATGCGCACCCGCAGCCGGCCCCTGGGCGCCTCGGCCACCTCTTCACACGGGTAGTACTCGGCGACCCACCGGGCGTCCGGGGCCAGCACCAGCTCCGCCACCGGCTGGTCCGGCCGTTCGGTGAACACGCCGTCCGACAGGTCGGTGGGCCGGGCCTGTGGCGGGGGCACCGCGGCCTCGTCGAGGACCCGCACGTCGTCGATCCGGTCCAGCCGGAACAGCCGGACCCCGTCCACATGGCGGCACCACGCCTCGAGATAGCTCATCGCCTGCACGATGAGCAGCCGCATCGGGTCCACGGTGCGCTCGGTGATCTCGTCCCGCGAAGCGGTGTAGTACCGAATGCGCAGCGCCCGCCGGTCCTGCAACGCCTTCCGCACGACGGCGCGGGTCCGCGCGGTCTGCTCGCCCTCCCGGACCCCGAGCCCGACCACCACGCCGGACGGCTGGGCCTGCCCGGCCGCCGCCTCGATCTTGGCGATCGCCCGGTGCACCGCGTCGGTGTCCAGCACACCGGGCGTCTCGGCCAGCGCGCGCAGGGCGACCAGCAGCGCCGTCGCCTCGCCACCGGTGAGGCGCAACGGCCGGTTCATCCCGGCGTCGAAGGTGACCGTGACGGTGTCGCCCTCGAAGGACAGGTCGATCAGGTCGCCGGGGCCGTAGCCGGGCAGCCCGCACATCCACAGCAGCTCGAGGTCCCGGCGCAGCTGCCGCGGCGAGACATCGAAGTCCCGGGCCGCGTCGTCGATCCTGATGCCGGGCCGCGCGAGCAGGTAGGGCACCAGCGCGAGCAGGCGCGGCATCCGGTCACCCGAGGAGCTCATGGTCACTCCTCCGCAAGTTCGCGAGCGCGTAGAGCCGTTCCCGGACCGCCTTCGCCAGCACGTCGGGCTCCAGGACCAGCACGTCCGGGCCGTGCCCGGCGATCCAGCTCGCCGCGTTCTCCGGGTGGTACAGCTCGATCTCCGCGAGGTCGCCCTCGACCCCGTCCACGGTCAGCCGGCCGGTGATCTTCGCATGCCGCCGGATCCGGGCCGCCCGGTCGCGGGCGATCCACAGTCGCGCGGTGGCCACCGGTGAAGACTCCCCGTGGTCACTGCCCGCGACGAACTCCAGCAGGTTCACGTTCTCCGGGCGTTGAACCTCCCCCGGTGCGCCCAGCGTGCGCACCTCGCCGAAGACGCGGGACAGCCGGAAGCATCGCGGAGCCCTGCGGTCCCGGTCGTGGCCGACGACGTACCAGCGAGCCCGCCACGACACCACGCCCCACGGCTCCAGCGTGCGGGTCATCCGCTCCGCCGAGCCCGGGCGGCGGTAGTCGAACCGCACCGCCTGCCGGTTCTGCACAGCGGCCAGCAGTGGCGAGAACGCCGGCTCGGTGCGCACCCTGGACTCCACCACGGGCGGCGCCGTGTGGTCCACCTCCACGCCCGCCGCACGCAGCTTCACCAGCGCGCCGTGCGCCTGCCCGGTGAGCTCGGGCGAGTCCCACAGCCGCACGGCCAGGCCGACCGCCGCGGCCTCGTCCGGCGCCAGCTCGATGTCGCCCAGTTCGTAGTCGCGCCGGGCGATGCGGTAGCCGTCGGTCGCGTCGAACGCCGAGTTCCGGCCGATCTCCAGCGGAATCCCCAGTTCCCGCAACTCGGTCTTGTCCCGCTCGAACATGCGCGAGAACGCGTCGTCACTGGCCGCCTCGGCGTATCCCGGCACGATCCCGCGAATCCGGTCAGCCGTCAGGTACTGCCGGGTGGAGAGCAGGGCGAGCACCAGATTGACCAGGCGCTCGGCACGGGCGGTGGACACCAGCCCACACTAGCTCCCCCCGGCCCGACGGTCGCGGAGGACCGGGCCGAAACACGCCGGGAATTTCGAACCCTTGACCGATCGCGTGCTCATTACCGGCGCCGCGCGCGGCGCTGAACCGCTCCGCGCCTCCCGGAACGCCAGGTCAACCGCCGCGGACCAGGCCGACGATCTCGTCACGCAGGTCAGCAGGCAGCGGCCGCTCGCCGAGCCCGACGGCCACGACCTCGAAGGTGCGTGCCATGGCCGCCAGCCTGACTTCGTCGTCCGCCTCGCGCAACGGCCCGTCCAGGTACAGCATGGCCAGCCCGTGCACCGCGGCCCAGATGGTCATCTCGGCCATCGGCCGCTGTTCCGGGGAAAGGTAACCGGCGTCGGCCAGATCATCGACGACCGCGATGGCCTTGCGGAACGGCCCGGCGTCCCACGCGGACACGGCGGGCATCCCCCCGGCGAAACAGGTGCGGAACAAGCCGGGCTCGGCGGTCGCGAAGTTCAGGTAGCCCAGGCCGATCGCGGCCAGGTTCCGCAGCGCCCGGCGCACCCGGTCACCGCCAGGAGGCAGCCGGGCCAACTCGGTGTTCATGGCGGCGGTCATCCGCTCCAGCGCCTGCTCCTTGGCCGCGTCCAGCAACTCCTCGTGCCCCGCGAAATGCCGGTAGGCCGCGGTTGGCGTCACTCCCACGACGCGGGCGGCGGCCCGGATCGTCACCGACCGGGGCCCACCCTCCCGAGCCAGGTCGGCGGCCGCGTGGATGAGCGCGTTGCGCAGGTCCCCGTGGTGGTAGGCGGATCGAACAGGCACGGACGAGCTCACCGGTCGATGTTGACAGCCGCACACATGACATGACAAGTTAACACCCGCCAAGTTTACGGCCGTCAACTTTAGGGGGAACTCGTCGTGTTCGTCCGCATCGGGCGGTTCGCCGCCGACCACGCGCGAGCCGTGCTCACCGTCGCCGTCCTGCTGATGATCGGCGCCGGCGCGCTCGGCATGACCGCCTTCGACAAGCTCCAGTCACAGGGGTTCACCGATCCCGATGCCGAGTCGAGCCAGGCACAGGAGTACATCCAGCGGCACTTCGGCGGCACACCCGGCCTCATCCTGCTGGTACAGCCGAAGACCGGCACCGTCGACGATCCAGCCGTCCGCGTGGCCGCCACCGAGCTCGTCGATCGGCTCGCGGCCGAACCTGGGCTGTCGCAGCAGGCTTCGTACTGGCAGACCGGCGCGCCCGCGATGAAATCGGACGACGACCGCGCGGCCTTGATCGTGGCGCACCCGGCCGACGCCGAGACGGCCAAGACGATCGCCGACCGCTACCGCGGCGACCAGGGGCCGATCACCGTCACCGCGGGCGGGGCCACCGAAGTCAACAGCGACATCAACGACCAGGTCACCGCCGACCTCCTGCTCGCCGAATCGATCGCCGTCCCGCTCATCGCGATCCTGCTGTTCGTCGTGTTCGGCAGTCTCGTCGCCGCGCTGCTGCCGCTCGTCGTCGGCGGGATCGCGGTGCTCGGCACGTTCGCCGAGTTGTCGGTCCTCGGCTCGATCACCGACGTGTCGGTGTTCGCGATCAACCTGACGACCGCACTCGGGCTCGGCATCGGCATCGACTACGCGCTGCTCACCGTCAACCGGTTTCGCGAGGAGCTCGCGACCGGCGTGGACACCCGCGCCGCGGTGATCCACACCGTGGCGACCGCGGGCCGGACGATCGCGTTCAGCGCGGCGACCGTCGCGGTGGCGCTGGCCGCGTTGCTGCTGTTCCCCCTGTACTTCCTCCGATCGTTCGCCTACGCGGGGATCGGCGTGATCGTCATCGCGATGATCAGCGCGGTCGTGGTGCTGCCGGCGCTGCTGCGGGTGCTCGGCCACCGGGTCAACGCCGGACGGCCGCCATGGGGGCGCACCCCGACCACCGTCTCACCGTTCTGGGCGCGGACCGCCGGCAGCGTGCTGCGGCGGCCGGTGGTCACCGCGCTGCCCGTGCTGGCGCTGCTGATCGTGGCGGCCGTCCCACTGTTCAACGTCCGGTTCGGCATCCCGGACGAGCGCGTGCTGCCCACTTCGGCACCGAGCCGCGTCGTCGGCGATGAGCTGCGCGCGCACTTCTCGCAGGACGACAGCCGCGCGATCCAGATCGTCGCGCAAGGCCGGCCCGATGCGTCCGCGATCGCGGACTACGCCACGCGCCTGTCCGAACTTCCCGGCGTGACCAGGGTTTCCTCCAGCGCAGGCGAGTTCGTCGGAGGCCGGCAGGCCGGCGTCTCCCCAGCCGACGCCACTTTCGCCGCGCCGGACGCCCAGCGCTGGACGGTGGTCGCGGCCGGCGACTCGCGGGCGGACGACGCGCAGCAACTCGTCACCCGGATCCGGGCGATGCCCGCTCCCGCGGAGACCAAGATCGGCGGCGACGCAGCCACGCTCGTCGACAGCAAGCACACCATCGGCAGCCGGCTGCCGTTCGCGGGCGGGCTGATCGCGGTGACCACGTTCATCCTGCTGTTCCTGTTCACCGGGAGCGTGCTGCAGCCACTGCGGGCGCTGCTGTTCAACCTGCTCAGCCTGTCCGCGACGCTCGGCGTGATGACGCTGATCTTCCAGGACGGCCTCGCGTCGTCACTGCTCGGGTTCACACCGCTGCCGCTCGACACGAGCATGCTGATGCTGCTGTTCTGCATCGCGTTCGGGCTGTCGATGGACTACGAGGTGTTCGTGATCAGCCGGGTCAAAGAGGCTCACGACCGCGGTGCGGGTCCTCGCGATGCCGTCGTCGACGGACTGTCCCACTCGGGCCGCATCGTCTCCGCGGCGGCGCTCCTGCTGTCGATCAGCCTGTTCGCGTTCGGCACCAGCGGGGTGAGCTTCATCCAGTTGTTCGGCCTCGGCACGGGTCTCGCCGTGCTGCTCGACGCCACGCTCGTGCGCGGCATCCTGCTCCCGGCCGGGATGCGTGCGCTGGGCCGCCTCGCCTGGTGGGCGCCCCGCCCCCTGCGCCGGCTCCACTCCCGGTTCGGCCTCTCCGAGGCGGACGCGCCACGCGACAAGGTCTTGACCTAGCTATCGCGTGGAGTGCGTCCTCGATGGGGTGCTGGGTGGGCCTAGCGGCTCCGATAAACGTCGGCTCGCCGGTTAATGGCGACAACTTCAACCACCACCTGGTGATCATCGATGGTGTAGATGACCCGCCACTCGCCTCGGCGAGCCGAATAGTGCCCCTCCCATGACGATGTCAGCGGTTTGCCGACTCGATAAGGGTTGTTCGCCAATGGCCCGTCCATAAACGACACGCAGGCATGAACGATCTTCTCCGGCATCTTTCCCAGAGCGCGCTGCGCGCCGGTCGACAGCAGGATCGTGTAGCGAGGGCTCACCGCAACCCGAGCTCCGCCTTCACATCGTCCAACGACACCGTTCGTCCGGCGGCGATGTCGGCATCGCCCTCCTCGATCGCCGCGACCAGTTCCGGATCCGAGGCGACTTCTATCGTCTCGTACAAAGACTCCAGATAGTCGGGCGAAACAACCGACGCCACGGTTTGGCCGTCACGCTCGATATCGATCCGGCCGTGTGTGCGTTCGACCTCCGCCACCACCTCGGTGAGCGGCCGCTGGTCGTCAGGGATCACCGTCATACGCCGATTCTCCCACAGACGCCGAGACACAGATCACAGCGACCCGATCAGCCGGTCGACCCGCTCGTCGACCGCGCGGAACGGGTCCTTGCACAGCACCGTCCGCTGAGCCTGGTCGTTCAGCTTCAGATGGACCCAGTCCACGGTGAAGTCCCGGCCTGCGGCCTGCGCCGCCGCGATGAAGTCTCCACGCAGCTTGGCCCGCGTGGTCTGCGGCGGGGTGTCCTTGGCCAGCTCGATCTCGCCGTCGTCGGTGATCCGGCGCACCAGGCCCTTGCGCTGCAGCAGGTCGAAGATGCCGCGGCCACGCCGGATGTCGTGGTAGGCGAGGTCGAGCTGCGCCACGCGCGGGCTGGACAGGTCGAGGTTGTGCTTGCTGCGGTAACGCTCGACCAGCCGGTGCTTGATCGCCCAGTCGATCTCGGTGTCGATCTTGGTGAAGTCCTGCTGCTCCACCGCGTCCAGCGCCCGGCCCCACAGTTCGATCACCCGGCGCGCGGTCGGCCCGGAATCGTTCGCCTTGACGTGCTGGACCGCCCGGCCGTAGTACTCGCGCTGGATGTCCAGCGCCGACGCCTCGCGGCCACCGGCCAGCCGCACCGGGCGCCGCCCGCTCAGGTCGTGGCTGATCTCGCGGATCGCGCGGATCGGGTTGTCCAGCGTGAAGTCCCGGAACTGCACGCCCTGCTCGATCATCTCCAGCACCAGGTTCGCGGTGCCGACCTTGAGCAGGGTGGTCGACTCGGCCATGTTCGAGTCGCCGACGATGACGTGCAGCCGGCGATACCGCTCGGCGTCGGCATGCGGCTCGTCGCGCGTGTTGATGATCGGCCGGGACCGCGTCGTCGCGCTCGACACTCCTTCCCAGATGTGCTCCGCGCGCTGGGACAGGCAGTACACCGCGCCCCGCGGCGTCTGCAGCACCTTGCCGGCACCGCAGATCAGCTGGCGGGTGACCAGGAACGGCAGCAGCACATCGGCGATCCGCGAGAACTCACCGGCCCGCGTCACCAGGTAGTTCTCGTGGCAACCGTAGGAGTTGCCCGCGGAGTCGGTGTTGTTCTTGAACAGGAAGATGTCGCCGCCGATACCTTCGTCGGCCAGCCGGCGCTCCGCGTCGACGAGCAGGTCCTCCAGGATCCGCTCGCCGGCCTTGTCGTGCGTCACCAGCTGGATCAGGTCATCGCATTCGGCCGTCGCGTACTCGGGGTGCGAGCCCACATCGAGGTAAAGCCGCGAGCCGTTGGACAGGAAAACGTTCGACGACCGTCCCCACGACACCACCCGCCGGAACAGGTACCTCGCCACCTCGTCCGGTGAGAGCCGACGCTGCCCGTGGAAGGTGCAGGTGACGCCGAACTCGGTCTCGATGCCAAAAATCCGCCGCTGCATTACTCAATGCTAGGCGCTTTCGGCCCAAGTGCGGTGGGCCGATCGGGCGGCGAGGAGGCGACGGCGCGTGCCCGGCCGGCTCCGTCGCGCCATCGGGCAGCGCAAGACCCGGGGAAGGTGGCCGAGTTTGCGCAGGTCACGCCCATAATGACGGCCCGGACGGCGATCACCGCCGTCCGGGCCGGGTGGTTTTCGCGACGGATCAGTCTTCCGATTCGGACGGTTCACCCTCCGCCTCGGGCTGGTCCCCGTCACCGTCCGGCCCGGTCGCCGGCAGCAGGGCGTCCAGTGCGGCTCCGGTGATCCGCCGGAATGCCCGCTGCGGGCGCTCCCGGTCCAGCACGGCGACCTCCAGCTTCGCCGGCTCGCTGTCGCCGTTGCCGGACGAGGACGCGCGCAGGGCCTCCACCGCGACCGTCAGCGCCCGCTGCAGGTCGAAGCCCTCCTCGAAGCTCTCCTTGAGCTTGTTGGCGACCGGCTCGGTCTGCCCGCCCATCACCACGAACTGGGGCTCGTCGAAGATCGACCCGTCGTAGGTCAGGCGGAACAGCTGGTCCTCGGCCGGGGTCGCGCCCACCTCGGCGACGCAGATCTCCACCTCGTACGGCTTGAGCTGCTCGGTGAAGATACTGCCCAGCGTGGCCGCGTAGGCGTTGGCCAGCGCCCGCGCGCTGACGTCCCGCCGGTCGTACTGGTAGCCCTTCAGGTCGGCGTGCCGGATACCGGCCACCCGCAAATTCTCGTACTCGCTGTACCGGCCGACCCCGGCGAAGCCGATCCGGTCGTAGATCTCGGAGAACTTGCGCAGCGTGGTCGACGGGTTCTCGGCCACGAACAACACACCGTTGCGATACTTCAGCCCGACCACACTGCGGCCGCGTGCGATGCCCTTGCGGGCGAGTTCCGAGCGCTCGCGCATCAACTGCTCAGGAGAGGCGTACAGCGGCATGGTCACGGTGTGTGCTCCAAAAATGCTCGGTGAGACAAGGGACTGATCAGCTGCGGCCCTGGGCGGCCCGCTCGGCACGGCCGGCGACCACCGCTTCGGCCACCGTCGCGGTCTGCTCCTCGGCCAGCAGCTCGGAGCCGCGCTCGGCCGTGATCGTCACGACGGTCGGGAAGATGCGCCGGAGCACGTCCGGGCCACCGGTCGCGGTGTCGTCGTCCGCGGCGTCGTAGAGCGCCTCCACCGCGGTCCGGACGGCGGCCTCCTCGTCGGCGTCCGGGTCGTAGAGCTTCTTCAACGACGACTTCGCGAACAGCGAACCCGAGCCGATCGCGTGGTAGCCCGCGCTTTCCTCGTACCGGCCACCGGCCACGTCGAAGGAGACGATCCGGCCGGCCCGCTTCGGGTCGTCGGCCTCGATGTCGTAGCCCACGAACAGCGGCAGCACCGCCAACCCGCCCATCGCCATCTCCAGGTTGCCCTTGACCATGGCGGCGAGCTTGTTCGTCTTGCCGTCCAGCGACAGCGACACGCCCTCGAGCTTCTCGTAGTGGGCCAGCTCGACGGTGTAGAGGCGCACCAGCTCCAACGCGATGCCGGCGGTGCCGGCGATACCGACCGCGGAATACTCGTCGGTGACGTGGACCTTGTGCATGTCCCGAGTGGCGATCAGGTTCCCCGAGGTCGCCCTGCGGTCACCGGCGATCAGCACGCCACCGGCGAAGGTGACCGCGACGATCGTGGTGCCGTGGGGCGCATCCAACCCGCTCGCGGACGCCCCCGGCGCCATCGGGGCCGTCGGCAGCAAGTCCGGCGCCTGCATGCGGAGGAACTCGGAAAAGGACGACGTCGTGGTCGAGAAGAAGGCTGCGGGCAGCGAAGAACCCGAAGTTCCCGGCGTGTTTTCCATACGTGCTCGTAGTTCCCATCGACGAAGGGCTGTGCTTGTCGGCGGCCGTTGCGCGAACGCGTGGCCACGTCACCAGGACGTGCGTAAGGTTAGCGTTTGGCGGCCAGGCCACGGCTCCCCCCGCCGGCCTCCCCGGCGGGAGCACCCCTCGGCCGGGTCAGGTGCCGCGAAAGCCGTGACCACGGCCTCGTAGCGGCCACTACTCGCCACCCTTTTGCACGTAGGCGCGCACGAAGTCCTCGGCGTTCTCCTCGAGCACGTCGTCGATCTCGTCCAGGATGGTGTCCACGTCCTCGCCGAGCTTCTCCCGGCGTTCCTGACCTGCGGGCGCGGCGCCTTCCAGTTCGTCGTCGGAGTCGCCACCACCGTGCTTCTCGATCTTTTCCTGTGCCATCTCGCCTCCCGGTGAGCTGTTGCTCTTTAGCCTACCCAGTAGTCACGACAATCCGCGCCGTCCATTTCTCCGCGGGTTTGCGCGCGACCGCGATCGTGTCGACGGGGCGGTCCATCCGGGGATCGAGTCACCTCTTCGACACGGGCGCCCCGCCGTCCCGCTAGCGGGCCTTCGGGGCGCGCGTGGTGGTCACCGTGATTGCCGCACCTTGCTACAAGGCCGGCCGCGGAGCCATGCCGTCTCCGTAACGACGCCGGACGCCGCGCGGGTCAGTCGGCACCGGTCAGTGCCTCCACCAGTTCCTCGGCCGTGTCGGAGGAGTCCAGCAGCTTGCCGACGTGTGCCTTGGTCCCGCGCAGCGGCTCCAGCGTCGGGATCCGCACCAGCGACTCCTTGCCCACGTCGAAGATCACCGAGTCCCAGGACGCCGCGGCGATCGAGGTGGCGTACTTCTCCAGCGCCCGGCCACGGAAGTAGGCGCGGGTGTCCAGCGGCGGTTGCGTAATCGCCGCCTGCACCTCTTCCTCGGTGACCAGCCGTTTCATCGAACCGCGCGTCACCAGGCGGTTGTACAGGCCCTTGCCCAGCCGCACGTCCGAGTACTGCAGGTCTACTAGGTGCAGGCGCGGCGCGGCCCACCCCAGGTTGTCGCGCGCCCGGTAGCCCTCCAGCAGGCGCAGCTTGGCCGGCCAGTCCAGCCGGTCCGCGCACTCGGCCGGATCGCGGGCCAGCGCGTCGAGGATCTCGCCCCAGACCCGCAGCACCTCCTTCGACTGTGCGTCACCACCGGTCCGCTCCAGGTGCGCGGCGGCCAGTTCGTGGTAGGAGAACTGGATGTCCAGGCCGGTGTACTTGCGGCCGTTGGCCAGCGGCACCTTCGTCTTCAACGTCGGGTCGTGGCTGATCTGGTGCACCGCGCGCACCGGCTCGTCCAGCTTGAGGTCGTCGAACCGCTCGCCGGCCTCGATCATGTCCAGCACCAGCGCCGTGGTGCCCAGCTTCAGGAACGTGGAGTACTCGGCCAGGTTGGCATCACCGATGATGACGTGCAGGCGGCGGTACTTGTCGGCGTCGGCATGCGGTTCGTCACGGGTGTTGATGATGCCGCGCTTGAGCGTGGTCTCCAGGCCGACCTCGACCTCGATGTAGTCCGAGCGCTGGGACAGCTGGAAGCCGGCCTCCTCGCCCTGCGGGCCGATGCCGACCCGGCCGGACCCGGTCATCACCTGGCGCGACACGAAGAAAGGGGTCAGTCCGGCGATCACCGAGGTGAACGGCGTGGACCGCGACATCAGGTAGTTCTCGTGCGTGCCGTAGCTGGCGCCCTTGCCGTCCACATTGTTCTTGTACAGCTGCAGCGGGGGCTGACCCGGCACGGTGGCCGCCTTGAGCGCGGCCTGCTCCATCACCCGCTCCCCCGCCTTGTCCCAGATCACCGCGTCCCGTGCGTTGGTGACCTCGGGCGCCGAGTACTCGGGGTGGGCGTGGTCGACGTAGAGCCGCGCGCCGTTGGTGAGGATGACGTTGGCCGCGCCGAGATCCTCGACATCGGGGTCGTGCCCGGGGGTACCGGGCCCGGCCAGGTCGAAGCCCCGCGCGTCGCGCAACGGGGACTCCACCTCGTAATCCCAGCGCGCCCGGCGCGCCCGTGGGATGTCCGCCGCCGCCGCGTACGCCAGTACCACCTGTGTCGAGGTCAGCACCGGGTTTGCGGTCGCGTCACCCGGCACCGCGATGCCGTACTCGACCTCGGTTCCCATGATCCGCCGCATGACTCAAGCCTACGGGTACCTACCGGCAACGGTGAGTGGCCCGTGCGTTGCGACCGGGTAAACCCCCCGATGTGGCGTCGACCGGACCGGCCGGGTGTCCCCGGTAGCCTGGCTGTCATGTCCGCTGGTGAGCTGGTCGCGGTGTATGACGCCGACGGCACCGTGGTCGGCAGCGCGACCCGCGGCGAGGTCCGGGCGAACGGGCTCTGGCACGCCGCCGCGTCCGTGCTGGTTCGTTCGCTCGACGGCGAAAGCGTCTACGTCCACCTGCGCTCGCCGGACAAGGACGTCTTCCCGAGCATGTACGACTGCTGGGCGGGCGGCGTCGTCGCGGCGGGCGAGACCCCGGCCGAATGCGCCCGCCGGGAGTTGGCCGAGGAACTCGGGATCGGTGGCGTGCGGCTGGAACCGCTGTTCACGCACGTGTTCTGCGAGCCCCCGATCCGCTGCCACAACTACACGTTCGAAACCCGCTGGGACGGGCCGATCACGCACCAGCCCGAGGAGATCGTGTCCGGTCGCTGGATGCCGCTGTCCGAACTCGAGCGGTGGGCGGCCGAGGAGGCCGCTCCGCTGATCCCCGACGGCCGCGTCGGCATCCTGGAGTGGTTCCGGCGCCACCGCTCCCGAGTTTTCCCGCGCCCCTAGTCCTTGGGAAGCCGGCCGGCGGCGATCTGGACGAGGCTGCGGACCGCGTCGGAGGCGCGGGCGGGCGTGCTCGCGGTGACCTGCAGGCCGGACAGCACGTGCCCGCGGGCGAGCAACACCGTGCACGTGGTGGCCTCGCACCAGCCACGCACCATCTCCGCGCCCGCGGGCAAGGCCACGCCCATGTTGAGCTGATTGCCTCCGCACCGCACCTGAGCCAGTACGTCCGTCGCCTGCTTGTCGAGATACCCCGTTACCTGCTGCGTCAGCGTCGAACCGCTGTTGTAGACCCAACTCGCACTGCGCGGGTCACCGGACGGGACGGCGTCGAAGCACGCGCCGTTCGCTGGGCGCGTCGTCGCCGCGTGCGCGCCCTGGTGCACGAGGTCCTGCGCGGTCAGCACCGCGGCGGACACCTGCTGCGCGATCTCGGCGGCAGCGCTGGTGGTCGAGCCCGTCTCGGGTTGCGCCGCCTCCGAAGGCGAGGCCTGGACCGGTTCCGCGGTCGTCGACGGAGAGCTGCCCGGCTGGTCGTAGTAGGTCTCGAGATTGTTGGGGCGGTTCCCGCAACCGGTCACGCCAGCCAACACGACCGCCGCCATGATCAAAACCCGCCCGGCTCGCAACTGATCGGTCCTCCGCTGACTCGTTTGGGCGCAGAGACTAGTCGAAGCGATCATTGCCAGTGCAGCGAGGATCTCCGAGTCCAGTATTGGCCCGGTTGCTCGGCGAGCGCGGCGAGCGCACGCAGTTCCGCCGGGGTCAGCTCGAGCGTGGTGGCGGCGAGATTGCCGGCCAGCTGCGCCGGGCTGGCCGGGCCGATCAGCACCACGTCCGCCCACGACCGCGCGAGCACGGCCGCCACCGCGACCGCGTCGGGCCCGACGCCGTGCCGCCTGGCGATCCGAGTCACCTCGTCCGGAGCGCGGGCCACCAGCCGGCCGTTGGCCAGGGTTTCCTTCACCAGCACCAGGTTCCCGGCCGCGTGGGCATCGGCGAGTGCGCGCCCGGCCGACGGCTCCAGCACGTTCCACGTCGACTGCACAGCCGTGAAGACCGGGCGGCCGGCGACCTCGAGGTCGAACGCCCGCCGGATGACGCTCGCCTGATGCGGGCCGGACGTGGAAAACCCGACACGCACGCCGTCGTCGGTGAGGGCGGCCAGTGCGCGCAGCAGCGGCTCGTCGGTGAACAGTGGGCTGTCCTCGGTGAGCGAGTGCACCTGGTAGAGGTTGATGGCCGAACCCAGCAGGTCGCGGCTTTCGGTCCACTGGCGGGAAAATCCGCTCGCGGAGTGTTCCTTGACCTCGTGCATGGTCGCGTCCAGCCGCCAGCCGCCGACGTAGGTGTAGCCCCACTTGCTGGACACCGTCACGTCGGTGTGCCCGCGCTCGGCCAACCAGCCCGCCAGGAAATCTTCGGCCCGGCCGTAGGAGCGGGCGACGTCCACCCACCGCACGCCCGCCCGGTACGCGGCGTCGAGCACGGCCCAGGTGGCCTGCCGCATCGCGGCCACGCTCCGGTCGCCGGGAAGCACGTTCGTCCTTCCCAGGTTGATGTAGGCGGGTCTGCCCAGCGCGGCCAGACCGAGTCCGATGACGGTCATTCAAGGTCCGTGTTCGTGCTCCGGCGAGTGGAAGACACGCCGCCGAAGGCCTCGCGAACGCGGCTGCAGGCCACCGGCCTCCTCGGCCGGATGCGCATTGCCAGGTCACGGTCCGTGGACGCGTTCGTCGATCGCGCGTCTTGAACAACACAGCTGGTCAGCGGATCTTCCCTTTCTCTTCCAGGCCCCGCCGTATAGGACGTTATACGGAAGCCCGTTCGCGCAGGATTTCCAACCACTGCTGCGAGTTGAGCGCCTGACGATGCAGCTTCTCCAGCCGCGCGGCCGGGGCACGCACGTAGCCCTTGCCGAACACGGGCGCGATCTGGCGCAGGCTCGCCCCCTCCTCGCGGGCCGCCAGCAGCGCCCAGTCGGACGCGTCGGCACACGCCGCCGAGGCCCGCCTGAGCTCCCCCAGCACCGCGATCAGGTCGTCCGCACTCACCGCGCCGGCACGCACCGCCTCCGCGGTCTCCTCCAGCCAGGCCAGCACGTTCGCGGCCGTGATGGGCGCTCGCGGGCGGAGGGGTTCGGGTTCAGTCACACCGAAAGTATAGCCCGTTATACACCTAAGAGCAAAAGACACGCCGGTGCCGGCTGGGCGCTACGCCCGAACCGGCACCGGCGCGGGGGTCCAGGGGGCTTGCCCCCTGGCCGGGGTCTGGGGGCTGGGCCCCCGGTGTCACAGCGGAGAGATCATGGCGCCCTCCGCGAGCACACCCCACCTAATCTCGAAGCGAGCACACCTCACCGAATCTCGAGCCCTTACCTACAGGTACTGACCGGTGTTCGTGGCCGTGTCGATGACCCGGCCGGAGTCCTGGTTCTTGCCGGTGACGAGCGTGCGGATGTAGACGATCCGCTCACCCTTCTTGCCGGAGATCCGGGCCCAGTCGTCCGGGTTCGTCGTGTTGGGCAGGTCCTCGTTCTCGGCGAACTCGTCGACGATCGCGTCCAGCAGGTGCTGCACACGCAGGCCGGGCTGCTTGGTCTCCAGCACCGACTTGATCGCCGACTTCTTCGCCCGGTCCACGATGTTCTGGATCATCGCGCCCGAGTTGAAGTCACGGAAGTAGAGGACTTCCTTGTCGCCGTTGGCGTAGGTGACCTCGAGGAACCGGTTCTCGTCGGTCTCCTCGTACATCCGCTCGACGGTGTGCTGGATCATCGCGTCGATCGTGGCCTTGGTGTCCCCGCCGAACTCGGTGAGGTCGTCGGCATGGATCGGCAGGCCCGGCGTCAGGTACTTGGAGAAGATGTCCTTCGCACCTTCGGCGTCCGGACGCTCGATCTTGATCTTCACGTCCAGCCGACCTGGCCGCAGGATCGCCGGGTCGATCATGTCCTCGCGGTTGGAGGCGCCGATGACGATGACGTTCTCCAACCCCTCGACGCCGTCGATCTCCGACAGCAACTGCGGCACGATCGTGGTCTCCACGTCGGAAGACACCCCGCTACCCCGGGTACGGAAGATCGATTCCATCTCGTCGAAGAACACGATCACCGGGGTGCCGTCGGAGGCCTTCTCCCGGGCTCGCTGGAAGATCAGGCGGATGTGCCGCTCGGTCTCCCCGACGAACTTGTTGAGCAGCTCCGGGCCCTTGATGTTCAGGAAGAACGACTTGGCCTCCAAGGAGCCAGTGGCGTCATCCTTGTTGCCCCTGGCCTCGGCGACCTTCTTCGCCAGCGAGTTGGCCACCGCCTTGGCGATCAGCGTCTTGCCGCAGCCGGGCGGGCCGTAGAGCAGGACGCCCTTGGGCGGGCGCAGCTCGTACTCGCGGTAAAGGTCGGCGTGCAGGAACGGCAGCTCGACCGCGTCACGGATCTGCTCGATCTGCCGGCCGAGGCCACCGATGTCCTCGTATCGCACATCCGGCACCTCTTCCAGCACCAGGTCCTCGACCTCGGCCTTGGGCACCCGCTCATAGGCGTACCCGGCCTTGGCATCGACCAGCAGCGAGTCGCCCGGCTTGAGCGGCTGCTCGGCGAGCGGGTCGGCCAGCCAGACCACGCGCTCCTCGTCGGCATGCCCCACGACCAGGGCACGGGCGCAGTCGCCGTCCGTCGTCGCGAGAACCTCACGCAGCGCACACACCTCGCCGGTGCGTTCGAAGTCGCCGCCCTCCACAACGGTGAGCGCTTCGTTGAGGCGCAGCGCCTGGCCACGCTGCAGGGACTCGACGTCCACGGCCGGCGACACGGACACGCGCATCTTGCGCCCGGCCGTGAACACATCGACCGTGTTGTCGTCGTAGGCACCCACGAACACGCCATAGCCGCTCGGCGGTTGGGCCAGCCGGTCGACCTCCTCACGGAGCGCAAGCAACTGCCCACGCGCCTCCCGTAAGGTTTCGACCAGCTTGCTGTTTCGCTCGGTGAGCTGGGCAATGCGCTCGGAGGCTTCCGCGAGGCGCTGTTCCAGCACTCGGCTCTGGCGGGGTGAGTCGGTCAATTTCCTCCGCAGCAGCGCCACTTCCTCTTCCAGGAAACGCAGCTGCCGCGCCTGTTCGTCCGGCGTCGTTCCAGCTCCAGTCGTCTCTGTCGGGTCGGCTTCTTCATGCCGACCTCCGGGAAGGTCGTGTTGCATGTCGGCACCTCCTCGGAGTGCTTTTCATCCACGGTACCGGCGATCACCGACAAAAAAAGACCTAACCGCATCACAGGATCGGCGCGTCGCACCAAAAGCCGGAACGAATCGGTAACGCAAGCGCCCCTCACGGTGCACGACGCATCGGTGACCGAACTACGCAAAGTAGAGAGCCGGTGACCGCGCGCCGGAAACTGGGCCGTTCGGGAGACACCCACGTCACCACCGCCGAACCAAGGCTCCACACCGACGTTCATCACAGCTACTTCCCTTACACCACGCTTTCAAACCAGGGTGAGTGCACGGTGGACCGCGGCAGCCCGCCACGCGGCGCTACCATCCACGACCGGTCCACGAGGTTTGCCGGTTTCCGGCCCGCATCGTGGCCAGACCGAGCGCCGCCGACACACGTCCGAGCGGAGCACCCTGATCCGACCAATGGGGGTAACACACATGACCTATCCGCCGACCGGACCCTACGGGCAGTCATCGCCCTCCGGTTCGCCGAACAACCCCGGCTCCTGGGGGCAGCCGCCTTCGGGCCCCTACGGCGGGCAGCCGACGCCGGCCGGCGGCTTCGGTCAGGGTGGCACCCAGCAGTTCGGTCAAGCCGATCCCTGGGGGCAGCAGCAGGGCGGCCCCCAGCAGTTCGGTCAGCCGGACCCCTGGGGCCAGCAGGGCGGCTACCCGGGTGGTGAGCCGCCCAAGAAGAAGACCGGCCTGATCATCGGCGCCGTGGTGGCCGTGGTGCTGCTGGTCGGCGGCGGCATCACCGCCGCCCTGCTCCTGACCGGCAAGGACGACAACAACAACGCCGCCCCACCGGCGAACAGCACCCCCACACCCAGCAGCCAGCCCGTCGGCTCCAGCTCGGCCTCGAGCAGCAAGAAGAGCACGTCGTCCTCGACGTCCTCGTCGTCCTCGAGCGGTACCGGGGCGTCCAGCCCGGATGCCGTCGCGCAGGGGATCGTCGACTCGATCAACTCGAGGAACATCACCCAGTACTCGAACCTGATGTGCACCAAGATGTCGGCCGCCGACATGGACGAGTTGCAGGCCGCATGGGACGCCGACCCGACCCTCCACGCGAGCCTGAACGGGACACCGACGGTCACTGGTTCCGAGGCCAGCGTCCGCGTGAGCGTGACCTTCCAGGGAGAAACCAACACGCCCAAGCTGCCCATGGTGCAGAAGGGATCGACCTGGTGCGCCGACATCAACGAGTGACCAACCCGCGAAGGGGTGAACACCCATGACCTACCCCCCGCCGCAACCCGGCCGGCCCGGCCCGTACGGACCGCAGGATCCCTACGGCAACCAAGGCCAGTGGGGGCAGCAACAGCCGGGTGGCGGATACCCGCCCGGCGGGTTCCAGCCACCGCCGGGCCGGCCCGGTCCCCGGGGCCAGCAGAGTCCCTACCCCGGCTACCCGGGTGGTGAGCCGCCCAAGAAGAAGACCGGCCTGATCATCGGCGCCGTGGTGGCCGTGGTGCTGCTCGTCGGCGGCGGCATCACCGCCCTGCTCCTGACCGGCAAGGACGACAACAACGCCGCCCCACCGGCGAACAGCACCTCCACACCCGCACCCAGCAGCCGGCCCGCCGGCTCCAGCTCGGCCTCGAGCAGCGCCGGGACGTCGAGCCCGGAAGCGCTGCAAGCGGCGGTCATCGACGCCTACAACAGCAGGGACGTCCAGCGGTTCCAGCCGCTGATGTGCGGGACGATGTCCTCGTCGACCATGCAAAGCCTGCAGGACATGATGGACCAGGTCCCGGACCAGGTTGTCTATTCCGCCGCCGAGCCTCCGGAGATCAACGGCAGCACCGGCACCCTCCACCTGAGGGCCGAAGGGGCCGGCCGTCACGCGGACTTCCCGCTGCCCGTCACCAAATCGGGCGGCAACTGGTGCGTGACCAACTAGGCGAGCCGGAGCCGCCCGTTCCGGACCGACACCGGAACGGGCGGCTCAGCCGCGGCTCGGCCGGCGCTGGGGCCGTGGCGGCGTGACACCCTCGGCGAGCCGGCGGGTGGTGAGCAGGAACGCGGTGTGCGCGACCATCCGGTGCTCCGGCCGCACCGCCAGACCCACCACGTGCCACGGCCGCATCAGGGTCTCCCACGACTCCGGTTCGGTCCAGCACCGCTGCTCGCGGATCGCCTCGGTGACCGTGGACAGCTGCGTCACGGTCGCGACGTAGACCACCAGGACCCCACCGGGCACGAGGTTCTCGTAGACGGTGGGCAGCACCTCCCAGGGCGCCAGCATGTCCAGCACCACGCGGTCCACTTCGCCACGGTGCGTGGCCAGGTCGGCCACCCGCAGGGTCCAGTTCTCCGGCCTGCCCTGGAAGAACCGTTCGACGTTGCGCTCGGCGTGCTCGGCGTGGTCCGCACGGACCTCGTAGGACAGCACGCTGCCCGCCGGACCCACGGCGCGCAGGAGCGAGCAGGTCAGCGCGCCCGAACCGGCACCCGCCTCCAGCACCCGCGCGCCCGGGAAGATGTCGCCCCACATCACGATCTGTGCGGCGTCCTTCGGGTAGATCACCTGCGCGCCGCGGGGCATGGACAGCACGTAGTCGGCAAGCCTCGGCCGGAGCGCCAGGTAGTGGGTGCCGCCCGCGGAGGTGATCACGCTGCCCTCGGACAGGCCGATGATGTCGTCGTGCCGCAACGCGCCGCGGTGGGTATGGAACTCCTCCCCCTCGGCCAGGACCACGGTGTGGTTCCGGCCCTTCGGATCGGTCAGCCGTACCCGGTCTCCGGCGCGAAACGGACCGCTGCCTGACAACCTGCCACCCTCCGTGATCGCCGGCCTCCTCGCGAAGCCGTACCCGGGGCACGCGATCGCCCAGGTGGCGGATCGTGGCCCGGCGGCAAGGTTACTGAGGTCTCGCGCGGCGGCTGACGCGGACCTCAGCGAGGCCGGCGGGCCAGCGCTGCGCGCAGGTCTTCCCGTCGCAGCACGCCGGCGGGCCGTCCCTCGTCGTCGACGACCAGAAACTGCCACGCCGGGGTTTCCCGTACCCGCTCCGCGATCTCCTCACCGGACTCGGAGGTCAGCAGCACCGTCTCCGCGCGAATCCGTTCGGCCGCGAACTCGGCCGGCGCGTGCGGCGAACTCGCCGCCAGTCGTTGCGCCTCCGCCTCGTCCAGCAGCCCGGCCGCCACTCCGTCGGCCCGCACCAGCACCACCCCACGGCCGGCGGAGGCGGCCAGCGCGTCGGACACCGGGCTTTCCGCGGGCAACTGGAGCACCGGCCGCACCAGGTCGGTGATCACCAGGCCCGCCGGCCAGCTGCGGTTGCCCTCCGCGGACAGCTCGTCGCCCGCGCCGGAGGCGACGAACCACGCGGTGACCGCGCACACACCGAGGCGCAGCCAGCGGTCGGGGCTGCCGGAAGCCAGGCCCAGAACGGCCCACACCACCAGTCCGGCCGCGACCGCGCCGCCGCCGAACACCGCCGCCCTGGTCCCCCTGGCCCGGGCCCCGGTGAGCGCCCACACCCCGGCCCGCAGCATCCGCCCGCCGTCCAGCGGCAGGCCGGGCAGCAGGTTGAAGACACCGACGGCGAGGTTCGCGACCGCGCACTCGACCACGAGGAGCCACGCGACACCACCGGCGGGGACCGCGAGCAGCAGCAGCCCGCAGAAGGCGGCGAGGAAGATCGACACGGCCGGCCCGGCGACGGCGACCAGCCCTTCGTGCCGGGGCTCGCGCGGGCTCCGGGCCACCTCGGACACCCCGCCCAGCAGGAACAGCCGGAGCCGGCGCACCGGAATACCCAGGCGCAGCGCGGCGACACAGTGTCCGAGCTCGTGCGCGAGCACTGACACCCCGAGCAGCAGGGCCGAGGCGATCGACAGGATCCACGACGTGGCCACGCTCGCGTCCGGCAACATCTGGCTCACCATCGGCTCGTACAGCACGATCACGATCAGTGATCCGATGGCCCAGGAGGGCGCCAGGAGCACGGGCACGTCCTGGACCCGGAACAGCAGCAGACCACCGTCCGCGGTGGTGAACACCCGCCTCGGCTGCCGCTGACTGGTGGTGGCCATGTAGCACAGCGTAGAGGGACGGCTGTGGGAATCCCGTGACGCGCCACCTGTGCGCACCACGACAAGGGGACAACCCGCAGGCGGCGCCCGGGTCGCACTCGGAGACGATACAGGCCATGCCCCGAGGAGTCCGGCGCATGTCTGGACAGGAAGTGTCGGTGCACTGCCATAGAGTGCGGGCATGACGCAGACGGCAACGGCAGATCCCCGGCTCGGTGCGCGCCGCCCCGCGCTGTCCCCGTCGCGTGCCAGCGATTTCAAGCAATGTCCGTTGCTCTACCGGTTCCGCGCGGTGGACCGGTTGCCCGAACTGCCGACCAAGGCCCAGCTTCGCGGCACACTGGTGCATTCCGTGCTGGAGCGGCTGTTCGCGCTGCCGCAGCCGGACCGGCTGCCGCACCGCGCCAAGTCGTTGCTGGAACCGGTCTGGACCGAGCTGTCCGCGCAGAACCCGGACTGGGCCGGGCTGTTCGGCGACGAGGAGCCGGCCGACGTGGCGGAATGGCTTGGTGGCGCCGAAAAGCTGCTGGACTCCTACTTCGCGCTGGAGGATCCGCGCCGGTTCGACCCCGAGGCATGCGAGCTGCACGTGGAGATCGAGCTGACTTCCGGCGTGCGGCTGCGCGGTTACGTGGACCGGCTGGACGTCGCCCCCACCGGCGAGTTGCGCGTGGTCGACTACAAGACCGGCGCCGCGCCACGGGAAATCGGCGAGGCGAAGGCGATGTTCCAGATGAAGTTCTACGCCGTGGTGCTCTGGCGGCTGCGCGGAATCGTGCCACGCCAGCTCAAGCTGATGTACCTCACGGACGGGCAGTCGCTGGCCTACACACCGGACGAGCCGGAGCTGCGCCGGTTCGAACGGACCCTGGAGGCCATCTGGGAGGCCATCCTGCGGGCCGGGAAGACCGGCGACTTCCGCCCCAACAAGAGCCGGTTGTGCGACTGGTGCGCGCACCAGTCCCGGTGCCCGTCCTTCGGCGGCACGCCGCCGGACTATCCCGGTTGGCCGGAGCCCGATCCCGGGGAGGAGACTCCGTTGGACCGCGCGGACTGAAACGATGTCGTCCGGAGTCGCGACCCCAGGCCACGGCCTCCGGTGGGGCTCAGCCCCCACACCCCGGCCGGGGGCAAACCCCCAAACCACTGCGTCCGGTGGGGCCCAGCCCCCAGACCCCCTTGAAAGGCGAATCGCTGGCGATGGTTGAAAGCGCTTTCTACCTGCCCCGGGGCGAGGGCCGGTTCCTCGCCACCGCACACACCGAGGGACCGTGGGACCCGCGTGCCCAGCATTTCGGGCCCCCTTCGGCGTTGCTGGTGCGCGCGCTGGAAAACCTGGCCACGGACCGGAAGAGCGCGCTGGCCAGGGTGACCGTGGAAATCCTCGGCCCGGCGCCGTTGACCGAACTCACCGTGCATGCCGGGGTAGTGCGGCCCGGGCGGTCCGTTGAGCTGCTGACCGCGGAACTGACCGCCGGTCACCGGCCGGTCGCGCGCGCCTCCGCCTGGCGGTTCGTCACGTCCGACACCGAATCGGCCGCCACGCCCAGCCCCGGCGCCCTGCCCGCGCCGGAGGACTGCCCGCCCGCGGACTGGCCGCAAGACTGGGAAATGGGCGGGTACCTGCATGCGATGGAATGGCGGGGCGTCTCGGGCAGCCCGGCCGGTCACGGCGCGGCGGCCGTGTGGGCGCGGCAGCTCGTGCAGCTGGTCGAGGGCGAGGAGCCGAGCCCGCTGCAGCGGCTGTTCACGGTCGCCGACTCCGGCAACGGAGTGTCGAGTCGTCTCGATCCGCGGGACTGGACGTTCCTCAACAGCGAGCTGACCGTGCACCTCCAGCGCCCGCCCGCCGGGGAATGGATCGGTATCGATGGGGACACTGTCATCGGGCCGCACGGGGTCGGTACCGCGCACAGCACCCTGCATGACCTGGGCGGACCGGTCGCCTTCGGTGCGCAGGCGCTGCTGGTCCGGCGCCGGTGAGGAGAGCGAACCGCATTTACCGCGAGGAAAAAAGGCGGACACCAGGGTGTCCCAGCCGAACCTGATCCACTAACCTTGCCCGCAACAACGAACCTGGGAGCGCTGGAGTGCAGATCACCTCGGTGGTCAACCAGAAGGGCGGCGTAGGCAAGACCGCGCTGAGCGTCGGCACCGCCGCCGCGCTCGCCGAGCGCGGATGCCGGGTGCTGCTCATCGACCTGGACCCGCAGGGACACGCCACGACCGAGATGCTCGGGCTCGCCGAGGCACCCGCGCAGGCGCCGAGCCTGGCCAAGGCCCTCACCAAGGCGTGGAAGGGCCCGATCGAGGAACTGGTCGTTCCGCACCCGCGCAGCAACGTCGGCTCCGGCGGCGCCTTCGACATCATCCCGACCTCGCCCGGCATGTTCGACCTGATCCGCCGCCTCGGCGCGTTCCGGGTGCCGGGCTGGCAGCTGGCCAGGGTCATCCAGTTCGCCAACTACGATCACGTGGTCATCGACTGCCCGCCGGCGCTGGACGTGCTGACCAACAACGCACTGGCCACCACGCACGGCATCCTCGTCCCGGTCCAGCCCGACCGGACCAGCATCCGCGCCCTGCGGCTGCTCAACGATCAGCTGGCGTACGTGGAGCAGGCGGTCAAGCGCACCCCGATCCCGTACTTCGGTGTGGTGCCCGGGCTTTACCGTCGACCGATGTCCACCTACGCCACCGAGGCGCTCGACGAGCTGGCCAGATTCGGCTATCCGCTGCTGCCACACGTTCCGCTCGGGGTGGTGATGAACGAGGCGGCCGCGCACGGCACGCCGGTGACCACGTTCGCGCCGGAAACCACGCAAGCGGCGGCATTCCGGCAGATCGCGGAGATCGTCGACGGCCATCGCGCGCAACAGCCCGCGCCGGTGCCGGTGCCGATCGCGGACGAGTTCGTGTTCGAGGACTTCATCTCCGACGTCGCCCGCACCCGCAACGCCAACGACAACGGCGCCCGCAAAGGTCTCTACGACCTGCTACCCAAACGCCCCCACCACTAGTTTCCAGAGTGGCTTGGGCTTGCCTGGCGGTACGGGTGGCGAAACCTGCACACACGCCATGCACGGCCCCGCGGTTAGTCGCCAGGCGTCTGCCAGTAATGTTGCGGTACGAACCGCGTGCCGCCGCTCAGGAGGTGAGATCCATCAACGCCAGTCAGGCCGGGTGCTCTCACCGCCGTCCCGCACGCTGAGGGGCGAGAGCGCCCATCGACCTTTCGAAAGGCGCTCTCATGTCTGTCTTGCCCTCCGCTGATTCGCGATCCGTCATCGTGACGCGGCTTCGCTCCGCCGGCTGCGTGTTCGCCGAGGACGAAGCCCGTCTGCTGATCTCCACCGCCCGTACCCCGGCCGAACTCGACGCCATGGTGGAACGGCGGATCAGTGGCCTGCCGCTGGAGCACGTCCTGGGCTGGGCCGAGTTTTCCGGTCTGCGGATCGCGCTCGACCCCGGGGTGTTCATCCCGCGCCGCCGCACCGAGTTCCTCGTCGAGGTGGCCATGAACCACGCTCGACCCGCCAAGCGGACCGAACCCGGGCCGGTTGTCCTCGACCTGTGCTGCGGGTCGGGCGCGCTCGGCGTCGCCGTGGCCACGAAACTGGCCGGGAGGTCGGGCCAGGTCGAACTGCATGCCGCCGACATCGACCCGGTCGCGGTGCGCTGCGCCCGGCGCAACCTCGCCGCCGTCGGCGGCCGGGCCCACCTCGGTGACCTCTACCAGCCGCTGCCGCCGGACCTGCGGGGCCGGGTGGACATCCTGCTGGCGAACGTCCCGTACGTGCCCACCGACGCGGTGGCGTTGCTGCCCGCCGAGGCGCGCGAGCACGAACCGCGAATCGCGCTCGACGGCGGCCCGGACGGGCTCGCGGTGACACGCCGGGTCGCCGCCGGGGCACCGGCCTGGCTGGCGCCCGGTGGCCGGCTGCTGACCGAGGCGAGCGAGCGGCAAGCAGCCCGGATCGCCGAAGTGTTCGCCGCGGCCGGGCTCGTCCCGAGCGTGGCCCACTCCGCCGACCTGGATGCGACCGTCGTGGTGGGAACCGCGTCCGGCGGGTAGCCGGGCCGGCGAGTCACATGCGGCAGGACCGGATGTCGGAGGCGAGCACCGCCTTCGCGCCGGTCTCGGCCAGCTCGTCCATGACCCGGTTGACTTCCTTGCGCGGCACCATGGCGCGAACGGCGACCCAGTCCGGGTCGGCCAGCGGCGCGACGGTGGGCGACTCGATGCCGGGTGTGATCGCCACCGCCCTGGGCAGCAGCGCGCGCGGGCAGTCGTAATCGAGCATCATGTACTGCTGCGCGAAGACGACGCCCTGCAGGCGGGCGACCAACTGCGACTTCACCTTCGACGGCGCGGCGCCCGAGCGCTGCACGAGTACCGCCTCGGACACGCAGATCGGGTCCCCGAAGGCGATGAGGTTGTGCTGCCGCAGCGATCGGCCGGTCTCCACCACATCGGCGATGGCGTCGGCGACGCCGAGCTGGACGGAGATCTCCACCGCCCCGTCCAGGCGGATGACCTCGGCGTCCACGCCCTGCTCGGCGAGATGGTCGCGCACCAGGTTCGGAAACGACGTGGCCACGCGCCTGCCGTGCAGGTCGGTGGGCTTCCAGTCCTGGCCATCGGGCGCGGCGAAGCGGAACGTGGACGCGCCGAAGCCCAGCGCGAGGACCTCCTCGACCGGGGCGCGCGAATCGATGGCCAGGTCACGGCCGGTGAGGCCGAGATCGAGCTCACCGGAGCCGACGTAGATCGGGATGTCCTTCGGGCGCAGGAAGAAGAACTCGACATCGTTGGCATGGTCGAGCACCGTCAGGTCACGGTCGTGACGGCCGCGGTAGCCCGCTTCACCGAGCATCACCGCCGCCGGCTCCGCCAGCGCTCCCTTGTTCGGCACTGCAACCCGCAGCATCAGCCTTCGCTCCCGTCCTGCATCACTTGTCGGTGTTATTAGAACGTGTTCGGGCAGCCAGACCGTGACACCCGTTGTCGGCTGCCCGTCGATCGCGCAGGCGGCCTGCCTCCCCGCCCACGTGCAGCGTCCTAGTTCGTCGCCACAAGTGCCATCTCGCGTTCTGAATATGTCATCTACAGATATCGGTAGACGTCCTCGGTGGTCAGCCCGCGGCCGACCATGAGCACCTGCACGCGGTAGAGCAGCTGCGAGATCTCCTCGGCCAGCCGCTGGTCCGACTCGTGCTCCGCCGCGATCCACACCTCGCCCGCCTCTTCGAGCACCTTCTTGCCCTGCGCATGCACCCCGGCGTCGAGGGCCGCGACGGTGCCCGAGCCGGCCGGCCGGGTCCGTGCACGCTCGGTCAGCTCGGAGAACAGCTCATCGAAGGTCTTCACGGTCTGCAGATCCTTCCATCCGCCCGGCCGGCCCGGCGATCCGGCCCGGCACGCCTGCCCGGCGGCGGGGTCCGGGGGCCGCGCCCGTGGCGGACCCGTCACATCCTCGCCTCCCTACCCGGTGAGCGGTTGACATTCGACATCGATTGCCGTTGCCTGGAATTGCTCTACTCGCAGCTTTTGCGAATGGGCCAGAAAGGAGGGTTATTCAAACGCAAGATGAGCACGCTGGTGACATAGCATTACGCTGCACGTGGGCGGGGAGGCAGGCCGCTAGCGCGGTCAACGGTAGCCGACGAGAAGAAGTCACGGCCTGGCTACCCGAACACGTTCTGTACAAGAAGGAAGTGATAATGGCCAGCCGAGAGTCACCTGCCGGAAAAGCTCGCCGATCGTCGACCCGCGCGGCCACCCTCCAGATCAGACTCCCCCGGCCATCGGACCGACTCGATCAGGACGCCGAGCACTGTTCCGTTCTGCTGCACGGAGAATGGCGACGCATCCGGTTTCACGACTACGACGAGATTTACCGCATTCCCGGGCTGTACGAGCAACTCTTCCACGACATCCTGGACTGCCAGTCGCCGGACGTGATCGCCAAGCTGCTCAAGGAGGAGTTGCAGCGAGGCGGGTACGAGCCGGACAGCCTGCGCGTGCTGGATCTGGGCGCCGGCAACGGCCTTGTCGGCGAACAGTTGCGTAACATCGGCGTGAGCGGTCTGGTGGGTGTGGACATCATCCCCGAGGCCCGCGAGGCGGCGCTGCGTGACCGGCCCGATGTGTACGATGCCTACCACGTCACCGACGTCACACGTCTTTCCCCTGCCCTGCACCGCGACCTGGCCTCAACCGGCTTCAACACGCTGTCCTGTGTGGCCGCGCTCGGTTACGCCGACATACCGCCGGAGGCGTTCCGCGCCGCGTTCAACCTCGTCGGCGACGGCGGCTGGATTGCGTTCAACATCAAGGACCGCTTTCTGTCCGATGAGGACACTTCCGGCTTCGCCGCGTTCATCCGCCGGCTCCGTGACGAAGGCGTGCTGGAGTTGATGACCATGCAGCGTTATCAACACCGGCGTAATGTGCACGGCGAGCCGTTACACTATGTCGCGATCATCGGCACGAAGCACCGGAATATTCCGGTGGAATTCGTGCCGTGACGTTGTGCCCGGCCACAACTCGCGTTGCGAATTCATCACAGGAATCTACTGGTCGAGAATTTCCGCGAACGCCGCGGCGTCCACACCCAGCAGCGACTCGCGGAAAACCCGGCGCGGCCCGGGGGCGACCGGCACGTCGTTGGGGACGACCAGCACCGTGCAGCCGGCGGCCACCGCCGACTCGGTGCCCGGCGACGAGTCCTCCACGGCCACGCAGCGTGCCGGATCCACTCCCAGCAGGCGTGCCGCCCGCAGGTAGGGCTCCGGGTGCGGCTTGTTCAGCCCATCCACCTCGTCACCGCACACGATCGTCTCGAAGAACTCCCGGCCGAGCGTGTCGAGCGCGAGTTCGGTGAGTACGCGCTCGGTCGATGTGACCAACGCCATGGGCAGCCCGGCCACCCGCAGCGCGACCAGCGCCTCGCGGGCGCCGGGCCGCCACGGCAGCGCGGTGGCGAACTCCTCGGCCGCGCGGTCGCGGATCCAGTCCCCGGTGCGGACGATCGCCTCATCGGTCGGGGCGTGGCCGGTCACCGCCAGCAGGTACCGCGCGGTGGCGGTCATGTTGGAGCCGACCAGCGTCAGCCGCTGCTCGTCGGTGAGCGTGCCGCCCAGCCACTCCGCCGCCGCGTAGATCGCGACATCCCACAGCTTCTCCGAGTCGACCAGCGTGCCGTCCATGTCCCAGAGCACGGCGGCCAAGCCGTCCGTCGCGGACGGTTCAGTCAAGGTATCTCCTTAAGTGGTTGTTTCAAAGCGGCGGAGCCGCTTGCGGTGGGCCGTCAACTCGCGCCGCTGCGGGTTCTGAGGTGGTTCCTGGCGAGGACAGCTCCGACGTGGTGAATTGGGCATTCATGAGGAGGAGATCCCGGAGCCAGGGACCGCCTGGAGGTTCCGCCACCCGCACCGCCACGCAAACCGCCTCAAAACAGTCTTTAGGTGTTGAAGTATTTGGCTTCGGGGTGATGGCAGACGATCGCGTCGGTGGACTGCTCGGGATGCAGCTGGAACTCCTCGGAGAGCTTGACCCCGATGCGTTCCGGCTCCAGCAGGTCCACGATCTTGGCCCGGTCCTCCAGGTTCGGGCATGCGCCGTAGCCGAGCGAGAAGCGGGCGCCGCGGTAGCCGAGCTTGAAGAACTCCTCGACGGCCTCGGGGTCCTCGTCGGACACCGCCGCGCCGCTGCTGAAGTGCAGTTCCTGCCGTACCCGCCGGTGCCAGTACTCGGCCAGGGCCTCGGTGAGCTGGACGCCGAGGCCGTGGACCTCCAGGTAGTCCCGGTAGGCGTTGGCGGTGAACAGTTCCTGGGCGTGGGCGGCGATCGGCTCACCCATGGTGACCAGGGTCAAGGGCAGCACGTCGACCTCGCCCGCCCGCAGTGCGGCCTCCCGGGGGCGGTAGAAGTCGGCCAGGCACAGGTGCCGGTCGCGCTTCTGGCGGGGGAAGGTGAACCGGCACCGCTCGGGCGCGTCGGGACGCGCTTCGGTGAGCACGACGAGGTCGTCGCCTTCGGCGAGGGCCGGGAAATAGCCGTAGACGACCGCCGCGTGGGCGAGGACACCGTCGGTCGCCAGCCGATCGAGCCAGTATCGCAGCCGTGGCCGGCCCTCGGTCTCGACCAGCTCCTCGTAGCCGGGTCCCTCGCCGCCCCTGCTGCCGCGCAGGCCCCATTGGCCGAGGAAGGTGGCGCGCTCGTCCAGGTAGGCGGCGTAGTCGGCGACCGGAATGCCCTTGACCACACGGGTCCCCCAGAACGGCGGGGTCGGCAGCGGCACGTCGGTGGCCACGTCGGAGCGGGCGGGCAGCGGACCCTCGGGCTCCTGCGCGGCCTTGCGCGCTTCGGCGATGCGTAGCGACCGCGCCCGGCGGGCCTTGCGTTCGGCCCGTTTGGCCTCCTCGGCCGGGTCGACGGCCGGCGCTTCACCGCGTTTGACGGCCATGATGGTGTCCATCAGCCGCAGCCCCTCGAACGCGTCCCGGGCATACCGCACCTGGCCGTGGTAGAGATCGGTGAGGTCGTTCTCCACGTAGGAGCGGGTCAGCGCGGCGCCGCCGAGCAGGACCGGCCAGCGGTCGGAGACCCCGCGGGAGTTCATCTCCTCCAGGTTCTCCTTCATGATCACCGTCGACTTGACCAGCAGCCCGGACATGCCGATCGCGTCGGCCCCGCGCTCGCTCGCGGCGTCCAGGATGGTGCTGATCGGCTGCTTGATGCCGAGGTTCACCACCTCGTAGCCGTTGTTGGACAGGATGATGTCCACCAGGTTCTTGCCGATGTCGTGCACATCGCCCTTCACCGTGGCGAGCACGATCCGGCCCTTGCCGCCCGCGGACTCCTTGGGCATGTGCGGTTCGAGGTAGGCCACCGCGGTCTTCATCACCTCGGCCGACTGCAACACGAACGGCAACTGCATCTGCCCCGATCCGAACAGCTCGCCCACCGTCTTCATCCCCGACAGCAACGTGTCGTTGATGATCTCCAGCGCCGGCTTCTCCCGCATGGCGTCGTCGAGGTCGGCCTCCAGGCCGTTGCGCTCGCCGTCCACGATCCGCCGCTCCAGGCGCTCGAACAGCGGCAGCGCGGCCAGTTCCTCGGCCCGCGAGGCGCGGCTGGAGGCCGCGGAGACGCCCTCGAACAGCCGCATCAGCTCCTGCAACGGGTCGTAGCCGGCACGCCGGCGGTCGTAGACCAGGTCCAGCGCGACCTTCCGCTGCTCCTCCGGGATGCGCGCCATCGGCAGGATCTTCGACGCATGCACGATCGCGGTGTCGAGCCCAGCCTGCACGCACTCGTGCAGGAACACCGAGTTGAGCACCTGCCGCGCGGCGGCGTTGAGCCCGAACGACACGTTCGAGACCCCCAGCGTCGTCTGCACCTCCGGATACCGGCGCTTGAGCTCGGCGATCGCGTTGATCGTCTCCAGTCCGTCCCGGCGGGTCTCCTCCTGCCCGGTGGTGATCGGGAAGGTCAGGCAGTCGACGATGATGTCGCACACCCGCATGCCCCAGTTCGTCACCAGGTCCTCGATGGTGCGGGTGGCCACCTCGACCTTCCACTCGGCGGTGCGGGCCTGGCCGCGCTCGTCGATGCACATCACCACGACCGCCGCGCCGTGCTCGGCCACCAGCCGCATGGTCTTCTGGAACCGCGAGTCCGGCCCGTCGCCGTCCTCGTAGTTCACCGAGTTGACCACGCAGCGGCCGCCGAGCCGCTCCAGCCCGGACTGCAGCACCGCGGCCTCGGTCGAGTCGAGCATGATCGGCAGCGTGGAGGCGGTGGCCAGCCGCCCGGCCAGCTCCGCCATGTCGACCGTGCCGTCCCGGCCCACGTAGTCCACACACAGATCCAGCAGGTGCGCGCCGTCCCGGGTCTGCTCACGGGCGATCTCCACGCAGTCCTCGTACCGGCCCTCGAGCATGGCCTCACGGAACTTCTTCGACCCGTTGGCGTTGGTGCGCTCGCCCACCATCAACACGCTGGCGTCCTGCTGGAACGGGACGGCCTGGTACAGCGACGACACCCCCGGCTCCGGCCGCGGCCGCCGCGACGCCCGCGGTGCCCCGCCGACGGCCGCCACCAACTGCCGGATGTGCTCCCCGGTCGTGCCGCAGCAGCCGCCGACCAGGCCCACCCCGAACTCGCGCACGAACCCCGACAGCGCCTCGGCCAGCGCCTCCGGGCCCAGCGGGTACACCGCGCCGTTCGGGCCGAGCTCGGGCAGGCCCGCGTTGGGCATCACCGACAACGGCACCCGCGCCGACTTCGACAGCGTCCGCAGATGCTCGCTCATCTCCGCCGGGCCGGTGGCGCAGTTCAGCCCGATCACGTCGATCCCCAGCGGCTCCAGCGCCATCAGCGCGGCGCCGACCTCGGTACCCAGCAGCATCGTGCCCGTGGTCTCCACCGTGATCGACGCGATCACCGGCACCCGGCGGCCCTCGGCCGCCATCGCCCGGCGCGCGGCCACGATCGCGGCCTTGGTCTGCAACAGGTCCTGGCTGGTCTCCACGATCACCGCGTCCACGCCACCCGCGAGCAGGCCGCGCACTTCCTCGGCGTACGCGTCACGCAAAACGTGATAGGGAGCATGCCCGAGCGTCGGCAGCTTCGTGCCCGGGCCCACCGAGCCCAGGACGAACCGCGGCGAGCCGGGCGAGGCGAACTCGTCGGCCGTTTCCCTGGCCAGCCGCGCGCCGGCCTCGGACAACTCGAAGATCTTCTCCGCGATGCCGTACTCGCCCAGGTTCGCCAGGTTGGCGCCGAACGTGTTCGTCTCCACGGCGTCCGCCCCGGCCTCGAGGTAGCCGCGGTGGATCCCGCGGACCACGTCCGGCCGCGTAACGTTGAGAATCTCGTTACAGCCCTCGAGGCCGCTGAAATCGTCCAGAGACAGGTCATGAGCCTGTAACGCGGTGCCCATCGCCCCGTCTGCGACGACGACACGGGAGGACAACGCGTCCAACAGCGGGGATGGGAGATCTTCCGGCATGTCACCCAGGCTACGGTCTCCGGGCCCTGGATAGGGTCGTAGGCTGGGCGAGTGAGCGACCCAGCCAACCCGACTACCCTGCCCGACGACTCCCGCCCGGTCATGGTGGTGGCCTTCGAAGGATGGAACGACGCAGGTGACGCGGCCAGTACCGCGGTGGAACACCTTCAGTTGAGCTGGGATGCCAAGCCTCTCGCCGAACTGGCTCCCGACGACTATTACGACTTTCAGGTGAGCCGCCCGACCGTCCGCATGGTGGACGGGGTGACCCGGCGGGTGGAATGGCCCACCACGAGGCTGTCGGTGTGCCGGCCGCCGGGGTACGACCGGGACGTCGTCCTGGTGCAGGGGCCCGAGCCGAACATGCGGTGGCGGGCGTTCTGCCAGGAGCTGATCGAGCACATGGAACAGTTCGACGTCTCCACCGTCGTCACACTCGGCGCGCTGCTGGCCGACACCCCGCACACCCGGCCGGTGCCGGTGACCGGGACCGCCTACGACGCGGAGGCGGCGGCGCGGTTCGGCCTGGAGCGCAGCCGCTACCAGGGGCCGACCGGGATCGTCGGGATCCTCCAGGACTTCTGCGTGCAGGCCGGCATCCCCGCGATCTCCATCTGGGCGGCGGTGCCGCACTATGTGTCGCACCCACCGTCACCGAAGGCCACGCTGGCGCTGCTGCACAAGCTCGAAGACGTGCTCGACGTCGAGGTCCCGCTGGGCGCCCTGCCCGAGCAGGCCGAGGAGTGGCAGCGCACGGTCACCGAGATGGCCGAGGAGGACGAGGAGATCAGCGACTACGTGCGCTCGCTGGAGGAACACGGCGACGCCGAGGTCCAGATCTCGCTGGAGGAATCCAGCGGGGACAAGATCGCCGCGGAGTTCGAGCGCTACCTTCGGCGCCGACGGCCCGGAAGAGAGGGACCAGGGCCTGCGCCGAAGTGAGTCCCGCACGGTGATCTCGCGCACGGCCCTCTACGTCGGCGGCCTGCTCGGCCCCTTCGGGGCGGGTGTCACCTCCGCGATGCTCCCGGAGCTGGCCCGGACCTTCGACGTCTCGGAAAACACCGCGGCTTCGTCCCTGACCGCCTATCTGCTGCCGTTCGCGCTGGTGATGGTGGTCTCCGGCACGCTGGGCGAACGGTGGGGACGCAACCGCACCATCCGGGGCGCCTACGTGCTGTACCTGGTGGCGGCGCTGTTGTCGGTCTTCGCGCCCTGGTTCTGGCTGTTCCAGGTCGGCCGCGGGTTCCAGGGCGTCGCGAACGCCTTCATCACGCCGCTGCTGCTGACCAAGCTCGCCGACGTGACCCCGAAACCACGGCTGGGGCGCACCCTGGGCACCTACGGAGCGGTGCAGAGCATCGGGCAGACGTCCTCCCCGCTGGTCGGCGGGCTGGCGGCCGAGGGGGTCTGGGGCCTTGCCCCCGGGTTGGGCCTGGGATTCGCGCCCCCGGGCGACACCGCCTCCTGGCGCTGGGCCTTCATCGGGATCGCGGTCGTGGCCTGCGTGCTGGCGTCCAGCCCGCTGCCGGCCGACGGCGCGAAGGCCGCGGCCCCGGCCCGGCTGCGTGACGCCTGGCAGCCGACGGTGGTCTGGACCGGTGCCGTGATCTTCCTCGCCTGGGCGTGCCTGGCCGGCCTGCCGTTCCTGGTCGCGTTCCGGGTCGACGACCTGTTCGCGCTCGGCCCGGGCGTGCGCGGGCTCGTGCTCACGGCGTTCGGGGTCGCCGGGTTCCTCTCCGCCCGTCCGGTCGGCGCCGCCGCCGACCGGTTCGGACCGCGGGCCGCGATCTGCGGCGGGCTGCTGCTGGGCGCGATCGCGATCGGCGCGATCGGCGTGTTCGCCTCGCTGCCGGTGGTGGTCGCCGCGTGGGCCCTTGGCGGCGTGTGCGGCCAGCTGATCCTCGTGGGGATCAACGCTTCGGTACTGGCCGGGGCCGAAAACGGCCGCAGTGGCGCCATTTCCGTGGTCACCGCGCTGCGGTTTCTCGGCATGGCCGCGTCTCCCGGGGCCTTCACCGGCCTGTACCACCGCGAGCCGGCGCTCGGCTTCCTCCTCCCGGCCGGGCTGCTCGCGCTGACCATCCCGCTGGCCGCGCTCTCCCGCGCCCGCACGCGGGAGGTCGTCGCACCCGGCCCGTGCGAGGCGAACCGGTGAGGAAGGCGGATTTGCCACGGAACGGGGGCCTAACCTCCGGGACGGCCCCCAGCCCCCTCAGTTGGAGAGGATCTTGCGCACCGGCACGGCGCCGCGGGCGCGCTTGCTCCACTCGCGGGGGTAGCCGAGCGAGACCTCCTCGAAGCGGACACCATCGGCCTCGGTCGTGCGCGGAATGTGCAGGTGCCCGAACACCGCGACCTCGGCGCGGTACCGGACATGCCAGTCGGCGGTCTGCGTGGTGCCGCACCACAAGGCGAACTCCGGCCAGTACAGCGGGTTCGTCGGGTGGCGGTGCAGCGGCCAGTGTGACATCAGCACGGTTCCGTGGTCCTCCGGGACCGCGGCCAGCCGTTCCTCGGTCAGCTTGAGCCGCCGCGCGCACCAGTCCTGGCGGCTCGGATACGGGTCCGGGTGCAGGAAATACTCGTCGGTGCACACCACACCGGCCTCGCGCGCCTGGTCCAGGGCTTCCTCCAGCGAGACGGACTCGGCCTGCGGCGTGCGCCAGCTGTAGTCGTACAGCAGGAACATCGGAACGACGGTGAGCGGGCGCTCGCCGTGCTCCCACACCGGGTAGGAGTCCTCGGGGGTGAGCACGTCGAGCTCCCGGCACCGGTCGACCAGGTACCGGTAACGCTCCTCGCCGCGCAGCTGGACCTTGTCCCCCCTGGTGGTCCACAGCTCGTGGTTGCCGGGCACCCACACCACCCTGGCGAACCGCTCCCGCAGCATGGCCAGGGTGTCGACGACGGCCTGCGCGCGCTCGGCGACGTCCCCGGCGACGAGCAGCCAGTCGTCCGGCGACTCGGGGCGGATCGTGTCGACGATCGGCGCGTTGCCTTGGTGCGTCACGTGGAGGTCACTGGTGGCGAAGAGACTGGGCACGCTTCAACGTTAGTCACTGATCGCGTACGAAGCCCCAGCAATACGACGAATGCCGCGACGACACTGAACACCGCCTGGGCGTTGAGCAGCACCGCCGGGCTCGCCCAGCCGACCGCCGCGCCCGCGCCCAGCGTGCCCGCCACCTGGCACACCGCCGCGCCCGCGAACATGCTGGACAGCGCCCGCCCCGCCCGCTCCGGCGGCGCGGCGAGCTGGACCACCGACACCAGCCCGGCGTTCAACATCACGGCCGGCACGCCGACCACGATGAACAAGACGACGTACACGGGGAACGAAGTCGAGACGTAGACGGCGTTCCAGATGACCGCGGCACACACGCCGAACGCGACAATGCCCCAGCCCAGCAGTTTCGCCGGCCGGGCCCGTCGTGCCAGGGACGCCAGGCACAGCCCGGCCGCCAACCCGCCGATGGCTTGCACCCCGCGCAGCAGCCCGACTTCGGCCTCCCCGCCGCCAAGCGTCCGCGTCACGAACACGACGAACAGCACCGCGAACATGCCTTGTCCCACCGACAGCGGAACGAGGGCCCACCAGACCGTACGCAGCCGCCGGTCCCGCCTGATGTCGGCCAGCCCGTCCAGCCAGGCCCGCCAGAGCGGACCGGGTTCGCCGCCCGGTTTTCCCTGCTGCTGCGCGAACTTCGGCACGAGCATCAAACCGGCGACGACGAGCAGTGACAGATAGACCCCGACGACCCAGCCGAGCCCGGCGAAGCCCAGCACAGCGCCGCCGAGCGAGGCGCCGGCCAGCCGCGCCACGCTGCTGTTCATGCCCATCAACCCGTTCGCCGCGGTCAATCGGTCTTCGCCGACCAGCGCGGGCACCAAGGCGCTGCGGGTGGGCTCGTACACCGACGCGACCATGGACTGCGCGACCATCACCAGGTAGACGACCGTCAGCCGCCCCTCGCCGACCGCGAGCAGGGGCAGCGAAACCGCCGCTTGCGTGAAACACACCGCGGCCAGCAGCACTCGCCGGTTCCACCGGTCGGCCAGCACCCCGGCGACCGGACTGACCAGCACCATCGGCACCAGGCCGGCGACCATCGTCACGGCGGTCGAGGAGGCCGATCCGGTCGCGGTGAAGATGAACACCGGCAGCGCCACCTGGAGCATCCACTCGGCGGTCTCGGCGAACAGGCTGGCGACCCACAGCCGGGCGAAAGCCCGCTCGCGCAACGGGTTCATGAGCTCAGCTCCCCGTTCGCCTCGACCCTGGGGAAGGCCCGCCAGCCTGCGTGCACCGTGCGCGCACCCTCGGGGACGTCCTGGCGAAGGGCGGTCACGTACGGCCGTACCAGCTCGTCGACCGCGCGGTTGAGCTCAGTGAGTTCGTCCGGGGTGACCCGCAACGCGTAGTAGTTGAGCGTGGACGCGTTCTGCCACTCCGGCTCGAAGTCGTCGACGCTGTCCAGAAACCGCTGCGTGAGCACGTCGCTCTCACGAAGCCAGGTGGCGCCCGCGGCGAGCTGGGCGGCACGGGTGGCCGGGTCCGGCGCGGGGGTGCCGAAGTCGAGGCCGACCGGCACGGCGCGCCACGGCCGCTCCCGCGCGTCGGTGGCCTCCACCCGCTCGACCAGTCCCCACTGGGCGAGCTGGCGCAGGTGCCAGCTGCAGTTCGACGCCGAGGAGTCCACGGCCTGGCCGCACTCGCTCGCGGTCCGCGGGCCGACCGACAACAGGTAGTTCAACAGCGCGGCGCGCAGCGGATGGGTCAGCGCGCGGAGTAGTTCGACATCTCGGATCCGCCTGCGTGGCGGCAATTCAGCCATCACAACCCCCTGATCTGAAAGTGCCCTTTCGAAAGGATACTTTCAGATCAGGGGGCACCGGTCAACGGCTTCGAGGCACAGTGGCGCACGGGCAAGATCAGCCCGTGCGCCACAACCGGCGTCAGAAGCCGGGACTTCTGCGCCGTAAGCACTTCAACGCCGTATAGATCGTTATACGGCCCCCCATACGGATTTACCGGCCTTCAGCGCGGCACCCCGACGGTCGACGCTAAATATTGAACTCCATGATCGCCGCACAGTCCGCAGCTGCCGTTCGCACGAAGAAGTTCACCAATGTCTCGTAGTTGCTCTTCACGTACTCGAGCTCCCCATCCGAGTCGTGATCCCACATGCGCGGATACACTCCCTCACTCATCATCTTCGCCGGATCGTAGTGACGCGCCAACATCGCGAACGGCACCTTCCGCAGCTCCTCCGCCACCTGCTTCACAGTCTCCGCAGACCACCCAGTGAGCAGGTTCTCCTCATCGATCGGCGTACCATCCGTCAGAAGATCGAGCCCGAGCCCCTCAGCGTCCAACAGGAACTGGATACCACCCCACGCCTTCTCGATGAAGCCGTCCGGCTGCCCCGGCCTGTCGCACACCTCATCGACGAACTCCCACGCCCATTCCGGATCCGCGAAGGCACGCTCCAGCTCCGCCGGTGTGACCATTTCCCAACCCAGCACCATGCCCATCGATCCGCTCCTCCATGTCGCCGCCCAGAACGGACCGAAGTGTGCCACGCTGGTCCGACCATGGCTTCAGAAGCACCGGGGCTTCAATATGGTCCACACCAGACAGATGTCCATCCACCTTCCTCCGCTACAGAGCCACCCCGAGCAGAGCGTCCACGGCGGCGCGGACCAACTCGGGCGCGTTCGCGTCGGCACCTTCACCCCGCAGGGCTTCGGCCGCCCACGCGTCGAGTGCCGCGAGCGCGCCGGGCGTGTCGAGGTCGTCGGTCAGGTGGTCACGCAGGCGCGCGAGGGTGGATTCCGCCCCCGGTCCGGCCGGTAGCGCCACCGCCTCCCGCCACCGGGAAAGCCGCGCCTGCGCCGCGGTCAGCGCCTCTGCCGTCCAGGCCCGGTCGCTGCGGTAGTGACCGGCGAACAGGGCCAGCCGGATCGCGCCCGGGTCCACGCCGTCGGCCCGCAGCCGCGACACGAACACCAGGTTGCCGCGGGACTTCGACATCTTCTCACCGTCGAGGCCGATCATCCCGGCGTGCACGTAGTGCCGGGCGAACGGGTGCAAGCCGGTGACGGCTTCGGCATGCGCCGCGCTGAACTCGTGGTGCGGGAAGATCAGATCCGACCCGCCACCCTGCACGTCGAACTCCATGCCGAGCCGGTTGGCCGCGATCGCGCTGCACTCGATGTGCCAGCCGGGCCGCCCCGGGCCGAACTCCGAGTCCCAGGACGGCTCGCCCGGGCGCGCACATCGCCACAGCAACGCGTCGAGAGGGTCTCGCTTGCCGGGCCGCTCGGGGTCACCGCCACGCTCGGCGAAGAACTTCAGCATCGTCTCGTGGTCGTAGTTCGACTCGTAGCCGAACCGTCCGGTCACCGTGTGATCGAAGTAGATGTCCGGGTACTCGGGGTCATCGGCGCGGTAGGCGGCGCCGTCGGCGAGCAGCTTCGCGATCGCCTCGACGATTTCGGGAATGCTCTCCACCGCGCCGACGAACTGCCGCGGCGGCAGCACCCGCAGCGCCTCCATGTCCTCCCGGAACAGCGCGGTCTCCCGCAGGCCGAGCACGATCCAGTCGTCCTGGTCACGTTCGGCGCGCTCCAGTAGCGGATCGTCGATGTCGGTCACGTTCTGCACGTAGTGCACGTCGTGACCGGCGTCTCGCCACACGCGGTGCACCAGGTCGAACGCCAGGTAGGTCGCGGCATGACCGAGATGCGTGGCGTCGTAGGGCGTGATGCCGCAGACGTACATCCGAGCGGTGTCGCCGGGTGCGGTCGGGCGGATCCGGCCGGTCGCGGTGTCGTACAACCGCAACGGGCGGGGCGTGCCGGGCACGCGGGGCAGGCTGACCGATGACCAAGTGCGCATACCTCCACCCTAAGGGCCGCCACCGCAAACCATCCCGGCCCGTGGGAAGAGTGGGCGTATAAAAGGAAGATCCGCCCGAGGGAGGCCAGCGATGACCGTCGATGCGCGCTACCGCAAGCTGCCACCCGGCCCTCGCGCGCCGTTACCGGTCCAGACCTTGCTCTACGGCAACTTCCGCCACGTGCTGATGCCGATCCTGCGCCGCCGCTACGGCGACATCATCCACCTGCGGCTCTATCCGGAGCGCGACGTCATCCAGCTGGCGAACATCGAAGACATCAAGCAGGTCTTCGGCGGGCCGGCGAAGGTGTTCCACGCGGGCGAAGGCAACCAGGTGCTCAAGCCGGTGATGGGCGAGCGGTCGGTCCTGCTCACCGACGAGGACGTCCACCACCGCGCGCGACGGCTGCTGGTGCCCGCCTTCTCCGGCAGCGCCCTGCGCGGCTACCGGGACATGATCACGAAACTGACCGAGCGCGAGGTGCGGCGCTGGCCGGCCGGGCGGGTGTTCCCCGCGGCCGAGCGGATGCGGGTACTCACCCTGGAGATCATCCTGCGCGTGGTGTTCGGGGTCACCGAGGGGCCGCGCTTGGACGAGCTACGCCGCCGGTTGGTCCGGATGGTCGACATCGGCGTCCTCGATATTTTCGGCTGGCACAACGAAAGGCTGCGCCGGCACGGCCGCTGGCGGCGGGCCCACGAGAACCAGCTCGCGGTGGACGAGCTGATCCGCGCCGAGATCGCCGGCCGCCGACGGGCCGTCGACCTGGCTGACCGCTCCGACGTGCTGTCCCGCCTGCTGAGCGTCACCGTGGAGCACGACCCGCTCACCGACGACGAGCTGCGCGACCAGTTGGTCACCCTACTGCTCGCCGGGCACGAGACCACCGCGACCGCGCTGGCGTGGTCCTTCCACGAACTGTCGCGGGATCCGGTCACGTTGGGTGCGGCGACGCGCGCCGCCGACGAAGGCGACGAGAAGTACCTCGAAGCCGTCGTGAAGGAAGCACTGCGCCTGCGCCCGGTCGTGCCGGAGGTGGCGCGCAAGCTGACGGAGGAAACCGAGATCGGCGGCTTCCGCCTCCCGGCCGGATTCGTTGTGATGCCCTCGATCGTCATGGTGCACGCGGATTCCCGGCACTATCCCGACCCGTCGCGGTTCCGGCCGGAGCGGTTTCTCGACGGCGGGCCGGAGCCGGGTGCGTGGTTCCCGTTCGGCGGCGGGGTGCGGCGCTGCCTCGGCGCCGGATTTTCCTTGCTGGAGGCCACGACCGTGCTGCGCGAGGTACTGTCCCGCTACCGCCTCTCCCCCGAGCGGGCACGCCCGGAACGGCCGCGCCCGCGCAACATCACCGTCGTGCCCGGCCGCGGCGCCCGCATCTCGGTCACCCCCCGCCGATAAGCCGCGCCCGGTCCCCCACCCCAGAACACACCCGCCCGAACCGAGAACTCACCCACCCCACCCCAGAACACACACACCCGAACCAGGAACTCACCCGCCCCAACCCAGAACACACGCACCCGAACCGGGGACACACCAGATCCCGGCGTGTCCCGGGTTCAGGAGGGCGAGTTCTGGGTTCAGGAGGGCGAGTTCTGGGTTCAGGAGGGCGAGTTCTGGGTTCAGCGCCGGCGGGTGCGGAGGTAGTCGCTTACCACGGCGGCGCCGAGGCCGTCGAGGTCCGGAGCCACCACGCGGCCGCCGGAGCGGCGCGCGATGAGGTCGACGAATGCCTCCAGACGCGGGTCGTCGCCGAGCCGGAACACCGTCACCGACGCACCCAGCTTCGCCAGCCTGTCCACTTCGGACACCGTCTTGGCCAGGGTCCGCGGCTGCGGCGGATAGTCGAACACGGCTTCGCCGTCGGGCTCCAGGTGCGCCGTCGGCTCGCCGTCGGTGACCATCAGCACCACCGGCTGCGCGTCCGGGTGGCGCCGGAGATGACGTCCGGCCAGGAGCAGCGCGTGGTGGGCGTTGGTCCCCTGCTCCCAGGCGCCCTCCAGCCCGACCAGCTCGTCCAGCTCCACCGCGGTGGCGTAGCGGCCGAACGTGATGACCTGCAGCGCGTCGTTGCGGAACCGGGTGGAGATCAGCTGGTGGAGCGCCAAAGCGGTGCGCTTCATCGGCAGCCACCGGCCCTCCGACACCATCGACCACGACGTGTCCACGCACAGCGCGACCGCGGCGCGGGTCCGATGCTCGGTCTCGATCACCTCGACGTCCGACACGTCGAGCCGTACCCGGCCGCCACCGGAGGAAGCCGTGCGCAGCACGGAATTGCGGACCGTACGGGACACCTCCCACGGCTCGGTGTCGCCGAACTGCCAGGGCCGGCTCGCCCCGGTCGGTTCGCCCGCGGCGCCCGCCGACTCCTGCTGGCGCTCTCCGGTCTTACCGCGCAACGAGTTCACCACGTCGGCCAGCGCGGTCTCGCCCAGCCGCCGCAACGCCTTGGGAGACAACCGGAGAGAGCCGTCCGGCGCACGCTCGAACAGTCCCTGCCGCCGCAGCTCACGCTCCAGTTCGGACAGTCGGCGAGCGTCCACTCCGGCGTCTTCGCCGAGTTGGCGTTGCAGGGCTTCGAGGTCGATGTCCTCCAGCCGCGCACCCGGGTAGGACTGCGAGAGCTGCTCGGCGAGCGCGTCGAGTTCCGCGAGATCGGCCATGGCCTGCGCGCCCTCGCCGAGGCCGAGCGGGTCCTGACCGCGGAACCGCGCCGAGGAGGTCCAGTCCTCCCCGGGCCGCAGCGCCCGCAGCTGGCTGTCCAGAGTGGACAACTGCTGGGCGAGCCGGGGGTCCCCGAACGCCTGCTGCGCCAGCTCCATCAGCTCGGCGCGCTGCTGCTCGCTCATCGAGTTCAGCATCCGCTGTGCGGCCGCGGCGCGAGAGGCCAACGCGTCGATCAGTTCCTCGACGTTGCGCGGGTTCTCCGGGAAGAACTGCCCATGCCGCCGCATGAACTCGGCGAACCGGTCCTCGATGTCGTCGGCGCCACGCGCATAGGCGTTGAGCAACGAGTTGAGGTCGGAGAGCATCTCGTTGACGCGCTCGACGTCCTCGGATGTCGTGCTCTGCAACGCGTCCTTCATGCCCTCGAAGCGAGCGTCGAGCATTTCCCGCCCGAGCAGGTCGCGGATCTGCTCGTAGTTCTCGCGTCCGGTTTCCGACCGCCACTGGTAGTCGGCCAGCTCACGCACGGCCGCGGCCGTTCCCGGGGGCAGGGCGTCCAGCTCCGCCTCCCGGAAGCGCGCCTCGTCGGACGGGTCGGGAAGCAGCTCCCGCCGTTCGGCTGCCAGCCCCTCGTCGAGCAGGCGCCGGATCTCCTGCAGGGTGCCGTCGAGCCGGTGGCGCCGCTGGATTTCGGAGCGTCGCTGCCAAACCCGGCGGGTCAGCTCGTCCAGTCCCGCGGTGGTCCGGGTACCGCGCCGCAGCAACTCTTCCAGCGCCGAGCGGGGCGAGGACCCGCCCATCACGTCCCGGCCGATCTCGTCAAGCGCGTCGCGGAGGTCGATCGGCGGGGCGAGCGGGTCCGGCCCCTCGTGCCACGGCCCGTACGAGTAGCCCTCGGGTATCGCTGTCATGGCTGCTTCTCCGCGAGTTCGCGCGCGACCGCGTTCGTGTCGACAGGGCGCTCCAGTGTCATGGCCCGTACACCGTTGTCGCGTCGTCGGAATCCTTGGCCAGCTGCCGGGCCAGGTAGAGCGACTCCAGTGCGAGCTCGACGGCGGACGCGATCCGGCCCGGCGAGTCGCCCGCCGACACCCCGGCCCGGGTCGCGACCTCGTGCAGGACCGGCAGTTCCGGCAGCGCGGCCAGCACGTCGGCGCCGGGCACCCGCTCGCCGGTGGTGACGAGATGACCGTCGGTGACCGCCTCCACCAGCGGGCGCAGGTTCAGCCCGCCGAAGAAGTCCCGGGCGGTCTCGGCGACGGCTCGCCGGAGCAGGTGCACCAGGTGTTCGTGCTCGCGGCCCTCCTCGCCGGGCTCGAACTCGAGCTTGCCGCGCAGCACGGCCGGCACCGCGTCTAGGTCCACCGGGCGGGCCACGGCGGGCTGCTCACCGGTCAGCGCCGAGCGCCGCAGCGCCGCCGCGGCCACGGTCTCGGCCGCGGCGACCGCGAACCGGGCGGACACGCCGGAGCGCTGGTCGATGACCGGGGATTCGCGGAGATTGCGCACGAACCGGGCGAGGACCTCCAGCAGCGGTTCACCCACCTCCGCGACCAGGTTCGACTCCTGCCGCACGACCTCCACTTCGGCGGCCACGTCCAGCGGATAGTGCGTGCGGATTTCGGCGCCGAACCGGTCCTTGAGCGGGGTGATGATGCGGCCGCGATTGGTGTAGTCCTCCGGGTTGGCGGTGGCGACCATCAGCACGTCCAGCGGGAGCCGCAGGCTGTAGCCGCGAACCTGGATGTCGCGCTCCTCCATCACGTTCAGCAGCGCCACCTGGATCCGCTCGGCGAGGTCGGGCAGCTCGTTGATGGCCACGATGCCGCGGTGCGCCCGCGGCACGAGTCCGAAGTGGATGGTCTCCGGGTCGCCAAGGCTGCGGCCTTCGGCCACCTTCACCGGGTCGATGTCGCCGATCAGGTCGCCGACCGAGGTGTCCGGCGTGGCCAGCTTCTCGGTGTAGCGCTGGCTGCGGTGCAACCACGTGACCGGAAGCTCGTCGCCCAGTTCGGCGGCGCGGCGCCGCGACACCGGGGTGATCGGCTCCAGCGGATGCTCGGCCAGTTCGGATCCCTCGATCACCGGGGTCCACTCGTCGAGCAGGCCGGCGAGCGTGCGCAGCAGGCGGGTCTTGCCCTGGCCACGCTCCCCGAGCAACACGATGTCGTGACCGGCCAGCAGCGCCCGCTCGAACTGCGGGAGCACCGTCCGGGAAAAGCCGACGATGCCCGGCCACGGGTTCTCCCCGGCCCGCAGCGCGGCCAGCAGGTTGTCGTGGATTTCGGTCTTGACACTGCGCGGCCGGTGGCCGGCGGCGCGCAGCTCCCCCAGGGTGCGGGGAAGGGTTTCGGGATTCACCCCCTCGACGCTACTTTCCTTTGCGCCGATCGTCGACGTGGAGCAACTCCAGCTGTGCTACTCAAAACGCGCGATCGACGAACGCGTCTACGGACCGTGACTTGGCAACGCACACCGGCCATGCAGTCCCGGCGGCCCGCAGCCGCGTTCGCGAGGCCTTCGGCGGCGCGTCTTCCACTCGCCGAAGCACGAGCACGGACTTTTGCCTGCCCCTCCGGCCTCACCAGCCTTTTGGCGACCCGAAGGCCGGTGACGATCACCCCGAGACACGGCCGACACGCCGTCACTTCCTCCTAACGGTTGACGGGCGCGCCACGCCTTCCCTGCCGTACCCTGAATTCTCGTGTGCTGTCCCAGTGCGACCCTGACCGTGTGGACCTCAGCGTGGCTGTCCGGCGCCGCGGCCTCGGACGACGTGCTCGACGCCCTGCTGGCCTGGGGCGAGGCCCACGAGGTCGTCGCCGCCGACGCCGAGGCCGCGGTGACCCTGAACCTTCCGCTCACGGGCGACTTCCCGGTCACCCCGGTGCAGTTGCTCGCCGCGCTGCGGGCCCGCGGGGCGGCCAGCGCACGGCTTGTCCTGCCGGTGCCCGGCGACGTCCGGGGGCTGGGTCCGGCGGGCCGGCTCGCCGAGGCCGCGCTGCGGGCCGGTGAGGCGACGCTGCTGCCGGGCATCGGGTTCGGCATTGTGCCGCAACCGATCGCGGAGGGCCTCATGCGCTGGTCTGTGTACAAAGTGGACATTCCAGCGGCGGCGGACCAGGTCGGTCTCGGCGAGGCCGAGCACGGCCTGACCGACGCGATCCGCGACTCCGCGGGCGCGCTGAAGGCGCTCGACGTGGCGCGGGACCGGCCCGGAGTGCGGGCGGAGCTGACCGCGTGGCTCAAGGCGCGGCCCAAGCTGAGCTGGCCGGCCGGCACGCCCGGCCGGGCGCTGCGGGTGTTGCAGCGCGCGGAGGAGATCGGCGGGATTCTGGCGCTGGCGCAGGCGGACGATCCGGGTGGCGCGCTGTCCGCCTCGGCCGCCGTGCGCCGCGCCGACGCGCTGCGGCCGCTGGGCGATGCCGTGCGCGTGGCGCGTCACGCGGCGATCAACGAGGCTGTCCGGTTGTTCACCGAGCAGGCCGAGCGGCCTTCGTAACAACCGGTTTAACCGCCAGGTCCCTGGTCAAGGTGAGTCCTCGCCCGCCGTCCGAAGGAGGTTATGGAGGACAAACAGTAAGCGCTTTCACCCCCGCCGTTTGACGGGTTCGCAGCAGCCCGGCGCGCACGGCGCACCGTTGACCGTGCACCCGGCCGCCGGGAAGTCCGAGAGCTTCGCGACCGGGGCCCCCATCAGGTGTTCGCGGACGAGTTCGACGACGAGTTCCGCGAAGCGCGGGTCCCCGCCCGCCGTGGGCACTCGGGCGAAACCCAGACCGAGTTCGGCGGCCCGCGCGGCGGCCTCGGTGTCCAGGTCCCAGACGACTTCCAGGTGTTCGGAAACGAACCCCACCGGGCACACCACGACCGCGGTTTCGCCCTGGGCGTGGAGGGCGTCGAGGTGGTCGAGGATGTCCGGTTCCAGCCACGGTATCTGCGGCGGGCCCGAACGTGACTGCCACACCACGTCGTACGCGCCGACCCCGGCCTCGGCGGCGACCAGCCGGGCCGCCTCGGCGATCTGCCGGGAATAGCGCCGCCCGCCTTCCTCCGGCGGCCCGGAGGCCCGGTCGGCGCTCTCCGGCACGGAATGCGCGGTGAACACCGTGCGAGCTCCGGCGAGTTGCGCGTGCGCGTTGCGCAGGCCCTCGGCAAGCGTGCCGACGAACAGCGGGTGGTCGAAGAACTGGCGCAGCTTCACCAGTTCCGGCGCGCCCTCGCCGACGGCCGCGCGCGCCCGTTCGATGTCCTCGTCGTACTGCCGGCAGGCCGAGTATCCGCCGTACGCGCTGGTGGGGAACACCAGCGCCCGCCGCACGCCGTCGGCCGCCATGCGGGCGAGGGTGTCTTCGACCATCGGATGCCAGTTGCGGTTACCGAAGTACACCGGCAGTTCGATGCCCTGCGCGGCAAGCTCCTTCTCGACCGCGGTGATGGCCTCGCGGTTGAGCCGGTTGATCGGCGAAACACCCCCGAAGTGCTGGTAGTGCTCGGCGACCTCGGCCAGCCGTTCCGGGGGCACGCCCCGCCCCCGCGTCACGTTCTCCAGGAAGGGCAGCACGTCGTCCGGCCCTTCCGGGCCTCCGAACGACAGCCACAACAGCGCGTCGTAACTCACCCGGTCCATCTTGCCGCCCTGGCCCAGTCGCGGCGCTCCGGCCCCGTTTTGAATCGGTCAGTCCAAAACGTGTTACGGTGTCGTCATGGCACGCCCCCGGAAGTTCGACGAGCACACCGCGATCGAGCGGGCGATGCAGGCGTTCTGGTCCGGCGGCTACGAGGGCACTTCGACCGAAACGCTGTGCGAGGCGACCGGCCTGGGGCGCAGCAGCATCTACAACACCTTCACCAGCAAGCACGAGCTGTTCCGCAAGTCACTGCGGCACTACGCCGAGGTGACGGCCGAGACGCGAGCCGACCTGCTGGACACGCCGGAGCCGGTTCGTGACCGAGTTCGCCGGTTACTCCGGTCGATCATCGACGACGAGCTCTCACACGACCGTCGCGGCTGCCTGGCCGTCAACACGGTGATGGAGTTCGGGCGGACGGACCCGGAAATCGCCGCCGTCATCAGGCGGGACAGCGCCCGGTTCGTCGATGATCTCCGTGCCCTGTTCGAACAAGCCCAGCGAGACGGCGAGATCGAGCGCAACCGCGATCCGGTCGCGCTCGCCCGGTTCCTGCACAGCACGATCGGCGGTCTTCGTGTCCAGGCACGGCAGGGACTGAGCCGGGCGGCGCTGGAGAGCATCGCCGACGTCGCACTGACCGCGCTGTAGTTCCTTTTTTACGCGAATTTTGAACTGACCATTCCAAAACGGGAGATCCTATGCCCCTGACGGTGTACGTGCTGGGACTGAGCATCTTCGCGCTCGGCACGTCCGAGTTCATGCTTTCCGGCCTGCTCCCGCCGATCGCGGCCGACCTCGGCGTCAGCATCCCCGACGCGGGCCTGCTGATTTCGGCCTACGCCTTCGGCATGCTGTTCGGCGCCCCATTGTTGGCGATCGCGACACACCGCTTGCCGCGCAAGACGACACTGCTGGGCACGCTCGCGGTCTTCGCCGCCAGCCACGCCGTGTCCGCGCTGGCCCCGAGCTACGGGCTGCTCTTCGGCTCCCGGGTGATCGCGGCCGTGGCCAACGCCGGTTTCTGGGCGGCGGCGGCCGCCACCACGCTCGCCGTCGTGCCCGCCGGCCGGCGAGGCCGGGCCATGGCGATCGTCACCGGCGGGCTGACCGTGGCCACCGTGCTCGGCGTGCCCGCGGGCACCTTCCTCGGCCAGCACGCCGGGTGGCGCGCGGCCTTCTGGGCCGTCGGTGCCCTCTCCGCGCTCGCCTTCGTCGCGGTGGTAACGCTGGTCCCGGCCGTCCCCGGCTCGAGCGAACGCGCCGGCCTGCGCACCGAGTTGAGCGCCTACCGTTCACCGCGGCTGTGGCTGGCACTGGCCATCATCGCCATCATCACCGCCGCGAGCACCGTAGTCTTCGCGTACCTGTCGCCCCTGCTGACCAGGAGCATCGGGCTGCCCGAGGAGTGGGTACCCGCCGTGCTCGCCCTCTACGGCGTGGGAGCCCTGATCGGCATCACGACCGGCGGGCGTTTCGCCGACCGGCACGCGATCGGCACGATCGCCTCGGGTGCGCTGCTCGCCCTGGCCGCGCTGGCGGTGCTCGCCACCGCACCGTCAATCCCGGTCGCGGTGGTGGCGGCGATCCTGCTCGGCTTCGGCGGTTTCGCCGTCAATCCCGCGCTCAACACCCGGGTGTTCGCCCTCGCCGAAGCCGCCCCGTCACTCGCCGGGGCCAGCACCACGTCGGCCTTCAACGTCGGCATCGTCACGGCGCCGTGGGCGGGCGGCCTGGCGATCGACGCGGGCCTGGGCTACCTCAGCGTCACCTGGCTCGGCATCGGCTTCGCGGTGCTGGCGCTCGGCGCGACCGCGTGGGCCGCTCTGCTCGAACGCCGCCCGGTACCGGCGCTCGCCACAGTTTGAACATGCCGGAACACCATTCAAAACGCGAGACCGGAACCTGTGGTGACACACAACGACGCTGCACGTGGGCGGGGAGGCAGGCCGCCACTGTGACCCACCGGCAGCCGAAAACGGATGTCACGGGTCCGGCTACCCGCACACGTTCTGAACAAGAAGGAGGAAGAAATGTCAGCAACGACAAGGGAAACCGTCGACGCACTTTTCTCCCGGATCGCCGCGGACGATTTCGCGGGCGCGGGCGAACTCTTCGCCGACGAAGTGGACTGGGACATCCCCGGCGCCACCGAGATCGTGCCCTGGATCGGCCGCCGCCGGACCGGCGTCGAAGCCGGCGAGTTCTATGCCGGCCTCGACGACTACCTCGAACGCGACGTTTTCGAAGTGGAACGGATCTTCGTCGACGGTGACGAAGCCGTGGCCGTCGGCCACCTGCGCTCGATCGTGCGCGCCACCGGCGGGGTGATCGAAACCCCGTTCGCCATCCGGATGACCGTCAACGCCGGACGTATCACGCGGTACCTCATCCTCGAAGACAGCTACCAGGTGGCCGCCGCGGCCGGAAGATAAGGGACAGCCCAGGGAGCTTCGGCCGGCGGTCAGCAGCGGTGCGCTACTGGCCGCCGGCGTTGTCTCCCTGCTCGCTCAGGATCCTGTTCAGCAGGCCGACGATCTGCTGCTGCCCGGCCGCGGCCGCGTCAAACTTGCCGCGTATTTCGGTGAACCCGTCTGCTGTACTCCGCCTGAGATCGGCCAAGTCCTCGCGCATCGCGTTGAAACTGGACGTCGTGGCCTGCCGGAAATCCCGGATCTCGCCGCGAATCTCCGTGACGTCACGATCGGCTCCACCGGCCAGAACCCGCGCGGCCGCGGCGTCCTGTTCGTTGTGACGCACCCGGTCACTCAGGTCACGGAACTGCGACTCCAGCGCGGATACGCGCGCCTCGAACTCTTCCGGTGAAGCCATGGAGGCAGGTTAGCCGACAACTCGAAAACCGGTCGAATTCGAGCCGCTCCCGAGCGCGGTGCACCGCTACAGGCCCAGGGCGTGGACGCCGCCGTCGACCCAGATCATCGAGCCGGTGGTGGCGGGCAACCAGTCGGAGAGCACAGCACAGATCGTCTTGGCGACCGGCGTCGCGTCCTCGGCCTTCCAGCCGAGCGGGGCGCGGGAATCCCAGCCGCCTTCGAGTTCGCCGAAGCCGGGGATCGACTTGGCCGCCATGGTCTTCACCGGGCCGGCCGCGACCAGGTTGACCCGGATGTCGTGCGGCCCGAGCTCACGCGCCAGGTACCGGTTGACCGACTCCAGCGCGGCCTTCGCCACCCCCATCCAGTTGTAGGCCGGCCACGCCACCCGGGCGTCGAAATCCAGGCCCACGATGGAAGAACCGGGGGTGAGCAACGGCAACGCGGCGACGGCGAGCGACTTGAACGAGTAGGCCGACACCTCGAGCGCGACCGTCACGTCGTCCTTCGGCGCGTCCAGGAACGGCGCGCCCAGGCAGGTTTGCGGTGCGAACGCGATCGCGTGCAGCACCCCGTCCAGCCCGTCCACGTGCTCGCGGACCCGGTCGGCGAGGGTGTCCAGGTGCTCGGGGTTCTGCACGTCCAACTCGACCACCGGCGCCGGCTCGGGCAGGCGCTTGGCGATGCGCTCCACCAGCGACAGCCGACCGAAGCCGGTCAACACCACCTTCGCCCCTTGTTCCTGCGCCACCTTCGCCGCGTGGAACGCGATCGAGGCGTCGGTGATCACGCCAGTGATGAGCAGGCGCTTGCCTTCGAGCAGTCCGGGCACGCTAGTCCTTTCGATAGTCGAACAACTGTAGGTAGGCGGAAAACGCGGCGACGAGGCGCGCCTGGTCAGTGCCCCATGCCGAGGCCGCCGTCGACCGGCAGCACCGCCCCGTTGATGTAGCCCGCTTCGTCCGAGGCGAGGAACCGCACCGCGGACGCGATGTCCGCGGTCTCGCCGTAGCGGCCGGCGGGGATCTGGGCGAGCGCCGAGGCACGCTGGTCCTCGGTCAGCGCGTTGGTCATGTCCGTGACGATGAACCCGGGCGCGATCACGTTCGCGGTGATGTTGCGTGAGCCCAGCTCGCGGGTCAGCGACCGGGCGAGCCCGACCAGACCGGCCTTGCTCGCCGCGTAGTTGACCTGTCCCGCGCCGCCGGAGAGCCCGACGACCGAGGAGAGGAAGATGAACCGGCCCCACTTCGCCCGCAGCATCCCGCGCGAGGCCCGCTTGGCGACGCGGTAGGCACCGGTCAGGTTCGCGTCGATGACCCGCGTGAACTGTTCCTCGCTCATCCGCATGAGCAGCGTGTCGTCGGTGATGCCGGCGTTGGACACGAGCACCTCGACCGGCCCCTGATGCTCTTCGACCTGCTTGAATGCGGCCTCGATCTGTTCCGAGTCCGTGACATCCGCCTCGACCCCGAACAGCCCTTCGGGCGCCCCCGAGCCGCGGTGCGTCACGGCCACCTTGTGCCCGTGCCCGGCAAGCCCCTGGGCGATCGCCAGTCCGATACCGCGATTGCCGCCGGTGACCAGAACCGACCGTCCCACCTCGTTCTCCTCACGCTCGATTCCTGTGGCATATGAGGGTGCCCCGACCGGAGCGAATCCCCTCCATGTTGCCCGCTGAGGTTAACCGCTGGCCGGGGGCCCAGCATCACCCACGCCGCTACCGGGGAGTAATCGTCCTAAGGGAGTGTTAGGGCTGCCCCGGCAGGCTTGCCCGCGCGCGGGGCGATCACCGAACGTGATTGCGTTCCGGAGACAAAGGAGTCCGCAATGACGTCGCCAACCGCCGTCCCACCGAAACGGCGTGTGATCAGCAACATCCTCCGTGGCTCGGTCGGCAACCTGATCGAGTGGTACGACTGGTACGCCTACACCGCGTTCAGCGTCTACTTCGCCGCCACGTTCTTCCCCAAGGGTGACTCGACCGCCCAGCTGCTCAACACCGCGGGCGTGTTCGCGGTCGGCTTCCTGATGCGGCCGATCGGTGGCTGGCTTCTCGGCTGGTACGCCGACCGTTACGGCCGGCGTTCCGCGCTGACGCTTTCGGTCACGGTGATGGCCGCCGGGTCCCTGTTGATCGCACTCACCCCGGGATACCGCTCGATCGGCATCGCCGCGCCGATCCTGCTGGTAGTCGCGCGCCTGTTGCAGGGCATCTCCGTCGGCGGGGAGTATTCGACGTCGGCGACCTACATGTCCGAAGTGGCCACCCACACGCGTCGCGGCTACTACTCGAGCTATCAGTACGTCACGCTGATCGCCGGCCAGCTGGTCGCACTCGCCGTGCAGATCGTGCTGCAGCAGGTGCTCACCGCCGCCCAGCTCGAAAGCTGGGGCTGGCGGATCGCCTTCGGCATCGGCGCGCTCGGCGCCCTGATCGTGCTGTACCTGCGGCGGGGCATGGACGAATCGGCGAGTTTCGAGAACATGAAGAGGGACCGCACCGAGCGTGCCTCCGCCGGCACCCTGCGCGAGCTGATGCGCCATCCCCGTGAAGTGGCCCTCGTGATCGGCCTGACCATGGGCGGCACGCTGTTCTTCTACACCTACACCACGTACCTGCAGAAGTTCATGGTCAACACCAGCGGGATCAGCAAACCGACCGCGGCGTGGATCAACTTCTTCGCGCTGTTGCTGTTCGTGGTCTTCCAGCCACTTCTCGGCGCGCTGTCCGACCGGATCGGCCGCCGGCCTCTGCTGATCGGCTTCGGGGTGCTCGGCACGCTGGTCACGGTGCCCTCGCTGACTCTGCTGGCGAACACCAAGGACCCGGTCTTCGCCTTCGTCCTGATGACCGTCCCACTGGCGATCAGCGCGGGCTACACCTCGATCAGCGCGGTGGTGAAGGCGGAACTGTTCCCGACCAACATCCGCGCGCTCGGCGTCGGCCTGCCCTACTCGCTGGCCGTGGCCATCTTCGGCGGCACCGCCGAGTACATCGCGCTGTGGTTCAAGCAGGCCGGGCACGAGTCCTGGTTCTTCTACTACGTGACCATCGTCGTGTTCATTTCACTGATCGTCTATATCCGGATGCGGGACACCGCGAAGGATTCCCGGATGACGGAGGTCGCTCCGGCACCCGCGACCACAAGCTAAATTCATGGCCGTGCGCGTGCTGCTTGTCGAAGACGACGACGGGGTCGCCGAGGCCCTGCTCGACTCGCTGGGCGCGCACGGCCATCGCCTGGTCCGTGTTCGGCGCGGCACCGACGCGCTCATCGCCCATCGGGAGGCCGACCTGGCGCTGCTCGATCTCGGGCTGCCCGATCTCGACGGTCTCGAGGTTCTCCGGAAGCTCCGGGCGGTCTCCGCGCTGCCGGTCATCGTGCTGACCGCCCGCGGTGACGAACGCTCCGTGGTTCGCGGCCTGCGGCTGGGTGCCGACGACTATCTGGTGAAACCCGTGCGCCTGCGGGAGCTGTTGGCCCGGATCGACGCGGTGACCCGCCGGGCCGCGGCCGGGCCGCCGGATCCGCGCACGGTGATGGTCGGGGACATCCAGATCGAGCTCGACGGGCGGCGAGTCCTGGTGGGCGGCGACGAGGTGAGCCTGACCGCCAAGGAGTTCGCCGTGCTCGCCGCGCTCGCCAAGCGGGCGGGCACGGCGGTCAGCCGCCAGCAACTGATGGACGAGGTGTGGGGTGACGCCTACCTCGCGGTGTCCCGGTCGCTGGACGTGCACCTCACGCAGTTGCGCGCCAAGCTGCACCGCCCGGAACTGCTGACCACGATCCGCGGCTTCGGCTACCGCCTGGGCAATTAGATGGTGTTTCAAAGCGGCGGAGCCGCTTGCGGTGGGCCGTCACGCAAACCACGTCGAAAGAGTCTCTAGTGCGCGCCCGGGTACTGGCGGTCCTGTTCGCCTTCGTGGTCCTGGCAACGGCCGGGTTCGCGGTCCCGCTGCTGACGGTCACCGCCAACGAACGCACCCAGCAGCTCATGCTGGCGCGGGGCGGCGACCTGGACCGGTTCGCCGCGCTCACCGACCAAGCCGTCACGACGGGCGATCCGGACACCCTGATCGCCGAGGCCACCCGGTACACCGAGTTGTACGGCGAGCCGATCGTCGTGGTGACCGCCCGGCGTGCGCCGATGGTGGCCACCGGGGGAATGACCGCGACCGACCCGGCTGTGTCCGCGCTGATCGACACCGCATTGCGAAACCAGCAGACTCGCCCGGCGGGGACGGTGCGGCCGTGGTCGTCCGCTCCGGTCCTGCTCGCACGTCCCGCCGGCGCGGGCACCCGGGTCTCGGGCGCGGTCGTGCTGCGGGCATCGGTCGTGGTGGCGGCGGCCGACGTCGCCAGCCGGTGGACGGCCGTGCTCGCGGGGACCGCCCTGTTCACGTTGGCCTGCATCGCGCTCGCCCTGACCGCCACTCGGTGGCTGCTCGGCCCGCTGCGCCGCCTGGACCACGCCGTCGGCCGGCTGACCGCGGGCCTGCCACCCGGACGTCCACGCCTGGCCGGGCCGCCCGAACTGCGCAAGCTCACCGCCGGTTTCAACCGGATGTCGGACGCCGTGACCTCGGCCTTGGAGCAGCAACGCCGCCTGGTCGCCGACACCTCACACCAGATGCGCAATCCGATGACCGCCCTACGACTGCGTATCGACGCGTTGGAACCGCATCTGCCGGCCTCGGCGGGACGCACCTACACCGGTGCGGTGGGTGAGCTGGAGCGCATGGAGAAACTCCTCGACGACCTGCTCACCCTGGCCAGCGTGGAACATCACGCGGGCGAACTCGCCGCGGCGGGCACCGGCGGCGCTGCCTGCGACGTCACCGCGGTCGGGGCCGCCCAGGTGCAGCTGTGGCAGCCGGTCGCCGAGCGGGCCGGGATCGAACTCGTCCACAGTGGACAACCAGGAACCGTTTCGGCAACCGAGGCCGAAGTCTCCCAGGTGCTGGACGTGTTGCTGGACAACGCCATCAAGTATGCGGGCTCGGGCGCCCGCGTCGAAGTGATCACGCGTCCCGGGCTCGTCGAAGTGCGGGACAACGGTCCCGGGCTCACCGAAGCCGAACTCGGCCAGGCACAGACCCGGTTCTGGCGTGCGACGCACCATCGAGACCTGCCCGGCACCGGGCTCGGCCTGGCCATCGCGGAACGCCTGGCCGGCGGGCGCGGCGGGCGGATCGAACTGGCGGCCGTCACCCCGCACGGGCTGTCGGTCCGGGTGGAGCTGCCGTGATCCGGCGACGAACCCTGCTGCTCGCCGGGCTGACCGCCAGCGCGGGCCTGGTGGGCAGCGCGCCGCTTAGCGACGCGGGTCCCGTCGGCCAGGTGCGCATCGCGACCGGTGAGCAAACCGCCTTCTACCTGGCATTCGGCCAGTTACTCGCCACGGAACTCCAGGCCGCGTATCCGCGTCTGCGGTGCATCGCGCTGCCGACGGAAGCGAGCGTGGCCAACCTGACCATGCTCGACAAGGGGGAAGCCGAGCTTGCCCTGACGCTGGCCGACATCGCCGAAGACGCGCTCACCGGGAATACTCCCTTCTCCCGGCCCGTCGCGCTGCGCGCGCTTGGCCGGGTGTACGAGAACTACCTCCAACTGGCCGTGCGCGCCGATTCGACGATCACCTCCGTGCCGCAACTGGCCGGCCGGACGATCTCGCTGAGCGCGCCGGGATCCGGTGCCGCGGCGATGGGCTCGCGGCTGATGAGCGCGGCCGGGCTGACCGACGTGCGCATATTGCACCTGTCGATGGCGGAGGCGCACGACGCCCTTTCAGCGCGGACAATCGACGCGATGCTCGTCTCCGGGGGCGTACCACTGCCGATTTTGTCCACATTAGACGACGAGATCGGGATCCGGATCCTGCCGCTTTCGCCGTTCCTCCCAGCGATGCGGCGCGCCGGCCAGACCGCGTACGAGTCGGTTCTCCTTCCCCCGGGCGCGTACCGCGGCGGATCCGAAGTGGACACGATCGGCAGCGCGAACCTGCTGGTGTGCCGCCCGGACCTGGCCGAGGACGTGGCCGCCGCGGTGACCAGGGTGCTGGCCCAGCGGGCCGGCGACCTGGTGCCCGCGCAGGCGGTCGGGACGCAGTTCCTCGACGTGCGCTCGCTCATCAGCACCGGTGCCGTCCCCCTCCACCCCGGTGCCGTCACCGCTTACCGTAGCCTCCACGGCTAGTGACCGCGTTGAAGTGGCTTGCGTGGCGGTGCGGGTAGCGGAGCCGGCTGGCGGCGCAGGGCAAGCGGCTGACGCCGCTTAGGAAACACGACTGGAGTGGACCCGATGTTCCGCATTCTGTTCTACCAGCCGGAAATTCCGCCGAACACGGGAAACGCGATCCGGCTGGCCGCCAACACCGGCTCGCAACTGCATCTGGTCGAGCCGCTCGGGTTCGCCTTCGAGGACAAGCACCTGCGCCGTGCCGGCCTCGACTACCACGACCTGGCCTACGTCCGGGTGCACCCCGATCTCGACGCGGCCTGGAAGTCCCTGCTGCCGGCGAACGTCTACGCGTTCAGCGCAAGCGCCACCCGCTGCTACACGGACGTGGCCTACCAGCCCGGCGACGTGCTCTTCTTCGGGCCGGAGTCGGTCGGGCTGCCGCCCGAGATCCAGTTGCTGCCCCAGGTGACCGACCGCCTGCGGGTGCCGATGATGCCCGGCTCCCGGTCCATCAACCTGGCCAACACCGCCGCCATCGCGGTCTACGAGGCGTGGCGCCAGCACGGCTTCTCCGCGCCTCCCGATACCCACTGAAACCACAGGTTGCGTTTGAAAGCGGCGAAGCCGCTTGCTGTGGGCTGGCAACTCGCACCGCCGCCCGCACCGCCACGCAAACCACCACAAAGGAAATTACGGCAGGCGCTGGCCCAGGAAGAGGGAGGTGCCGGCCGCCGCGATGAGCGACAGCGTGCCCAGCATCACCCACGGCCGGCTGGCGTCGGACTGCTTCGTCTCGTAGCCGATCTGCTCGCCGAGATCGGCGTAGACCTGCTTGAGCTGCTCGGCCGTGCCCGCCCGGTAGAACTCTCCGCCGGAGAGCCGGGCGACCTCCTGCAGCGATCCGTCGTCCACGTCCACCGGAACCTGCCTGCCGTCGATGATGACGGTTCCGTGGTCGGTGCCGAAGGAGATCGTGGAGATCGGCACGCTCTCCTTCTTGGCCTCCTGGGCTGCGGTGAACGCGCCTCGCGAGGCGTACAGGTCGTCCGGGACGGTCTGCTTCCCGTCGCTCATCAGCACGATCCGGGCCGGCGGCGGCCCTTCCACTCCCCCGACCACCGCCGAGAACCCCTGGACCGCGTTCAGCGCGGCGAAGATCCCCTCGCCGGTCGCGGTGGACTGGGCGAGCTTGAGGTTTCCGATCGCGTTGATCACGGGCTGCCGCTCGGTGGTCGGCTGTTGCATCACGGTGGCGGTGCCGGCGAAGGACACCAGGCCGAGGTTGATGCCCGGGGTGAGGCCCTTGGCGAAGGCCGTCGCCGCGTCCTGGGCCGCCTTGATGCGGCTCGGCTGCACGTCGGTGGCCTCCATGGACAGCGACACGTCGATCACCAGCATCACGGTCGCCCGATTGCGCGGCACCTTCGCCTCGGCTGTCGGCCCGGCGAGGCCGACGGTCAGCAGCAACAGCGCGACGATGATCAACGCCGCCGGCACGTGCCGCGGCCAGCCCTGTGACCGCGGCGCGATCCGGTCCAGCAGTTCGAGATTGGTGAACCGCAGGGTGCGCCGGCGCCGCGCCCGCTGAGCCAGCACGTAGCCCGCCACCACCGCGGCGACCACTAGCAACAGCAGGAACCACAGGGGCGCGGTGAACCCGCTTAGGCTCATGTTGTTTCCCCCGCAGGTAATGCGTTGTGGTGACGGTGATCGCCGCGGCTCAACAGAGCGCTACTCATGCCGGATCTCCCGCGAGTTCGCTCGCAACCGCGATCGCGCCGCGGCGGGGTCCATGGGGTTCGCCGGGCGGTCATGCGGCACCCCCGGACCAGCGTCGCTTGCGGGCCACCACGAACCGCACGGTGTCGGCGATCCAGTCCGAGTCCGTGCGCAGCGTCAAATGCGCGGCGCCCGACGACCGCAGTGCCCGGGCCACCTCGTCGCGGTGTGCCCGCGCCGCCGCCGCGAACTCCCGCCGCAGCAGCGCGGAGGTGCGCACCTCGCGCTGCTTGCCGCTTTCCGGATCGGCCAGCACGATGGTGCCCACCTCCGGCAGGTCGACGTCCCGCGGATCGAGCACCTCGACGCCGATCAGCTCGTGCCGGGCCGACAGCGCGCGCAGCGACCGCTCCCAGTCCGTCGCGCCGAGGAAGTCCGACACCACGACCACCAGGCCACGGCGCCGCGGCGGCCGGCGCAACTGCTCGATCACCGCGCCGAGATCACCCCGGGTGCCCTCGCCCGCCCTGGGCAGCTCGGCGATCTTGCGCAGCAGGCTCCGCGCGTGTGCCTGGCCGCCCCGCGCCGGAATGCGCAGGGTTTCGGCACCGTTGGACACCACCGCACCCAGCCGGTTGCCGCCGCCTCTGGTGAGGTAGGCGATCGCCGCGACCGCGCTCACCACCAGATCGCGCTTCTCGCACAGCGCGGTGCCGAAGTCCAGGCTCGCCGACAGGTCCACGGCCAACCAGGTCTCGAGTTCGCGGTCGGCCACGGTTTCCCGGATGTGCGCGACCGTCGTGCGTGCCGTGACCGCCCAGTCCATCCGCCGGACGTCGTCGCCCGGCTGGTACGGCCGAGCCTCGCCGGGTTCCGAGCCAGGGCCGGGCACCAGCCCGAGATGATTGCCCTGCAGCAGCCCGTCCAGCCGGCGGCGCACCTGGAGCTCCAGCGTGCGCAGCCCGGCTTCGAGCCGTTCCCCACGCAACACCGGCGGCGCCCACGGCGGTCGTTCTTCGCTGCCTGTCACTGCCATTGGTCCACCACCGGTCGCTCGCTCACCTGCCCGACGCCCGGATCGGCACCGGCTGGCCGGCGCCGCCCTGGGGCCGGGCGGAAACCTGCGGCAGCGGCACGGTCTGCAGGACCCGGTTGACGATGTGGTCCAGCGGCACGGCGTCGGCCAACGCGTCGTAGGAGAGCACGAGCCGGTGACGCAGCACGTCCGGCACCACATCCACGACATCTTGCGGCAGCACGTAGTCACGGCCACGTACCAGAGCCAGGGCCCGGGCGGCGGCGATGATGCCGAGGCTCGCCCGGGGCGACGCGCCGTAGGAGACCCAGTTCGCCACGTCGGCCAGCCCGTGCTCGGCCGGGGTGCGGGTCGTCAGCACCAGCCGCACCACGTAGTCGACGAGCGCGTGGTGCACGAACACCTTCGACGCGACCCCTTGCAGCCGGACGAGTTCGGCCGGGCTGAGCACCTCGTGCGGCTCGGGCGGGGTGACCCCCATCCGGTAGATGATCTCGCGCTCTTCCTCGGCGCTCGGGTAGTCGACGATGATCTTGAACAGGAACCGGTCGCGCTGCGCCTCCGGCAACGGGTAGACGCCCTCGTTCTCGATCGGGTTCTGGGTGGCCAGCACCAGGAACGGGTCGGGCATCGGGTAGGTCTTGCCGCCGATCGACACGTGCCGCTCGGCCATCACCTCGAGCATCGCCGACTGCACCTTGGCCGGAGCGCGGTTGATCTCGTCGGCCAGCACGAAGTTCGCCACCACCGGCCCGAGCTCGACGTCGAACCGCTCGCTGCCCTGCCGGTAGATGCGGGTGCCGAGGATGTCGGCGGGCACCAGGTCGGGGGTGAACTGCACGCGGGAGAACGACCCGCCGACCACGCGCGCGAAGGTCTCCACGGCCAGCGTCTTAGCCACACCGGGCACGCCCTCCAGCAACAGGTGCCCTCTGGCCAGCAACCCGACCAGCAATCGCTCGACCAAGCGGTCCTGGCCGACGATGACGCGCTTGACCTCGAGCACGGTCCGCTCCAGCACCTGCGCGTCCCGTGCCGGGGTAGCGGCCTGCTGGCCATTGGGGCCGTCGGGGTAGCCCGACTCGGTCACGGTTCCTCCCTCACTCGCCATGCCTGTGCGACTGCCTCCTGCGACCGTACCGATAGTCAACCGTCCGGCCGGTGTGAGGGCTGTGAGCTGCGTTCGCGCCCGGACGCGGTCTGTCCACATCGGCACGTTCGCCGCACAGCCGGGCGCGGATTCAGAGTCGAAACCGCCGGAGGTAATCTCCTTCAAGCCGTCGAACGAAGGTCCGGCCTGTCTCCCGCGCTAGTGGTCAACCGCCGGAACGTGTAGCGTCCAGACGAGCAGGTTCGCGCCGCGCTTCCGACCACGGGCCACAAGGAGCCTTGACGACGCTGTCCGTCCTGCGATCAAGCCTGGGACCGAAGCAGCGAGCCGATACGCTGGGCGCTGCCGGTCGGCCCCCCGCATGTTTCTCCGCCGGCGGCGGTTGTTCCGCTGGTCGATCACCGAGGAGTTCCTCTGTTCCGCACGGATACACCTTCCCGCAACACCCCGGCACCGGTCTCTCCGATGCTGTTCAGCCATCCCTCGACCCCACCGGCCGGCGACGACATGTCCGATGCCGACCTGCGCCACGCCCGCGACATTCGTTTTTCGGCCCCGGCTACGGCCACGTCGCCAGTGCGGCGCCGATAAGCGACAGCACACCCACCGCCGGCACCTACAGCCGTCCAGCGTGACGCTCGAGGTCCGCGGGTGTGTCCACATCAGCGCTCTCGCCGGGTGCCTCGCCGACCGTGACGGTCGACAGCCCGCCCAGTAGTTTCCGCATCGACACGCCGCCAGGTGAGGACGGCAGGGCCGCGCGCAGGCGTGCGGTGCGCCAGGCCCCGATGAGCCACTGTCGTTTTCCGTCCGCATCCACGAGTACCGCGCCGTCCGCGGCACCGAGCGCGGCCACCAGCTTGTCCACAGTGGACGGGCGCAGCCCGGGCAGGTCGGCCGCCAGCACCACGACCAGGTCCTTGCCCGGCGGCACCAGTGCGAGTCCCGCGGCGAGCCCGGCCACCGGCCCGCCACCCGGCGGCTCCTCCCGCGTCCAGGTCACCGGGGGCAGCCCGGCCCGCCGCGGGCCGACCACGATCACCGGTGAGACGCCGCGGAGCGCGCTGATCGCCCGGCGCAGCAACGGCATGCCGCCGACCTCCAGCATCGGCTTGTCCACCCCGGACATCCGCCGCGCCGCTCCACCCGCGAGCACGATTCCCGCCATCTGGTTGCGCACGTCCCGAGTCTCGCACGCCGCCGGGAGGAGATCAGGACGTCGCGCTGGAACCGGCTCCGGGGCGTGGTGGTCATGGCTTCCGCCCCAGCCGGGCCCGGCGGTTACCGTAGACCGCGTCTTGCACGTGCTCGTCCGCCAGGAAGGCGCCGGGAAAGCCGAGATCGACGGCGCTCACCTGATCCAGCGTCCGGAGTTGGCCTGCCGACAGCTCCAGGTCGAGAGCGCCGAGGTTCTCCCGCATCTGCTGCCCTCTGCTGGCACCGACGATCGGGATCACCGCACCGGGCCGCGACCGCAACCAAGCGAGTGCGACCTGGCTCGACGTAGCCCCGATCTCGCCGGCAATGGTGCCGACAGCGCTGGCGATGGGATCGTCGCCACGGGCAAGCCGGCCGCCGCCCAGCGGGGACCATGCCGTTATCGCCAGGCCGAACCGCGCCGCCATCGGGACCAGTTCCCGCTCCACGGTCCGCTCGGCCAGCGAGTACGGCACCTGGATGCCGGCGAAGGCGGTCCACCCGCGAAGCGTGGCCACGGTGTTGGCCTGAGCGATCTCCCAGGCATGCCAGTCGGAGACGCCGAGATACAAGACCTTCCCGGCCCGAACCTGGTCGTCCAAGGCCCGCATGGTCTCCTCGACCGGTGTGAGCACGTCGCGGGCGTGTACCCAGTAGATGTCGACGTAGTCGGTACCGAGGCGTCGCAGGGACGACTCCAGAGCACCGACGAGGTTCTTGCGGTGACTACCGGCGGAGTTCACATCGTCGGCACGTCGCTGCAGCGTGTACTTCGTGCCGATGACGAATCGCTCCCGATCGGCACCCACCAGCTCACGCGTCAGCACCTCGGCCTCGCCATACGCATCCGCGGTGTCGATGAAGTTGCCGCCCGCTTCGGCGAACGCCTCGAAGATCGCCCGGCTCTCGGAGGTTGGCCCGGTCTCGTCGCGGGGCATCCGCATGGTGCCAAGAGCGAACTCGGACACCCGCAAACCACTGCTACCGAAGGTCGAATAACGCACAAGCGCAGACCCTAGATGCTCCGGTGCGCCTCATTTCGAGGCCGAGCAGCACAGGGACCGTGTGCCCGGTAGAACGTCGGCGCTCAGCCGAGCAGGCGGGTGGCGTTGGGCATGATGTCGCCGTAGCGCACGCGTGTCACGCGCACGGACAGGCCGGATTCGGGCGCCTCGACCATCATCCCGTCGCCCAGGTAGAGCGCGACGTGGTAGATGTCGCCCTGCTGCCCCCAGAACAGCATGTCCCCGCGGCTCATCTGCGCCAGCGGCACATGCCGTCCGGCCGTGTACTGGTAACCGCTGTAGTGGGGCAGGGATGCCACACCGGCGAACGCGTACATCATCAGGCCAGAACAGTCGAAGCCGACCTTGCGGTAGTCGCCGAAGGTGTCGGCGACTCCCCCGTCGCGAATGCCGAGCGTCGGCCCGCCGGCGTTTCCCCCGCCCCACGCGTAGGGCACGCCGACCTGTGACATCGCCCGTGCGATGACCCGCTCGATCGCCGAGGACGCCGGCCGGCTGCCGCCCGAGGTGAGCGCGACGTGATCGGCGGCCGTGTCGTCCTCGAGCTGTTTCTGCGCCAGCCAGTCCTCGTAGCGTTGACGCTGGCCGCTCAGCCCGGCGACCTGTTGCTGGGCCGTGAACAGCTGCTGCTCGGCCCGGTCCTTGTCCGCGGTCAGCACCGCGGTCCGCGCCGCCTGGTCCGTTCGCGCCTGTTCGGCCGCGGCGCGCGCGGCGTCGGCGTCACGCTGGGCCCGCGCGGCCGCGCTCCGTTTCTGCTGCGCCGTCTGCAGCGCCGCCCTGGCCGCGGCATCGGCGTTCGCCTTGTCCACCTGTGCTTGTTGCATTCGGTGCAGCGCAGTGAGCTGGCCCGAAGTGATCGAGGTCAGCAACTGCTGGCGGGCCAGCAGGTCCCGCGGGCTCGGCGAGCCGAGGTAGGCCGAGACCGAGCCGACCTGGCTGCCCTGCTGGTAGCTGGCGGCGATGAACCGGTCGAGGTCGTGCCGTGCCAGCTCCACCCGGCCGGTGGCCGCGTCGGCCTCCCGTCTCGCCGCCGCGGCGGCGTCTTCGGCTTGCGCGGCGGCGTCCTGCGCGGCCTGGAGATCGACCATCGCCTTGTTGGCCTGCTCCTGCTTCAGCTCGACCTCGCTGTCCAGATCCGACAGCCGGGCCTCGGCCTCGGCGAGCCGATTGGCCAGCCGGCCGACCTCGCCGGCCTTCGTGTCGGCCGCTGCCCGGCCGGCGTTGAGCTGGGCGTCGCTGGGATTGGATGGCGGGGGCGGCACCGCCGCGCTCGTCCCACAGGTTCCGACCATCATCACCGCGGACAGTCCCCCCGCGATCAACCCCCGGACAGCAGCGCCTTGACGCACCGTGACTACCCCTCCTGCTCCGTGTCTTCCCCTCCAGCGCAAGGTTCACTTCTGTCACACATCTAGCAGACAGCCCGCGAGTAACCGGTCGCCCAAACGGGATATTCGCCGCATCAGGCGTCACTCGTCCGGACCAAGGGCGCGGTTCGAGCAACATCACACCCGGATGCAGTTGAAGGCAAAAAAGGACAAGCGTACTGTTTGATGAGAAGGGAGCCTGCGCCGTCCCCCGCGTCCGCGGACGCCGTGAGCGTGCGCCAGACTCGCTCCTATACCCGAACATCCGAACTGACCGGGGACCTGGAGTTAGACGTGACCGCACCAGCCAGCAAGGACAGCTTCGGCGCCCGAGACACTCTCAAGGTGGGCGACGCCTCCTACGAGGTGTTCCGCCTCAACGCCGTCGACGGCGCCCAGCGCCTGCCCTACAGCCTGAAGATCCTCCTGGAGAACCTGTTGCGCACGGAGGACGGCGCGAACATCACCGCCGACCACATCCGCGCGCTGGCGGGCTGGGACCCCTCGGCCGACCCGTCGATCGAGATCCAGTTCACCCCCGCCCGGGTCGTGATGCAGGACTTCACCGGCGTGCCCTGCGTGGTCGACCTGGCCACCATGCGCGAGGCGGTCGCCGAGCTCGGCGGCGACCCGGACAAGGTGAACCCGCTCGCCCCGGCGGAGCTGGTGATCGACCACTCGGTGATCATCGACGTGTTCGGGCGGGCCGACGCCTTCGAGCGCAACGTCGAGATCGAGTACGAGCGCAACCGCGAGCGCTACCAGTTCCTGCGCTGGGGCCAGAACGCGTTCGAGGAGTTCAAGGTGGTGCCGCCGGGCACCGGCATCGTGCACCAGGTCAACATCGAGTACCTGGCCCGCACCATCATGGCCCGCGGTGGGCAGGCCTACCCGGACACGGTGGTCGGCACCGACTCGCACACCACCATGGTCAACGGGCTCGGCGTGCTCGGCTGGGGCGTCGGCGGCATCGAGGCCGAGGCCGCCATGCTCGGTCAGCCCGTGTCGATGCTCATCCCGCGCGTCGTCGGCTTCAAGCTCACCGGTGAGATCCCGGCCGGGGTGACCGCCACCGACGTCGTCCTCACCATCACCGAGATGCTGCGGAAGCACGGCGTGGTCGGCAAGTTCGTCGAGTTCTACGGGGAAAGCGTGGCCGCGGTGCCGCTTGCCAACCGCGCGACCATCGGCAACATGAGCCCGGAGTTCGGCTCCACCGCGGCGATCTTCCCGATCGACGAGGAAACCCTGCGCTACCTCAAGCTCACCGGCCGCTCCGCCGAACAGCTCGCGCTGGTCGAGAACTATGCCAAGGAGCAGGGCCTCTGGCACGACCCGGCACGCGAGCCGGTCTACTCCGAGTACCTCGAGCTGGATCTGTCCACTGTGGTCCCCTCGATCGCCGGGCCGAAGCGCCCGCAGGACCGGATCGAGCTGAGCGACGCGAAGAACTCGTTCCGCAAGTCCATCCACGACTACGTCGAGGAGCAGTTCCCGACCCCGCACACCAAGGTGGACGAGAAGGTCGAGGAGACCTTCCCCGCCAGCGACTCGCCGGCGCTGTCCTTCGCCGAGGAGGACGCGGTCGAGGTGAGCTCGGCGGCGAACGGCGCCTCGGGCCGCCCGTCGAAGCCGGTGCCGGTGCGCTCGGCGGACCGCGGCGAGTTCGTGCTCGACCACGGCGCCGTGGTGATCGCGTCCATCACCTCCTGCACGAACACCTCGAACCCGTCGGTGATGCTCGGCGCGGCGCTGCTCGCGCGCAACGCGGTGGAAAAGGGCCTCACGGTCAAGCCGTGGGTGAAGACCTCGATGGCGCCCGGCTCCCAGGTGGTCACCAACTACTACGACAAGGCCGGCCTGTGGCCGTACCTGGAGAAGCTCGGCTACCACCTGGTCGGCTACGGCTGCACCACCTGCATCGGCAACTCCGGGCCGCTGCCCGAGGAGATCTCGGCCGCGGTGCAGGAGAACGACCTGAGCGTGGTGTCGGTGCTGTCCGGCAACCGGAACTTCGAGGGCCGGATCAACCCGGACGTCAAGATGAACTACCTCGCCTCGCCGCCGCTGGTGATCGCCTACGCGCTCGCCGGCACCATGGACTTCGACTTCGAGGCCCAGCCGCTCGGCCAGGACCCCGCCGGCAACGACGTGTTCCTGCGCGACATCTGGCCCTCCGCGCGGGAGATCCAGGACACCATCGACTCCGCGATCACCCAGGAGATGTTCAGCAAGGACTACGCCGACGTCTTCGACGGTGGCGAGCGGTGGAAGTCGCTGCCCACCCCGGAGGGCAAGACCTTCGTGTGGGACCCGGAGTCCACCTACGTGCGCAAGCCCCCGTACTTCGAGGGCATGCAGGCCGAGCCGTCGACCGTGGAGGACATCGTCGACGCACGCGTGCTGGCCAAGCTGGGCGACTCGGTCACCACCGACCACATCTCCCCGGCCGGCGCGATCAAGGCCGACTCGCCGGCCGGCCGGTACCTGACCGAGCACGGGGTCGAGCGCAAGGACTTCAACTCCTACGGTTCCCGGCGCGGGAACCACGAGGTGATGATCCGCGGCACCTTCGCCAACATCCGGCTGCGCAACCAGCTGCTCGATGATGTCCAAGGCGGCTACACCCGCGACTTCACGCAAGAGGGCGGGCCGCAGGCGTTCATCTACGACGCGGCGCAGAACTACGCGGCGGCCGGGACCCCGCTGATCGTGCTCGGTGGCAAGGAATACGGGTCGGGTTCGTCGCGTGACTGGGCGGCCAAGGGCACCCGGCTGCTCGGCGTGCGCGCGGTGATCGCCGAGTCGTTCGAGCGCATCCACCGGTCGAACCTGATCGGCATGGGCGTGATCCCGCTGCAGTTCCCGGCGGGCGAGTCGGCCTCGTCGCTCGGCCTCGACGGCACCGAGACGTTCGACATCACCGGCATCACCGCCCTGAACAACGGCGAAACCCCGCGCACGGTCGCGGTGAGGGCGACGAAGACAGCGGATGACGGCACTGTGTCTTCCAGGGTCACCTTCGACGCGGTCGTCCGGATCGACACCCCGGGTGAGGCGGACTACTACCGCAACGGCGGCATCCTGCAGTACGTCCTGCGCAAGATGACCCGCTCCTGACCCACGAGTCGAACACCCAGCGGCGCCGCGAGTTCTCCGGAAGGGAACCCGCGGCGCCGCTGTCTACGGTGCATGAGTGGCTCTACCGAATTTCGACAGTAACGGGTCACTCATCGACGTTACGTGTTGCAGTTTCGGGGGTGAGGAGGAAGATCGGCAGCTCTCGCCCGGCGGCCACCCGTTCCATCTCGTAGCCGGGCCAGAACTTCACCACCCGCCGCCACAGCTCGTCGTAGCCCTCGCCCTCGACGAGAGTGGCCCGCACCGGGATCTCCTTGCCCCGCACCTCGATCGTCGCCTCCGGGTTGGCGCGGAGGTTGATCGTCCATGCCGGGTTCTGTGGCCGTCCCCAGTTCGACCCCACCAGCACGAAGCCGTCCCGGTACGGGAAGTAGAGCAGGTTGTGGCTGCGTGGCAGCCCGCTCTTGCGACCGGTCGCGGTCAGCCGCAACGACGGCAACCCCGCGATCCCGACCAGACTCACCCGCCCGCGGAAGACCCGGTGCAGCCGGTGGTCCACCCAGACGACGACCTTCGCCAGTTTCATCACCCACGGTTGTGTGCCGAGCGCGCGGGCCAGTGCCGGAAGCGGATTCACCGCCCTATTTTCGACCATGGGCCGCGGAATGGATCATCGGCTACCGGGTACGGGCCAGGCTGACGCCGAACCGCTGCCGGGCGTCGGTCCACCAGTGTTCGACGGCGAACCCGCACTCGGCGAGTTCCGCGGCCACCCCCTCCTGCCGGAACTTCGCGGAGATCTCCGTGCGGATGTGCTCCCCTTCGGCGAACGACACGGCCAGCCCCGCACCGGGAATCCGGACGGTCATGGCCTCGCGGGCCCGCAGCCGCATCTCGATCCACTCGTGCTCGGCGTCCCAGTACGCCTCGTGGCCGAACCGGGCCGGGTCGAAGTCCGCGCCGAGCCGCTCGTTGATCACCACGAGCACGTTGCGGTTGAACTCCGCGGTCACGCCGGCCGCGTCGTCGTAGGCGGCGACCAGGGTGGCCACATCCTTGACCAGATCCGTGCCGAGCAGCAGCCACTCCCCCTCGGCGAGCACGTGCCGCACCGAACGCAGGAACTTGAGCCGCTCCACGGGCAGGAGGTTGCCGATCGTGCCGCCCAGGAACGCGACCAGCCGCGGCGGCTGCCCGGGCAACAGGCCCAGATGCTCCGTGAAGTCGCCGACCACGCCGTGCACGTCCAGGCCCGGGTAGTCGGCGCGGATCGCCGTCACCGCCGCCGACAGCGCCGATTCGGACACATCCAGCGGCACGAACGCGCGCAGCGTCCCGGCCGCGCGCAGGCCGTCGAGCAGCAGGCGGGTCTTCTCACTCGACCCCGAACCCAGCTCCACCAGCGTGCTCGCACCGGTGACGCGGGCGATCTCCCCCGCTTCCCGGGCGAGCACCTCCCGCTCGGCCCGGGTCGGGTAGTACTCGGGCAGGGCGGTGATGTCCTCGAACAAACGGCTTCCGCGCGCATCGTAGAACCACTTCGGGGGCAGCCATTTCTGCGCGGCCGACAGCCCCGAGCGCACGTCCACCTTCAACGCTTCGGTGAGGTCGTCGGACCCCTGATGCACGTCCAGTCCCGTCATGGTGTTTCCCTTCGCGAGTTTGTTCGGGGCGCGCGTGGCGGTCACCTTGGTTGCCGCGACTTGGCACAACGACCGTCATGGCTCCGCGTCGATAGGTATGAGCTTCACCGACCCGCGCCGCGCGATGACGGCGTGCCGGTCGGGGACCGGCTGCCAGGCCGGCTCGCTGTCCGTGGGTTCCGAGGCGACCAGCACGGCGTCATCGCCGCGCAACACCGACAGCGAATGTGTCCAGGCCGTGGCGATCAGGACCGTGCCGTCGGTGAGGAGCAGGTTGAGCCGCGAGTCCGGGGCGGCCCGGGCCACCGCGACGACCAGCTCCACGACCGCCCGCACCGGGTCCTCACCGGCCCGCAGGCGTTCGGCGAGCAGCGCCCACAGCACGGCCGAGTCCGTCGGTACCGGGAGCGTCAGCAGGTCGGTGACCGGCAGCTTCCCGGCAAGCGCGGCCAGCGAGTCCGGCCAACCCCGGACGAGCCCGTTGTGGCTGAACGACCAACGCCCCTCGACGAACGGGGCACAGGCCGCCTCGGTGACCGGCATGCCGGTAGTGCCGTTACGTACCGCGGCCAGGAACGCCTCCGCCCGCACGGACCTCGCCAGCTCCGGCAGGTCCTGGTCCGTCCACAACGGACACTGTCGCCGGTATCGCACCGGCGGGCGGTCCCCGGGGTACCAGGCCAGGCCGAACCCGTCCGCGTTCACCGTGCCTCCGCCGCGCATGTCACGCGGGGCGTAGGACTGGCGCAACAGCGAATGCGGCGCGTCGAACAGCACGTCCGCGGGCGAGCGTGGGGGCCCGAGATAGGCAAGGTGCCTACACATCGCGGCCTGCCGTCCGCCTCGTCTTCATCGTGTTTCGGCGGCGTCGGGGGCACCGTCGCGGGCGCAGCGGAACCCGGCGAAGATCTGGCGCCGGATCGGGTAGTCCCAGTTCCGGAAGGTGCCCCGGATCGCCGCCGCGTCCGTGCCGAACGAGCCACCGCGAAGCACCTTGTACTCCGGGCCGAAGAACACCTCGGAGTACTCGCGGTATGGGAACGCGACGAATCCCGGGTACCCGCCGAAGTCGCTACTCGTCCACTCCCACACGTCGCCGATCAGCTGGTGCACCCCCAGTGGGGACGCGCCCGCCGGGTAGGCGCCGGCCGCCGCCGGGCTGAGGTGCCGCTGCCCGAGATTGGCGTGCTCGGGCGTCGGGTCCTCGTTTCCCCACGGGTACCGGCGGGACTGCCCGCCGGCGGGATCGAACCGGGCCGCCTTCTCCCACTCGGCCTCGGTGGGCAGCCGCTTTCCGGCCCACGCCGCGTACGCCTCGGCCTCGTAGAAGGAGACGTGCACGACCGGCTGGTCGGCCGGGACCGGCTCGTCGACGCCGAACCGCGTGCGCCACCAGCCGCCGGGCTCGCGCCGCCAGAACCGGGGCGCGGTGATCTGGTGAGCCGTGCGGTAGGTCCAACCCGCGTCGCTCCACCAGCGGCGCTGCTCGTAACCGCCGGATTCCAGGAACTCCAGGTAGGCGCCGTTGGTCACCGGCGTGGTGTCGATGTGGAAGGCGGCGACGTGCACCTCGTGGGCCGGCCGCTCGTTGTCGAGCGCCCACGGCTCGACGCTCGTGCCCATCACGAACGGCCCGGCCGGCACCAGCACCTCGGCCGGCAGCTTCCCGGTGCGGCGGCCCGGCGCGGCCGGCGCGTGCAGCACCGGTTCGCCCCTGCGGAGCTGGTGGGTGGCCAGCATCGTCTCGTCGTGTTGCTGCTCGTGCTGGGTGATCATGCCGAAGGCGAAGGCCGTCTCGGTGAGCCGGCGTCCTTCCAGCGGAACGCGTTCCAGCACGTCGAACGCCTTCGCACGGACCTGGCCGACGTAGGCGCGTGCCTCGGCCGGGCCGAGCAGCGGCAGCGACGGCCGGTCGGCGCGCTTGTGCTGGAACGCGTCGTAGAGGTCGTCGAGCTCCGGCCGCATCGGTTCGAGCCCGCCGACGTCACGGACCAGCCAAAGCTCCTCCTGGCTGCCGATGTGCGCCAGGTCCCAGACCAGCGGCGACATCAGCTTCGAGTGCTGACGGACGAGATCGTCGTCGTCCACCACGTCGGTGAGCGTTGTGCTGCGCGACCGCGCCCTGGTCAGCGCCTGCGCGGCGTGGTCGCGAACCGCGTCCTGGCTCAACCTGTGCAAGGGGTCGGCGGCTTCGGTGAGTCCGGTCATCCTTTGCTCCCCTCCTGGAGCGGGATCACGCTCCTGGTCGCCTCGAATGCCTTGGCGGCCCGCGGCGGGCGCCCTCGCACCAGGGCCTGCACGCCCTCGGTGATCTCGTCGACCGTCTTTCCGGGTAGCCCGGAGCGGGTCAGCTCGGCGCAGCCGAGGTCGACGACCTTCGCCGCGACCGCGGCCAGCTCCGGGTCCGCCAGCCCGGCCACGGCCGCGCGCTCCCACCGGCCGGCGACCGGTTCGCACAACTCCCGCACCTTGTCCACGGTGGACGGACGGGCGAGCAGCGCGGTGAGCAGCGCGGCCGGATGGAGCCAGCGACGACCGGGTTGCGCGTCCAGGTACCGCACCTCCAGATAGCCACGCGGCCGCACGGCCGGGAACATCGTGGTGAGGTGGTAGTCGAGATCGGCGAAGGTCGGCGGGCCGAGCCGGCCCGCCACGCCCCGCCCGGCCACCCAGTCGGCGAAGGTCAGCCCGTCCGGCGCGTCCCACGGCGCGCCCCGCCGCCGCACCACCATCAGCGGTGTGTCGAGCACGCGGCTCGCCCACGACACCGGCGGATCCATCGACGGCGGGGTGGCGAACGTGCGGCTGGGCTCGGTGTCCAGCACCGCGAGCCAGCGGGCGGACGCGAATCCGGTGTCCTGCCCGGCGTGGTGCCGTGAGTTGGCGAACGTGGCGATCAGCGGCGGGCCGAGCGCGTGCACGGCCGCCCAGCGCGCCGCCAGTTCGTCACGCTCGCCGCTGTCCACGCAGATCTGCAGCCCCGCGGTGCTGCACATCATCGTGATGCCCCCGCTGCCGAACGGCGCGAAGCGGCGCTCCATGCTGGCGTAACGTTCGGTTTCGAGCAGCCGCCCCGGCCGGCGGAACCGGTCGATTCCGGTTTCGCCCAGGGTGAACCCGGCACGGGCGAGAAGATCGGTCAAGTAGTTCAGATCGGCGGAGACGATCTCGTCCAGTTGCCGCAGTGACGCCTGTGGCAACGCCGAGATCTCCACCTGACAGCCGGGTTCGAAGGTGAGCGGCGAGCCGCCCGGCAACGGCTGCGCGGGACTTTCCGGAAGGAGGGTCCGCGGAGTGTGCGGGCCCAGGGCTTCGACGAGGTCTACGGGGTCGAGGGGTCTTCGGGGGTCGTCGGCGTAGTGCACGGTGTACTCCAGCTCCACACCGAGCAGCCGCGGTGGACCGTGCTTGAAACAAACCGAGGCGACATAGGCTTCGCCGGCCGCGCGGTCGGAGATCACTTTCGCCGACAACGCGGCCGCTTCGCTGCCGCCCGGAGAGCGAACCGCTGTCATTTCGTACCCATCCAATCGAGCTGAAGAGCACTCGACTTCGGACGCTACACGCGGACCACGACAATTTCAGGGCACCGAGCCACCATAAAGGACGGACGTACGGATTGCGTAAGAACTCGCCGAGGTGACAGGATCACAGAATGCCGCGAGTCAGCCAGGATCACCTCGAAGCGAGAAGACGCCAGATCCTCGACGGCTCACGCGTTTGCTTCGCGCGCTACGGCTATGAGGGTGCCACAGTCCGGCGACTCGAGGAAGCGACCGGGCTGTCCCGCGGCGCGATCTTCCACCATTTCCGTGACAAGGAGTCCCTGTTCCTCGCGCTGGCCGAGGAGGACGCGGCCCGGATGGCCGATGTGGTCGCCGCGCAGGGCTTGGTCCAGGTGATGCGGGACCTGCTCGCGGGGGCCAACGAGCACCCCGCGGACTGGCTGGGCACCCGGCTCGAGGTGTCCCGGCGGCTGCGCACCGACCCCGAGTTCCGCGCCCGCTGGGCGGAACGCTCCGAGCAGCTCACCGTCGCCACCCGGCAACGTCTGCTGCGCCAGCGAGACGCGGGCAATCTCCGGGATGACGTCGATGTCGACGTGCTCACGTCGTATTTGGAACTCGTCTTGGAAGGGCTGGTGTCCCACCTGGCCATGGGGCTGCCCGCCGACGACCTCGGTCCGGTGCTCGACCTCGTCGAGGAGAGCGTGCGCCGTCACCGCGTCCGTGCCGCGCAGGGGGCGTAAGCATCAGCCTCGCTCGTCACGCCGGGCGTGGGCGGAACTACGCCCACTTCCGGCCCGTTCAACCGGTATCATCAAAGCCATCCCAACCGTCTTCTCGCAAGGAGTGAGACTTTTCCGTGCGCGATGCGCAGTCGCCTGGCGACAGTACTAAGCCGGGTGACGAACCCGGCTTACCCGATCACCATCCTGACCCCAGCGCGCCCCTGACCACGGGATTCACCGAATTACCGGCGGCAGGCATCCCCGCCGCCGGTAATAGTGTGCGACCGTTCGCCGATCCGCCGAACACGCCGGGTGGCAGCCGATGAGCGTGCTGCTGTCCGTACTCGGGGTCCTGTTCTTCCTGCTGCTGACCGTCGCGACGGGCTTGGCCGTCGCCGCGGAGTTCTCGTTGACCACGCTGGAACGCAGCACGGTCGACGCGAACGTCCGGCAGGTCGGCGACCGGCGCTCCCGCATTCTCCGCAAGGCGCACGGCTCGCTGTCCTTCCAGCTCTCCGGCGCGCAGGTCGCGATCACGCTGACCACCCTGGTCACCGGTTACGTGGCCGGACCGTTGATCGGCAACCTGCTGCGCCCGGCGCTGACCGCGCTGGGCCTGTCGGCCAGCGCGGCCGATAGCACGTCCGTGGTGCTCGCGCTGCTGCTGGCCACGATCTTGTCGATGGTGCTCGGCGAAATGGTGCCGAAGAACCTCGCGGTCGCGCGCCCGCTGCAGACGGCTCGGGCCGTGGTCGGCTACCACTCCCGGTTTTCCGCCCTGTTCGGCTGGTTGATCACACTGCTGAACAACAGCGCCAACTGGGTGGTCCGCAAGTTCGGTGTGGAGCCCCAGGAGGAGCTGCGGTCGGCGCGTTCACCGCAGGAACTCGGCTCCATCGTGCGCACCAGCGCCGAAAGCGGCACGCTCGACACCTCCACCGCCGAGCTGCTGGACAAGTCGCTGCGGTTCGGCGGGCGCACCGCGGAGGAGCTGATGACCCCGCGCGTGCAGATCGAGTCGCTCACCGTGGCCGACTCGATCAGCGACCTGATCGAGACCTCCCGCCGCACCGGTTTCTCCCGGTTCCCGGTCTACACCCAGGACCTGGACGACGTGGAGGGTGCGGTGCACGTCAAGCAGGTGTTCACGGTGGACGCGCGGGACCGTGACAAGGTGCGGGTCGGCTCGATCATGCGGCCGGTGCCTACCGTTCCGGAGTCCCTCAGTGGTGACGCACTGCTTGCCCGGCTGCGCGACTCGCGCTTCCAGCTCGCCATGGTCGTCGACGAGTACGGCGGTACGGCCGGGCTGGTGACCCTGGAAGATGTGGTCGAGGAGATCATCGGCGACGTCCGCGACGAGCACGACGAAGGCGAAGCGCCCGCGTCGCAGCAGCTAGACCTCGACACGTGGATGGTTTCCGGACAGCTACGCGCCGACGAGGTCACCGATCTGACCGGGTTCCGGATGCCCGAAGGCGACTACGAGACCATCGCGGGCCTGGTGCTGGAGCAACTCGGGCGGATTCCGGTCACCGGCGACTCGGTGGACGTCGACGGCTGGCGGCTCACCGTGATGACCATGGACCGCCACCGCGTCGCCGAGCTGAGCGTGCACCGGCTGGAGGAACCGCACCCATGAGCGACTGGCTCGCCATCTTCCTCGTCGTGATCCTGCTGCTGGCCAACGCATTCTTCGTCGGTGCGGAGTTCACGCTGATCTCCTCCCGCCGCGACCGCCTGGAAGCCCTGCTCGAGCAGGGCAAGACGCGCGCGAAGATCGTGATCAATGCCAGCCGCCAGGTGTCGCTGATGCTGGCCGGCGCCCAGCTGGGCATCACCATCTGCTCGCTGGTGCTCGGCCGCCTCGGCGAGCCCGCGGTCGCGCACCTGCTCGGCGGGGTGTTCGCGCTGCTGCACGTCCCGGAGGTGCTGCTGCACCCGATCTCGTTCGCGATCGCGCTGGCGGTCATCACGATCCTGCACGTGCTGGCGGGCGAGATGGTGCCGAAGAACCTCGCCATCGCCGAACCGGAGCGACTGGCGCTGTGGCTGGTGCCGGTGCACGTGGCCTGGGTGAAGCTGGTCAACCCGTTCATCTGGCTGCTGAACTTCGCCGCGAACTCCTTGCTGCGGCTGGTGAAGGTGCAGCCCAAGGACGAGCTGGAGACCGCCTACACCTCCGCCGAGCTGGCCGAGCTGCTCAGCGAGTCACGGCGCGAGGGGCTGCTGGAGCAGTCCGAGCACGAGCGGCTGAGCCAGACCCTGTCCTCCGCGCGGAAGACCGTCGGCGACGTGCTGGTGCCGACGGAGCGCCTCATCACGCTGCCCGCCACGCCCACCATGGGCGAGGTCGAGCGCGCGGTGTCCATGACGGGTTTTTCGCGCTACCCGCTTCGCTCCGATGCCGGGGAGCTGATCGGCTACCTGCACGTGAAGGACGTGCTGGACCAGATCGGCGACGACGAGTCGACCACGGTCCCGGCGGCCAAGACCCGTGCCCTCACCGAGGTGCCGGCGACCGCGCGGCTCGACGAAGCGCTCTCAGCCATGCGCAACGAAGGCACCCACCTGGCCAAGGCCCTCAGCGCCGACGGCACCTCGGTGGGCGTGGTGGCCCTGGAAGACCTGGTCGAGGAGTACGTGGGCACCGTCCGCGACGGCACCCACGTCACGGCATGATGTCGGCGGAGCCGGCCGCGAACGCGTATGCATGATGGAAGGACGCCACGGCCTGGCTGCGCCGACACGTGCTTCGAACAAGACTGGAAGTCGATGCTGGACGAGGAATCCTGGCGGGCGAGGGAGCGCGCGCATGCCGAGCGGATGCGCCGGTGGACCCTGCCCTACCAGCAGCGGCGCTCGCGCGGCGAGAAGCATCCCGTGCTCGACTTTCTCTTCCAGTACTACTCGTTCCGGCCGTCGCACCTCCAACGGTGGGGCCCGGGGCCGGGGGTTGTACTGGGCGGGCCCGGCGCCCGGAAGTTCCTGGACCGTCCCGGCTACCGCGAGGCCGATGGCGGGGTCGTGGTTGATGAAAGCGCTTTCACCGACAAGCGGGCGCGCACGGTCTCCTCGATCCTGTCGCTGCTGGAGGCCACCGCGTCGCGCCGGCCACGGCTGAGCTGTTTCGGTCTGCACGAGTGGGCCATGGTCTACCGACGGCCCGTGGCGGCGATCCGGCACGCCCAGCTTCCCCTGCGGCTCGGTCCCACCGGAACCGACGCGGTGGTCGAGTCGCTCGACATCCGTTGCGGGCACTACGACGCGTTCCGGTTCTTCACCGACGCCGCCCGTCCCCGCAACCGGCTCCAGCCCACCCGGGCCACCCAGCCCGAACTCGAACAGCCCGGCTGCCTCCACGCCAACATGGATCTCTACCGTGCGGCCTACAAGCTCGACCCGTTCGTGCCGGCGGAGCTGGTCGGCGACTGCTTCGAACTCGCGGCCGACATTCGCGAACTGGACATGCGGGCCAGCCCGTATGACCTGGCGGCGCTGGGCTACCCGCCGGTGGCGATCGAGACCGCGCACGGCCGGGCCGAGTACGCGCGGGCGCAGGCTGAGTTCACCCGCCGAGCGGCGCCTTTGCGTGCTCGGCTAATTTCTCACTGCAGGCTTTTGCTCACCCTGCGAAAGTGAGAACGCGCTGGGCGATCACATTTCTCTAACGCAGTACCCCTGTTAGGGTGACATCGTTTAGCTTCCGAACACGGAGAGTTGAAAGGACAACCAATGGGTCGTCACAGCATGGTCGAGGAACCCGCTCCCCGACCGTCTGACGGCCGGACCTCCACCGGACACCACCAAACGGTCGAGTCCACCGGACGACAGCGCGCCATCGAGTCCACCGGACGACAGCGAGCCATCGAGTCAACGGACCGACAGCGCGCCATCGAGTCAACAGGCCGACAGCGCGCGGTCGAGTCCACCGGACGACAGCGCGCGATCGAGTCCACCGGACGACAGCGTGCCATCGAGTCAACGGGCCGACAGCGCGCGGTCGAGTCGACCGGATATCACCGGGCGGTCGGCAAGTCCGCCTCCCGGCGCCGGATCGCGAAGTGGCCCCTTGTGGCCGCGACGATGATCGTGCTCGTCACCGTCGGGGTGTTCGCCTGGAACTGGGCTAACGACGTGGTCGACAACCGTGCCGAGGCACAGGCCAAGAGTTGCGCCGAAGGCGACTCCACGATGCGGGTGCTGGTGGCCCCGGGCGCCGCGCGGTCGGTGTCGGCCGCGGCGGCCAAGTGGAACAACGCCAGGACGGTCGTGCACTCCCACTGCGTACGCATCGACGTGCAAACCGTCCCGTCGGACCGTGCCTTCGACGCGTTGACCGGGCGCACCGGCCTGGACACCATCGGCGGCCTGCCGGCCGCGTGGGTCCCGGAAGCCGCCGACGACTGGGGCGGCCGGCTCGCCACCGCCCGGCCCGACCTCGTCGCCACCCCCGCCGAACCCCTCACCGCCGGTTACGCCTACGTCTGCCTCGGCGGCCCGGACCTCGACGAGGTCGCGGTCCGGGCGGCCCAGGTGTTCCGCGACTTCCTGCTCGACCCGGCACAGCAGGCCGGCGTCACCGACGCGGGCTGAATCCGGGCCACCCTCCGATGAGGACGGTGGTGGAAGACGGGCGGGCGCGGCTCACGCGTTTTCCTTGATGCGCCGAAGGTAATCCCCCGTGGCCTCATCCGCCGGGTAGAACGATTCGATCGCCAGCTCGGCGAGCGTCACGTCGAGGGGCGCGCCGAAGGTCGCGATCGTGGAGAAGAACGACAGTTCCTGCTCACCGTGCCACAGGCGCAACGGCACGAAGATGTTGCCGTGCGAAGGGATTTCGACCTCGGGAACCGGTTGGTCGCACGGGTAGCCGCGGACCTCGTCGAGCAGTTCGACAAGCTCCGGATCGGCGGTTGCCTCCACCTGGCGGCGCAGCCGGCCGAGCAGGTCCGCGCGCAACTCGCCGAGGTTGATCACGCGCGGCGCCATGCCCCGCGGGTGCAGTGCGATCTTGAGCACGTTGGGCACCGGCGCCAGCAGTTCGGGCGCCGAACCCTCGGTGAGCAAGGACACGCTGGAGTTGGCCTCGACGAGGTTCCACAACCGGTCGACCACGACGGCGGGATATGGCTCGTGTCCGGCCAGCACCTGCCGCACCGCGTCGCGGGCCGTGCCCAACTCCGGATCATCCAGCGCGCTTTCCCGGTACACCGGGGCATAACCGGCCGCGAGGAGCAAGTGGTTGCGCTCGCGTAGCGGAACGTCGAGATGCTCCCCGAGACGAAGCACCATTTCGCGGCTGGGCTTGGCCCGTCCCGTCTCCACGAAGCTGAGATGCCGGGTGGAGACCTCCGCGGTGATCGCCAGATCGAGCTGGCTGATCCGGCGGCGTTCTCGCCACAGCCGAAGCAAATCTCCCACCGCGGCGCCATGGGTCGTGAGCTCCGCGCGGGGTCCCTGAAATGTCTTCACCCCTTGACGCTACAAGCGTCGTCCATTACCTGGCGCGTAATCGACACACATCACTTCACCGAGCATCGTTGTGGCATCAACATTCACTTGCACAGCAAGGAGAACACCGTGACGGACTTCACTGCTCTCGCGCACCGCTACATCGACGCGTTCAACGAGACCGATCCCGTGAAGCGGCGCGAGGTGATCGAGCAGTTGTTCACCGAGGACGTGATCTACACCGACCCGCTCGGCTCGGTACGCGGCTGGGATGGTGTAGACCAATTCATCGCCGGCGCCCAGGGGCAGTTCGCCGGCCTGATCTTCAGCCTGCCCGGCGAGGTGGACGGGCACCACGACATCGCGCGTTTCAGCTGGCATCTCGGCCCGGCCGGGGCCGACGAGCCGCTCGCGATCGGGTTCGATGTGGTCGCGATCGACGGCGACCGGATCAGCCGGGTGCTGGGATTTCTCGACAAGCTCCCGGGCTGATCCGAACGTGGGACCCGGACGCTCGCGTCCGGGTCCTCCCCACTCTGTCCGTGCCCGCTCCTGGGCGCCTGAGAGGTTCGCCCAGTGTTTGGCGGGCTTGCACCTTCGGCGGGGTCACCCGGGTGGTGATCCGGTGACCCGCTTTCCAGAGGCGTCTCGTCCGCGCGGTCCAGGTGCCTGAGAGGTTCCGGGGAGGACTTGCTCCTTCGGCGCCGAACCCAGGTAAGGGTTCGAACTCTCCCGCGCGGCTTCGGCGACTGCGCCTTCACCCTATCGGGCCCGGTTACTCGCCGGTTGGGCGGAGTCCCTCAACCGGTTCGGCGGGCGTTGCGGCGCTGGCTCAACTCGTCCGGAACCTCCGGCTCGATGTGGCCACCGTCGGCCCGCTCGGCGGGAAACTCGTGCAGGGTGCCGCTGATCTCCTGCATGTGCACCTTCACCGCGATGCCGAACACGCCCTGACCACCCTGCAGCAGATCGACGATCTCCTCCGGCGACGTGCACTCGTACACGGTGGTGCCATCGGAGACGAGCGTGACGTTCGCCAGGTCCCGCACGCCGCGTTTGCGGAGATGCTCGACGGCGACCCGGATGTTCTGCAGCGATACACCGGTGTCGAGCAACCGCTTCACGATCTTGAGGGCGAGGATGTCCGTGAACGAGTACAGCCGCTGCGAACCCGACCCCTGCGCCGTCCGCACGCTCGGGGCGACGAGCTTGGTGCGCGCCCAGTAGTCCAGCTGGCGGTAGGTGATGCCGGCGATCTGGCACGCCGCGGGCCCCCGGTAACCGACCAGTTCGTCGGGCAGGGAGGAGTCCGGGAATAGCTCACCCTGCTCCCCGTCGACCGCCTTGACCGGCCTTTCGTCGACCACGCATGCCTCCCCTCGCCCGGCCGGGCGGCCGGTCGAAACAAGCACCCGAATCCCGGGAGCGGGATCCCTGGCTGCGACGAGCGCTCAGGTTGCTTCCAAGTCGCCGGAATCACACCGGAGCAATTCGCCGACTTCGACGGTAAGCGTGCGAGGTCCCGCGGTCAACGCGACGCGCGGGACACCGAGACGGCCATCGTGAGACTTCACCCACTAGGCATCCTTACTCGTTCATGTTAATTTTTACTCATGCAGATAACAGCTGACATGCAGCCGGACCTCGGGCTCAGTGTGACCGAAGCGGCCCGCCGCGCGCAGATCCTCACCGCGACCATCGGCACCATCGCCGAACACGGCTACGCCGGGACCTCCTTCGAACGCATCCGGGAACGGGCCGGGTTGAGCAGCACCCGGATCATCACCTACCACTTCGGCACCAAGCAGAATCTGATGACCGCGCTGCTCGGCACCATCATCCACGTCAAGGACCGGTACCTGACCGAGCGTGCGGGCTCGGGCGAGGATCGCGTGGCGGCGCTACGTGCCCATATCGAGTCGGAACTGGCGTTCCTGCGCGCTCACCCCAGTGCGGTGCGGGCGCTCGCCGAGATCGCGCGGAACGCCACAGGAGAGCCGGTGACCGATGCGCTGCTGGCGGATCTGCGAATGGGCCGGCTGGCCCGGCAACTCGGGCAGGGGCAACGTGAGGGAGTGTTCGGGGAGTTCGACGCGGGGATCATGGCGAGGACCATCGCGCAAGCCGTCGACGGGGCAGCGGCCGCGCTGGCCGACAACCCGCAACTCGATCTCGACGCCTACGGGCAAGAACTCGCCGCCCTCTTCGAGAAAGCCACCGCACCGTAACAAACGAACGAACGAACGAACCATAACCGGTGCTGGTCAAGAACAAACGAGACTGCGCTGGGTCAGGAGGAGCTCGCACCGTGGGGGGTTTGGGGGGCTCGGCCCCCCAAAATCATCATCGCCCGATCACGGCGAAGTCGCGGAGCGACGAGCATGATCGAGCCAATCGGGCGGCGGAGCGACGAGCACAATCCGGCCAATCGGGCGGACTACGTGTCGGCGCCGCGGAAGTCTTCCGGCGAGACCGAGTCGAGGAACTCGCGGAACTTCTCGACCTCGTCCTCCTGCTCGTCGGGGATGACCAGGCCGGCCTCCTCCAGCACCGAGTCCACCGCGTGGATCGGCACCCCGACTCGCAGCGCCAGCGCGACCGAGTCGCTCGGCCGTGCGGACACCCGCACATTCCCGTCGAACACCAACTCGGCGAAGAACGTGCCCTCACGCAGGTCGGTGATCACGACCTGCTCCAGTTCCCGGCCCAGCGCTCCGATGACCTCCTTGAGAAGGTCATGGGTCAGCGGCCGCGCCGGGCGCACCCCCTGCTGCTCCAGGGCGATCGCGGTGGCCTCGACCGACCCGATCCAGATCGGGAGGTAGCGTTCGCCGTTCGTCTCCCGCAGCAACAAGATCGGCTGATTCGCGGGCAGTTCCACCCGCACGCCGACGACGCGCATCTCGCTCATCGGGCTTCGCCTCCCTCTCCTGTGCGCGGGCCACAGCATTGCGCCGAGGATCCTCCGTCGGTATCCCCGACGCTACCCGTCATCCGGGCGCTGTGCTCGCTTGTCCTGCAGTCCTGACCGGGATCGCGGGACTCGCTGGTCCAGCAACCCATCACCCACCGTACGGCATCTTCGCCGATAGGAAGAGATATGAAATGGTGTCGTTGGCGACGACTTTGGCTGTCGGCAGCGTCAGCCGCCTCCGGCGACCTCGCGAATACCCGCCTTGACCAGCAGTGAATGCAAGGTCACCGACAACGCGGCCAGCTCCCGTGCCAGCTCTTCCGCGCGCGCCTTGGCATCGGCGTCCCGCTGGCGGGATACCGGGGTCACGATCTGTTGCAGCAGACCGACTTCCCGGTCCGCGGAAGCCCGGAAGGCACGCAGATGCCGCGGTTCGATGCCGTAGTCGGTCATCGACCGGACCGTCTTGGCGATCAGCACCGCGTCCGGGTCGTAGAAGCCGGCCGGCCCCGGGCGGATGAGCCCGTACTGCTGGAGCTCGGCGAGCGTGGCGGGGTCGATGTCCGCCCGCGCCAGCAACTCCTCCTGGGTCAGCCGGAGTTCGTGGCCGGGCGCGAAGTCCGCCGCGGCGGACGGCCCGTCCGGCCCGCTGCCCGCCACCGGCTCGGACAGCGGAACGAGCTTGCGGGACAGGCGCCGGGCGACCAGCTCAGCGGGTACGCTCCCGCGGTCGGCGGCGTCCAGTTGTTCCTTGATCACCTTCAGCGGCAGGTAATGGTCCCGCTGGGCGGACAGCACGAAACGCAGCCGTTCCACGTCCGCCGGGGTGAACTGGCGGTAGCCCGAAGGCGTCCGGGCGGGCCGCACCAGGCCCTCAGACTCGAGGAACCTGATCTTGGAGATGGTGACATCGGGGAAGTCTGCGCGCAACTGCGCCAGCACGGCCCCGATGCTCAACCCATCACGCTGTGGCCGCCCGGCAGCCGTCACCGTGTCCCCTGACCCCCGTGCCCCGGGCCGGTCAGGAAGACCAGGCGGAACTTGCCGATCTGCACCTCGTCACCGCCGGCGAGCACGGCCTGGTCCACCGGCTCACGGTTGACGTAGGTCCCGTTGAGGCTGCCGACGTCGATCACGACGAATTCGCCGCCCTCGCGCCGGAATTCCGCGTGCCGCCGGGAAACCGTGACGTCGTCGAGGAAGATGTCGCTGTCCGGATGCCGGCCCGCGCTCGTGGTATCGCGGTCGAGCAAGAACCGGGAACCCGCGTTGGGGCCCCGCTTGACGACCAGCAGTGCCGACCCGGCCGGCAGCGCATCGACGCCGGCGACCGAAGGCTCGGGTGCCGGCGGCTCCTGTCCCTCGGACTCCGCCAGGAAGTCGGCCCGGAAGACCGAGGTCTTCTCCGGAGACTGCTCCGGGGGAACGCCGGGCCCGTCGTTCGTGCTCACCTGAGCTCTCCTCACCGCTGAAGTAATCCGTCTACCTCTGAATGTGTGCTGTCAACGTACCGTGCCTGATCGATTCAACCGGAAGGGCTCCCCATGTCGGACTTTCCGGCACCCGCCGTGATACCGACCACGCCGAGCGCTTTCACTGGCCGATCAGGCGCTGGTAGGCCTCCGCATCGAGCAGGCCCTCCAGGCCGGCCGGGTCGTCGACCCTGACCTCGATCAGCCAGCCCTCGCCGTAGGGGTCGCTGTTGATCAGTTCCGGCGAGTCGGCGACGGCCCCGTTGACCGCGGTCACCTCACCGTCCACCGGTGCGTACAGCTCGGACACGCTCTTGGTCGACTCGACCTCGCCGAACGTCTCACCCGCGGTCAGCCGCTTGCCTGCCTCGGGCAACTCGACGAACACCACGTCGCCGAGCTGGTCTTGCGCGTACTCGGTGATGCCGACCCGGACCGTGTCACCGGAGCCGGTCGCGACCCACTCGTGTTCCTCGGTGTACCGCAGCTCTTCTGGAGTGGACACCGCGTTCCCCTTTCCGCTCTCCGACTGCCAACGCGAAGTCTTACAGATGCGTCCCGGGCCGCACTGCGGGGCCGCCGGAACGGACACCCTGGACGGCACGGACGGCCTGGATCACATACAGCGCACCCGACCACAGGTAGAGCAGCCAGCCCCAGGTGGTGAACGCGTAGGCGATCGGCCGCGCGATCGTCGCCACGAGGCCACCGTCCTGGGTGAGCAGCAGGAACGGGAAGGCATACATCAGCACGAAGGTCGCCGCCTTGCCGATGTAGGTCACCTCGGGCGGGGCGAACCCGTTGCGCCGCAACACGAGGATGCACACCCCGACGATCAGCTCGCGCAGCACCAGCGGGACGACCAGCCACCACGGCATGATCCCGCGGACCAGGAACGCGGCCAGGGTCGCCAGGATGTAGAGCCGGTCGGCGGCCGGGTCGAGGAGCTGGCCGAGCCGGCTCTCCTGCCCCAGCCAGCGGGCGAGCTTTCCGTCCAGCCAGTCGGTCAGCGCGCTGAAGACCAGTAGCGCCAGCGCCCAGCCGTCTTCGCGGGGACCGAGCAGCAGCCACAGGAACACCGGCACGCCGGCCAGGCGAAGCAGCGACAGGATGTTCGGCACGGTCAGCGCCTGCTTCAGCAGCGACGGCTGCGCCTGCTCGATGCGGGGCTCGCTCACGCGTGCTCCCCCGCGAGTTCGCGCGCGGTCGTGTCGACGGGGCGCGCGTGGTGGTCACCTTGGTTGCCGCGGCTCGGCGCAGGGCTACTCACCCCGTAACCCTAACCGGCAGGGCGCAGGCTCCAGCCTCGACGCTGCAGGTCGGCATGGGTAAGGGAAATGGGGCGTCCGCGGTCGTCGGCGCCGATCCAGCGGGACTCGCCGGTGGCGGTGTCGAGCACGTATGGGTGACCCTGGCTCCACACCACGGTGAACGGTGTGGTCGGCGGCAGGGTGCCGGTATCAGCGGAGGTGTCGTCGGCAGTACTCATCGCTTTGGTTTTCGGCCGTCAACCTCGAAATGTTAACGATTTCGCAAGATTTCACCTGCTCGGTGTGAGCAGCCCACCATCGTGACTGTCCAGAATGGACCCGCCTCGGTCCGTGACCACGACGGGCCGCCACGCCCGACGTCGAGGGAGATTCCAGAGATGGGCTTGCGGAAGAGCGCCTTGCCAGTGGCCGCCATGGGCGCGGTCGCCGTCGCCACCGTGGTGAGCGGTTGCTCCGTGGCGGTTCCCGGGGCCGGCACCGGCACCGGCACCGGCACCGGCCCAGCGTCGGCCCCGGTCGCCGCGCCGCCGCCGGTCACCCACCAGCCGGAAATCGGCGGCGCACAGTCACCCGATCCGCCGATTCAGGGCGCTCCGAACACACCAGCGGAGGGAAGCTGCGGTACTTTCCACGCGCAGAACGGCCTGAACCTGCAGGTGGTGGACCTCTCCGCCAGCGGCGTCGACTGCGCCGAAGCGGAACGGCTGATCCGCGAGCTCCCGGCGTGGGTCGTCGGCCGGCTCTCCGGCGGCATGGTGAGCATGTCGGTCCAGAGCCTGGTGTGCGCGCCGGACCCGCGGGGCGGCGCACACACCACGTGCAACAACCAGCAAAAGACGATTCACGCCCGCGTTGTCCCCTGATGACTCCAGTCCCGACGAGGAAAACTTCATGAAGCGCCAACGCTTGCTCGGCCCCGTGGCCGCCTGCGCGCTCGTGCTCGGCGCGTGCGGAACCCAGACCGCACCGGGAGCACCGATCCCCTCCCAGGCGGCGGAGGTGGCCAGCCCGTCGGCCGCCCCCGTCCCGTGCGGCACGGTCACCGGACCGCGCGGCCCGGCCCGGGTTTCCGTCCAGGGCCGCACGGTCGCCTGTGACGAGGCCAAGACGCTCCTGACGCAGTACTTCGCGCGGCTCACCCCGGCCGATCTCGTCAACCCCGACGGCGCCGGTCCGCTCGCGCTCGGCCCGTGGACCTGCGGCAGCGACCCCGGCGCGCCACTGGCGGCCAACTGCTCCACGGAGGACGACCGCGAGATCATCAGCAACCCCGGCTGACGCCCCGCGGTTCAGCGCTTCAGGCCGGGAAAGTCCTCCTCGCGGTACTCGCCCTCCGAACGGGTCGTCGCGGCCTGCTCCTTCGCACGCAGCTCGACACGGCGGATCTTGCCCGAGATCGTCTTCGGCAGGTCGGTGAACTCCAGGCGCCGGATTCGCTTGTAGGCAGCCAGGTTCTCGCGGGAGAAGGAGAGAATGCTCTCCGCGACCTCCGGTCCGGGCCGGTAGCCGGCGGCGAGCACGACGTACGCCTTCGGCACGGCGAGCCGGATCTCGTCGGGCGCGGGCACCACCGCCGCCTCCGCGACGGCCTCGTGCTCGAGCAGCACGCTCTCCAGCTCGAACGGCGAGATGCGGTAGTCCGATGCCTTGAAGACGTCGTCGGTGCGGCCGACGTAGGTGATGTAACCGTCGTCGTCGATCGTGCCCACGTCGCCGGTGTGGTAATAGCCGTCGGCGAACGCCCGGTCGGTCCGCTCGGCGTCACCGGCGTAGCCGGCCATCAGCCCCACCGGCCGTCGCGACAGGTCGAGGCAGATCTCGCCCTCCCGCGCGGGCTCGCCGGTGACCGGATCGAGCAGGGTCACGGTGAAACCGGGCAGGGGACGCCCCATGGAGCCCGGCTTGACCGGCTGGCCCGGGGTGTTCGCGATCTGCACACTGGTCTCGGTCTGGCCGAACCCGTCCCGGATGGTGACGCCCCAGGCCTTGCGCACCTGGTCGATCACCTCGGGATTGAGCGGCTCTCCCGCTCCGACGACCTTTCGCGGCGGCTTCTTCAGCGTGGACAGATCCGCCTGGATCAGCATCCGCCACACCGTCGGCGGCGCACAGAAACTGGTGATGCCGCACCGGTCCAACTGCGACATCAGCGCGTTCGCGTCGAATCGCGTGTAGTTGTACAGGAATACCGTCGCCTCGGCGTTCCACGGGGCGAAAACGTTGCTCCAGGCGTGTTTCGCCCAGCCCGGCGACGAGATGTTGAGGTGCACGTCGCCCGGCTCCAACCCGATCCAGTACATTGTGGACAGATGCCCGACCGGGTAGGAGATGTGCGTGTGCTGCACCAGTTTCGGCTGTGCCGTGGTGCCGGAGGTGAAGTACAGCAGCAGTGGGTCGCTCGCCGCGGTCGGGCCGTCCGGGGAGAATTCTTCGGATTCGGTGTAGGCGTCGGCGAAATCGTGCCACCCGCCGGCCTTCTCGCCCACCGCGATTCGCGTGTATTCGCCGGGCACGTTGGCGAACTTGGCCACGTCGGCCGACCGGATCACGACGTGCCGTGCCGCGCCGCGGTCCACCCGGTCGCGGAGATCGGCCGGACCGAGCAAAGTGGACGCCGGGATGAGCACCGCGCCGAGCTTGATCGCGGCCAGGATGGTCTCCCACAGTTCGACCTGGTTGCCCAGCATCAGGATCAGCCGGTCGCCGCGGCGCACACCCAGGCCGCGCAGCCAGTTCGCGACCCGGTTCGAGCGGGCCGAGAGCTCGGGGTAGGTCCACCGGCCTTCCGAACCGTCCTCCTCGACGATCCACAATGCGTCCCGCCGGGCGTTGGCGGGATCGCGGGCGATCACGTCGAACCAGTCGAGGGCCCAGTTGAACTCCGTGAGCTCGGGCCAGCCGAAGTCGCGGTATGCCCTCTGGTAGTCCTCGCGGTGCGCGAGCAGGTAGTCACGTGCCTGACGGAAAGCGTCGTTGCTCACCTGAAATCCTTTCCTCACCGAGATCTTCGGCGATCCTGCCCGAGGCGCACCCGGTTCGGCTACTCCCCCCGGAACTCCGGCTTCCGGCGTTCGACGAAGGCCTGCATGGCTTCGGCGAGATCCTTGCTGGGCAGGAACGCGGCGTTCCACGCGGCGACGTACCGCAGCCCCTCGGCGATGCGCTGCTCGGTCGCGACCGCGAGCACCTCCTTGACGCCCTGCACGGTCAGCGGCGGGTTCGCCGCGATCTCCGCCGCCATCGCCCGGGCGGCCGCCAGCACGGACTCCTGGTCCGGGAGGACGTCGTTGACCAGCCCGATCTTCTCCGCCCGTGCCGCGTCGATGTCCTTGCCGGTCAGCGCCAGCTCGCGCAGGTGACCGTCACCGATGATGCCCGCCAGCCGCTGCAGGCTGCCGAGGTCGGCGACGATCGCGACCCTGGTCTCCCGCACGCTGAAGCGGGCATCCGCACTGGCCAGCCGGACGTCCGCGGCGCTGATCAGGTCCACTCCCCCGCCGATGCACCAGCCGGAAACGGCCGCGATCACCGGTTTCCGCGTGGCCGCGACCGCGCTCACCCCGTCCTGGAGCTTGCGCAGCTCCTGGAGGAACGCGGTGCGCGGTGCGGCCAGCGCGTCCCCGCCCAGCAGCGGCGCCCAGGCCGGCATCATCGCGGGCAGGTCTAGGCCGTAGGAGAAATGCTGTCCGCCACCCGTCAGCACGATCGCCCTGACCTCGGGGTCGGCGTCGAGCGCGCCGAACACGACCGGCAGCTCGCGCCAGAAGTCCGGGCCCATGGCGTTGCCCTTGCCCGGCCCCAGCAGCGTCACCTCCGCCACCTGCTCGGTCTGCTCCACCTTGAACGCGACGAAACCCGCAGGGTTGTTCAGAACGTGTTCGGGTAGCCCGGCCGTGACTTCTTCTCCTCGGCTGCCGGTTGACGACGTCGGCGGCCTGCCTCCCCGCCCACGCAGGGGGTCTGGGGGCTTGCCCCCAGTCGGGGGTGTGGGGGCGGAGCCCTCACCAGGCCCAGAGTTGTCCTCTGTCACCACGCGTGCTCACCTCCCGTTTCGAATGACCCTCCAGCAGTCTGGCCGCCATCCTCGCGCATCGGCGCGAGCGCGGCGACCGGCCCGATCACCACGACCGCGGGTGGGCGCACCCCGGCGGCCTCCGCCTCGGCCGCCACGGAGTCCAATGTGGACCTCGTTACCCGCTGGGCCGGCGTGGTCGCCCGCTCGACGATCGCCACCGGGGTGTCGGCGGGGCGGCCGGCCGCCAGTAGCGCACCGGCGAACAGCGCGAGCCGCTCCACTCCCATCAGCAGCACGATCGTGCCGCGCAGGCGGCCGAGCGCGTCCCAGTCGACCAGTGACGTCGGCTCCCCCGGCGCGACGTGGCCGGAGACCACCACCACCTCGTGCGCGACGCCACGGTGCGTGGCCGGCACGTCGGCCATGGCCGCCGCCGCGAAGGCGCTCGTGATGCCCGGCACCATGGTCACCGGCACTCCCGCCTCGACGCAGGCCAGCAACTCCTCGAAACCGCGGCCGAAAACGTAGGGGTCGCCGCCCTTGAGCCGCACGACGAACTTGCCGGCCTTGGCGTTCTCGATCAGTGCGCTGTTGATCACTTCCTGGCTGGCGGCGCGACCGTAGGGGATCTTGGCCGCGTCGATCACCTCCACCCCGGCGGGCAGCTCGTCGAGCAGCTCGCGCGGCGCCAGCCGGTCGGCCACGACCACGTCCGCGCGGGCCAGCAGCCGCCGCCCCTTCACCGTGATCAGCTCCGGGTCGCCGGGCCCGCCACCGACCAGCGCCACGCCGGGCAGCTCGCCGAGCTCGCCGGGCCCCGGGCGGTCGGCGATGCGGCCGGCATGCAGGGCCTCGACGATGGCGTCCCGGACGGCGGCCGAACGCAACGGCTCGCCGCCGGAGAGCACCCCGACCATCAGCGTGTCGTGGCGGCCGACCGCGGCGGTCACGGCGGAGCCGCGCACGCCGGCGTCCGCCCGGACGCAGAACACCCGCCGGCGTTCCGCCTCGGCCGACACCGCGGCGTTCACCTCAGGGTCGTCGGTGCAGGCCAACGCGTACCAGGCTCCTTCCAGGTCCCCCTCGGCGTACCCGCGCCGGTGCCACACCAGCTCGCCCGCGCCGGCCATCGCGCTCACCGCGGGCGTGGTCTCCGGTGAGATCAGCTCGACCGCGGCACCCGCGGCCAGCAGGCGAGGCAGCCTGCGCTGGGCGACGGTGCCGCCGCCGACCAGCACCACGCGGCGGCCGGTGAGATCGAGTCCGACGAGATAGTGGTTCTCCGGCGCAGGCATGGGGTCAAGCATGCCCGGCGGCCCGCCGTCGCGTCAGCCCGGGCGGGCGGGTGTTCACCCGGCGAAGGGCCTCGGCTGGTCGTCGAGCATCGAACGCCGCAGCAGCGGGATGCCGGCCGCCACCAGCACCGCCGGCATGAGCGCGAAACCGATCGCGATCGCGGTCACCGCGCTGCCCGGCTGCGCGGCCGAAGCGTCCACAGAGGACACGTAGCCACCGAGGGACAACACCAGCCCGAACAGGCCGGGACCGAGCGCCAGCCCGAGGGTCTCCGACGCCGTCCACACGCCGGCCGCGACCCCGGCACGGGTGGCCCCGGTGCGCTCCTCCTCCGCGCTGATCAGGTCGGGCAGGATGGCCAGCGGGAACACCTGGATGCCCGCGTAGCCGACGCCGGCCAGCGCCACGAAGACGAACGCCACCGCCAGCGGGACCACCTGCGTGGCCAGCAGGCCGAGGGCGCCCACGGCGAACGAGATGCACGCGAAGCGGAAGCCCCACAGCTTCCCCCATTTCGCGCCGATCCGCGGCCACACCGGCATCATCACCAGTGCCGGCCCGACGAACCCGACGAACAGGGCGGACTGCAGGCCCGCATCGCCGAACACGTACCGTGCCGCGTAGCTGACCCCGGCCAGCAGGGTGCCCAGGCCGAGCGACTGCACGAAGTAGACGCCGAGCAGCCAGCGGAACGAGCGCCACTGCCGCATGGTGGCCAGCAAGTCGCGCCAGCCCGCCGTGGTGGGCCGCCTCGACCCGACCGGCGCACCGCGCGTGCCGAGGTACACCCCGATGGTCCCGACCAGGATGACCAGCCCCATCGCGATGCCCATCAGGCGGTACCCGGCGATTCCGCCGACCCCGTTCGTGATCCCGGGCGCGACCCCGCCCGAGATCAGGATCGCCACCGCCAGCAGGCCGATCCGCCAGCTCGTCAGCTTCGTGCGCTCGTCATAGGAATCGGTGATCTCGGCGGGCAACGCGTTGTAGGGCACCTGGAAGAACGCGAACGCCGTGGCGCACAAGAGAAACGCGAGCACCACGTATGCCGCGTCGAGTGGCACCCGGCCGAATCCCGGGTGCGCGAAGATCGCGGCGAACAGCACGGCCACGCCCAGCCCACCAGCCAGCAGGAACCGGCGGCGGCTGCCCCGCTTGGCGAGGCTCGCGTCGGACAGCCGGCCGGCGAACGGGTTGAACACGACGTCCCACGCCTTGGGCACCAGCACGATCACGCCGGCCACCGCGCCCGGCACGGCCATCGTGTCGGTCAGGTAGGGCAACAGCAGCAACCCGGGCACGGTGCCGAAGGCACCCGTCGCGAAGGAGCCGAGTGAATAGCCGAACCTCGTCGAAGCCGGGAGCGCGGCCACTGGTCCTCCTCGGTGCGATATGCCGGGGGAATGCGGGTGAATCCTGTCACTCGACTCCACGGCACCACCACCGGGGCAGGAAAAAAATCAGGCGAGTACCTCGGCCAGGCGGCGCAGGGTGGGCGCGTCGCCCCGCAGCAGCAGGGTCGTGACGACGGTTTCCTCCCACCGGGACAGCTCCGCACGGATCTTGGCGGGCGGGCCGATCAGCGAGGTGTCCTCCACCAGGCCGGTCGGGATCGCGGCAGCCGCCTCGGCCTTGCGGCCGGCCAGGTAGAGGTCCTGCACGCGGTCGGCGACCTCGGCGTATCCCAGGCGCGCGAACACGTCGTGGTGGAAGTTGACCTGCTTGGCGCCCATTCCGCCGATGTAGAGCGCCAGCGAGGGCTTGATGAGGTTCGCGGCGGCTTCCACGTCGTCGTGCACGATCACCGGCACCGAGGCGGCCACCTCGAAGTCGGCGGGCTTGCGCCGGGCACCGGGCCGTGCGAAGCCCTCGTCGAGCGCGGCCCGGTAGAACTCGTCGGCCTTGGGTGAGAAGAACAGCGGCAACCAGCCGTCACCGATCTCGGCCGACAGCGCGACGTTCTTCGGCCCCTCGGCGGCGAGGTAGATCGGGATCTCGCGACGCACGGGGTGCAGGGTGGACTTCAGTGGCTTGCCCAGGCCGGTGCCGCCGGGCAGCGGAAGCCGGAAGAACTCCCCGTCGAAGGTCACCGGCTCCTCTCGCGCGACCACCCGGCGCACGATCTCCACGTACTCGCGGGTGCGCGCGAGCGGTCGCGGATAAGGCTGGCCGTACCAGCCTTCCACGACCTGCGGGCCGGAAACACCGAGGCCAAGCACGAACCGGCCGCCGGAGAGATGGTCCAGGGTCTGCGCGGTCATGCCGACCGCGGTGGGCGTACGCGCGGCCATCTGGACGATGTTGGTGCCCAGCTTGATCCGGTTCGTGGCCGCGCCCCACCAGGCCAGCGGGGTGAACGCGTCCGAACCGTAGCCCTCGGCCGTCCAGACCGAGTCGAAGCCGAGTTCCTCGGCGGCCAGCACCGCCTCTCCGGCGCCGGCCGGCGGCCCCGAAGACCAGTAGCCGAGGTGGTAACCGAGTTTCACGCCGGACCTCCTGAAGCGGCCGGGGCCGCAGGTGGCCCCGTTAGTTGATCAAGTTACAATTGACAACACCCGTAGTCAATCAAGGGTTGGTCATGGTGAGCGCGTCTACCTGGGCAGGCACCACACTCCACGACCGCAGGGCCGCCCGCCGGGAGCGCCTGCTCGACGCCGGGCTGGATCTGCTGGGCACGGCCGGAAGTTCGGCCGTCAGCGTGCGTGGGGTGTGTCGGTCCGCGAAACTCACCGAGCGCTACTTCTACGAGAACTTCGCGGACCGGGAGGAGTTCGTGCTCGCGGTGTACGAGCGGGTGGCCGGCCAGGCACACCAGGCGCTCGTCGACGCGGTGCCCGACTCCAGGCGCGCGGCCCGGGAGCGCGCCGAGGCGGCGGTGACCGCCTTCGTCGAACTCATGGTGGACGATCCACGCAAGGGACGGGTGCTGTTGCTCGCACCGATCACCGATCCGGCGCTCTCCGCCCGCGGCATCGCGCTGCTGCCCTCCTTCGCCGCGCTCATCCGCGACCATCTGCCGGCGCGAATGGACCCGGTCGAGCAGACCCTCACCGCGACGAGCCTGGTCGGAGCCCTGGCCAACCTGTTCACCTCCTACCTCTGTGGCGCGTTGACGGTGCCCCGCGACCGCCTCATCTCCCACTGCGTCGAACTGCTCAGCTGAACTCAGCCCGCCCGTTCCGCGGCGAGCCGCACGGCGATGTCGATGATCATGTCCTCCTGCCCGCCGACGTACCGCTTTTTGCCGACCTGGTAAAGAATCTCGTGTGCGGGCACGCCGTAGCGTTCCGCGGCACGCTCGGCGTGCAGCAGGAAGCTCGAATACACGCCGGCGTAGCCCTGCACGATCGACGAGCGATCCATGACCGGAAGCCGCGTGAGGTAGCGGCGGACGACGTTCTCCGCGGCATCCATCAGGATGTCCTTGTCGACCCCGGTCTTCACCCCGAGCCGGTCGAAGACCGCCGCGAGCACCTCCGTCGGCGAGTTCCCCGCGCCCGCGCCCAGTGCCATCAGCGAGCCGTCGATCTGCCGGGCGCCGGCCCGGTAGGCAAGCACCGAGTTGGCCACGCCGAAGCTCAGGTTCTGGTGCCCGTGGTAGCCGACCTGCACCTCGTCGCCGAGTTCCGCGGTGAGCGCGGCGACGCGGTCCGAAGCGTCCTCGAGGATCAATGCGCCCGCGGAGTCCACAATGTACACACATTGGCACCCGGCGTCGGCCATGATCCTGGCCTGCTTGGCCAGTGCCTCTGGCGCGGACATGTGCGCCAGCATCAGGAAACCCACCGTTTCCAGGCCGAGCCCGCGGGCCTCGGTGAAGTGCTGGATGGACACGTCGGCTTCGGTGCAGTGGGTGGCGATCCGCACCGCGCCCGCGCCGAGATCCGCGGCCGCCTTCAGGTCCGTGACCGTGCCCAGCCCGGGCAGCAGCAGCACGGCGATCTTCGCCCGCTTCGCCTCGTCGACCGCCGCCGCGATCAGCTTCCGTTCGTCCACCAGGGAAAAGCCGTAGTTGAACGTCGACCCGCCGAGCCCGTCCCCGTGCGTGACCTCGATCAACGAGACGCCGGCGGCATCCAGCGCGCGCACCGTGTCGCGCACGTTCTCCTCGGTGAACTGATGCGCCATGGCATGACTGCCGTCGCGCAGGGTCGTGTCCACGATCCGGACTTCCCGCTCGATGCCGTCCCAGCTCATGCCTTCTCCTTCGCGAGTTTGCGCGCGAGCGCGATCGGGTCGGCCTGAGAGCCGCGGCTTGACACAGAACGACTCACGAGAGCGCCTCCGCCCTCGTGGTGTGCGCTGCGAGTAGGTCGCCGACCCGCGACGCGGCGGCGGTCATGATGTCCAGGTTGCCCGCGTAGGGCGGCAGGTAGTCGCCGTTTCCCGCCACCTCCAGGAACACGGCCACGCGCGCCCGCCCGTTCCAGCCGGGCCGCGGATCGTCGTACTGGGGCGGGGCCGTGAGCGTGTAGCCGGGGACGTAGCGCCGGACCTCGGCGACCATCCGCTCGATCGAATCCGTGATCGCACCGGTGTCGGCGTCCGGGCCGATCGCGCAGAACACCGTGTCCCGCATGATCATCGGCGGCTCGACCGGATTGATGATGATGATCGCCTTGCCTTTCGCCGCACCGCCGACGAGTTCGATGCCGCGGGCGGTGGTCTCGGTGAACTCGTCGATGTTGGCGCGCGTGCCGGGCCCGGCCGAACGCGACGACACCGAGGCGACGATTTCCGCGTACGGCACCGGCGTCACCCGCGAAACCGCGTGGACGATCGGGATCGTGGCCTGCCCGCCACAGGTGATCATGTTGAGGTTCGGCGCGCTGAGCTCCGCCGGTTCGGCCACGGCCGGGCAGATGAACGGGCCGATCGCGGCCGGGGTCAGGTCGATCGCCGGGATGCCCGCTTCGGCGTAGCGTGGCGCGTTCGCCGCGTGCGCCCGCGCCGAGGTCGCCTCGAACACCAGATCCGGCAGCTCCTCGCGGGCGAGCAGCCAGTCCACCCCCTCGGCCGATGCCTCCACGCCCAGCTTCCGGGCACGGGCCAGACCATCGGACAACGGGTCGACGCCGACCATGTAACGCACGTCGACGTGCTCACTGCGGCGGAGCTTGACGAGCAGGTCGGTGCCGATGTTGCCCGGCCCCACGATCGCTGCGGTGGCTTTCTTCATGCCCTTACGCTGCTCGCCATGATCCGGCACACTCAACCCATGTGTGCCACTGAGCGGGACGGGGCGGGATTGACCGCGACGCGCCTCACCGCGTTGCTCACCGCCTTCCGGCCCGGTGACGAGGCGCTCGGCGCGTCGGAACTGGCCCGGCGCACCGGCGTGCCGAAATCCTCCGTACACCGGCTCGCCGGCCATCTGGCCGCGCAGGGTCTGCTGGAACGCGATGGCGGCACGTTCCGGCTCGGGCTCAAGCTGTTCGAAATCGGGCAGCTGGCCACCCGGCAGCGCGGGCTCGTCGACGCGGCCCGCCCGTATCTCGCCGACCTGCGCGAGGCCACACGCAACACCGTCCACCTGGCGGTTCTGGAGGGAACGGAAGTCGTGTACCTGGACATCGTGCGCGGACCCGATGCGCCGGCCCTGCCGTCCCGGATCGGCGGGCGGTTCCCGGCGCACGCCACCGCGGTGGGCAAGGCGATCCTCGCCTTCTCGCCGGAACCGGTGCTGGACAAGGTGATCGCCGCGAGTCTGCGCCGGGTGGGGCCGCGCACGATCACCGCGCCCGGACTGCTCCGCCGCCACCTGGCGAAGGTACGCGCGGACGGCCTCGCGCAGGAACGGGAGGAGTCCGGCGTCGGTGTCATCTGCGTCGCCGGGCCGCTGCTTGATCGCTTCGGAACGCCGCGCGCCGCGATCTCACTATCCGGATGGAGCAACCGCGTCCGCGCGGAGCGAGTGGCCCCGGCCGTCCGAACCACTGCCCTAACGCTGTCTCGCGCGCTATCTTGACACCCAGTGCACGCCCGGCTGCGGACGAGGTGCAAGGATACGGGCACTCGCGGCAAGCCCTGAGCCAGGTGAAACGGAGGACGTTCGTGATCTCCCAGCCCACCCAGGTCGATGACCTCCGGCTCGTCGCGCTTCCCAGTGCCATCAGCTGCGCCGAGATGTTCGTGCGCTTCGCGCTCGTCGAATGGTCACTCCGGCCGATGGTCGAGGACGCCACGCTCGTCACCCGGCACATCGTGAAGTCGTCGGTCGCCGGCGCGACGCCGTCCCGCCCCCGGTTCCTGACCATCCGCCTGCGGCTGCACACCGACTGCGTGGTGATCGAGGTCGACGACCAGCAGCCCGGGGAACCGCCGGAACTGCCCGGTTGGACGATCAGCGCGGTCACGATGCCCGGCGGCCGGCGCAACGTCTGGTGTGAACTTCCCTTGCGCACCGGCCTGTCCGCGGCGCTGCCCCGGCGGGCGCCGGGCCGGGCGGCGGCGCGGCAGACGATTCAGCCGCCGGGCGTGGAGCCGGAGCGGATCGAGACGCCGAACTTCGACCAGTACATTCCGGAACCGATGCTCGACCCGTCGGATTCCGAGATCCTGCAACGAGTTCTGTACGGGCTCAACGGCAACGACCGGTACTAGGTTCTTTCGCCAAGCGGCGCAGCCGCCTTGCGGTGGGCCGGAACCGTCAGGCCAGGCCGCGCACGGATCGTGTGGGCGGCCGCGTCCCTTCGATGGCCGCCACCATCTCCAGAACCCGGCGGGTCTGGCGGACCTCGTGCGCCCGGAAGACCTGCGCGCCGTCCCGCGCGGCGAGTGCGGTCGCGGCCAGCGTGCCGTCCAACCGCTCGTCCAGCGCCACCCCCAGGGTCTCCCCGATGAAGTCCTTGTTGGACAGCGCCATCAGCACCGGCCAGCCGGTAGCCACCAACTTGCCGGCGTGGCGCAGCAAGGCCAGGCTGTGCCAGGTGTTCTTGCCGAAGTCGTGCGTCGGGTCGATCAGCACTCCGCCGCGCGGGACACCGAGCGCGACCACTTCCTCGGCCCGCTGACACGTCTCGTCCACGACCTCGCGCACCAGATCGTCGTAATGCACCCGGAAGGGGCGTGTGCGCGGCACGGCTCCCCCGGTGTGCGAGCACACGTAGCCGGTGCCGAACTCGGCCGCCACCTCCGCCAGCCGCGGATCGGCGCCGGCCCAGGTGTCGTTGAGCAGGTCGGCGCCGGCCTCGCAGGCCAGCCGCCCGACCTCGTGCCGCCAGGTGTCCACGCTGATCACCAGCCCGGGGTGGCGCTCGCGGATCGCGGCCACGAACGGAACCACGCGACGGGTCTCCTCGGCGATGTCGACCTCACTGCCCGGCCCGGCCTTCACACCGCCGACGTCCACGATGTCCGCACCGTCGGCCACCGCGCGGTCCACGGCGGCCAGCGCGTCGCCGTCGGCGAAGGCCGCTCCCTTGTCGTAGAACGAATCCGGCGTCCGGTTGACGATCGCCATCACCAGCGCGCGGTCGCGGATGATCCGGCGACCGCGGAATTCCAACTCGATCGGCACCCCGCCATCATGCCCGCAGCCATGCCCGGCCGTAATGCCCAGCGCACACACCTGACCGACGCAACCGCGGCGGGGGTCCAGGGGGCTCGCCCCCTGGCCGGGGTCTGGGGGCTCGGCCCCCAGAAAACACCGTAAAACGCAGGAATGGCGAGCGCTCTCCGCGAGCACTCGCCACATACGCCCGGCCATGAGACCCACCACAGACACGTACCCACGCACCGCGGACTTCACCAACGCAACCACGGTGGGGGTCCAGGGGGCTCGCCCCCTGGCCGGGGTCTGGGGGCTCGGCCCCCAGAGGACACCGTAAAGCGCAGGGGTGGCGAGCGCTTTCCGCGAGCACTCGCCACCTCTGAACCGCGCTTTACGCCCCGCCGGACAGCTTCTCGCGGAGAGCCGCGAGCTGCTCGTCGCTGGCGAGCGTGCCGCCGCTGTTCTTCGAACCGGAGTCCGACTGCGTCGAGCTGTAGTTCTGCTCGCCACCCTCGACACCGGTCGCGGCGTCCGCCGCGGCGGCGGCGTCGGCCTCCGCGGCCTTGGCGACCTGACGCATGTGCGCCTCGTAGCGGGCGAGCGCCTCGGCGTACTGGCGCTCCCACTCCTCACGCTGCTTGTCGAAGCCTTCCTGCCACTCGTTCGTGTCGGGGTCGAAGCCTTCGGGGTAGATGTAGTTGCCCTGGTCGTCGTACTCGGCGGCCATGCCGTACTGGGTCGGGTCGAACTCGGTTTCCGAGGTGACACCCTCGTTCGCCTGCTTGAGCGACAGCGAGATCCGGCGACGCTCCAGGTCGATGTCGATGACCTTGACCATCACCTCGCCGCCGACCTGGACGACCTGCTCCGGGATCTCCACGTGGCGCTCGGCCAGCTCGGAGATGTGCACCAGGCCCTCGATGCCCTCCTCGACGCGGACGAACGCGCCGAACGGGACGAGCTTGGTGACCTTGCCCGGCACGATCTGGCCGATCGCGTGGGTACGGGCGAACTGGCGCCACGGGTCTTCCTGGGTGGCCTTCAGCGACAGGGACACGCGCTCGCGGTCCATGTCCACGTCGAGCACCTCGACGGTGACCTCCTGGCCGACCTCGACGACCTCGCTCGGGTGGTCGATGTGCTTCCAGGACAGCTCGGAGACGTGCACCAGGCCGTCGACCCCGCCAAGGTCGACGAAGGCGCCGAAGTTGACGATCGAGGAGACGACGCCCTTGCGCACCTGGCCCTTGGCCAGCGCGTTGAGGAACTCGCTGCGCACCTCGGACTGGGTCTGCTCCAGGTAGGCCCGGCGGGACAGCACCACGTTGTTGCGGTTCTTGTCCAGCTCGATGATCTTCGCCTCGAGCTCGCGGCCGACGTAGGGCTGCAGGTCGCGCACGCGACGCATCTCCACCAGCGACGCGGGGAGGAAGCCGCGCAGGCCGATGTCGAGGATCAGGCCGCCCTTGACGACCTCGATGACGGTGCCCTTGACCGGCTCGTCCTTCTCCTTGAGCTCCTCGATCGTGCCCCAGGCGCGCTCGTACTGGGCGCGCTTCTTGGACAGGATCAGGCGGCCTTCCTTGTCCTCCTTCTGCAGGACCAGGGCCTCGACCTCGTCACCGACGCTGACAACCTCGCCGGGGTCGACATCGTGCTTGATCGACAGCTCACGCGAGGGGATCACACCCTCGGTCTTGTATCCGATGTCGAGCAGCACCTCGTCACGATCGACCTTGACGATGGTGCCCTCAACGATGTCCCCGTCGTTGAAGTATTTGATCGTCTTGTCGATCGCGGCGAGGAAGTCTTCCTCCGACCCGATGTCGTTGACAGCGACCTGCTGGGTCTGCGCGTCGGTCGTCGGGACGGTGGTGGTGTCGGTGGTCATTAGGTGGGTTGCTCCGGTTACGGCTTGGGGTTTAGTGATTGTGCAGTTTGTCCGCGCGGCGGGCGAAGGAGAGACGGCGGGCCACACCGTGCAAACGTCCGTGACGACGGCCGGCCCCGAGTATCACCACCGAGTGCGCAACCCCTGTGACCCGGCTCGAGCTCTGCCGGAAAGGTAGCGCGAACCCACTGCGCTACTCGTATCTTACGCGGCTGGGTGTATGCGACACAAACAGGGTCACCTGTCCTGATCTTCTCGCGCGCCTGCGGAACAATACGTGCGTGACCGAGCAGGACAGGCACTCCTCGGCCGAGCAGAGACTCGGCACGGTGGGCATCGCGCACCGGCCGGTGGACGCCCGGGAGGCCACCACGGCGAACCTTGCCTGGTGGGACGCCGACGCTGACGACTACCAGGCCGAACACGGCGACTTCCTGGGCGACGCCGACTTCGTGTGGTGCCCCGAAGGGCTGCGGGAGGCCGACGCCGGGCTGCTCGGCGAGGTGCGGGGCCGCCGGGTGCTCGAAGTCGGGTGCGGGCATGCCCCGTGCGCACGCTGGCTCGCCGCCGCGGGCGCGCGCCCGATCGGCCTCGACCTCTCCGCTGGGATGTTGCGTCATGGCAAGCGGGCCAACGCACGTACCGGCCGGGATATTCCGCTGCTCCAGGCGACCGCCGAACAGCTTCCGCTCGGCACGGCGACCGTGGACATGGCCTTCTCGGCCTTCGGCGCGCTGCCCTTCGTCGCGTCGATCGAGACCGTCTTCGCCGAGGTGCGCCGAGTGCTACGGCCGGGCGGGCGGTGGGTGTTCGCGGTGACCCACCCGATGCGGTGGATCTTCCCGGACGATCCCGGCCCGAACGGCCTCACCGCGACCCAGCCCTATTTCGACCGCACCCCGTACGTGGAGGTCGACGCGGCCGGCCGGGCCACCTACGTGGAGTACCACCGCACCCTGGGCGATTACGTGCGGGCACTGGCCGCCACCGGATTCCGGCTGGTGGACCTGGTCGAACCCGAGTGGCCGGAAGGGCACACGCGGGTGTGGGGGCAGTGGAGCCCGTTGCGCGGCAAGCTCTTCCCGGGGACCGCGATCTTCTCGACGCGCGCGCCGGACGGTGGTGCGTGAGCAGCCTCGTGTCCCGCCTTCCCGGCGTGAAGGGACCGCGATCTCCACGGAGCCACTCGTGACGATCGGGGCCCAGCTGCTCGCCGCGCACCGCGCCCGGTTCGCGGCGGTGGACCCGCTGGTGCCCGAGCCCCCCGGGCCGCCCGAGGGCGAGACGCTGGTCGCCGCCACCGCGCGCGGCGACCAGGTGGCCGCGACGCTGCAGGTCCACACGCACCAGCCCGACTCGCTGGATCTGCTGTGGTCGGCCGCGCAGGTGTGGCAACTGTTCCCCTACATCGGCGGGACCGGCACCGGTGGCATGGACGCGCTGCTGCGCGCCTGGCGACACCGGATGGACGCGGAGTCCCCCGGCCCCGACTCCGCCTGCACAGTCACCTGGCCCAGCCGCGACGCCGAGGCCATCCGCGCCTTCCTCGATCACGGAATGATTCCGATCTCGGTACTCGCCCTGCGCACCGAGCCACCACCGGAAGACCCCGGGAACGGGCCGTCCGTGCGTCGCGCCACGGAAAAGGACTTCGAGGAACTCCTCGCACTGACGGCGCAGACGTTCGCGTACACGGGCCTGGTCGCCCACGGCAGGCCGGACCCCGAGAAGCTCCTTGCCCCGCAACTGCGCCGCAACCTCGCGGCCGGCGCGCCGGTCTGGCTGGCCGAAGTGGACGGTGTGACGGTGGCCATGGCCGACTGCGGGTGGGTGAACTCGGCGCCCGGGACCTGGGCCGCGGAACTGCTGCCGCCGGGGAACTGGGGATATGTGAACAACGTGGCGACCGAGCGCCGATCGCGGGGGCGCGGGGTGGGCCGGGCGCTGATGGGCGTGGTGCACCGCGAGTTCCACCGCATGGGCGCCACCGGCACGTATCTGTACTACCACCCGGCCAACCCGCTGGCCTCGGTGTTCTGGCCACGCCAGGGCTATCGTCCATTGTGGACCTACTGGGAGACGCGGCCCGCTTCCGCGCTGCGCTGAGATCGACCCCATGATGCGCCCGGGTAGCCGCGGCGGTATCTTTTGTACTGACCAGTCAGTGCAAAAGGGGGCCCGTCGTGAAAGTCCGAGCCGACCGGGTGTGCGTCAAGGGGCCGCACGGCACGGTGCTGCCACCGACCTCGCTGACCGTCGAGGCCGGAGACCTGGTGATCGTGCACGGCGAGCCCGGGCCCGCCGTCACCGCGTTCGGGCTGGCGCTGACCGGCCGGATGCGGCCAGCCACCGGTGTCGTGACCCTGGACGGCGACACCGCCGCGGCGAAACTCCGCGCCATGACCGCGATCGTGGACGCACCCGGGATCAGCGAACCCGACGAAGCGCTCCCCGTCCGCGTGGTCGTCGGCGACGAGCTCGCACTCGCCGGCCGGCGCGCCGGCCGGGCGGAGGTCGCCCGCTGGCTGACCGAGCACGACGTCGCGGGCCTGGCCTCGGCGCGTTGGGAAAACCTCGAACCCGCCGTGCGGACCCGCCTGCTCACCGACCTGGCCGCGGCCCGGCGCGGGGTGCGGATGCTCGTGCTCGACCGGCCCGACCGGCACACGAGCGACGTCACCAGCTGGGCCGGGCCCGCGCACGAGCACGCCGGGCGGGGCCTGGCCGTGGTCGTGCTGACCGCGACCACCCCGCTTGACGCGCTGCCGTCCGTGCCGGTGCGCCTGGGAGGAGAAGACCACTCGTGACCAGTTTCCGGATCGCCGCCACCGAACTGCGCAGGCTGACCGCGGGCAAGCTGCCCAAGCTCGCCGTCGTCGCGCTCGTGTTGGTTCCGCTGCTTTACGCCTCGTTCTACCTGTACGCCAACTTCGACCCCTACGGCCGGCTGAGCAAGCTGCCCGCCGCGCTGGTGAACTCCGACTCCGGATCGGACGACCGCAATGTGGGCCGGGAAGTAACCGATGCCGCGATCTCGTCGGGCACCTTCCAGTGGCACGAGGTCTCCGCCGAAGCGGCGCACGAAGGTGTCAGCAGCGGCGAATACTCCTTCGCGATCACCATTCCGCCGGACTTCTCCGCCGCGCTGCTGTCCAGCGGGAGCTTCACGCCCCAGCAGGCCACCATCCGGCTCACCACGAACGACGCCACCAACTACCTGGCCCACACCATTGCCAACCAGGTCGCCGAGCAAATCCGCGCCACCATCGCGGAAAAGGTCGGGCAGGAGGCCGCCAACCGGTTTCTGATCGGGTTCTCCACCATCTACGGCAAGACCCAGGAGGCGGCCGACGGTGCGTCGGCACTCGCCGACGGCGCGGGACGGCTGGTCACCGGGCAGCGGGAGCTCGCCGACGGCGCCGGGCGACTGGCCACCGGCGGCGACGACCTCGCTGCGGGACTGAAGACGCTGAAGAACAGCGTCGCCACCCTGCCGCAGAACACCAAGGCCCTGTCCGACGGCGCATCACAGGTCGCAGCGGGCAATGCGCAGATCGCCGCGGCCGCTAACACCCTCGCGAACAGCGCGAAGGACCTGCGGAACACCCTCGGCGACGCCAACGGCCAACTGGCGCAACAACTTCGCGCCAAGGGGCTGCCCGAGGCCGAGGTCCAGCAGGTGCTCGCGGCGGTCGCCGACCTGCGCGCGCCACTCGATTCCGCCGGTTCGCGAATCCAGAGCACCACGGCCCAGCTCAACCAGCTCGCGACCGGGTCCCGCCAGGTCGCCGACGGCGCGGCCACGCTCGCCGCTTCAGCACCAGCGCTCACCAACGGCATAGGGCAGGCTTCGGACGGTGCGAACGCCCTGACCGCGGGCGCGACAAAGCTGAAAGACGGCGCGAAGACCGCCCTTGACGGCACAACGGCGTTGTCGAAGGGCGCCACACAGTTGCGCGACGGGCTCGACGAAGGCCTGCGGCAGATCCCGGATCCCAGCGACTCGGCCCGCACGGCGACCGCCGACACCATCGCCGATCCGGTCACCGTCGACAACGCCGGGCTCGCCAGCGCGGACACCTACGGCGCGGGCCTGGCACCGTTCTTCCTCGCCCTGGCCACCTGGATCGGAGCGTTCGTGCTGTTCCTGGTGCTGCGCCCGCTGTCCACGCGCGCGCTCGCCGCCGGGGTCGCGCCGGTGCGGGTGGCGGTGGGCGGCTGGCTGGCCGCGGCGCTACTCGGCGCCGTGCAGGTGCTCGTGCTGTTCGGCGCGGTCACGTGGCTGGTCGGCATCCACGTCGCGCATCCCTTGGGCGCCCTCGGTTTCGCCGTGCTCGCTTCGCTCACCTTCACCGCGATCGTGCACGCGCTCAACGCGATGTTCGGCGCCGTGGGGAAGTTCCTCGCCTTGGTGCTGCTGGTGCTGCAACTGGTCAGCGCGGGTGGCACCTTTCCGTGGCAGACCCTGCCCGACGCGTTGTACCCGCTGCATCTTCTGTTGCCGATGGGCTACGTGGTGGACGGGCTGCGGCATCTGCTCTACGCGGGCGCGTCCCTCGAGAGCCTGACCGATGTCGTAGTGTTGTGCGCGTATCTCGCCGGAGCTCTCGCGGTTTCCTCGTTCGCCGCACGGAAACAACGGGTCTGGACGATGTCGAAGCTGAAGCCGGAGCTGAGCCTGTGACCAGCAAACAGAAACTGTTCGAGGCGACGCTTCGGCTGGCCGGCAGCCGTGGCCTGGTCGGGATCACCGTGGACGAGATCGCCGCGGAGGCGGGCGTCGCCAAGGGCACCGTGTACTACAACTTCGGCAGCAAGGACGGGCTGATCGACGCCCTGCTGCGTTACGGGGTCGGCCAGCTCGCGGACCGGCTGCGAGCGGTGGCCGGCGAGCCGGACCCCGTCGCCGCGCTGGAGTCCATGGTGGACGCCGGGCTGGCCTTCATCGCCGAATACCGCGGATTCTCCCAGCTTCTGGTGAGCGAGATGTGGCGGACCGCCGGACAGTGGCGGGAAACGCTGACGCTGCTGCGCGAGGAGATCATCTCCATCGTGCGGGAGCAGCTGCGGCTCGTCGCCGACGCCGGGCGCCTGCGCGACGACATCGAGATCCCGGCCGCGGCGGCCGGCTTGTTCGGCACCCTGCTCGTCATCGCGCTCGACTGGCAGGTGTTCAACCCCGACCGCCCCCGCGCCGAAGTCCTGGACTCGATCATGCACCTGGCCCGCGGCCTCGCCCGATAAGCGGGGCACTGTTCAAATAACAAACACCGACTTCAGCGGAGCATGGGGCGGAGACGGCCGATCTGGTGCACCGAGGCCGGCTGTCCGCTGAGCGCGCGGCACACCGCGGCCCGCACTCCGCTGATGATCTCGTCCTGCCCCAGCGCGCGGCCACTGTCTGTTTCGGACACCAGGCCGAGCAGGACGACCTGCGTCCGGTGCGTGCCCAGCGACGGCTCCGGCTGATCCGGTGGGCCCAACTGGCCGATGGTGGAGACCTCGACCACCGGGGCATCCGCGGCGAGCAACGGTTCCACCGCCCGCATCACCGATGGCCGGTACTGGCTGTGCACCCAGGACACCAGCAGGTCCGCCTGGCCCGACAACTCGGCCTCGGCCTTCCTTGCCAGCTCCCAAGGGCTGTCCCAGCTGGCCTGGACCCAGATCGCGCGCCCCTGCTTGCGGTCGCCTTGCTCCCAGTCGCCCTGCTCCCAGTCGCCCTGCGAGCGGTCGCCCTGGCGGGTGTGACCGGGCGGCCGTAATGCTCGCAATGCGGCGATTCCCGGTTTCGTCTCCGGGGCGGGAATCGGGCTGTACCGCCGGCTCGGCAGCACGACATGCCAGCCTTGCGAAACCAGCGCCTCGGCCACCCCCGCCAGCATTCCGGACCCGGCGAGGAGCAGCGCTTGCCCGCCCGACATGGCCCCACGCTACCTCCGGATCCGTGCCGATGCTTCCTGAAAGGCCCGTGCTGGGCGAAAGCACACGGTTCGCGAAGTTCACGCGGTGTTGCCACGCCTTCGCGATTTCGCGGGCGAGCCGGTCACCTCGACTACCGCGGCTAGTGTGCCGCGTCGTTCCACGACCGGCCGAACCCGACCGACACCTCCAGCGGCACCGCGAGGTCACAGGCGGCGCCCATTTCCTTGCGGACCAAGGCTTCCACCTCGGCCCGCTCACCCTCGGCGACCTCCAGCACGAGTTCGTCGTGCACCTGCAGCAGCAGACGGCTGGTCAGACCAGCCGTCGTCAGGGCGCCGTGGACGTTGAGCATGGCGACCTTGATAATGTCCGCCGCGCTGCCCTGGATCGGCGCGTTGAGCGCCATCCGCTCCGCCATTTCCCGGCGTTGCCGGTTGTCGCTGGTGAGGTCGGGCAGGTAGCGGCGGCGGCCGAAGATCGTTTCGGTGTAGCCGACCCTGGTGGCCTCCGCGACCACGCTTCGCAGGTAGTCACGAACGCCACCGAACCGCGCGAAGTACTCCTCCATCAGCCCGCGCGCCTCCTCCGTGGAGATCCGCAACTGCTGGGACAGCCCGTACGCGGAGAGGCCGTAGGCGAGCCCGTAGTTCATCGCCTTGATCTTGGCCCGCTGCCCGCTGTCGACCTGGTCGGGATCGACACCGAACACCCGCGCCGCGGTGGCCGCGTGAAAGTCGAAACCGGACTGGAACGCCTCGATCAGGGCGGCGTCCTCGGACAGGTGCGCCATGATCCGCATCTCGATCTGGCTGTAGTCGGCGGTCAACAGTTCCGCGTACCCGCCGCCGACCACGAACGCGTCGCGGATACGACGACCTTCCTCGGTGCGGATCGGGATGTTCTGCAGGTTCGGGTCCACAGAGGACAACCGGCCGGTCGCGGCGATCGTCTGGTGCAGCGTGGTGTGAATCCGGCCGTCGTCGGCGATCGCCTTGATCAGCCCCTCCACTGTGGACCGCAGGCGGCTCGCGTCCCGGTGCTCGAGGAGGTGCTGCAGGAACGGATGCTCGGTCTTCTCGTACAGGGTCTGCAGGGCCTCGGCGTCGGTGGTGTAGCCGGTCTTGGTGCGCTTGGTCTTCGGCATGGACAGCTCGTCGAACAGCACCACCTGGAGCTGCTTGGGCGAGCCGAGGTTGATCTGCTTGCCGATGACGCGGAAGGAATCCTCCTCGGCCTGCTTGACCCGGGCGGCGTAGTGCGCCTCCAACTCGGTCAACTGGTCGAGGTCCACCGCGACCCCGGCGGCTTCCAACTCGGTGATGACCGCCAGCAGCGGCAGCTCGATCTCCGCCAGCAGCCGCCGGCCACCCATCTCGCCCAGCTCGGCCTCGAGCGCACCGGCCAGCTCGGCCACCGCCCTGGCCCGCACCAGCTCGGCCTCGACCAATTGCTGGTCCCCGTCGCCCCCGTCGAGCAGGGACAGCTGACCGCCCTCGGCATCGGCGTCGGAGCGCAGTTCCCGCTGCAGGTAGCGCAGCACCAGATCGTCGAGCTCGAACGACCGCTGCCCCGGCCGCACCAGGTAGGCCGCCAGCGCGGTGTCCATGTTCAGCCCGGCGAACGCCCAGCCGCGGGCCAGCATCGCGTGCAGCGGCGCCTTCAGCGCGTGGCCCACCTTCGGCACGCTCGCGTCGGCCAGCCACGCGGTCAGCGCCTTCTCGTCCGCCTCGTCCATTGTGGACACATCGAGGTAGGCGCCCTGCCCGTCGGCGGTGGCCAGCGCGATCGACCGCAGGTCGGCGGCCACCGACGAGCCGGTGGTGCGGAAGGAGATCCCGACCGCCTCGCCGGCCCGGCTGTGCTCGGTCAGCCATGCCGCGACCGACCCGGTCGGCACCGCGGCGCCGACCGCCTCGAACCCACCCTCGGCCTCCGGCTCGGCGCTGGACAGCGTCGCGAACAGGCGTTCCCGCAGCACGCGGAACTCCAGCTCGTCGAACAGCCGGTGCACCGCGTCACGGTCCCACGGCTGCAGCGCGAGATCGTCCGGCAGAACCTCCAGCGGAACGTCGCGCACCAGCTCGGTGAGCTGCCGGTTGCGCATCACCGAGTCCAGGTGCGCCCGCAAGGCGTCGCCGACCTTGCCCTTGACCTCGTCCACCCGGTCGATGAGCGTGCCCAGCGACCCGAACTGCTGGATCCACTTGGTCGCGGTCTTCTCCCCCACCCCCGGAATGCCCGGCAGGTTGTCCGACGGGTCACCGCGCAGGGCGGCGAAGTCCGGATACTGCTCGGGGCTCAGGCCGTACTTGCCGCTCACCCCGGCCGGGTCGTACCGGACCAGGTCCGACACGCCCTTGCGGGGGTAGAGCACGGTCACCGCGTCGCCGACCAGTTGCAGCGCGTCCCGGTCGCCGGTGCAGATCAGCACCTCGTAGCCGGCCCCGACGGCCTGCGTGGTGAGCGTCGCGATCACGTCGTCGGCCTCGTAGTTCTCCTTGGCCAGGACCGGGATGCCGAGCACCCGCAGCACGTCCTGCACCAGGCCGACCTGCCCCTTGAACTCGTCCGGGGTGGTGGTCCGGTTGGCCTTGTAGTCGGCATAGGTGGCCGCGCGGAAGGTCTGCCGGGACACGTCGAAGGCCACCGCGAGGTGCGTGGGCTGCTCGTCGCGCAGCAGGTTGATCAGCATCGACGTGAATCCGAAGACCGCGTTGGTGACCTGCCCGGTCGAGGTCCGGAAGTTGTCCGCCGGGATGGCGAAGAAGGCACGGTAGGCCATCGAATGACCGTCGATCAGCAGCAGCCGCGGCCGCTGGCCGGCCGCCGTGGCTGTGGTGTTCGCAACTGACTGGTTCTCGCTGGGGGTCACGAGAGCGAGTCTAGGGTGAGGGACTGACAGTCCCGCCTCCTCGTATGCGTTAAGGAGCCGCGCGTGAGCGACCACCTGTCCGAGTTCGCCGGTGAACAGCTGGCCGGCATCGACCCGACCTTCGCCGACGAGCAGCTCAACGACAAGATCGGGCTGACGTTCGTCGAGGTCGGCCCGGAGCGGGTGGTCGGCACGATGCCGGTCCGGGGCAACCGGCAGCCCTACGGCCTGCTGCACGGCGGCGCCAACGCCGTCCTCGCCGAGGCGCTGGGCTCCACCGTCGCCGCGCTGAACGCGGGGCCGGACAAGCTGACGCTGGGGTTCGAGCTGTCCTGCACGCACCACCGCGGCGTGACGGACGGGGTGGTGACCGGCGTCGCCGTCCCGGTGCACGTCGGCCGCGGCACCATCACCACCGAGATCGTGCTCACCGACGAGCGGGGCAAGCGCACCTGCACGGCACGGCTGAGCTGCATCGTCCGCGACCGCCCGCGAGACTAGGCCCGGCCGCTCACCGCTTTTCGTCGCGCATCCCGCGGCAGCTAGCTAGGCCGGCGAGGCTACGGGCAACCCGAGTGCGGTCGCGCCTTCGACCATTCTCTTGTCGTAGGTGACGAGCGCGGTTAGCGCGGATCGAACGGCATGTGCGGTTGCCAGGTGGATGGCATCCAGACTGCGCAGGTACGAGTCGCCGATGACCTCGGCGGTCGGCGCCGCGTCGTCCATGCTGAGCAGCACAACCCCGGACAAGATCACGTGTGCACGCGGCATCCGATGCGCCCCGTTTCTGGCAACGGCGCGCAACAGTTCGATCCGGAGCAGGCGGGAGGACGCGCGTGCCACGCCTGCCCTTGAGCCACGATTCCAGCGCCGCCGTCTCCGCTTCGGGGAGAAGAACGAGCTCGAGCGGCGGAAGTGTCGAGACAAATCATCAACACCGCTCGTCGTCGCGCATCTGAGCAAGCACGTCGGTGAGGCGGATGTCTCCATCCGCCTCGGTGCGCGCGGGGGTGGCGGGAATCGGTCCCGGCATCGATGCTGGGATCGCGCGGCCCTGCGCGATGAGCTCATCAAGCAGCGGCACGCCCGTCCTCGGTGCGATCGGCACGATCCTGGCAATTGGTCGCCCATACTCGCTGACCTCGACGGACTCACCGGCCTTGACCCGATCGAGCACCCGCGCGGTCTGCTGGTTGAGCTCGCTGACGGTCACTTCGGCCATACGGCACTCTACTAGCAGGCACCCGACGGCCTGGATGGTTCACGCGACGCCCAGGTAGGCCTCCTTGATCGAGGTGTCGGCGAGGAGTTCGGCGCCGGTACCGGCCTTGGTGATGCGACCCGTTTCCAGGACATAGGCGCGGTGTGCCCGCGACAGCGCCTGCTGCGCGTTCTGCTCCACGAGCAGCACCGTGGTGCCCTGGTTGTTGATCTCGGTGACGATCCGGAAGATCTGCCGGATGAACTGGGGCGCCAGCCCCATCGAGGGCTCGTCCAGCAACAGCAGGGTCGGCTTGGCCATCAACGCGCGACCGATGGCCAGCATCTGCTGCTCGCCCCCGGACAGCGTGCCGCCCGTCTGGCTGCGCCGTTCGGCCAGCCGCGGGAACAGGTCGAACACGCGGTCCAGGTCGGCGGCCAGGTTCTTGCGGTCCTTACGGGCGTAGGCGCCCATGTCCAGGTTCTCGGCGACCGTCATGCCGGGGAACACCCCGCGGCCCTCGGGTACCTGCGAGATCCCGCGCACCACCCGCAGGTCCGCCCGCAACCGCGTGATGTCCTCCCCGGCGAAGGTGATCCGGCCAGCCGAAGTCGGCCGGATCCCCGAGATCGCGCGCATCGTCGTCGACTTGCCCGCCCCGTTCGCCCCGATCAAGGCCACGATCTCGCCTTGCTCGACCGTGATCGACAGCTCCGACACCGCCTGAATCCGCCCATAGTGGACAGACACGCCGGACAGCTCAAGCAACGTCATCGTCATCCGCTCCCAGATATGCGGCGATGACGGCCGGGTCCTCCCGGATCTCCGCCGGCAGGCCCTCGGCGATCTTCCGCCCGAACTCCAGCACCACGATCCGGTCGGTCACCCCCATCACCAGTCGCATGTCATGCTCGATCAACAGAACCGTGTAGCCGTCGGCGCGGATCCTGCGGATCAGCCCCATCAGCTCTTCCTTCTCCGCCGGGTTGAACCCGGCCGCCGGCTCGTCCAGGCACAGCAGCTTCGGCTCCGTGGCCAGCGCCCGCGCGATCTCCAGCCTTCGCTGGTACCCGTACGGCAGGTTCTTCGCCTTGTCCGCGGCCCGGTCGGCGATGCCCACGAACTCCAGCAGCGCCATCGCCCGCTCCACCGCTTCACGCTCTTCACGCTGATGCCGCGGCAGGCGCAGCAACGAGCCCAGCACGCTCGTCCGGTGCCGGGCGTCCGCGCCGACCACGACGTTCTCCAACGCCGTCATCTCCGCGAACAACCGGATGTTCTGGAACGTGCGCGCGATCCCGACCTGGGTGATCTTGTGTCGCGACGCTCTGGCCAGCGGCCGATCTTCCATCAGTACCTGGCCCGAAGTGGGCCGGTACACGCCGGTCATCGCGTTGAAGCAGGTCGTCTTGCCCGCGCCGTTCGGCCCGATCAGGCCGAGGATCTCGCCGCGCCGGATGGTGAAGGACACCGAATCCAGCGCCACCAGGCCGCCGAACCGGACGGTGACGTCACGCACCTCCAGCAGGGTCTGCCCGACCTCGACGGCGATTTCCCGCTCGGGCGCGACGACCTCCGCCACCTCGGCGAAATGCTCCGCCCGCTCCTGCTCGGACATCCTCGCCAGTTCGGCGACGATACCGCCGTCTGCCTCCGGCTCACGCTCGCTCATGAGCTCTCCCCCACTTCCGCGGACACCGAACTGTCGCGGCTGATCTGCTCGCCGCGGCCGATCAGCCGCTGGTAGGCCTGGCGTCCGCGGGCCAGCAGCCGCTGCCGCGCGCCGAGCAGGCCCTGCGGACGGAAGATCATCAACACCACCAGGAACAAGCCGAAGATCAGGTACTTGCGGTCACTGAGGTTGGTGAACCGGTCCGGGATGTAGGAGACGATGAACGCGCCCACCATCACCCCCACCTTGTTGCCGGAACCGCCCAGGATCACCGCGGCCAGGTACAGCACCGAGAACGACACCGAGAAGTTCTGGTTGTTCATGAACCCGGTCTGCCCGGCCACCAGCGCACCGGACAGGCCGCCGATCGCCGCTCCGATGGCGAACGCCCAGAGCTTGAACTTGAACGTCGGCACGCCCATGATCTCGGCGGCGTCCTCGTCCTCCCGGATCGCCACCCAGGCACGGCCGACCCGGCTGCGCTCCAGGTTCCCCACGAACAGCAGCAGGACGATGATCAGCGTGACCACCAGCCAATACCACGGCACGCCGTCGCTGGCGGTGAAGATCGGGTTGCCGTTGGCGCGGGTGCCCGGCGGGTGGCCGACCCCCTGGAACCCGACCTGGCCGTTGAGCTCGGGCACCAGCGTGGCCAGCAGCCGGACGATCTCGCCGAACCCGAGCGTGACGATCGCCAGGTAGTCGCCGCGCAGCCGCAGCGTGGGCAGGCCGAGCAGCACCCCGGCGAGCGCGGTGACCACCATGGCCAGCGGCAGCGTGGCCAGGTACGGCAGCTTGTGCAGCATCGAGTCCTTGCTGGTGAGCAGCGCGGCCACATACGCGCCCACCGCGAAGAACCCGACATAGCCGAGGTCGAGCAGACCGGCCTGGCCGACCACCACGTTCAGCCCGATGGCGACCATGGCCAGTTCCGCCGCATGCACCATCGCGATCGGGAAGTTCGTGTACGGCTCGGTGGTCAGCAGCGGCGGGTTGAGCACCGGCAGGAAATAGATCAGCACCACGACGGGCACCAGCACCGCCCACTGCTGCGGCCGGGACAGGTTGTTCCACCACTCGCGGAACCGGCCCCGCGGCTTCGGGCCGGCGGCGCGGTCGCGCCGCGGGATCTCGGTCGTGCTCATACCCGTGCCCTTCCCAGTGACTCGCCGAGGATGCCGGTGGGCCGGAACATCAACACCACGACCAGGGCCACGAACGCGATCACGTCGGACCACTGTGCACTGCCCAGCAACGTCTGCCCGTAGTTGCCCACCAGGCCGATCGCCAGGCCGCCGAGCAGCGCGCCGCGGATGTTGCCGATCCCGCCGAGCACGGCCGCGGCGAACGCCTTGACACCGAGGTTGAAGCCGCCGTTGAACACCACCCCGGAGGGCACCTTCATCACGTAGAACAGCGCGGCCGCGCCCGCCAGCACCCCACCGATCAGGAACGTCAGCATGATCGCCCGTTCCTTGTTCACCCCCATCAGCGTGGCGGTGTCCGGGTCTTGGGCCACCGCCCGCACCCCACGGCCGAAGCGGGTGCGGTTGACGAACTGGTCGACCAGCACCATCAGCGCGATCGCGGCAATGAAGATGATCAGCTGCTGGTCGGTGATGATCGCCCCGAAGATATCGAACACCGGCTGGGGCACGAACATGATCACCGCGGGCTCGGCGCTCGCGCCGCGCCAGATGAAGAACGCGTACTGGATGGCGAACGAGACACCGATCGCGGTGATCAGGAAGGCCAGCTTCGGCGCGCCCTTCCGGCGCAACGGCCGGTAAGCCACACGCTCCAGCACCACCGCGACGATCCCGGACGCCGCCATCGCCACCGCGCACGCGATGATGAGGTCACCGATCAGCGCCGGCAGGGACAGCCCCGGCGCCGAACCGCCGAACCCCAGCCCGGACAGGGTGAACACCAACGCGTAGGCCCCGGCGATGAACACCTCCGAGTGGGCAAAGTTGATCAGCTTGAGCACGCCGTACACCAGCGTGTAGCCCATCGCGATCAAGGCGTAGATCGCGCCGAAGGTCAAACCGTTGAAGGTGTTGTCCCAGAACTGCTGGCGAAAGCTGTCGACGTCGAATTTTATCCAGCTGTCAGCCATAAACAGGATTTGATGCACGCGGCCTCACGTTCCGATGTTGTTACCGGACCGGGCACGCCACCGCGTGAAGTGGCGTGCCCGGCCATGTGACCGTGGCCGGCCCGAAGCGGCCGGCCCGCGGGGATCAGGAGATCGTGCCGATGTAGACGATCTTCCCGTCCTGAACCTTGTAGCTGTACACGGTGGAGGACTTCAGCTCGCCCGAGGGCTCCCACTGCATGTGGTTGCTGAGCCCGTTGGCGTTGTAGTTCTTGACGTAATCCAGCATCTCCGGCCGTGCCTTGACACCGGTGTCGATGCCGCGCAGCAGCACCGTGGCCGCGTCGTAGCTCTCCAGCGAATAGGTGCCCGGGGCCTGGCCGGCCATCTGCTGGTAGGCGCTGGCGAAGCTGGGCACCAGCTCACCCGGCACGCATGGGCAGCTGAACATCGCGTTGCTCGAGGCCGAGCCCGCCTGCTGGATGAACTTGTCGTCCTTCACGCCGTCCGGGCCGACGAAGGGTCCGGTGTAGCCGGCCGCGGAGAGCTGCTGGTCCAGCGGCGCGGCTTCGGCGTAGTAGCCGGCGTAGAACACGGCGTCCGGCTTGGCCGCGGTGATCTTGCTGACCGTCGCGGAGAAGTCCCGCTGGTTCGTGGTCACCTTGTCCTGACAGCCCGACGCCTTGTCACCGAGTGCCTGCGTGGCCGCGGTGCCGAGGCCGATGCCGTAGTCCGAGTCGTCCTGGATGACGCAGACCTTGTTGACCTTCAGCTTTTCCGTGAGGAACTTCGCCACGGCCGGCCCCTGCACGGAGTCGTTGCCCAGCGCGCGGAAGAAGGTGGTCCAGCCGTTCTTCGTGAGGTCGGGGTTGGTGGCCGACGGGGTGATGTGCGCCAGGCTGGCCTGCTGGAAGATCTGCCCGGTGGCCTTGGACTCACCGGAGAAGGGCAGGCCCACCACGCCGATGATGTCGGCCTCGTTGGTCACCTGGGTCACGATGCCGGTGGCCTTGGTCGGGTCACCCTCGGTGTCGAACTTCTTCAGGGTGACCTGACAGTTCGGGTTGTTGGCATTGTGCTGGTTGACGGCGAGCTGGACACCGTTGAGGATGTTGATGCCGAGCTGGGCGTTCGGGCCGGTCTGCGCACCGGCGTAGGCGATGGTGACGCCGCTGCAGGTCGCCTTCCCGTCACCGGCGGGCAGCACAGCGTCGGCCGGCACTGGCACCTCGGACACCACCGGCAGGTTCACCCCGGTGTTGTTGGTGCCCGGCGAGGCCGTGTTGGTCTTCGCCGCGCAGGCACCCATGGCGAGCGATGCGGCAGCCGCCAGCACGATGACTCCCGTGAGTCGTGCTCCTGACACTCGTTCCTCCCAATCCAGCTACAGGCCACCCGGTTCGTGGCCTGCTCCCCCGCGCGGGGGTCCTTGACTGGGCGCTGACGGTAAACCCGGCTCACCAGATTGCACAGAGAGATCGGCGGCTTGTTTCCACATCGTGACGGTCGTCACAACTTTTTATGCAACACTTACACCCGGTTGCCCTAATTCGGCAACCGGGTGTAAACGAAGAGTATCAAGCGCCGGTGTGGCCGGCCTTGTGCCTCAGTGCTGACCTATGTTCTCCACGACAGCCTGCGCGACGGCCTTCATCGTGGTGCGCCGGTCCATGGCGGTGCGCTGGATCCAGCGGAAGGCGTCCGGCTCGGACAGCCCCTGCTGGGTCATCAGCAACCCCTTGGCCCGGTCGATCAGTTTTCGGGTCTCCAGCCGGTCGGTCAGACCGGCGACTTCGGCCTCGAGTGCCTGCAACTCGGCGAACCGGCTGATCGCCAGTTCGATGGCGGGTACCAGATCGCGCTTGGCGAACGGCTTGACCAGGTAAGCCATGGTGCCCGCGTCCCGGGCGCGCTCGACCAGATCGCGCTGGCTGAACGCGGTGAGAATGACGACGGGTGCCACCCGATCCCCGGTGATCTTCGCGGCCGCCTCGATGCCGTCCAGCTTGGGCATCTTGACGTCCAGGATCACCAGATCGGGCTTGAGGTCGGCGGCCAGCTTGATGGCCTCTTCACCGTCGCCGGCCTCGCCCACCACCTGGTATCCCTCTTCGCGCAACATCTCGACGAGGTCAAGCCGGATCAGTGCTTCGTCTTCGGCGACGAGCACCCGACGCTGCGGCTCGGTGGCGACACCGTTGGCCTCGGCAGCCTCTTCGGTCACCGGGGTCCTCCTGCGTGCTCGTACGGAATGGGAAAGTGCGGCGTACCGCGAAATCGAGCCTACCGGGAACGATCCAGTTCCCCACGATGGCGTTCACCACGTGGTGCGACCCGCCCGCCCGCGGTGAGGACCGGTCACTCAGGGCTACCCCCGCGAGGCTGCCTCAGGCACGGGCGCGTAGAGTCGGGCCCGACACCGGCCCCCGTAGCCCAACTGGCAGAGGCAACGGATTCAAAACCCGTCCAGTGTGAGTTCGAATCTCACCGGGGGCACCCCTGCAGACCTGCTCCGACCGGCCCCTCAACCTTCGAGAACAGGTGAGGAGCCGCTCTTGCGTCCTCCGGTTTTGTCCGGCTCTATCCGGGTCAGGCCGCGTGCCCTCCCCCATGGTCCGATCACCGACGATTGATTGGGGCGGTGAGTAGCAGGGACGCGAGTACGCCAGCGAAAACGATCGCGTAACGACCCTGGTCGGTTGAGACAGCACAGCCAGGACGGCATCCACTCGCGGCGGTCACCGCCGGTCTTGATCACCGGGACCCGCTTACGCACCTCAGCGCCGGCTCCGGCATCGGTACCGGCCTCCCACCCAAGCCACAAGGTCACGGCAATCTCCCGATGTGTCGTGTCGCAGGCCGGGGAGTGCGCTGCTGATGCGCACCTCTGAAGCTGTCAGGCTGGCGGGGGTGTGTCGACAGCGTTGGCGCCGTGCGGTTTCGCGCGGGTCGACAACGCATCAAGTCCGGTAAAAGTCGGGTAACCATCGAGTGCCGATCAGGCGAGGATTCGGGTTCCTCATGTGTACAATTTGACTTTCAGCGTCACTCATTGTCCTGAGTTCACTTTCGGATTCTCGAAGGATTGAATCCACGCTCAACCTGTCTCGATCCAGATTATCGCTGGAGTAGGTTGCCATCCTCATCACGGTTCTGGTGGCCAGATCCGACACCTGTAGGTTATGGCTTTTGCGCGCCATCGTCTCGATCAGCCCGATGTCTTTGCGTTTGTAGGCAATGCGTAGTTGAATCGACTCGACATGATAGAGGCATATCTCCATCCGCGGCATGGTCGCAATGGGCTTCAAGAGTAATTCGAGCCGCTCGGCCAAAACCAAGGCAAGATCCCAATCTCCAGTACTGTAGATACCTATCAGTTCGGCCGTGAGGTTTTCAAGCTTGGCCATTTGTTCTTCGAGCTGGGCGCGAAGTCGTTTTCTCTTCCCGAACATGGCAACTTCCTCTCAAGTCGCTTGATCTGCCACGGTAAGATCGACTGGAAGCACCGGTCCATGCAGCGATAATCACCACCGCTGACTCGGGCTTGACAGAACCTCGTAGGTGGTGCATTCGTCATCCATCGTGGCAGTTCACGTAGGGTTGCGCTCCAATAAACGCGAGAGGATAGCACGCCATTGCGGGACCCCTCCCTGGCTGGTTTGTGGGGCCGATGAAGGCGAGCTCACCCCAGCGCCACTTCAAACGCGAGAACCTGGCCTCTGAAACAACGATCGGCCACATGGCGGCCGCCGGTTTTCGAATGGACTTGACATCATTGTCTCCACCGACCGGTCTGGCTCTACACCGCGGGCGCGGTCCAAGTCTGGTGCTGGGAAACGATGGTGGTGGCGACCCAGAAGGCGTCGTAGTTGTGTACGTATGCGCGGTCGCCGTAGGGCTCGTCCAGCGGTTCTGGTCTCGGCAGCGTGCGATTGATGATGAACGGGATCTGCAATTCTCCCAGCGCGCCGTGTGAGCGTAGTGGTGCGTCGAGGCCGCTCAGGTCGTGCCATTCGGCGTAGCGTCCCAGTGCGGTGCTTGCCTCGGCCAGCACCACGATGTCACCGATGCGTTCTGCAGGCAGCGCATAACGTCGCGCAGCGTCGTCCCGTTTGTGCACGGCCTCGATTCCGTCGAGCGCGCGCAGCTTCTCGAGCAAAGCATCGTGGTCGGTGTGCGCAGGAAGGTACACGCTGGCGAACGAACCGAGTGCGCCGTGATGGACGGTGTAGGGGTCGGTGATCGGCAGGATCACACGCACCCCGCCGGAACCGTCGGCATCACCGGAAATCGTTGGGACGCCGAGGATTCGGCGCACCTCGTCTTCGAGGTACAACACTTGTGCGCGGCCGGTCTCGTCGGTCTTCGCGCTCATGCCGTGATCGGCGGTGAGGACGACGATGGCCCCGAACTCTTCCAGCCGGGCCGCGTAGGAGTCGATCATCTGGTAGAACGCATTCGCGGTCTCGGTGCCGGGTGCGTGTTTGTGCTGGATGTAGTCGGTGAGCGACAGATACATCAGATCCGCGCCACGGGAAGCGAGGATCGCGACGCCGGCGGCCAGCGCGAACTCGCTCAGCTCGGCTGAATACACGCTCGGCAGGGGCTTGCCGACCAGTTCGACAACATTGTCGATACCGTTGGCGGCCACTGTCGCCTCGCCTGCCTTCTCCGCCGAGAAGCAAATCCCCGTGCGCGAGGGCGCGACGAACTCGGAACCGCCGGCCAAGGCCGGTCCTTCCTCGACCAGCCCTGCGCCGAGCAGTTGGCGCAGCTTGTCCTTGGCGGTCACGACGACGACGTCGTGTCCCGCCTCGTTGGCAGCGGCGAAGATGGTCGGCGCCCGCAGGAACCGCTTGTCGTTCATCAACACTTCCTCGCCCGTTTCGGGGTCGAAGATGTAGTTGCCGCTGATGCCGTGGGCCGCCGGTGGCTGCCCGGTCGCAATGGACAGGTTGTTCGGGTTGGTCAAGGCCGGCATCGCGCAGTGCGCCGGCCATGAACTTGACGGCCCGGCGAGTGTGCGACTCAGCCACGGCATTCGGCCGGCCTTCATCGCTTCGACGTGGTAGCCGGGTTCGCTGCCGTCGATGCAGATGACGACGACCGGCGCACCAGGCATGGTGTAGGTGCGGTCGTTGACGGTGAAGGAGGTGGATCCCACAGCAGCGCTCCTGTCGGCTTCGAGAGCGGATGTCCACTCACCACACTGCTCTGCGGACCTTTGGTCGCGGAAGACATCACGGCCGACGGATTGTCCAGATCTGCGGCCGCCATCGGCTATGGTGGCAGCCGATATACTATCGACAATCGTAGTTCCGATCTCCCTGAGGGAGCCATGACACCTGGCGGACGTCTACCGCTGTTCCCGGGCCGACCGATGAGCCGGCGCGGGTTCCTCGCGCTGAGCGCGGGCGCGACCGCGACCTTCGGACTTGCCGCCTGTTCCCCGGGAAGCTCCGCCGTCTCGGCGGCGAAGGTCGGGCCGGCCTCGCCGCAGGTGGCGCAGGCCGAGCAGGCCCGCCGTGCCGCGAGCGCGGCGGTCCGGTCGGTCGCTCTCGACGCCGGCGTGGGCGAGGCAGATCTCGGCGGGGTCACGGTCGGGGATGTCCGGAATGGACGGCATGCCATAGTCGGTGTTGGTCGGCGGCGACGCTGGCGATGTGACTTACCCGTACATGCTGGCGAATGGCCGGATCTCCAGCGCGCCCGCGGCCTTCGCGAGCAAGGCGGGCCAGCGAATCCGGCTGTGGCTGATCAACGCGGCCGCGGACACCGCCTTCCGGGTCGGCGTGCCCGGGGTCCGGATGCGCGTCACCCACACCGACGGCTTCCCGGCCACAGCACAGAACGAGGTCGATGCCGTGTTACTGGGCATGGGCGAACGAATCGATGCGATCATTACGATCCCCGGCCAGGGAGTGCCGGTACTCGCCGTCGCGGAAGGCAAGGACGGCTACGCGCAGGTCCCGGTGCACGCCGGGGCGAACCGAGCCGGGACGACGAACGACAGTGCGGTCGAGGAGTTGAAGTTGGCCAGGGTCGCGACCGTGGCCGACTCACCGCCGCTCCCGGCGTCGCGCTGACGAACAAGGCCCCGGAGGTTACGCATGAGTCGGTGTTGGCCGGGCCGGGCGCCAAGTACGACTGGACGATCAACGGCAAGGCCTACAACCCCGACGACGGCCTGCCGATCAAGCAGGTCCAACGGGTGCGGCTGCGGTTCGTGAACAACTCGCGGATGTTCCACCCGATGCACCTGCACGGCCACACCTTCCAGGTACGTGGGCAAAACGGTCAGGGCCCACGCAAGGACACCGTGATCGTGCTGCCCGGCAAAACCGTCGAAGTCGATTTCGACGCCACGAACCCCGGCCAGTGGCTGTCCCACTGCCACAACGTCTACCACGGAGAGGCGGGCATGATGACCGCGGTGTCCTATGTGGAATGAACGAACACGCCGGTGGGCCGCCGCGGCCGGCGCCGCGGTGGTGAGTGCGCTCGCGGTCGGGGTGCCGACCGATGTCATCGACACGCCGCTGTTCGACCGCATGACTCCGGTGCGGTGGTGGGAGCTGCCGGTGCTGGTCCTGACCGCGATCCTGGCCGGATTGTGGGTGGCGATCCCCCGTCCGACCGGAGATGTGCGCGGACGCGGGGGTGTGCTGGGTGCCGTGACGGCGGTGGTGTTCGCGGTGGGCTGCCCGGTCTGCAACAAGATCGTCGTTGCTCTGCTGGGCGCCTCCGGAGCGCTCGGGCTGTGGGCGCCGGTGCAGCCGGTCCTGGCGATCCTGTCGCTGCTCGCGCTCGGCGCCGCGGTGGCGGTGCGGTGGCGGCGCCGGGCGTGCACGCCGGAGACCTGCTCGGTCCCGGAGGAGGTCACACGGGAGGCCAGCCCAGACGAGCGAACATCGTCAGTATCCGGCCCATCACCTGCGTCCACCCGCCGATGAGCCCGGCGGACCGCTACGCACGCGGTGCAGATCGAACCGCAATTGCCGGTGCAGCAAGGGAATCCGCATCACGCCGAGAGTGACCAGCCGATCTCATCTCGTGGGCGTGGCTGATGGTGGCACTGCCATTAGTGGCGGTGGGTCTGGCGGCACTGGGCACGCTCGCCGGTTCACGCGCTGAGATGGCTCGCCTTGTTGCTGAAAACACATGAGCCTGTTGGCCGGGCCCGGCTCGTGACACGTTGACCATCCACAAGCGACTGTCAACGGCTGGTTACGACTACACGCCACCGAAGCGAGACCTCACCTGCGCCCGAGCTGAGCATCGGTGTGCACGACGGCCATCACCGCACCGATCGCCAGCAACACCCACCCGAACAGAGTGCGCTGCCCACTCGAAAAGAACTACCTGTGATAGGAGGTTGATTCAGGAGCCGACGAACGGGCAGGCGACGATCACGATCGACAGAGCCAGTGCCGCACTTGCCACGAAAGGTAGCGCCGCGGCCGTCATGCCCGCGGCACCGCAGATCGCGGCGCGACGCAACCCTGCGGGCGGCAGGACGCCCCGCTCCAGGCGGGCGAGCCGCAGATCCACGGCGTCGCGCGCCATGGCCAACGCGGCGGCGGGTGCGCCGCAACCGGAGACCCCCAGCAGTGCCGATCGCACGGCGCGGGCACCGCATTCGCGCGTGGCCGCCACGTCGGCCGCGAGTTCGACGAGTTCACGCAATGCCGCTGTGGCCTGCCGGAACAGCGGCAGGAACGGCAAAGCCAGCCGCAGACATTCGGCGAGCGCGATCAGCTGATGGTGCTTGCCCTTCAGGTGGGCACGCTCGTGCGCGAGCACCGCGGCGACCGCGTCGCCCGGCAGATGCCGGTGCAGCCCCTCGGTGGCGACGATCACGCCACGCCGTCCCCCCAAACTGAAGGCCAGCGGCCGGTCGTGCGCCAGCCACAGCGTCGCGGGCATCCCGCCGTCCGAACGCCCGGCGATGCGCAGCGTCGCCAACTGCTCGCGCCTCATCCGCGCGCGCTGACGGATCCCCACGATTCCGGCGATCACCAGGCGAGCCGCGAGAACCAGCAGCACGAGCACGCCGAGCAGCCCGCCGACTTGTTCCACCGCGGGCGGTGAGCCGTGCTGGATCGCTCGCCAGCAAGTGTGCGCAGTGGCCAGCAGGCCGCCCAGCGATCCCTGGGTCGGCAGGAGCAGCAGGATCACCGCGGCCACCGCGGTGAGCGCCACCCCCAGCATCGACAGCAGCCAGCACACGATCAGCATCGCGGGATCGCGCCGACCGCGGTCCAGCGCGCGTAACCCGCCCGGCACCAGCCAGCCCGCCGCGACGGCGCCGGCCAGCAGCGACAGGGCGGCGATCACTTCCGGCGAGCCTTCCGGCGCAGCCCCTTGCGCAGCACCTCGGTCTCCTCCTCCGACACCGACTGCGCGAAGTGCAGCAGCACACCCTCCGGATCACCGGAGGAATCCACAATGTCCCGCAAGGCGCGAGCGGCGGCCTCTTCCCGGCTGATCGCCGGCACGTACCGGTAGGCCTTGCCGTCGAGTTCGCGCTCCACCCAGCCCTTGCGGTGCAGGTTGTCGAGCACCGTCATGACGGTCGTGTACGCGAGCTGCTTCGGCGTGTCCAGCCGATCAAGGACCTCGCGGACCTTGGCCGGCTCCGCGGTGCCCCACAGCACGTTCATCACCGCGGATTCGAGGTCACCGAGACCGAACATCTTCGCCCTCTCCTCCACTGTGATCAGTGCCGTCGGTTCCCTCAGGATATCGGCCACCAGCAGCTCGGAGTCGGCCGGGAGTCGTCCCAGCACAGCAAGCGATCACCCGATCCTACTATTTCAACTAGTATTTGTGTTGGTGACGGCACGCCCGGTGCGCACCACGGGGAGATCAGCGCGGCGGGACGCCGGTGCGGCCCATCCTCTCCAGTTGCAGCAAAGGGCAACTACAGCACAGAGGTCTGGATCTGTGCTTCCGGTTACCGATCATGGCCTGCGATACTGACCGGCATGATCGGGTTCACCCGGCGAAGTGCTTCCAGCGTGCTCGTCGTCCTCACCGCGTTCGTCCTGGCCGTGACCGGTGCTCCGGCGGCTTCGGCCGAGCCGCCCGCGTTCGTGCTTCGCGACGGCGTCAGTCAGCCGGTGTTTTCCTATCAGAACGCGATACGGGAGACGGCCTGGGTGGAGACCGGCCAGGATCTCGACCGCGACGGCCGGATCGATCGGGTCGCCGCTGACATCATCCGGCCCGCCGAACCCGCCGCCCGTGGCCGGCGGGTGCCGGTGATCATGGATGTCAGCCCGTACTACGCCTGTTGCGGGCGGGGGAACGAAAACCAGAAGAAGACCTATGCGGCGGACGGGACGCCCGAGCAGTTCCCGTTGTTCTACGACAATTACTTCGTCCCACGCGGGTACGCCGTGGTGCTGGTCGATGTCGGCGGCACGAACCGGTCGTCGGGCTGTTTCGACGATGTCGCCTCCGGAAACGCCGTGGTGAACTGGCTCAACGGCCGGGCACGCGGCTTCCGCTCGCCAGCCGGCCAGGACACCGTCAAGGCGGGCTGGGCAAACGGTGCGGTCGGTGCGATCGGCAAGTCGCAGGACGGCACCACCGCGATCGGGATGGCCGCCTCCGGTATCGACGGCCTGAAGACCGTGGTGCCGATCGAATCGGTCAGCGACAATTACGCCCAGCACATCGCCAACGGCTCTCCCATCGTCACACCGGAGAACGACGGCTCGGCCTTCACCTACAACGAGCGCGCGGCGCAACTGTGCCAGCCCTATGAACAGGACAACGCCGCGCGAGCGGGCACGAACGGCGATTATAACGAGTACTGGAAACAGCTGAACTACGCCGCGAACGCCAAGAATGTGCACGCGAGCGTGTTCTCCGTGCAGGGTTTCCAGGACGGCGCCGTGGCCCCCAACCAGTTCACCCTCTGGTGGGACGCGATCGGCCGGGCCGGGGTGACCCGCAAGGCGTGGCTGAGCCAGGCCGGGCACACCGATCCCTTCGACCTGCAGCGTGAGCAGTGGGTCGCGACCTTGCACCGGTGGTTCGACCGCTGGCTGCTCGGCGTGCGCAACGGCATCGAGCGGGAGCCGGCCATCCATCTCGAACAAACCCCCGGCCAGTGGGTCGATTTGCCGCAGTGGCCGGCGGCGACCCGGCAAGGCACTCTGTGGCCGTCGGCCGGGGGAACGCTGGCGAACCGGCCAGGCGTGGGAACGGCGACAGTGGTCGACGATCCGGCCATCGATCGTGAGCAGTGGGCCACTCAAGACTCGACAGCCCGGGCGGTGTTCACCACCGACCCGCTGACGAGGCCGGAGCGGCTGTCCGGCACGCCGTCGGTGACCGTCACGGCGAGCTCGGACAAGCCGGTGGCCCGCCTCGGCGTCGCGCTGGTCGACTACGGACCGGCGAGCACGCGCAACACCGTGGAGTACGGCTCCGGCATCAAGAACCTCGACACCCGATCGTGCTGGGGTGAAAGCAGTGCGGCCGACAGCGCGTGCTTCCTCGACACGACCGCCGATCTGGTCGACGTGGACCATGTGATCGTCGCGGTCGGCTGGGCCGACCTCGGGCATTACGCCTCTCTCGAGCACGGTGTCGCGCTCACCCCGGGCACGCCGTACACGATCACCTTCCCGCTCACCGGTCTGGATCACGTCGTCCCAGCCGGGCACCGGCTCGGGCTGATCGTCGGCGGCACCGACGCAATGTTGTTCGACCCGGCTCTGCCGAGGCTGGACGACACGCTCACCTTCACCCTCGCGGCCACCTCGGTCACGCTGCCGTTGGCAGGCTGAGAGTCCGTACCGACACCCGACCGGAACTCCGTCTGACCTTGGGCGTTCGCGCGAATCCGAACGCCACGGGTCAGGCGGTTTATCGGCCGGCATCCCGCGCGGTCAGGCCCGGCCCGACCGGTGGACCGTGCCGTGTGGATCGTCGCAGTGCGTGCCGGTTCCGGGCTCGGGCCTGCTGTGGTCGACCTGCAACGTGGTGTGCCGGAGGTGGTGTTCGTCGCGGAGGACGCGTTCGAGATCGCCCCGCACCGCATGGCAGTCCGCGCCGGGCTGAACCAGCACGTGCGCCGACAGCGCCGATTCACCCGAGGTGATCTGCCAGATGTGCAGGTCGTGCACTTCGACCACGTCGGGCCGTGCGACCAGTTGCCGCCCCACCTGGTCCGGATCGGTGCCCGCGGGTGCGGCCTCGAGGAAGATCCGCCCCGACTCTCGCACGAGGCTCCACCCGGCCTTGGCCATCAAGGCGGCGACCACCAGGGCGGCGATCGCGTCCGCGCGCGTGAAACCGGTCAGCCACACCACGGCACCGGCGACGGTGGTCGCGATGAAGGCGTAGAGGTCGTTCAGGATGTGCTGGAACGCCCCCTCGACGTTGAGGCTGCTGCGGTTGGCACGGCTGATGCACCAGGTCGCGGCCACGTTCACCGCGATCCCGACCAGGGCGGTGATGAAGACCAGCAGGCCCTCGACCTCGGGCGGCGTGATCAAGCGCTTGATGCCCTCGTAGGTGAACCACACGGTGAGCACCAGCAGACTGATGCCATTGGCCTGTGCGGACAGGATCTCGGCCCGTTTGAGCCCGTAGGTGTACCCGCCGCGGGCGGGCCGGGCCGCGAGCCGGATCGCTACCAGCGCGAGCACGATCGAAGCGGCGTCGGTGAGCATGTGCCCGGCATCGGAGATCAGCGCCAGCGACCCGGCGATCAGACCGACGGTGACCTCGGCGACCATGAACGTCCCGATCAGCGCCAGGGCCGCGGCCAGCCATTTCCGATCCGCGTCGACGCTCATGCCGTGGCCGTGGCCGTGGCCGTGGCCGGACGAGCTCCGCTCGTCGTGACTACGCGCTAGCTCGGCAGATGCCGGCTTGCCGGTTCCCACCAGTGGACTCCTTCGGGTTCACGTCTCCCTACAGCGCGAAAGATATATGCAAACATGCGCATACGTCAACCAATGTCGGCGTGGATCCGCCCGATGGGGGCCAGGCGCCGCTAAGCTGCCGGTCATGACCCACATTGGGACCGAGGACACTCGTCTTGTCGTGCTCCGCGGCCCCTCGGGATCGGGCAAGTCCTCGACGGCGCGCCGGTTGCGCGGTCATCTCGGCCGCAGCGTGGCGCTCATCGAACAGGACTATTTCCGGCGCGTCGTGCTCAAGGAGCGCGACGTGTCCGGTGGGGCCAACATCGAGCTGATCTCCGCAGCCGCGAGGTTTGCTCTCGATCGAGGGTGGAACGTGATCGTCGAGGGCATCATGCGCGCCGAACGTTACGCGAACATGCTCGGCGACCTGCGTAACGACCACCTCGGCAAGACCGTGTTCTACTACTTCGATGTGGCCTGGGAGGAGACGCTGCGCCGCCACGGAACACGGCCCCAGGCCGCAGAATTCGGCATCGACGAGATGCGGGAGTGGTACCGCGCAGGCGATCAGCTCGGTTTCGCCGAGGAGCGGATCATTCCCCAAACGTCCACTTTGGACGAGACCGTGCATCGCATCCTGCGCGAGGGGTTCGGCGACATGGCGGACAACCCGCGACCCCACGCCAAGCGTTCGGCCATCACCGTGGACCGGGAGCAGTAGTTGCTGCCGAACGAGTAGGAACGGGCCGGCTCACCATTCGGTCAGCGATCCGTCGGCGTTGCGCCACACGGGATTGCGCCAGCGCTGCCCCACCTCGGCGGCCTTGCGCACGGCCGCCTCGTCGACCTCGATGCCCAGCCCCGCGCCCGTCGGCCGGGCGAGGTGACTGTCCCGGAAGTCGAACACGCTCGCGTCCACGAGGTAGTCGAGGAGGTCGGCGCCGGTGTTGTAGTGAATGCCCAGGCTGGTCTCCTGAATCAACGCGTTGGGGCTGGCGAAGTCGATCTGCAGCGAGGCCGCGAACGCGATCGGGCCGAGCGGGCAGTGCGGGGCGAGGGACACGCCGTACGCCTCGGCCATGGCCGCGATCCGGCGCACCTCGGAAATCCCGCCGGCGTGGGACAGGTCCGGCTGCGCGACCGCGATTCCGGAGCCGAGCAGGTCCCGGAAATCCCAGCGCGAGTACAGCCGCTCCCCGGTCGCGATGGGCACCGTGGTGGCGGCGCAGATACGCCCGAAGTCCGCGGTCAGCTCGGGCACGATCGGCTCTTCCACGAACAGCGGATGCAGGGGTTCGAGCAGGCGGCACGCTTCCCGGGCGAGCGCGGGCGAGAGCCGGCCGTGGAAGTCGATGGCGATGTCGGCCTGATCGCCGATCGCCTCCCGCACCGCGGCGACGCGCCCCACCAGAAGGTCGAGTTCCGCCTTCGACTCCAGCGCCCGTAGTTTCCCGGCCGCGTTCATCTTCACCGCGTCGAAGCCCTGCTGCAGGCGCTCGAGCGCGTGCTCGGCGACCTCCCCGGGTTCGTCACCGGCGATCCACGAATAGGTGCGCATGCGATCGCGCACCGCACCGCCGAGCAGTTCGTGGACGGGCACACCGAGCGCTTTGCCCTTGATATCCCACAACGCCTGGTCGATCCCGGCCACCGCACTCGACAGAATCGGGCCCCCACGGTAGAAACCGCCCTTGGTCAGCACCTGCCAGTGGTCCTCGATGCGGAACGGGTCCTGGCCGGCGAGATAGTCCGAGAGTTCCTCAACGGCCGCGGCGACCGTCGCCGAACGCCCCTCGACGACCGGTTCGCCCCATCCCGTGATGCCTTCGTCGGTACGCACGGCCAGAAACAGCCAGCGCGGTGCGACGGAGAACGTCTCCAAGGCGGTGATCTTCATCGGCCGGCCCCTCCGTGGATGGTCTCGATGAGCTCGGGCAGCCGGGCGAACTGGTCCGCATCGGACAGTGCGGAGCCCAACGACACCGCCGCCGCGCCCGCGTCGAGGAATTCCTTGGTGTTGTTCAGGTTCATGCCGCCGGTCGCGACGAACCGCGCCTCCGGGAACGGGCCTGCCATCGCGGTGATCCAGCGTGACCCGAGGTCGGCGGCTGGGAACGCTTTCAGCCAGGTGAGGCCCAGGGCCTCCGCCTGCTGGATCTCGGACGCGGTCGCGACGCCCGGCAGGTGTGGCAGGCCTGCCGCGAGCGACGCCTGGGCGACGACGGGCGAAAACCCGGGCGCCACGGTGAACCGGGCGCCCGCACGCGCGGCAAGTTCGACCCGCTCGATGGTCGTCACCGTACCCGCGCCGACCACCGCGTCACGTTCCTTGCCCGCCTCGACCGCGGCCCGGAGCGCGGCCACCGCGGTCTCGCCCTGCACCGGAACTTCGACCAGCTCGATGCCCACGTCCCAGGCGCGCCGGCTTACCTTCACCGTCTCCTCGACGGAGAAACCGCGCAGGATGGCCATCAACGGCAGCTTGGAAAAGGCCTCGGCGAACAGTCGCCCGGATTCGTTCATGACGTCCATCCCAATGCTCGGGAAATCGCCTGTGCGGCATTGCGGATGGCCGGCAGGTGCTGGCGCAGGCCGGCCAGGTCTATCTGTGCCTTCAAGGCCGTCACCGATATCGCGGTGCGCACGGCCGATGTGCCGTCCCGGACCGGGACGGCCACGCAATTGACGTACGACTCGTACTCCCCGTCGTCCTCTCCCCAGCCACGCTCCCGGATCTCGCGCAGCCGCGCGGCGAACCCCTCGGCCGTCGTGATCGTCGCGTCGGTGAACCGCTGATAGTCGTAGCCGCGCAGCAACTGGGCGCGCTCGTCCTCCGGCATGAACGCCAGGATGGTCTTGCCGACCCCCGAGGTGTGGAGCACGACCGGCTTGCCGATCTGGGAGTACAGCCGGATCGTGCCCGGCGGCTCGATCTTGTCGACGTAGATCACGCGCCCGTCGTCGACCGTGGCGATGTGCACCGTGAGACGAAGTTTCCGGCCCAGCTCAGCCAGATGCGGGTGCGCGACGCCGCGCAGGTCGAACTGGTCGAGCGCGGCCTGCGCCAGGCCGGCCAGCCGGTAGCCGACCGCGAAGGTGCCGTCCTCCCGCTTGCGCGCGAGACCGCCCTGGCACAGGTCCTGCAGCAGGCGCAGCGCGGTCGTCCGGTGGACGCCGAACCGTTCGGCGACCGCGTTCGGGTGCTGCGGCCCAATGGTCAACATCTCCAGGATCTGGATGGCACGCTCGACGGCCTGACTCATGTTGTCGGCTCTTCCGTTCTCCGCAGGGAGGTGGCGTCGGCATGATCGGAGACCGAACCGAGCGCGAAGGCCGCGGTCCGATGGCCGAGCAGCAGCCGCTCCGCGGCTTCGGCGCCACGGAGCCAGGCCGAAAGGTAACCGGCGGCGAACGCGTCGCCCGCGCCGACCGGCTCGACCACGTCGACCCGCGGCGCGGGAACGAACGTGCCCCGACTGACACCCGGTTCGAACACCGTCGCCCCCACATCGGCATTCTTCACCACGACCGTGATCGAGGACCCGATCAGGTCGCGGACCGCCTGGGCGGTGTCGGTGCCCCACACGTGCCGCGCTTCGTCGAGCCCGGCGAACACCACATTCGCTTGCCGGGCAAGGGAAAGCAGCGGATCCGCGGCATCTTCGGCGCGCCACAGCGCCGGGCGGTAGTTGACGTCGAAGGAGCACGACACCCCTGCCGCGCGGGCGCGCTCGAACAGCGCGGTGGCGGTCTCCGCGCAGCCGGCCGACAGCGCGGGCGTGATCCCGGACTGGTGCACCAGGCGCGCACTCGCGATCGGCAGCCCGTCCAGGTATCGGGGCGTGAGCCGCGACGCCGCGGACCCGGCGCGGTAGTAGTACACCAGCGTTCCCTCGGGCGCCGGATCCTTGAAGTACACGGCGGTCGGCGCGGACGGGTCCCGTTCCACGTAGCTCACGTCCACGCCGGGCTCGGCGACCGCCGCGAGGACCTGGTCGCCCAGCGGCCCGGAGCCGACCCGGCTCAGCCAAGCCGCCCGGTGTCCCAGGTCGGCAAGGTACTGGGCGACGGTCGACTCGGCCCCCGCCACGCCGAGGGCCATCTCCTGGGCCGTGGCCAGGCGTTGCCCGGCACGCGGCGACAGCAGGACCATGCTTTCGCCCAGGCAAAGTACTTCCGGGTCGGCCACTACTACCCCTCTGCGATTCCGACGTCGGCCGGTGCCTTGCGTTCAGCCGCCTTGCGGCGCACCGCACGGGGAGCGGTCTCCGGCAGGAACCGCACCGCAACCGCGGTGATGATCCCCGAGAGGGCCATGTACCCGGCGAGCAGCCACGGGCGGTCGCCGTTGGCGTGCACCAGCAGCGCGGCGACGAACGGCGCCGTGCCGGAGAACACGACGGCGGTGGTTTCCCGCGCCAGCACCAAGCCGGTGTACCGGACCTCGGTCGGCAGCAGTTCGGAGAAGAACGAACCGGCCGGGCCGAAGATCATCGAGTTGAGCAGGATACCGAATCCGACGCAGACGGCGAGCGTGATCAGCGGCAGCGACCGGGTCCCCACCAGCAGCCAGAACGGCACCGCGAAGACGGCGATGGCGATGCCGCCGCCGATGATCAGCGGGCGGCGGCCGACGTGGTCGGACAGCCACCCGCCGATCGGGATACCGAAGACCGAAAGCGCGGACGCGACGGTGATCGCGATCACCGCCACGTTCTTGGGCAGTCCCAGCTGGTGCGTGGTGTAGGAGGGCAGGTAGCCCTGGATCGAGTAGGACGCGATCGCGGTCGCGCAGCCGGCACCGATCATCAGGCCGATGGTCTTGCCGTGACTGCGGACCGCGGTGACCACCGGCGCCTTCTGCTGCTTGCCTTCCGAAACCGCCGCCTTGAAGGTGTCGCTCTCCTCCGAGAAGTACCGGAGCACCAGCCCGGCGATGATCACGATCACCGACGCCAGGTACGGCAGGCGCCAGCCCCAGCCGAGGAACTGATCCTCGTCCAGCGACGACACGATCGACATCGCGCCGGACGCAGCCACCACGCCGATGAATTCACCGGCGCCGGGCAGAGCCGCGTAGAAGCCCCGGTTGGTGGGCTTGGCGCTCTCGGTGGTCCAGACATAGGCGCCGCCGAGTTCCGCGCCGACACCCAGCCCCTGCAGGATGCGGCAGAACACCAGCAAGGCGGGCGCCCACACACCGATCTGTGCATAGGTGGGCAGGACGCCGATGATGAGCGTGCCGAAGCCCATCAGCACCAGCGTGGCCAGCAGTACGGGCTTGCGCCCCCAGCGGTCGCCGAAGTGAGCCAGGATCAGCCCGCCGAACGGCCGGGCCGCGAACCCGACCGCGAACGTGGCGAAGGACGCCAGGGTCGCCGCGAACTCCGACTCACCGGAAAAGAAGATCTTGTCGAACACCAGCGCCGCGGAGGTGCTGAACAGGAAGAAGTCGTACCACTCGAGCACCGAACCGACAACCGCGGCGAGCGCGTTGCGGTTACGGCTTCTGCGGTGCGGATCGACCGGTTGCGTCTGCGACATGCGTGCTCCTTCGCACGGGCGGGTGCCGTCCTGGATTCGCGGACGTTAACAGCACCGCGCGCACATTACGCACTACTTGTGCACATATTGCACAGAGACGCACTCGAACAGCTCACCATCGAGCTGTGCTCGCTCACCTCCGGACGTCGATCCCCATCGCGCCGTGTTCCACCCCTGCTCGCAAACAGTTCATCTGGTGGTGAGACGGGGCTCGCGTTTACTGCTCCCGCGGGCCGGATCCCGGCTCGACCAGGCCGGTGACGGCGACCGGTTGACGACCGTAATCGTTGCGGTGACGGGAGTTGGGAAGCATGGCAATACCGAGAGTGACACGGGATACGTGACATTCCGGCAGACCAGGTCACGCGTCACGGGCGTCAGTGGAGGGTCGAATTGACAGAGAATCGACGGGTTGCAGCAAGATCGTCAGCGGAGAACGGCTCCGCTACAAAGCACCTCAACTCCGTGACGATCGCCGATTCGCTTGCTCCCCTGTCCCGGATATCGCCCGTGCGGCAGACATGTTGAACAGGCGACGCGCGCTCACGCTGGGCGGGGTAGCGGTCGGTAGCGCGCTCATGAGCGCCTACAGCGGTATCAGCGGCACTTCCGAGGCCTCGGCCATGGCGGGCATGGACTCACCGCCCCCCACGGCCGGGCCGAAGCCGAAGATCACTCCGTTCGCCGTACGGATGCCGGTGCCACCGACGCAACGTCCGGTGGCCGTCGGTGATGGTATGGACGTCTACCACCAGACAATTCGGGTGGTAGACGAAGAGATGCTGCCCGGGTTACGCACGTCCGTGTACACCTACGGCTCCGGATTCGTCGGTCCGACCATCCGGGCCCGGTCCGGACGACCGGTGATCGTGAGGCGGACCAACAGGCTCCCGGTGCGCACCAACACACACCTGCACGGCGGTCACGTACCGGCGGACAGCGACGGCCATCCGATGGCGCTCATGGAACCCGGCGAATCCCGGACGTACTGCTATCCGAACGAGCAGCCCGGCGCGACCCTGTGGTACCACGACCACGCGCACGTTCTCGAAGCCGAAGGCGTCTACCGCGGGCTCCACGGCTTCTACCTCCTGGAAAGTGAGGACGAGCGGTATCTCGGGCTGCCGTCCGGCTACTACGACATCCCGATCATGCTGACCGACGCCCATTTCGACGCCAACGGGAAGATGATCTTCATCACCGACGACGGGGGCGGCCGGAAGACCCTGCTGGCGAACGGGCGGCCGCAGCCCTATTTCCCGGTCGCCGCCCGCCGGTACCGGTTCCGCCTGCTCAACGGCTCCAACATGAGGATCTTCCGGCTCAACCTGGGTGGCCAGGTGATGACTCAGATCGGCTCGGACGGCGGACTGCTGCCCGAGCCGGTCGAGCAGACCGAGTTCGTGCTCGCCCCGGCGGAGCGGATCGAGATCGTCATCGACTTCGCCCGATACCGACGGGGCACCAAACTCGTACTCGCCGACGGAGACCGGCCGGTGCTGAGATTCGACGTGCAATGGGAGGAGGAGGACTACAGCCGGGTGCCCGACACGCTGCGCCCGCTACCCAGGCTTTTCGACGGGCCCACCGACCGGCAGATCACGTTCACTTCCAACCTGAAGGAACACAAGTTCTTCATCGACGGCAAGACCTACGACGCCAACCGGATCGACGCCTGGGTCGAACGGAACTCGACCGAGATCTGGCGGATCACCAATGCCGACGCCGCCGGATTCCAGCACAGCATGCACCTGCACCTGGTCCAGTTCCGGGTGCTGGACCGGGACGGGGCGCCACCCTGGCCCGGAGAATCAGGCCTCAAAGACACCGTCCTGGTGCCGCCGAACACGTCGGTCCGGATCAAGATTCCGTTCGACGGCTACCGGGGCGTCTACGTCTACCACTGCCATATGCTCGACCACTCGGCATTCGGCGGCATGATGGCCCAATTCCAGGTCACCGACTATTTGAACGAATCGAACGAACGGTGAGATCGGGCTGCCGGCGGGAGCCTGCGACTACTCAGCCGGCGGCGGGCGGCGGATGCTTTCCGTGAGCGAACCGCCGGCCTTGTCCGCACGCTGGTCTTCCTCTACCGACGGCGCCGGTGGGTGGTCGTCGGGCTGGACATCGGGCTGCTCCTGGCGCAACCGCTCGCCGATGCTCTCCCCCGCCGCCTCCTCGCTCGGCGTGGTGCCGTACCGGTTCGAGTACGAGTAGTGCTCGGGCGGCTCGACGCCCTCTTCGAGCGGATCGACCCGCAACCGGTCCTCGTCCAGGTCCTCGCTGCTGCTCAGCGCGGCCGGGTCGGTCTCGGCGCTGTCGGGGATCGGGTGTTCGTGAGCCTCACTCATACCGTTCGCGGTACCCGGGTACACAGCCGGGCAAACGCCGTCAGGTTTCGCGCGAGAACTCCTTGCTCACCGTGTCGGGACCGTCGAACGTCCGGTCAGGAAGGTCGCGGAGGTATCGCAGCGCATCGTCGCCCGCGCCGTTGCGCTCCGCGGCGGAGACAAGGTCATCTCGACTCGCCGGGTAATTCACCCCGGCAAGGAACTTTTGCAGTTCGATCGGGCTTGGCTTGCCTGCCATCCTGATCATTCCTTTCCTTAATCTTCGTGGCTTCGATCGATAACGTTCCAGTACCCGCCCGACCCGGCTCGAAACACACAATCAGCCACGGTCCGTAGTCGAAAATCCTCGCTTCGTGACCATCGGCCAAGGAGGCGGCGGCCATCCAGGCGCGGCGTAGCGAAGGATTAGCACCCCTTGTGAGCGGAAATAACCGGAAGGCGGAGTGCCGCGGGTGCAGCCAGTTCGTCGAAGGGTGAACAGTGACAACACTGAGCGTCGCCGAAAAGCTGATCTCCTCGCATCTGGTGTCGGGCCGGCCGCGACCGGGTGAGGAGATCGCCATCAGGGTCGACCAGACCCTGACCCAGGACGCGACGGGGACGCTGGTGATGCAGGAGTTGGACGCGCTCGGGCTCCAGCGGGCCCGCACCGGGGTCAGTGTCCAGTACGTGGACCACAATCTGTTGCAGGCCGACGAGCGCAACGCCGAGGACCATCGGTTCCTGTATTCGGCGTGCCGCCGGTTCGGGCTGTGGTATTCCAAGCCGGGCAACGGCGTGTCGCATCCGACGCACATGCAGCGGTTCGGCCGGCCGGGTGCGACGTTGGCCGGGTCCGACTCGCACACCTGCGCCGCGGGGTCGCTGGGCATGCTGGCGATCGGGGTCGGCGGGCTGGACGTCGCGATGGCGATCGCCGGCGAGCCGATGTATCTGCGGATGCCCGAGATCTGGGGAGTGCGGCTGACCGGGGAGTTGCCGCCGTGGACCTCGGCCAAGGACGTGATCCTGGAGATGCTGCGCCGCCACGGCGTGTCCGGCGGCCGCCACCGGATCATCGAGTACCACGGGCCCGGCCTGGCCACGCTGACCGCGATGGACCGCCATGTCATCGCCAACATGGGCGCCGAGCTGGGCGCGACGACCACGGTGTTCCCAGCCGATGCGGCGGTGCGACGCTTCCTCGCCGCGGAAGGCCGCGACGCCGAGTTCACCGAGCTGATCGCCGACGCCGACGCCGGTTACGACGTGACCGAGGAGATCGACCTGTCCACAATAGAGCCACTGATCGCGAAGCCCTCCTCTCCCGGCAACGTGGTGCCGGTGCGGGAGGTCGCCGGCACCGAGGTCGGCCAGGTGGTGGTCGGGTCGTCGGCCAATCCCGGCCTGCGGGACTTCGCGATCGTGGCCGCCATGGTCGCCGGCCGCCAGACGCCCGCGGGGCTGAGCTTCGACGTCAACCCCACATCGCGGCAGATCCTGGCCGACCTGACCACGATGGGCGCGACCACGGAGTTGGTGTCCGCGGGCGCGCGGCTGCACCAAACCGGCTGTCTCGGCTGCATCGGGATGGGTCAGGCACCCGCGGTCGGCACGCACTCGCTGCGCACGTTCCCGCGCAACTTCCCCGGCCGCTCCGGCACTATCGACGACTCGGTGTGGCTGTGCTCGCCGGAGACCGCCGCCGCGGCCGCGCTCACCGGCCGCATCACCGACCCGCGCGACCTCGCCCGCGACCTCGGCCTCACCTACCCCGAGCTGCGCCTGCCTCAGCACTCGGCGATCAACACCGCGATGTTCGTCCCGCCGCTGCCGCCTGAGCAGGCCGCCGAGGTCGAGCTGGACCGGGGGCCGAACATCTCGGAGCTGCCCGGCCTCGACCCGCTACCAGCCCAGCTCCACGCGCCCGTCCTGCTCAAGGTGGGCGACGACATCTCCACCGACGAGATCTCGCCCGCCGGCGCCCGCGCGCTGCCGTTCCGGTCGAACATCCCGAAGCTGGCGGAGTTCACCTTCACCCAGATCGACCCCCGCTACCCGCAGCGCGCCCGCGATCTGGGCGGAGGGCACGTGGTCCTCGGTGGCGAGAACTACGGGCAGGGCTCCTCCCGCGAGCACGCCGCCATCGCGCCCCGCTACCTGGGACTTCGGATCGTGGTCGCCAAGTCGTTCGCACGCATCCACGGGCAGAACCTGGCCAACTTCGGAATTCTGCCCCTGGAGTTCGCCGACCCCGCCGACTACGACCGCATCAACCCCGGTGACGTCCTCGAGTTCGACCACCTGCGTGACGCGGTGACCGCCGGTCAGGAACTGGCCGTGCGCAACCGCACCAGCGGCCACCACTACCGGCTACGCAACCGGTTGTCCCCGCGCCAAGTCCAGGCCGTGCTCGCCGGCGGCCAGATCCCGCTGCTCATGGCCTCCTCGGCCACGCGTTAGGCCCATCGTCACAGGAAGGCGCTGACGCCGGTCTCGGCCCGGCCGATGAGGAGCTTCTGGATCTGGCTGGTGCCCTCGTAAAGTGTCATCACGCGGGCGTCGCGCAGGTACTTCTGCACCGGGTACTCGTCGATATAGCCGTAGCCGCCGAAGATCTGGATCGCGCTGTTGGCCGCGCGCACCGCGGCTTCGCTCGCGAAGTACTTCGCCTTTGACGCGGCGACCCCGAACGGCTCACCGCGTTCGATCAGGCCCGCCGCCCGGTACACCAGCAGCCGGGCGGCGTCGAGTTCGACGGAGATGTCCGCGATCATGTCCTGGATCAGCTGGAACGACGCGAGCGGCCGCCCGAACTGGTGCCGCTGGGTCGCGTACTCCACGACGGTTTCCAGGCAGCCCAGGATGATCCCGGCACACCCGGCGCCCACGGACACCCGTCCCTTGTCGAGCGACTGCATGGCGATCGTGAACCCCTGGCCCTCTTCGCCGAGCCGGGCCGAGGCGGGAACCCGCACGTCGGTCAGCGAGATCTCGCCGGTGGCCTGGCCGCGCAGCCCGAGCTTGCCCTTGATCTCACGGGCCTGGAAACCCGAGGACGACGTCGGCACCAGAAACGCCGACACGCCCTTCGGGCCGGGCCCGCCGGTGCGCGCGAACACCAGGCAGAGATCGGCCCAGGTGGCGTTCGTGATGAACATCTTCTGTCCATTGAGGACATACTCGTTGCCCTCGCGCACCGCGCGGGTCCGCAGGTTGCCCGCATCGGAGCCGGTGTCGGGCTCGGTGAGACCGAAGCAGGCCAGCACGTCACCGGTCGCGATCCGCGGCAGCCACTGCTGTTTCTGCTCCTCGGTGCCGTGCGACAGGATCACCTTGCCGACCAGGCCCATCGAAACCGACACGATGCCGCGCACGGCCGAGTCGGCGCGGCCGAGTTCCTCCATGCCGATGCAGTAGGTGATGTAGTCGCCGCCGAGGCCGCCGTACTCCTCCGGGATGGTCAGCCCGAAGAAGCCCATCTCGCCCAGCTTGGGGATGACCGCGGTGTCCACGGATTCGGCCCGGTCCCACTCGGCGCGATGCGCGACCACCTCGTTGTCGAGGAATTCGCGGGCGTACTCGCGGAACCGCTGTTGTTCGTCGGTAAAGGACAGATCCATGGTCAGCTCCCGGTGAACCGTGGCGGGCGTTTGGCGAGGAAGGCCTCCGCGCCTTCGCGTTTGTCTTCGCTGGTGTAGAGCACGGGGCGGTTGAGCGTGACCACCGCGACGCCGTCGGCGACCGAGGTGAGCACGGTCATGATGGTTCTCCCATCCGCGCACGCAACTGGAACTTCTGGATCTTGCCACTGGCGGTGCGCGGAAGCTCGTCGAGAATTTCGACGCGTTCCGGCCAGTACTGTTTCGCCACGCCCTTCTCCGCAAAGAACGCGCGGATCTTGTCGAGGTCGAGTTCCGCAGCACCGGGCTTGAGCACCAGGCAGGCGCACGCCCGTTCCTGCAGACGGGGATCGGGCACGGCGACCACGGCGACTGCTTCGACATCGGGGTGTTCGTAGAGCACGTTCTCCACGTAGGCGACCGGGATGTTCTCGCCGCCGCGGATGATCACGTCCTTGGTGCGGCCGGCGATGCGCAGGTAGCCCTCGGCGTCGATGACGCCGAGATCGCCGGTGTCGAACCACTCCCCAGTGAACGCGGCGCGGGTCATCTCCAGCCGCTCGGCGTAGCCGACGAACAGGAAGGGGCCGGCGACCTGAAGGCGTCCCTCGGTCCCGGGCGGCAACCCATTGCCCTCGGCGTCCACGATCCGGATGCGCATGCCCGGCCACGGGTAGCCGTCGGTGTCGATCAACTTCTCGTCGGGGTCGCCGGGGATGCCGAGCGTGACGAGCGCGTTCTCGCTCTGCCCCCACCCGCCGAGCACCACCATGCCGGGCAGCTTCTCCCGTGCCTGGCGCACCATGGCGCGCGGAATCGGTGCGCCCATGCAACAGAACCGGGACAGCGACGACAGGTCGTGCTCACCGAGGTTGGGCGCGGACAGCAGGTCGTGCAGGAACGGCGTGGCAGCCGAGGTGTAGGTGATGCCGTGCTGCGCGACCAGTTCGACGAAGCGCTGCGCGTCCCAGACGTCCTGCAGCACGCAGGTAGCACCGTTTTGCACCGGAAGCCGTGCGCCATAAAGGAAACCGGTGAGGTGAGCCAGCGTCGAGGCCATGTGGATGACACTGTCGGAGGTGACGCCCAAGCGCTCGGGCAACGGATTGTTGGCCGCGATGGCCGTGTTGTGGGTGTGCATCACGCCCTTCGGTTCCCCGGTGGTGCCGGAGGTGAAGATCAGCAGCGTGATGTCGTTGGGGTCGGGCCGCAAGGACGACAGCTCCGCGGGGTCGCGCCGATCCTCCCACGGGGTGACGGCGAAGGCGTCCCACGACGAGCCGACCACGAGCACGTGCTCCAGGTCCGGCCACTGTGGACGGATCCGGTCGATCATGGCGGGGTGGTCGAAGCCGCGGAACTCCTGCGGTACCACGAGCACCTTCGACTTCGCGAGCCCGACCATGAACCCGACCTCGCGTTCCCGGTAGATCGGGATGAGCGGGTTGCTGATCGCTCCGATGCGGGATGTCGCGTAGTGGACCACGATCCATTCGATCCAGTTGGGCAGCTGGAACGAGACCACGTCACCGGGCCGGACCCCGAGTTCCAGGAAGCCGAGCGCGCAGCGGTCGACCTCCTGCTTGAGTTCGGCGTAGGTGACGCTGCGGCGCGAGTCGACGAAGGCCGTCTTGCCGGGCGTTGCGGCGGCCACCTCGTCGAGGTGGTCGGTGATGGTGCGGTTCACCCAGTAACCGGCGCTGGTGTGGGTCGCGATCAGCTCGTCATTGAGGATCGTCTCGAACGGCATGAGGGGCTCCGGGTCAGCTCATGGTGAGGCCGCCGCTGACGCTGACGGTCTGGCCGGTGATGTAGGTGGCCTCGTCCGAGGCGAGGAACGCGACCACGTTGGCGAGGTCGCTCGGCTGCGCGAGCCGACGGAACGGGATCGCCTTGGTCAGCGCCTCCCGCAGCTTGGGGTTGTCGCCGCCGATCGAGGCGAACAGGGCGGTGTCGGTCGGGCCGGGGCAGACCGCGTTCGCGTTGACCTGGCTGCGCGCCATCTCCCGGGCGATCGACTTGGTGAAGGCGATGATGCCGCCCTTGGCCGCGGAGTACACGGCCTCGCCGGAGGAACCGACCCGGCCCGCGTCGGAGGCGATGTTGACCACCGAACCGGACTTCTGCCCGGCCATGATCGGCAGCACCGCACGGCAGGTGTTCAGCACGCCGTAGAGGTTGATCTGCACCACCCGGTCCCAATCGTCCGGATCGGACTCCACGAACGGGCCCGCCTTGTCCCACCCGGCGTTGTTCACCAGGACGTCGATGCGGCCGAACCGGGTGCGCACCTGCTCGACCATGGCGTTGACCGAGTCGCGGGAGGTGACGTCGGTGCGCACGCCGATGGCGTCGCCGCCGAGGGCGTCCGCGGTCTGGGTTGCGGTCGTTTCGTTGATGTCGGTGACGACGACGGTCGCACCCTCGGCGGCCAGCTTCTCCGCGATGCCGCGGCCGATGCCCTGACCGGCGCCGGTGACGATGATGATCTTGTCCTGCAGTTTGCCCATGTATGGCGTCCCTTCGGTGTTCGTTTGCAGACGCGCCCAGCCGATCTCGTGGACAGAGCTCCCCTACGTGCCTATCTCCCGTTTTCCTTGGTCGGAACCCTGCCCCCGAGATCCGCTACCTTCGGACGGCGCGTGCAAGGACTCACCTCGGCCAGGAACCTCACGCTTCGCAGACAGTCAGGGTGCGTAAGCGCGGCCGAGGAGGTTGCGGGCGATGACGAGCTTGGACACCTGCGCGGTGCCGTCCCCGATCTCCAGGCCGATCACGTCCCGCAGGCGCTGCCCGATCGGGCTCTCCGCGGAGTAGGCGAGGTGGCCGAAGGTCAGCAGGCACTGGTGGATGGTCTCGGCGGCGAGCTTGGGTGCCCAGAACTTCGCCATGGCGGCCTCCGTGCTGTGCTCGAGACCGCGGTCCTTGCGCCACAACGCCTCGTAGCAGACGTGCCGGGCGCCCCGCAGGTAGGTCGCATGCTCCGCCAGCGGGAACGACACGCCCTGGAACTTCCCGATGGGGCTGCCGAACGCCTCCCGGTCGCGGGCCCACTGCAACGCCTCGTCCAATGAGACCTGGGCCGCGCCCAGACAGGCCAGCCCGATGATCGCGCGGGAGTAGTCGAAGCCCTGCATCACCGAGACGAAGCCCTGCCCCTCGCCGCCGACGAGCGCCTCCCGCGGCACCGGGAGGCCGTCGAAGTGCAACGAGGCGCGGCCGATGGCACGGCTGCCCAGGTCGTCGAAAGGCGCCCGCGACACGTACCGCTCGTCGAGCTTCGCCCAGAACGCGCTGACCCCGCGGGCGCCTGGGCCGCCGGTGCGGGCGAGCACCAGCGCCTCGTGCGCCCACGCGCCCAGCGTGATCGAGGTCTTCTCACCGGTGAGCCGCCAGCCGTCCCCGTCGGGCTCGGCCGTCATCTCCAGCGTCGCGGCGTCGGTGCCGTGCCCGGGTTCGGTGATGCAGAACGCCGGCACGACCTCGCCGGAGGCGATCGGCGGCAGCCACGCGGCCTGCTGCTCCTCGGTGGCGTTGCGGGTGAGGATGTCGCTGACCAGCGCGCTGACGATGATCAGATAGGCAGCGTTGAAGTCACCCCGCGCGACCTCCTCGGCGGCCAGCCCCGCGATCACCGCGCCGGCCCCCTGCCCGCCGTGGCGTTCCGGAATGCGCAACCCGGTCAGGCCCATGCCGGCCATGTCCGCAACGAGTTGGGGGCGCAGCCGCGCCGCCTTGTCGTCGGACTGGTAGTGCGGCGCGAGGACCTTGGTGGCGAACCGCCGCAGTTCCTGGCGGTAGGCCTGTTCGTCCTCGGCGAAGGTGAAATCCATGATCAGTGCCAGTTCACCTTGGAGTTGAAGTCGGGCTTGCGCTTCTCGGCGAACGCCGCCGCACCCTCGGCGCCCTCGGGTGAGGCGGTGAACAGGTCCAGCGCCGACATCGCCAGGTTGGACAGCCCGGCCTGGTGGTCGGTGTCGGCGTTGAACGACTGCTTGCAGAACCGGATCGCGGTGGGGCTCTTCTCGGCGACCTCCGCCGCCCACGCCTTCGCGGTGTCGAGCAGCTCACCGGGCGGGACGACCAGGTTGACCAGGCCCATGCGCTCGGCCTCCGTGGCGTCGTACTGGCGGCACCAGAACCAGATCTCACGCGCCTTCTTCTCCCCGACGACCCGGGCGAGGTAGGCGGTGCCGAACCCGGCGTCGAACGACCCGACCCGCGGGCCGGCCTGCCCGAACCGGGCGGTCTCGCTGGCGATCGTGACGTCGCAGAGCACGTGCAGGACGTGCCCGCCGCCCACCGCGATCCCGTTCACCGCGGCGATCACCGGCTTGGGGATGTCGCGGATCAGCTTGTGCAGGTAGCCGATCTCGAACATGCCGCTCTCGGTCGGACCGTAGTCGCCGGTTTCGGCGCGCTGCTTGACGTCACCGCCCGTGCAGAACGCCTTGTCGCCCTCGCCGGTCAGGATCACCGCCTGCACCTGCCGGTCGGCCCAGGCGGCGCGGAACGCCTTGATCAGTTCTTCGACGGTGCGGCCACGGAAGGCGTTGTAGCGGTGCGGCCGGTTGATGGTGATCACCGCTGCCGGGCCCTCGACCTCGTAGCGGATGTCCTCGTAGTCCTGCGTGCCCACGGTCATCTCCTTCGCTCGATGTCGACCACGATGGCGAAATTTGACCCTCAAGTCAATACTTGTCTGGCAGGTCAAAGAGATACCCTGGTGGGCAATCAAGGCGGGAGGAACACCGATGGTTGCCCACCAGGCGGACGACGTGGCACGTCCGGCGTCCACGCGCGTCCAGCGCAAACGCGGCCGCCGCATCGAGAAGATCATCACCACCGCCGCCGAGTTGTTCGGCGAGCGCGGCTACGACGCCGTCAGCCTGGAGGACGTGGCCGAGCGGCTGGACGTGACCAAGGGGTCGCTGTACTACTACTTCGCGAGCAAGGACGAACTCGCCACCGCGGCGATCGAGACCCTGGGCCGGGACTGGACCGCCCGCCTCGATGCGCTGCTGGAGAAGACGACCGGAACGGTCGCCGAGCGACTGCGCGCACTGATCCACGAGCACGTCACCATCGCGGTGCGGGACTATCCCGCCGCGCTGCGGCTGTTCCTCGTGCCACGGGAATGGCCGGCCGCCCAGTACGAGCGCATCAAGGCCCTCCGGCAGGAACACGACCGTCTCTTCCGGACACTCGTCGAGGAAGGCGCCGAATCCCGCGAGTTCACCGTGACCAGCGTCGCCACCGTCCTGCAGTGCATGCACGCCTCGATGAGCCAGGTGCCGCTGTGGTGCGCACAGCTACCCGTGCGGGCGCGGCGCCGGGCCATCGACGAGGTCACCGACACGCTGATGATGCTGGTGGGTGTGCTCCCCCCGGACCGCGCTGGTGCACCAGAGGGCTCCTGAGCCAACGGCTACTCACCGCATCGGGCGGGTTTCCATCCCGCGCACGTCGGTTACCCGACAGGCATGAAGGCAGTTGTCTGGCACGGGCTCGGCGACATCAGGCTCGACGAAGTCCCCGACCCCAAGCTCGAAGAACCCACGGACGCGATCATCCGCATCACCCGCAGCGCCATCTGCGGTACCGACCTGCACATGGTGCGCGGCACGATGCCCGGCATGCGCGAGGGCACCATTCTCGGCCACGAAGCCGTCGGCGTCGTCGAGGAAACCGGCCCGTCGGTGCGAGGTTTCTCCCGTGGCGACCGGGTTGTCGTCTGTTCCACCATGGGCTGCGGCAACTGCGCGTACTGCCGTGCCGGCTACTACGCGCAGTGCGACGTCGCCAATCCTCAGGGGCCCACCGCGGGCACCTGTTTCTTCGGCGGCCCCGAGAGCACCGGGCCGGTCGACGGTCTGCAAGCCGAGTACGCCCGGATTCCCTATGCCGCCACGACCCTGGTGCGAATCCCCGATTCGGTGACCGACGACCAGGCGATCCTGGTGTCCGACATCTACCCCACCGCGTGGTTCGGCGCACGCCTGGCCGAGGTGTCCGACGGCGACACCGTGCTGGTGCTGGGAGCCGGGATCGTCGGCCAGTTCGCGATCGCGTCGGCGAAGCAGCAAGGCGCCAGCCGGGTGTTCGCCGTCGACGGGATCAACAGCAGGCTCAACCGGGCACAGGCCCAGAACGCCGACATCATCGACTTCAACGCCGAAGACCCCGTCCAGACGGTGCGAGAGCTCACTCGCGGGATCGGGGTCGACCGCGTGATCGACGCCGTCGGCGTGGACGCGACGCGACCGGTCACCGGCCCGGCCGCGGAGAAGACCGCCGAACAGGCGGACACCTTCGAGCGGGAACGTGAGCAGGCCGCGCCGGAGAGCAAGCCCGAGGGCAAGCAGTGGCTACCGGGCGACGCGCCCAGCCTTGCCGCGCGCTGGGCCGTGGAATCGGTCGCCAAGGCCGGCACCATCGGGGTCATCGGCGTCTACCCGCCCGGGTTCGACGTGTTCCCCTTCGGCGACCTGATGAACAAGAACCTCACCATGCACGCCGGTAACTGCAACCATCGGCGCTACGTACCGAAACTGCTCAACCTGGTCGCCACCGGCACCATCGACCCCACCGCGTTCATCACGCAGTCCGAGCCACCCGAATCGGCCATCGACGCCTACCGGGCCTTCGACCGGCGGGACGAGGGTTGGCTGAAAACCGTCCTGGAAGTCGCCTGACGCACAGCCGCCAGGGCCTCACGCCTCGGCTAGGCCTCAAGCCCCGGCCAGGGCGTGCAGTACGGCGGCCGCCAGCGCGGTGCGTTCGACCATGCCTTGGACGCTGATGTGCTCGTGCCGGGCGTGTGCGCCGTCGCCGACGGCACCGAAACCGTCGAGCACCGGGATGCCGAGTGCCGCGACGAAGTTTCCGTCGCTGGCTCCACCGACGGAGCACTCGTCCAGGTCCACGCCGATCTCCGTGGCCAATTCCTTGGCCAACCGGAAAAGCCGGCGAGTCGACTCGGTCCGCGCCATGACGGGCCGGTTCCACTCGCCTTCCACCTCGATGGTGACCCGCGGGTCGTGCGGGGTGAGCGCGGCAAGGGCGGCGTCCACCCGGGCCATTTCGGCCGCACTGCTCACCCTGATGTCGATATCGCCGTGTGCCGTACCGGCGGTCACGTTCCGGCGAGTGCCGCCACTGATCACGCCGACGTTGACCGTGGTTCCCGCATCGAGGTCCGTGAGCCCATGCAGGGCGAGCACCACGCGGGCGAGTTCGTCGATCGCGCTCGCCCCCTTCGTGGGATCGAGGCCGGCATGCGCTTCGATTCCGCGGGCGATGACCCGGTAGATGCCAACACCCTTGCGGGCGGTCTTGATCGCGCCGTTCGCGCTGGCCTCGAACACCAGCGTGGCCCGGGTGTCCGCGGCAGCCGCCTCGATCACCGGCCGTGACGCGGGGCTGCCGGTCTCCTCGTCGCCGTTGAGCAGCAAGCGGATGGGCGGACGCGGTAGCCCGGCCGCGGCCAGCGCGCGCAGCGCCCACACCGCCTGCACGAGCCCGCTCTTCATGTCGAACACCCCCGGTCCGGTGGCACGGTCGCCGTCGACGCGGAACGGCCAATCGCGCAGGGTTCCCTTGTCCCACACGGTGTCGTAGTGGCACAGCAGCAGCACGGGCGAGCCACCCGCGCCCGGGTAGTCGTACACCCTGATGTCGCCGTGTGGCCCACCGTCGACCTCCCGCACGGAGGCCGGCTCGCCGATCCGTTGCGGCAGCCAGGATTCCAGCCAGGACAGCCCGTCTTTGAGACTGTCCTTGTCGGTGCTCGGCGTCTCGATTGCCACGTACCTGGCGAGATCCGACAGCATCTCGTCGCGGTGCTGGGTGGTCCAGTCAAGCAACTCGCGAGTCGACGTCATGTCATCTCCTTGTCCCTGGTTTCCGGTAGCCATCCGGTCATCCATGCCCGCAGTGTGCCCAGGCCGCGGTGATGTTGTCGAGACGTCCTGCGATCGATGTGACGTACCCGCGACGGGCACCGAGCCCGGCGTCACGGCTTGCCACGCGGTCCGCAGGCCAGGCAGAACCCAGCTGGTGGAATCCGTACTATAATGAGAAGTTGTGAGGTTTGGCGCGTCGCTGGTTGTTGTTCCGGTGAGCGCGCGGTTGACCCAGGGCGTCTGACTTCCTTGCCAGGCAAGGGAAATCGGTAAGCCCATGATCGGTTGTAGAAACTCTTTTCATTTCATTGCGTTGTGTTGCCGTTCGAGACGGGTCGTTGACGGTGACGCACGCCGCGGCGAAAACCCGAGCGATTCAGACACCGCACCCGGAACGTCCTTTGTGGTCATCCTCCTGAACGGATGGTCCAGTCAGCAACGGAAGGCGCCTCGCGTGACCACACACACCATCACCCTCGGCGGTGACCTCACCGTGAACCGGATCGGCTACGGAGCCATGCACCTCACCGGCCCCGGCGTATGGGGCTGGTACCCCGACCCCGACCACGCCGTGCGTGTGCTCCGGCGGGCCGTCGACCTCGGGGTCACGTTCATCGACACCGCCGACAGCTACGGCCCCGCCACCAACGAGATGATCATCGCCAAGGCATTGCGCCCCTATCCCGAAGACCTGGTGATCTCCACGAAGGGCGGTATGTTGCGCACCGGCCCGGACGACTGGGCGAACCACGGCGGGCCGCCCTACATCATGCCCCTTGGCCGCCCGGAATACCTGCGGCAACAGGTGGAGCTCAGTCTCGTGCGTCTCGGCCTGGACTGTATTCCCCTGTACCAGCTCCATTCCATCGACCCGACCGTGCCGCTCGCCGACCAGATCGGCGTTCTCGCCGAGCTGCAACGGGCGGGGAAGATCCGCCACATCGGCATGTCCAACCAGCCGGGCGTCACGATCGACCAACTCGCCGAAGCACGGCGATACGCCGAGATCGTCTCGATCGAGAACCTGTTCAACATCGCCGACCGCGCCGACGAGAAAACGTTGCGCCACGTGGAACAGGAAGGCGTGGCGTTCATACCGTGGTTCCCGCTGGGACACGGCGACCTCACCGGCCCCGGCAGCCCACTCACACCGATCGCCGCCGACTACGGCGCCGGCCCTTCACAGCTCGCGCTCGCCTGGCTGCTGCACTGCTCCCCCGCGACCCTGCTGATCCCCGGAACCACCGATGTCGAGCATCTCGCAGAGAACATAGGCGCCGCGGATATCACTCTGACCAGCAATGACGTCGCCGAGATCACCCGCCGCGTCGAAGCGCTCGACATCAGGCCTTGGCGGCCCGTCGACTGACTCAGGGAGGAAGCTTGACCACGACCACCCACCCGAACTCCGCGATCCTCGAAGACGTCTACGCCGACCTGGCTTGCATCGGCCGGTATGCCGCGGACTCGATAGTGCTGCACCCGGCCGATGGGTCGGCCCCGGTGAAGGGCAAGACCGCGGTCGAGCGACACGAGCTGGACCTGATTCGAGCTACCGGAAACACGCTCGTGATGGACGTCGAGCACATCATCGCGAACGACTACTTCGGCTCCGTGCACGGAGTTCTGCGCGCCCACGTCGGCGACGACGACATCGCCATGCCGTTCTGCGGCCTGTGGCGGTTCGCCTCGGCTGTCATCGTCGAACACTGGGAGAACGCCTACCGTCCCGTCGAGTTGACGCGCCTGTTGTCGGGCGGTTCCCGGTAAACCGGCATCGCTTGCTCGACGGCCCTCTCTGTCCACCCGGCAGAAGCGAGAGGAGCAGTTTATGCCGGTTCTGGCCACCCCCGCGGTCCACCTGCCCGAGCACGTCATCACCCAGCGGGAGACCCTCGATCTCGCCTGGCGGCTGCACGCCGGTCACCCGAAGATCAGACTCGTCACGCGGATGATCGAGCACGCGCAGGTCACGAAGCGGCACCTGATCCGCCCCATCGAGGAGACCCTGCACCACTCGGGATTCGAGCACCGCAGCACCGTGTTCGCCGCAGAAGCGAAGAAACGCGTCCCGCCGGTCGTCGAACAGGCGCTCGCCCACGCGGATCTGGCGCCCAGGGACATCGATGCGATCGTGTTCATCTCCTGTACCGGGTTCATGATGCCGTCGCTCACCGCGTGGCTGATCAACACCATGGGTTTCCCGTCACGTACCGCGCAAATCCCCATCGCCCAGCTCGGCTGCGCCGCCGGGGGCGCCGCGATCAACCGTGCCAACGACTACTGCCGCGCCCACCCCGGCTCGAACGCGCTGATCATCTGCTGCGAGTTCTGCTCTCTCTGCTACCAGCCCGACGATCTCGATCTCGGAAGCCTGCTGTCCAACGGCCTGTTCGGCGACGCCGTGTGCGCCGCCGTCGTGCGCGGCGACAACAACGCGACCGGCGTGTTGATCGACGCACAAACCTCCCACGTCATACCCGACACCGAGGAGTGGATCTCCTACGCCGTGAAGGCCACCGGCTTTCACTTCCGGCTCAACCGTGGTGTCCCGGACACGATGCGCGGCTTCACCCCCGACATCACCGCGTTCATGCGCACGCAAGGCCGCGACATCACCGCGCTCGACTTCTACGCCGTCCACACCGGCGGCCCCCGCATCCTCGAGGGCCTGCGCGAGCACGGCGGCATCCCGAACGACAAGCTCCGCCACTCCTGGAACGCCCTCACCGATCACGGAAACGTCGCCTCCGTGGCCGTGTTCGACGTCCTCACCCGGATAGCGGCCAACCCGCCCGGCGAAGGCGCGGTCGGTATGGTCGCCGGGTTCGGCCCCGGCGTGACGATGGAACTCGCCCTCGGCCGGTGGACCAACGGCAACATCTTCTGACCCACGGGCGAACCGTGTCCCCAGCCCGGAACTCAATCGCCTGAACCGGGCACACACCCGCCTGAACCGGGGACACACGCGCCTGAACCGGGGACACACGCGCCTGAACCGGGCACACACGCGCCTGAACCGGGCACACACCGGAAACCTGGCGTGTCCCCGCTCCAGGCACGCGAGTTCCCGCT
>NZ_JAFB01000055.1 GCF_000519205.1 Amycolatopsis taiwanensis DSM 45107 | reverse complement strand
CCTGAAATGGGTCGTGCGGCGCTACCACCCATATCAAGGATGGCAGCCCAGCACCGACGGAGTGGATCTCTACCAACCCGCCACCATGGCAATCCAACGCTACCGATGGCGCGGAACCATAATACCCACCCCCTGGACCCAGACACCCCGACACGCCACAACCTGACCGACCCGTGGAGAGCCGGATGCGGTGAAAGTCGCACGTCCGGTTCGGAAGAGCGGCATGGGGAAACGACCCGACGAAACCCGGGAACCGCGCCCCATGCCGACTCTTACAGGTAAGGATGAACGGGCATCTGCCCGAATTCATCCCGCCACCCTGGATCAGCAAAGAGCGAAAACCCATGCGCAACCTCGCGCACACACCCCCACCCAGATATCAACAAGCCGCATAACCCCACAGCACGTCAGCACCCGGACAGACAACACCGTCGCCCGGGCGCTGACCCTGTCATGCAGTTTCGCAGTGCACGCGACCTCCGGCGCTCGTGTCCTCGGACGCGGGGTGCGGCCTCCGCCGTGGCGGCGCACCAAGTGGTCGATCTTGCGTTCGGCCTTGGGACGGTGGCCGTTCTCATTGGCCAGCAGCTCAAGAAATTTCCCGGCTCCTTGGTCGCCATCGTTGTTGCCCGGAGTGACCTCGGCGGCGGTGACGATCTCCGAGTCTGGGTCGAACGCGATATCGCCCTCGTAGCCGTCGAACCCACGAGCGCTGGTCTTCTGCCCGTGGCAAGTCTCGCGAAACGATCGCCGACACACCGGATACTCGGGACGGTTGTGCGATTCGGCGTCGACCAGGCAGGCCGCCGAAGCGACGATCGCGGCGAGCAACTCATCCTTGCTGCTGAACTTGGCGTACACGGTGGCCTTCGAAACGTTGGCTGTGGTGGCGACGAGGTCCATCGTGGCGTTGGCGAATCCTCGTTCGAGGAACGCCGCCAGCGCCATTTCGGTGATCGTCGAACGCTTCTTGCCACGAGCACCGCCCATACGGGGCGGAACCAGCTCTTCCCCGGTCTGGCAGTTCAGGTTCCCGGATGCCTCTGGCGAGCTGCTGTACCCGTAACCAGGCTAAACGGATCAGTTTAGTTGAAAACCACTGAATGCAGCGCCGGCCCGGCGCAAGTCACCGCGCTTGAAAAGCCGCCGCCCGTGCGCCTTCCGGGCGCAGTCCCATCGACGACCACCGACCCGAGGCAGTCCGGAGCCATCGTACGCCGAGTACGCGCGATACTCCATAAAGGACATTCGAAAGACTGGGCGAAAATATTCTCACCTCAGCGCTGTTCGTGGTTCGCGCTCAAGGCACTCATCGGGCCGGAGGTCGACGCCGCGGGTGTAGTGTGGCTCGCCGAGCTGCTCGTCACGGGCTTGCCGAAACGCCGGCATGCGCAGAGTCGGGGACACCATTGCGCATCTCCCGGACGCTGCGATCGAGCGGTTTTGGCGTGCGGCGATCAACGCGGCGCAGCGCACTCGCCTGGGCCGATGCCGTGGTCACCAGCGCGGCCAATCGACTCGCGCGGGCCCATGACACCGGTCGGCCCGATCCGCGACTCGGTATCCGACGTGGACAGTGGTGCAGGAGACGCTGACGTCAGGGGGCTGGAAACTGTCACGAAGTGGCTTGCGTGGCGGTGCGGAACTACCCGACGTGGTGATTCGGAAGTACATCGTAATGCTCGGGGTGGGTGGCGTACTCGACGCGCTCGGCGAGCGTCAACGCCTCGTCGAGCGACACCTCGCGGAACCGGATCACATCGCGCCCGGGGCGAGCCTGGCCGGTCTTCCAACGCCCGGCCGCCACCACGGTTGCGATGACACAGAACCCGTCGGACGTTGGCCCGTCCGGGCCCAGAATTACGAGCACATCGCCGTGCGCGGCGATACCACCGAGTGGAAACTGGCCGTCGAGGATGTTCGACGGATGTCCGCCCGCCACGCCGCCCGATGGGCGTGCCCAGCGGAACCGGTGCGGATTCAGCCGCACTCCGCCCCGGTCCGAGCTGAGGTCGACCTTCCACCGGCGCGTGAGAAAGTCCTCCCAGTCCTCTTCGGTCAGCAGGCCGTCGTCGGCGTGTGGGCCGCGCATCACCTCGATCTCCCAGGTGTCGGTGAGGACCGGCCGCAGGTCTTGCGGGACGCGTCGAGCGGATCGGGCCGACGCTGCGAAGCGCCGCACCACGTCGCCGCGCATCAGCGGCCGCCCCTCGATGCCCCCGATGCCGCCGACGGTGTAGGTCGCGCGTGATCCTATGACGACGGGAACGTCGATCCCGCCTGCGACGGCGAGGTAGAGCCGGAATCCCGGTCCCCGCACGGCGGCAATCGCGATGACCGCACCAGCTGGGACGAGTACTGTCTGCCACATTGGTAAAGTTCGCCCGTTGCAGGTGATTTCGGCTCCGTCGGCTCCGGTCACCGCGAGCACGGTGTCGGTGACGACCCCGAACTCGCAACGGCCCGCGGTGATCTCCAGTGCGGCTGCCGCCGGGTCGTTGCCCACCAGTGCGTTGGCCACGCGGAAGCCAAGGTCGTCCGCCGGGCCGGCGGGAAAGAACCCGCGGGATTGGAGCCCGATCCGGCCTGGGGAGTCCTGGATCGTGGTCTGCAGGCCCGGTGCGAAGACCTCGAGCGCGGCGACGGAGCCGGCCATCACGGCACCGCCATCCTGCTCGCCGCCGCCTCCCGGTTCGCTCGCAGCCGGGCCGCCTCACCGGCCAGCTCGGCGTTGCGGGCCAGATGATCGGCCACAATGAACACTTCGTCCCTGATCGTGTACGTGTAGCGGTTCTCGAGGACTTCGCGGCGGGCGTGGATCAATTCCTCCTCGGTCACCCACTCGAACTGGATGCGATCTCCGGGCCTGATGAGCAACGGGTCGTCGCGGAACACGTCGTGTCGCCCGAGATGGTCATATATCGGCACCGTACGGCCGAAGAGCTGGTAGCTGCCACCGGATTCGACGGGATAGATGGCGACGCAGGGCCCACCGATGCCGACCGTACTCGCGGCTGTCCAGCGGCGAGTCGGGTTGTAACGCGGGGCCGTGATGGCGTGGCGCGGATCGAGGGGGTACAGGAATGGCAAGCCTGGGAAAAACCCGTTGTAGGCCGTCCACCAGTCGGTGCCGAGGACGGCATCATAGAGCGCTTGCGGCCCGTCGAGGCCGTTGTATTCGACGAGGTACTCGATGTTCGAGCCGTTCTGGACGTTCGGCGCGTCTGGGCGGGTGATCGCAGCGTAGCGGCCAACCGCCTCACGACTGGCCGAATCGTCGAACGCAATCGGAAGCGTGATGCGCCGCCCGGCGAGCGCGAGCGAGCGTACCGGCCGCTGCGCGTCATGCAGTTCGTCGAGCGCGCCGACCAGAGTCTTCTGACTGATCACCGACGGTGAGTAGTTCAGCAGCAACGAGCGGAACCCGGGAGCTGCCTCGACGAGCCCGGGCGGCATGTGCTCGGCCAGGGACGCCATCGTCGCGATCGTGAAGAAGTTGAGCTCCAGGTCGAGCGCGATCTCGCCGTACTCGACGAGCAGGCACCGGTCACCTGCCGCCCGGTAGGTGACCGCCGGGTGCTCGTCCGTGGCGGGGCGGTGGGCAACGATCCCGCTCAAAGCAGGTGTCCTTCTCCCGCCATGGTGGCCTCCTTACGCACGGCTCGAAGCATTTCCGGGGATTCGGCTGCGCATACCGAGCAGATCGCCATGCCATCCGCGGTCGGGTCCCGGTCCATCTCGACTGCAATATAGGACAACTCGCAAGCGTGGCACCGGATCCGGTGCCTCCCACGTGTCCGCCACCTCCGAGCGCGGATCATCTTCACGGGTGATGACCGGGTCGCGTCCCAACTTCACGGTTATCGCGGTTGTGCGCGATTCGCGACATGGCCCGACATGCCCGGCGAGTGGCGCCGTGGCGGCGGATTCAGCCGATGTCACGAAGGCGTAACGCGATCCACAGCTCGGCGCGGAGCGCGGGATCGGCCAGCGATCGGCCGAGTGCCTCCTCCGCGCGGTCGAGCCGATAACCCAGGGTGCGGCGGTGGATGCCGAGCGTCGCGGCCGCTGACTCACTGTTGCAGTTGTGCACAAGGTAGGTTCGTAAGGTCCCGATGAGATCGATCCGCCCGCTCGGTTCGAGTGGACTGAGCAGAGCATCCGCCCACCCGCGGACGTCAGCAGTGTCGAGGTGGGCGAGCAAGCCTTCCGCCGCGACATCGCCGGCGACGGCCAGCCGGGTCGACGCCCCCGCGGCGACGGCGTTGATCAACGTCCCGAGCCGCCGCCACGCCTGAGGAATGCCCGTGATCTCGATGGGCTCGCTCACCACGCCACGGCCGCCGGCAACCTGGCTGAGGACGCCCTGCAGCACCTCGAGAACACCCTCCACATCGGGAACCACCACCGCCGCCCGGCCATGAGGCTCCGGGGCGACGAGCGCGGAGACGACCTGAAGGCTGCGATCGTTCTCGAGAAGACCGAGCAGCGTGGTGCCGTCCCCAGCCTCCTCTAGCAAAGCGATGCGCAGGTCTCCGTCCGGGAACGGCAGGCCGAGTGTCTCGGAGGCTCGCTCCGCAAGGAGTTCCCGGCCCGCCAGGAGGAGATCCAGAACTATCCGGCGCTCGCGACGCTCGGCGTCAAGCAACTCGATTGAGCGGGCGCTGTCGAGTTGGAGAAGGGTGATCGCGGTTTCCACAAGCCCTGACTCCAGCACGCTCAGTGGCTCGGCCCTGCCTACCGCGAGCCAGGCCCGGGAGCGTTCCGTCGTACCGAACGGGAACAGGACGACCCGCTTGCCCGCGACCTCGAACGCACGGAGGCCGGCCGGGCCTTTCCTGAGTTCCATGCCGACCAGTTCCGCGTGGTGGCCGGCTGTCTCGGGGGCGCCGACGAGGAACCGTCCGTCCGGCGTCAGCACCATCGCCCAGGCACCGAGATGACGGGCCAGCAACGAGACGACGGCACGCCGGGACAGCCGGGCCTCGGCCGCCGCGATCAGTTGCCGCTGCTGATCCATCACCGATCGCAAGCGGCCTTGCAAGTCGGCTCGCACCCGGTCTTCGATCATGACGCGTAGCACGTCGCTGAACCGGGTCTGCTCGGGAACCTCGATCAGCGGCAGCCCGAACCGGTGCGCCGCGGCCACGAGTCCGTCCGGGACGGCCGGGTGCACCAGGCCGACGCCGAAGCCGAGCGCCGCGATCCCGGCCCGGCTCAGCCGCTGGACGTAGGCCGTGCAGTCTTCTTCCGCGGTCAGGGTCAGGCCGGTCGTGAGCAGGAGCCAATCGCGGTCGAGGTAGGGCGTCGGGTCGGGCAGGTCGCTTACATGCGTCCACCGCACGGGTGTGGCCTTGTTTCCGGAACGCAACACAAGGCTCAACTCCGCCGTGTCCAGCAGATCCGCGAGAGTCCACGCCATCGCCGGATTGTACGGTGGCCGCGGTCGGGCGCGCCGGGTCTCCATACCCATCGCGGAGCATCCGGCCAACCCGCCACGACTCCGATCCGGCAACGCTTCGAAGACGCCGACGTCGACCGGCTACTGCGTGCCGCCTGGTGGGACTGGCCGGTCGAGTTGGTCACCGAGCACGCCAACCGGATGGCGCGTTGTGGTGCACTGTGGACGGCGCTGGAGAACGGTGCGCTCACCCGTATCGTCACCTGACCCGGCAACGACAAGAACGGAACCATTCGACGAACTCTTCCGCCAGGATGGAGTGAAGCTTCTCCGTGTCGGCCGGGGTTTCGGCAAGCGCCCATTCTTTCAGAAAAGCTGCGACGTCATACTGGTCTGTCGCCGATGCACGGCTTTCTTGGTTCCCGGGACGGATGCGGTCAGACCGTGAGGTGCTCGGACTCCGGGCGGGCCGCGGCCGTTTCGCGGTGACGGCGCGAATGAGGAAGCAGTGCACTGGCGGCCAGCAGCCAGATCACCCCGCCGCCGAACCGGCCTATCGGCAGCAGCGGACCCAGCGGCTCAAACAGCAGCGTCAACGTGGCCAGTGCGCTGAGCACGGCTACGATCAGGCCGAACCATGCCAGCGCCTTGGGCAGGAGCCGAACGAACAACGACGGCACGCAGACGCCGGCGACCATCAGCCCAAGCGGTACGACAAACCCGGCTCCGCCGGTGGCGAAGGCCAAGGCGTTCAGTGCGGCGGCAACCTCGGGCTGGGAGGCGACCGAGGTCTGCGCGGCAGTCCAGATCGCGAGACCGGAGACGGCCAGGGAGGCCGCGGCGAGCAGTCCACCGGCCAGTCCGATCGCCGAGCCTGGCGCGGTGATGCCCAGCTGCCGAAGCCGCCGGTAGACCACCGCCGCCCAGATCGCCAACGGAATCGCGGACGCGAACACGATCGTGCCCCACCCGATCGCCAGGGTGTGGTGATCGGTGTAGTAGGCCGCGACGTCGGCTGCGGAGGCCGTGATCCTGGGACCACCCGCACCGATCACGCCGGCCGCCACCGTGAATACCGCGAACACGAGGCCGGGAACAAGCAACGGGGGTCCACCCTGCCGACGCCGACGGGTTGCTGTAGAAGAGGACCGCTCGCTGGCCATCATGCTCCCCGGGGGTCGAGCCAAATGATTACAAAGCAGAACGATAGTACCGTTGCAACGGTCTGGCAAACGCACGATTCGGGGGTTAGCACGATTGTCGGGTTGAGCAGCACTGATGGTGCCGGGAGAGCGGACGATCAATCGGCGATGGCGCGGTATCCGGGGTGGACCCGCGCCGGGAGCCCCTGCGCGGCGGCCAGTCGGGCGAGCAGCCCATGGAGTTGTTCGCGCTCACCTTCGGTGAGTCCGGCACAGATCGCTTCGTCGTGCTGCCGGGCCAGCCGGCCGAGCCGGCGCAGGAGTTGGCGTCCCTTGCCCGTCAGGTGAAGCGCGTAGTTGCGGCGATCCTCCGGATTGCGTCGGCGTTCAACGAGGCCACGCTCCTGGAGACCGTCGACGAGTGCGACCACCCGGCTGGCGGGTGTGCCGAGCTGCCCGGCGATCATCTGTTGACTCTGGCCCGGCTGCGCGGCCACGATGCGTAGCAGGCCGGCCTGTGGTGGCGTGAGGTCGAGTTTCACGATGCGTTCGGCGAACCGCTGGGCCGCATGCGCCCCGAGTTGAGCCAGCAGGAAGGCGTTGCTGTCGGATTCCCGGGCGAGCTGCTGCGGTGGGCTGGTCACGGCCTCATCGTTCACGCCGGAAATCATACCGCAGGAGAAACGATTGACCGGCCCGTCGCCGTCCTGACGCCGCCCGACCGAGGCGGCTCCCGCCCGCGGCGGTGGCAATCGGCAGCCAGGCCAGGTGCCGATTCGACCAGCCGCCGCCGGGTGGTACACAGTGGACTGCCCGCCGGCTCGCCCGCCACAGTCAATCAGTTCTCTCGTTATTAATCTGTCAAGGGGAAGCTGTCCCACACCGGCTGGGATTCTTGCCGCGCCATCTGGCGCAGGTGTCAGTGTCGGCGAGGAAATGGCGCGTAACCGCCGTGGTTTCGTTGCCCGGCTCCCCGGCGCCTGGTAAGCAGGTCACGGCGACCGACGACGGAGGATTTGAAATGCGTTCTCGTCATCTCAGCGTAACCCGTATCGGCGGACCGGAAACACTCCAGGCGCGCACCGAGAACATCGGGGAACCGGGCCCGGGTGAGGCCTTGGTGCGGATCGAGGCCGCGGGGGTCTCCTTCGGGGACATCCTGATCCGGCTCGGGGTGATCCCCGGAAGCCCGAAACCACCCTTCACTCCCGGGTTCGACTTCGCCGGTGAGGTGGTCAAAACCGGCCCGGGTGTCACCTCGCTCACGGCAGGCCAGCCGGTCGCCGCGCTGGTGCGGACGGGCGGTTACTCAGACCACCTGATCGTGCCCGCCCAGCGGCTCGTGCCGAGGCCGGCCGGAGCCGGGGCGGTGGAGTCCGCGGCCGTGGCACTGAACTACTTCATCGCCTACCAGATGCTGCACCGGGTCGCGGAAGTCGCGCCCGGGCAACGGATCCTGGTGCACGGGGCCTCCGGCGGCGTTGGGGTCGCCTTCCTGCAACTGGCCCAGCTGGCCGGGATCGAAGTCTACGGGTCGGCTTCGGCGGAGAAGCTGGACCTGGTCAGGAAGTTCGGCGGTCACCCGATCGACTACCGCAACGAGGACTTCGTCCAGGTCATCCGCGGGCTCCCCGGTGGCTCGGTGTACGCGGCGTTCGACGCGATCGGCGGCCCCCACTTCAACAAGTCCTCCTCCGTCCTCGAGCGCGGCGGCATCCTGGTCGCCTACGGTCAGAGCGCGGCCCTGGTGAACGGCCAGGCGAAGAAGGCGGTCGGGGCACGTGGCTTCCTCGGCGGCATCGTGCTGCCCAAGCTGGTCCCCAACGGCAAGCGCAGCACCTTCTACAACGCCTGGAGCCTGGAGAAGTCCCACCCCCACGCCTACCGTGAGGATCTCGCCGCCGTGCTGAACCTGCTGGCGCAGGGGAAGATCTCGCCGATCGTGGCCAAAACGGTCCCGCTGGAGGAGGCTCCGGACGCACAGCGGCAGCTCGAACGCGGAGCCGTCGGCGGCAAGATCGTGCTGACCACCGGAGTTCCGCGATAACCGCTCCCGGCCGAGCGGTGGCAGAGCCGGACAAACGCAAGGTCCTGATCGTGTTCGGCGGTCTGGCACTCGCCATGTTCCTGGCATCGCTCGACCAGACCATCACCGCGACCGCGCTGCCGTCGATCTCCGGCGATCTCGGCGGCCTCACGCAACTGTCCTGGGTCATCACCGTCTACCACCTGACGTCGGCCGCGAGCACCCCGCTGTGGGGCCGCAGCAGCGACCTCTACGGCCGCAAAAGCCTGTTCGTGGCCGCGATCGTGGTGTTTCTGGCCAGTTCCGCACTGTGCGGGCTGGCCCAGAACATCGGGCAGATGATCGCGTTCCGGGCGTGCCAGGGCCTCGGCGCGGGTGGCATGATGACCCTCGCCATGGCGGTGCTCGCGGATCTGGTCGCACCGCGGGAACGCGGACGCTACCAGGGCTACCTGCAACTGGTGTTCACCCTGGCCAGCGTGCTCGGTCCCCTGCTCGGCGGACTGCTCGTGGACATCAGCTCGTGGCGCTGGGTGTTCTATGTCAACCTGCCGGTCGGCGCCGTCGCACTACTGATCGTGCTCACCAGGCTGAAGCTGCCGCAGGCCCGTTCCCAGCGCTCTGTCGACGTCTCGGGCGCGGTTCTGCTCACCGGTGGCGTGGTCTGCCTGCTGCTGGTCACCGAATGGGCCGGCAAGCGCAGCTCGTGGGCCTCCCCGGAGATCGTCAGCTTGCTCGCGGGGGCGGTGGTGTTGCTCGTCGCCTTCGGGTTCTGGGAACGGAGAGCCGCCGAGCCGATCCTCCCGCCGCGGCTGTTCCGCAACCCCGTCTTCGTGGTCGTGGCGATCACGCTGTTCCTGTCGACCTGCATGCTGTTCGCCATCCTGATGTTCACCCCGCTGTTCCTCCAGATCGTCGTCGGCGCGAAAGCCACCAGCACCGGCCTGCTCCTGCTGCCGATGACGGTCGGAATCACCGCGTCCACAATGGTCGCAGGCCGGCTGATCGCCAAAACCGGCACCTACAAGCACTTCCCGGTGCTCGGCCTGGTCATCACCACGGTGGTGGCCTTCCTGCTGTCCCGGATCACCGAATCGACCTCACAGCTGACCATCACCCTCTACGTCCTGCTGTTCGGCGTGGGCTTCGGCCTGGTAACCCAGGTTCTGGTGATCGCCGTGCAGAACGGCGCCCAACGGCAGGACATCGGCATCGCGACGGCCTCGGCGAACTTCTTCCGTTCACTCGGCGCGTCCATCGGTGCGGCCGTATTCGGCTCGGTGTTCGGCGGGAGCCTGAACGCTCACCTGGCCAATGGCCCGGGCGGCCTGGACGCGCAGGCGGTCCAGGCCGCTCCGCAGGAGATCCAGCACCTGTCCACGGCCGCCCGTGCCGCGATCGGCAGCGGGGTCACCGATTCCGTCACCACTGTTTTCTTCCTCGCCTCACTGATCGCCGCGGCGGCCGTTGTCACCGTGCTGTTCCTGCGAGAAGAGCCCTTGCGAAAGGCGCGGTGAGCACCGAAAGTACGACGAGATACGTATTGCCCACGGGCGCGGAACGCGAAAAAGCGTATCAAAAACGTCGCCGCCGGACCGACGCGTACGCGAATCAGGCGCGCCATCCTGGCGGTTATGGAAGACAAGTCTTGGCGAACCTTTGGTGTTCGCGCTTCCGACCTCGAACGCGAAGACGCCGCTCACCGGATCGAGGCCGCCGATGGCGAGGGGCGGCTTTCCCACGCCGAAGCCGAGCAGCGGCTGGCTCTGGCCTACTCCGCGACCTATCGCTACGAGCTGGGCCGGCTCGTGGCGGACCTGCCGTCGAGACACGCCCCGGCACCGGGCCCCGAGTCACGAAACACGCAGGTCTGGCTCGCCGTGAACGCGGCCGTCATGGCCGGGCTGGTGGGGTTCCTGGTCTTGTTCCGGTTCTCCGGGCGTTTCAGCCGTGCGCCGCTGCTCGCCCAGCGGCGCCACAACCCTGAGCCATAACCTCGCCACGACGCGGGGACCGTCACGGCACCACTGCCACAACGGTCCCCGCGCGCATGAAACTCACTGGCCGATGGCCGCGGGAAACGGCAGAAGCCCGACCGCCCGGCCGCTCCCATTCCCGCCCCACGGCGAAGCGGTCATGAACCGCTCAGTGCCTCGACGACGGGCGCGAACTTCTCCAGGTAGGCGGAATTGACGGTGAAGTAGGAGATCCCGAGCCGCTCACGCTGGCGGCGGACGGTTTCCACCATCTGGTCCGGCGTGCCCGCCAGCACGGTGACCGCGCCCGCCTCGGCCAGCCCGGCCACGCTCGCCCCGATGAACGGCTGGACCTTGGTGGGCAGGTCGTCACCGGCCGCGATCAGGTTGAGGTTGAGCTCGATCTCGCCGAACCGCTCGGCCGCGATGTCCTTGAAACGGTCGACAACGGACAGTGCTTCTTCCTCCGTGGTCGTCGGGCGCCACGTGAGCGTGACCGTATCGGCCTCCCGGGCAGCCAGCCCCAGCAACTTCGGTCCAGCCCCGCCGATCAGCAGCCTCGGCCGGTCCTCGTGCCGCTTCAGCTCCGCGATGAGCTCGGCGAGCCGTTCGATCCGCCTGCCCGCGGCGCCGAATTCGCGCCCGAGCTCGGCGGCCCACGCCTCGGCCCCCGGCCGGCCGACGCCGAGACCGAGTTCCAGCCGCCCGCCGGAGGTCTCGTGCAGTGTCCGGGCCTGCCAGCCCAGCGTCCGGTGGTCCCGGAACGGTTCGGCCAGCACGAAGGTGCCGAAACGGAGCCGGGTGGTCACCGCGGCCACCGCCGCCAGCAGGGCCAGCGGATCGTGCTGGCTGACCGGGTCCGGCGTCAAGAGCGTGTCATAGCCGAGTTCCTCCGCCCGGGCGGCCAGCTTGGCCAGCGCGCCGACATCGGGAACTCCTCCGGCGATGATGCCGAATCGGAACGGGCGATCAGTCATGACGAAACTCCCTCGGTACTCCGACCTGTGCGCTTCGATCATGCCGCTGATCCTGCCCGCCGTGACAGCCTCCCCACAAATTCGCCCGACATTCCTACGCGGGTGGGACGAGTGACTCATGACGCCAGGATGGGCCTTGGGGAAGGCTTGACCGCGGAACGACGCGGAGGTGAAACGTGACCACGGACGCGACCTTCGAGGTGCCCGATCCCATGCTCTCCTCGGGCACGGAGCTGGTTCGGCACATTACGGACAAGATTGTCAACGGGGGTGATCTCACCCTTGCGCGAGAGCTGTTCTCCCCCGACTACGTCGCGCACAAGACGGGCATGTCGTTGCCGGGCGGTCCCGAGGCATTCAAGATGGCGGTCCGCCAGTGGCGCGATGCCTTCCCGGACTACCGGGTCACCATCGAGCAGATCTTCGAGCGGGACGGTTTCGTCGGGACCGTTTTCGTCGCCGAAGGCACCCATCTCGGGGCGCTGATGGGCATTCCCCCGTCGGAAAAGTCGTTCAAGATCACCTGTACCGAGATCCACCGGGTGGTCGACGGCAAGGTGGCTGAGTCCTGGCTCGCCGACGACATCCCGCGGATGTTGAGCGACCTCGGGATCCTGGCACCGGTCAACACCCGGCCGGGACAGTGGACGTGAGCGCGTCGACAACGGAAAGAAAGGCGGCTATGGTGGCACGTCGGTTGATTCTGTTCGATGTGGACGGTGTGCTGGTCGAACGAGGTCGGCTGGTCCGCCCCGCGGGCGCTGCCGAGGGGCTGGCCCGGCTGCGGCACCAAAGCGATGCAGTGCTTTCGGTGGCCACCGTGGACGACAAGAAAGTCGCGCTCCGCAAGCTCAACGCGATCGGAGTGGACCGTTATCTCGATCTCGAGGTCGGCGCGTATGGCCCCAAGCCGGCGGAACCATCCACTTTGGTCGATATCGCACGAGATCGGGCCAGTGCGGCCTATGGCTGCGAGTTCGAGGTACTGGCCGTCACCGCGGGACCAGCCGCCGACATGGCCTGGCTGCGGCAGGCGGTCGACGTGCTGATCGCACTGGCGCCGGCTGGTGACGAGGAACCGGCCGACGGGCTGCATGAGGCCGGCGCGGACCACGTCGTGGCGAATCTGTTCGACGTCGCCGACCTGGTCACAAGTGTTCCCGCCAACTAATCCGGTAAGGCAATCGAGAAACGAGACACAGGAGACGTGATGACGGTCGTGAACGCGGAAACCGGGATCGTTACCGGCAGTGTGTGGATCTGGGGTGACAACGCCTTTCGACAGCAGTGCGACGGGACGACCGAGCCACGCCTCCTGCCGGCCAAACTGGACGGTCTCGACGACGTGGTGACCATCACCGGCGGCGGCGGCCAGGGCGTGGTCCTGCGAGCCGACGGCACGGTCTGGGCCTGGGGCCGCAACGACCACGGCCAGGTCGGTGACGGCACCAACGAGAACCGCGCGGTGCCCGCCCGGGTCGAGGGCCTGGGCGACGTCGCGCAGCTCTCCGGCGGCGGCGGGCACACCCTGGCGCTGGCCATGGACGGCACGGTCTGGGCGTGGGGCCACAACGGCCGGGGTGACCTGGGCGACGGCACCACCGACAGCCGCAGCAGGCCGGTCAAGGTCAAGGGCCTGACCGACGTGGCCTCCGTGGCCTGGGGCGGCGGGCACGGCGTCGCGCTGCGCTCCGACGGAACCGTCTGGAGCTGGGGCCACAACCTGTTCGGCGGTCTGGGCGACGGCACCACCCAGACGCGGCTGGAGCCGGTCCGGGTGGACCTGGAAAACGTCGTCGAGGTGCACGGCGGCGGCGGGCACACGCTCGCCAAGACCGCGGACGGCGCACTCTGGGCCTGGGGCCGCAACGACCGGGGCCAGGTCGGCGACGGGTCGAACGAGACCCGCCTGAGCCCGGTTCCGGTCAAGGGCCTGGAGAACATCGAGGTCGCCTCGTTCATCGGCGGCTACTTCCACAGCCTGGTGCTCGCCACCGACGGCACCGTGTGGACGTGGGGAAACAACGACAGCGGCCAGCTCGGGGACGGCACCACCGAGAACCGCAACCTACCCGCACGGGTCGAAGGACTGAGCGGGGTCGAGGCAATCGCCGGTGGCGGCGGCCGCAACGAGTTCGGTCCCGGTGGGCACACGGTGGTCCTGCTCAAGGACGGCACGCTGCGCGCCTGGGGCCTCAACGACGCCGGTCAGCTCGGGGACGGCACGACCGAGAACCGAACCCGGCCGGTCGAGGTCAAGGGAATCAGCGACGTGCTCGCCATTGTGGCGGGCGGCGGTTACACCATGGCGCTGGCCTGAACCTCCACAAAGTACTGCCCCTGGCCCGAGGTCAGGGGCAGTACTTTGTGGCCTTCAGTAAGCGATCTCGGTGGTGACCAGGTGCGTGGCGGGGTCTTCGACGGTGTCCAGCAAATAGTGGGCCAGGTCGGCACGCGAGATCGACCAGCAGCCGCGCAGTTTGCCGTCCGCGGCCGTGCGGTAGTTACCGGTCCGGGCGCCGTTGGTGAGCCGGGCTGCCCTGACCAGCGACCAGTCGGTGTCGCTCGCGATCACCCGCCGCTCCATCTCGGCCATGTCGGCATACGGCTTGCGCAGCATCGGATGCAGCAGGAACCGTGCGACGAACCACTCGAGCGGTTGGGACCGCGGAGGAATCCGCACGGAACTGGTGGACACCACCTGCAGCCGCCGCACGCCGGCGCGGCTCATGGCGGCGAGGATGTTGCCGGTGCCCTCGGAGTACACCGTCGTGGCGTGGCGGCGGTAGCCGATGCCGAGCGCGGACACGACCGCGTCGGCGCCGTCGACCACCTGGTGAACGTGCTCCGGGTCGAGCGCGTCGCCGCGCTCGACCCGGAGCCGAGGATGCCGCACTGGTAAAGCGCTGGGGTTTCTGGCCAGCGCGACCACTTCGTGCCGGCGGTCAAGGGCCTGGCGGATCACCTGCACACCCGTGCCGCCCGTCGCGCCGAACACCGCTATGCGCATCGGTGTTCCCTCTCCCCTGGGTTCAGGGCGCCCCGACCCGCTCCGCGTTCGCCACGACTTCCACCAGATCGACACGCGCGGCGCCGGGTAGCTGCGGTGGTGGACCGGCGGCGAGTACCTTGCCGATCCGGGCCTTGATCTCGTCGTCCTGGTAAAGGGTGTCCGGCGTCTGCAGCATCATCATCACGTTGGCCACCCGGCGCCAGACCTCCTCGTCCTTTGTGGACGCCGCGACCGCGAGCCCGAAATTGACGACACCGGCCGGAGGTCGCTGCGGCGGGCGCCCGCCCACGGTGGCCTCCCACATCGCCGCCCGGCCACGGTCGTTCATCACCGCCTCCTCCCACCACGGGAGCAGCAGTTGCTCGGTCTGCTTGGCGAACGCCGCGGCCTGCTCATCGCCGACGACCGGGTGGTCCTCGAGCAGGTCCGCCAGAAGGTAGGCATGTCGCAGGCCAAGCGAGACGCCCCGGCCGTAGGACGGGTTGGTGGTGCAGACCGAGTCCCCGATGCCGAAGAACCCCTGGACCAGCGCTTGCCCCGGCTGGGGCAGCTTCAGCGAGTTGTCCAGGCTGCCCATCGCGTACACCGGCGAGATCGGCTCCGAGTTGCCCGGGGCCACCCAGCCGGCCAGCAGTGGTGTCGCCCGCACGGCGGCGGTGAACGCTTCCTCGCCGCGCAGCCCCTTCAGGGCGGTGTCGTCGGGCAGGATGCCGAACGAGATCGAGAAGGTGTTGTTGTCACCGAGGAAGAGCACCGCGGTGTAGTGGTCCCACAGCCCGCCCGCGCCGAAACCGCGGTTGACCGGTCCGGGCGGGGCGCCCGCGGTCAGCCGGTAGAACCGGGTGTAGTAGGTGATCTTGCAGCTCTCGCTGCGCAGCGAGGGCGCGGGCAGTCCGGCCTCGGACAGCCAGGCCTGGGCCGCCGAACGTCGCCCGCTGGCGTCGACGACGAGGTCGGAGGTCCTGGTCTCGCCGCCTTCGAGCCGGACGCCGGTGACCCGCGGCTGCCCGTCGCCGGAGGTCAACAGGCCGCGGACGGTCTTGCCGGTGCTCAGCGTGACCCCGGGCCGGGCCAGCGCCCGTCTACGCACGGCCAACTCGAAGGTGGACCGGCGGGCGATCACCATCCGGAGGTCCTTGTCCTCCGGGCGAGCGGTGAACCCCGCCAGTGTGGGTGGCGTGTGGTCGGTGAGGTTGACCTCGGTGCAGCCGCAGGAAAGCAGTTCGTCGAGGACGTCCTCGGCCCGGTCCCGCAGCAGGTTACAGCCGAGGGAGGCAAACGCGTGCGACTGAACACCCTGCGGCACTGTCGGCCGCCTCGCCTCGAAAGCCTCGTCTACCGTGGACGGTTGTGGGCCGGCGGCGCGCTCCAGGATCTCGACCTGGTGCCCCTTGTCGGCCAATGCGATCGCGGTGCCGAGACCGAGCAGGCTCCCGCCGATGATGGTGACAGTACTCATGCTGTGCTGACTCCCAGGTTTCGCCGGTTCGGTCAGGAGTTCCAGAACTCGTCGGTCGCGTGTACGTCCTCGGGGTAGGTCCAGAACTCGGCGATCTTGCCGTCCACGATCCGTGCGACGTTCACGAACGGCATCTCCAGCACCTTGCCCTTGCGCTCGTAGCGCGTGTTCAGCAAGGCGAACCCGTGTCCCTCACTGGCCCCGACTTCCCACGCCTCCATGAACAGCTTGCCCTCTGTGAGCTCGAAGATCTTGTTGGCGAAGGCGATCGAATCTTCGAGCCCCTTGTGAGTTCCGGACAGCGGGTTGCGTCCGGGGTAGTGGTGCACCGCGTCCTCATGCCAGTACTGGCTTGCGGTCTCGACGTCGCCGACGCCGAACGCGGCGTAGACCTTCTTGAGCAGCTGGACGTTCGGGTGTTCCTCGACGGAAGTCATGCTCACTCCTTAACGGTGTTCGGTTAGGTGGTGTTTCAGCAAGCCACTTCAAAACAGTCTCTAGGCCGCTACCGCGCGGCGAAGGACTGCCTGTACGGCCTCGGAAATCCGCGCGGCCGAGGGCGCGTACGCATCCTCCAGTGCGGGGCTGAACGGGGTGGGCGCATGCGGGGAGGTCACCATCCGGACCGGGCCACGCAAAGCATCGAAAACGTTCTGTGCCACCAGGGACCCGATGTCCGAGGCGGCCGAGCAGCGGGGGTTCGACTCGTCGACCACCACGAGGTGGCCGGTGCGCCGAACGCTGGCGTAGATGGTCTCCTCATCGAGCGGGGAAACCGTACGGGGATCGATGATCTCGCAGGACACGCCGTCGGCGGCCAGTTGTTCCGCCGCGGTCTCGGCCTCGGCCACCATCCGGCCGATGGCCACGATGGTGCAGTCGCCGCCCTCCCGGACGATCCGGGCCTTGCCGAACGGAATCTCGTAGGGCTCCTCGGGCACCACACCGTGGCTGAAGTAGAGCATCTTGTGCTCGAAGAAGATCACCGGGTCCTGGTCACGGATCGCGGTGATCATCAGGCCCTTGGCGTCCGCCGGGCTGGCGGGCACCACCACCTTCAGGCCGGGGATGTGGGCGAAGATCGGGTACAGCGCCTGGGAATGCTGTGCGCCGCGCCGCATACCCGTGCCCCACATCGCCCGCAGTACCAGTGGCACGCTGGCCTTACCGCCGACCATGTAACGCAGTTTCGCTGCCTGGTTGAGGATCTGGTCGAAACAGACGCCGGCGAAGTCGACGAACAACAGGTCGGCCACGGGCCGCAGCCCGGTCGCGGCCGCACCGACCGCGGCACCGACGAATGCCGCCTCGGTGATCGGGGCGTCGAAGATCTGGTCGGGGAACTCCTGGTGCAGGCCCTTGGTGGGGCCCCAGGCATTGCCCAGCTTGCCGTTGGTGCCGGTGCCGCCGATATTGTCCTCGCCGAAGACCACCACGGCCGGGTCGCGCCGCATCTCTTGGGTCAGGGCCTCGCCGATGGCGTCCAGGTACGACAGGACTCGCGCCACGCCGTCCTCCTTCCGTCGATGTGTTCCAGTGGCTGAAGCGTCAATAGCTGGCGTAGACGTCGGTCAGTAGCTCGCTGATGTCGGGCTCCTTGGCGTTGCGGGCCTCCTCCACCGCGGCGTCGATGCGCGCCCGTACGGCGGCGTCGACGGCGGAAAGTTCTTCCGCGGTAAGGCTTTCGTCGGCGAGCACCCGGTCGGCGAACAGTTTGACGCAGTCGTGCGACGACCGGAGTTCGTCGATCTCGGACTCGAGCCGGTATGCCTGCTGGTCCCAGCCCTCCATATGGCCGTAGAACCGGTCGGCCTTGCATTCCAGCAGGGTGGGGCCACCGCCCGAGCGGGCGCGTTCCACGGCTTCGGCGGCCGCCTGACGCACGGCGAACACGTCGTAGCCGTCGACCACCCGTGAGGGGATGCCGACGGCTTCACCGCGCAGCGCGATTTGCTTGCCGGCCAGGTGGAAGCTGGTCCCGGTGGCCTGGGCGAACCCGTTGTCCTCCACGACGAAAACCACGGGCAACTGCCAAACCACGGCCAGAACGAGGCTCTCGGCGAACGCCCCCTGGTTCGCCCCGCCGTCGCCCAGGAACGCCACGGCCACCTGGTCGGTCCCGCGTACTTTCGCGGACAGGGCCGCACCGGCGGCGAGCGGAACTCCCCCGGCCGCCACGCCGTTGGCACCGAGCATGCCGCGATCGAAGTCGGCGATGTGCATCGACCCGCCCTTGCCGCCGCACAGGCCGCCTGACTTACCGTAGAGCTCCAGCATCATGCCGGTCACGTCACAGCCTTTGGCCACAGCGTGCCCGTGGCCACGGTGTGTGCTGGCGATGTAGTCGTCATCGGACAGCACCGAACAGACGCCGGCGGCGATCGCCTCCTGCCCGGCGTACAAATGCACCGCACCGGGGATGTCCTCACCGGCGAACTCGGTGTGCACCCGATCTTCGAACTCCCGGATCGTCCGCATTGTTCGGTATATTTCAATCAGGAGTTCGCGGCCTGCTGCAACAGCATCGCGATGGTTCGTCATTGCGTACTTCCTTGTCGAGCCGAAACCGATGGTCCCGGCGTGCTACCGTGACGGCAAAACATGACAGAAACAATGACCCCCAAATTTCCGGATCAGCGCCAGATGTGCGCAAATTCAATTCGCGTGTCCCGCGGTAACCACATGAGCCAAGATAATCACGCGCCAACCCGGGGCGCAAGCATGTCACATTCGGATCACGTCTTGTTGTCGCCTCGCCAACAAGGTGACGGCCGGGCGCCCTCGACCGGGCCACAGGCACGTTCGCCAGCCTTTTTCCGGACCGGAAACGCATGGCGCGGCACAACAGGAGGCCGTCCCATTGAACCGAAGTCCCAGCCGCACTGGGTGACAATCCCAGTCGGCTCGGGAAACGTGCCCCCAGCCCCGATGACACCTGACGGCGCCGGGCGATGCCGGCCGCGCCGAGCTAACCACGAAAACCCCCACTCGGATCACCACATCCCGCAGTGGATGCCGCCTACCAGCGACTTGAATGTTTACTTCAGAACCGTTGCAACCCCGTGGGGGGCGCTGGTAACATCCCAGACGTTATTTTATCGTTCGACTCGACTGGTTCTACCTAATGGGGCAAGGTGGGCGTGAGCGACCGTATCTCGGAAAACCAGCTTGAATCGAAACCAAAGCAAGACCATCCGAATCCCGACGAAAAACCGGGCAGGCCGGCCACGCGCATCAGAGGATGGCTGGCAAGAACACTCGGGACGTTTCTTCTCTCGCTGCTATATCGCCTTGGCACGACGATGGCCGGCCAGCTGCCGCACCACTCAGTGAAACCCGCGGACGACCAGCCAAATTGTGGTTCAGACCAGACAGACCCGAGCGAGGGACATGCCGGCCGCGTCTGTGAGCACCAGGTCCACCTGTCCCGTTTGCTGCGCGACCTGCACGACGATGTCGGCTCGGCACTGGCGGGAGTGAGCGCCCATCTGGAGCTCGCCGGCCGCGTGATGCGCTCGGACATCGACCGGGCCAGCGACATGATCGACGAGCTGCGCGTCATCACGAGCGACCTGGTCACCACCGTGCGGCGCATGTCGGCCAGGCACCGGCTTCGGCACTGCGTCGGCGCATCACACCGCTGGGCCCGGCCGGTCGGCATGACCTGCTTCGCCGACGCGCTGCGGAACATGATCGGCCGTATGCAGGCGATCTTCCGCGGGCGCCTGGAGATCACCCTCAACCTTGGCGACGGACTCGACGAGGTGCCCGAGGAGGTGAGTTTGCCCGCGTTTTCGATCGTCAAGGAGGCACTCACCAACGTGCTCCGGCACTCCCGCGCCGAGCACTGCCTCGTGTCGGTATGGGTGGATGAGGAGAACCTGCACATCCAGGTCCAGGACGACGGAATCGGCGTGACCACCGCCACGAGCACGCGGCGAGCCGGCGTCGGCGGCTCGGGCCTGGCGAACATGACGGAGCGGGCGGCCGAGATGGGTGGCTGGTGCACCATCGGGCAGGCCATACCCAGCGGCACGGTCGCGCTGGCGGCGCTACCACTCGCGGGAGCTCAGCGAAGACGGCCGGCCCGGCCCGCGTGATCAAGGTGTGCACTCCGCACGCGGGCAACGATGTCCGCGTGTCAGGCACGTATCGTCGAGGCCGTGCTGTGCCTGGTAATCGGGCCGTGACCGACTCTGGGGCATTTCCGTGGGAAGAACCGAAAGTGAGCAGATCGAGATACTAATCGCCGACGACCACCCGCTCTATCGCTACGGGCTGCGTAGCCTACTGGAAGAGTTCGCGATGTTCAAGGTGGTCGGTGAAGCGCCGACCGGCGACGAGGCGCTGGCGATGACCTGGCGGCTGAGACCCAGGCTGGTGCTGATGGACGTCAACCTACCGGGGACGTCGGGAATCGAGGTCACCAGGAACATCGTCGCCCGCCTGCCCCGCACCTCGGTCGTCGTGATCACGATGCTCGAGGACCGCGACACGTTCTTCGCGGCGATTCGCGCGGGCGCCCGTGGATATCTCATGAAGGGCACCGAGTCGGAGGATATCCGGCAGGCGATCTGTACCACCGTTTCCGGCGGCCTGTTCTTTGACGCCCAGGTGGCGAAATGGGTGGTCGAGTACCTGGTGAAACCACCGGTAACGCCCACCCCCTTCCCGGAACTCACCGACCGGGAGCGGGCGGTACTGGAACTGGTCGCCGACGGCGAAGGAAACGTCGCCATCGCCCGGGCGCTCGGGCTGTCGATCAAGACCGTTCGTAACTACCATTCGCGGATTTTCGCGAAGTTACAAGTGGTCGACCGCACCGAGGCCGCGGTGCTGGCACGCCGGGCGGGCCTCGGGCACTGACCCGCCATCACACACCGCCCGCGGCGCAGGCGGTCCGCTGAACAGGCCTCCCCGATGACAAGCCGGGGAGGCCCGCAGTCGACCTCTTTTCTCCTTTCCCAGGCACCTCTGACGATTTGCGTTGCCCGGCACAGTTCCCGCCACCGCGGGACGGCTGGCTCAAGACGGTGGGATCGGAGCGGAGTGAAATCGTTACAGGAAGTCGCATCAGAGGCGCTGGGGCAACGGCGCGTCCGCCTCGACGCACATCCTGGCCTCCCCGCCATCGAAGTGGCTGGGGAGACGCCCGCGGCAACCCGGACGAGTCACGGCCGTAACGGGTAGCCGGGCACATCGGCAAGGAGGTAGTTGGTGACGAGTGTAGGAGAGCGGGCGCCGGTCCGGCAGAATTGGACGCGCTGTTCCGGTTGCGGCGAACTGAACTACGCGAAGAAGCTCGCACGCGCCCTCGGGGTCTGCCCGGAGTGCGGTCACCACCACAGACTGACCGCGTCGCAACGCGTTGCGCAGCTGACCGATCCGGACAGCTTCGAGCCACTCAGTGTCCGCGTCGTGGCCACCGACGTGCTCGGATTTGTCGACTCCCAAGCCTATTCAGACCGCCTGGCCAAGGCCAGAGCGACAACCGGGCTCGACGACGCTGTCCTTTGTGGACTTGGCAGGGTCGGCGGGATCCCGCTGATGATGGCGGTAATGGACTTCCGGTTCATGGGCGGCAGCCTCGGTACCGCGGTGGGCGAGCTCATCATCCGCACCGCGGAGCAGGCGCTGGAGGGCGGGCTCCCGCTGCTGATCGTGAGTTCCTCCGGCGGCGCGCGAATGCAGGAGGGCGTGCTCGCGCTCATGCAGATGGCCAAGATCAGCCAGGCACTCGCCGCCTTGCGGGACGCGGGCCTGCTGAGCGTCAGCCTGGTCACCGATCCGACCTATGGCGGCGTGGCGGCGTCGTTCGCGACGAGCTGCGATGTACTGGTGATCGAGAAGGGCGCCAGAATGGGCTTCGCCGGCCCGCGAGTGATCGAGCAGACCATCCGCCAGCGGCTGCCCGAGGACTTCCAGACCGCGGACTTCCTGCTCGCGCACGGACAGGTGGATGCCGTGCAGCACCGCCACGACCTACGTGGCTGGTTGAAAGCACTCTTGTCGGCGACGCGTCCGAGCGAGGCGACCGGCGAAGTCGCCCAGGCTCCCGCGCAGGCGAAGACCGCGACGCTGGTCAGGGATCCGCGACTGCTGGCGCCGGTGGACGCGTGGGAGGCCGTCGGCGCGGCCCGCCACACGAGCAGGCCGACCACACTGGACTACCTCGATCTCGCCTTCGACGGGTTCGTCGAACTGCACGGGGACCGTCTGGCCGCGGACTGCCCGTCCATTGTGGCCGGGTTCGCCCGGCTGCGGGACAGGCCGGTCGCGGTGATCGGACACCAGAAGGGACACCAGACCACCGAACTGGTCAGCCGGAACTTCGGCATGCCACAGCCGGAGGGCTACCGCAAGGCGCTGCGCGTCATGCGGCTGGCCGACCGGCTCGGTATCCCGATCGTGTCACTGGTCGACACACCAGGCGCGTATCCCGGCAAGGACGCCGAGGAGCACGGACAGTCCATCGCGATCGCGGAAAACATCCTCGGCATGTTCGAACTCAGCACCCCGGTGGTCACCGTGATCACCGGCGAAGGCGGCAGCGGTGGCGCACTGGCGCTCGCGGTCGCCGACCGGGTGCTGATGTTCGAGCGGGCCATCTACTCGGTCATCACTCCGGAAGGTTGCTCGGCGATCCTGTGGGGCGACGGCGCTTCCGCGCCCAGCGCGGCCCGAGCGCTCGGAATCACCGCGCGCAGACTGCTGGAACTAGGGGTGGTCGACGGTGTCCTGCCCGAACCGTCCCATGAGGAGGCCGGCGGCGCGATCGTGATGGCCACGGCCCTTGGCGACGTGGTGTCGCAGACACTGGCCGAGCTCGAACTTCTCGAGCGCGCCGACCTCGTCCGCGGCCGGCGGGCGCGCTTCCGCGGCTTCGGCGCCAACGGGATTGTTGTCAGCGAACGCGGAAGGGAAGCGGTGCGCTAGATGGTGTCACAACAGGATCAAGCCGGCGGCGACGTGCTCACCGGGCTTCGTGCGCAGGCCTTGCGGCTGGCCGGGGACCTGCCGGGTTCCCTGCGGCGGCTGTCCGTCCGCTCGAACGACGCGGTCATCGAGGTGGAGTGGCAGGATGCCGGCGCCGTCCCGGTGGTGCCTGTCCCGCTCGTGCCGGTCGAAACGGACGCAGGAGAGCCGGTGGACGATACAGCGTCCATTGTGGTGACTTCGCCAATGGTGGGCACGGTCTACCACTCCCCCGGCCCCGACGAGCCACCGTTCGTCACGGTTGGAGACGTCGTCGAGCCGGGCCAGACCGTGCTGATCGTGGAAGCGATGAAGCTGTTCAACCCCATTGTCTCGGAAACCACGGCCATAGTAGCCGAGGTACTCGTGGGCAACGGCGAGTCAGTCGAGTTCGGCCAGCCGTTGCTGCGGCTGAAGACGAACGCGGACGACGAGCTGGGAAAGGCCGACACCGATGTTCACTAAAGTGCTGATCGCGAACCGTGGCGAGATCGCGCTGCGGGTGGCCAGAACCTGCCGCGAACTGGGGATTCGTACCGTCGGAGTGTATTCCACCGCCGACCGTGACCCCCGGGTGCTCCGGCACTTCGACGAGACCGTCCACATCGGACCGGCCCAGAGCCGGCGCAGCTACCAGAACACTCCGGCCATCATCGAGGCGGCGCTGAAGACCGACGCGGAGGCGATCCACCCTGGCTACGGATTCCTGTCGGAGGACGCTGACTTCGCGGAGGTCTGCGACGAGGCCGGACTGGTGTTCATCGGCCCACGCCCGGCGCAGATGTCGGCGCTCGGCGACAAGGCCAGTGCGCGCCGGATCATGAGCGACGCCGGCTTGCCACTGCTGCCGGGAAGCGTCGAGCCGTCACCGGACCTCGCGCATGCGTCGAGCACCGCCGAGCGGATCGGCTACCCGGTGATCATCAAGGCGTCGGCCGGTGGCGGCGGTAAGGGCATGGCCGTGGTGCGTGGTCCCGAGGAGCTGGAAAAGACCTTCTCGCAGGCCAAGAACGTCGCGGGATCGCTGTTCGGTGACGACCGGGTCTATCTGGAGCGCTACCTTGAACGCGCCCGGCATGTCGAGGTCCAGGTGCTGTGTGACACGCACGGCAACGGCGTGCACCTGGGCACCCGTGACTGCTCGGTGCAGCGGCGGCACCAGAAGCTGCTCGAAGAGGGACCCGCGCCCGCGCTCCCGGCGGCCACCGCCAAGAAGATGGCCAACTCGTCGGTCCTCGCCGCGCTCAAGGTCGGCTACGTCGGCGTGTGCACCTTCGAGTTCCTCGTGGACGACCAGCAGAACCACTACTTCATGGAAATCAACACCCGGATCCAGGTGGAGCACCCGGTGACCGAGATGATCTCCGGCGTCGACCTGGTGCGCGAGCAGATCCTGGTGGCGGCGGGACATCCGCTCACCCTGACCCAGCAGGACATCCGGCTGACCGGAGTGGCGGTCGAGTGCCGCGTCAACGGCGAGGATCCGGATCGCGACTTCGTCCCCACCGCGGGAGTGCTGGAACGGTTCGACCCGCCAGGGGGCCCGTTCACCCGGGTCGACACCCACGCCTTCACCGGGTACGTCCTCAGCCCGCACTACGACTCCATGGTGGCCAAGGTGATCGTCTGGGCACCGGACCGCGAACAGGCCCTGAACCGGATGGACCGCGCGCTCTACGAGTTCACTGTGGACGGTCCAGGGGTGAAGACCACCGTGCCGTTCCTGCGCCGCGTCCTGGCCGACGAGGAGTTCCGGAAAGCTGCGCACAGCACCGGGCTGGTGGACCGGATCCAGGCGAAGAAGATCGAGGAGGAAGGCAAGTGACCGAAGTGACCGAAGCGACCGCACAGAACGACAATCCCGAGGTCGTCGGCGGCGACCTGGAGGCGGAGATCCGGGAAATCCTGGTCACCGCGGCGGGGCTGGACCCGGCGGCGTTCAACGGCGCCGAGCACGACACGCTCGCCGACCTCGGCCTCGACTCGCTGGCGACGATGGAGCTGCAGGCGATCGTCCAGTCGCGCCATCAGATCCGGATCCCGGACGAGTCGTTGACGATGAGCGTGCCGGAGATCGCCGCCTTCATCCGCGACGCCCTACGGGAAGAAAGGGTCTGAGTCATGGCGGGACACACCGAGGCCAGCATCCTAATCGACGCGCCCTTCCCGCTGGTGTGGGAGATGACCAACGACGTCGACAACTGGACGAACCTGTTCACCGAGTACGCGGTCGCCGAGGTCATCGAGCGGGACGGTAACACGCTGACCTTCCGGCTCGCGCTGCATCCGGACGAGAACGGGAAGGTGTGGAGCTGGGTCAGCCAGCGCACGCTCGACCGGGAAAACCGCCAGGTGCATGCGAAACGAATCGAAACCGGTCCGTTCGAGTACATGAACATCCACTGGACGTACCTCGAGGAAGGCAACGGCGTCCGCATGGTGTGGAAGCAGGACTTCCAGATGAAGCCGACCGCGCCGGTCGACGACCAGGGGATGACGAACCGGATCAACGCGAACACCCCGATCCAGATGAAGGTCATCAAGGAGAAGGTGGAGGCCGCGGCACGCGCCGCCGCCCGTGGCACCACCCACAAGACCATCGCCCGTGCGGACATCCCGCCCAACAGGCGGCGTGGCGCCGAGATCCGCGTGCTGCTCGGGCCCGCCACGGTCGGCAGCGAGTCGGGTTTCCTGGGTGTCGCGGTGCTCGAGCCCGGCGAGAGCATCGCCGAGCACTACCACCCCTACAGCGAGGAATTCCTCTACGTCGTGTCGGGCGTGCTGACCGTCGACCTCGACGGCGAACCGGCAGTCGTCGAGGCGGACTCCGGTGTGCTGGTGCCGATCAAGGTCCGCCACCGGCTGCGCAACATGGGCACCGAGACGGTGAAGGCCGTCTTCCACCTCGGCCCGCTCGCGCCGCGCCCGGAACTGGGCCACGTCGACACCGAAACGGCCGAAGAGGCCGCGACCTTCACGAGGCAGACATGAGTAGGACGCGAAGCCGGCGGGTAGTCGTGACCGGAGTCGGTGTCGTGGCCCCGGGCGGAGTGACCAGGAAGGCGTTCTGGGCATGCCTCACCGACGGCCGCACCGCCACCCGCCGGATCTCCCTGTTCGACGCCTCGGCCTTCCGCTCACAGGTCGCGGCGGAGTGCGACTTCGATCCGGTCGAGGCGGGCCTGTCCGTACAGCAGATCCGTCGCAGCGACCGGTACGTACAGTTCGCGCTGGCGGCCGCGGCGGAGGCGGTCGCCGACAGCGGCCTGGAGTTCGCCGAGGAACTCCAAGACCGGACCGGAGTCGTGCTGGGCTCGGCGGTCGGTGGCACCACCGCACTGGAGAACGAGTACGTCGTGCTCAGCGACGTCGGCAAGAACTGGCTGGTGAACGGCGAGTATGCCGGCCCGTTCCTCTACCAGGCCCTGATCCCGAGCAGCCTCGCCGCGGACGTCGCGGTGTGTTACGGCGCGCACGGGCCGGTCCAGGTGGTGTCCACCGGCTGCACTTCGGGGATCGATGCGATCGGCTACGCCTACCAACTGGTGCAGGACGACGAGGCGGACGTGGTGATCACGGGTGCCGCCGACTCCCCGCTGTCCCCGGTGACCTCGGCATCGTTCGACGCGATCAAGGCGACCACGCCGGACAACGACGACCCGGAGCACGCGTCGCGGCCGTTCGACCGCGACCGCACCGGCTTCGTGCTCGGCGAGGGCGGCGCGGTGCTGATTCTCGAGGAACTGGACCACGCACGGGCACGGGGCGCGCAGATCTACTGCGAAGTCTCCGGTTACGCCGCGCGCAGCAACGGCTTCCACATGACCGGACTGCGCCCGGACGGCGCGGAGATGTCGCTGGCCATCGACGACGCGATGGCACAGGCGAGGCTGAACAAGGACGAAATCTCCTACATCTGCGCGCACGGTTCGGGTACCAAGCAGAACGACCGGCACGAGACCGCGGCCTTCAAGAAGTCGCTCGGTGACGCCGCGTACCACGTTCCGATCAGCTCCATCAAGTCGATGGTCGGGCACTCGCTCGGCGCGATCGGTGCGATCGAGATGGCCGCGTGCGCGCTGGCGATCGTCGAAGGGGCGGTTCCCCCGACGGCGAACTGGGCCAACCGCGACCCGGAATGCGATCTGGACTACACCCCGAACACAGCCAGGGCGTTGCCGGTCGACGCGGCGCTCTCGGTAGGTAGCGGGTTCGGCGGGTTCCAGTCGGCGATGATCTTCCGGCGGCTGAAGGAGTTGGCCGCGTGACGCGCCGGGCAGTGATCACCGGGATCGGCGTCGTCTCGCCGAGCGGACTTACCACCGGGGAGCATTGGGAGACCATCACGAGCGGGCGCTGCAGGATCGGCCCGATCACCCAGTTCGACGCCTCGGGATATCCGACGACGCTCGCCGGCGAGGTGCCGGGGTTCGACGTCACCGGGCGGGTGGACGGCAGGCTGGTGGTACAGACCGACCGATGGACCTGGATGTCCTTCGTCGCAGCCGAGCAGGCACTCGACGATGCCTCGCTCGACTTGTCCACAATGGATCCGTATCGGACCTCGGTTGTCATGGCCAGCTCCTCCGGCGGAAACGCCTTCGGCCAGAAGGAGCTCCAGCGGCTGTGGAGCGATCCGAAAAGGACAGTGGGGGCGTACCAGTCGATCGCGTGGTTCTACGCGGCGACGGTCGGCCAGCTCTCGATCCGGCACCAGGCCAAGGGGCCGAGCAACGTGCTGGTGTCGGAGAGCGCGGGCGGGCTGGACAGCCTCTCACACGCCGCGCGGATGATCGACCGAGGCGTGTCGGTCGTCCTCGCGGGCGGGTTGGAGGCACCGCTGAGCCCGTACGCGCTTGCCTGCCAGGTGCGCAGCGGCCGGCTCAGCGTAGGCAAAGACCCCGAGTCGGCTTACCTGCCCTACGACGCCGACGCGTCCGGGTACGTGCCCGGTGAAGGCGGAGCGGTACTGGTGGTCGAGGAGCTTGAACACGCGCTCGCCAGGAACGCTCCGGTGATCTACGGAGAGATCGCGGGCTGGGGAGCCACCCATGATGGTGCGCACACGGTGCGCGGATCCGGCGGGTCACCGCGGCAGTACGAGCGGTCCATGCGGCTGGCCCTCGAGCGCGCCGACGCCGCACCGGCGGACGTCGACCTGCTGATCCCGGATGCCTTGGGGGTGCCCGAGAACGACGCCACCGAGGCGAGCGCGATCAACGAGGTGTTCGGCGCGGGCGGTGTTCCGTTGTCCACCCAGAAATCGCTCACCGGCCGGATCTACCAGGGCGGCGCCGCGCTGGACGTGGCGACCGCGCTGCTGGCCATGGACCGGCAGGTGGTGCCGGCGAGCGCGGGGACCCGTACCCCCGCACCCGGCTGCGAACTCGCCTTCGTCCCGGAAACCAGGCAGGCGGTGGTGGACACCGCGATGGTCAGCGCTCACGGTTTCGACGGCTACCACAGTTCGCTCGTACTGCGACGGCTCGACCGCGGCGCCATGGCCGCCACAGGAGGCTGAGAATGTCCGAACCCGACAGCACGACCAAGGCGCGCGTGGTGTTCCAGTTCACGGTGCCCGCCGAGCGCACGGAGGAGTTTCTCCGTGCCTATGAGCAGATCCGTTACGAGGTGGCGACCGGTGTTCCCGGTCACCTGCTCGACCAGGTCTGCCAGTCGGCCACCGATCCCGAGCAGTGGCTGATCACCAGTGAGTGGACCTCGATCGCGCAGTTCGAGCGCTGGGAGCGCAGCCAGGGACACCGTGACCTGGTCCGCCCCATGCGTGTCTGCATGGAAAACCCGAAATCGCACCGGTACATCGTGCGGAAACAGACCGCCGAGGGAGACCTGGTTTCCCGGGCAGAACTGATCGAGGCCGTGGGAGAGAAGTGACGTGGACCTGACGCTGGGAATTCTGACCGTCTGGGTGCTCGCCGCCGCCGGCGTGCAGCTCGGCACCCTCTGGATCATGAAGCTGTCCATCCTGCCAATGCTCAACAAGCTGGCATACGACCGTTACGTCGTGGTGTGTCAGCTGATCGACATGCACGTGTTCCACCCGATCGCCGTGTGGAACGGGGTGATCGCGGCGGGGCTCGGTGTGTGGGCGGCGTTCCTCGCGCCCTCGCCCCTGATCGCCGCGCTGTTCGTCATCGGCTCCGTCGGGATGGTGATCGTGGGCATCACCTCGGAGGGGTTCAACCGCCCGATCTGGCGCCAGATCGAGCGGTGGAGCCCGGAACGGACCGCGCAGGACTGGAGCCGCAAGCGAGTCAACTGGCACATCGCCCACCAGGTTCGCACCTACGGCGCCATCGGCGCACTGGTTGCCTACATCGCGGCGTTCGTCGCCGTGCTCTCCTGAGGAGGTATCGCGATGCACATCGTGGTCTTCGGCGGTACCGGCCGGATCGGCAGTGCGGTGGTGCGGCAGGCGCTCGCCGCGGGGCACCGGGTCACCTCGGTCGCGCGGCGCGCACCGACGCTGCGGCACGAGAACCTGAAGTCCGTCATAGGCGACGCGCAGGAACCATCGGTGGCCGAGGAAGCCGTGTCGGAAGCCGACGTGGTGGTGTTCGCGGTCGGCTCGCGCGGCACGACCTCCACAGTGGTGCGGTCCACTTCGATCGCCGCGGTGCTGAAGGGAATGCGGGCCAACGGCGTCAAGCGCGTGATCACGGTGTCCCCGACCGCGGTCTCGATCAGCCGCAAGGCACCGCTGCTGCGCAAGCTGTGGCTGCGCTACTTCGTGCACAAGCGGCAGCGCAACCCGTTCAACGACGTGGAACGCGTGGAGGACGAGCTCACCGGGTTCTGCCCGGACATCGACTGGAGCATCGTCCGCTCATCGCGGGTTCGCGACGCGCCCGCGACCGGCACCTACCAGGTGATCCCGGACGGAGAGCTGCGGAACGAGCGGCCGGTGAGCGTGTCCGACCTGGCGGACTACCTGATCACCTCCGCCGAGGATCCGTCGACCTACGGGACGACGGTCTCCGTCGTCGGTTCCCCATGACCCGGCGGCGCAGGCTGCTGGTGGTGCTCCACGTGCTGACCTCGGTCTCCGGGGTCGGCACGCTGCTCGCGGTGCTTCTCGTCGTGGCCTATGGACTGTCCATAGAGGATGCCGTAGGCCAGGACCCGTTGCTGCGCCTGGCCGGCGACATACAGCAGTTCCTGGGAATTCCGCTACTGTCAGCCGCAGTGGTGATCGGGACGCTCAGCGCGTTGTATTCGCCGTGGGGCCTGCTGCGCCACACGTGGGTGCTCAAGAAGCTCGCGCTCACCCTCGTCAACCTCGGACTGGCGGTCTTCCTCATCGGCCCCCGGGTCTCCCAGGTGGCAGGCGAACCGCTGTCCGCATGGCTGGTCGTCGGCGGCCTGATCGTCCAGCTGTTCCTTTACCTGCTCGCCACCGGCCTTTCGGTGTTCAAGCCGAAGGGGCTCCTCCGCGCCGGCCCGAGCAGTAGCCGGATCCCGGCGGAAAGCCGGCGCTGACGGTTGATGTCCCCGATCTTGTCGGTGTCATATGCCAACATGGCCCGAGTCGATCGAGGAGGCTCGGTCGCGGTGCGTAGCAGCGGTAGAACCCCAGCTCTTTCGTGCGGCGGTTGCGTCGGATGAGCAGCCATCGATGCCCGGTCATCTCGGCGCCGGGGTCGATGTCGGCCAGGGCCCAGTCGTAGAAGCGGTGTCCTTTCGCCCCGGTGCCGGCTGCGAGGCGTTGCCACACATGTTTGGGTAGTCGCGTGGCCAGTTCGTCGGGGCACAGCGTCCCGACTCCGGTGGTAACGCGGCGGTTGCCTCCGATGGCCAGCACGTAGCCGACGCCGCGGCCCTCTAGAGCGTGTTTCAAAGGCGTAGCCACTCGTTAATCACCCCGATGTAGACACTGGCTTCGTAGCGGACGGCTGGCTTGTCGTATCGGGTGGCCACAGCGCGGTTGCGCTTGAGTCGGTTGATCCCGCATCGACGGTGTGGCGTTGTTTGTAGATGTCCGGGTCGAACGCTGGTGGCCTGCCACCAGCAGGTCCCTTGTTCTTGCGGTTTTGCACCTGATCGGCCTTCTCCGGGATCGTGCACCGAATACCACGACGACGCAGGTAAGCACGATTGGCGCGAGACCCGTAAGCCTTGTCCGCCAACACCCGATCCGGCGTCGTACGCGGTCGGCCGCACCCCCTCCCAGCCACCCGGATCCGTCCCAGCACAGCCTGGAACTGGGGCGAGTCACCCCGCTGGCCGGCAGTCACGACCAGCGACAACGGTTTCTGGCCTTGTTCGGTGGCCAGATGCAGCTTGGTGGTCCACCCACCACGCGAGCGGCCCAGCGCGTGATCGGCCGGTTCAGGTTCACCCACCCCACCAGAGTGGTTCCAGAATCGCCCACTGCGCATCGGTGAGGTCGGCTCGTCCCGTCCCCGCTACGCTGGCCACGAGGTCTCCGGTACTTGATCTTCTTGGTCGTTGATCGATTTACCGGAGACCTCTCCTATCTGATCAACGACACGCCGAACCGGCCAGCCAGGCCAGCATCCACCCTGATCAAGACATTGAAAACGCGCCCTAGTTCCGCGCGTAGCGGGGGCCGGCGCCGTAGACCTCGTCGCCGCTCACCCATGGCGCTTGGACTCCGGCGTCGAGTGCGCGGGTGGTCATGGTGGTGGCCAGGGCGGGTTTGGTCGCGAAGCCCACGTTCTCGCTGATCCCTGCCGCAGCGCAACGATCTTTCGTGGCAGTACGGACACCAGGCCCAGCAACAGTTTCCCCGCTCGACGACGGGGCTCGACCCGGCTGAAACGGCCCGCGATCCGTCCCGTCAGCTCATCGAACATCGCCTGCCATCGAGCAGGGTTTACGCTGGGGCCCGCGGCCGCCAGCCGATCATGGGAAGTCCACACAACCAACGGCGTGTCGTCGACGTACGAAGCGGGGGAGCAACGTGGGGAGCAAATTGGGAGCAAATACATGCGCACAACAGTCCTGAACTGCACTCAACGACTCTCAATGGACCCGCGCTGACCTGCGGAAATCGCATTTCCGCAGGCCCGTGCAATGTGCCGTCCTTGGTTCACACCGAAGAGATCCCGTCGCTTTCCTTCCCACAGTGGGGTTTTGCTGCCGGGTCCAGCCGCCATCCCGCTCCTGCGGGGCATTTCGGGTGTCGGTTCGTGGTGCGGGTTGCGGAGATCGGCGGTGATGGTGTGGATCTCGCGGCCGTTGCGCTCTCGGTGAAGGTGGCCAGTACGCCGATTTTGAACGGCCGATTTGGGCTGGACACCGCGTAACCGCGGCGCGGGGCGATGGTTACGCGGTGTCGTGCCTACGACGTCCGGCGGGCATTTCCGCAAGGATGCCGTCCCAGAATTTGCGGCGTGCGGTCAGGGCGGTCGTGACTGTCTGCTCACATTCCTGCCATGCGGTCTTGTCGTCGCCGCACAGGTCGACGAGCATCTGCATGGCCATCGGGGTGTGTTCCTCGGCGTCGACCTGGATGTGCCGGCGCAGATAGTCGACGAACGTGGATAGTCCGCCGAGTTCCGCGTTCAGCGCGGCGACCTGGTCGAACATGTCCGGGATCAGGTCCTCTCGGCCGAATGCGAACGCTGCGGCCTGGCAGTGCACCGGTGCGTTCTCGATGAACCCCCAGGTTGCCGTCACGAACTCGGCCGACGGTGCGGGAACCTTGGCTTCCTTCAATGCGGCCGGCACCGGCGTTCCGGCCCGCAACGCCTCGATGAAGGTGTCCACGGCTGCCGTGCTGGCACCTGCCTGCCGCATTCCGTCGAGGTATAGCTCGAAGTGGCTGATGAAACCACTGCCGAGTTCATCGCTCTCCTCGACGAGCACGATGTCGTTGATCAACCGCCTGCTCGTCGTGGACCCGGACGGGATCCAGGGCACGCTGACGCAGGTGAGCTTCTGCTGCAGGGTCTTCAGTAACGACATGAAATCCCATACGGCGAAAACGTGATGCTCCAGGAAAGTGACGACGGCGTCCTTCGTGTTCAGTCGCTTGTACAGTTCGTGACTTACCACGTCTTTCCGTTGCGCGTCGACAGCCGCTTTCAGCCGGGTGATTCCAGAGTTGTTGACGTCCCAATCGTACCTGGCCATAGTTGTGCTCCAATCTTCTGAGAACAGAAGGGGGGTGCTCGAAAATTGTATCACCGATGATTTTGGAGAATCCAGTTCGGCGATGCCGTTCGAGTGCGGAAGAGGTGCGGTTTGTACAGCAGGCAGGAAAGGTCAGGAGTCGCTCAGCCCACGTAGCACGAGATGAATGCGTATTTCGCGGTCACCGGAATCTCTTTGCGAAGAAGGTCGCCGTTTTTCCCAGAAACTCGCTCCCAAGCTCTATCTCCCGAACGTGGCGCTCCAATTCCTTCAACAGAGCACGTTCCGGAACTGACAGTTCTGGCTCATCGAATGGGTGATTCTCGCGAGAACCGTCCGGCGCCTCAGATCGACGCACTGATGCCCAGGAGCCCCCGTTCTGATCCCTCGTCAAGAGCGGCATTGGACCAGTGCGGTGAGGAGCTTGAGCTGGTCCAGATCGGCGGAACAGGGAACGAGGATCAGCTCGTCGCACCCGGCCGCGTCGAACGCGTCGATCGCGGCCGCGACCGCCGAAGCACCGGCGCCGGTATTGCGCCGCACGAGCTGCGCGTAAGGCGGGGCAAAACCGTAGTACTGGTTGAGGTAGGAGTCCGCGAGCTGTTCGGCCTGCTCGCCAAGGGCATAGTAGGACAGGGCCACGAGCCGTGGCTGGCCCTTCCGGCCCGCGGCCTTCCAAGCGGCACGCACCCCTTCGGCGCCGTGACGGAACATCTCTGGTCCGCCGCTGCCCGCGATCCAGCCGTCTCCCCGCTTGGCAGCACGCTTGACCGCGGCCGGAGAGTGACCGCCGAGCAGCAGTTCGGGCCCGCCCTCGCGGACGGGCGCCGGCCCGATACCCCCGGCGAAGCCCCGTCGCTGTCCTGACCAGATCTCGCCGAACTCGGCCAGCTGCCGGTCCATCCGGCTGCCCCGGCCCGCGTGCTCGGTCCCGTTGGCGGTGAAGTCATCGGGCCGTGCGCCCACGGCGAGGCCGAGGACCAGCCGTCCACCGGACAGCCGGTCCACGGTCGCCGCCTGCTTGGCCATCACGGCCGTGTCCGCGCGCACCGGTGCGATCATGATCGCGGTGGTCAGCCGGATCCGTTCAGTGACCGCGGCAGCCGCCGCCAGGGTGGTCAGGCACTCGTAGTTGTCATAGACCAGGCGATCGAGGGTCGCGAGCGTGGAGAAACCGGCCCGCTCCCCCTCCCTCGCCCAGTCCAGCAGCTCGCTCCCGCTGGTGCCCGCCACGGTGTTCGGCAGGCCGATTCCGATGTCCACGCATGCCTCCTTGGTCGCGCGGTCAGCCGACCGGTTTCAGGGGCTGGTCGTGGCGGCGCGCGAGGACGTTCTCCAGCGCCGCCTCCCGGAAGAACGCGCGGGCGCCGTCCGGGGTGATCATGTCGCGCGGGGCGGCGAGGTACTGCTCCAGCTCCCGCTCGAACTCCCTGACCTCCGGCTGCCTGCTCATATGCGCTGCGACGAGCGGGAGCGGGCCCTCTACCTCGATGATCCGCACGGCGATCTCCTTGCCGACGAAGACCATCGTGCCCAGCAGCCGGCCGACCACCTTGCCGTCGCTGTCGGTTACGTCGAACCGCGGCCGCCCGCTCTTGCGGAAGAGTTCCTTGACGGCCTCTTCGCTGCCCGGTTTCAACGGGTACTGCAGTCCGTGCCACATCGACATTTCGTTTCTCCTCACTGTGTTCGGGGCGGGGCAGCCACCGCTCACTGGCTGGCGGTGACCCCACCGTCGACGTAGATGACCTGCCCGGTGACGAACCGGGCAGGCGGCGAGACAAGGTAGAGCACCGCGCTCGCGACTTCCTCCGGCTCGGCGAGGCGGCCGAGCGGGATGCGCCGCCGGAGCATGTTCAGGAAGCCTTCGTCTTCAGCGCTCTGCGCGACCAGCTCGGTGCGCACGAATCCGGGCGCGACCGCGTTGACCGTGATGCCGTGCCTGCCCCATTCCGTCGCCAGTTGCTTGACCAGCAGATCCAGCCCGGCCTTGCTGGCGCCGTAGGCGCTGAACCCGCGGCGCCCACCCGCCGCGCCACGTACCGAGGACAGGTGCACGATGCGGCCCGGCCGGCCCGTGTCGATGAGCAACTTGCCGACTTCCTGGGACAGCAGGAAAGCGCCGGTCAGGTTTGCTTCGACGATGTCGCGGAAGACTTGCTCCGGAAACTTCTCGGCCGGTATGGTCTCCAGCTTTCCGGCACAGTTGATCAAAGTGTCCAAACCGGACAGTTCGGCAGCCGCCTGAGTGACGACGCGGCGGATCGACGGGCCGGACGTGATGTCGAGCTCTGTGCCGATCACCGGAGCGTCACCGGTGGTCAGCTTCTCGGCCAGCGCGACAGCCTTGTCCCCGGACCGTCCCGCGATCGCCACCGCGGCGCCACCGGCCACAAGCTGCTCGACGATGGCGGTGCCGATACCGCCGTAGCCGCCGGCGACCAGCACCTTGAGTCCCTTGTAGATAGTCATGCCTCCCCCAGGTCGAACAGGGCCCGCGCCGTGCCGGAATGGACGAGCTCTCGCTGCTGCGGCGTCAGGCCGAGTCCTTCCACCAGGTCGAGACCGGTGCGCAGCGGTGCGGTCAGTGGCGGGGAATCGGTACCGAACAGCATCCGTTCCGGGCCGAACACGGTGGCCGCCGCCTTCAGCGCGACCGCGCTGGGAGTCGCGGTGTCCACATAGATCAGCGAAAGCTGCTCGCTGACCGGCTCCTCGTCGGTGACCGGCGGCCCGCCCGGTCTGGCCCGCTGTTGCGCCAGGTTCAGCTTCTCGGCCAGCAGAGCCAGCGCACCACCCGCGTTGGGCGCGATCAGCTTCAGCCCGGGGAACCTGCGCAACCACCCGGCGAACAGGATCGACGCGACCCCGGCGGTGATGTCGCACGGCCGGGTCACGTGCTCGATCAGACCGAGATGGCCGTTCATGGCCGCCGCGCCCACCGGCTCGGCAGGCGGGTGCAGCAGCACCGGTGCGCCGGTCTCGTGAGCCATCGCGAAAAACGATTCCGCGCGTGGTGAGGAAAGATACTCACCACGCACACTCGTGTTCACGATCAGCCCGGCGAACTCGGGCTGGGCCAGCAACTTCGCCGCCGCGGCGAGGGATTCGTCGTCCGAGAACGGGTTCACGTAGACGTACCCACGGAAATTGTCCGGATGGGACCGGACGGTCTCGCCGAGCCACTCGTGGAACGACGCCAGCTGGTCGGCCGGCTGCGCATAGTTGTCCAGGCCCGCGACCGGAACCATCGTGCCGGCGCCGACCGGACTGCCGACGATCGTCATGCCGATCCCGACCGCGAGCTTCTGCTCGATCACCCCGTCGATGTCGGCCAGGCTCGGTGGCATCGGGAACCGCTTGAACAGTTCCGGTGACGTCACGTGCCCGTGCACATCGATTATCATCATGGCTCCTAGAGACTCCGCCGCTTTGAAAACCACCTCGTCGTGCGAATGGTCAGGCACGCGGCGGGCCGAGAACCTTGCCGCCATAGGCCTCCACCGAGGCGATGACGTCGCCGAAGTCGGGGAAGTCGGCCGGGTCGAAGGCAGGCACCTCGAGCCGCTCGGCGGGCTTGCCGGTGTCGAAGAACCAGCCGTCGAACCCGCCGGGCGTGCCGAGCACCAGCCAGCGGGCGGTGTCGGACTCGACCTTGTAGGAGTGCGGCAGGCCCCGAGGCGAGAAGACGGTGCCGCCGGTCTTCGGGTGGTGCATCACGCCGTCGATCTCGATGCTCAGCTCACCGTCGAGCACGTAAAACAGCTCGTCCTCACGGGTGTGCAGGTGGATCGGCGAGGCGTAGCCCCGGTTCGAGGTCTGCTCGGCGAGCCAGAACTGGTTGCCCGTCTCGGCACTGGTCGCCTTGAACACCATGAGTGCGCCCATGTGCCAGATCGCGCGCCCCTGTCCCGACGGGACGTCGAGCACCTTCATCTCCGTGGCGACACTGCCTGCCGGGGTGTTCTCAATGGACATCGGTCCTCCTGAATCAACGTTGGCTGGACACGCACTGGCCGTCCGCCCGGCGTTCGACCTCGGTGAGCACGGCGGCACAGTCCTCCTCGCCCAGACCGGCGTCCAGCGCCGCGGTGAGCACCTCGCAACTGGCCGCGGTCGCGGGCATGTCGACGCCGAGACGTTCCGCGTCGCGCAGTGCGAGCAACAGGTCCTTACGCATCAGCGTGAGCTTGAAGTCCGCCTGCTCGAACGCGCGCCGGGCCATTACTCCTGCCTTGAATTTCATCACCGGCGAGCTGTATCCGCTCGCGGCGATCATGCCGATCAGCTGGCGCCGGTCGAGCCCGGCGCGCTCGCCGAACACGATCGCCTCGGCCAGTGCCTGCATCTGGACGCCCATCAGCAGGTTCATCGCGACCTTCGCGGTGGCGCCCATGCCGTGGCCGCCGAGATGCACGACTTCCTTGGCCAGCACATCCAGCACCGGCCGCAGCGCTGCTACGTCGTCGGCGTCGCCGCCGATCATGAACCGCAGCTCACCATCGCGCGCATGGTTGGCGTTGCCCAGCACGCAGGCGTCGAGTGCGCGATGGCCCGCGGTGGCGACCCGCTCGGCGAAGGCACGTGCCGAATCCGGGGAGACCGTGCTCATGTTCGCGACGGTCGTACCCGGGGGCGCCGCGGCCAGCGCGCCGCCGTCGCCGAGCACGACCTCGTCCACGACCTCGGCGGTGGACAGGCTGACCAGCAGCACGTCCACCTCCCTCGCCGCGTCCGCGGGTGTCGCGGCCACGATGATCCCTTCCGCCGCAAGCACTTCCGCCTTCGCCTTGGTGCGGTTGTAGACGGAGACCGTGAACCCGGCGTCGGCGAGCCGGCTCGCCATCCCCGATCCCATCGCACCGAGACCGATGAACCCGAGCCGTTTCATCCCCATCTCAGTGGTCCTCGGGCGGGCCGCCCGCCGGTTTCAGCGCGCCGATCTGCATGAGGATCCGCGGCATGTCGTCGCTGATCCACGACTCGATGACCTTGCCGTCGACAACTCGGTGCATGTCCACACCGGAGACCTGGAACTGACGGCCGGTCGGTGGCATCGGGCCCAACTGGCCGGTATGCGTGCCGGTGGTGGTAAACCGGTGCGCGACGTACTCACCTTCGCCGATCATGTGTTCGATAGTGCAGTGAAAGTCCGGGAAGGACTGACGCCAGAAGGCGACCGCCTGGGCGAACGCCGCCGGGCCAGTGGGCAGCTTCAGATCCCGCACGTGCACCACATAATACGGCGAGAACACGTCCTCGATGAAGCTGACGTCACCGTTGTTCATCCCCTTTTCGGTGATCGTCCGCACCAAATCCATATTGTCCTGTACGGACATCCTGCCTCCAATGCGATGGGGTTCGCTTACCAACCCTGGCGCATCCAGGTCCCCGGGTCATGAGTCGCCAGTCCTCCCCGGCGGGGATTGAGCCCGCGGGGCTGGGACGCCGACCGGCGCCGCTCAGTAAGCGGTATCGCGCATACGCAGGCTTGCGTATGGACCCCGCTTCGAAACGCCGGGCAGGATAGGCACGTGACACCTTGGCGACACCATGCTCGGCGTGGAAACTGAAGGCATGACGGACGTTGCCCCGCGGACCAGAAGTCTCCCAGCGACCCTGGGCTTCGCACTGGCCCGGATCTGGCGCAACGGCCGGCCTGTCGAGCGGACCGCGTATCTGGTCGGCGCCCTGCTGTTCACCTCGGGCCTGGTTCATGTCGCGGTGCTGCTGGTGACCGGACACACCTGGGTCGGGCCGGTCTCGCTGCGCAAGGCGGCCACCTTCGGCCTGTCGTTCGGGCTGACCCTGGCGACCGTGGTCTGGACGACGTCGTTCCTGAAGATCTCCACACGCGTGCGGTCGGTCCTGTTGACGGTGTTCACCGTGGTCTGCGTGGTGGAGACGACGCTGGTCAGCATGCAGGCCTGGCGTGGCGTGCCGTCCCACTTCAACTTCGAGACCCCCTTCGACACCGTCGTCGCGATGGCTCTGGCGGCCGGGGGTGCCGTGATCATCCTGACGGTGCTGGGTTTCGCGAGTGCGACGATCGTCGGGAGCCGGGAGATCACGCCGTCGACGCGGCTGGCGGTGCGGGCCGGCTTCGTGATCCTGCTGGTCTCACTAGGCATCGGCGCCGTGATGGTCGCGCACGGGGCAGTCGAGGCACGCACCGGCTCGGCACAATTGGCCTATACCACGACGGGCAAGCTGAAGCCGGCACACGCGGTCGCGATGCACGGGATTCTGGTGCTGCCCGCGCTGGCTTGGCTGCTAGGGCTCACCAACTGGCCGGAGCGGGCGCGCCTGGGGCTGGTGGCGATCGCCACGGCGGGATACGCGATCCTGACCGCGGTGGTGCTGGTCGAGTCCTTCAACGGCGTGTCGCCATTCGCGGCGACTGGTCCGGAAACCGCCACCTCCGCGGTCGCCATCGCACTCCTCGCCGGAGTCACGGTGGTAACGGCTTTCGGCCTGCTTTCCCGGCGCCGACCGGCCGCCGATTGAACTCCCGGTCTCGCCGGACACCACAGCGCACGACACCGAGAATGATAACCGCCCAATCCCCGGACGATCAAGATTTGATAATGACGGCATCCGGACTCGGATTCCGTGAGTACTCTCGGAAAGAGGAGAAAGGAGGCCGCAAAATTCGGGACTGCCACGGGCACAGGGGACGGTTTTCAAATACTTTCCGTTTTTGCAGAACGCCGAAATAATTCGGCGCCAGACCTATTCTCCGGAGAGCCGTGACAATGGACAGCCATTCCGAGCGCACGCGTACGCGGCTGCTGATAGCCGACGACCATCCGCTCTACCGGTCCGGGCTGCGCGGCGCTTTCGGCGCCGACCCGCGGTTCGAGGTCGTGGGCGAGGTGAGTACCGGAACCGACGCCGTCGCCGCGAGTCACCGCCTGCGCCCGCATGT
>NZ_JAFB01000054.1 GCF_000519205.1 Amycolatopsis taiwanensis DSM 45107 | reverse complement strand
ACATGCGGGCGCAGGCGGTGACTCGCGGCGACGGCGTCGGTTCCGGTACTCACCTCGCCCACGACCTCGAACCGCGGGTCGGCGCCGAAAGCGCCGCGCAGCCCGGACCGGTAGAGCGGATGGTCGTCGGCTATCAGCAGCCGCGTAGGTGTGCCGTCGAAATCGCTGTCCACAGTCACGGCTCCCCAGAGAATTGGGCCCTGCGCCGAACCATGTCGGCGATCTACGAGGACCTGAAAACCGCGAATACGTCCCCTTTTTGCGGTGCCGGATTCGCTTTTTCTGATTTGCCTGGTGCGGCCTCGGGAAGAATACCCACAGTTCGCTGAGCAGGAGCTGTGTCGTTACCGCACCTTGATCATCTGGAAATCTGGAGGTTACGCTCCTTGGCGTCGTTTGCCCGGAAATCCGGTGATGACCGCGATGCGCGGCTTGGCACTCGTGCTAATCAGATTACCCCGAATCACCCACGTCACCTTGCAACACGTCCGCGGCGACGGGAAAGGAGGCCGAAAACCGCGTTGCCAGGCCACGGTCGCCAGGGTCAGGCCGAACGACAGCCGAAGGTGGCCGCCTTGCGCAGTGAGAACGGCCCGAGCCAGAGGCCGCCGGTCACCAGCAGCACGACGAGTGTGGAGCACGGGTGCTGCCCAAGCTGCCACCGGCGTATCCGGACCTCTGTTCGTCTCTACGCAAGGCTGCGTATGTGCAATGCCGCTTCCTGGCGGACGTCGCACCACGACACGGACGCCATGCTGTTGCCGTGACCGATCACTCCGGGGACTCTCTGGAGGCCCAGCGTGGGGGAACTCGTTCCTGGACGGTCACGCGCCGAAAGCGGCTGCCGCACGAGTGCGCAGCCGACGCGAACCACGAAGGAGATTCGGGCATGACTTCCAGCCGCCCGCCGTCCTCGGCGGCAACCCTGAACGCGATTTTCCTCTTCGTCGCCGCCGCGGGTATCGTCCTGCAAGTCATCGTGGGTGTCCCCGGGTACCCGACGGTGCCGCCCGGCCCGATCATCCTGGCTGCGGCGGGCATCCTGGTCCTCGCGCTGGCCACGCGGGCCCGCTGGGTCCTGTTCATCGGGATCATCGCCCCCGCCTTTGTTCTCGTGGGTGGTTTGATCGAGGGCTCCATCTGGAAGCGGCTGGGCAACCCGGGCGACTTCGGCCCGTTCTTGGGCACTGCGCTGCAGGAAATCGGCGTCGTCGTGGCTCTGATTTACGGGATCGTCGCGGTTACGCACGCGTACCGGAAGGTTACCGCCCACTGAATTGTGTGATCCACCGGCCTGGCCTGCCCGGCTGGGGACCAGGACACACGCCACCGCCGGCCCGATTTCGATGAGATGGAGAAACGGGTCCCACCGGCCTGTGGCCGGGGAGACCCGTTCAGGTGACCGCCTGCGCCGCGGCCGGTGTGTGGTGGCTGGTCAGTGCCCGAGGCCCGCGCGGCGCGCCAGCACCGCGGCTTCAGTCCGGTCGACCACTTGGAGCTTCGCGAAGATCCGCGAGTGGTAGTTACGGACGGTCTTGATCGACAGTCCGAGCGTCCGCGCGATGGCCACGTTTCCTTCGCCGTCGGCGACCATTTCCAGCACCGCTCGCTCCCGGTCGGTGAGCTCCGGGAAGGGAGGGCGTGGCGCGGGCGGCTTGACCAGGTATTCGACCACCCATTTCGCCACCTGGGCATCGAAGAACAGGCCACCGGAAACAATGGTGGTGATCGCCTGCCGGACGTCCTCTGACTCGGTGCCCTTCATCAGGTATCCACGGGCGCCGGCGCGAATCGCCGCGAAGAACGTGTCGCGGTCCTCGAGCATCGTGATCACGATGACCGATGTCCCTGGCCGGCGGGCGACGATGTTCTTGGTGACCTCGATTCCCGACATTCCCGGGAGGTTGACGTCCATCAGCACCAACCGGGGTCTCAGCCGGCAGGTCATCATCAGCGCCTCGTCACCGGTCGGCGCTTCGCCGACCACTTTGAACATGCCGAACTCTTCGAGCAGGTTTCGCAGTCCGTAGCGGTAGAGTGGATGATCGTCGGCGATCAGTATCTCGATCTGCTCACTTTCGGTGTTTCCCACAGAAATGCCCCCAGGCATAAGGTCATGACGTTGACGAAACATTCCCTGGCACGTGGACGGCGTTGTTCGCGTGAGGCGTTCAGACCCTGATCACGCGGACCGGGCTGCTCGTGTTTGCCGTCTTGGGAGTGGCAGCACGGCCAGCGCCATCGCGCCGCTGGGAATGGCCGGCCGCACGGTGCACCGGCCCTCAGCTCTTCCGCGCGCTCCGCCATGTTCGCCAGTGCTTCGCAGTTGCTCACAGGTACGGCCGGAGCCGTCCTTGGCCGGCTCGATGTTGTCCGGACCATTATCCGGCTCGTCGTGGATCTCGGCCGGGTGGTGCGGCAGCTGCCCGGCGACCGCCGCACCCAGGCCTTCCAGCGGCGTGCGAAGAATCGCCGCGAGTCTTCTTACGAAGCCTCCTCCGTCACTCTCAGCGGTTTTCTTCGGCTCGCCGTCCGCATTCGGGTGACCTTGCTTTGGTTTCATTCGGGTCCGTAACAAGGAGGATCGGTTTCCCGAGATAAGGCCGACCATGCACACCTTGCCCCCAGAACATTAGGTAGAACCAATCGTGCCGAACGATAAAGACGAACTTACATGTTACCAGCGGCCCCCATGGCCTCGCAACGGTTCCGCAACGCGGCTTCATGGGGTTGACATGGGCGAAAATCGAGCCGATGGATGCGATACCGGGTCCGCATACGTCAATCGGAGGATTGTTTCCCGGCATGGCTGGGATTGTCACCCAGCGCGACTGGGACCCGTTCAACGGGTGGCACCCCGGCGCCCCGTCGCGCGGGGGGATTCCGACGTCGCGCCCTGCCGTTCTCTGTGTGTTCTGCCAGCGGAAACGCTGTCGAATGCGCCCGCGGGCCTGTTCCGGTCGCACTGCCCTTCGCTCGATTTGGCGGACCGTCAACAATCACCGCCCAAGTGCGACGTGCTTGCGTCCGGGTTGGCCCGTCGTTACCTTGGCCATGGGTCGCCGCCGGGTCAAACGTGTATTTAATTTACGTTAATCCGGCGGCGATCTCGAAAGTCTGGGTCATCGTTTTCTTTCCGGTATTGCCGCGACGGTATCGCGCCGGACGAACCCTTCCGGTCTGCTGGTGCTGGCCCAAAAGGAAGAATGTGGATGATGAATAACTAAAAGCTATTCGCATGTAATTGGGAACGCCTGATTGAAATTCATGGAACAATGCGGATGATTAGGAAGTTCGGAGATCGGGTGCACATCGAGTTCGCCGGTGAGGATAGTCCCGGCGCGGTCGCCGCCCTCCCGGACGATCCGGGTCTTGCCGAACCGGCCGGGGTCCGAGGCGTGGGCAGCCAAGTTCGGACGCGAATTCGGCGCCGCGGGCAGGCGGGTCGAACGACTCGCACCGTCAATTCCGCTTACCTGGACAAATTCGGCGCCCGTGGTCGAGGCGCTGAGCGGGACATGACCGCCCCCTGTCGCCCGGGAACCTTGTCCCTGACGGCGGGGATTCTGTTCCCACTCTCGTGACAGGCTGCGCGTCCTGGTGTGTGGTTTGGCTGTCACGCGGAAAGCGGCATAGGGAGCAGAGCCATGATCACACGACGAATGTTGCTGCGCGGCGGAATGGGGGCGGTTGGACTCGTCGCGGCCGGGTCCGCACCGTGGTACGGATCCGCTGCCTTCGCCAAAACCGCGGACACGCGGTGGCAACGGCTGCGCCGGTACCTCAGCGGCGACGTCGTGCTGCCGGGCGACCCGGCCTACCCCGAGGCCCTGCAGTTGGACAGCGCGGCCTTCGACGACGTTCTCCCGCAAGCGATCGCCTACTGTGAGAATGTCCAGGACGTGCGGACGTGCCTGCGTTTCGCGCACGACCACGACATCGCCGTGGCGGTGCGCAGCGGTGGGCACTCGGCCGCCGGCTACTCCACGACCACCGGGCTGGTGCTCGACGTCTCGCGGCTCAACGCGATCGATGTGGGCAGCTCGACGGTCGAACTCGGCCCCGGCGCGCAAGGCGTCGACATCCTGGCCACGCTGAGCCGGCGAGGGTTGTCGGTGATCACCGGCAACTGCCCGACCGTCTGCATGGGAGGGTACCTGCAGGGTGGCGGGGTCGGCCCGCTGTCGCGCAAGTACGGCGTGGCAAGCGATCGGCTGCTCTCGGCCGAGGTGGTGCTGGCCGACGGCCGGGTCGCGCGGTGCTCGCCGCGGCGGGAACCGGACCTGTTCTGGGCGCTGCGCGGCGGAGGTGGCGGCAACTTCGGGGTGGTCACGCGTTACGAGATCGCCCCGGTGACCACGACGCGGATGGTGAGCTTCAGCCTCAGCTGGCCGTGGGCGCGTGCGGCGGAGGTGATCGCCGCGTACCTGGCGTGGCTGGTCTCGGCACCGGACGACCTCACCGCGAACCTGACGGTGATGAACCAGAATGCCGCGCCCGGGACACAGCCGGCCCTGTTCGTTTCGGGCAGCTGGTTCGGCGCACCGGCCGGGCTGAACCCGCATCTGGACGAACTCGTCTCGGCCGTGGGGTCGGCGCCGGTCAGCCGGCTCGCGGACGACCTGTCCTACGTCGACGCGATGATGCGAATGTTCGGCTGCGGTACCCAGACCGTGCAGCAGTGCCACCGGGTCGGCTACAACCCCGAGGCGACCCTGCCGCGGCAGAGTTTCGTGCTTGCGCGCGGCAGGTTGCTCGAGCAGACCATGACGGCGCAGGCTATCGGCGAGGCGCTCGCCGCCTTCGAGGCCATGCCCGCAGCCGGTCAGTTCCGGGTGATGAGCTGGGGCGGCCTCGGCGGGCAGATCAACCGCACCGGGCCTGCCGAGACGGCCTACGTCCACCGCACCGCGCAGCAATACTTCACATACACGGCGGGCGTGCGGACCCAGGCACCGCCCGCTGAGGTGAAGGCCTCGATCGAGGCGTGGACCGGCGGCGGATTCGCTGTCGCACGGCGTTACGGCAACAATGAGGGGCAGATCAACTTCATCGATGGGCAGCTCCAGGACTGGCGTCACGCCTACTATGGGGACAACTACGGCAGACTGGTGCGGACCAAGCGCCGCTACGACCCGCACGGGTTCTTCCGGTTTCCGCAGGCCATCGGTCAGTGAGCGCACGCCCGGGGACCGTTCTGGCAACCGTGCCGGGATGGCCCCTGGGGCGGCGAACGCTACGACTCGGGGTTTTCGCGCCGCTGGCCGAGCAGCGGCGCACGGCCGACGAAACGTCCGGAGAGCCGGAACCACGCGTGCGCCACGAGGCTTGCCGTGAGCACGGCCAGCGGGGCCATCGGCCAGAAGAACGCGGTGCCCGCGGTCTGCCAACGGTAAACCAGGAGCCCCGTCAGCACGGCCACGACGGCGGCGTGCACGCCGAGCCAGACCTTCGCGTTCCGTGACTCGGGGCCGGGTGCCGGCGCGTGTTTCGATGGCAGGTCCGCTACGAGCCGGTGCAACTCGTAGCGGTAGGTCGCGGAGTAGGCCAGAGCCAGCCGCTGCTCGGCTTCGGCGAGAGACAGCCGCCCCTCGCCGTTGGCCGCCTCGATCCGGTGAGCGGCGTCTTCGCGTTCGAGGTCGGAGGCGCGAACACCGAAGGTTCGCCAGGACTTGTCTACCATAATTGTCAGGATGGCCCAGGGGATCCGCGCGCGCGTCGTTCAGGTTGCGACGTTTTCGGGTACGCTTTTTCGCGTTCCGCGCTCATTGGAAATACGTATTTCGTCGTATTTTTCCGACCGTGCGCCTTTGGTGGATGTCGCGGCGCCTTTCGCTAGGGCTCTTCTCGGCTGGGGGTCGATTCGGTGATCCGGGACAGCAGGAAGGCCACCACCGTGGTGATGACGAGGCCGAGCACGGGGAAGTGCTTGTAGGTGCCGGTTTTGGCGATCAGCCGGCCGGCGACCATTGTGGACGCGGTGATTCCGACCGTCATCGGCAGCAGGAGCAGGCCGGTGCTGGTGGCTTTCGCGCCGACGACGATCTGGCGGAACAGCGGGGTGAACATCAGGATGGCGAACAGTTCGTGACCTCACGACGCTCCATCGCCAATGGCACACGTGCCTCGACGACCACGAACAGTGCGACGAGGAAGGAATGACTGCTCCCTCGTCGCTGCCCTGATCCGGCTTGGTCGAACTGGTGCTTGGTCATCGCGATGCGGCCATAGCCGTCCGCTACCTGATCTTGCGCGTGACCAGTTCGTCGAACTCGCGGTCCGGCAGGGTGCGGTTGAGTTCCAGGAGTTTGTCCGCCATCCAGCCGACCGCGTAGCGGGTTTCCGGTCGGTCGGACTCGATCGCCTGCCGGATGGCCTGGGCGACGACGTCGGTGTCGGAGCCTTCGGACAGGCCGGTCTCGCTGCTCTGGGCCATGGCTTCCGCCATGTGCCGGTAGGCGCCGTTGCCGGAGAACTCCCGCAACTGGGCGGCGGTCTGGTCCTCGAACTCGGTCTTGATGATGCCGGGCTGGATGATCACGACGTTGATCCCGAACGGCCCGACCTCCATGCGCAGCGTGTCCGAGAATGCCTCGAGTGCGTGCTTGGCCGCGTAGTACCAGGAGCCCAGCGGCAGTGCGATCTCGCCGCCGATCGAGGAGACGTTGACGATCGTGCCGGACCGCTGCGCACGCATGTGTGGCAGGACGAGTTGGACGAGCCTGGCCGGCGCGAAGAGGTTGACCTCGAACTGGTCGCGCGCCTGGCTCAGCGGCACGTCCTCGATGGCGCCGTGCAGAACCGTCCCGGCGTTGTTGACCAGGACGTCGATCCGCCCCTGCTCCGCGACGACGGTGTCGACCGCCTGGTCGAGGTCCGCATGAACGCGCGCGTCCATTTGGAGCGCGCGCCCGCCGGCGGCGCGGATGGCCTCCATCTTGTGCACGCGCCGCGCGGCACCGTAGACCATGTGACCCGCGCGCAACAGGCCGAGCGCGGTCGCCATACCGATCCCGGACGAGGCTCCGGTGACCAGACACACCTTCATCGGGCACCCCCTTCTGACTCTGTAGTTTCTTCAAAAGGAAAGCTACTTGCTTTCCGCAACGGTCAACTCAAGACTCGGCAGATTCCTTTATTGTGTGAGGTAGAAGACGAAGAAAGTTGCAACGACCTTGTCGCAATTGCAACTCGCATCTGAAAAAGTTGCAATGACTTGGAGGTGAATCGACCTGAAAACCGTGGAGCAGTTCGCGCTTCGGGTCGTCCACTCCGATCCACGGGTTGAAGGGGCCGAAGTTCCCCGCAACGGCTGGCGGTTGGTACCAGCGGCGCACGTGAGGCGGGGAACTACCGTTCCCCGCCTCGCGTGGTTTCGTGTCGTCGAGACGATCCGGCTCAGTGCCCGGGATGGAGGCTCAGTTCGATGTTGCGGTTGGCGTGGCCATCCCGGCGCCCTCGATGGCGGTGGCGGCAACGGCGCGCATGCGGCGCAGTAGTCGGGTTGTCACCGGGCGAACGTGTGGATGCTGGCCGCCGTGAGAGGCGGCCTCGTCCAGCCAACGTTGCCGTCGCGCCTCGAATGTCGCCGGGTCCGCGAGCTCAGCGCAGTCGAGGGTGTCGTGGTCGAGGTCGACGGTGATCGTGTCCCCGGCCTCGATCAACGCGATCGGCCCACCGAGTGCGGCCTCCGGCCCGACGTGTCCGATGACCAGGCCCACCGACCCGCCGGAGAAGCGGGCGTCCGTCATCAACGCGACAGAGATCCCCTTCTGCCTGCACAGGGCGGTGATGCGCGACGTTGGGTCCAGCATTTCGGGCATTCCGGGCGCGCCCCGCGGACCTTCGTAGCGGATGACGACCATGTCCCGGTCGGCGAACACGTCCGGCGTGTCGATGAGGGCCTTCAGCAGGTCCTGCTCGCTGTCGAATACCCGCGCCCGCCCGACGAACCGGTTGTCCACGATGCCTGTCTCGACACCGGCCAGCTTGATCACCGCACCACCGTTCGGGGCGATGTTGCCCGAGAGCAGACGGAGACCGCCGGTCGGCTTGAAAGGCGCCGCCACGCCGAAGATGACCTCGCCGTCGGGCGCGGGCGGGTCGATGCGAGCGATCTGCTCAGCCAGCGTCTCACCCGTGCATGTCAGCGTCGAGCCGTCGAGGACGCCGTGGTCGAGGAGCTCTTTGACGATCACCGGCAGACCGCCGACCGCGTCGATGTCGACCATGCTGTATCGGCCGAACGGGCGGGCGTTGATGAGGACCGGCACATTCCGGGAGAGCTGGTTGAATTCCTGCTGGGACATGACGTCGTTCCAGAAATCGATACCGGCAGCGCGCGCGATCTCCGGCGCGTGCAGGACCACGTTCGTCGAGCCGCCCATCGCGATGGCCACGATTGTGGCGTTGCGGAACGCGGCGGGCGTGGCGAGGTCACGGGGGGTGATGGCCCGGTCGGTCATGATCTCCAGGCAGTCCACGAGCTGCTCGGGGAACTCCTTGATCCGGCGCGGGTCCTCCGACGCTGGCGACACCATGTGCAGCGGTTCGAGCCCCAGCAGCGCGATGAACGTCTGCATAGTGTTGTAGGTGAACATCCCGCCGCAGCTGCCGTGCCCAGGGCAGGCGTTGCGGGCCCAGCGCTCGCGTTTCTCCGCATCCGGGTCCCCCGCCACCTGGAAGCAACTGACGAGGTCGATGGTCTCGCCGGTCAGCGGGTCCTTGCCCGGGCGGATCGAACCGTCGGAGAGCATGACGGCGGGAACGTTGCGCTCCAGGATCGCTGCGGCGGTGCCGACGGGCGGCTTGTCACACGCCACAACGGCGATCACACCGCGGATGTCATTGCCCTCGAAGTGCAGCGACAGGCCGTCGTTGGTTGTCTCCCTGCCGATCAGGGAGTAGCGCATCTGCGGCGTACCATTGCGCTGCCCGTCCGAGATCCCGCCGGAGTAGTTGGGCGCCAGCAGCCGGACCGGCAGGTCCCGCTCCGCGATACGGCGCCCCATGGCGGCCTGGATGGCGTCGACTTTATCGTTCACGCCGACATAGCAGATGCTGTCGCCCAGGGTTCCCACGACGCACCACGGCGCTCCGTGGATCCGATCGGGGTCCTGCCCCAACGCTCGCGCCGTGGCCACGGCCTGGCAGTCCTGGCCGGGCCGCCACAGGTCTTGGCCGCTCGACTCGCTCATTCGCCCATCTCCTTGTCCTGCGTACTTGTCCGCGAGCGGTTCCTGCGTCTGCACAGCACCGCGTGGAACCTGTCCCCGCCGGCGTCAGCAACAACCCTGAGGCCCGCCATCGGGCCACCCGCGATAGCTGATTCTGGCAGCCCGTGCCGACGCCTTCCGAACTGCAACTCGCGACCGCCGAGTGCGGCTGCTTCTCGCCGAGGACGGCTCCGGCCAACGCCCACGGGCGTCGCCCCGTCGAACCTGGCGGCCCGGCGAAGCTTGTCCCATCGAACCTAGCGATCGGCGCGGCGGGCTTGGACTTCGGCCATCCATCCGGGTACTCGCTCGGTTTCACGCTCGGTCAAGACTATGTTGCGGGAGGTAACGAGTAGCGATGGCGGCTCGCGGGTGGTGCGATCCGCTGCCCTTGGCAGCCGTCATCCGGACTGCGAGACCGCCGGTCGCTTGGCGGCCGTGGTCATGCTCCCGGTCTCGGCCGCGACGGCGAAATAGCGAAGCTGGACGAGGGTGAAGTCGACGTCTCCTGGCATGGCACTCCTTCAAGGCTGACCATTGCCAGCTATCAATCTTGTAGATATTGAGAGCCAACTTTATGTGTTTGACTGTTGCGCCGGACTGGCTGAAGGCTATCTCCCAATGCATCTGGAGCGCCTCACACCGGTGGCGAGTTTTTTCGCGCGAACCCAGATGACCACCCGTCGGCGCTGAATGGCGTGGTAACAGAGAGGCCAACTCTATGGAGAGTGGTTTGGCGGCTCCGACCGTCGAAGTACGCACCATCGATCAAATCCCGGAGAACGAACGACACGGGCGCGCCCGCGACCTGTTCACGATCTGGTTCGGGTCCAACATCATGGTGCTTACCGTGGTCACCGGCGCGCTGTCGACCACGGTGTATGGCCTTCCGCTGGGGTGGGCGCTACTGGGAATCCTGATCGGCAACCTGGTCGGCGGGATCTTCATGGCGTTGCACTCCGCGCAAGGCCCGCAACTCGGAGTCCCGCAGATGGTGCAGACTCGCGGCCAGTTCGGTGTTTACGGCTCACTACTGGTCGTCGTGCTGGTGATCATCATGTACGCGGGTTACTTCGCGTCCAACCTGGTGCTCGGCGGGCAGTCGCTGCACATCGTGGCGCCCGGCGTTTCGGTTCCGTTGGGCATCGTGATCGTCGGTGTGGTCAGCGTCGTGGCCACGATCTTCGGCTACAAGCTGATCCACACCTACAGCAAGATCATGACAGTCACGGCCGGGCTGGCGCTGCTGCTTGCGTTCTGCTGGATTCTGTTCGTCCACGGCGTACCGACCGACCTGTTCGGTCGTGGCACGGTCAGCGCCACCGGGATGCTTGGCACGATCTCGGCGGCGGCACTGTGGCAGATCGCCTACGCTCCGTACGTCTCGGACTACTCGCGCTACATGCCGAAGGGCACCGGGAGCAAGCCGTCGTTCTGGGCAACCTACGGCGGATGCGTGCTCGGGTCGGTGCTGCCGATGATTCTCGGCGCGCTCACCGGCGCCATTGTCGGCGGAGACGACCCCGTCGGCGGGCTCGCGCAGCTCACGCCGGGGATCAGCACCGTGATCCTGATCGTGCTTTCCCTCGGCGTCGCCAACACCAACGCCATGAACCTCTACTGTGGTGTGCTCTGTGTGATCACCGTCGGCCAGACACTGCGGCGGAGCTGGGTCCCGCGCGCTGGAGGCCGGGCCGTGGTCGCGGTGGCCGTGTTCGCCGTGGCGTTGCTGCTGGCACTGGCCGGCAAGGACAACTTCCTGGTCGTCTACCAGAACTTCATCGCCTTGCTGCTCTACGTCCTCACCCCGTGGACCGCGATCAACCTGGTGGACTACTACCTGGTCCGGCACGGCGAGTACGACGTGATGTCGTTCTTCCGGGCCGACGGTGGTGTCTACGGCCGCTTCAACGGCCCCGCGATCATCGCCTACGTCGTCGGGATCGTCGTGCAGGTGCCGTTCTTCTCCAGCGACCTCTACACCGGGCCGGTCGCGGACCTGCTCGGCGGCGTGGACGTGTCCTGGATCGTCGGCCTGCTCATCACCTGCCCCTTCTACTACCTGGCGGCAAAGCGGTGGTCAAGCCGCACCCAGCCGCTGGACCCTGCCGCAGTACCGGCCGACGCAACATCGAACCCCTGACCAGGAGGTCGGAACGTGACCGACGGAAACACCCACCAGCAGTGGAAGAAACTCGCCGCGGACTTCGCCCCCGACGGTGCGGCGTTCATCGGAGGTGCCCGCGTGCCGGCCATCTCCGGCCGTACCTTCGCGACGGTGAACCCGGCCACCGAGGCCACCATCGCCGAGGTCGCGCGCTGCGAGGCCGCCGATGTGGACCGCGCCGTCCGCTCGGCATGTGCCGCGTTCGAGCGCGGTGACTGGTCCCGCGCGGCCCCCGGCGACCGAAAGACCGTGCTGCTGCGGCTGGCTGAGCTCATTCGCGACAACGCCGAGGAACTCGCCCTCACCGAGTCGCTGGACATGGGCAAACTGGTCACCGAGGCCGCTACGTTCGACGTCCCCGGAACCGCGGACGTGTTCTCCTGGTACGCCGAGGCCATCGACAAGCTTTACGACGAGGTCGCCCCCGCAGGACCAGGCAACCTCGCCACGATCCGCCGCGAACCCCTCGGTGTCGTCGGGGCCATTGTGCCGTGGAACTTCCCTCTCGAGATGGCGTCGTGGAAACTCGCGCCGGCGCTTGCCGCAGGCAACAGCGTGGTGCTCAAGCCCGCCGAACAGTCGCCGCTGTCCGCGCTGCGGCTCGCCGAACTCGCCATCGCCGCCGGAATCCCCGAAGGCGTGCTCAACGTCGTCCCGGGCTACGGCGAGGAAGCCGGCAAGGCCATCGGGCTACACCCGGACGTCGACTGCGTCGCCTTCACCGGCTCAGGCGAGGTCGGCAAGCTGCTCCTGGGCTATGCCGGCGAATCCAACCTCAAACAGGTCTGGCTGGAATGCGGCGGCAAGAGCCCGAACATCGTCTTCGCCGACGCGCGCGACCTCGACGAAGTCGCCGACCTTGCCTGCTTCGGGATCTTCGCCAACCAAGGCGAAGTCTGCTCCGCCAACTCCCGGCTGCTGGTGCACGACGCGATCGCCGACGACCTGCTGGGCCGGATCGCCGAGCGGGCCGCCAAGATCCGTCCCGGCGATCCGCTCGACCCGGACAGCACCATGGGCGCGCTGGTCGATGCCGGTCATGCCGACCGCGTCCAGTCCTACATCGAGAACGGACGGCGCACCGCCCGGCTCGTGCTCGGTGGGAACCGGGTCACCGTCGACGGCCGCGGTGCCTTCATCGAACCTACGATTTTCGACCAGGTCCCGGCCGATTCCGCGTTGGCCACCGAGGAGATCTTCGGGCCGGTGCTGTCGGTACAGCGTTTCACCGACGAGGACGAGGCAGTACGCATCGCCAACGACACCGTCTACGGTCTCGCAGCCTCGGTATGGACGCAGGACATTTCACGGGCACACCGCGTCGCCGACCGGCTACGAGTCGGCACCGTCTCGCTCAACACCGTCGACGCTCTGAACCCGATCACCCCGTTCGGCGGCTTCAAGCAGTCAGGTTTCGGCAGGGACCTGTCGCTGCACTCCTTCGACAAGTACACCGCGCTGAAGACCACCTGGCTGAAGTACTGAACCCGTGCCGGCCCGGTAACGCCCGGCCACGTGTACCCAAAACCAGTTCCGGAAAAATCTTCTTCATGTTTCGAAATAAAGAAACGCGTTCGTGTCGGAATAGTCAGATCGTTCTTCTGCGCAATCGCATGGTCTTTGTCACACGTGCACTGGAAGGTTGTCAAATGAATCAAGTGATTTTATAGTCGGCAATAACTTTACTTGGGACTCGACTACCGGGTCCCGCTGGTACAACGAGTACTCGACCGGGCGGCTCGCCGCATAAATTGGCCACAAAAAGGCTGTCCGGAAAACGCGAAGCCCCTCGGCAAACAAAGGAGAGACAACAATGCGAGGACTGGACGGGAAAGTCGCGTTCGTGACCGGCGCCGGATCGGGCATCGGACGTGCTTGCGCGCTGCGACTGGCCGAGGAAGGCGCCGCGGTCGCCGCGGTCGACATCCGGCGCCCGGCCGCCGAGGAAACCGCGAAGACCATCGAAGCCGCGGGCGGTACCGCGGTAGCGGTCGAGTGCGACGTGGCCGCCGGCGAACAAGTCGCCTCCGCCGTCGCGCAGACGGTCGAGTCACTGGGCGGGCTGAACGTGATCGTCAACGCCGCCGGCATCCTCGCCGCCGAAGGCGACGTGGTCGCATGCTCGGAAGACGACTGGGACCGGGTCATGGCGATCAACGTCAAGAGCATCTATTTGACCGGCAAGCACGGCGTACCGGCGATTCTGGCCGCCGGTGGCGGGGCGATCGTGAACATCGCATCGGTGTTCGGCTTCACCGCGCTGCCCGACGAATGCGCCTACGACGCCTCCAAGGGCGCGGTGCTCAACCTCACCCGGCACATGGCCGTGCAATACGCGACGTCCGGGATCAGGGTCAACGCGATCTGTCCGTCCGACTGCGACACTCCGCTGCTGAACGCCCTGCTCGGTGACTCCGATATCGAAGCGGAAAAGGCAAAGCTCGCCGAGCCGATTCCGATGGGTCGCTTGGCCAAGCCCGAAGAAATCGCAGCCGGCGTGGCCTTCCTGTCTTCGGCCGACGCCGGATTCGTCACCGGCGTTGCCTTGCCGGTCGACGGCGGATTCCTGGCCCGATGAGCGCAGAGAAGCCGGCTACCGTCGGGATCGCCCAGTGGACTCCCACACCGGGCGATCCCGACCGGAATGAGGCCACCGCCACGAACGTGGTCGCCGCGCTCGCCGAACAAGGTTGCACCGTGGTCGTGCTGCCCGAACTGTGGGTGTGCGGGTACCGTCCCGAGTCGCTGGCCGCCGACGCCGAAGCCGCCGCCGAATCGGTCGACGGGCCGCGGGCACAGCGTCTTTCGGCACTCGCCGCCCGGCACGGTGTGCTGCTCTGCGCCGGCACCATTGTCGAATCGGCCGGTGGCCTGCTGTACAACACCGCGTTGTTGTTCGACCCGGCCGGAGAACTCGTGTTGGCCCAGCGAAAAGTGCACCTCTATCCGCCAGGTGGTGAGCCCGGCGTATTCGCTGCGGGTACCGGGTTCGGCACTGCCGAGACCGCTGCACTCGGCCGGGTCGGCTGCGCGATCTGTTTCGACGGTGATTTCCCGGAGACGGCGAGGGAGTTGGCCGCCGCGGGTGCCGGTGTGGTGCTGGCCCCCGCGGCTTACGAAGCGAGTGCGGCGTCCTGGTGGGACACGTTGTATCCGGCACACGCGATCACGAACGGTCAGTGGTGGATCATGGCCAACCAGCAGGGTCGACCAGGACTGCCGATGCTGGGTGGCAGCCGCATCATCGCACCGGACGGACGCACCGTCGTGGCGGCCTCGCGCCGCCCCGGCGCGGAACTCGAACTGCTCATCGGCCGGATCGACGTCGATGCCGAGCGCAGACATGTCGCGGAGGCAGTGCGACTGCTGCGCAGGCCCGTTGACGACTCCTCGAACCAGTAGATCCGCTTCAGGCGTACCGCCGCTTGCGAAGCGGTAGCGCACCTCCTTGCGGCTGACCGCGACCAGCAAGGCCACCAGTAACGGGATGGTCTGGCCGCGCAGGTGGATACGGCGTTGATACCGCTGTGCCAGGTCGTCGAGGCCACCTCGCGGTCGGCGGGTGGCCTCGGGCAGGCTCGCGGTCAGGATGTGGCGAATGGGACCCGCGTCCAGGTGAGCACCTGCGGCCCCTTGGGGTGCACGGTGACCCGCAGGTAGTTGTTCGCTCCAGCCGAACCGTCGACGGTGACCCGGGTTAGGTTCGGCGCCGGCGTGTCGATGCCGTAGAAGGACAGCCATTTCGAGCCGGCGGCAAGCGGATTGTCGCTGTTGAACACGTGGCTGTCGCCGTTGAACAGGTACACCGGCCCGGGGAACGCGGCCGACTCGCGGGCGATCGTGGCGACGATCGGCTGGAACCCGTAGTAGTCGGCGAAGGTCGGGTTGGGCACGGTCGGGTCGAACATGTCCGCCTGTAGAAGCAGCGTGACCGCCTTGTCGTGGTGTGCGCGGGCGTCGGCGAAGGTCTGCTGGATCTCGTCGATCGCCGCGGAGGTACGGGCGAGTACCTCGGCTGTCTGCTCCGGGGTGGGCGCGCTGTTACCGGTCCATGGGGCCAGGCTGTCGTTGCTGCCGACCACGTGCAACGCGCCGAAGGAGATGCCGGCTCGCTCCCAACGCACGTTCTCTGGGATGCCAAGGCGGTCTTGTGACTGCACACGGGGGCTTTGCTGCCCGAGCGTGCGCCCGGCATCAGGGAAGAATACCTGCCGAATCTTCGCCAGCCGTTCCAGCGGGTTGTAGCCGCCGTTGTTGGGACGGTGGCAGTCGGTCCATTCGTTGTCACCTATGGTGTAGACCAAGGGAACGGCGAACTTGTCGAAGTTCGATTTGATCATCTCGAAGTACTCGTCGCTGCACACGCTCGAGCCGTCCTTGATGTCGCCGACGTGGTTGACCCACTGCACCGCGGGGTCGGCGTTGATCTGCGCGATGACGTTCGGGAAGTTGGCGATCTGCGCGGCACCGTAAGGAATGTCCCCGATGACCGCGAAAGTGTAGCCATCATCACTGGCCGGCGCCGCGGTGGCCGTTGCCGGTCCGCTGGAAAGGACCGTCGCGGTCAGTACGCCGACTCCGATCGCGGCCAGCGCTGCCCGCTGCCACCTCCGCCGTGATCTCCACACGATGAACTCCCTGTCTGCTCCGGACCGAGGTCGCGCCGCGGTGCGATCCGTGATGTGCACCAGAGACTGCCATGGTCGGCTGACCGGCAGATGACGCCGACATGAACGCCAGGCCCTCGCGCGAACCGCCGGATTCGGGGCAATGACGGTGATATCGGCCCGATGCTCCCCGCAATCCCGATGATCGTTTGAACCTGTGCCTCGCCAAAATTCGCAGCGTCCTTGGCCGTGTGGTGTGCTTCTGCGGCCCGGCGACGGGTCGGGTTGCCGGGCCGCGGGGACGGTGGTCAGCCGAAGTCGGCGTAGCGGGCGTCGCGCCAGGCGAGGGCGGCGCCGAGTCCCTTGGTCGCCACGAGTTCGGTGAACTCGGTGCGCTCGGGGGTTGTGGCGGAGTTGAGGACCGCGGCGATGTCGTGGTTGGCTTCGACCGCGTCGCGCAGGCCCATCGCCTCGTAGGCACGGGTCAGGGCGCGTTTGGTGTAGCGCAGAATGGACAGCGGGGTGAGGGCGATCTTCCGCGCCAGGAGATCCACTGTGGACTCAAGATCGCCGGTGGCAACCACCCGGTTGACCAGCCCCAGGGCGAGGGCGCGCTGAGCGTCGACGACGTCGCCGGTGTAGAGCAGCTCGTTGGTCGCTTTCTGGCCGAGCAGGAAGGGCATCAGGAGCGTGACCGGCCCGGAGCCGAAACGGATCTCGGGTTCGCCGAACTGGGCGTCCTCGGTGGCGACCAACAGGTCGCACGCCATCGCCAGCTCGCAGCCCCCGGCCAGGCACCACCCGGACACGGCTCCGATCACTGGTTTGGCCAGGCCCCAGACCTTCATCGTGAGGCCGATGTTGATGGACAGGCCGGTGTGCCACTGCTCGGCGGTCGAAATCCCCGCCTCGACCTCCTGGGAAATGTCGTAGCCGACGCTGAACGCGCGGGCCCCGCCGCGGAGGATCACGACCTTGACCGAGTCGTCCTTCTCGACGGCGTCCAGGGCGCCGATGAGCTCCTGCATGACCTCGACCGAGAGCGCGTTGAGCTTCTTCGGCCGGTCGATGGTCAGCCAGGCGACGTTCCCGTGGATCTCGCGCTGGATGTACTGGGTGTCGGTCATGGTGCACCTCCGGTGGTGTCGTGCGAAACGGCGGCGTGGCGGGCGCGCAGCGCGCGTTTGTCCACCTTGCCGACGGGGGTGAGGGGCAGGTGCTCGACGCAGATGAACACGTCGGGCACCCAGAAGGGCGGGAAGCGCTCGGCGAGGTGGGCTCGCAGCTCGGTTTCGTCGACCTGGCCGCCTTGGCGGGGGACCAGCACGGCGACGGGGCGTTCCGTCCACTTTGGATCAGGGCGCGCGACGACGGCGGCCGCGGAGACGGACGGGTGCGTGCACAGGTGCTGTTCGAGTTGCGCGGAGATGATCCATTCGCCGCCGGACTTGATGAGGTCCTTGTGCCGGTCGTGCAGCGCCAGCCGGCCTGCCTCGTCGAGTGAGGCGACGTCGCCGGTGTCGAACCAGCCGCCGGGAGCGCCGTCGCGGCCCCCGACGACGAACGGCCCCCGCACCTCGAGTGTGCCGTTCTCGCCCGCCGGCCCCGGACTTCCGTCGGCGCCGACGATGCGGCCCTCGACGAGTGGAATGAACCGTCCGGCGCGACTGCTGGGATCATCGCGCTCGTAGGTGCTGACCGCGAGCGTCTCGGTCATGCCCCACGCTGTCGCGACGCTCGCGCCGAGGACGTCGTGGACGAGGTCCACGACCGATCGGGGCACGACGCTGCCGCCGGTGAGAACCTCTCGCAGCGCCAGGGGCGCCGCGAGAGAGTGCTCGGAGACGTGACGGCACACATCGAACCACACGGTCGGCACCGCCGCGGCGACGGTGACCCGCTCGACGGTCAGCAGTTGCGTGACCCGTTGCGGTGCCAGGTCACCGCCGGGGAGGACGAGCGCCGCCCCCGTCAGTGCGGCGGTGAACGGCAGACCCCACCCGTTGACGTGGCAGAACGGCACCAGTGGCAGCACCCGGTCGCCGGCCCGCAGCCCGGACGCGTCGGCCGAGCTCTGGCTGAGCGCGTGCAGGACCACGTCGCGATGGGTCACGCGGTAGCTCTTGGGCACCCCGGTCGTCCCGCTGGTGTGGAACAAAAACGCCGGAGCGTCCTCCCGCGGCGTGACGGCGGCGGTTCCCCTGGTCTTCTCGGAGGCTTCCGCGGTGGTCTGCGCGATGTTCTCGAGCGCGCTGGCCTTAACGATCCGCAGACCGTCGTGGGCGAGCTCCTCGACCGCGGCACGGGCGGCGGGGCCGATCGAGCGGTGGGTCAGCACCTCCTCGTCGACGACTAGGAGGCGCAGGCCGTCGCGGCGGGCCTGGGCGATGAGCATCTCGCAGCTCAGCCGGACGTTGAGGCTGCTGAGCGTGGCGCCCAGGATCGGAACCGCGTACATCAGTTCGAGGTGCTCGAGGGTGTTGAACGCGAGCACGCCGACCGTGTCGCCCCGGCCGATCCCGAACCGCTCGTCCAGTCCCGCAGAGAGCCTGCGGATGGCGTGTGCGAGGTCGGGGAACCGCACCCTGGCCCCTGCTGCGACGACTTCGGAGCCGGAGTGCACGTGCTCCATTCGCCACAGCAGGTGCTCCAGGGTCAACGGGACGGTCACGACTCCGCCAGGATGGTCGTGACCTGGACCGGCCCCGCCAGGGTGTCCCGGATCGGGGATCGGCGCTGCACGGCCTCGGTCAGCTCCTGCAACTGCTGACGGGTCGCGGAGGGCGACTCGGCGTGCACGGTCACCCGGATCTCCCGGGCGCCGGGACGGGCGTCGTTGTCCAGACCGAGGAAGGCCTGTAGGTCGAAGTCGGCTTCCAGCTCCAGTCGCAGCGACGACAGTTCGATGCCGCGGACGGTGGCGTTCGCGGCGAAGGTGACCGAGTAGCAGCCGGCCAGTGCCTGCAGGATGTATTCGGCGGGACTGGCGGCGTGGTCGGTGCCCAGCAGGGCCGCGGGCTCGTCGGATTCGAGGACGTAGCGGGAGGTGCGGGTCTCGACGGGCGCGCCGGCCTGGCGCAGCTCGCCGGTGGTGGCGCGCTGGTGGCAGCCGCTCTTCCAGTCGGCGTCGAGGGTGAAGGTGACCTGGGCGAGTTCGGGCTGGGCGCGGACGGCGGCGATCGTGGCGTCCAGCGCTTCGCGGTCGATGCCGTTGGGGGCGGCGGTGGTTCCGTTCATCGGAGTTCTCCTATCTCGATGGTGCGGGTGGTCGCGGCCGCCGGGGCGACGGCCGCGTAATCCGTGCTGTCGGTGCTGGCACGGAAGGTTTCGGGAGCTAGGTAGGCGCAGACACCGGTGATCACACTGAGCACGAGGCAGTAGCCCACGACGAGCCACGGCTTCCCGCCACCAGCGGCGAGCAGGCTGCTGGCGATCAGCGGCGCGAGGCCGCCGGAGAGCACGGAGCCGAATTGGTAGCCCATCGACGCACCGCTGTAGCGGACGTTTGTGGGGAACAGTTCGGCGAAGAAGGCCGCCTGCGGTCCGTACATGGCGTCGTGGAACAGGTTGATGCCGGCCACCATGCCGAGGGTGATCAGCACCGGGTTGCCGGTGTCGGCGAGCAGGAAGAACGGGGCGATGAACATCGCACTGGCCACCGTGCCGAACAGGTAGAGCGGCCGGCGGCCCCATCGGTCCGACAGCCACGCCCAGGCGGGCACGGTCGCCAGGCTGATCGCCGAGGCGACCAGGACCGCCCGCAGTCCGACGGTGTCGTCGGCGGAGCGTGCGATGTAGGCGATGCCGAACGTCGTGTACAGGTAGTAGAGCGCGTTCTGCGACAGTCGCATGCCGGTGGTGAGCCACACCGGGCGCCGTTGGGTGCGCATGACCTCCACGAGCGGTCGCTCGGGCAGCTTGTTGTCCTGCTTCATGCGGGTGAACGACTCGGGTTCGCTTATTTTGACGCGGATCAGCAGCCCGACGATCACCAGCAGACCACTGGCGAGGAACGGGACGCGCCAGCCCCAGGAGAGGAACTGCTCCCTGGTCAACATGGTCTGGCCGAGGGTGAAGGCACCCGCGGCCATGAGCATGCCGGCGGAGACGCCGATCTGGGTGAAGCTGCCGTAGAACCCGCGCCGGCGGGCGGGTGCGCTTTCGACCGAGACCAGGGCCGCGCCACCCCATTCGCCGCCGACGCCGAAGCCCTGCGCCAGCCGCAGCAGCACCAGCAGCAGCGGTGCTCCCACGCCGATGCCGGCGTAGGTCGGCAGCACACCGACGAGTGCGGTCGCGCCGCCCGCGATCAGTAGCGAGGCGACGAGCATCGCCTTGCGGCCGATGCGGTCGCCGACGTGGCCGCCGACGAGCGCGCCGAGCGGCCGGGCCAGGAACCCGACGGCGTAGGTGCTGAAGGCGGCGATCAAGCCGAGGACGGGGGAGACGCTGGGGAAGAACAGTGGGCCGAACACGAGCGCCGCGGCGCTGCCGTAGAGGAAAAAGTCGTACCACTCGATGGTGGTGCCGATGAAACTGCCGAGCGCGACCATGCGTGGCGAGCTGGTGCGCCGCGTCGTTGCTTGCGCCATGAAGTCACCGTTCCGTTCGGCGGACGAGCCGTCGTGGACCGTCCGCAACTGCGGTGGACAAGGGGCCTGCGCGCGTTTTTGGCCTGATGAAAGGAAAACAGAGCTGTTCGGGGCCGGGCAACGACCAGATCCCCACAGCGGTCTGCATTCGTGCACACCGCTGTGGTCAGCGGGGCGGGCGCAGCCCCTCGTAGCCGGTGACGAGTTCGTGGATGGCGGCGGACATCGCGCGCACGCGGGCCAGCCGTGCCAGGTTGCGTGGCACCAGAAGCCAATAGCTGTGCGGCACGGAGTGGGGGAAGGCGTCGACGCGGCGCAGGCCGTCGGCGGTGTCACCGATCCACGAGGGCAGGAAGACCCAGCCGAGGCCCTGACGGCCCGCACAGATCTGCCCTGAAATCGTGTTGGTCAAATAGACCGGCCGCGCCGCCGGCACGGCCTGGAAGAGCGTTTCCAGCGTCGGCGCGCACAAGGCGTCCTCGGTGTACCAGATGAACGGGTCGCCCTCGAGATCGCCGGCCGAGGAAATCGGACTGTGACTGTCGAGAAAGGACGGTGCCGCGTACAGGCGCAAGTCGTAGTCCGCCAGTCTGCGGGCGTTCACCGCGCGGGTGACCGGTCGTTCGATGGTGACCGCCAGGTCGAACTCGCGTGTGGACAGCGACGCGTGGACGTTCGCGATCACGAGCTCCAGGGAAAGCGCCGGGAACGAGTCCGCGAGGGTGCCGAGTTCGGGGGCGAGCAGGAAGGTGCCGAACCCGTCGGGGGTGATCATCCGTACCGCGCCGGTGAGGTATCGCCCGGTCTGCAGGCAGTCCTCGCGGGCGGCGAGCACCGCTGCCTCGACGGCTTCGGCGTGTTCGAGCAGGCGGGTGCCGGCCGGGGTGAGCACCCAGCCGGAGGGTTCGCGGTGGAAGAGGCGTTGCTCGGCGGTGCGTTCGAGGTGGGCGATGTGCCGCCCCACTGTGGTGTGGTTCAGGCCGAGGTGTTTCGCGGCCTCGGTCAGGCGGCCGCGGCGTGCGACCTCGAGGAAAATCCCCAGATCGTCGGCGGAGATCATGTGGTGCTCCTGCCCTCATCGGCGTCGTCGCTGGAGGGTGATTCAAAAGTCCGCGTTCGTCGATCGCGCGTTTTGAACAACACAGCGGATTCAGGGGCGCGGTTTCGGGAATGGGCGTTCCCGGTGGGCGGGGAGGCCGGGCGCCGCCCACCGGGAACGGTTCAGGCGCGGCCCTGGCCGGGTTCGGATGCGCCGATCAGGACGGCGGCATTGCCGAACACGTCCTCGCCGCGGCCCATCGCGGCGTGGGCGCCCGGGATGTCGGAGAACGGGATCGTGCGGCCGACGACCGGGTCGATCGTGCCGGCGCGGATGAGGTCGTTGTAGGCGTAGGCCTGCTCGTCGTTGGTGCCGTGCGAGCCCTGCAGCCGCTTCTGCCGTGTCCAGTGGTAACGCAGGTCGACCATCGCGTCGAAGCCGGTGGTGCCGGCGCAGATGACGACCATGCCCCCGGCCTGGCACAGGAAGATGCTCGTCGGGATGGTCGCGCCGCCGGGGTGCTCGAACACGATCGCCGGGTCCTCACGGCCACCGGCGATTTCCCAGAGCTTCTTGCCGAAGGCACGGGCACCGGCGGACCACTCCTTCTGACCGGCCTTGTCGTCGACGAGCGGGGGCACGCCCCAGTGGTTGTAGTCGCGTCGGTTGATGTAGCCGATGGCGCCGTATTTCATCGCGTACTCGCCGCGCTCGTCGTCGGACACCACGGCCACCGCGCGGGCGCCGGCGGCCCGCACCAGTTGGGAGGCCTGGGTGCCCAGGCCGCCGGAGCCGCCCCAGACGAGGACGAGGTCGCCCTCCTGCACGGTGTTGCCGGCCCAGCCATGCAGCATCCGGTAGGCGGTCGTGCCGACCAGCGTCGGGGCGGCTGCCGCCGCCCAGGACAGGTGCTCGGCCTTGGGCATCACCTGATGGGCCTGGACGCGGGCGAACTGGCCGAAGGCGCCGTAGTTGGTGTCGTAGCCCCAGATCTTCGCGCTGGGCGCGATCATCGGGTCCTTGCCGCGGGCGATCCATGGGTCGTCGGCGTCCCACACCCCGGGGTGGATGACGACGTGCTGGCCGATCTCGATGCCGGCGACCCCGTCGCCGACGGCGTAGACGATGCCGGCGGCGTCGGAGCCGCCGACGTGGAAGTCCTCGGGCTCGCCTCGCTTCTGCCGCACCGCGACCTGGTCGACCGGGTAGCCGCGGGCGGCCCAGACGTTGTTGTAGTTGATGCCGGCGGCCATCACCGCGATCAGCACCTCGCCGGGTCCGATCCGCGGGGTGTCCACGACCTCGGGCTGGAATGCGGCAGCCGGGTCGCCGTAGCGGTGCGGGCGCACCACTTGGGCATGCATGCGCGGTGGCACGACACCCACCGGCGGCAGCTCACCGATCGGGGTGATCTCCGCGCCGGACGTCACGACACTGCGACGGTCCTCGTCCTTCATCCGCGAACTCCTTTGTCCGATGTGTACTCGCTCGCCCAGCGGGGCGACTTGTCCTTGTCCACCAGCACCGCCCGCACGCCTTCGACGAAGTCGGCGCTGCGGGTGACGACGCGACCGGCCCGCAGTTCGGCGTCGAGACATTCGGCGAGGGAACGCTCGCGGCCCCGGGTGAGCAGGTCGAAGGTGACCGCGAGACTCGCCGGGGACATCCGATCCACCGTGGCGAGCGTGTCGCGAGCCCACGGCGTCGCGGACGCCGCGAGCCGCCCCCGGATCTCCGCCAAGCTCGCGGCGCCGAAGCAGTGGTCGATCTCGCCGCGGTGCGCGGCCAGCTCACTGGGCCGATCCGGTGCCCCGGCGACCTGCCGGAGCACCTCGTCGACGCTGCGCTCACCGCGCTCCCGGAGCAGTTCGGGAATCTGCCCGGCCTTCTCCGCGGGAGAGTAGTGCGTGGCCAGCCCGACCTCGAGCGCCTCGGCGGCGCCGACGCGATGGCCCGTCAGCCCCAGATACATCCCGATCGCGCCGGGCAGGCGTGGCAGGAAGTGACTGGCGCCGATGTCGGGGAAGAACCCGATCCCGGTCTCCGGCATGGCGAACACGGCCGCATCGGTGACCACCCGGAACGGGCCGTGCACCGACAGGCCGAGCCCGCCGCCCATACAGACCCCGTCGATCAGCGCCACCACCGGATGCGGATAGGCCGCGAGCGTGGCGTTGACCCGGTATTCGGTCGCGAAGAACTCCTCGCTCTCGGCGTACCTGGCGGCCAGGGTGTTCTCCCGGATCGCCCGGATATCCCCGCCGGCACAGAACGCGCGGGCGTCGGTGCTGTCGATCAGGACCGCCGTCAGGTCACGCTTTCGCCACTCGGCCAGGACTTCCTCCAGCCGGCGGACCATGGGCAGGGTCAGAGCGTTGAGAGCTTTCGGGCGGTCCAGCCGGATCCGCCCGAGCGTCCCGTCGAGCCGTGTTCGGATGCCGTCGGTTTCAGACATGGGTCGGCATGGCGAAGTCGGTGCTGATCCGGTGGTCGCCGGGCCAGCGCGTGGTGGCGGTCTTGTTGCGGGTGTAGAACCGCACACCCTCGGGGCCGTGCACGTGGTGGTCGCCGAACAGCGAGCGCTTCCAGCCGCCGAAGGAGTGGAAGGCCATCGGCACCGGGATCGGCACGTTGATCCCCACCATCCCGGCCTTGACTTCGGCCAGATAAGTGCGAGCGGTGTTGCCATCGCGGGTGAAGATCGCGGTCCCGTTGCCGAACTCGTGCTCATTGACCAGCGTCAGCGCCTCGGCGAAACTGTCCGCACGCACGATCGACAGCACGGGGCCGAAGATCTCCTCGCGGTAGATCCGCATCGCCGGGGTGACGTGGTCGAACAGCGACCCGCCGAGGAAGAATCCGTCGCCACTGTCCGGAATCTCGGCCGTACGACCATCGACCACCAGGTCGGCGCCTTCCGCGACGCCGGTGTCGAGGTAGCCGGCGACCTTGTCGCGATGCGCCCCGGTGACCAGCGGACCCATCTCCACACCCGGATTCAGGCCCGGGCCGACCTTGAGCTCGGCCAACGCCTTGATCAGGCGTTCCCGCAGCCGTTCGGCGGTCTCGGCGCCGACCGGCACGGCCACGGAGATCGCCATGCACCGCTCGCCCGCCGAGCCGTAGGCGGCGCCCATGAGCGCGGACACGGCCTGGTCGAGGTCGGCGTCGGGCATGACGACCAGGTGGTTCTTCGCGCCGCCGAGCGCCTGCACGCGCTTGCCGTTCGCGGCCGCGGTGGTGTGCACGTACCGCGCGATCGGCGTCGACCCGACGAAGCTCACGGCCTCGACGCGCGGATCGGTCAGCAGCACGTCCACCGCGGTCTTGTCGCCGTGCACGACGTTGAACACCCCGTCCGGAAGCCCGGCTTCCTTGAGCAGCTTCGCCAGCTCGACGCTCAGGGTGGGGTCCTTTTCGGACGGTTTCAGCACGAAGGTGTTCCCGCAGGCGATCGCGACCGGGAACATCCACATCGGGACCATCGCGGGGAAGTTGAACGGCGAGATGCCGGCCACGACACCGAGCGGCTGCCGGAAGGTGACCGCGTCGACCTTCCGGCCGACATTCTCGGAGAACTCGCCCTTGAGCAGGTGCGGTATGCCGCACGCGAACTCGACGACCTCGAGCCCGCGGGTCACCTCGCCGCGCGCGTCGTCCCGAACCTTGCCGTGTTCGGCGGTGATGATCTCCGCGAGCCGGTCGGCATGCTGCTCGACGAGGTCGCGGAAGCGGAACAGCACGCGGGCGCGCACGTGCGGCGGGGTGCGCGACCAGCCGGGGAACGCGTCGGCCGCCGCCGCGATGGCCGCTTCGGTTTCGGCGGCGGTGGCGTAGGCGACCCGGCCGGTGACGGCACCGGTGGCGGGATTGAACACGTCGCCGCGCTGCGCGCCGTCGCGGGCGGTGGGAGCACCGCCGATCCAGTGGTCGATGGGGGTGGGTTCAGTGCTGGTCATCGTTGTCCAATCACCGGTAGATGCGGGCGTAGAGGGTTTCGATCTCGCGCGCGGAAGGCACGCGCGGGTTGTTGGCGGGCGATCCCGAAGCCAGGGCCTGCTCGGCCATCGTCGGAATGAGGCGGTTCCAATCGGCCTCGTCGATGCCGTAGGCCGCCGGCGTGGGTACTTCCAGGTCGGTGCACAGCGCGCTGATCGCATCCACCAAGGCGGTTGCTGCTTGCTCGTCGCTATCGGTGCCGCTGGCGACGCCGAACGCGCGGGCGCAGTCGGCGTAGCGGGTGGTGGCGGCGTCGGCGGAATAGGCCGCGACGGCGGGGAACAGCATGGCATTGGACAACCCGTGCGCGACGTGGAAGTGCGCGCCGATCGGGCGACTCATCCCGTGGATCAGCGCGACGCTGGAGTTGGAGAACGCGATGCCGGCTTGCGTGGCGGCGAGCATCATCGCGGCGCGGGCCTCGCGGTTGAAGCCGTCGGCGACCGCGTGGCGGAGGTGTCGGCCGATCGTCGCGATCGCCGCGAGACACAACGAGTCGGACAGCGGATTGGCCTTGCGGCTGACGTAGGCCTCGACAGCGTGGGTGAGCGCGTCGATCCCGGTGTCGGCCGTGAGCCGGGGCGGCATCGACAGCGTGAGCTCGTAGTCGACGATCGCGGCGACCGGGAGGAAGGACCGTCCCGGGCAGAGCATCTTCTCGTCCGAGGCGCTGTCGGTGATGATCGTGAACTGGGTCGCTTCCGAGCCGCTGCCCGCGGTCGTCGGCACCGCGACGATCGGTAGCGCGGGCCCGGTGTTCCGTCGCGGCGCCTTGTAGTCGCGCATCGTGCCGCCCTGCACGGCCAGCAGCGCCAGCGCCTTCGCGGTGTCCATCGGGCTGCCGCCGCCGAGGCCGATGACGGCGTCACAGCCGCCGTCACGCACGGCTCGCAAGCCGTCCACAAGGGACTCGGTGGTCGGGTCGGGCACGGTGCCGGAGAACAGGGCCGGCGTCAGCCCGGCAGCGCCCAGCAATTTCGTGACCCGCTCGGCCAATCCGGTGCTGACGAGGAAAACGTCGGTCACGACCAGCGGCCTGCTCACGCCGAGCGCGGCCACGACCTCACCGATCTTCTCCAGCGCGCCGCCCCCGACGCGCATGTCGCGCGGCTGCGCGAACTCGCACACCGCCGCGGTGTCGAACGTGGTCATCTCTACGTCACCTCCTAGCGGCCGGAGTAGTGGGCGTCGCGCTTGGCCAGGAACGCGTCCATGCCCTCGGCCTGACCCTCGGTCGCGAACGCGGCGTGGAACATCCGCCGTTCGAACCGCAACCCCTCGGCCAGCGGCGTCTCGAACGCGCGCCCGACGCTCTCCTTCGCCATCAGCACCGCTGGACGGGAGAAACCGGCGATGGTGGTCGCCGCGGCGACCGCTTCGTCGATGAGGGCATCGGCTGGGACGACGCGGGCGACGAGCCCGCTGCGCTCGGCCTCCTCGGCGTCGATCATGCGACCGGTCAGCACCAGATCCATCGCCTTGGACTTGCCCACCGCGCGCGTCAGTCGCTGCGTGCCACCGGCACCCGGAAGGATGCCGATCGTGATCTCCGGCTGGCCGAACTTCGCGGTGTCGGAAGCGATGATGAAGTCGCACATCATGGCCAGTTCGGCCCCGCCGCCCAGGGCGTAGCCGCTGACCGCGGCGATGATCGGCTTGCGCATCCGTGCCGTCCGCTCCCAGGAACTGGTGATGAAGTCCTCGAGGTAGACGTCGGCGAAGCCCTTCGGCTGCATTTCCTTGATGTCGGCGCCGGCAGCGAACGCCTTTGTGCTGCCGGTGAGGACCGCGGCGCCGATGGAGTCGTCGTCCTCGATCGCGTCGAGCACCGTGGTCAGCTCACGCGTGAGCTGGTCGCACAGCGCGTTGAGCGCCTTGGGGCGTTCCAGCGTCACGAGCATGACGGGGCCGCGTCGCTCCGCGCCGATGAACTCGCAGAGCTCCGCCACAGCGACGGGGTCTTGGCTCACAGGACAAACCTCTCTGTGCGTCCGATGAAGTCGATGTGGACGCTAAGGCGGCCGAGTAAGCCAAGTCATGAGAGGAAAAGATAAGTTTGCAGGCAGACCTTCTCGATTCCTACGAGCACGGTGGTGGAGTTCCAGTGGTCGAGCAGTACCCCGGCGGACCGGCGTGACCAGCAACGACGTGACCGACCAGGCCCCCGGGGCCGGGCTACGCCAGACCGTCCTCGAACGGCTCTACGCCCGCCGGCACGAGTTGGCGGAGCAACTCGTCCTCGACTACCGGCAGGCCATTCCCGAGTACGGCGAACTGCCGGAGACCGTGCTCATGCGCGACGTGTACGAGTCCGCCGTGCTCAACATCGAATTCGTCGTGCGCGTTCTCGATTCCGGCAGCGATGCGGGCGACCACACCGACGAGTGGCTCCGGCGCAGCGCCGCCCGGCGGGTGCACCAGCACGTCAGCCTGCCCTCGCTGTTGCGCACCTTCCGGCTCTGGGGCATCCAGCTGTGGCGGACCCTGGACGAACTGGCCGGCCCGGACGAGGCGGGCAGGCTGCTGTCGATCGAGTTGGCCGAGGAGATGATGGTCCACGTCGACCGGGTGTCGACCGCGGTCACGGCCGCCTACGTGCGCGAGTCCGGCACGATCTCCACCGACGGCCGGTCCCTGCGGACCGATGTGCTGGAAACGCTGCTGACCGGGGAGGCCGTCAGCGAACAGGCGCGCCGGCAGATCGCCGTGCTGCGGATGAGCCTGCGGGACCGGTTGCTGGTTGTCGTCGTACAGGTGCCCTCCGGAGTGGAATCCCTGATCGGCGTGCAGTCCGCGATCCGTGCGGTGCGCAACCAGATCGCGCCGCTGACCAAGGTGTTCCTCGTCGGCGCCCGTGAATCCGAGGTCGTCTGCGTGTGCGGCCTCGATACCAGCGACGACGGCCAGGAGATCGAGACGGCCTGCGATCGGCTGGCCGGTCCGGAGCGCGGGTGGACCGTCGGAATCGGCCGGATCGCCGAAGGGCTCGACGGCGTGCGCCGTGCCTACAGCGAGGCGCGCGAAGCGGCAGACCTCGGCAACCCCGCCGCCGAGCCGGCCCGCGCGATCCGGTTCGCCGACGTGCTGCTTGACCGGATTCTGCGAGCCGCCGGGCACAGCGACGCCTTGCTCGAGGAGACCGTGCGCCCGCTGCTCGACTACGACAACCGCAAAGGCGCGGACATGCTGACGACGCTGCGCGCGTACGTGGCGGCGAACTTCAACCTCACCAAGGCAGCCGCCGCCCTGTCGGTCAACCCCAACACCGTCGTCTACCGGCTGCGCCGGATCCACACCCTGACCCGCCGCGACCCGATGAAGGTCGACGACTTGATGTTGCTCTCGCTCGGGCTGCGGCTTTACGACTCCGGAAGGCCATCGCACCCCGAAACCTCGTAGGAAACGAGAACACTATGAGCGGAACTTGTCTGTTCGTCTCATGACGTGGGTTACGTATCGCCCTTAGCGTGTGCCTCACCACGGCGCCGGCCCTGTCACGGGCCGCGCCCAGACAGGCCACCCACCCCGACTCAAGGGAGAGTCCACGATGGGCGATACCTCTCAGCCGGCCACCGCCGGTTCGCCACCAGGCACCCACCGTCCACTGCGGATGGTCGTGTCCGGGCTCCTGATCATCCTACCCGTGGCGCTCGGCCTCGCCGTGCCGCTGTACCAGCGCACCGGCCCCACGCTGGGCGGAATTCCGTTCTTCTACTGGTTCCAGATGCTCGCCGCCGTGCTCACCGCCCTGTGCACGAGCGCGGTCTACCGGCTGCTGTTCGCCTCCGAAAAAGACGGTGACGAGGAGGAATCATGACCTTCAACGCTGTCACCTTCACCGTTTTCCTTGTCCTGCTTGTGGTCATCACCGTCATGGGCTTTCTCGCCAGCCGGTGGCGTCGCGCCAAGCAATCCGATCACCTCGACGAATGGGCGCTGGGCGGGCGCACGTTCGGCCCGTTCATCACCTGGTTCCTCCTCGGTGGCGACCTCTACAGCGCCTACACGCTGATCGCGGTGCCCGCCGCCATCTACAGCATGGGCGCCTTCGGGTTCTACGCCGTGCCCAACGCCATCGTGCTGTACGCGCTCGGATTCCTGTTCCTGCCGAAACTCGTCTCGCTGGCCCACAAGAAGGGCTACGTCACGCTGACCGACTTCGTGAACGACCGGTTCGGCTCCAAGTCCCTCGGCCTGGCCATCACGATCACCGGACTGCTCGCGACCCTGCCCTATCTGGCGCTGCAACTGGTCGGGCTCGAGGTCGTGTTCGGCTCACTGGGAATCGGTGGCTCGGGCAACTGGCTCGTCCGCGACCTGCCGCTGCTGATCGCCTTCGGCGTGCTCGCCGCCTACACCTACTCAGCGGGTCTGCGCGCCCCGGCGCTCATCGCGTTCGTCAAGGACGGCCTGACCTTTCTCGTGGTCATCGTCGCCGTCATCTGGGTCCCGATCAAACTCGGGGGGTTCGGTGCGATCTTCCACCGCGGCGGCGAAGCCCTCGCGACCAAGGCCACGTCGACCGTCGATCCGGCGATCGCGGTGAACCCGAGCGTCTACCTGACCCTCGCGCTCGGCTCGGGCATGGCGTTCTTCCTCTACCCGCACGCGATCACCGGCGTGTTCGCGTCCCGGGGCGCGAAGACGGTGCGGCGCAACATGTCCGTCCTCCCGGTCTACACGGTGCTGCTCGGCTTCGTCGCACTGCTGGGCATGATGGCGCTCGCGCTCGGGATCAAACCGCACGACGGCAACCCGCAGTACGCCGTGCCGCAACTGCTGTCGCAGGTGTTCCCGCCGTGGCTGACCGGTATCGCGTTCGCGGCCATCGCGATGAGCGCGCTGGTGCCGGCCGCGATCATGGCCATCGCCGCGGGCAACCTGGTCAGCCGCAACCTCTACCGCCAGTTCCGCCGCACCCCCGTCACCGCCAGGTCGGAGACCCTGATCTCGAAGGTCGTCTCGGTGCTGGTGAAGGTCGGCGCTCTGGTCTTCGTGCTCACCCTCGACTCGAATTTCGCGCTGAACTTCCAGCTGCTGGGCGGGATCTGGATCCTGCAGACCCTGCCGACCGTCCTGTTCGGACTGTTCACGAAACGGTTCGCCGACCGGCGCGCGCTGCTGGCCGGATTGCTGGTCGCGGTCGTCTACGGCACCTGGGCCGCCTACGAGGTCAAGACCGCAACCGGCGGGCCGTTCGGTGGGTCGACCGCGAAACCGTTCTTCCTCGACAGCCCGATCTACATCGCGATCTCCGCGCTGGTGGTCAACCTCGTGGTCGTCGTGCTCGGCAGCCTGCTGGCCCGCGCACTCGGCGCCGGCCCGCGTGGCGCCGGTGCCGGCGAGGTGACCGAGCCCGTCCCCGCCGCCATGCGCTGACCGCCCACCACCCGTGATTTTCCCGTTCTCCGTGGAGAAGGAGCAGTGATGACACCCGGAATCCGTGTGTCCGACCGGGGCGCCGTGCGCGTCCTGACCATCGACAACCCGACCAAGCGCAACGCCTTCTCCGGCGACATGGCGCCCCAACTGCTGCGCGAGCTCGACTTAGCCGACGCCGACCCGGCGGTGCGCGCCATCGTCGTCACCGGCACCGAGGGCTGCTTCTCCTCCGGGCACGACCTGCAGGAGGTGCTGGAGAAGCCGGAGACCGCCGGTGACCCGGTCGCGAACGCGGCGTTCAGCCGCCCGTCGGAGATCCTCACCCCGGTCATCGCCGCGATCGACGGGCCGGCCTACGCGGCCGGGTTCATCCTGGCGCTCAACTGCGACCTGCGCGTGGCCAGCCCGGGCGCTCGGTTCTGCGGCGTAGGTGCGGCGATCGGGCTCGTCCCGGTCGGCGGGCAGCTGAGTCGCCTGCTCGACCTCGTCGGTTACCCGGTCGCGTTCCGCTGGCTCGCCACCGCCGCACCGTTCGGCGTCGAAGAGGCTCAGCAGCACGGGTTCGTCACCGGCGTGCACGGGCCCGAGGCCCTGGAGGGCGCGATCGAGGTCGCGGAGGCGATCGCGAAGGTCTCGCCCGCCGTGGTCGCTGCCGTGAAGGCCGGGCTCACGCACACCCTGCGCCACGGCACGGACGCCGGCCGGGCCGCCGAGCCCCTCCTCGCCGCGTTGGTGCGCAACCTGCCCGACGGCGACGAGGGCGTCAACTCCTTCCTCGAACGCCGGCCCGCGGTGTACCCCGACCACCCCGCCGACCACCACGACCGCATTGCCGAGGTGCTCGCATGACCACGACTTCACTGTCCGCCGGAGAGCGCCTGCGCGAGGACGCGATCCGCGATCTGGTGATCCGCTACGGCATTCCCGCCAACCCCGTGGTGTTCGCGGCGTCGCCGGCAGCGGCCGCCGACGCGGCCCGGCAGGCCGGGCGTCGGGTCGCGGTCAAGCTCGTCGCCGACGGAGTCGTGCACAAGAGCAAGGCCGGCGGCGTCCTGCTCGGCCTCGCGCCGGAGCAGGTCGAGCCGTCGGTCGAGAAGCTGTTCGCCGACCAGCAAAAGCGCGGGGTCGCGGTCCGGGGCGTGACCGTCGAGCCGATGATCGAGCCCGGCCCGGAAGTGGTCGTCGGCGCTCTGCACGACCCCGGGTTCGGGCCGATCATCATGGTCGGGTCCGGGGGAGTGGACGTCGAGATCCTCGGCGACGTCGCGTTCGCCATGGCACCCTTGGACTCCCGCGCCGCGACGGAACTCATCGATCGCACCAGGATCGGCGCGGTGCTACGTCGGCGATTCCCGGCCGCGCATACCCAGCTCGCCGACCTGCTCGTGCGCATCGCCGGGGTAGACGGCCTGCTGCTCTCCGAGCCGGTCGACCAGGTCGACCTCAACCCCGTCGTCGTCGGGAAAGACTCCATCATCGCCGTCGACGCCCGCGCGGTCGCGCGTGGCGAGGACGCGCCAATAGCCACGCCCGACCCGGCCACCGCCTTCGAGCAGCTGCGCCCGGCGATCTATCCGCAGAGCGTCACCGTGCTCGGTGCCTCCGCCGACCCGGCGAAGATGGGGCACCGAGCCGTGCGAACGCTCGTCGACCAGGGCTTCGAGGGAGCCATCCACCCGGTCAGCCGCTCTGCCACCGTGATCCTCGGCCACCAAGCCGTGGCGACGATCGCCGACCTGCCGGACGGCCTCGACCGCGCGGTCATCGCGTTGCCAGCCAAGGCTGTTCCGGATGCGTTGCGTGAGCTTGCCAGGAAGGGGACGAAGACCGCGCACGTCTATACCGCTGACACCACCGATCTCGGTGAGGTGGTGGCCGGTACGCCGTTGCGGGTTCTGGGGCCGAACTGCATCGGGCACTACACCCCGTACTCGCGGATGACGATGATCGGCCGCAGCGCCTCCTCCGAGGAGCAGGGCTCGATCGCCTTCATCTCACAGTCGGGCACCTACGCCGGCGACGTGGTGCGGCGCGGCAACGAACTCGGGGTGCGCTTCAGCTTCGTCAGCTCGGTCGGCAACTGCGACGACGTTTCACCGTCGGAGCTGCTGGCCTTCTGTGAAGCCGACCCCCGCACCTCTCTCGCCGCGTTCTACCTCGAAGACGACAGCGACGCGCGACAGTTCTTCACCCTCGCCGCCCAGGTGTCCATCCCGGTGGTGCTGTTCAAGGGTGGCCGCAGCGCCGCCGGAGGGGCTGCCGCGGCCTCGCACACCGGAGCGCTGGCCAGTGACCCGCAGTTGCTGCGCGACGCCGCGGCGGCGGCCGGGGTCATCCTCGTGGAGAACCTCGACGAACTGCTCGACACCCTCCTGGTCGCCCAGTACGCACCCGGGCTCACCGGAACCGGACTCGGCCTGGTCGGCAGCGGGGGTGGAGTCGCCGTCGTCGGCTCCGACGTCGCTCATGAACACGGCCTCGTCCTGCCGCGGCTCGCGCCGGCCACAGCGCAGGCGTTGGCCCCTTACGACGCGCCCGGCAGCAGCCTGAGCAACCCGGTCGACATCCCCGTGTGGTCGCTGTTCGACGGTTCCCGCTCCTTCACCGGCGCGCTCGTGCGGGCGTTGGCCGCGGACCCGGGCATCGACTGCCTGTGCGCGTATCTCGACCTCGGCACCGTCTACGACCTCAAGGACGGCAAGGAGGCCGCCGATCTGGTCGACCTGCTCACCGAGGACCTCATCGACGCCGACCGCAACGGAGTGCCGCTCACGCTGGTCCTGCGCAGCAGCGGCAGCGCCGAGCAGGACGAGCTTGTGCGGCGGCTACGCGGCGTCGCCGCCGCTCGAGGCGTGGCCGTCGTCGACTCCGTCGAACGCGCGATCGCCGCGCTCGGTCGCACCCGCGCCGCCTACGCATTCCGCGACGGGACAAGGTGAGCCCATGCCGGAACCGGCCACCGGAACGACCGCCGAGAAACGGCGTGCACGCGTCGCGCTCACACTGATCGCGCTCGCCACGTTCGCCTCGATGAGCGTGTGGTTCTCCGCGTCGTTCGTCGTGCCCCAGCTGCAACAGCTGTGGCAGCTGACCGGCGGCGAATCCTCACTGCTCACGATCGCGGTCCAGCTCGGCTTCGTCATCGGCGCGCTCGCCCTCGCCGCCACCGGAGTAGCGGACGCCGTCCCGGGACGTCGTCTGATGAGCATCGGCGCCCTGTGCGCCGCTGTCGCGAATCTGCTGCTGTTGTTCGCGCCGGGATTCGGTGTCGCGGTCGCCCTGCGCGCGGCCACTGGAGCCTGCCTTGCCGCGGTCTACCCACCCGCGCTCAAAGAGGTCTCCTCCTGGTTCAAGGCCGGACGCGGCACTGCGCTCGGCGTGATGATCGGAGCCCTGACCCTCGGCTCCGCGGCACCGCAGCTGGTGAAGGCCTCCGGCGGACTCGGCTGGCAGATCGTGATCGTCGCGACCTCGATCCTCACCGCGCTCGGCGGACTGCTCGTGCTGGCCGTCCGCGGATCCGGGCCCTACCCCTTCCCACGCTCGGCGTTCCGGCTTCGCTCCGCGCTGCGCGCGATCCGCAGCCGGCCCGTCATGCTCGCCAACATCGGCTACGCCGGGCACATGTGGGAGCTGTATGCGATGTGGGCGTGGATCGGCACGTTCCTCGCCGGACTCGGCGGGTTCTCCAGGGGGCCGGACGGCTCGCGGCAGGCCGCCCTTGCCGCCTTCGTCTGCATCGGTACCGGTGCCATCGGCTGCCTCGCCGGCGGGTGGATCAGCGACCGGTTCGGCCGGGCTCAGGCGGCGATGATCAGCCTCGCGCTGTCCGGGACCGCCGCGGTCGTGCTGGCCTTCGCGCACGGCGTGCCGACACCGGTGGTGGTGGTCATCAGCGCGTTCTGGGGGTTCTGGGTGATCGCCGATTCGGCCCAGTTCTCCGCGATGGTCACCGAAAGCGCCGACCCACGCTACGTCGGCAGCGCCGTCTCCCTGCAACTGGCCCTGGGCTACATCACCACCGCCGCGACCATCTACCTCGTCCCGATCCTGGCCGAGAACACCTCCTGGACCGCCGCCCTGCTGGTGCTCGCGATCGGGCCACTCGTCGGGATCCTTGCGCTGATCGCGTATCGCCGCGCCCCCGCGACCACCCACTGACCCACCACACGAGAACGACCGCAACCCCAGGCGTCTCTTCAAGTACGGCGTTAAGGAAGCTGTACTGCGCACAGTGCCACCGATGCTCCGCTGAGCGGCTCGCGCCGGCACCGCGGCCGTTATCGTGGTGAGCGTGGTTGACCAGCATGGATCCAGTGGGATGCCGGCCCACCGGTACGCGGTCGTCGAGGCGCGGTTGCTGGCGGAGCGGGCGGCGACGGTGAGGCGGATCGACGGGCTGGCTCGGCAGGTTGAGGGCATTGTGGAGTCTTCGGCGTGGGCGACCAATGATGACGAGCATGACCCGGAGGGGGCGACCGTCGCCTTCGAACGCGCGCAGGTGCAGGACTTGCTTCGCCAGGCACGGGCCGAGCTCGCCGAGTTCGACAGCGCCGCGGGGCGGTTGCGCGCGGGGACCTATGGTCGGTGTGAGCGGTGCGGCGGGGCTATCGCCGATGGGCGGCTGGAAGCACTTCCCGCCACGCGGACGTGCATTGCGTGTGCCGAGTCCCGGCGTCGTTAATGCTTCCGCCGCGATCATTCGCGCTCGGTGCGACGCATAGTGAAGCGGTACGGGCCGCGGAAACCGTCGTGGACGGACCTTCGTGGTTAGCCGCTGAAGGTCGCTGGAGTCGTCCGCGTTACCTCTCGGTCAAGCCTCAGCCGCTCGGTCGACCGGTAGGATGCCACGATGTCGCTTTCCGTCTCCGGCCGGCGAGTATTCCTGGCTTCGCCAGGTGATATGAGGACCAAACGCGCAACTTGCCGGCGGGTGGTGCGAAAATTCAACGAAGACGACGAACGCCTGCGCGATACCGGCCCGCAGTTGCTTGAGGTCATGAGGTTCCGCAACGCGGTCGAGGATGTCGCCAGGCACGCCGAGGCATTGTTCGCCGCCGGTGCGACGCGGGTCGAGTTCGGCACCCGGCACGGCGTCACCGACCGGCACGGCGTCGAGTTGCTCGGGCGTGCGGTGCTGCCGGCCCCGCGGGGGGAGCGGTGAGCGCGCCGGTCGCCGACCGGTACCTGGCCGGGCTGGCCGAACTCGACGCCTACGCGGCGCAGGCGCTCGGTGAACAGCCCGAGGTGATCGTGCCGCTGTTGTCGCCGGAGGCGTTCGCCGCCCGGCACGAACTCGCGGTCGCCGCGTCCACTGTGGATCCGATAGACCCGCTCGGCGCGGCCCTCGCCGAACGGACCGCCAGCGACATCGCGCTGTACGAGGCGGGTTTCACCACTCGCCTGCTCGCCCCGCTCGCCACCCCGGTGCACCAGGTGCGAGGCGTCTTCGACAAGCTGCCGACCGGCACCGAGGACGACTGGGCGGTTGTCGCCGCGAACCTCGAACGCGTACCGGCCGCGCTTGCGGACTACGCCGACACGTTGAGGCTCTCCGCCGACCGCGGGAACGTGGTGCCACTGCGGCAGATTCGCGCCGTGGCTGCACAGTGCGCGTCGTGGGTCGACCGCGACGACTTCTACCCGGCGCTGGTGCGCCGCCACACCGGACCGCTGACCTCCCGCCTAGCCGTCGCCGCGTCGGCTGCCGCCGCGGCCACCGCGGACTTCGCGGCGTTCCTCACCGGTGAGCTGGCGCCGCGCGCACCGGAGGAGGACGCCGTCGGCCGGGAGCTGTACGAGGTGACCGCGAGTGCGTTCCTCGGCGCCCGCGTCGACCTGGACGACCTGTACGAGTACGGCTGGGCGCTGTTGCGGGAGCTGGAAGAGGCGCTCGCCGGGGAGGCCGCGAAGATCACCGGCCGCGGCGTCCCGGCCGCACTGTCCATGTTGGACCGTGATCCGCGCCGCCTGCTGAGCGGGGCCGACGCGCTCGTCGGCTGGTTGCGCGACCGTGTCGCCGAGACCACCGACGCGCTCGACGGCACGCACTTCGACATCCCGGCCAGGACACGCGCGGTGGAGTGCGACATCGTCCGCGCGGACGCGGGCGTCATGTACTACGTGCCACCCGACCCGGGACTCACCCGGCCCGGCCGGGTGTGGTGGACGGTCCCGTCCGGTGACGTCGCGTCGTGGCGCCAGATCAGCGCGCTGCACCACGAGTCGCTGCCCGGCCACCACCTCCAGCACGCGATCACGATGGCGCTGCCGGACCTGCACCCGTGGCAGCGGGCGCTGTGCCACGTGCACGGGTACGCGGAGGGCTGGGCGCACTACGCCGAACAACTCGCCGACGAACTCGGCCTCATCCGCGACCCGGGCGAACGGATCGGCCTGCTGCTGGACCGGCGCTGGCGGGCCGCCCGCATCGTCATCGATCTCGGGCTGCACCTGCGCCTGCCGATCCCGAGGCACAACGGCGTCACCGCGGCGGAGTCCTGGAACGTCGCCGTGGCGCGGGAAGTGCTGACCGACGTGGCCGGGCTGGCGCCGCACACGGCGGCGTTCGAGGTGGACCGCTACCTGGGCTGGCCGGGGCAGGCCTTGTCGTTCGGCGTCGGCGCCCGCCTGTGGCGCGAGACCCGCGCGGCTGCCGAACGCGCCGCCGGAACTTCCTTCGACCGCAAGGCGTTCCACGCCGCCGCGCTCGCGCTGGGCCCCATGGGCCTCGACCCGCTCCGCCGCTTTCTGACCACCGAAGACCACCCTCCCGCGTGAGGGTGGCCGGGCGCGACGATGCGTCCGCCATGCTCGACCAGGTGCGGCCTGGACGCCGGGGCCGTCAGGCTGGCCGTTTCGTTGGCATAAGCAGCTTCGCAGGCCTTCGCTGAGGGGTAGCCGTGGCCGAACCCGAAGAACCGGGTTCGTAATACGAACGGCGCCTTTCTGTGTCAAGTTGATCCTCGCACGGCATCCCCGAGGAGTTGACGGTAGACCACATCGGACGGTCGTCTTCACCGGCACCGCATGACTTCTTTGTGGACCTTGCCCGCTGCTTGCTTGCGCTGGTAATAGGCGCGGCCCTCGGTGTCGTGCCGGATTTGGCATGGCGCCATCATGTGCGACGAGGTCGGCCGCGAGGTGCTGCAGCGTCTTTCCGGCGACGTCGTGGGGTCGGACGGCGCGTAGCAGCCGGGCCGCGCTCTCGGCGGTCAGCTGGGTGGGGGCACCGGCCCTGGCCTGAGCGCCCACCGTGCCGGCGCTCCGGACGCCCGGATACTATGCCTGATAGTAGTAACGGCGAACGGAGGATCGATGCGGCGCCACGCGCTGGCTCGGCTCGGAATTGCTGCCGTGGCGGGCGTGCTCCTCGCCGCATGCGGCACCGAGACCGCCGAGCCCCTGCCGGAACCCGAGGTGGTGAGAGTGGCGTCGGAGCCGCAACCCGCGCCTGACGTGCCGGACGCAGAGTTGCCCGCCGCTCGAGGTCCGATGTGGACGGCCCCGTTCGACGACGTGCCCCGGGCGGCGGGCGACATGCTGGTCGGTCTCGTCTACCCCACCGATGAACAGGCGGATCTTTCGGTGGTCGGTGTCGACGCCAGTGGCTCCACTCGTTGGGCGGTACGTACGAACCCGGCTTGTGTTGGGTACGGCGTGACCAACTCCGGCGGGCGCGCGGTCGCCGTCGTCCTGGCGAGCGACGCCGACAACCGCAACGGCAGGATCGCCGCAGTCACCACGGCCAACGCTTACGACGCGCATGACGGCGATCGTGTGTGGGGTCCGGTGAGCGTTCCTGGCCCGATGCAGGGACCGGGATTGATCTTCGGGATGAACACGCCTTCCATAGTCGGTGGCGCGCAGGGCGAGAAGGTCATGCTCTCGGCTGCGGCCGGCACGCCGGTGAAGCCGCCTCGCGCGGGCGCGGCGCCGCTGTATGAGCACGAGGGGATCGGCCTGTTCGGTGGGGACGGCATCGTGACCGCCGTCGACACGCGGAGCGGCTCCGTTCTTTGGGAGTCCTCCGCGCTGACGCTGCCCGAGGACTGGAACGTCACCCGCCCCATGGCTGCGCTGGCGGACGGTGCTGACGCCTCGGACAGTGGTGTCGTTGCGTTGCGCTGGTCCGATGCCGATGCCATCGACCGGATGGCACTGCACGATCTGCGCACCGGCCGGCTGATCGCCGCGCTCGGTGACGAGCCGGAACCGCGCACGGCGGTCGACACCGGCAGCGGCACGGTCGTCGTGACGGGCCTCGACGGTTTTCGCGTCGCGCGGGCGTTCGACCTGGCCTCCGGCGTGCAGCTCTGGGAGGACGCATCGTCCGGCGGGATGCTGGACCTCATGTTGGCTCACCAGGGTGTCGGGTATGGAACCCGCGGTGGGCGCTCGGTCGCGATCGACCTGCGGACCGGGCAACCGCTGGGCGACGGCGACTGGCCGGTGCCGGTCGTCGCGTCCGCCGGCGCGATGGTCTCGGCGCTGCCACCCACCCCCGGTGACGTCACCTCCAAACGCAGCGCGGGTACCGGTCCCCGTTTCGTGGCGTACCAGCGGGGCTGAACGGGCCCATTTCCGATCAAACATCCCAGACACAAACGCCCAGAGGTCAACCGTCGGGCTCCTCGAAGTAGGCAGCGCTCTCCGCGTCCGCCGGGTAGTACGACTCGATCGCGACCTCGTCCAGCGTGATGTCCATCGGGGTACCGAACGTGGTGATGGTCGAGAACAGCCGCAGCTGCCGTCCGTCCAAGCGAAGGATCATCGGGATCACGACATCGGATTCGACCGATCGGCTCGACGCGTCCTCGGAGTTGGGCTCCAGCAGTTCCTTGTAGAGCGCGGTGAGCTCGGCGTCGGGAGCAACGGCGAGCTGACGCCTGATCCGGGAGCGGAACACCATACGCACGTCGGCCAGGTTGACGACCAGGGGAGCGAACCCGCGCGGGTCCAGCCCCAGCCGAACCAGGTTGATGGGCGGCCGGAGCAGGTCGGGATCGACGCCCGCGAAGAACGGCTCGACCGCTCGGTTGGTCATCACGATGTTCCACCGGCGATCGAAGGCCAACGCCGGGTACGGCTCATGCGCGCGGAGCACCCTTGCGACCGCGTCCCGGGCCGCCGACAGCGCGTCGTCCTCGAGTGGCCGCTCGGCGTACCGGGGTGCGAAACCGGCCGCGAGCAACAGCCGGTTGCGCTCACGCAACGGCACATCGAGCTGGTCCGCGAGCCGGAGAACCATTTCGGCGCTCGGGTTGGACTTGCCCGTCTCGACCAGGCTGACGTGACGAGCCGAGACGTCGGCCGCGATCGCAAGATCGAGCTGGCTGAGTCGTCGGCGATGCCGCCACTGCCGCAGGAGCTCCCCGACTGTGTGCACGGTCGTCGAGAGTACTCATCGTGGAGCCGTACGCCATGAAATCCGACTTCATCGACAACCGTTGCGACCGCGGAAACACTGCATCCATGACCACAGACAACAAGAGCATCGTTCAACGGGCACTGGCGGAACTGATCGGGACGGGCAGCGTCGACGCGCTGGAATCGTTGCTGAGTGATGACTTCGTCCATCACAGGCCGGACTCGATCTCCTCGACCAAGGCGGAATGGCTCGCCGCCGTACACGCGGCACTCACCCCGCTAGCCGATATGCGGGTCGAGGTCCACCACCTGCTGGCCGATGGTGATCACGTCGTGATGCACTCGCGGCGACAGCTCCCCGATGGTGGGCCGGAGATCGCGGTCGTCGATATCTGGCGGATCGACGATGGGCTGATCGCCGAGGGCTGGGAGATCATCGAGCCGGTGGCCCAGGCGGCCGCCAATCTGGTGTGGTGGGAGCCTACTGAGAAGGAAGCCGGTGCGGGCGATGCCACCACCAAGACCTCGGGCGGTCACCGCGCACGAAGCCGGTCTTTCCTTTGACGCACGGCAGTTTGCCGGCTGAGCACGTAATGTCCGGTACTTCCGGCGCGATCCCCACGTCGAGACCGAGACGAGCACTTGGGGGCCCGGATGGTCAGACGTGTGTCGATCTACATGCTGCTGTCCGGGTTGGTGGCGAGCAGCCTGATGCTGCTCGGCGCCGGTGAAGCGGCGGCCAAGAGCTTCCAGCTCATCCAATCGGCGGTCAGCACGCATACCGATGTGCATGCGCCGTTGAAGAATTTCCCCGATTCCGGCGATACCCCGGTGGGCGCCTGGGTCGACGCCGACGGCTATCACCTCTCGAAGTCCTACTTCAGCGTCGATCCGTCGGCGTTACGTGGTGCCACGATCTTGGAATCCGTGATCAGCTAACCTGGTGCACTCACCACTTGAACCTGCCAGTGGCGACCTCCGCCTGTTTCGGTGCTATGGGCTAGGCCGGGTGTCGTCACTCGACTTACCCGATTGCGGAGATTGATGGGCGGCGAACAGTACCTCCAGTTCCTCACCGTCGTGAGAAAGCCGAGCGATTCGCACTCTGCTTGCCGCGACGAAGCCTGTCCCGTTCGGTGATGTGATCGTCCACAGTAGTGGCTTCACCAAAGGATGCGACTGCCGGTAAAATTCGTGCGGATTGACCGTTGCGATGTCTATTCCCCCACGATAAGAGCGGTCTACTTCTATTCTTTCCACGCCGGAGAAGACTATCTTCACGATATCGGTTTGGTTATTGCCGAAACTTTCCAGGATCAACTGGTTGTGGCTGTTGACGTATTGTTGTAAGATGAAGCTGCGTTCGCTGGACCGCGATAGAGGTGGTATTTTATCGTCAGGCAAAGGGGTTCTGAACTTCTTCCCATTTCGTAGAAACTGATCCGATCCCAGGATGCTGGCGCCTTGCTTATTTGGTAGAGCCTCCAAGATCGTGCAACGTCACGCGGTCGCAACAGGTGCAGTTCGGTGGTCGGACGTCGCCTTGCATGCGGTGGCCGTGTCGGTGTTGGCATCGGTTTCGGGCTAAGCGGGGACGTCGATGGTCTGCAAGACTCGATGTGCGGGCACGGCGTACCCGAGGGGACTCGATGATGACCTCATTCCCTGCGGCGTTGGGTTTGTCCTCGGAGCAGACCGAGGAGGTGGTGCGACTGGCTGGCCTGGCGCCGTCGTTGCACAACAGCCAGCCGTGGCGCTTTCGCCTGGCGTCGGACGCGATCGAGCTGCACAGCGATCCACAACGGCGGCTGCCCGCTGCGGACCCTGACGACCGGGAACTGCGGTTGGCGTGCGGTGCGGCGTTGCTGAACCTCCGGTTGGCCCTTGAGCACGTAGGCGTTCGGCCGGTGGTGACCCTGCTGCCGCGGTTTGCCGGGAGCACCGCGCTGGCCGAGGTGCGCGACGGTGGGCGAGCGACTCAGGCGCCGGGGGAGCAGGAGCTGTATCGGGCGATCCCCAAGCGGCGCAGCAACAGGCGGCCGTTCCGGGAGACCCAGGTACCGACCAAGCACCGGCACGCGCTGGCCGCCGCGGTGCAGCGGGAGCAGTGCTGGTTGCACGTGATGGAGCGCTCGGAGTTGGGGGTTTTGGAGCGCCTGGTGCGCCACGCGCATCGGGTGCAGATGGCGGATCCGCGTTTCCGCGACCAGCTGGCCCGGCGGACCGGCCGGCCGCCGGGAACCGTCGAGGGGGTGCCGGCTGCTGCGGCGGGGCCGCTGCCGGAGCCGCAGGACCAGTGGGTGCTGCGGGATTTCTCCGGTGGTCAGGCGCGTGCGCGGGTTCCCGGCAAGGACTTCGAGTACGAGCCGTTGCTGGTCGTGGTGTGCTCGCACCACGACAGTCGACTCGACGACCTGTACGCGGGGCAGGCGATGCAGCGCATGTGGCTGACCGCGACGGTGCGGGGCTTGGCGTTGTCGTTGCTCTCGCAGGTCGTGGAGGTCACGGACACGCGGGACGAGTTGTCTCGGCTGCTAGGTAGCACGTGGTATCCGCAGGCCGTGGCGCGGATCGGTTACGGCTGGCCGACCCCGGTGACGCCGCGTCGCGACGTGCGAGACCTGCTGATCAGCGACTAGTGCCTCGTCAATGTTGGTTGGTGTCGTAATTGATCTTTCCGGAGTGGTGTCCCATCCTGGTCCCGAACGTGATGGCGGGACCGGGAAGGATGATCGTGGCTCGACCACCGGGAGTGTTTGTGAGGCCGCTGTCGATGGCTGAGGGACAGCGGTTGCAGCGGGTCAACCGGACCGCGAAAGACCGGGTGCGTCTGCGGCGGGCGATGGTCGTGCTGGCCTCCGCCCAGGGCTGGCCGGTGCCCGACATCGCTGATCTGGCCCAGGTCTCGCAACG
>NZ_JAFB01000053.1 GCF_000519205.1 Amycolatopsis taiwanensis DSM 45107 | reverse complement strand
AATCAAGGTGACCACCACGCGCGCCCCCGAAGGCCCGCTATCGGGGCGGCGGGGCGCCTTGGTCGGGGGACGTGGCTTGGTTCTTGGTGTGGCGCCCTGTCGACGCGATCGCGGTCGCGCGCAAACTCGCGCAAGGAATGAGTCGTCCGGTGGCAGGGCGCGGNAATCAAGGTGACCACCACGCGCGCCCCCGAAGGCCCGCTATCGGGGCGGCGGGGCGCCTTGGTCGGGGGACGTGGCTTGGTTCTTGGTGCGGCGCCCTGTCGACGCGATCGCGGTCGCGCGCAAACTCGCGAAGGAAGGGATAGGCGTGGGCTGGAACAATCCGCGCGTTCCGTGGCGAGAGCTCGAACGGACGCTGTCCGGCCGGACCGTCGCCGCCGACGGTGGGGACAGCCCGGCATGGAAGCGGAAAAGGGAGGGATATCTCCGTCCTGTCGACCTTCCATCCGCGCGGGGGGATGACCACGGGGCAGGCCGGGTCAGAGTCCCTTACGCCGAGCTGCACTGCCATTCCAACTTCAGTTTCCTCGACGGCGCGAGCCATCCGGAGGAACTGGTCGAGGAGGCCGCCCGGCTGGAACTGGATGCCATCGCGATCACCGACCACGACGGCATGTACGGGGTGGTGCGCTTCGCCGACGCGGCCGCGGAACTCGGCGTGCGCACGGTGTTCGGGACCGAGCTGAGCTTCGGGCTTTCCTCGCCCCAGAACGGGATCGCCGATCCGGAAGGGGAGCATCTCCTGTTGCTCGCCAAGCGGCAGGACGGGTACGTCGGCCTTTGCCGGGCGATCACCGCCGGCCAACTGCACGGGTATGACCGGCAGCCGCCGCGTCAGGAGCGTGCGGAGAAGGGCCGTCCGGTCTACGACCTGGAGACCGTGGCGGCCGAGGTGGCCGGCCAGGCCGTGGTGCTCACCGGATGCCGCAAGGGCGCGGTGCGGCGGGCCCTCCTGCGATCGGGCCCGGAAGCCGCCGCGTGGGAACTCGGGCGATTGCTCGAGCTCTTCGGCCGGGAAAACGTGTTCGTCGAGTTGACCGATCACGGTCATCCCGAGGACAGCACGCACAACGACGCGCTGGCCGCGGTGGCGGGACAGCTGGGGGTGCCGACCGTGGCGACCAACGGCGTGCACTATGCGACGCCGGACCGAGGCCGGCTCGCCGGGGCGATGGCCGCGATCCGGGCGCGGCGCGGTCTCGACGAGATGGCGGGCTGGCTACCCGCGTCCGGTACCGCCTTCCTCCGCTCCGGCGCGGAGATGGCCGAGCGGTTCAGGCGCTATCCCGGGGCCGTGCAGCGGGCCGCGCTGCTCGGCCTGGAGTGCGCGTTCGACCTGAAACTCCTCGCCCCGGAGCTGCCCCCGTTCGAGGTTCCGGCCGGCCACACCGAGAAGACCTATCTCCGGGAACAGGTCGAACGGGGTGCGGCCGAGCGGTACGGTCCGCCCCAGCGGCGGCCGGACGCGTACCGGCAGATCGAGCACGAACTGGAGATCATCGAGCGGCTCGGGTTCTCCGGCTACTTCCTCATCGTCTGGGACATCGCGAGGTTCTGCCGGGACAGCAACATCCTGTGCCAGGGCAGGGGCTCGGCGGCGAACTCCGCGGTCTGTTACGCGCTGGGCATCACCAAGGTCGACTCGGTGCGCTGGAAGCTGTTGTTCGAGCGGTTCCTCGCGCCGGACCGGGACGGCTACCCGGACATCGACCTGGATATCGAGTCCGACCGCCGGGAAGAGGCGATCCAGTACGTCTACCGGAAATACGGCCGCCTGTGCACCGCCCAGGTGGCGAACGTGATCACCTACCGGTCCAGGTCGGCGATCCGCGACTCGGCGCGGGCGCTGGGCTACTCACCCGGTCAGCAGGACGCGTGGAGCAAGCAGATCGACCGGTGGGGTCCGTTGCAGGAGACCAAGACGGATCATGACCACGACATCCCGGCGCCGGTGATCGCGCTGGCCTCCGCGCTGGAGGACTTCCCGCGCCATCTCGGCATCCACTCGGGCGGAATGGTGATCTGCAACCGGCCGGTGAGCGAGGTGTGCCCCATCGAGTGGGCGCGGATGGAGAACCGGAGCGTCCTGCAGTGGGAGAAGGACGACTGCGCCTCGGTGAAGCTGGTCAAGTTCGACCTGCTCGGCCTCGGCATGCTGTCCGCGCTGCACTACATGCTCGACCTGGTGCGGGAACACAAGGGAGTGGAGATCGACCTCGGCAACCTGGACCTCGAGGACCGCCACATCTACGCGATGCTTCAGCGGGCCGACGCGGTCGGGGTCTTCCAGGTGGAGAGCCGAGCCCAGCTGGCCACCCTGCCCCGGCTCAGGCCGGAGAAGTTCTACGACCTCGCGATCGAGGTCGCGTTGATCCGGCCCGGCCCGATCCAGGGCGGCTCGGTGCATCCCTACATCCGGCGGAAGAACAAGCGGGAGAAGTGGAAACACGACCATCCGCTGCTGGCCAGGGCGTTGGACAAGACGCTGGGCGTGCCGCTGTTCCAGGAACAGATGATGCAGATCGCCCTGGACGTCGCGAACTTCACCGCGGCGGAGGCCGATGAGCTCCGGCATGCCATGGGAGCCAAGCGTTCCACCAGGAAGATGGAGCGGCTACGGGAACGGTTCTACCAGGGTGCCGCGGCCAACGGCCTGGACGGAGAGCTGATCGACCGGATCTTCGAAAAACTGCTGGCCTTCGCCAATTTCGGCTTTCCGGAAAGCCATGCGCTCAGCTTCGCCTATCTCGTGTTCGCCAGCGCGTTCTTCAAGTACTACCACCCCGAGGCGTTCTGCGCCGGCCTGTTGCGGGCACAGCCGATGGGTTTCTATTCGCCCCAGTCACTGGTCGCCGACGCCCGCAGACACGGCGTCACGGTGCGAGGTCCGGACATCAACGCGAGCCTGCCGCACGCCACCCTGGAGCCGGTCGGCGACGGTACCGAACGGCTCGCGGTCCGGATCGGCCTGGCCACGGTGCGGACGATCGGTCAGACACTGGCCGAGGAACTGGTCGCCGAACGGGAGCGCGGCGGTGCCTTCCGGAACATGTCCGATGTCACCCGGCGGGTTCGCCTGACCAGACCGCAGGTCGAGGCGCTGGCCACGGCCGGAGCCTTCGGCTGTTTCGCGGAGACCGGCGGGGACCGGCGGAAGGCACTGTGGGCGGCGGGGGCGGTCGCCGAGGAACGGCCGGAGAAGCTGCCGGGCAGCGTGGTCGGGACGAGCGCACCCACCCTGCCGGGCATGGACGAACTCGACCTCGCGGTCGCCGACGTCTGGGCCACCGGCCTGTCCCCGGACAGCTTTCCCACCCAGTTCATCCGTCATCGGCTCGACGAGCTGGGGGTGGTCACCGCGGAGGAGTTGCTGGCGGTCGAGAACGGAACACGGGTGCTCGTAGCCGGCGCGGTCACCCACCGGCAGCGGCCGGCCACCGCGGGCGGGATCACGTTCCTCAACCTGGAGGACGAGACGGGCATGGTCAACGTCATCTGCACCAGTGGCCTGTGGGGCCGCTACCACCGGATCGCCAGGAACAGCCCGGCCCTGCTGGTGCGCGGTGTCGTCGAGCGCGCCGACGGGGTGGTGAGCCTGCTCGCCGACCGGCTCCAGCATCTGCCGATGCGGATCCGCTCGGAAGCACGCGATTTCCGGTGACCGTCGGCGCCCAGGCCGGTCCGTCACGGCCTGTGTGGCGGAGGTCAGGCGCGCCGGTGGCGGGCTCTGATGTGGAAGCGTTCGCCTTGCGGGCCGAGGATGCTCAGGTACTCGACCGGCTGGGTGTCGGCGTTGCCGAACCAGTGCGGGAGGTGGGTGTCGAATTCGGCGACCTCACCGGCGGTGAGGACGAGATCCTGCTCGCCGAGCACCAGCCGCAGTCGTCCATTGAGGACATACAGCCAGTGGTAGCCCTCGTGCGAGCGGGGCTCGGGTTCGAGATTGTCGGGGCCGGCCGGGAGGATCTGCTTGAACGCCTGCAGCCCGCCGGGTTTGCGGGTCAGCGGGATGACGGTCATGCCGTGGCGAGTGACCGGCCGGGGATAGATCCGGGGATCGCCGCTGGCCGGGGCGCCGACGAGTTCGTCGAGCGGCACCTGGTAGGCCTTGGCCAGGGGCAGCAGCAGTTCCAGGCCCGGCTTGCGGTGGCCGGACTCCAGCCGGGACAGGGTGCTGACCGGAATACCGGTGGTCTGCGACAGGGCGGTCAGGGTTGTTCTGCTGCGGCGCCGCAGCTCCCGCAGCCGTGGGCCGACCGCGCCGAGTACGGCAGCGAACTCATCGTCCATGCTGTCTCCTTCGCGGGTTTGCGCGCGACTGTGCCCTGTGGGGGCTCAGCCCCCACACCCCGACTGGGGGCAAGCCCCCAGACCCCCTTGATCGTGTCGCCAGGGCGCGCCATCCGAGGTCGAGTCACGTCCTCGACCAGGGCGCCCTGCCGCCCCGATAGCGGGGCCTGTCGGCGGCGCGCTCTCGGGTTGGCCTGGGAGCCGCGGCTCGACACAGGCTACTCATGACTCCACTGTGCCCGCTGTTTTGCTATTTCCGCAAAGAACTTTGGCAGTTCGTCGCCGGTGGAGGCACGTTGTTGGCGGAGGTGGTCGTGATGACCGAAGAGTTCGTACCCGGGCACGATGGCCGGTACGACGTGGTGATCGTCGGTGGCGGGCCGGCCGGCCTGAGCGGGGCGCTGATGTTGGGGCGGGCTCGTCGCTCGGTGCTGGTGATCGACAGTGGCCAGCCGCGTAACGCGCCGGCGGCGCACATGCATGGTTTCCTCTCCCGTGACGGCGTCCCGCCCGGAGAGTTGCTGGAGGCGGGACGGCAGGAAGCGGCCGGTTACGGCGCCCAGTTCAGCACCGGCTGTGCGCGGTCAGCGACCCGGGATGACCGGCATCCCGGGGGAGGGTTCGCGGTCGAACTCGACACCGGTCGCACCGTGCGCGCGCGACGGCTGCTGGTGACCACCGGGATCACCGACGAACTCCCCGACATCCCCGGACTGGCGCCACGGTGGGGGCGAGATGTGCTGCACTGCCCCTACTGCCACGGTTGGGAGGTCCGTGACCAGCCCGTCGGCGTCCTGGCCACCGGCCCGATGAGCGTGCACCAGGCCCTGCTGTTCCGGCAGTGGACCGACCGGCTCACCCTGCTGCTGCACACCGGTCCCGGCCCCAGCAGCGAGGAGGCCGAGCAGTTGGCCGCGCGTGATATCGCGGTCGTGGCCGGCGAGGTGTCCCAGTTGGAGATCGCCGATGACCACCTCACCGGTGTCCGTCTGCGTTCCGGCGAGCTGATTCCGCTGCGGGCACTCGCCGTGGCGCCACGTGCGGTCCCACACTCGGAGGTGCTGGCCGCGCTCGGGCTGGAACCCGCCCCGCACCCGCGCGGCCTCGGTGAGCACATTGTCGCCGACTCGACCGGCCTCACCGCGGTGCCAGGCGTGTGGGTCGCGGGCAACCTCGCCGACCCGGCCGCGAACGTTCTCCTGGCAGCCGCGTCCGGTGCCACGGCCGCGGGGGCGATCAACGCCGACCTCGTCGCCGAGGACACCCGCCGTGCCGTGGCCGCCCGGAAGGATCCCTTCGCCGCCGACTCGGAGGCTCGCCTTTGCGAACACGTCATGGGCGATCGGCGCCACGGTCTCTGACCACCACAGACCCCATCACCCGAGGCAAGGACAATGGACGAACAGTTCTGGGACGAGATGTATCGCAGCCGCGACCAGGTCTTCAGCGGTAACCCCAACGGAGTGCTGGTGGCCGAGGTCACGGCTCTGGCGCCAGGGCAGGCCCTCGACGTGGGCTGCGGCGAAGGCGCCGACGCGCTGTGGCTGGCCCGGCGCGGCTGGCACGTCACCGCGGTCGACATTTCGCGGACCGCGCTGAAACGCGCGGCCACCACCGACGTGGACATGACCGGCCGGGTGGCCTGGGCCCACGCGGACCTGACGACCGCGTCACCCCCGGCCCGCGCGTTCGACCTGGTGTCCGTCCAGTACTTCCCGCTGCCGCGCCAGCCGGGCCACTCCGCACTGCGCAGGCTGTTGGCCGCCGTCGCGCCCGGCGGCACCCTTCTCATCGGCAGCCACGACCTCGCCGACCATCCGCCAGGGCACGACCACGACTTCGACCCGGGTGACTACTACCAGCCTGACGAGATCGCCCGGCTCCTCGATGACGACTGGACCATCCTGATCAACGAAACCCGCCCGCGAACCGCTCCGGCACCCGAGGGCACCCACCACGTGAACGACGTCGTTCTACGGGCACAACGCCTGCGGTAACGGGTTACCTCGACGCCATTGGTCCAGCCACGAAGGTGGCAGTTCGCGTGACGACCGGACGGTGGGCTCAGAAGAAACATCCCGGCCGGGTATGGCAGGCTTCCACTGTGGAGGACACCGAAATCGGGCAGGACTACCGGGACGCTGTGCTGCCCGATTCCCGGTGGGAGAAAAGAAGATTCGTCCGTTGTGACTTCACCGAGGCGGACCTGCGGGGCCTGGTCACCCGGGGCTGCACGTTCGACGAATGCGACTTCACGCGCACCGACATCGGCGAATCGACACACAACGCGTCGGCCTTCCGCTCCTGCGTCTTCCGCCGCACCGTCCTCGCGGAAGTTTCCTGGACCGGCTGCTCGCTGCTGGGATCGTCCTTTGTGGATTGCCGACTGCGCTCGATCAAGGTGCGGGACACCGACTTCACGCTGGTGAGCCTGGGCGGCGCCGACCTCCGGCGGGTTGATCTCTCCGGCCTGCGGTTCCGCGAGGCGAACCTGGTCGAGGCGAATCTGACCGGCGCGCGGCTGCGGGACGCTGATCTGCACGGAGCCCGGCTGCTCGGCGCCGACCTGTCGGGGGCCGACCTGCGCGGCGCGAAGCTCGACGCGCACGCTCTGGTCCAAGCCAAGCTCGCTGGCGCCCGCGTCGACGTGGACACGGCGATCGCCTTCGCCGCCGCCCACGGCCTGATCATCTCCTGACCCGCGCCGCGCCGGCGGAAGGGACTCGGAACGAGAGGAAGGTGGATTTGCTACGGATCATCCGTAGCAAATCCACCTTCCTTCGATTCACCGCCGTGCCGGCAGGGCTGCCGTTGGAAAGGCGCGCTAGTCGATGGGCGGTTCGCCGGGGTCCAGTTCGACGAGATCGCCCTCGGCGACGAGCTCATCGATCGAGGCCGGCAGCAGGTAGGCCGCGCCGCCACCGGGCTGGTTGAACCAGGGGATCGCCACCCCGGCCAGAACCTCGAGCGGGCGCTGGACGCGGTAGACGTGGTACGGCCGGTTGACCCACTCCGGCACCAGCGAACGCTCCTCGAAGGGCGTTCCCGCCGCATAGGTGAGGTTGCCGTTCGGCGGGCCGAACCGGTCGAGCTCACTGCCCGGCGGCAGCTCTCGCATCTCCTTGCCACGGAACAGGGTGAGCGGCGGCTCACCGGGCAGCGGCTGGATGTTCCACTGCTGTCCCGAGCCTCCGGAGCCGGCCGCGGCGGCCGGACGCTGGGGCTCCCCGCGACGTGGCAGCGCGTCCCGGCGCGGTGCGGGCGGCGGAGGCGGCGGCGTCACCGGGGCCGGTGGCGGTGGCGGTGGCACCGGCTGGGCGAGCATGGTGGGCTCAGCCCCGGCCGGGTCCGGCTCCTCGAACCGTTCCGGCGCCGGCATGGGTGGCGCCGGCGGTTCCGGCGCGGGCGGCTCCTCCCGCGGACGGTCGGAGCGTAGGCCGGTGATCGGTGTCGCGTCGTCGAAATCGGAGATCGAGGCGGCGCGGCCGGCGGCCGGTGTCACGTCGTCGAAGTCGGAGATCGAGGCGGCGCGGGCGGTGGGCGAGTCGGAGTGCGCGCCGGGTGCGGCGGCGCGGGCGCCGGGGTCCAGCAGCAGCTTGCCCAGCATGAACGCCGCCGCGTCCGCGGCGTCGCCGAACATCGCGGAGCTGGCCAGCCCCTGGTCGTACCAGCCGGCGCGCCAGCCGGAGGCGACCTTCTCCACACTCCAGCCACGCTCGGCCGGTTCACCGATCCGGTAGGCGTCGGCCGGCACACCGAGCTCGTCCAGCTTCCTCCGCAGCGTCTCGAACGCCGGTTCGGCGGCCGGGGGAACCGGCGGTTTCGGTGCCGGCGGGGCCATCGGCGACGGGCCGGGCCCGCTCTCGCGGATCATCGGTGCCGGGCCGGGCCGGTTGTCGTGGGCCTGCGGTGCCGGGCCGGGCCTGGTGTCGAGGGCCGGTGGCTCCAGGCTGGGCCTGCTGTCGGGGAGCGGTGGCTCCAGGCTGCGCCTGTTCTCGGGGAGCGGTTGCTCCAGGCCGCGCCTGTTCTCGAGGGCCGGTGGCTCCAGGCTGGGCCTGGTGTCGAGGGCCGGTGGCTCCAGATTGGGCCGGTTGTCGGGCAGCGGTGACTCCAGGCTGCGCCTGTTTTCGAGGGCCGGGGGCGCCAGGTGGGATGAGCCCGGCCCACCGTCGGGCGCCGCGGTGTTCTCCGGCTCGGCCGGCTCGTACTCCGGCGGTTCGACGGGCACCATCGGGGTGAACATGGTGGGCTGCTCGACCGGCGCCGCGGGTTCCTCCGGCTCCTCGTGGGCCGGGCTGTCGAAGACGGATTCTTCGTAGCGTGGCTCGGGTTCCGGCTCCGGCTCGGGCTCCGCCGCCGAGATGGCCGGGGAGATCGTGGTCGTCTCCTCCGTCAGCGGCGCGGGCGGGCGGGGCGGTGCCGGTGGAGGTGCAGACGGTGACGGGGGCGCGGCCGGCGAAGGAGGCGGCGGCGGAGCGGGGCGACCCAGGTGCGCCGCGGCGGCCTGCAGGGTCTGGTCCGGGACCTCCGGGAGCGAGAACCCGGTCGACCGGATGTGCGCCACCAGTTCGCTTTCCGGTGCCACGCGGTGTTCCTGCAGGTAGTAGTTGACCGCCGCGGGCCAGATCCACACGCCGTCGGTGTGGAAGGCGACCGGCACCTTCGGCACCGGTGCCGCGGCCAGCCGGTCCAGGTCGTAACCGCGTTCGGAGAGCACCACGGGCGCGGAGTCGAGGTAGGTGCGCAACCGGTCCAGTTCGTCGCTGTCGAGTTCAGGCCGGTTGAGGATCGGACGCCCGGCGCCGTCCTGCCCGTCGAAGATCCGGGCGATCCGGAACCGGGGGCCGGACTGTTCCGGGGAAAGCCCCGACAGCCGCCGCACCAGCCACTCCGGCACGTTCTCCTCGGACCGCGGGAACATGCGCAACTCGTCGATATATGCCTGGGCGGGCGGCGCCAGGTTCCACTGGGGCTCGTCCCGGTCGTATTCGAGGTTGTAACTCGATGGATGGTCGAGCTGGTAACGGGCGTTGAACCAGGTTCCGCGGCCGTCCCGGTACATACCGCCGCGGAGTCTGGAGAACAGCGTCGCGATGTCGTGGGTGGCCATCCACTCCTTGACGGAGCCGTCCTCGACGAGGACCTCCCCGGTCAGTTCGTGGTACCGGCCGACCGCGCGATACTCGGCGGTCACCCGCCTCCAGTCACGAGGAGCGGCTCGTAGCAGGGCCAGCCCGATTTGCTTGACCAGCGTGTCCTGCTCGGTCGCATTCAGCTGGGTTGTCGGTGTCACCACCGTGCCATTTTGACGGGTGGACGCTCCGGATGCACACCGCCCGCACCCTTAAGCCCGATGACCTGTGCTTATACCTCACGTGAGGTACAAAGCGTCGGCCTGGAGTCACTCGGAGTGTTCTCTGTCAGAATGGGGAACGTGACGGCGACGGTTCTCGACGGCAAGGCGACCAAGGACGCAATCTTCGCGGAGCTCAAGCCACGGGTGGCCGCGCTCGCGCAGCGTGGCGTGGTTCCGGGGCTGGGCACCGTGCTGGTGGGCGACGATCCCGGCTCGCACTCCTATGTGCGGATGAAGCACGCCGACAGCGCCAAGGTCGGGGTGAACTCGATTCGCCGCGACCTGCCCGGCGACGTCTCGCAGGCCAAGCTCGAGTCGGTGATCGACGAGTTGAACGCCGACCCGGCCTGCCACGGCTACATCGTGCAGCTTCCGCTGCCCAGACATCTGGACGCGGGCGCGATTTTGGCGCGGATCGATCCGGCGAAGGACGCCGACGGTCTGGCTCCGGTGAGCCTGGGCAAGCTGGTACTGGGCGAGCCGGGTCCGCTGCCGTGCACTCCCTACGGAATCATCGAACTTCTGCGCCGCTACCAGGTGCCGATCGCCGGGGCCAACGTGACGGTGGTGGGCCGGGGCATCACCGTCGGCCGGCCGATCGGTCTTCTGCTGACCCGCCGCAGTGAGAACGCGACGGTGACCCTGTGCCACACCGGCACCCGTGATCTCGCGGCCGAGGTGCGCCGGGCCGACATCGTGATCGCCGCGGCCGGTGTGCCCGGGATCATCACGCCGGACATGCTCAAGCCGGGCGCCGCTGTGCTCGACGTCGGTGTGTCCCATGTGGATGGAAAGCTGGCCGGCGACGTGGCGCCGGGGGTCGACGAGGTGGCCGGCTGGCTCTCGCCGAACCCCGGCGGGGTCGGCCCGATGACGAGGGCGATGCTGGTGACAAATGTGGTGGAAGCGGCCGAGCGTGCCAATACACCGGCCTGATCGTTCTGCCCTGTTGGAGCAGGCTCCCTTCGCGGTGGTGCTGGTCCTGGTGGCCGTCGCCGCCCTGCGCATCGCGCAGTACCACTGGCGGCAGGGCGCCGTCATCATCGGCGCTGCCCTGCTCGTGGCGGCGGTGTTCCGCGCCGTGCTGCCCAGCGCCCGGGCGGGGCTGCTGGCCGTGCGCGGCCGGCCGGTCGACGTGATCAGCTATGCCGTTCTGGGCCTGGTGATCCTGTTCGTCGCGTTCACCATCACCAACGGCCCGCTGGGCTGAGGTCAGGGAGTGTTCTCCAACCGCCGGATTCCTGGTCAAGGAGTCCTGGGTAGCGGGTCCTCGAACAAGCACAGAGTCACGCGGGGACCAGCGCGGCGGTGCGCTCTTCCCTGCGGTCGAGCATGCCCGACATGATGGCCATCGACAGGCCGAGGACCGACAGGGTGGCACCGACCCAGTTGGGCGCCAGCAGGCCAAGTCCGCCCGCGATCACCAGCCCACCGAGGTAGGCCCCGATCGAGTTGGCGATGTTGAAGGCCGACTGCACGGCGGCCGACACCAGGGTCGGTGTGCCGCCCGCCTTCTGCATGATCCGGTTCTGCATCATCAGGCCGGCCATGAACCCGGCGACGCCCACCGCGAACACGGTGATTGCCGCCCCCGCCTTGCTGTACGCGGTGACCGTGAACAGTGAGAGCCCCGCGGCCAGCCCGACCAGCGCGAGGTAGAGCCCGGGCATCAGCGCCCGGTCGGCGAGCCGGCCGCCGAGCAGGTTGCCGACGGTCATGCCGGCGCCGGCCAGCGCCAGCAGCAGCGTCACGTCGCGTGGTGCGAAACCGGCGACGTCGGTCAGCATCGGCGTTACGTAGGACAGGCACGCGAACGCGCCGCCGAGGCCGAAGGTGACGATTCCCAGCGCCAGCCACACCTGCGGCCGCCGGAACGCGTCCAGTTCGCCGCGCAGCGAGGCTCGCGGCGGCCGGCCCTGGTGCGGAACGAGCCACGCGATGGCGGTGATGGCGACGAGGCCGACCAACGCGACCACACCGAAGGTCGCCCGCCAACCGACCTGCTGCCCGAGCAGCGTGCCCAGCGGCACACCGACCACGTTCGCCAGGGTCAGGCCGAGGAACATCATGGACACCGCCTTGGCCCGGTTGCCCGGTTCGACCAGGCTGGACGCGACCACGGCACCGGCGCCGAAGAACGCGCCGTGCGGGAGGCCGGCGAGGAATCGGAATCCGACGCCGAACTCGTGGTTGGGTGACAGCGCGAAGAGCAGGTTTCCGAGCGAGAACACACCCATCATGGCCAGCAGCACGGTCTTGCGTGGCAGCCGCGCGGCGGATGCGGTGAGCAGTGGTGCGCCGATGACGACGCCGAGCGCGTAGCCCGTGATCAGGTGGCCGGCGGTGGGGATGGACACCCCGAAGTCCGCGGCCGTCTGGGGCAGGACACCGATCATGACGAACTCAGTGGTGCCGATGCCGAAGGCGCCAATGGCCAACGCGAGTAGCGCGATGGGCACAGGTCTCCTTTCCAGGTTTCTGGATCGATACAGATCGTGGACACAACCCCAGGAGAGATTCGGGGCAAGAAGAAAGACAGCCTCCGCGCTGTCTCACGCCGAGTTTCAACGCCGACCGCGTCGGATCATCATCCCGGCTGCGGCGTGACGGTCCTTACGTGCGGCCGAGGGTGGCCGGAATCAGTGCCTGGCCGCGAGCACTCCGTCGAGCAGGCCGGGGAAAAGCTCGTCGAGATCCTTGCGGCGCAACGACTGAAGCCGGATCGTGCCCTGCTGGCGGCTGACCGTCACCCCCGCCTCGCGCAGGGTGCGCAGGTGGTGGGTGAGTGTGGACTTGCTCACGCTCACGTCGAGCGCGCCGCAGGCGACCTCGCCGGACCTCGCGAGCTGGCGCACCACATCCAGCCGCACCGGATCCGCCAGTGCGTGCAGGACCGCCTCGATGCGGATCTCGTCACGTTCCGGGAATACGGCCTCGCCGTTCATGGCTGTCATCGTACGACAGTCCTCGAAGAACGAGCAGGCCTGTAGTACGATCCTCATCGAATTCGATGGCGATCGGACAAAGGACCTCATGTCTTCTTCACGAACTTCCGTGCTCGCGATGGGTGCCTTCGCGGTCGGCACCAGCGGGTACGTGGTGGCGGGCCTGTTGTCGGCACTGACCGCCGAGCTGAGCGTTTCCGCGTCGGCGGCGGCCCAACTGGTCACCGTCTTCTCCCTCGCCTACGCGATCGGTTCCCCGGTGCTCTCCGCGGCGAGTGGCCGGTGGGAACGCCGGCGCCTGCTGGTCGCCGCCCTCGCCGTGACCGCGCTGGGCAACGCACTGGCCGCACTCGCGCCGAATTACGGGCTCCTGCTGGTGGCCCGGGTGGTCACCGCGGCGGGAGCGGCGGTGTTCACCCCGGTCGCCAGCGCGGTCGCCGCCGAACTGGCCCCGCCCGAGCGTCGGGGCCGCGCCGTCGCGGTCGTGTTCGGCGGGCTCACCATCGCCCTGATCCTCGGCGTCCCGGTGGGAAACCTGATCTCACTGCAGGTCGGTTACCGGGGAGTGTTCCTGCTTGTGGCCTTGTTCGCCCTGGCCGCGGCCGTCGCCGTGCGCATGCTGCTGCCGACCGTCTCGGCCCCACCCGCGGTGCCGTTCATGCGGCGGTTCGACGCGGCGAGAAGCCCGCGTGTGCTCGTCTCGCTGTTCGTGACCGTTCTCGCGGTCCTCGGCACATTCGCCGCGTACACGTTCATCTCACCGATACTGGCCGCGACCGCGGGTCTGCACGGCACGATCGTCAGCGTTCTGCTGTTCTGCTACGGCATCGGCGGCGCGATCGGGAACGTGGTCGGCGGGCGCGCGGCCGATCGCTGGGGTTCGCGGAAGCCGCTGATGGTCGTCCTCGCCGGCGCCGGCCTCTCGCTGGCCGTGCTGCCGCTGGTCGCGACCAGCGTGCCGGGCGCGGTGGTCGCGCTGTTCGTGTGGGGCCTGTGCGGCTGGGCGTTCAATCCGCCGATGCAGCATGGCCTGATCGGCCTGACGCCGGCCGCACCGGCCCTGGTGCTGTCTCTCAACGCGTCCGCGATCTACCTCGGCGCCGGGCTGTCCGGGATCGCCGGCGGCCTGGTGCTGACCGCCGGCGGCCCCAATCTGCTACCCGAGTTCGCCGCGGTACTCACCGTGATCGCGCTGCTGGCCGTGTTCGTGGGCTTGCGTCAGCGCGCCGGAGATGTGATTTCGCAGTCGGACCCGGGGAACACCAGCGCCTCGTGCCCGTCGGTGAACTTGACCAGGTAAGGGGGTCCGCCCTCCTCGCCGCGTACTTCGACGATCCGACCTTGATGTTCGCCGGCACCCACCGTACGTCCGTGCACGAGGATCCGGTCTCCAACGGTTGCTCTCATCGTTGACCACCTCCGCATGACCCAGCGTAGGTGGGCCGAACGGCGCCGTCGAGTCCTCTTGCGGCCGGTTGAACGACCTGCCGGCCGAATGATCCGCCGTCGGGTGAATGCGCAACCAGTAAACTGGCGGTCCGGAACAGGAGGTGCCACGCGATCGTGTGTGGAATAGTCGCCGCAATTGGTGAAATCGACGACGAGCAATGCCGGGAGATGTTGGCACGCATCAAACATCGTGGGCCTGACGGCACCGGGGAAATACGCCGCGGTAACGTCTGGCTCGGCCATCAACGACTGTCCATTATGGACGTCGAAGGCGGCCATCAGCCGTTGCCGGACCAATCGGGGAGCGTTCACCTGGTGGCCAACGGCGAAATCTACAACCACCGCGGCATTCGTGCCGAACTCGGATCTGAGCGCTTCGTCACAGATTCTGACAGTGAAGCCGCGCTGCATGCGCTGCTCGTCGACGGTCCGGCGGGGCTGACCCGCCTCCGCGGAATGTTCGCGCTCGCGTTCACGACTGACGACGGCGAGTTCGTGGCCGCTCGGGATGCCGTCGGGGTGAAGCCGCTTTACTGGGTGCGCCGGGACGATGCGGTGCTGTTCGCCAGCGAACTGCGGGCGTTCGACGAGGCGGACCGCCCGGCGGTGGAAAGCTTCCCGCCCGGCCACTGCTGGACCCCGAACGGCGGGTTGGTGCGCTTCGCCGATGCCGTGCCGGCCCAGGTGCGTCCGGCCCGGCGCGCCGAAGAGCCCGGTGTGTGGGACGACGCGCTGGTCAAGGCGGTCCGTGAGGCCGTGGTGGCGGCGGTGGAGTACCGCATGATGAGCGACGTCGGCATCGGCGTGTTCCTCTCCGGAGGGCTGGACTCGGCGATCGTCGCGGCCGTGGCCGCGGAGTACGCCGACCGGCACGACCAGCCGTTGCCCACCTTCGCGGTCGGCGCCGCCGGCAGCTCCGACCTGGCGGCCGCACGCGTGGTCGCCGAACACCTCGGCACCGAGCACCACGAGATCGTGATGACGAGTGCGGACGCCGCGGCGGCGCTGCCCAGGGCCGTCCACGCGACCGAGCACTATGACCCGTCGCTCGTGCGCAGCGCCGTGCCCAACCTGCTACTCGCCGAGTACGCGTCGAAGCGGGTACCGGCCGTGCTCACGGGGGAAGGCGCGGACGAACTGTTCGCGGGGTACGAGTACTACCACGAGGCGCCGTTCACCGACCCCGGCGCGCTGCAGACCGAGCTGGTCCGCACGGTGGGCGAACTGCACCACCTGAACCTGCAGCGCTGCGACCGCACCACCATGGCGTTCGGAATGGAGGCACGGGTGCCGTTCCTCGACCGGGACCTGATCGAACTGGCGCTGTCCATCCCGCCCGAACACAAGATGGTGCGACCCGGCGTGCCGGAGAAGGCACTGCTCCGGGAGGCCTTCGCGGGCTGGTTGCCGGAGGACATCCTGTGGCGCGGCAAGGAGCAGTTCGGTGACGGTTCGGGAGCCAGCGAGGTGCTGTCTTCGCTAGGGGGCGGCGACAGCACCGCTGGTTCGCACCCGGTGGACGGCGTGCGGTTGCGCACCGAGGAGGAAGCCGAGTTCTACGCGCTGTGGCACCAGGAGTTCGAGGGCATCGACCCGGCGCGCACCCTCGGCCGGTTCGCGACGACCTGATCGAGCGACGTCCCGGCCCCGAGTTGCCCGGCGGGGCCGGGACGCGCACGCTGAGGGCATGGCTGAGTGCGATATCTGCGGGAACGACTACTGGATGTCCTTTGAGGTGCGCACTAAGAGCGGTGACACCTACACGTTCGACAGCCTGGAGTGCGCGGCGCAGCGGCTCGCCCCCGTGTGTGAGCACTGCGGGTGCCGGATGCTGGGTCATGGCGTGGAGATCGAGGGCAAGTTCTTCTGCTGCGCCCATTGCGCACGGGAGTCCGGCTCGCGGCTCGGCACCGAGATCCGCGACACCGTGGGCGCACACCCGGGCTGAGCAACCCCGCGGGTTGGCTTGATCTTCCGGTCAACCTTGTTTCGCGGCGGCTTTGGCGGCCTTTTTGAAGGTGCGGACTTCGGCGAGGGTCTGGGCGTCGGTGACGTCGGCGATCGAGCGCCGAGAGCCTTCCTCGCCGTAGGCGCCGGCGGCCTGCCGCCACCCTGTCGGCTGCACGCCGAGTTGCTTGCCGAGCAGGGCGAGGAAGATCCGGGCCTTCTGGTCGCCGTAACCGGGCAGGGCCTTCAACCGGCGCAGAACCTCGGCGCCGTCCGGGTCCCCTTCGGTCCAGATCGCCTCGGTTCGCCCGCCGTAGGTGTCCATGATGTACCCGGCGAGCGCATGCACCCGCCGGGCCATGGACCCGCCGTAGCGGTGGATCGCGGGCTTGGTCACACACAGTTCGACGAACTCGTCCAGATCGGCCTCGGCGATCTTGGCGACGCTGAAGCCGCCCATCCGGTCCGCGATCTTTCGCGGGCCCGCGAAGGCGATTTCCATCGAGATCTGCTGGTCCAGAAGCATCCCCGTGAGCAGGGCGAACGGGTCCTCCGACAGCAGCTTGTCGGATTCGGCGTCACCGGTGAGGCGCAGCTTGTTGGGCATGCACCCCATCCTCGCACGTCAGCGCGACGGGGAACGACTTTGACGACCGGAGCCGGGCACAAGTCCGGACCTTCGTGGACGGCGCAAGCGAGGAGGAGGCGAAAGTTCGAAAAAAATTGCGTGCCCAGCAATATTGCGCAGTCCGCAAGTTTTGCTAGGCTGGCCGGGTGGGATTGCGGGAGCGGAAGAAGGCCGAGACGCGCTCGGCGCTCAGTTGGGCAGCGGTGCGGCTGACCGTCGAGCGTGGGTTCGAGAACGTCAAGGTGGAGGACATCGTCGCGGCCGCCGGTGTTTCGCCGCGCACGTTCAACAACTACTTCGCCAGCAAGGCCGAGGCGATCGTCGCCCGCCATCTCGACCGGTGGCTGCGCTTCGCGGAGGCGCTGCGCGAGCGCCCGGTGGGCGAGCCATTGTGGGAGGCGATCACCGGCTCCGTGCTGCCGCAGTTCGCACCGGACGCCGAGTCCGCTGCCCACCCCATTGCTGACGGAGTTCAGTGGATGGCAGGTGTGCGCAAGATGTTCACCGAACCGGCCCTGCAGGGCGAGATGTTGCGGGCCGGGGCCGTTGCCGAGGCCGAGATCGCCGCGGCCGTCGCCGAGCGGACCGGCACCGACCTGGAACAGGACCTGTACCCGCACCTCGTGGCATCCGCGGTCGTGGCCGCCACGAACACCGCCATGGCACACCACCTCCGCACCGACCGGCCGGTACCGGTCGAACGCTTGCTCGCGGACGCTCTCGCCCGGGTCGCGGCGGGACTGGCCAAACCCTAGGAATCCATTGTGGACGCCAAAGCCCGGCGGCAGGTGGCCGGGCTGATGTCGCCTGCCCGGAAGAGGAATGAGCTTATGATCGACGTAGTCATCGCGGGCGCGGGACCCAACGGCCTGATGCTCGCGTGCGAGCTTGCCCTGGCCGGCGCGCGCCCGCTCGTCCTGGAACGCCTCGCCGAACCTGCCAGCGAACACCGCGCGAACGGCTTGGTCGGCCAGGTCGTGCGCATGCTCGACCGGCGCGGACTGTACGAGCGGCTGACCGCACCCGGAGCCGCCCCCGAACCCGCGCCAGGTTTCGTGTTCGGCGCGTTCCCGCTCGACCTGCACGACCTACCGGACAACCCGCTCTACACACTGGCGGTGCCACAGCACCGGATCGAGCAGATGCTCGCCGATCGTGCGGCCGAACTGGGCGTCGAAATCCGCCGCGGCCACGAGGTCACCGGCCTGACACAAGGCGAGAAGTCAGTGACGATCGAACTGCGCGAGCGGGAGCCGATCGAGGCTGCGTTCCTGGTCGGCGCCGACGGCGGGCACAGCGTGGTCCGCAAGCTCTCCGGGATCGATTTCCCCGGCGTGACCAGGGACGACTCGGTGTCGCTCACGGGACATGCGAGCGTGCCGCGGGACATGGTCGGCGCCGATGGCGGCCTGGTTGTGCCCGGTTTCGGCGTCGTGCCGCCATTTCGGCACTTGCGAACCGAGCGCGGCATGTTCACCTGGGCGCCGTTCCCCGGTCGCGATCCGCTGATCAGCGCGGCCGAGTGGGGGCAGCCGGCCGACGGCGACGCTTCGCTCGAGGAACTTCGGGCCGGCGTCTCCCGGGTGCTCGGTGCGGACGTGCCGCTCGGCCCGCCGACCGGGCCGGGACCACACCTGATGCGGCGCCTGTTCGGTGGCAACACGCGGATCGCGTCGCGTTACCGCGCCGGCCGCGTGTTCCTACTCGGGGACGCCGCGCACGTGCACTCGGCGATCGGTGGTCCGGGACTCAACCTCGGCTTGCAGGATGCGGTGAACCTCGGGTGGAAACTGGCCACGGAATTGCGCGGCGATGCGCCGGAGGGCCTGTTGGACACCTACGAGTCGGAACGACTTCCGGTGGCGCGGAGGGTCACCATGCACACTCAGGCGCAGTCGCTGCTGATCCGGCCGGGAGGTGACGTGACCGCGCTGCGTGAGCTGTTCGGCGAACTGCTCGCCTTGCCGGCGACGCGGCAGCACATCGCGGATCTGCTGTCCGGGGCCGACATCACCTACGACATGGGCGCGGAGACCGGACCGCTTGTCGGCCGATGGGCGCCGGACCTGCCGGGCCTGCGCGAACTGACCCGTACCGGCCGCCCGCTCCTGCTGGATCCCACCGGTACTCTCGACGCAGGCCCCTGGGCGCAGCAAGTCGACACCGTGACCGTGCCGGAACTCGACACCGCACTGCTGCTCCGGCCCGACTGTTACGTCGCCTGGCAAGGCACCACGGCCGAAGGCCTGCACGAAGCGCTGGGTACCTGGGTCAAATCGGTGGGCGCAAGGGCGGTGCCGATGCCTGGGGTGCTGCGAGCCTAGCGGCTCGAGGGCAGTGCGCCGCCGCGGTGAACATCGGATGTATGGCGGCAAAGCGCTCAACTTCGTCGGGGCAGCGGTGGTCATGTGTGTACAAACATCGTATGTATGGCTACGCTCGCCGCGTGTCATTGACGGACGAGGCGTTGTGGCCGAAGCCGGGTCTGGCGTGGGCGGCGCGGTTGTACGCGCGTGACATTGCCGGAGTGCCAACGTGATCGAGAAGGTGCCGCTCGGCAGGACCGGGCTCAAGCTGAGCCGTGTCGGCTTCGGCACGTCGGCCATCGGCGGGTTGTACACCGCGATGACCGACGAGGCCGCGGCGAAGACGCTCGGGGCGGCATGGACCGAGGGCACTCGCTACTTCGACACCGCGCCGCACTACGGGGCCGGCCTTGCCGAGCAGCGGCTCGGCTCCTTCCTCGCCGGGAAGAGCGACTTCGTGGTGTCCACAAAGGTCGGTCGGCTGCTGCGGCCGGGCCCGACGGTCGACGGGGACGAGGGCTTCTACGGCGCGCCGCCCATGGTTCGGGTCCGCGACTACAGCGCTGACGGGGTTTACCGCTCGCTGGCCGAAAGTCTGGATCGGACCGGCCTGGACTCCTTCGACATCCTGCTCATCCACGACCCCGACGACTACTGGGAACAGGCCGTGGGCGAGGCGTATCCGGCGCTTGCCCGGCTGCGGGCCGAGGGGGCGGTGAAGGCGATCGGTGTCGGCATGAACCAGAGCGCGATGCTGGCCCGGTTCGTCGCCGAGACCGACGTCGACTGCGTCCTGATCGCCGGCCGGTACACCCTGCTCGATCGCGACGCCGAACTCCAACTGCTGCCGCTGTGCGTTGAGCGTGGTGTCGGGGTCATCGTCGGTGGCGTGTACAACAGCGGCATCCTGGCCCGCCCCGATTCCAACGCCACGTTCGACTACGCACCCGCGCCGCCCGCGGTACAGCGCCGGGTGACCGAACTGGCCGCGACATGCGCGGCCTACGGCGTGCCGCTCGCGACCGCGGCCCTGCGTTTTCCGTTGCGGCACAAAGCAGTCACGTCGGTTCTGGTCGGCGCCCGCACCCCCGCTGAGATAGCGGAGAATTCCGCAGCCCTGGCCATGGACATACCGGAGGAGCTGTGGGCGCAACTGTGAGGGTCGACGCGCATCACCACCTGTGGGACGTCACCGCCCGCGAGCACACCTGGCTGGACACGCCGTCGATGGCGCCGATCCGGAAGACCTTCACCGTGGCCGATCTCGAAATGGAGGCGCGCGCCGCGGGGATCGAGCGCACGGTGCTCGTGCAGGTGCTGCCGAGCGTGGACGAAACACGGGAATTCCTTTCCGTGGCACAGCAAACGCCGCTGATCGCCGGTGTGGTGGGCTGGGTCGACCTGACCCGGCCCGATGTCGCGGACATCCTCGCGGAGCTGACCGAGCCGGCCGGCCTGGTCGGTATCCGTCATCTGGTGCAGGGCGAGCCGGATCCCGACTGGCTGAACCGGCCGGACGTCCGCCGGGGACTGCGGGCCGTGGCGGACGCCGGTCTCCGGTTCGACCTGCTGACGCTGCCGCATCAACTGCCGGCGGCGATCGACACGGTGCGAGCGTTGCCGGAACTCACTTTCGTGCTGGATCACCTCTCCAAGCCGCCGATCGCGTCAGGGCGCCTGGACCCGTGGGCGCGCCTGTTCCGCGAGCTCGCCGCCGAACCCAATGTGGTTGCGAAGCTTTCCGGGCTGGTCACCGAGGCCGGACCAGGCTGGGAAATCGCCACCCTGCGGTCCTACACCCAGCTGGCCATGGAGGCGTTCGGGCCGGGACGCCTGATGTTCGGCTCCGACTGGCCGGTCTGCCTGCTCGCGGCCGGATACTCGGCATGGGCCGAGGCAGCCTCCGAACTCACCGGTGAGCTCTCTCCCGCGGAACGCGCCGAGGTCTTCGGTGGCACCGCTACCCGGGTCTACCAGCTCGACCCCCACTCGTAATTGGAGAGTGCGCCGTGGAAGAACGCGCTGCCCACTCACGAGTCACAGTCAGGCCAGCGCGGCGAGCGCCTCGGCGAGCGGTTCCAGCATGCCGGGTTCCGCCCGGTGTGGCAGGTTCATGATGGCCAGGTCGGCGCCTGCCTCCCGGTAGCTCGCGACCTCTTCGACCGCGGGCCCGATGCCCTTCTCCGGGTCGATGCGGACGTTGACCGAGCAGACGATCTCCTCCGGCTTGCGGCCCACCTCCGCACAGCGGACCAGCAACGTCTCCTTGAGTTCCCGCCACTGGTCGGCATTCTGCGTGATGGCGTTCCACTGCTGTGCCCACCGCGCGACGGCTCGCAGGGTGCGCTTCGGGCCGCGCCCGCCGATGACGATCGGCGGATGCGGGCGCTGGACCGGCTTGGGTTCGCAGCGGGCCTCGGTAAGCCGGAAATGCTTGCCCTCGAAGGTCGTGGTGGGCTGGCTGAGCAACCCGATGATCACCTGCACGCCCTCGTCGAACTGGTCGAAGCGTTCGCGCAGCGGAGGTAGCTCGATGCCGTACGCGTCGCATTCCTGTTGGTTCCAGCCGGCACCGACGCCGATGTCGAGCCGTCCCTGGGAGATGATGTCGATGGTCGCCGCCATGTTCGCCAGTACGGCGGGATGCCGGTAGATCATCCCGGCCACCTGGCAGCCGATCCGGATGCGTCTGGTGGCCTGTGCCATCGCGGCGAGCATCGTCCAGCCCTCGAAGTTCGGGCCGGTCTCCTCGCCGGTCAACGGGTAGAAGTGGTCCCAGTTCCACGCCGAGTCGAAGAGCGCTATGTCGTCGGCCGCCACCCAGACGTCCCGCATCTGCTCCCACGTGGTGTGTTCCGGCCTGGTCTTGATCCCGAAGCGCACGCGTACCTCCTCGTTGGTCGGACTGCTGATCGGGCAGTGTTTCTAAGTGCGCGCGATCGGATTTGGGTAGCCAGACCGTGACTCCCGCGTGGCCCTTGCTTTCTTCGGGTTGGCGGCCTGCCTCCCCAAATCCGAGGCCTCCGGCGCGCGCCCGTGGTCACCTCGGGCGGAAACACGGACTTTGAGACACGCTCCGGCCCTTCGCCGGTTCGCGGTGGTGGAGCTGCGTTCTGGACGGTAGCCGAAAAAGTGGCTACATTCAACTTTGGAAAGTGGCTACAATGACTCACATGGCGACACTGGCAGCACTGACGACAAGAGAGGGGGTCCGATGGATGAGCCCAACCTCCGGCCCGACATCGCCTGGCCGGCCGTAGCGATCGAGGTCGGCATCCGCTCGCTGCGTAACCACCTAAGCCGGTATCTGGACGAGGTGAAGGAGGGGAAGGCGGTCACGGTCACCGAGCACGGCCGGCCGATCGCGCGCATCGTGCCGATCGAGCAGGCCCGCTCCACCCTGGAAGAGCTGATCGCCCAGGGTGTCGTCACCCCCGCCCGGAAGGCCGGCGAGGCACTGCCCGAGCCGATCCACGGCGCGGGGCCGGTCAGCGATCTCGTCGCCGGCCAGTGCCGGTGAGCCCGATGCGAACCCATGGAGGGGGTCCATGATCGCCTATTTCGACACCTCGGCCCTGTTGCCGCTGCTGCTCCAGCAGCCGGGCACGCCCGGCGTTCGGCGCCTGTGGGGCGCGGCTTCTGCCCGGGTCTCCAGCCGGTTGCTCTATGTCGAGGCGTCCGCCGTGCTGACCCAGGCGCGGCATGCGGGCCGGTTGACCGACGAGCAGTGGCGCGATGCGGTCGAGCTGCTCGACGGTGTCTGGGACCACCTGGATGTGGTCAACGTGGGGGAGGCGCTGGTACACGAGGCCGCCCAACTGGCCCGCCACCGTGGCCTGCGCGGATACGCCGCGGTGCACTGTGCGTCGGCCAGGCGGTTCGTCGGTGACGACGTCGTGGTGGTCAGCGGCGACCAGCAGTTGCTCGCGACCTGCCGGCAGCTCGGGATGGCCACGGCGAACGCGGGTTGACCGGCTCCGGGGCGAGCGGTACGGCACCTGGGGCGGAAAAGCGGGCCGGTGGGAAACTGTGAGACTGGCGTTCGTCACCACTTGGGGCATCGGCGCCCTTCTAGCAGTACGCTTGTACCGTTAGCCGTGCCGAGAAATCAACCGCGAGGATCCGCGAGAGGAGCACCGCTGCTCATGGCCAAGATCAAGGTCGAGGGCACCGTCGTCGAACTCGACGGCGACGAGATGACCCGGATTATCTGGAAGTTCATCAAGGACAAGCTCATTCACCCGTACCTGGACGTGAACCTGGAGTACTACGACCTGGGCATCGAGGAGCGGGACCGCACCGACGACCAGATCACGGTCGACGCCGCCAACGCCATCAAGAAGCACGGCGTCGGCGTGAAATGCGCCACCATCACCCCGGACGAGGCGCGGGTCGAGGAGTTCGGCCTGAAGAAGATGTGGCGGAGCCCGAACGGCACCATCCGCAACATTCTCGGCGGCGTGATCTTCCGCGAGCCGATCGTCATCTCCAACATTCCGCGGCTGGTACCCGGCTGGACGAAGCCGATCATCGTCGGCCGGCATGCGCACGGCGACCAGTACCGCGCCACCGACTTCAAGGTGCCCGGTCCCGGCACCCTGACCGTCACCTACACGCCCGATGACGGTTCCGAACCGATGGAGTTCGAGGTCGCGCGCTACCCGGAGGGCGGCGGCGTCGCGATGTCGATGTACAACTACCGCAAGTCGATCGAGGACTTCGCCCGCGCCTCGCTCGGATACGGCCTCGACCGCGGCTTCCCGGTCTACCTCTCCACGAAGAACACGATCCTCAAGGCCTACGACGGCATGTTCAAGGACGTGTTCCAGGAGATCTACGAAAAGGAATTCAAGGCCGACTTCGACGCCAAGGGCCTGACCTACGAGCACCGGCTGATCGACGACATGGTCGCCGCCGCGCTCAAGTGGGAGGGCGGATACGTCTGGGCCACCAAGAACTACGACGGCGACGTGCAGTCCGACACGGTCGCGCAGGGCTACGGCTCGCTCGGGCTGATGACGTCGGTGCTGCGCACCCCGGACGGCAAGACCGTCGAGGCCGAGGCCGCGCACGGCACCGTGACCCGGCACTACCGCCAGCACCAGCAGGGCAAGCCGACCTCGACCAACCCGATCGCGTCGATCTTCGCGTGGACCCGGGGCCTCGAGCACCGCGGCAAGCTCGACGGGAACTCGGAGCTGATCGGGTTCGCGAACAAGCTGGAGCGAGTCGTCATCGAGACCGTCGAGAGCGGAAAGATGACCAAGGACCTGGCGCTCCTGGTCGGCAAGAACCAGCCTTACCAGACGACCGAGGAGTTCCTCGCGACGCTGGACCAGAACCTGGCGAAGAAGATCGCCAACAGCTGAGACCCGCCCCGGCGCGGTCGCCTTGGCGGTCAGGTACCGCCAAGGCGACCGCGCCGGGTGGGTTCCGGTCACATGTTCCAGACCCCGGCGTGCGTGCACCCAGCGTAGTTAAGCCGGGGCCCAGCCGAGTGGTTTTGCCCGTCCGGACCTGTCCGTGAGCCGGCCGCTCTGGCTACCCTTGCCTGGGTACTTTTCCGGTTGGGCGAGGAGCATCCGTGAACAAGCGGGTTGTCATCATCATCGCCGTGCTGGCGGGCATCGGGCTCATTTATGTGATGGGCACGGACCGGCGAGCTGCCTCCCAGAGTGGCGGCACCGCGACCGGGTGCCGGGTCACCGTGACCGCTGACGTGTTGAACGTCCGAGCCGCTCCGGACCCGAACTCCCAGATCGTCGGCAAGTTCAACCACAACGCGGAGACCGCGGCCGAGACCCAGGTGCAGAACGGGTTCCGCAAGCTCGCGGACAACAAGTGGGCCTCGGCCGAGTTCCTCCAGCCGGTCCAGGGGACCAACTGCGGCTGACGCCGTCGGCGGGACCGCACCGCGCCGGAAACGAATCCGCCGGTCGCGACGGGGTAACCTGCGGATCGTGCTTACCGTTTCGACCGTGAACGTCAACGGCATGCGTGCCGCGGCCAAAAAGGGTTTTGTCGAATGGCTCGCGGCCAGCGGTTCGGACGTGATCGCCTGCCAGGAGGTCCGGGCCGATGCCAGCCAGCTCCCCGCGAACGTAGCGGCGCCGGAAGGCTGGCATGCCCACCACGCCCCGTGCGTGGCCAAGGGGCGCAACGGCGTTTCGGTGTACAGCCGCGTCGAACCGGAGGAGGTTCGTATCGGCTTCGGCGAAGCCGAGTTCGCCGACAGCGGGCGCTACCTCGAGGCGCACCTGCCGGGACTGGTGGTGGCCAGCCTGTACCTGCCGAGCGGTGATGTCGGAACGCCCCGGCAAGATGAAAAGGAACGGTTCATGGACGCGTTCCTGCCTTACCTCATCGAGCTCCGGGGCAAGGCCGAAGCCGCCGGCAACGAGGTCATCGTCGCCGGTGACTGGAACATCGCGCATGCCGAGATCGACCTGAAGAACTGGCGCAGCAACCGGAAGAACTCCGGCTTCCTGCCCGAGGAACGCGCCTGGCTGGGCCGGGTGTTCGACGATGCCGGTTACGTCGACGTGCAGCGCAAGCTCGACCCCGAAGGGCCGGGCCCCTACACGTGGTGGTCCTACCGCGGCAAGGCGTTCGACAACGACTCGGGTTGGCGCATCGACCTGATGTGTGCGACCCCGGGGTTGGCCGAGAAGTGCACGTCGGTAGTGGTGGAGAGGGCGGCGAGCTATGACCAGCGCTGGTCCGACCACGCTCCGGTGACCGCCACCTTCGACTGGGGCTTTCCGCGCTGAAGCGTCAGGCGAAAACCCGGGACAGCCAGTCCTGCCAGCCGGCGCACGCCTTGTCCGGGTCCACGTCCGGCCCGTACAGGTGGTGGCCCACGGCGATCGGCATGTCCAGTTGGGCCCGGCCATGGAACCGGTACATCGCGTCCGCCGTGCGGAGGCCGAGGAACGACGGCCCGGTGTAGTCCACCACGCCTTCGATCGGTGCGAGGCCGTCCGGGGTGAGCCGGACGACCTCGTCGATCTCCGGGGTGCCGGGCAGGCCGAGCGCAAGCAACATCTTCGGCCAGGCTTCCTCGGCGGCCGAGACCGCCGGCCCTTCCGCCGCAACGAAGGTGGCCGCGCGGCCCGGGAAGTGGCGGAAGTACTCGCTGAGCGTATGCAGGTACATGTCCCAGCCGATGCTCGTCATGTCGGCGTACTCATCGTGCCAGTCATCACCGAGAATTCCACTGTGGACAAAGCGGAGTGCCGTGGTTCCACCGTCGCGGGCCTCGATGAGGTATTCGAACGACTGGGTGGACCCGTCGTCCGCCGCGGGCAGGCGCACGGCCAGGCGACGCGGCGGATCCCAGGTGGTCACACTGGGGTCGTCGGGGTGGAGGTCCCCGGTGGGAAACAGCCAGACCGAGTTACCCTCGGCGGTCGCGATCGCGTGCCACACCTGCTCCAGGCTGGATTCGAGCACCACTTCCTTGCGCAGTTCGAATTCTCGCACCATGGTAGTTACTCGCTTCACCTTTCCAGTAGTTCGGCCAGCCGATCCAGAAAGGCCCGCTGGCCGCCGACGATCTTTTCCCGAGCCTGCCCGAGGCCGAACCAGGAAACCCGGTCTATTTCCGGGAATTCCCGCATGCGGCCCGACCCCTTCGGCCATTCCATTTCGAAGGTTCCGGGCACGACCCGATCAAGGTCGATCTCCCCGGCCAGCGCCCAGACCGTGACAACCTTGCCACCCGCTTGGCGCACCGTGCCGAGTTCGGTCAACTCGCCCGCGGGTACCGCGAGTCCGAGTTCTTCTTCGAATTCGCGGCGGGCCGCGGCTTCCGGGTCCTCGTCCGGCTCGTATTCGCCTTTCGGCACAGACCAGGCGCCGGAGTCCCGCCGTGCCCAGAACGGCCCGCCCATGTGGCCGAGCAGAACCTGCGGGCCGTTCTCCAAGCGGTACAACAGGATTCCGGCGCTGTGTTTCCCGGTCACCCGGCGAACACTTCTTCCAGCCAGCTGCGCCAGGACTGCTCGGCCTTTTCGCCACCCGTGTTCTCGTCGAACAGGTGGTGTGCCGCGTCGACGGTGCCGCCGAAGTGATTCCGGCCGAAGAAGCGGTAGAGCGCCTCCGGGCCACGGAGGCCGACGAAGTACGGGTTGAGGTAATCGACCACGGCGTCGATCCGGCCATCCGGCAGGTCGATCCGCACGGCGTCGCCTTCGCGGGACTCGCCGGTCAGGCCGAGCGCCCGCTTGAGGGTTTCCATCGCGTCGGGCTTCTGCGACGAGTCGGGGCCGGAAACCGAAACGTAGGTGGCCGAACGGCCCGCGAAGTGGTCCAGGTACTGCCCGAGGGTGTGCAGGTAGAAGTCGGTGTGCTTGCTCGCGCCGTCGTACTGGTCGTCCCAGTTGTCGGTGAAGACGCCGCTGTGCACGTAGCGGAGCACCGCCGTGCCGCCTTCACGCGCTTCGATGAGGTACTCCAGCGCGTTGAACCAGCCGTCTTCGCCATCCTGTCGGACCGCGAACCGCCCGGGCGGCTCCCATGCCTGGGGAGCCGGCGCGGCGGGGATGGGGAACATCCAGTTCGCCTGCCCGGTGGTGACTGCCTCGAAGACCTGCTCCGGGGTGGCGGGCAGCACGACCTCGCGGCGGATCTCGAACTGCTTGGGCATTCTTTCCTACTCCTAAGTTTTTCGGAACGTGTTCGGGTGGACAGGCCGTGACTTCTCATCGCCGGCTGCCGGTTGACCACGATGGCGGCCTGCCTCCCCGTCCACGCAGGGGCTTGCCCCAGCCGGGGTGTGGGGCGGAGCCCCTACGAGGCACAGCGTGTGGTGTGTCACCAAGCGTGCTCAGCTCGCGTTTGGATTATTGTTCTCCTTCTTGTTTTTGAGACTGGGATGCAGCGCGACCACGAAACGGTGTTTTCGGCCGCCTTCGGCGTTTTCGTCATGGTATTTGGCGACGAGATCCTTGACGGCCGTGCTGAGTTCTTCGGCGAAGGCGGCGCGGTCGGCCGCGCTGGCGAACCGGATCTCGGAGTCGATGGCGAAGGTCGCCAGGCGCTTGCGGGCGGCCGTCGCGCCGGTGATCAGTTCGCCGACCTCGCGCACCAGCCGGGCCGCGAGCGCGAGCAGCCAGCGGGCGGACAACTGGTCCGGGGCGTGGCCCGGGTCCGGTGCGACGTCGGCGAGCGCGGTCGGGGAGATCACATACGAGGCGGCGCTGGCCTGCAGCACCCGTTCCGTGACGTTGCCCTTCTTCCGCTCCTCGACGAGCTCGACCAGGCCGTGCCGTTCGAGCGCGCGCAGGTGGTAGTTGATCTTCTGCCGGGACAGGCCGAGCCGGGGCGCGAGCGTGGTCGCGGAGCCGGGTTCGGCCAGCGCGGCCAGCAGTTTGGCCCGGATGGGTTCCAGCGTGACCTCGGCGGCCGCCGGGTCATCGATCACGGCTACTTCGAGCATGGGACCACCGTCACACCGAAAACAAAATTTGTCAATACCGGAGAAGCTGTCGGTGGTCCCGGGCGGCTACCGGGCTCCCCGCACCTGGAGCGAGGCGAGCAGTTCGGTGGTGGCCCGTTCGATGGCATCCACGGCGTGCTCGAACACCTCGGCGTTGTGGGCTGCGGGGCGCTGGAAGCCGGAGACCTTGCGGACGTACTGCAGGGCGGCGGCGCGGATGTCCGTGCTGGTCACCTGCTCGGCGTACGGCGGGCGGAGCGTCTTGATGCTGCGGCACATGACCACATTCTGCGCCGTGTCATGTCGCTTCCCCGGACCCGGTGTCGAGGCCACTCGGATAGACGCTAATCTCTGCCCGCCAAGTGATCAACAATCCGAGGGCTTGACACGCTCGGTAGCTTTCTCTTGGCAATATCGGCCCATTAGGGTGACCCACTTTTGGATGGCAATCTCGTCGGGGAGGCACGACGGTGCACGACCGGAAAAGTCCGTTCCTACGGTTCACTACTGGTCTGCTGTCGGTAAGTGCGGTCTTGGTGACCGCGCTCGTAGCCGGCACCGGTGTTGCCGGCGCCGCCCAGAACGCACCCCAGACCGATGCGGAGATCAGCTCCTTCGGGTTGCTCGGACCGGTTGGCCTGGCCGCCGTGGCGCTCGGGGTCATCGGCATGGCACTCGGCGTGCTGCGTCAGCGCCGCAAGTCGCAGGTCGCCGCCCAGCAGCAGGTCAAGCCGGTCCCGGTGCCGGTCGAGGACCCCGCGCTGGCGCCCTACCGCCACACCGCCTGAGTTCGGCCCGGCTCCGGAAACGCCCGACTGGACCCCAGCGGAACCCCCGGTGGAACGCGCGGCGGCACCTGAGAGGATGGGGGCGTGTCCGAAGTGAGGGAAAGTGGCGCCCGGCCGCGGGTGCTGTCCGGGATCCAGCCGACCGCCGACTCGTTCCATCTCGGCAACTACCTCGGCGCTCTCCGGCAGTGGCCGAAGTTGCAGGACACGCACGAGACCTTCTACATGGTGGTCGACCTGCACGCGATCACCGTCGAGCAGGACCCCAAGGTGCTGCGCGAGCGCACCCGGGTCTCCGCCGCCCAGCTGCTCGGGCTCGGCGTCGACCCGGACCGCAGCGCGCTGTTCGTGCAGAGCCACGTGCCCGAGCACACGCAGCTGTCCTGGGTACTGGAATGCCTGACCGGGTTCGGCGAGGCCGGCCGGATGACGCAGTTCAAGGACAAGGCCGCCAAGCAGGGCACCGACCGGGCGAGCGTCGGCCTGTTCACCTACCCGGTCCTGCAGGCCGCCGACATCCTGGTCTACCAGGCGGACGCGGTGCCGGTGGGTGAGGACCAGCGCCAGCACCTGGAACTGTCCCGCAACCTCGCCCAGCGGTTCAACCACCGGTTCGGCAAGACCTTCATCGTGCCGGAGCCCCACATCGTCAAGGACACCGCAAAGATCTTCGATCTGCAGGACCCGACCGTCAAGATGAGTAAGTCGGCGTCCTCGCCCAACGGCATCGTCGAGTTGCTGGACGACCCCAAGCGGTCGGCGAAGAAGATCAGGTCCGCGGTCACCGACACCGGCCGCGAGATCGTCTTCGACCCCGAGCAGAAGGCGGGGGTGTCGAACCTGCTGACCATCTACTCGGCGCTCACCGGGCGTTCGGTGGAAGACCTGGAATCGGCTTACGCCGGCAAGGGTTACGGCGATCTCAAAAAGGACCTCGCCGAGGTCCTCGTCGAGTTCATCACGCCGTTCCAGGAGCGCGTTAACTCCTATTTGGACGATATTGCCGAATTGGACAAGGTACTGGCCCGGGGAGCGGAGCGAGCCAGGCAGGTGGCCAGCCGGACACTTTCGGTCGTCTATGACCGGATCGGGTTCCTGCCCCCGGTCGGCTAGCGGTAATACACACCCAATTCACAGGAATTCCGCGCACTTTCTCAGTGCGGTTTCACAATCACCCGACATGCTTCGGCGGTGCTCCCCAGACTGCTGAAGAAAAGACGATCGGTCGTCGTCTCGGTTGTGGTCGTGGTGATCGCGGCCGGGGGTGTCGCCACCTGGCTCGCCACCCGGCCGGCCAGCGCGCAGCCGAGCTTCCGGCTGGTTCCGGCCAGTGTCACCACCCTCCGGCAGACGGTGTCCTCCTCGGGCACCATCGAACCGGCCCAGCGCAGCGATCTCAACTTCGGGGTGTCCGGCCAGGTGACCGCCGTCAATGTGACGGTGGGCCAGCAGGTCGCGGCCGGCCAAGCCCTGGCGACGGTCCAATCCGCGTCGCTACAGGCGACAGTCGCCCAGGCCGATTCCTCGCTCGCCTCGGCCCGATCGAAGCTGTCCGCGGACCAGTCCACCGCCGCGTCGGCCGCGCAGATCGACGCGGACCAGGCGGCGATCACAGCGGCGCAGAACCAGTTGACCAACGCGCAGAACGCGCTCGGCGAGGCGACCATGACCTCGCCTATCGCGGGCACCGTGGCCGCGGTGAACCTGACCGTGGGCCAGCAGGTTTCCGCCGGCGGGTCCAGCTCATCGGCTTCGTCCTCCTCATCCGGTAACGGGTCGAATTCCCAGAATCCAGGCGGAAACCCGGGGACGGGCAACAACAACTCGTCGTCATCGCAGTCGAGTTCGAGCACCGCGGAGATCGTGGTCATCTCCACCGATTCCTACCTCGTCGACGCGAGCGTGGACGACACCGAGATAAGCCAGATCAAGAACGGTGAGCAGGCGGTCATCACGCCGAACGGCTCGACCACGCCGGTCTACGGCACGGTCGCCTCCGTCGCGGTGATGGCGTCCGGCTCCTCATCGGTGCCGTCCTACCCGATCAGCATCGACGTGACCGGCAACCCGCCAGGCCTGATCGCCGGCGCGGGAGCGACCGTGTCCATCATCGTCAAGCAACTGACGGACGTGCTCACCGTGCCGACCGCAGCCGTTCACTTCACCGGCGGGCAGCCGTCCGTGGACGTCATGAACGGAAACCAGCGGGTGAGCCGTCCGATTACCACGGGAATGACCTCGGGCGGGCTGACCGAAGTCCTGAATGGACTGTCCGAAGGGGACCAGGTCGTGATCGACATCCCGGCCGGTGCCGGTAACGGCGGAACCGGCGCCAACAACGGCGGACGAGGCGGCGGGCCCGGCGGCGCCGGCGGTAACGGCGGCCGTGGCGGCGGGCGCGGTGGACTCGGTGGAGCGGGCGGTGGAAGAGGCGTCATCGGTGGGCTCGGAGGCTGAGGGCATGCCGGGAACATCGAACACCTACGAACCGGAAAACTGGCCGCCAGTCGCGGAAAACATCCACACTCTGGGGGAAAGCGCCGGTCACCAGGCGGGCGGCGTGGTGATGGTTCCCGCGCCGGTGGTCGAAATCCACGACTTGTGGAAGGTCTACTCCACCGGCGTGGTGGAAGTCGAGGCGCTGCGCGGTGTTTCGCTAAACGTGTACGAAGGTGACTACGTTGCGATCATGGGTCCGTCCGGATCGGGCAAATCGACCCTGATGCACATCATGGGTTGCCTGGACACGGTGACCAGCGGCACCTACCGGCTCGCCGGCGAGGACGTCAGCCATATGTCCGAACTGGACCTCGCGGTGGTTCGGAACCGCCGCATCGGCTTCGTTTTCCAGCAGTTCAACCTGCTGCCCGCGCTGACGGCCTGGCGCAACGTCGAACTTCCGCTGACCTACGCGGGCCTGCGGCGCGCGGAACGAAAGGCGCGGGCGGTGGAGTTGCTGGAGCGGGTGGGCCTTGGTGACCGGCTCGAGCACCGGCCCAACGAGCTGTCCGGCGGCCAGCAGTCCCGGGTAGCGCTGGCGAGGGCGCTGGTCAACCGGCCGTCCATGGTGCTGGCCGACGAGCCGACCGGCGCACTGGACTCGACGGCCACCGCGGACGTGCTCTCGGTGTTCGACGAGTTGAACTCCGACGGCCACACGATCGTGCTGATCACGCACGAAGAGGACGTCGCCCGGCACGCCCGACGCGTCGTGCGGTTGCGCGACGGGTTGATCGAGTCCGATTCGATCGAGCGGAAACTCGCGGAGGAACAGTGAGTTGGCTGGAAACGTTGCGCACCAGCCTGGAGGCGATCCGCTCCCACCGGCTGCGCTCGGGCCTCACCATGCTTGGGATCCTGATCGGGATCGCCGCGGTGATCCTCACCGTGGGCCTCGGCGAGGGCGCGCAGGCACAGGTCACCTCGGCGATCAACGCGCTGGGGACGAACCTTCTCGTCGTCACACCGGGCAGCACCACCGGCACCAACGGGGTGCGCGGTGGGGCCGGATCCGCGACCACCCTCACCGTGCACGACGCGAACGCCCTGGCCGTTTCCGGTGTGGCGCCGGACATCGCGGCGGTGGCGCCGACGACGACGCGTAACACCTCACTCGCGGCCGGCGCCACCACCTGGACCACCTCGGTCGTCGGAACCACCCCACCCTGGCAGTCGGTGCGGGCGCGAACCCTCGCCGAGGGGCGGTTCCTCACCGATCAGGACGTGGCGAGCGAGGCCGCGAACGTGGTGCTCGGCCCGACCACCGCCGAGCAACTGTTCGGCACCGCGAACGCGGTGGGGCGAACGGTCACCATCAACTCGATCCCGTTCACCGTCGTCGGCGTGCTGACCTCGGCCGGAACTTCGGCCGCGCAGAACCAGGACGACCAGGCGATCGTGCCGATCAGCACCGCCGCGGACCGGCTGATCGGCGGCTCGACGCGGTCTTCGGTGCAGGCCATCTACCTCCAGGCGTCCACATCGGACACGCTGTCCGCCGCCTACCAGGAAGCGAACCAGGAACTGCTGGCCCTGCACCACATCACCGACAGCGCGTCCGCGGACTTCACCATCGCCAGCCAGGAATCCCTGCTGTCCACGGCGAGTTCGGTGACTCAGACGCTGACCCTGCTGCTCGGCGGGGTCGCGGCGATCTCCCTGCTGGTCGGCGGAATCGGCGTCATGAACATCATGCTCGTCTCGGTCACCGAGCGGATCCGCGAGATCGGTTTGCGCAAGGCGGTCGGCGCGAGCCCGGTGGTGATCCGCCGCCAGTTCATGGTGGAGGCGTCGGTGCTGGGCCTGGCCGGCGGGCTGCTCGGCGTGTTGCTGGGCATCATCGGCGCGCTGATCCTGCCACACCTCGTCGGAATCGAGATCGCCATTTCGCCGTCCGCCACCGTGATCGCGATCCTCACCGCGATCGCGATCGGCCTGGTGTTCGGCGTCTATCCGGCGAGCCGGGCCGCCCGGCTCGCGCCGATCGACGCTCTGCGCAGTGAATAGGAGAACAATGCCCGTGAATCGACTGGTCACGGCCACCGTGGCCACTGCACTGGGCGGCGCGCTCGTGCTGGGCTTGGCCGCCTGCGGTTCTTCGAACAATTCCGGCACGGCCGCCCCCAGCAGCCGGCAGCAGCCGCCGAACCCGGCCCGCCGGGGCGGTCCGGCCGCCTCCGGCACGGTTGCCGAGGTGACGGCGGCCAACATCGAGGTACAGAACTCCAGCGGCCAGGTCACCGTCAACTTCTCCGGCGCCACAACGTTCACCGACCGCGTGTCCGCGACGCTGGTCGACGTCACGCAGGGCTCGTGCGTGGTCGTGACCGGGACCGGGCAGCCGATGCTGGCGCGGAACGTGGAGATCAGCACGGCGACCGCGAACGGGTGCACCGGTGGGTTCGGCGGCGGAGCCCAGCCGCGCAACGGCACCGGCCAGCGGCCTCCCAGCGGCAGCCGGGCGCCACGGCCGTCGGGCGCCAACGGGGCCCGCCCGGCCGCGGGCAAGGTGACCGCGATGACCGGCAACGGGTTCACCGTGCAGGAGGACAACCAGCAGACCGGGGCGACCACCGACGTGCAGGTCACCGTCGACGCGAACACCACCTACGCCAAGAGCGTGTCCGCGGACTCCGGCGCGTTGAAGGTCGGCGAATGTGTCGCGGCGACCGGTCAGACCGACGACACCGGTGCGGTGACCGCGCGGACCATCGCGATCAGCCAGCCCGGGCCGAACGGCTGTGGTGCGGGCGGTCGCCAGCGTACGAACAACGGTGGGAACGGCAATGGGTAGGCGGTTGCGCCGGATACTCCTGATCGTCGCGCTCGTGGTGGTGGCCGGGGGCGGGGTGACGGTGTGGGCCGCTTCGGGCTCCCCGGTCGGGGGCTACCGGACGGCCACCGCCGCCGGCGCCGAGGTGACCGCGACGCTCGACACCACGGGCACCATTCAGCCGGTCAGCCAGGCCACGGTCGCCTTCCCGATCTCCGGCCAGGTCTCCTCGGTCGGCGTGCAGCAGGGCCAGCAGGTGACGGCCGGGCAGGCGCTCGCGCAGTTGGACACCACGTCGCTGGCGACCCAACTGGCCACCGCACAGTCCACTTTGGCCGGTGCGCAGGCGAGGCTGGCCGGCGACCAGTCGGGTCAGGTCTCGGCCGCGTCGGGTGCGGCGGGCCACGCCACACCGGCCGCCTACGTCACGACGGCGGCGCCTGCGCCGGACCTGAAGTCGTTGCAGGACGCGGTGATTTCGGCACAGAGCAAGCTGGACCAGGACCTGCAGAAGGCGTCGGCACTGCTCAAGACCGAAGAGGATGCCTGCCAGCAGGTCATCGCGCCGCCGAGCGGCGACAGCGCGAAATCGACCACCGTGCCGAGCCAGGATCAAGTCGACGCGTGCACCAAGGCGATCCAGGACGCACAAAACGCGCAGAGTGCCACAGCCGACGACGGCAAGCGGCTCTTCAATGCGGAGAATGCGCTTTCTGATGCGCTTTCGAAGGCTCTCGCGGCCGCTGAACCGGGCACCACGCCGAGGCCGAGCCAGACACCGGCGCCGGGGAAGGGTTCCACGTCGAAGGGCGGAGTGCCGAAGAGCCCCTCGGGCGGCTCGTCTTCAGCCCCGCGAGGCCAGCCGGCTTCGGCTGAACAACTGGCCGCCGACCAGGCCGCGATCGACGCCGCGAACGCCCAGGTCGCCGTGGCACGGCAGAACCTCGCCGCCGCGACGCTGGTCAGTCCGATCGACGGCACCGTGGCCCAGATCGGCTTCACCGTCGGGCAGCAGTCCGGCGAAGGGCACATCGTGGTCAACGGGCCGGGTGCGAACCAGGTGACCACCGCGGTGAGCGACACGCAGGCCGGGCAAATCAAGCCGGGGCAGCAGGCCATCGTAACGCCGGATGGCAGCGGCACGCCGATTACCGGGCAGGTCACGTCCATCGGACTGTTGTCGAGCACCACGTCCTCCGGCTCGCCCAGCTACCCGGTAACGATCTCGCTGCCTTCGTCGGCGCAGCAACTGTTTCCGGGGGCGACCGCATCGGTGTCGATCATCACGAGTACCGCGAACGCGGCGGTGACCGTGCCCACATCCGCGCTACACCTGGAAGGCGCGAACGCGTCGGTCACGGTGCTGGTGAACGGCCAGCCGGAGACGCGCCGGATCACCGTCGGCGTCATCGGGCCGTCGGTCACCGAGGTGCAGTCCGGCCTGGTCGCGGGTGAACAGGTGGTGCTGGCGGACCTGAGCCAGCCGCTGCCCAGTTCGAACCCCAACGGCAACCGGGGTGCCTTCGGCGGCGGTGGCGGCTCGCGCGGCGTGAATGGCGGTGGCGGTGGCGCCCGCCCCGGCGGGGGAGGTTAAAAGGCTTGAGTCTCCTGTCGCTGGAGAGTTTAGCGTTTTGGCAGGACACCCACGAAGCAAGTCGCGGCAATCAGCGTCACCACTGAGCGCGCCCTGTTGGTCCGCTATCGGGGCGGCAGGGCGCTGAGCTGAGCTGCCCCAGCCTGTCTCGTAAGGAGCGCCCTGTCGACACGATCGCGGTGGCGCGCAAACCCGCGGAGGAAAAGCGTGACAATCACGGTTCTGGACACTTACCCGGCGATGCGGGAGATTCTGCGGGCGCCTCAGGCCGGCCGGTCCGCTCTCCTGCGGGCCATGTTGGAGCCCGCCGCCGGCATGTACCGGTACTTCCCGGGCGAGGTCGATCTCGTCGCGATGCACCAGATGAGCTCGGGCTTCCCGCTCGACCGCGACGGAGAGCGGTGCCAGGAGGCGCTGGAGGAGTTGCACAACGCCGACGCGTGGGGCCGGATCAGTCGCGCGCTCGACGACGCCCTCGCCGTGCAACTCGCGGCAACTCCCGGCATTACGGTGCCGGACATCACCGTTCTCATCGTCCTCGGTGACTCCGCGGATGAACACTTCATGGGCCCGAGCCTGGGCATGATGGCGAACGGCAGCGTGTCGGGGTATGTGTTCCTGAACTTCTGGCCATACCCGGAGAACCTGGCACGGCTGGAGGCGACGGCGGTGCACGAGTTGAACCACAACCTCCGCTACAGCAAGGGCGCTGTCGTGTGGGATCCGGCGACGGTCACGGTGGGGGAGCAGGTGGTGTCCGAGGGGCTGGCCGACGCGTTCGCCCGCCAGCTCTACGGCGACGAGCTCGGGTACGCCCGCATCGGCGTGCCGCATCTGCACGACGATGAGGTGTTCGCCAAAGTCGTCTCCGGCCTGGAAGTGACCGGCATGCAGAACTTCACAGCGTGGGTGCACGGTGATGCGAGCGCCGTCCGGTTCGGCGCGACTCCGGTCGGGCTGCCGACCGGTGCCGGATACGCCGTGGGCAACCGCCTTGTCGACGCCTATCTGACCGCGACGGGCCTTTCGGCGGCGGAGGCACTGTTGGCGGACAGCCGGGAGGTCATCGACACCGCACTCAAGCGGCTGCCCTAGGAACTTCTCGACGCCCAGTCGCGGCTAGCGTTGCTACGGAAACTATCCGTAGCAAATCACCCTTGCTCCAAACGAGGCGGGGACCGTTTTGCGGTGTGTCCGGGGGCGCCGCTAACTTCCCCGTGTGGCGGACAAGGAAAAGCTGGTTCCCCGGCTGCGCAGGAAGTATCCGTGGTTCGATCACGCGCTTCGGGCGAACGACGCGTTCAACCAGCGCTACGGGAACCACTACGCCGCGGCGATCACCTACTTCAGCGTGCTGTCGCTGTTTCCCCTGCTGATGGTCGGTTTCTCGGTCGCGGGCTTCATTGTTGCGGGCAACGCGACCGCGCTGGACGAGTTGCGTAACGGCATTCTGCGGGCCGCGCCCCCGGGCCTGGGCGACCTGTTCAGCAAGCTCGTGGACAGTGCCCTCAGCGCCCGCGGCACCACCGGGATTCTGGGGCTGCTGCTGGCGTTTTACTCGGGCCTCGGGTGGATGACCAACCTCCGGGACGCGCTCACCGCGCAGTGGGGCCAGGAACGCAAGAAGCTGCCCCTGGTCTCCACCACGCTCAAGGACCTGGTCGCGCTCGTCGGACTCGGCCTCGCCCTGGTCGTCTCGTTCGGCCTGACCGCCGTCGGGGGCCTGGTCGGCAACCTGTTGCTGCGGCTGGTGGGCCTGCAGGACCAGGGCTGGGCGGTGTTCCTGCTGCGGGTCGCGACCATCGTGCTGGCGTTGCTGGCCAACATGCTGGTGTTCCTGTGGGTGCTCTCGCGGCTGCCCCGCGAACGGGTCTCGGCGCACAGCGCGATCAAGGGCGCGATCATCGCGGCGATCGGGTTCGAGGTGCTCAAGCAGGCGGCCGGCGTCTTCCTGACGTTCGTGATCTCGTCCCCGGCCAGCGCCCTGTTCGGTCCGATCATCGGGTTGCTGATCTTCGCGAACCTGGTCTCACGGTTCCTCCTCTACGTCACCGCGTGGACCGCCACGGCACAGGAGAACGTCGTCGTCGACTTCCTGCCGCCACCGCCGGTGGTGATCCGCCCGCGGGTCGACGTGCGCCGCGGTGCCGGCGCCGGTGCGGTGGTCGCCGCGTTCGGCGCCGGCGCGGCACTGGCCTGGCTTTCGCGGCGCTCCAGGTCACGCAGATAACCCGCGACCTGCGGTCATCCTCGGGGAGGTGTCCTCCGTGCCGGTCAACGCCGGGCATTCGTCCCCCGGGGCCGGGGACCTACGCCCTAGCCGCTCAGGTCACCAGCCGCCTACGACGGCGAGTCGGTTTTCCGGCGCCGCTGGTACGCGATGACGAAGCCCGTCACGATCAACAGCGCGACGGCGAGCGTGACCATCCAGCCGAGGAGGCCGAACGGGTCCCGGGCCGGGATTTTGGCCGTGGCACCCGCCTTCGCGGCCTGCTCCGGCGCACCCGCCGCCTTTTCCGCGGGGTTCGCCGGTTCGACGAGCCGGCCGACCGGCTGGGCGCCCGCCTTCTCCAGCGTGAAGCCGTAGTCGAGCAGTTCGGCGGCCTGGGTCACGACCATCGTGGGGCGCTGCTCGGCGCGCATCATCACCACGGCCAACCGCCTGCCGTCCCGCTCCGCGCCGCCCACGTAGGTGTGGCGGGCGTCGTCGGTGAACCCGGTCTTGCCGCCCAGGAATCCCGGGTAGCCGCCGAGGAGCTTGTTGTCGTTGACGATCGAGAACGCGGGCTTGCCCGGTTCGTCCGGGAACTGGAAGGACTTCGTGGAGACGGCGGCGGCGAACTCCGGGTGGCGCATGGCCTGGTGGAATATCAGGCTGAGGTCGTAGGCCGAGGTGGACATGCCGGGACCGTCGAGACCCGACGGGGTGGCGGCGCGGGTGTCGGTGGCGCCGAGGGACGCGGCCAGGTCGTTCATCTTCTGCACGGTGGCGGGCACACCGCCCAACGCGGTGGCGAAGGCGTGTGCGACGTCGTTGCCGGAGTGCATCAGCAGGCCGTGCAGCAACTGGTCCACCGTGTAGCTCCCGCCCGCGACGATGCCGACACAGGTGCACTCCTGGGTCGCGTCCTCCTCCGTCGGGACGATCACCTGGTCCTGGTCGAGGTCCTTGAGCACGACCAGCGCGAGCAGCGTCTTGATCAGCGACGCGGGCCGTTCCCGCGCGTGCGGGTTCTTCGCCGCCACCACGGCGCCGGTGTCGAGGTCCTGGACCACCCAGGAGGCCGCGGTGGTCTCCGGCGGCGTGGCGGCGCCGGCCGGGAAGACCATCCCGCACTCGCCCATCCGGGCGCCACCGACGGGCTCGGCGGGCATCGGCAGCGGCGCCGGCTCGGCCTGGCCGGGCGGGGGTCTTTCCGAGGTGTCGACCGGCGGGGGCGGGGCCTGATGGTCCGGGCAGGCGCCCTGGGCCGACGCGGCCGGCGCGGTGACCACGGCGAGACCGGAGAGCAGGGCCAGGACGAGCACCAGGGGGAAACGGGAACGAAGCACCGAGAAAGGTTAGTCCACCTCGGGTTATCTACCGGGTGAAGAGATCGAATCGATCGGGGGATAGTCCCGGCCCGCACCACCCGGGTGGGTTAGCGCGAGTGCCGGTCTCGGCCATTGCATAGCATCCGAAGTATGTCTCGACGAGTTTCGCTGTTTCTGCTGCTCTTCGGCGTGTGGTCGTGGGTCATCTGGATCACCTTCGCGCGCAACCTGTGGGCGAGCAGCCAGTCCTGGGCGCCTGACGGCTCGGCCACTTCGTTCTTCGTTGTCCACCTGCTCCTGACGATCGTGTCCTTCGTGCTCGGCACGATCATCGGTGTGCTGGGCTGGCGCGGTCTCCGCGCTCGGCGCCGGGCGGCCACCCCGGCCCCCTGACCCACGCCCGGGCCGATCGCGGACAGAGAGCTGCTTCTCGGCCGATGCGGTGCGCAACCGCCAAGCGGTGCTGCAAGCCGCCGCCGGGCGGAGCGCGGCGAAGCCGGGTCGGCAAGGGCAGGTAACCCGCAGATGCGGTGCACGGTTGGTAGCTGCCGCGTTGGTGTTGCTCAATCGGAGAAGCCTCGGAAAACACCGTCATCGTCCGCAGAGTCGGCGAACTCGAAGAAGTCCATGTTGCCGATAGAGAGATTGACTTCGATCAACGGAAGCTCGCCCGGAAGAGCGCGGAACGTCCGGCCGTATTCCTCGTTCAGTTCATTCAGGTCGACGAGCACAACCGGCATTTCCACCGAGGTGATCGTGGTCTTGTCGACCACGACGAGGATCGGGTGCCGGTAGCCGTCCGGGATGAGCGCGAGGATCTGCTCCAGGGAAACGTCTCGGTAGGACGCATCGCCGAGAAACTCCACCAAGTGGTCGTAGTCTTCAAGGAAGCCGTCCTCATCGGGCTCCCCGATCGCCGCGCGAACGGCTTCCCATGCGTCCTGATCCGAGAAGTCGGTACGAAGCACCAACATGGCTTCGGTCGCAGGCAACATATTCATCGGGGTGTCTTCCTTCGTTCTTGGGCCGTTGCGGGGCTCGAGCCGTTCGACAAGCTTGCCGCCCGCGAATGTTGCTCCCGCCCGCGAGGGAGATCAAAGCGGGGTGCGTATCACTCCCGCACGGTCAAGACGGCCTTGCCGGGCACGCGGCGCTGAAGCAAGGCTTCGGCGGCCTCGTCGAGGCGTTCCCACGAGCCGCGCCAGCCGACCTCGGGGGAAAGCTGCCCGGACGACACCAGACCGGCCAAAGTGGACAGGTCTTCCGCGGGTGCGTGGACGTCGCCGAAGGTGTTCAACGACTTCGATGGTCCGACCGCGAAGAGCGAGTACGGCTCGAAGACCGCCGGTTCGCCGGAGGTCCAGCCGATGTTCTGCACGCTGCCGCCCGGCTTCACCAGCTTCCAGGCCTCGACGAGCATCTTCCCGCCGACGTTGTCCAGTACCAGGTCGACCGGCCCTAGCTCGCCCAGTTCGGACGTCACCTCGTGTGCACCCAGCTCCGTCAAGCCATCCTGGCGGTTCGCCTGCGCGATGACATGCGCGCCGCCGAGCCGCGCGAGCTGCACGGCGAAACGCCCGACCCCGCCCGACGCACCGGTTATCAGCACGCGCTTGCCGAGCAGCGGCGCGGTCCGCAGCGCGCGCAGAGCGGTCAGCCCGGCCATCGGTACCGCCGCGGCGTCGGCGAGGTCGACCGGGTCCGGCACCTCGGCGACGGCGTCCGCGTTGACCGCCATCCGCTCCGCCCAGGCTCCCTCACCGAAGGCGATCACGCGCGCCCCGGCCGGCGGGCTCCCCTCGGCCGACCGCATCACGACGCCCGCGGCGTCGTAACCGTGCACGGTGCCGGGCGCTCTCATCGCGGCGAAGGCGATTTCGCCGTGGTTGAGCGAAATGTGGTGCACGTCGAGTAGCACCTGGCCAGGCCCAGGGACGGGTTCCGGGACATTGCCGATCCGCAGCTTCCTCGGCGCTTCGAGGTCGACGACCAGTGCTCGCATGTTCTCCTCCTGAGGTTATGCGGACCGACAGTCCGCTTGGTCTCAAGGTAGCATAGAGCGGACTGGCGGTCCGGTTCTTGGGAGTGGATGTGCCGAAGCAGGAGCGAGCCGACGCGGCGCGCAACCGACAAGCGGTGCTGCAAGCGACCGAGCGACTGCTGGTGGAGCGCGGCGGCGACCACGTCTCGCTCGACGCGGTCGCGGCGGCAGCCGGGGTCGGCAAGGGCACGGTGTTCCGCCGCTTCGGCAGCCGCGCGGGCCTGATCAGGGAACTCCTGGAGGAACGCTCCCGAACACTGCGCGAGAACGTCACCGGCGGCCCGCCACCGCTCGGCCCGGGAGCGCCGCCACGCGAGCGGCTGATGGCGTTTCTGCACGAACTGGCCGGCATCGGTGAACAGAACGCCGCGCTGCTCTCGGCCCACGAAGTGGCCTGTGCGGACCACAAGCACGAAGACCCGAGCTACCGGTTCTGGGCCCGGCACATCGCGAACCTGATCACTGCGGAACGCCCGGACGTCGACGCGGACTTCCTGAGTCACGCGATCCTGGCGACCTTCGATGCGGACCTGATCCGCCACATGCAGCGCGAGGGCAAGTCCTTCGCCGAAGCGGTCCAAGCCATGGCGCGCACCCTGCTCGACAGGTGAGCCTGCGAGTTCAGAGCCGCCCCGTCGCCGGGGCTCGGCCGAGGCCGACCGCCAGCAGCGCACCCACGGCGAGCGCACCGCCCAGCCACATCACGGTGGTCACCCCGGCCCCGTCCGCCGCGAGTCCGCCGCACAGGGCGCCCAGCGCTATCGCGCCGTTGAAGACACCGACGAGCAGGGCCGCCGCCCCTTCGCGTGCCTGCGGCGCCGACGCCAGCAGCCATGTCTGTGTGGTCACCGATACCCCGCCATACGACAGGCCCCACACCACGAGCAGCGCCGCGGCCGTCAGCACCGAACCGCCCAGCATCGGCGTCAGCGTCACTGTCGCCGCGAGCACCGCGCAGATCACCAACAGCGTCGCGCGCGGCGAACGGCTCGCTCCGGCGCCCGACACGAAGTTGCCGACGACCCCGGCCACGCCGTATACCAGCAGCAGCGTGCCGATCTGTGCGGCGCTCGCCCCCGACACCTCCTCCAGCACCGGCCGTACGTAGGTGTACGCCGCGAAGTGCCCGGTGACCAGCAGCGCCACCACCACGAGGCCGGTAGCCACCCGCGGCTCCCGCAGCAGCCCCAGCACACCGCCCAGCCGCACCTCCTGCTCGGCGGGCAGTCGCGGCAGCAGCACGGCCAGCGCCACCAGGACCACCAGTGCCAAGCCGCCCGCCGAGGCGAACGCCGCACGCCAGCCGGTCAGTTCACCGAGGTACGTACCAGCCGGGACGCCCAGCACGGACGCCACCGCGACCCCGCTGAAGATCAACGAGGTGGCCGGTGTCACCGACCTGGGAGGCACCAGCCGGACCGCGAGGCCCGCCGCGATCGCCCACACGCCGCCCATGCCGACACCGACGAGGACCCGCGCCGTCACCAGCACGCCGAACTCCGGTGACCAGGCCGCGAGCAGGTTCCCGAACGCCAGCACCGCCATCAGTGCGCACAGCACGACCCGCCGGTCGAACCTGCCCAGCGCGAGCGTCAGCAGCGGCGCCGACACCGCCGCGACCAGGCCGGTGATGGTCAGGGTCAACCCCGCCGTCCCCTCCGTCACCCGCAGCGTGTCGCCGATTGGGGTCAGCAGCCCCACCGGCAGCATCTCGGACGTGACCACGGTGAAGGTCGCCCCCGCGACCGCGGCCACCCCCGGCCAGCCCTTCCCGGGCGGACTTTCCGGCGGCCGTCCGGCCTCCGCCGCCGTGACTTCCTCAGTCTGTGCCATGCCTTTCAGGCAACCGATCTTGACTTACGGGAACAACAGCGAATCCCTCATCCTTCAATGAGCTGGGCTACTTGATCCCGGCGCCGGAAGGAGAAGCATGGGCGGCTTGGAGATACGGGAACTGGAGGCATTCCTCGTGCTTGCGGAGGAACTGCACTTCGGCCGGGCGGGCGAGCGGCTGTACGTTTCCCAGAGCAGGGTCAGCCAGCTGCTGCGCTCCCTGGAGCACCGGATCGGTGCGCCCCTCGTGGCCCGCACCAGCCGCCGGGTGTCGCTCACCCCGCTCGGTGAGCGGTTTCTGGCCGGACTGCGTCCCGCGTACGACCGGTTGAGCGCCACCGTGGAGGCCGCCCAGGACGCCGCACGCGGCATCGGCGGCGTCCTGCGGGTCGGCTTCCAGTGCACTGCCCACGACTACCTCACCGGCGCCATCGCTCTCTTCGAGCAGCGGCATCCCGGCTGCACCGTCGAGATCGTCGAGATCCCGCTCGCGGACCCTTTCGGCCCGATCCGCCGTCGGGAGGTCGACGCGGCCGTGGTGCTGCTCCCGGTGGAGGAACAGGATCTGGTGCTCGGCCCGGTGTTCTCGCGGCAGCCGCTGACCCTGGCGGTATCGGCCCGCCACCCGTTCGCGTCCCGCGCCTCCGTGACGGCGGAAGACCTCGCCGGCACACCGCTGATCGGAGTCCACGACGTGGCCCCCACCTACTGGCGCCGTGCCCAGGCGCCGAGCCACACTCCCGGCGGGGTGCCGATCCCGGCGGGCCCGGTCGTCAAGACCTTGCAGGAGGGCCTCAGCCTGACGGCCGCCGATCGTGGGGCGATGCTGCTGTGCCGCTCGACGGCCGAGTACCACGACCGCCGCCGCTCGATCGTCTTCGTCCCGGTCGAAGGGTTGCCGGACTCGTTCCTGGGCCTGGTGTGGCGCCGAATCCACGGGCCCTCGCGTGCCCGGGCCTTCGCGGAGACGTTCACTTCGGCCCGTCCGGGTGCAGAGTCCTGACCCTTGCGTAGCTGCGGTAGCACGCTCCCCGTGCTCGTCCTTTGTGGACATGTTGGGATTTCCGACGTTGCGGCAAGGCGACGCCCGCCGGGAGCGCACCCGGCGGGCGGTCGCGAGCGTCGGTTCGTCAGGCCACCGGTTCGGCAGTGGACTCGGCTCCGTTCGGCTCGAGGGACCGCGCCGGGCGAAGGGGCGGCGCGCGGCTGAGCAGCGCCAGTCCGGTGCCCAGCGCGAACATGCCGGTGAGCAGCACCTTGCGGACCCCGAACCGGGCGGTCAGCCGGGCGGCCAGGAACAGCGAAACGGTGCCGAGCGCGAGCGTCACCGCGCCGATGGGCACGTTCACTGGACGGGCCGGGTGCGCGTTCCGACTGGGTCAGCGGCATAAGTTGTTGATCAGATGGTGTTTCGAGCCAGTTCGGGCACTCCTCGACCGGGCTCGGGCCTGTTTTGGGCCGCCTTCGGCGACCGCTGGCCGGCCTACTGACCGACAACACTGGAACACCGTTGCCGCTATAGACCCGTTTCAAGATCTTTAGGTTAGGAGTTCTTGAATTTAGAAGGGCGGCTCCTGGGTGCCGTCGTGTGGATCGTCCTTTGTGGACCTGCCAGATTTTTCGACGGTGGGTTTGACGATGGTCTCGGGCTGGGTGGTGTGCAGGCGTCCGGTCGGGGTCGTTACGGTCAGCTCGTTGGTGGTTCCGTTGTAGTGGAAGTTCCAGCCATCGACGTCGTTGGAGTCGGCACGGGGCGCGGTTCCCGGTTTTCGCCGGGTCGTTTCCCCGTGCCGCTCCGCCGAACCGGACGTGCCAGTTTCCCGGCATCCGGCTCTCCACGAGTCGGTCAGGCGATGGTGTTTCGGAGTGCGTGGGTCCACGGGTTGGCGATCTTGCTCCCGCGCCAGGTGTGGCGTTCGATTTTCATCGATATGGGATCGAAGAGTGTCACTCCGTTCGGTGCTGAACACCACTTGTTGTTTCTGCGGTAGCGTTGCTTGATCCACTTCCAGT
>NZ_JAFB01000052.1 GCF_000519205.1 Amycolatopsis taiwanensis DSM 45107 | reverse complement strand
GTGGTGCCGGACAAGACGGATGTTAAGCCGCTTGTGGCGCCGGATGGGTCAGCTGTGCGGCCGTTTGGCGCGCCGGATGGGATTCCTGTTGGGCCAGTTGCCACGCCGGACAAGACGGACGTTCAGCAGCTTGCCGACCCGGACAAGACGGACGTCAAGCCCGTCGTCGTGCTGCCCAAGGCGCAGCCCAAGCCGGTGGACGTCGTGCCCGCCGAGCAAGAGGCCGTTTCGGCCCCAGCGGAGTCCGAGGTGTTCGAAACACTGCCTGCGCGGACTACTCAGCTCACCCCGGATTCGGGAACGGAGCCCGCAGGGACCAGCATCGGGGAGGTCCAGTCTGTGGACGTGCTGACGGCGAGCGAGTAGGAACCCAGCCAGCACCTTCGCCGAGGGGTTCCGTTCCTGCCAACCCAGGAACGGAACCCTTCACCGTATGCGGCTACTTGTGGTGGCCTCCGCGGCGCCACTGGCCCGAGGGGGTCCCGGTGCGAAGGCTGCGCCCGTGGGGCTTTCCGGATCTGTCCGGAGCCGTCCGGAAGTTTTGCCCAGACGCTGGTCGGACGGGTTGGTTCCGCAGGGGGACAGGAGGTGTCGCGAACCTGGAAGGACGAAGACCCATGCCCAAACGCCGCGCTGGTGTCCGAGCCGGCCCAGCCGGTTGCCCAGCTTGCGCTCGCTAAAGATGTGGAGGAATCGAACTATGACTACTAGGTCGTATGTGAAATCCGGCGGTACTCGTGACCGAGGGGCAGCCAGGGTTGGGCGGATGGCTGTCCGGCTGCCCGCCTTTGTGGCGGCGACGACCCTGACGTTGGGTGGGTTGTCCACGATCATTCCGGCGTTCGCTGAGGCCGCGCCGGCGAAGACTTCAACCGGGACAAGCAAGACGGTAAAGAAGTCCTGTGAAAACCCGACGCAGTGTGACCACAAGGACGCGCAGGCGAAGAAGTCTGCGGAGGCGAATAAGGCTGCGCCGACGAAGAAGGCTGCGCCGGCGAAGAAGGCTACACAGGCGAACAAGGCTGCGCCGACGAAGAAGACCGCACAGCAGATGGAATCGTTCGAGCGCTCTCAGAAGCACCGTGGCGTTCGGCACCATGAGACACGGGCGAACACCACCACCAAGAAGACCACCGATCCGAAATCCAAGGCGCAAAAGAAATCCCCGGCCGCTAAACGCGGTGGTGCGAGTATGGATCGTTACCAGGCTGCTCTAAAGAAACAAAGTCTGCCCGCCTGATACCAGGACGCTGTGTGCAGGATCCCACCGTCGCAAGCAAACCTGCCTGATACGTCGACCTTCGACGAAGGGGCCTGCACCGCATTCGTGCCCAAGCCGGAACTCGGATGCCAGAACCGGGGACACGCCAGATTCCGGGCGTGTCCCCGCCTGGGGCGGGCGAGTTCCGGCTTGCGGCACTCATCTTCCCGGTTCAGCGAGGCGAGTTGCGCGTTCGCAACGCGGGGTCCCGTAACAACCATCGCTGCACGAAGGGTCAGTCGCTGTTGACCTCGCGGAGTTTGCGCATCGCCTGGGCCAGTGCCTCGGAGGACTCCGGCCCGAGCGGGGCGAGGACGCGGCGGCGCAGGATCTCCGCGCACGCCTGCCGTGCCTTCTCCGCCACTTCGCGGCCGTGCTCGGTAAGACAGGCGTAGGTCACTCGCCGGTCGTTGGGGTGCGGGTCCCGGCGGATCAGCTTCGCGGCCACCATCCGGTCGGCGACCTTGGTGAACCCACCGCTGGACAATGCCGCCTCCTTGGCCAGCCGGGTCATCGGCAGCTGGTGGCCGGGTGTGCGCACGAGCCGGAGCAGGATGTCGAACGTGGCCGGGGCCAGGCCGAACCGCTCGGCGATCTCGCCCATCAGCTTGTCCTGGGTCGCGAGGTAGCCCTCGATCACCAGACCCCACCAGGTCAGGATCTCGTCGTCATCAGCCACCCGTCCAATGTAGCAGGTTTGTCTTCTGGGAATATATCTTGCGCGCGAGAGGTTATGCCGTTACGTTCAGGGTGAGCCGGCCGAAGGAGGATCCGATGTCCATCAAGACAAACGGCTTGCACCACGTCACCGCGATCGGCGGTGACCCTCAGCGAAACGCCGACTTCTACCTGCGCACGCTCGGCCTGCGGCTGGTGAAGACGACCGTCAACTTCGACGATCCCGGCACCTACCACCTCTACTACGGCGACGAGTCGGGCAAGCCCGGCACGCTGCTGACCTTCTTCCCGTGGCGGGACGCGCCGCGCGGCCGTCGCGGTACCGGCCAGGCCACGACGACCTCGTTCTCCGTGCCGGAGCACTCCCTCGGCTGGTGGCGGGACCGCCTGGTCGGGGCGGGCGTGACCACCAGCCGGATCACCAACCGCGACGGGGAGGACGCGCTGACCTTCCAGGACCCGGACGGCCTGCAGTTGGCCCTGGTCGCGCATCCGCAGCACGACCCGCGCGACCCTTGGGACAACGGGCATGTGCCCGCCGAGCACGCGATCCGCGGCCTGCACTCGGTCACGCTGTCCGTGGTCACGGAAGACGCGACCGCCGAGATGTTCCGTGAGCTGGGCCTGACCTTCACCAGCCAGGACGCCAACCGGCTGCGGTTCAGTGCGGGTGACGGCGGGCCGGGCGCGATGGTCGACGTCCTGGTCACCCCGGACGCGCCGCGCGGGCTGGTCGCGAACGGCACCGTGCACCACGTGGCGTGGCGGGCACCGGACGAGGCGACCCAGGCGGAGTGGCGTGCCGAACTCGTGGACCGCGGCCATTCCGTGACGTCCATTTTGGACCGTCAGTACTTCCGGTCGATCTACTTCCGCGAGCCTGGCGGCACCCTGCTGGAGGTGGCCACCGACCAGCCCGGCTTCTCGGTCGACGAGCCGCTGCTCGAACTGGGCCGTGCCTTGAAGCTGCCGCCGTGGCTGGAACCCGACCGCGAGCAGATCGAGCACACGCTGCCCAAGCTCAACCTGCCTCGCGAAAACAACCCGGAGTTGGCGTGATCCTCGACCACAAGTTCGTGGCGGGCGAGGACGGGGCGCCGGTGCTGCTGCTGTTGCACGGCACCGGCGGCGGGCCGGACGACCTGATCGGTCTGGCGCGGCTGCTGAGCCCGGCGTCCCCGCTGCTCGCCCCGGCCGGGCCGGTTTCCGAGCACGGCGCGGCGCGCTGGTTTCGCAGGCTGGCCGAAGGTGTCTTCGACTATGACGACGTCGCCGTGCGTGCCAATCAACTCGCGGACTTCGTCCTCGCCGCCCGCGAGCGCTATGAGTTGCCGCAACGCCTTGTCGCTGTCGGGTTTTCCAACGGGGCCAACGTCGCGGGCGCCACGCTCCTGCTGCGACCGGACGTGTTGCGCGAAGCCGCGCTGTTCTCCTCGATGCTGCCGTTGCCGGAAACGTCCGAGGCCATCGCGGAGGATCTGTCCGGCACCCGCGCGTTCCTGTCCAACGGGCTGCAGGACGGGATGGCGCCGCTGGACTCCACGGAACGGTTCGTCGACCTGCTCCGCGCCCGGTCGGCCGAGGTGACCTCGCACCGTCATCCGGGCGGCCACCAGATCACGATGGCGGCGGTGCAGGCGGCGAAGGATTGGCTGGCCGGAGTGTGAGCGTCAGCGGCGACCGCTGCCGGAATGATCCACAGTGGACACCGTGACACGGTGTCGAGGAGGAAATCTGAATCCCGGCCCTTAGCCGGTTTTCGCAAATTTTCGTCAGACGCTGATCCACCGCACCCGGGAGCCGCCGGAGTGCGGTATTTCGGTCGGTTTTCCGCAAACTTTGCGAAACCGAGAAGTACTCCTGTCCGTCGGTCAGAGCGCACAATGCGCACCTGCCCGGCGCTCTCGCAACAATGGTCCAGGCAACTCGCGGGCTGGGCGATCCTCGAGCACATTCTCACCGGCGCCGGCGAATCGCCCTGGGGCTGCCACGCCAGGTGTTCGTCCGCCGCGTCGACCGGCAACTGACCGAGCCGCGCACGTTCACGCACGCCGCGATACTCGACGCGCTGGCCGGAGCGGGCACCGTGGTCGGCCTCGGTGAAGGGGGTGTGGGGGCTTGCCCCCAGCCGGGGGTGTGAGGCGGACCCCCCACAGAGCACCGCCGATGCCGCCAGCCTGCGCTGCGCGCCGGCCACCATGCAGATCACCGCGGTCGACACCGATGCCGAGTTGCTCGCCGAGTTCGGCCAGCGGGCGCCGGTCGCGCACCGGCTGGTCCGGGGCGCTGGCCGGAAATCGAGGTCGAACCCGCGGACGTGGTGTGCGCGCGAACGTCCTCTACGACGCCGCTGACCTGCAGGCTTTCGTGCGCGCGCTCACCGGGCACGCGCGCCGCCGGGTGGCCGTGGAGATCGCGCAGGGCCATCCGCTCAGCACGCTCAACCAACTGTGGCGCCACTTCTACGACGTCGAACGACCGAGCGGCCCGACGGCCGACGACGCGGTGGCGGCGCTGCGCGAACTAGGCGTCGAGCCCACGGTTGTTCGCTGGCATCGGGAGGTGTCCTCGCGGCCGTTCGATGAAATGGTCGAGGTGAGCCGGCGACGGCGGTGCCTGCCGGCCGGGCGGGTGAGGTCGCCGAGCTGCTGAGCGGGCCGCGCCCCCGGGGCCCGAGCGATGATGACGTTGAGCTGGCCGCCCAAAACTTCAGCCGTGACGCCGGTGCCATAATCGCGGCGTGGCCGGCGAGAAGCAGAGCGTGCTGCGGCGAGCGGCGCGGCTCGTCGGCGAGATCCTGGTTCGTCCGGCGGTTAGCAGAGTCGGCCGTGCCGAGCAACCAGCTCGGGTGATGAGTGACCCGTTACTGTCGGAAAACGGGACGAACGGGTCACTCATGCCGCCGCTGCGGGTGGCCATGAAGGAGCTGCTCGAGTCCTCCGCCGACGCGGACCGGCGGCAGGCGCGCGATGAGCTTTATGCGGCCGTCCTGCGCCAGCTGACCGCGGACGAGGCGCGCATCCTCGCGGTGCTGGCGAGCGGAGCGCCCTTCCCGGTGGTCGATGTGGTGACCCGCCAGGCGACTCTGCTCCGCAACGCCTCCACCGTGGGCGAGGCCGCTGGGGTCACCCTACGCGACGAGGTGCCGAGCTACCTGACCCGCCTGATCGGACTCGGCCTCGTCGAGCGCGAGGGCGTGCGCGCCGGGCTCGAGCCGCAGTACGAGATCCTGGCCACCGACGGGCTGGTGCGCGAGGCCGCGGCGAGCGGGCGGCGGGCGCGGCTGGTGCGCGGCACGGTCCGCCTCTCCCCCTTCGGCTCCCGGTTCTGGGCGGCCTGCGACCCGGAAAAGAGTCGCGCACGGTGAACGGCGGCGTTACCTTTGTAACGAATAGATCGGCTGCGGCGTTATTCCCTGCGGAATCAAGTGTCGCAGCAGGTCAAGCACGGTCTCATAGCATATTTGCCGGCTTGATCGCAATAGTTTTGTTGTCATTATCACACGTGTTTCTTGGTCATTGCAGGTAGTCAGCCTGCGGCGCCCGTCCTTGAGCTGAACGGACTAATAGATTCTGTTAGCTTGTTTTGACATGTCCGGAAAGCACTTGATCGAAACTCCGACCAAGGCCGACGGGGCCGCGCTCTGGCGAATCGCGCGAGATTCACAGAAGCTGGATCTCAACTCGCCTTATGCGTATCTGTTGTGGTGCCGTGATTTCGCGGACACGTCGGTGGTGGCCAAAGTGGACGGTCACGCCGTCGGGTTCGTGATCGGTTATCGCAGACCTGTCGCGCCGGACACGGCGCTGGTGTGGCAGGTGGCCGTGGACGAATCGCAGCGTGGTCGCGGCCTCGCCGGGAAGTTGCTGGATGAACTGTTCACGCGACTCGTACGGCAGGGGGTGCGCTACCTGGAGACCACCATCACGCCGGACAACAAGGCGTCGATCAAGCTGTTTTCGTCGTTCGCCCAACGCTGGAATGCGGAGCTGACGTGCTCGCAAGAGTTCGCGCGGTCGCTCTTTCCGGACGAGACACAGCCGCACGAGCCGGAGGACCTGTACCGGATCGGCCCGCTTTCCTTGGCATAACAAGCCAGAACCAAGCCATCCAGGGAGATGGAAGCTCAGTGAGCATCTTCGAAAAGCTCGAGTCCGAAGTACGAAGCTACAGCCGCGGCTGGCCGGTCGTGTTCGACCGCGCCGTCGGCAGCCGGATCTACGCCGAGGACGGCACCCCCTACCTGGACTTCTTCGCCGGGGCCGGCGCTCTCAACTACGGGCACAACAACCCCGTGTTGAAGCAGGCCCTGCTGGACTACCTGGCGCGCGACGGGGTAACCCACGCGCTGGACATGTTCACCGTGGCCAAGCGCGATCTCCTCCAGACGCTGGAGGACAAGATCCTCAGGCCACGTGAGCTGGACTACAAGGTGATCTTCCCCGGGCCGGGCGGCGCGAACGCGGTCGAGGCCGCGTTGAAGCTGGCCCGCAAGGTGACCGGGAAGGAATCGGTCATCAACTTCACCAACGCCTTCCACGGCATGACGCTCGGTGCGCTGTCGGTCACCGGCAACTCGATGAAGCGCAGTGGTGCCGGGATTCCGCTCGTGCATGCCACGCCGATGCCCTACGACCACTACTTCGACGGCGCGTACCCGGACTTCCTGTACTTCGAGCGGTTGCTGGAGGATTCCGGCAGCGGCCTGAACGAGCCGGCCGCGGTGATCGTGGAGACCGTGCAGGGCGAGGGTGGCATCAACGCCGCCGGCGTGGAATGGCTGCGCGGGCTGGCGGATCTGTGCCACCGCCACGACATCCTGCTCATCGTCGACGACGTCCAGATGGGCTGCGGGCGCACCGGCCCGTTCTTCTCGTTCGAGGACGCGGGAATCGTCCCCGACATCGTGTGCCTGTCGAAATCCATTGGTGGATATGGACTTCCGCTCGCGCTCACGCTGATCAAGCCCGAGCTGGACGTGTGGGAACCCGGCGAGCACAACGGGACGTTCCGGGGGATCAACCCCGCGTTCGTCACCGCCGCCGAGGCGCTGCGCGTCTACTGGAGCGACGACGAGCTGGAAAAGTCCACGCGAGCCAAGGGTGAGCGATTCGGCGCCGCCCTGGACGGCATCGTGGAGGCCTATCCGGACGCCGGCCTGGTCGCCAAGGGCCGGGGCCTGGCGCGCGGCCTGGAGTTCGCCAGCGGCGAGCTGGCCTCCCAGGTGTGCGCGTCGGCGTTCGAGCGCGGGCTGCTGATGGAGACCTCCGGGCCCAGCGGTGAGGTCATGAAACTGCTGCCGCCGCTGACCGTCAGCGACGCCGAAGTCGGTGAGGGCCTGCACATCATCGACGAATCCGTGCAAGCTGTATTGACCAGGAGTTAACACGCGAGACGAGCACGCTTGGTGACACAGCACAACGCTGCCTTGCGGGGGCTCCGCCCCCGCAATCCTTCTGGGGGCAAGCCCCCAGACCGCTGTGTCTTGTGGGGGCGGGGAGGCAGGCCGTCATCGTTGTCAACCGGCAGCCGACGCGTGGAGAAGTCACGGCCTGTCTACCCGGACATGTTCCGAATAACACCGGCAAGTAAGGGAGCACCCGTTGATCGTCCGTAGCACCGACGAGATCACCGACACCGACGCAGACATCAAGACGCCGAACTGGCGCAGCAAGCGAATAGTGCTGGCCAAGGAGAAGGTCGGGTTCTCGGTGCACGAAACCACGCTCTACGCGGGGACCGTGAACGACTTCTGGTACGCCAATCACATCGAGGCCGTGTTCGTCGTCGAAGGCGAAGGCGAGATCACCGACAAGGCGACTGGGGAGACCTTCCTGCTCAAGCCCGGCTCGCTGTACCTGCTGAACAACCACGACAAGCACCAGGTGCGTCCGAAGACCGATATGCGCACGGTGTGCGTGTTCAACCCGCCGGTCACCGGTCGCGAGGTGCACGACGAGGACGGCGTCTACCCGCTGGTGGTCGAGGAGTAACCGGCGGCGCCAGGACGAGGATCAAGGAGGCGAAGAACGTTGACGATGATGGACACCGGAGTCGAAGACCGCTATCCGACCCGGGTCACTGGTGAGGCACACCCCATCGACCGCGTCGACCCCACCGTGTGGGGAGGGGAGGGCGACGGTCCCATCGACGCGGCCACGCTCGCCGCGCACGACGCGCGGGGCTACCACATCGTCGAGGAGACACTGTCACCGGCGGAGGTGCAGGGCTACTGGCAGGAACTGGTGCGGCTCTCCGGCGACCCGGGGCTGCGCGGCGACGAGCGGGTCATCACCGAGAAGCGCAGCGGTGAGGTGCGCTCGATCTTCGAAGTGCACCGGATCAGCCCGCTGATCAGCGAGCTCGTCCGCGACCCGCGCATCCTGGACCGGGCGCGGCAGATCCTGGGGTCGGAGGTCTACATCCACCAGAGCCGGGTCAACTACATGCCCGGGTTCCGGGGCACCGGCTTCTACTGGCACTCCGACTTCGAGACCTGGCATGCGGAGGACGGCATGCCGGGGCCGCGGGCGGTGAGCTGCTCGATCGCGCTGACCGACAACTACCCGTTCAACGGCGGGCTGATGGTCATGCCCGGCTCGCAGCGGACCTTCGTGCCCTGCGTGGGCGCGACGCCGGACGACAACTACAAGGCGTCGCTGAAGGAGCAGGAGATCGGCGTGCCCACCGAGCAGGACATCACCGCGCTCGCGGCCGAGTACGGCATCGACCAGTTCACCGGGCCGGCCGGATCGGCGTTGTGGTTCGACTCGAACATCATGCACGGCTCCGGCAACAACATCACGCCGTATCCGCGGTCGAACATCTTCGTGGTGTTCAACAGCGTGGAAAACACCTTGGTCGAGCCGTACGCGGCGGCGAAGCCGCGGCCGAGCTTCATCGGCGGCCGCGACTTCACCCCGGTCACCCGCTGACCGGACAGGCACCGGCGCGTTCGGCGGACACATCACACCTCGCTTCCGCGGGTCGCGCGTAGCAAGCCAATAGCGTTCTGTTACGGTGTCGCCATCGCAAAGGCGACCCGCCCAAGCGGTTCAGGCTGTCGGCCCGGCTACCGGGTTCTCCGTTCGCTCGGGGGGAGGCCCATCGCCGTTCGCCGGCACCGCTCTCGGCAGGGCAGCACCCGCCCCGCCGCATGTTTCACGGGCGCGGCCCCGTGCCACCGGATCGGGAACGGTGGCACGGGGCCGCCTCGCTTCATGAGTGACCGTTACTGTCGAAACTGATGAGCGAGTGACCCGTTACTGTCGAAACGCGGCACGAACGGGTCACTCATGCGCGGGCACCCTTCGAGCGCGCCGCGGGCTCCTCTTCTGGATCTTGAACGTTGTTAGCAAATTCTTAGCTTCCGGCCCCCCGTATTGGCGTAAGGTCCACAACAGGCCGTCTGACGCAATGGGGGAGCGTCAGGCGGCCGGCGCATCGGTTGGGCCGGAACGGTATTGCTGCGGGCTCATTCCGTAGTGGCGCTTGAAGGCCGTGCTGAACGTGAAGGGGCTGGCGAACCCGATCTTCCGCGCGACACTGCCGACCGTGGCGTCCGGTTCCCGGAGCAGATCGGCGGCCAGCGTCATCCGCCATCCCGAGAGGTAGGCGATGGGTGGCTCGCCGACCAGGTCGTGAAACCGCCGCGCCAGCGCCGCACGCGAGATGCCGACCTCCCCGGCCAGCGCGGCGATCGTCCACGGCCGCGCCGGATCGTTGTGCAGCAAGCGGAGTGCCGGCCCGACCACCGGATCGGCGTGCGCGCGGTACCAGCCCGGCGCGTCGGCCCGGCCGAACCACGTGCGCAGGGCGGCGATGACGACCAGGTCGAGCAGCCGGTCGAGAACGGCCTCCTGGCCGGGTTGGTTCTTCACGATTTCCGTGGACAGCACCGGAATCAGCGGGCAGTCCCATTCGTCATGCCGAAGGACGGTCAGGGTGGGTAGCACGGTGAGCAGCCGCCGGCTCACCTCGCCGTCGGCCTGGTAGGTGCCGGTGAACATGACCGACGCGCCGTCGGAGTCGTTGCCCCAGGTCCGGACGCCGAGGTCCATCGATTCGGGCACGCTCTGGCCGGCCACCGTGGTGCAGCGCTGGCCCGGGTGGATCACGACCTGGGGTGGCGTGCCGGGCCGGTCGGCGACGAGGTAGGGGTCCGGGCCGCGGACAAGCGCGATGTCGCCGGCGCCAAGCTCGTGCGGCTCGCCCCCGTCGGGCACGATCCACGCGTCACCGCGGGCCAGCACGACCACGGTCAGCGGCGCTCGATCCTCGATCCGGATCGACCACGGCGGGCTCATGATCGAACGCAGAAGAAAAGCGCCTCGCGCGCGCGGGCCGCTGAGAAACGCGTCCAGTGCGTCCACGGTCATCAAGACTAGTGGTCTCTCCTCTTTGACGAGGCACCGGAATCAGGCCCTGTACTCGGCAGGTCTTGATGTTTCGACCCGGTCCGTATCCGGCTCGCGGCCCCTGGTCGATGACGCGTCACCGCGATGGACGATGACAACTGCTGCAAGGCCGACGACGAGACCGATAACGGTTTGAGCGCCGAACGGTTCATCGAACATCAGGGCTCCCCAGACTGCCGTGACCGGAGCCATGAGGAACATCAGCGTATTCACCCTGGTGACCCCTGAGCGCCGCAAGATGATCCAGTACAGCCCGTACCCGCCGAAGGTGGACAAGGCTACGAGCCAGATGATCGCGCCCCAGAAAGCGAGCTCAGCGGGCGGCTTTGCCGCTCCGGTGCTGATGGCAAATGCAGTGAAGATGGCGGCACTGGTGACACAGTGTGCGGTCATCGCCACCACCGGCGCCACCTGCCTGTGGGAGCGGCCTTCGAGGAACGTGGCTGCCACCAGCGAGAGCATGCCGAGAAACGGTATGAGATAGGCCCACCAGGCCACCCCGGTGCCGGCCGCGGCATCGGCTCTGGTGACTATGACGACGCCACTTACTCCCAGACACAGGCCGAGCCACTGCCCACGCGAGACGTACTGACGCAGAAGCGGTCCGGCAAGCGCTCCAGCGACGAGGGGCTGGACTCCGTCGATCAGAGCCGTGGTGCCGCTGGAAACCCCGAGTTGGATCGCGTAATACACGGTGAGCAGATAGCCGCTTTGCGACAGCACTCCGATCACGGCCTGCCGGGCCACGTCCCGCACCGCGAGGCCCCGCCACGACGTCCTGGCCGCGGTAATGATGATCAGGATGACGGCGAGCGGCAGGAATCGCCACATCAGGATCGTGACGGCGGACGCACTTCCCGCGCCGAGCTTGGCTCCGATGAACCCGGAACTCCAGCAGAGCACAAAGGCGGTCGAGAGCAGGAAGTTCATGCCGCACCTCCATCGACTATACAGACCGGTATACCCGGCGACTATACAGATCGGTATACCCGGCGACTATACAGATCGGTATACTTCCGAAGTATGGGCACTACGGAGAAGCTGCGACGGATCACGATGACGCCTGCCGCCCTGCGCATCCTGGACGCCGCGGCGAGGCTGTTCTACGAGCGCGGAATCCATGCCGTCGGCGTCGACCTGATCGCTGCCGAGGCCGGGGTGACAAAGAAGACCCTCTACGACCGGTTCGGCTCCAAGGAACAGATCGTCGTGGAGTACCTCGCGGATCGTGATGAACGCTGGCGAGCCTTCCTCGCTCAGCGTCTCGACGCGGCGCGGCCGGCCCCGCTGGCGCGTGTTCTGGCCGTCTTCGACGCTGCACTTACCTGGTCGCAGGAGAACAGTCCGAAGGGGTGCGGCATGGTCAACGCCCACGCCGAGATCAGCGACGCGTCCCATCCCGCATACCCGATCATCATCGGGCAAAAGGAGTGGATGCTCGCTCTGTTCACCGACCTCGCCCGGGATATCGACGCAGACCAGGCCGACCAACTGGGCCGTACACTCATGCTGCTCCACGAAGGTGCACTCGTCGCCCACGGCCTGAACATCTTCTCGGACCCCACAAGCCATGCTCGCGAGCAGGCGCAAGTCCTACTTGCCGCAGCCGGGAACAACCGATACCCAAGGCCGCCAGGAGAGCACCTTCCAGGCCCCTAGACGCGAACGAATGCGTTGGCGACGATCGGGCATGGATAGTCTCGGGCCGCCGCTCTGTAATCGGGTTATGTCTTTTCGCATCCTGATTCTGGTGGCGGCGGTCGGTGCGGGCGCCGCCGGCGGGGTCTTCTTCGCCTTCTCGACGTTCGTGATGACCGGCCTGCGCGAACTCCCGCCGAACCAGGCGATCGGCGCGATGCAGGCGATCAACCGGGGCGCGCCGCGATCCGCGTGGTTCATGGCGCTGCTGGGCGTCACCGCGGTCGTCGCCCTCGTGGTGGGCATCCGGTCGCTGGGCCGGCTGAGCGCGCCGAGTTCGTGGCTCGTCCTCGCGGGCTGCGTGCTCTACCTGGCCTGCCTGGTGGTGCTTGCCGCGTACCACGTTCCACACAACGACGCCCTGGCACTGGTGGACGCCAATGCCGCCGGCGCGGAGGCCGAGTGGAACAGCTACTTCACCGGCTGGGTGGCGTGGAACCACGTCCGCACGCTCACCGCGCTGGGCGGTTCGGCGCTGTTCACGCTCGCGCTGCTCAATGACTGAACAGGGTCACTTCCGGGGTGATGTCGAGCAGTTCGTGCACCGGTCGGCCGCGACGCCCGTCGATGGTCGTGGTGCGCACCACGCGCAGCCGCGCGGTGACCGGCCGGTCCAGGTTTTCCTTGATCTGGTCGAGCAGGTCCGGGGCGACCGCGCCCTGGATCGTCCCGCCCGACTCGCGTTCCAGATAGAAGATCCGGCGGCGGGTCCGGACGCCGTCGAGCCGCCCGGACACGGTTTCGTACCCGACCGCCTCGCGCGACTCGCGCAGGCTCCCGTGCAACACCTTGGCCTGGTCGAGGGTCATGCTCCGGTTCACCTCCTCGCCCGAGGTCGGGGCGAGGCTCAGGCCGATCCCGGTGTTCTTCACCACCGCGTTGACGATGTCGCTCACCGCGTTGCGGACGGTGTCCCGCTGAAGCAGCACGGCATCGAGGGCACCGTCGTCGGATCCGTTGGCGGGCAGGAAATCGCACAACTCCTTCACCGCGCGTTCGGACAGTGTCTCGATGCCGTCGTTGATGAGTGCGTCGTCCCCGCCCGGCTCCGGGAAGCCGAAAAAGATCGTGTTCCCGGCCTGGCCGCGCTGCAGCAGCGGCGCCTTGTCCCGGTCGGTGGGCTGGACGTAGGTGATCTCGCCCTGCGGGTTCCGGATGATGTGGCCGATCTTCGCGGTGGCGTCCTGCAGGGCGCGGCTGATGTCGGAGAACGTGTAGGCGTCCAGGTGGCTCGGGCCGAGCATGGAGACCTTGAGCAACGGGGACCGGCTGGTGCGCTCGAACTTCGCGTGCGCGGCCATCGCGGAGGCGCGGGCGAGGTCGTCGAGCCAGGTGCCGCCGGGGATCTCCTCGGCGATGCGCCGGAATTCCGTCATCACCAGACCACCTCCGGGAATCCGCGCCCGCCGCCGGCCGACCAGGTGTGCGCCCAGACGTCCTCGTCGCCGGGGAAGCACAGGAACCCGTCGAGCAGGCCACCCACGGGCTGCACCTGGTCGAGATACATCGCGGGCTGCCCGACGATCATGCCGCGCATGGTGAGCAGGCCGCACAGGGCGTCCCGGGCGGCGCCGGTCAGGCGCTTGAGGCTGCCCCAGTCGTCCGGGATCAGGACCACGTCCAGCCCACCCGGTACGCGTTCGGTGCGTTCGATGAACGCGCCGCCGACCCACGCCCGGCCGGCCGGGATGACGCGCGTGACCACCCCGAGGTAGCTGTTCAATGCGCTGAACAGGATCTCGCGATCGTTGCGGTGCGGGGCGTCGAAGACCAGGCGCTCATAGATGTCCGCAAGGTCGGCGGGAAGCCGACCCGGTGGGAGACGCCCCTCCAAAGTCCAGTGCGGGAGCGGCATGCTGGCAAACTATCAGTCCCCCTCGGCGGTCTTCGCGACCAGTGCGGGTTCGACCTCCTCAGTGTTCGGTTGAGGACCTGCCCGCCCGATCTTGTGGACAGGGCTCTGTTGAGTGCGTGGCTCGCGTTTTCGAGGGCGGAACCCTGCCCCCAAGATCGGCTGCCTTCGGACGGCGGGTCGAGGACTCACCTTTGTCCGGGATCTGGCGCTTCCGAAACAGGCGTCAGCCGGCGGTGGCGTGGTCGTCGGCGGGCGGCGACGAAAGGGGAGGCAGCGGCGCCAGCTTCGGGCGCTTGGGGCTCAGGCCGTCGCCGAGGGACTCGCCGCGCACCTGACGCCGGATCCAGGGCAGCAGGTGGGTCTTGGTCCAGGCGAGGTCGGAGCGGCGCAGCGTGAGCCAGGTGTTCGGGCCGTCCAAGGCGGGCCAGGGCTCCCGCCAGTCCTCGGCCGTGGGCAGTCCGAGCACCTCGGCGGTGCGCAACGCGATCCGGCGATGGCCGTCCGGCGTGAAGTGCAGCCGGTCGTCGCTCCAGGCGCGGTTGTCGCGCAGTACGTCCATCGCCCACAGGTCGACCACCTTGGCGTCGTGCCGGTGCGCGATCGCCCACAGGTTGGCGTTGTAGATCCCGACCTTGCCCCGCAGCACGCTCATCAGCGGCAGGTGCTTGGGGTCCGGGCCGTTGAACAGCACCACCTCGATGCCCGTGGCGCGCAGTTTCGCGACCACTTCGTCGATCTGCCGGGAGATCTCGTCGACATCGGCGCCGGGCACGATCACGTCGTTGCCGCCGCCGCAGAAGGTGATCAGGTCGGGCTGGAGGTCCAGCGCGACCGGGACCTGCTCGTCGATGATCTCGGCGAGCATCTTCCCGCGCAGCGCGAGGTTGGCGTACTGGAAACCGGGCTTGCCGGCGGCCAGGAACTCGGCGAACCGGTCGGCCCAGCCGCGAAACGTTCCGTCGGGGAGTGCGTCGTTGAGACCTTCGGTGAAGCTGTCACCCAGTGCGACATAACTGTCGAAGCCATTCATGCTGCAGTCCCCTTTCCCCATGGCACGCCGATGAAGTGAACACCAGAGCATGCACCGCTAATTCCGGGTGCGGCTGCCCGTCCCCTTCAGTCAGAGCAGTAGTTTCCTACCTTGTCGGCTCCTTGCGCGCCATCATTACCGCCGCAGGCCCCGATCGTGTGGCGAAGATCTCTCGGATCCCGGGCTGTCCGCCGGTAAATTGGGTGGACTGGACAACTGCTCGTGCTGGGTGCCGCACGCACCGTGCTCACCGGCGGTCACGGCTTTCCGGGCAGCGAGAAGGCCCCCGGCGAGGGGGAGGTCCGGGGGCCGGGTCCCACCGTACGCGAGGGTGGGCGCCGGGGACAGGGTGATCACCGATGAATTCGTCAAATACCTTGTTTTGGGCGATTGGCGTTTACGCCATATGCCGCGAGGGCGGCCAGCCACGCCGCGCCCAGGACACCGTCGGAACTGGTATGGACCGGCAGGTCGGAGAGCCGTTTCCGCACCAGCGTGCCGACCGGTCCGGCGAGCACGCTCCCGACCAGCACAATCGGTGTGTTCTCGGCCGGCTCCCGCACGGCCATCGCCGTTTCGACGAGCAGTTCGGCCGCGCGCTCGATGATCGGGCCCGCGTCCGGGGCGGCGCTCACCAGCGGCGCGAAGCGGGCCAGCCGGATCGGCGGCTCGCCGTTGGCGACGGTGATCAGCCTGCGCCAGACCTCCGACCTTTCGGTGTCGTCCAATCCGGCCTCATGCAGCACCGACCTCGACAACGCGCCGAGTGTGGTGCCGGCACTCAGTTCGTCGAGGGTCCACCGCACCGCCTCCCGGCCGAGCCAGAACGCCGATCCCTCGTCGCCGAGCAGCCACCCGTAGCCGCCCATCGTCGCCACCACGCGGTGGTCGCGGATGCGTCCGGCGATGGAGCCCGTGCCCGCCACCAGCACCGTGCCGTCCGGTGAGGCGGTCGCCGAGGCGAAGGCGACCTCCGCGTCGCTGAGCACCAGCACGCGGTCCAGGCCGAGCCGTTTCCAGGCGGCGTCGAACAGGGCGGCCACCGCGGGATCGCTGAGCTTGCTGGTACCCGCCATGCCGATCGTGCAACCGTCCACATCGTGCGGATCGCGGTCGCCGAGCGCCGCCCGGATCGCCTCCTCGATGTGTGCCACGGCCTCCTCGGGCGGGTGCGAGTTCGGGTTCGCGCCGCCCGAGGAGCCGCGGCCGACCACGGTTCCGTCCCGAGCCACCGCCAGCGCCCGGGTCGAGGTGCCACCGGCGTCCACCCCGATCACGTAGGAACAGCGTCCCGTCGGTGCCGATCTTCCGTATGAATAGTGTCCCGTCATCGCGTCTTTGTCACCTTGTGCAGGCCACGTGGCCGGTCCGGGTCGCCGCCGCGGGCGAGGGCGAGACCGAGCGCGAGGCGCTGCACCGGGAGGACCTCCAGCACGGGCGCCAGCTCCTCGGCGACCCGGGGCACCGGAACGCGGACATCCGCCGGCGCGTCCTCGGCCGCCGAGCCGAGTGCGAGGACGTCGGCGCCGCGTTCCGCCACCGCGGCCAGGACCTGGCGCATCGCCGCACCGCCTCGGCCCGCGCCGGTCACTGCCAGCACCGCGGTCTCCTCGTCGATCGCGGCGACCGGCCCGTGCAACAGGTCTGCGCCGCTGTAGGCGCGCGCCGCGAGGTAACTGGTCTCGGCAAGCTTGAGCGCCGACTCCAGCGCGGTGGCGTAGGAGTAGCCGCGGCCGGTGGTGATGACCCGGTCGACGAACCGGTACCGGTCGATCGCGCGCTGGACCGGCACCGCCAGCGCCTGCTCGGCCAGCGCGCCGAGCTCCGTGGCCGCCGAACCGTCGCCCCCGCGCACGGCGTCGACGAGGAGGTACAGCGCGAGAAGAGTGGCCGAATAGGTCTTGGTCGCGGCGACCGCGTGCTCGGTCCCCGCGCCGATGTCCACCGCGAGCTCGGCCGCCTTGTGTACCGGCGAGGACGGCGTGTTCGTCACCGCTACGGTCAGTGCGCCCCGGTCACGAGCGGTCTCGGTGAACTCGACCAGGTCCGGCGAACCGCCGCTCTGGCTCACCGATACGAGTAGGACGTCCCGCAGATCCGGACGTGCGCCGTAGAGCGTGACGGTCGACGGCGAGACTAGCCCGGCCGGTAGTCCGAGGAGCACCTCCATCAGGTACTTCGCGTACAGGGCGGCATGGTCGCTGGAGCCGCGGGCGGCCAGCAATGCGAACCGGGGCGGCCGTCGCGCGATGATCCGCGCCACGTCGGCGATCTCCGTGCGGCGCGCGACGAGCCCGGCCAGCACGGCTGGTTGTTCGGCTATTTCGGCGGCCATGTGCTGCCCGGCTGCGGTCATCGGCGTCCCTTCATAGGTCTAGACCAATACTACCCGGAGCAGGTCAACATGTGGAAAGGGTAGTTTCTTGCTGCACTTGGTGTGTGCGGTTTTCGAGGAGGAGTCAGTCATGGTGGAGTCAGCCACGCGCACTCAGCGCGAGCCGAAGTATTGGGCGTTGAAGCAGCATCTGCTCGACCTCCTCGACGCGCTGCCCCCAGGGTCGCCGATCCCGACCGAACGGTCACTGGCCACCGAGTTCACGGTGTCCCGTACCACCGTCCGGCAGGCGTTGGCCGATCTGACGGCCGAGGGCAGGTTGCATCGAGTGCAGGGCAAGGGCACCTTCGCCGCCGAACCCAAGCTGGCGCAGCGGCTGCAGCTGTCCTCGTATACGGAGGACATGAAGGCGCAGGGCCGTGAGCCGTCGTCGAAGTTGCTCGAGATGGACGAACTACAGAGTGATCCCGAACTGGCGAAGCTGCTCGGGATCCGAAGTGGAGCGAAGGTGTTCCGGATGAAGCGTCTGCGGCTGGCCGACGGCGAGCCGATGGCGCTGGAGACCACGCACCTTCCGCTCAGCCGGTTCCGCGGTCTGCGCCGGCACGTGGCCGCGGGCGCTTCCTTGTATGCGGTATTGCACGACCAATTCGGTGTCGAGATGGAACGTGCCGAGGAAACCATCGAGACCGCGCTGGCCGGTCCGCAGGAAGCGGACCTGCTCGGCGCCGATGTGGGCATGCCCATGCTGCTGCTGTCGCGGCACTCGTTCGGTGCGGACGGCAAGCCGGTCGAGTTCGTCCGCTCCATCTATCGAGGTGATCGATACAAGTTTGTTACCACATTGACCAGGCCATGACCGTTGCCTGGGGCAGTGGCCAAGCCCGCGGCGTGCTGGTCGCGACCATCCTCGGCTCGGGGATGGCCATGCTCGACGGCACGATCGTCAACGTGGCGCTGCCCCGCATCGGCACCGAACTCGGTGCCTCGGTGGCCGGTCTGCAATGGATCCTGGACGGGTACCTGCTCGCGCTGGCCTCGCTGATCCTGGTGGCCGGTTCGCTCGGCGACCGGTACGGCCGCCGCCGCGTGTTCGTCGTCGGCGTGGTGTGGTTCGGTGCGGCGTCGGTGCTGTCCGGACTGGCGGTGTCCACCGTGATGCTGGTGGCCACGCGCGTGCTGCAGGGCGTCGGTGGCGCGTTGCTGACGCCCGGCTCGCTCGCGATCCTGGAGACGGCGTTCCGCCGCGAGGACCGGGCCCGGGCGATCGGTGCCTGGTCCGGGCTCGGCGGCATCGCCACCGCGGTCGGGCCGCTGGTGGGCGGCCTGCTGGTCCAGGTGTGGTCGTGGCGGCTGGCGTTCTTCATCAACGTGCCGATCGCGGTGGCCTGCGTGTGGTTCGCCCGGCGCTACGTGCCCGAGTCCCGCGACGAGACCGCCACCGGGCGGCCCGCCCTGCTCGCGTCCGCCCTCTGCGCGGCCGGCCTCGCCGGCGTGACCGGCGCGCTGGTCGAGGCCCCGGGACGCGGCGCCGCGAACCCGGTGGTCGTGACCGCCGCGGTGGTCGGTGTCGCCGCACTGGCCGCGTTCGTCGGATTGCAGTTCGCCTCGGCGGATCCGCTCGTCCCGCCGTCACTGTTCGGCGACCGGACCTTCACCGCGGCGAACGGGCTGACCTTCGTCGTCTACGCCGCGCTCGGCGGCGTGATGATGCTGCTGGTGTTGCAGCTGCAGGTCTCGCTCGGCTACTCGCCGATCGCGGCCGGCTCGGCGAGCCTGCCGATCACCGCGATCATGCTGGTGCTCTCCGGCCGGTCCGGCGCGCTGGCGCAGCGCATCGGGCCCCGCGTCCAGTTGGTCGTCGGGCCACTGGTGCTCGCCGTGGGCATCCTGCTCATGACGCGGATCGTTCCCGGCTCGTCCTATGTGGGCGCGGTGCTGCCGGCGGTGACGGTGTTCGGGCTGGGCCTGGCCACCGTGGTCGCACCGGTGACGGCGACCGTGCTGGCCGCCGCGCCGGAGCGGCGCGCCGGCGTCGCCTCCGGGATCAACAACGCCATCGCGCGCACGGGCAGCCTGCTGGCGATCGCCGTGTTGCCCGCGGTCGCCGGGTTGACCGGTGCCGCCTACGCCAACCCGGTCGCGCTGACCGCGGGATGGCGAACCTCACTGTTCGTCTGTGCGGCGCTCGCGGTCGCCGGCGGGCTGCTCGGATTCCTCGCCCGGAACGACGTCCTCGCCGCGGCGCCCGAGCCCGCGCGAGAGCATCCCCAGCCCAGCGAGTGCTTCCACTGCGCGGTCACTTCCCCACCAACATATGTACGCCGATAAGTAGAAATCACCACAGTGTCCATTATGGACAAAGTGGCATTGCTCACCATTGTGTTGCGGTGGAGATGTCACGGACGATGGGGGTGTTGGCAACGACTAGATCGAGTTTGGGTTGCGTGAACATAACAAAATCATGACCAAAGAGAAGGATGAGTCGGAAGGCGCCGACGAGAAAAGCGGGCTGAAGCCCGCCAAGATCGCCGCTTCGGCGCTTGCTGCGGTGACCGCGGCCTTCCTGGGCTCGACGCTGGGAGTGGCCGGCACGGTTGCCGGAGCCGGTATCGCGAGCGTGATCACCACGGTCGGCGCCGAGGTGTACCTGCGTTCACTGCGCAAGACGCAGGCGGCCGCCCGTCGCACCAAGGAGGCCATCACGCCGACCGCGATCGCCCCGCGCCCGCGGGTCCGGCGGGCCGAACCTTCGCGCGCCCAGCCGGTGAACCCGCTGCTGCGCCGTAACAATCCCACCGCTCGCCCCTTCCCGGGGAGCGATCCGACGGCGCACGCGCGCCCGGACAACGACCGGACGGTGTACCTCAACCGGGCCGACAGCCCGACTATGCGGGTGAACGCGGGCGACGGTCCGACGGTGCACCTGCCCCGGCCCGACCTGCGGACCACTCACCTGGGCGCGGCCGAGGAGACCGTGGTCGTGCCGCAACCGGGCGCCACCAAACCGAAGGCGAAGGGCCCGTGGTGGAAGAGCCGCTGGACCATCGCGGCCGGCGTGAGCGCGTTCGCGTTCGTCGTCAGCATGCTGTTGATCACCGGGTTCGAAACGGCCACCGGCCGCACGCTGTCCGGCGATCCCGGCACGACGCTCGGGCGCCTCACCGGTGGTGGTGCGCCCATCGAATCGCCGGAGAAGCCCGCGCCGACGCAGTCGTCCACCACGGCACCCCCGACGACGGTGACCGAGACGCCCGCCAGCAGCCAGTCTTCGGCCCCGCAGCGAAACCCGGCGAGCAGCAGCACCGCGCCCAGCCGGCCCTCGGCCCCCGCCAGCAGCAGCGCACCCCCTTCGGAGCCGTCGACGCAGAGCCCCAGTCCCTCCCCGACGCCGACGAGGGCCTTCGGCGATGCTCCGCCGCTGGATCAAAATCGGTAGTCACCCACGGTGCCGCTGGAGGCTGTTTCGAAGTGACTTGCGTGGCGGTGCTTGTGGCGGAACCCGCCTAGGCGAGCCGCGCACGGATCGCCCGGGCCGCGGCTTCGGGGTCTTCCGCCTCCGTGATCGCCCGGACCACGACCACGCGCGACGCGCCCGCCGCGATGACCTCAGGCAACCGGGTCAGGTCGATTCCGCCGATGGCGAACCACGGGCGCGACGTCGCCGAGTCCGCTGTCGCCCGCACCAGGTCGAGACCGGGTGCGGGACGGCCGGGTTTGGTCGGCGTCGGCCAGCACGGTCCGGTGCAGAAGTAGTCCACGCCCGCCTCCTCGGCCGCGGCCAGCGCCTCGGGGACGGAGTGCGTGGAACGGCCGATGATCACCTCGTCGCCGAGGATGCGGCGGGCCACGCTCACCGGCAGGTCGTCCTGGCCCAGATGCAGCACATCGGCGCCCGCGGCCAGCGCCACGTCCGCGCGGTCGTTCACGGCGAGCAGCGCGCCGTGCCGGGCGCAGGCCTCGGCAAGCACCTCGAGCGCGGCCAGCTCCTGCTTCGCCTCCAGCGGGGCTCCGCCCGTCTTGTCCCGCAACTGGACGATGTCCACCCCGCCCGCGAGTGCCGCGTCGGCGAACTCGGCGAGGTCTCCGCGGTCACGGCGTGCGTCTGTACACAGGTACAGCCGAGCCTCGTCGAGCCGTTTCCTGAGTTGTTCACCATTGAGCCCTGGCATGAACCGAACGTATATGCTGTCAGGGGCCGCACGGGAGCCTGGGGCACAGGCTGAGAGGGAGCTGGGACCGTTCCGACCGTGGAACCTGATCCGGATCATGCCGGCGCAGGGAGCGTGATCAGTGACAAGCAACATCAACTCCGACGGTGACGCCGGGCTCGGTTCAGCGCGGTCGCGCGCAGTGCAGGTAGCCGTGGTCGGTGGCGGCGTGATCGGGCTTTCCGTGGCCTGGCGGGCCGCGGCGGCCGGGCACCAGGTCCGGTTGATCGATCCCACCCCCGGCCGCGGCGCGTCGTGGGTGGCGGGCGGGATGCTCGCCCCCGTCAGCGAGGCGTGGCCGGGCGAGGAAGCGGCGCTGCTGCTCGGCGAGGAATCGCTGCGGCGCTGGCCCGGCTTCGCCGCCGAACTCGCCGCCGACGGCGGTGACCCGGCTCTGGTGAGTGCCGGCACCCTGATGGTCGCGCTCGACCAGGGTGACGCCGGCCAACTGGGCGTCCTCGCCGAGTACCTCGATTCCGTCCACCGCGCGGTCGAGCGGGTGACCAGCCGGCAGTTGCGGGCGCTGGAACCCGGGCTCGCCGGGGTGCGTGCCGGCCTGCTCGTGCCTGGCGACCTGTCGGTGGACAACCGCAAGCTGCTGAATTCGCTGCGGGCCGCGGCGCAGCGGCGCGGTGTCGTGTTCGTCGGCGAAACGGCGACCGAGATCGACCAGGGGCGGGTCACGACCGCCTCGGGCGTGCTCGGCTGTGACGTCGTCGTCATCGCGGCCGGTGCGCACAGCGCGAAGCTGCATCCCGCGCTGAGTGGCGCGGTACGGCCGCTGAAGGGCGAGATCCTGCGCCTGCGAGCCCGCCGCCTGAGCCTGCCGCCACCAACGCACACCGTGCGCGCGGTCGTGGAGGGGCGGCCGATCTACCTGGTTCCCCGCGAGGGCGGCGAGTTGGTCCTCGGCGCGACCCAGTACGAGGCCGGCTTCGACGAGACCGTCACCGCGCGCGGGGTTCGTGAGCTGCTGGAAGGCGCGGAGCAGATCTTCCCGAGCGTCGGCGAGTACGAGTTGGTGGAGACCGCGGCCGGGGTGCGGTCGGCGAGCGTCGACACGCTGCCGTTCATCGGCGAGCTCGAGCCCGGCGTGCTTGCCGCCACCGGGCATCACCGCAACGGCCTGCTGATGGCTCCGGTGACCGCCGACGCGGTCGTGGCCCTGCTCGCCGGGGACAAACCGCCCGCGGAGGCCGAAGCGGCACGCCCGGACCGGCTGGGCGCCGGAGACTGGTTATGAGGTCAGGCGAACGAATGGAGGGCGTCGAGTTGGAAGTTCAGGTCAACGGGGACTGGCGGTCGTGTCCCGACGGCACCACCGTGGCCGGGCTGCTGGCCGAGCTCGGCACCGCCCAGCGCGGGGTCGCGGTGGCCCTGGACGGCCAGATCGTCCCCCGCGGCGGCTGGGCCGAGGCGGTGATCCCCGCCGGGGCGCGGCTGGAAATTCTGACGGCGGTGCAGGGTGGTTGAGAACATGCTGGACGAGCAACTGGTCATCGGTGAGCACAAGCTGACCTCCCGGTTGATCATCGGCACCGGTGGCGCGGCGAACCTCTCGGTGCTGGAACGTGCGCTGGTCGCGTCCGGCACCGAACTGACCACGGTGGCGATGCGGCGGGCGGACGCCGAAGGCGGCTCCGGGGTGCTGGAACTACTCCGTCGCCTCGACATCCGGCTGCTGCCGAACACCGCGGGCTGTCGCAGCGCGGCCGAGGCGGTGCTCACCGCGCGCCTGGCGCGCGAGGCACTGGAAACCGACCTGATCAAGCTCGAGGTGCACGCGGACGAGCGGACCCTGTTGCCGGATCCGGTGGAAACCCTGGACGCCGCCGAGCAGCTCGTCGCCGACGGGTTCACCGTGCTCGCCTACACCAACGACGACCCGGTGCTCGCGCTCCGGCTGGAGGAGGCCGGTTGTGCCGCGGTGATGCCACTGGGTGCGCCGATCGGCACCGGGCTGGGCATCCGCAACCCGCACAACATCGAGCTGATCGTGTCCAGGGCCGGGGTGCCGATCGTGCTGGACGCGGGGATCGGGACGGCATCAGACGCCGCGCTGGCCATGGAACTGGGCTGTGACGCGGTGCTGCTGTCCACCGCTGTCACCCGAGCACAGGACCCGGAGCGGATGGCCTTCGCGATGCGCTCGGCCGTCATCGCCGGACGGCTGGCGCGCGGTGCGGGACGCGTTCCGAAAAGGTTCTGGGCACAGGCTTCCAGCCCGCCACGCTAGCGCGAGGCCACGGCCTGGCCACCCGGGCGCGTTCATTGGATGATGAACCAAGTGTCTGTTTACCACTAAGGTGGTCCGCACTTCACGGGCGTTCGGGGACAGAAGGAGTTCGGAAGGTGGAGCAGTCGTCAACCGAGGACACTGCGGCACGGCTGTTCCTGGCCGTCGGCAGGCTGTCCCGGTCGTTGCGGCAGACCGGTGCCCCCGGCCCGGGGCACGGGGCGATCTCCGCGCTGGCCACCCTCGTCGCGTCCGGGCCGGTCCGGCTGGGTGACCTCGCCGCCAAGGAGGGCGTGGCCGCGGCCACCATGTCGAGGATCGTGGCGTCCCTGGTGGAGGCCGGCTACGCGCGCCGCGAGCCCGACCCCGCCGACCGCCGGGCCTGGCTCGCCACCGCGACCGAGGAGGGCGAACGGACCCTGCGCGGGGTCCGGTCCACCCGGGTGCACGAGCTGAACCGGCGCATCGAACGGCTCCCCGACGACCTTCGCGAGGCGCTGGCCGCCGCGCTGCCCGCCTTAGAGGCCCTCCTCACCGACACCGAGTAACGCCGCAGAGATTCTCTGGAGCGGCTTGCGCGGCGCTGCGGGTAGCGATCTCCTATGTTCCCGTTCCAGACCCCTGCGTTGCCGCCAGACCCCTGTGTTCCCGTTCCAGGCTCCTGTGTTCCCGTTTCAGGAGGTTGTGTTCCTAGTTCAGGAGGCTGTGTCCCTGGTTGAGGACACGGGTTTGTCGTACTCGCGGGAGGTGGGCTGGTCCTGGTGGCGTGCCTGGCAACGTTGGTGGGGTGGTCCGGCGGCGTTCGGTGTGTGTTCCCAAGCCGGAACTCAAGCACCTGAACCGGGGACACGCCCGCCTGGACCGGGAATTCGGGTGCCTGGGCCGGGGACACGCCAGGTGTCGGCGTGTCCCCGGTTCGGGACGGTGAGTTCTGGGTTAGGGACGGTGAGTTCTGGGTTCGGGATGGTGAGTTCTGGGTTAGGGACGGTGAGTTCTGGGTTGGGTGGGCGAGTTCTGGGTTCGGGACGGTGAGTTCTGGATTCGGGACGGTGAGTTCTGGGTTGGGGTGGGCGAGTTCTGGGTTTGTGACGAGTTACGGGGTTCGGGCAAGAACACCAAAGTCAGCCCAACCCACCCCAAGCGACCTCGACGCAGGCCCTGGCAGCCTTAGCGGTCCTCGGGGCACAGGCGCCAGAAGGCGGATACCGGGCCGATCTTGGCGCCCATCGGGTAGGAGTGCGCGACCGCGTTGCTGACGAACCACTTCCCGAACCGCGCCGCCTCGGGCACGGCCATGCCGCGGGCCAGACCGGCCGTCAACGCCGAGGCCATCGCGTCGCCGGCGCCGTGGGTGTGCGGGGTGTCGAACCGCGGCCCGGGCAGTTCCATGAAATCCGAGCCGTCGTAGAGCAGATCGACGCATTCCGGGTCCTCGTGCAGGTGTCCGCTCTTCACCAGCACGTACTGCGGGCCGAGCGCGTGCAGGGCGACCGCGGCCTCGCGCATCTGCTCCCGGCCGGTCACCTCGATGCCGGTGAGCAGGCGGACCTCGTCGAGATTCGGGGTGAGCACGGTCGCGCGCGGGAGCAGCAACTCCCGCAGCGCGGCGAGCCCCGCCGCGTCGAACAGCGGGTGGCCGTGCATCGAGGCGGCCACCGGATCGACGACGAACGGCACTGTCCGGCCGCGGCCGACGTCAGCGCGATCACAGGCTTCCGCCACCGCGGCGATGATCTCGGCCGAGGCCAGCATGCCTGTCTTCGCCGCCCCGATGCCCATGTCCGCCGCCACGGCTTCGATCTGCGCGGCCACGATGTGCGGTGGCATGTCCGAGCGGTCGTGCACGCCGAGGGTGTTCTGCACGGTCACCGCGGTGACCGCGACCAGCCCGTGCACGCCGCAGGTGAGGAACGTGCGCAGGTCGGCCTGCAATCCCGCGGCACCACCCGAGTCGGAACCGGCGATGGTGAGGGCGCTGGGAGGGCTATCCATGGGTCACAGTCTCTCCCATCGAACCGCGAGTCCCACCTTCCCGTCGAGTGTGTCCCACGTTCCCGTCGTGCGTGTCCCACGTTCCGGCCGTGTGTGTCCCCCACTCCCGTTGTGCGTGTCCCACGTTCCGACCGTGCGTGTTCCATGTTCCGGTCTACCGGAGTGCGGAACTCGCGCTGCGGGAGTGTGGGACTCGCGCTGCGGGAGTGTGGGACTCGCGCTGCGGGAGTGTGGGACTCGCGCTGCGGGAGTGTGGGACTCGCGCTGCGGGAGTGTGGGACTCGCGCTGCGGGAGTGTGGGACTCGCGCTGCGGGAGTGTGGGACTCGCGCTACCGGAGTGTGGGCTTCGCCTGGTGGTGCTCCAGGCGCCAGAACGGGGACACCGGGCCGATCCCGGCACCGAGCGGGTAGCCCTCGGCGACCGAGCGCTCGATGAAGCGCTTCCCCTCGGCCACCGCGTCCGGCACGCCGAGCTCGTGAGCCAGCGACGCGGTGATGGCCGAGGCGAGGGTGTCGCCCCCGCCGTGGGTGTGCTTCGTCGGGTACCGGTGGCCGGACAACTCGATGTACTGGACGCCGTCGGAGAGCAGGTCCACACAGTCCGGGTCCTCCTCCAGATGGCCGCCCTTGACCAGCACCCACTGCGACCCGAACTCCAGCAGCACGTCCGCGGCGTGCCGCTGGCTCTCCCGGTCGGTCACGTCGACCCCGGTGAGCAGCCGCACCTCGTCGAGGTTCGGCGTGATCAGCGTGGCGCGCGGGAACAGTTCGGTGCGGATCGCCTCGAGCGCCTCCTCGCGCAGCAACGCGTCGCCGTGCATCGAAGCGGCCACCGGGTCCACCACGAACGGCACGTTGGTGCTCCGTCCGATGTGGACCTCGTCGAGGGTCTTGGCCACCTCCCGGATGATCTCGGCGGTGGCCAGCATCCCGGTTTTCGCCGCGTTCACCCCCATGTCGGTGGCCACGGCCTTGATCTGCGCGGTGACCACCTCCGGCGGGATCTCGGTGAACCCCTGCACCCCCAACGAGTTCTGCACGGTGACCGCGGTGATCGCGGTCATGCCGTGCACACCGCAGGCGAAGAAGGTCCGCAGGTCCGCCTGGATTCCGGCGCCACCGCCGGAATCCGAGCCGGCGATGGTGAGCGCGGTGCGCGGAGTGGGAGTCATGCTTGTTCCTTCGCGATCTGACACAGGGACACAGAGTTACTCACGATTCGGCCAACGGGAGATACACCTCGTTACCATGTTCGCTGAATTCCCGGGACTTCTCCTGCATGCCCGCTTCGATGGCCTCCACAGTAGACAGTCCGTGCTCCTCGGCGTACTTGCGGACATCCTGCGTGATCCGCATCGAGCAGAACTTCGGCCCGCACATGGAGCAGAAGTGCGCCGTCTTCGCCGGTTCCGCGGGCAGCGTCTCGTCGTGGAAGGAGCGCGCGGTGTCCGGGTCCAGCGCCAGGTTGAACTGGTCGTTCCAGCGGAATTCGAAGCGCGCCTTGGACAGCTGGTCGTCCCACTCCTGCGCGTAGGGGTGGCCCTTCGCGAGATCGGCGCTGTGCGCGGCGATCTTGTAGGTGATCACGCCGGTCTTCACGTCGTCCCGGTCGGGCAGGCCGAGATGCTCCTTCGGCGTGACGTAACACAGCATCGCCGTGCCGTACCAGCCGATCTGCGCCGCGCCGATGGCCGAGGTGATGTGGTCGTAGCCGGGGGCGACGTCCGTCGCGAGCGGACCGAGCGTGTAGAAGGGCGCCTCGTCGCAGAGCTTCTCTTCCAGCTCCACGTTCTCCTTGATCTTGTGCATGGGGATGTGGCCGGGCCCCTCGATCATCACCTGCACGTCGTGCTCCCGGGCGATCCGGGTCAGCTCGCCCAGGGTCTCCAGCTCGGCGAACTGGGCCCGGTCGTTGGCGTCGGCGATCGACCCCGGTCGCAGGCCGTCGCCGAGGGAGAACGTGACGTCGTAGCGCCGCAGGATCTCGCAGAGTTCCGCGAAATGCGTGTACAGGAAGGATTCCTGGTGGTGCGCCAGACACCAGGCCGCCATGATCGAGCCGCCCCGCGACACGATCCCGGTCACCCGGTTCGCGGTGAGCGGCACGTACCGCAGCAGCACTCCGGCGTGCACGGTCATGTAGTCCACACCCTGCTCGCACTGCTCGATCACGGTGTCCCGGTAGACCTCCCAGGAGAGGCTTGCCGGGTCCCCGTTGACCTTCTCCAGCGCCTGGTAGATCGGCACGGTGCCGACCGGGACCGGGGAGTTGCGCACGATCCACTCCCGGGTCTGGTGAATGCGCTTTCCGGTGGAGAGATCCATGATGGTGTCGGCGCCCCAGCGGGTCGCCCACACCATCTTGTCGACCTCTTCCTCGACCGAGGACCACACGGCCGAGTTGCCCATGTTCGCGTTGACCTTCACCAGGAAGTTCTTACCGATGATCATGGGTTCGCTCTCGGGATGCCGCCGGTTGGCCGGGATCACCGCGCGCCCGCGCGCCACCTCGTCGCGGACGAACTCCGGGCTCACCCGCTCGCGGGCAGCCACGAACTCCATCTCGCGGGTGATCACGCCGGCTTTGGCCCAGCCGAGCTGCGTGTTGTGCGCCCGGCCGTCGGACCAGCCGCGGCGGAGCGGATGAAGTCCACTGTGGACGTCGATGGAGGCGGTCGGGTCGGTGTACGGGCCCGAGGTGTCGTAGACGTCGAAATGATCTCCGTTGGACAGCTCGATGCGCCGGGCGGGTACCTGCAGCCCGGACTCGGTTTGGTGATAGACCTTGCGGGAACCGGTGATCGGGCCGGTGGTCACTCGCGGCTGAACATCGTTTTCCAACGTGGTCAACAAAATCACTCCCTACGCCGGCATTACCCGGTCAGGTTCTGCGGTCGGTGGCACCGGGTCCGCCAGATCGGACACAGCCACCCTCTCAGCCCGCCAAGGCGCGAGCTCCCGCGATTTGCGTTCGCCTCGACCATGCCATGCCGGGCAGCGGAGCTCAAGTACGGCGGGTGGATCTCACCGCGATGGCCCTGTCCGTAACGGAAGAACGGAAGCTCGTGACGGCCGGGAGCGCGCTCCCGGCCGTCACTTGTGACACGGCGCTACCCGATCACCTCGAAGCCCTCGGCGAGGGCGTCGAGCAGTTCGGCGTCCTCATCCTGTGGGGGCTCCGGGCGGGCTGCACCCGGTCGGCCACGTCACGGGCGCTGCGTCCCGGCGTCACCGGGTTGCGGAACACGGTCGCCGTGTGCCGGCGGTCGGCCGGGTCGTTGAAGCGCGCGGTCTCCCACGGGCTGTTCTTGAGGTTCGGTGGCCGGACCTCCCAGCCCGACGGAATCCGTACCGCATAACCGAAATCCGGCTTTTCGACGCGCTGCCATTCGATCGGCTGCATCGGGTTCTCCTTGGCTTCCCAGCGCCGGAGGTGCCTGCGGGCAGCCGTGTAGGACTCACCAGTGCGGCGGGCGCGTTCGCGGACCCGCCGCTTCAAGTTTCTTGTTCGCTGTCATCAGGCCCCTCGGCATCACGAACTCGACCCCCGGCGAACGAGCCCATGACAGGCGGATGACCAGCGATCCGAGGAGAGCGTCCCCTTTGCCTCCACCGAGCGGCCCTGCCGTGGAGGGCCGAAGGAGGTTGGGCGGTTAATCGAACGCCTTGGTCAGCAAGGGTCAGCCACGAGTCACCTGTCAACCGTCGAGGTCGGTGGGCAGGGCGATGACGTCGACCATCGCGCCGTTGCGCAGCACCGTCACCGGCAGGCGGGTGCCGATCACCTCGCCGAACAGTTGCCGCTGGATGTCCTGGGCGTCGGAGACCCGCTCCCGGCCCACGGTCAGGACGAGATCGCCCGCGTGCAGCCCGGCGCGGTCCGCCGGACCACCCGTCACCACCTCGACCACGCGCAGCCCGGCCCGCTGGCCGGTGTGCTCGGCAAGCTCTTCGGGCAGCGGCGCCGGCACGCCGACGACGCCGAGGTAGGCCCGGCGTACCCGGCCCTCGACGAGCAGTGTGTCGATGATCCGGCGGGTGGTCGCGTTGATCGGCACCGCGAGGCCGAGCCCGAACCCGGCGACCGCGGTGTTGACCCCCACCACACGGCCCGTCGAGTCGGCCAGCGCGCCCCCGGAGTTGCCCGGGTTGAGCGCGGCATCGGTCTGGATCACGTTCTCGATCACTCGGCCGGCGCGTGCGGTGCGCACCGGCAGGGACCGGCCGAGCGCGCTGACCACGCCCGCGGTGACCGAGCCGGCGAGCCCGAGCGGGCTGCCGATGGCCACCACGAGTTGCCCGACGACGAGTTTGTCCGCGTCACCGAGCCGGACCGGCGACGGCGACTCTCCGCGGGTTCGCAGCACCGCGAGGTCGGACAGCGGATCCGTGCCGATCACGTCGAACGGCTGCTCGTCGCCGTCGGAAAAGGTCGCCTTGCCCTTTCGGTCACGGCCGACCACGTGCGCGTTGGTGATGAGGTAGCCGTCTTCGGCGAACACCACGGCCGAGCCGCCGCCGCGCGCCAGTTGCACGCTGGCCACGTGCGGTGTCACCTCCGCGGCCACCGTGGTAACCGCCTGCGAGTAGGCGTCGAATGCTTCGGAATCCATCGCGGCACCGTCCCGATTACACCGTTACAACCAGTGTGCGCCGAGTACGGCCCCCCACGCCCCCTGTTCACCACAGGCGAAACACCCGCGCTGTGTCCCCGCCCCAGGCACGCGTGTCCCCGCCCCAGGCGTCCGAGTTCCGGCTTCAGGTGCGTGTGTCCCCGCTCCAGGCACCCGAGTTCCGGCTCCAGGCGTCCGAGTTCCCGCCCCAGGCGCGTGTGTTCCCGTCTCAGGTGTCCGAGTTCCCTCCCCAGGCGCGCGTGTCCCCGGCTCAGGTGTCCGAGTTCTGGCTTGGGGAGACGGGATTACCGCAGCCGCGTTGCGGGACGCGCCGCTAGTCTTGCGCGGGCTTTTCCTTCGGCGGCAGCCACGACAGCCCGGGCACGCCCCACTTGTTGTGCTTGAGCATTCGCTTCGCCTCGCGCGCGTGCCGGCCGACCAGGCGGTCCAGATAGATGTAGCCGTCCAGGTGGTCGGTCTCGTGCTGGAGGCAGCGGGCGAAGTAGCCGGTGCCTTCGACCTCGATCGGATTGCCCTCGATGTCGTAGCCGGTCACCTTGGCCCAGCTCGCGCGCCCGGTGGGGTAGGACTCGCCGGGCGCGGACAGGCAGCCCTCCCAGTCGTCGTCCGGGTCCGGTATGGTCTCCGGGATCTCCGAGGTCTCCAGCTTCGGGTTCACCACCACGCCCTTGAAGCGGTTCCCCTCGTCGTCGGGGCAGTCGTAAACGAACACCCGCAGCGCGACGCCGATCTGGTTCGCCGCCAGCCCGACCCCCTCGGCGGCATACATCGTCTCGAACATGTCGTCGATCAGCGTCCGGAGCTCGTCGTCGAACCGGTCCACCTCGCGCGTGGGGTGGTGCAGCACGGGGTCACCGGCGATGCAGATGGGGCGAATCGTCACAACCTGGGATGGTACCGAGCGGAACACCGTGACGCGCCGGGCCGTGATCCCACCACGGCCGGCCGGGCCCGTGGTTGAATGACGCCCGCGAACGATACCGCGTTTTCGGGGCGAGAAGCTGAGGGAGTCGGATGGAAGCCGCGGAGAGCCTGCCGCCGGACGGCGAGGCGGCGCCCGAGGTGACCACGGTGCCTTCCGGGGCACCCGCGGGGGAGCAGGCGTCGCTCGACGACCTTTCCCCGCGCGAGCGCGAGATTCTCGACTTCGAGCGCCGTTGGTGGCGCTACGCGGGCGCCAAGGAACAGGCGATCCGCGAACAGTTCGGCCTGTCCGCGACGCGGTACTACCAGTTGCTCAACCGCCTACTCGAAAAGCCGGCGGCGCTGCGTGCCGATCCGATGCTGGTCAAGCGGTTGCACAAGACGCGCTCGACACGGTCACGCAAGCGGATCGCTCGACGCCTGGGGATCGAGGCACAATGACGTTCTTGAAGGGACTGTCCCGGCCGGTCCGGCTGGCCGGCTTCGCACTGATCGGGGTGGCGCTGGTCGCGTTGGTGATCGGCACGATGACCGCGATGAACGGCGGGTCGAGCCAGACCGCGGCACCGCCTGCTTCCGACACCACCCAGCCGAGCACGGGCAGTGAGCTCCCGCCCACATCGTCCCCGGCGCCCGCGTCGCCTCCCGCGAACGGCGCCACCTCCCCGGCCGGTCCGCCCACGCAACCGCCGGCCCAGTCGGCACCCGCGAACCCGGGGGCCGACCAGGAGCAGGCCAAGTGGGTTCCGGTGCGCGTCTACAACAACAGCACCATCACGGGGCTGGCCGCCCGAGCGGCGGACAACTTCCGGAGCGACGGCTGGAACGTCGCCGAGTCCGGCAACTACCCGTACGGGATCATCCCGCACTCGACGGCCTACTTCACCCCCGGCACGGACGAGGAGACCGCGGCGAAGGCGCTGGCGGCGGCGTTCGGTTTGCGGGCCGAACCGCGCTTCGAAGGCATCGAGAACTCCAGCCCGGGCGTCATCGTCATCGTCACCAACGACTTCCAGGGCAAGGGCAAGGACTGAGGGTCCGCCGGAAGCTCACTCACCGGGAGTTGGCGTAGCTTTCCAGGGCGGCCAGTTGCACGGGGTCGAGTGACGGGCGGACGGTGTCGCGTGCCTTGGCCAGGTGGGCCGCGGTGACCTCGGTGGCCGCCAGCGATTCGCGCATGGCGGTGAGTGCGGCCTCGCGGATGAGCGCCGCGCAGTCCGCCGCCGAGTATCCCTCCAATGCGGACGCCACCTCGACCAGGTCCACATCGGACGCGAGCGGGGTGTTCCTGGCGCTGGCCCGCAGGATTTCCGCGCGGGCGTCGGCGTCCGGCGGCGGCACGTAGACCAGGCGCTCCAGCCGCCCCGGCCGCAGCAGCGCCGGGTCGACGAGTTCCGGACGGTTGGTGGCGCCCAGGACGACCACGTCGCGCATCGGCTCGACCCCGTCGAGCTCCGTGAGCAGGGCGGCGACCACCCGGTCGGACACGCCGGAGTCGCTGGACTGGCCGCGGCGCGGCGCGAGCGCATCGATCTCGTCCAGGAAGATCAGGGCGGGCGCGGCGTCGGCGGCACGCCGGAACAGCTCACGCACCGCGCGCTCGGACTCGCCGACGAACTTGTCCATCAGTTCGGCGCCCTTGACCGCGAACACGTTCAGCGCGCCGGTGCCGGCCAGCGCGCGCACCAGGAACGTCTTGCCGCCGCCGGGCGGGCCGTAGAGCAGGACGCCCCGGGGCGGCGCGACTCCCAGGCGGGCGAACGAGTCCGGGTAGCGCAGTGGCCACAGGACCGCCTCCGTTAGCGACTGCTTGACGTCGGCCATGTCGCCAACGTCGTCCAGGCGGAGCCCGCCGGTGGCCAGGTTGTCCGAAGTGGACATCGAGATCGGGCGGACGGACTCCAGTGCGTCCAGCAGATCCTGGTGGGAGATCCGCGGTTCGTCCGCGTCCCGCTGGCGTAGCGCGGCCCGCACGGCCGCGTCGCGGCGCAGCGCGAGCAGGTCCGCGGCGACGAAGCCGGGTGTGCGGGCGGCGATCGCGGCCTCATCCACTGTGGACTCCAGCGGCACGTCGCGCAGCAGCACGCGGAGCAGTTCGGTGCGGACCCGGGCGTCGGGCAACGGGATCGTCAGCTCGCGGTCGAGCAGGTCGGCGGAGCGCAGCCGGGGGTCGCACGCCTCCGGGTGCGCGGTGGTCGCGATCAGCGCGCACCCGGGCTCGGCCAATGCTTCCCGCAACTCGTCCAGCACGACGGTCGCCACCGGGGGTGGCTGCGTGGCCGGAAGCAGGGTGTCGATGTCGGTGAGCAACACGACCGTGGGGTTCTCCCCAGCGGCCTGGCGAAGGGCCTCGCGCAGCCGGGTCACCGCCGCATTCGGCTCCAGCACGGCGATGTTCGGTGCGGCCAGGCTGATCACGCGGACCTTCTCCGCGCCCGCGACGGCTCGCACGAGCGACGCCTTGCCGACCCCTTCGGGGCCGGACAGCAGCACCCCGAGATGGGCCGGCGCACCGAGACGGGCGAGCAGTTCGGGCCGGTGGAACGTGAGATCGAACCACTCGGTCAGCCTGCGCGCGGGTATTTCCGCGCCGACCAGGTCGGTCACCGGCACGACGGGCTGCGCCACCTCGGGCGCCGGTTGTTTCCGGCCCGGCTCGGCGACGATCTCCGCGTCGAGGTAGTCGTCCACAGTGGACACCGTGGGAGCGGCCGCGGCGCGGGTGGCGGCGTCCCGCCAGGTGACCACGGTGGACGGTCCGACGGTGACCACGCCGGCGGGCTCGGTCGCGGTGACGGTGAGCAGTTCGCTGGTCCAGGTCGCGCCGATGGCCCGGGACAGCTGCCCCCGCACCGACGCCACGTCCGAGCCGGGCGGCGGCGCCAGGTCCTGTGGCAGCAGGGACACCGCGTCCCCGACGGTGAGCACCTTGCCGATCAGTGCGAGCCGAAGCGTGTCCGGCGAGACCGCGGCGCTCGCCAGTCGTGACCCGGCGACCGTGACGCTGCGGGCCGCGGCGACCCTGGCCGGGGCGATGACCACCTCCGCGCCCTCGGTGAGCCCCAGGTTCGACATCGTGACGTCGTCGGCCAGCACCACACCGGGCATTCCGCCGGCGGCGGCCGGTGCGGCCAGCGCGGCGCTCACCCGCGCGCCGGTCAGGTGCACCGCGTCCCAGGCACGCAGTCCCAGGGCGTCGAGCACCTCGGGGTGCATCCGCACGATGCCGCGCCGGGTGTCGAGCGCGGACGGGGTGTGCCGGATGGTCAGCGTGATCTGTGGCGAGCTCACGTGCTCACTTTAGGGGTGAGACGCGTCCCGCACCCCGGCGGCTGGACACCACAAAGTACTCACGGGCGGCGCTGATGGGGCTCAACCGCGGTGGACGGCCAGGGCTTCTTCTGGGAGCAGTGGTCCGATGGACTCGATGCGTTGGGATGCCTTGGCGAAGACCTCTGCCGCCGATAGCGCCAGTACCGGCCTTGATGTGCCGCGGAAGGCTGCGAGGCGGGTGCCGTCCAGTGCGAAGACGAGGCGGCCGAGGCCCGACCAGACCATCGCGCCCGAGCACATCGCGCAGTTCTCGCAACTGGTGTACATCGTGGTGGCCGCACTGAGGTCCGGGCTGAGGTTCCGGCCCGCCCACACGGCCAGTTTCAGTTCGGGGTGTGCGCTGATGTCCCGGTCGGTGACCACGGTGTTGACCGCCTCGGCGAGCACTTCGCCGTCGGGCCCGACCAGCAGCGACCCGAACGGCTCGTCGCCGTGATCACGCGCCTGCGCGCTCAGCTCGATAGCGCGTCGCAGATGGCGCAGGTCATCCTCGGCAGTCGGCATATCGATGTCCTCCTCTGTCTGCGGTTTCCTCGCCCGAGGATGCCTCACGGCACGGGCGGCAGCGGCTTCGACGGATCGGCCAGCCAGGAACCAGCCCGGGCGTGCGCCCACTCGGGTAGCTGACCGCTGAGGTCGGCGAGCGTGACCGCGCGCAGCGAATCCCGCCAAGCCCGGTCCGCGTCGAGCATGATCCGCGCCACCGGACACGGCCCCGTGCACCGGTCGGGTGGCAGCGCGCAGGCGCCGCGCTGCCGGATCTCGGTGCACACGAACGACGGCGCAGAGCCTTCGATCGCCTCGACGACGTCCAGCACGGTGATCTGCTCGGGGGCGCGCGCCAACCGGAAACCGCCGCGCGGGCCCGAGGCGGCGACCAGCACGCCTGCCTGCACCAGCGATTTCAGGTGCTTGGCGAGGTATGCCTCGGGGAGGCCGTAGTACCCGGCCAGGGTCCGGCGGGACGCCAAGATCCCGTCTTCGGCGTCCGCGAGCGTCACGGCGCAGTGCAGCGCCCATTCCACGCCCTGCGACAGCTTCATGCTCGGCAGCCTACTTCATAGATATTGGATATCCATGATAACTATATTGATGTTCGAGTGGCCGACCCGAGGAGCCGACATGGCGCTAGCCGATCCGCAGACCCAGCCCATGGACCATCCACCTACGGCACGGCAGTGGTTCGTCCTGTTCGTGGCCCTGGCCGGCACGTTCATGGCGATGTTCGACCTGTTCGTGGTCAACATCGCCGTTCCCGCACTGCGCGCCGACCTGCGCGCGGGTGACGCTGCCGTGGAACTCGTCGTCTCCGGCTACGCCTTCGCCTATGCCGCCGGGCTGGTCACCGGCGGGCGGCTCGGCGATCGGTTCGGCTACCGGCGGACCTTCGCGCTCGGCATGGCGGCCTTCACGGTCGCCTCGCTGCTGTGCGGGATAGCTGCGACGCCCGGCCAGCTCATCGCAGCGCGGCTGCTCCAAGGGCTCGCGGCCGCGGCGATGGCTCCGCAGGTGCTCTCGCTGATCACGGTGACGTTCCCGGCCACCCACCGCGGCCGCGCGACCGCCTGGTTCGGCGTGGTGAGCGGACTCGGTGCCCTGGCCGGGCAGATCCTCGGCGGACTGTTGCTGGAAGCCTTCGGTTGGCGGGCGATCTTCCTGGTCAATGTCCCGTTCGGACTGATCGCCGCGGTGCTGGCGGTGCGCTGGCTGCCCGCAGGCGGCGGCCGGATGGCGCGGTTCGACCCGATCGGCGCGCTGGCGGTGTCGCTGACCCTGGCGCTGGTGCTCGTGCCCTTGGCGACCGGACGCGAAGCGGGCTGGCCCTGGTGGACCTGGGCATGCCTGATCGCAGCCATGCCGCTGGGTTTGCTGACCCTGCGCGTCCAACTGACCCTCGCCCGGCGCGGCGGGGAACCGATCATCGACCCGGAGCTTTTCCGGCACCGCCGGTACCTGATGCTGCTCGTCGCGGGTGGCCTGTTCCAGCTCTATTTCGGCGCCCTCATGTTCACGATGACCCTGCTGTTGCAAGGGAAGCTGGGCGGCAGCCCGGTAGCGACGGCGCTGGTGTTCCTACCGCAGGGAGTGCTGTTCACGGTCGGATCGATGCTCAGTGGACGGCTCGTCGCCAGGTACGGACCTGCGGTGATGCTGACCGGCGGAGGCTTGGTGATCGCCGGATTGCTGGCGATCACCGGGGTACTCGGGGCCACCGGAGGCGACCTGCCGAACTGGTGGTTGGCGGCACCGTTGGCGTTCGTCGGACTGGGCAACGGTTTCCTGCTCCCGCCGATCCTCGGTGCGGCGCTCGCCCACGTCCGCGCAGACCAGGCCGGTGCGGCAGCCGGCACCCTGACGACCACGCTGCAGTTCGCGAACTCGCTTGGCGTCACCCTGCTCGGCACGCTCTTCTTCAGCCTGGCCGGACCCCGGCTGACCGCGGCCGACACCGCGACGGAAGTCGCGTGCGCGATCTACGTCGCCCTCGTCGCCGCGGTGTTCGCGCTGATCAAGTCCGCGTCGCGGAACTCAACCGAATAGCCCTGGCCGGCGGGATTGTCCTCGGTCAGGGTCTGTCCTGATTGGACTGTGAACCCGCTGAGCGAGGAAATCCGGTGGAACCCTTCGGTCGGCCGTCTGGGGCCTCGCGCAGTCCGAGCCGGTGCCACGCGTAGGCCGGGATGGCCGCGGCCAGCCAGGCGGGTAGGCCGGGGTCCACCTGCTCGGCCATCGAGCGCTGCTGGGGGTCGGTCAGATACAACCGCCCCAGGGCCGCATACGCCTCGGGCGTGGGCTGCCAGTACCTGCGGACGGACTCGTAGTGTTCGGCGACCGCGTCCAGCGCGGCGGGCTCCTCGGGGGAGGTCCTGCTCCGCATGGCCTTGGCCAGCCGCCGGAAGAGGGCGGTTCCCTGGGCCGCGGCATGCTCGTAGTCCGCGGCGGTGAGGTCGCCCTGGGCCGCGGTGGCCGCATCGAAGGCGGCCAGGCCGGCCGGGCCGAAGGACGTGGCCAGGGTGTGCCGCATGGTGGCCTGGTCCTGGCGAAGACCGGTGAAAAACCGTTCCGGATCCTGGATCCGGGCCGCGTCCAGGTCGCCGATGGTCTCCTGGACGGTGGTGATGATCTCGTCGAGGCGGCGACGCTCGTCTTCCAGTTGCCTCAGATGCCCGCGCAGGGCAGCGGCCTCGTCGGCCTGCTCCTCCAGGATCTGTCCGATCTGCGCCAACCCGAGCCCGAGGCGGCGCAGCACCAGGATGCGTTGCAGGCGCAGCAGTTCCGCCCTGCCGTACCAGCGGTACCCGTTGGAGGTGACCGTACTGGGGGCAAGCAGACCGATCGCGTCGTAGTGGCGCAGCATCCGCGCCGACACGCCGGATGCCTTGGCGACCTGGCTGATGGAAAACCGCACACCGGGATCCTACGAGCTTGACCTTCACATCATGTCAACTTTTAGCGTTGCGACCATGGCAATCACAATCACCGGGGTTCACGTCTTCGACGGCCAACGCCTGACCGGGCACACCGCCGTGCGCCTGGCCGGCGGCCTGATCGAGGCGGTCGGTGGCCCCGAGCTACTGCAGGCCGGTGACGAGCGCGTGGACGGGCACGGCGGCACCCTGCTGCCAGGGCTCATCGACGCGCACATCCACCTGCTGCCCGGCGCACCTCGCCAGGCCCTGTCCTTCGGAGTCACCACGGTGCTGGACATGTTCAGCAAGCCCGACACCGTGAGCCGGGCCGTGGCAGAGGGCGCCGAGCCGGACGCCGCCGACGTGCGATCTTCCAGCGTCGGCGCGACCGCGCCCGGCGGGCATCCGTCCATGATGTACGCGCCCTTCCCGTACGTGACCGGACCGCAGGACGCGAAAGCGTTCGTGGCTGACCGCCTCGCCGAGGGGGCCCATCACCTGAAGGTCCTCTACGACGACGGCGCGGGCGGCGGTCCGATGCGCATGCCGTCGCTGGACGTTCCGACGGTCGCCGCGCTCGTCGACGCCGCGCACCAGGCGGGTCTGCTGGTGGTGGCACATGTCACCACCGCGAGTGCGGCCATCGACCTGCTGCCCACCGGCGTGGATGTCCTGGCCCACGTGCCTTTCGACCCGCTCGCCGAGGCCCAGGTCGAGGCCATCGCGGAGGCGGGTGTCGCGGTCATCGCCACGCTGTCGGTGGCCGACGGGTTTCCCGCTGACGGCGGCGGGATGCCGCTGCTGGCCGAGCCCGAGTTGGCTCGGCGGCTGGGCCCGGCCTGGTCCGGAGTCATCCAGCGGCAGGCGCAACGCTGGCTCCCGCCGCAACTGCCGGATTTCGCGGCGGCAGCCGTCAACATCGGCCTGCTGCACGACGCCGGGGTGCCGCTGCTGGCCGGCACGGACGCGCCCAACCCGGGAACGGTGCATGGCGCCAGCGTGCACCGCGAACTCCAGCGCCTGGTCGCTGCCGGTCTGCCTCCCGGCCACGCCCTGACGGCGGCCACCGCGCGTACCGCCGATGTGTTCGGCCTTGCCGACCGTGGCCGCATCCGCCCCGGACTACGTGCGGACGTGGTCCTGGTCGACGGGACACCCGACCAGCGCATCGCCGACACCCAGCGCGTCACGGCCGTGTGGAAGCAGGGCATTCGCGCGGATCTGGACGCCTACCTCGGATCGGCGGACGAGCGCGCCGGGCTGGCTGCCCTGCGCGCGCAGACCGACAAGGTCGTCGCCGCGGTCCGCGACCGGCTTCCGCAGTTCGCCCGCGGAGGCGACGACCAGCGGCCTTGAGGGACCGCGCAAGTTCATAAGCGGCGAGCCGCTTGCGCTAAGGCAAGCAGCTCGCGCCGCCACAGGTTCTGAGACTGGCCGTCCTGAACCGGGAACTCGTCGTCCTGGACCGGGAACTCGTCGTCCTGGACCGGGGACACGCCGAGGCCGTGGTGTGTCCCCGGTCCAGGCGGGTGTGTTCCGGGTTCGGGCGGGTGTGTTGCGGGTTCGGGCGGGTGTGTTCCGGGCGTTGAGGGGTGGGAGACGGCTGGGGGCTTCTGCCGATGTCAGCGCCGACGTGGTGAATCGGCAGCCGCTGACTACCGTTTGCCGCGTTGGCGTAGGCCTATGCGGCGCCAGCTGCGCCGGCGGGCGCGCTCCTGGCTGTCCGGCGGGAAGGTGCGGACACCGCGCACGACGTGCTCCTGGCGCGGCAGGTGGGTGCCGCGCCGTACGCCCCCCGCGACCCGCGGGAACCGCGGGCGCCGCAACCGGATCCGCAGCGTGCTGCGCGCCCGCCGGATGGCCCGCCGTTCGGCCATCGGCACGTGCCAGGCCTCCGGGTGGTTGGCCAGCCAGTGGTACCGGCGCACCGAGAACGGGATGTGCACCAGGTACAGCACCAGCGCGATGGCCAGCGCGACGAACGGGTACTGGATGATCGCCGCGGCCAGCAGGCAGACGACGACCAGCAGCGGGGCCGCGGCCTTGGCCGGCGCCCGGACGGTCTTGAGCGACAGCGTCGGGATGCGGCTGATCAGCAGCAGCGCGATGGCGATCGTCCACGGCCACACCGCCGGCCGGGTGGACCACCAGCCGTCGCCGAACTGGATGGTGATGATCAGCGGCAGCAGCGCCAGCAGGCCGCCGGCCGGTGCCGGGACGCCCACGAAGAACTCGTTGGCGTACGGCGGTTTTTCGACGTCCAGCAGCGTGTTGAAGCGGGCCAGCCGGAGCACCATGCAGACCGCGAAGACCAGCGAGGTGATCCAGCCGAAGCCCTGGATGTCGGGCTGCCAGAGGTAGAGCACCAGCGCCGGCGCCACGCCGAAGGAGATCGCGTCGGACAGGGAATCCAGCTCGGCGCCCATCTTCGAGGTGGCGTCGAGCAGCCGGGCGATGCGCCCGTCGAGGCTGTCCAGCACCGCGGCCACGCCGATCGCACCGATCGCGAGCGTCCAGTCGTGGTGCAGCGCGAACTGGACCGCGGACAGCCCCGCGCACAGGGCCAGCACGGTGATCGCGTTGGGCAGCAGGCGGATGTTGGGGGTCATGGCGCGAACCATGGGTCAGTCCTTACTGCTCGGAAGCTCGGCGAGCGGGGTTTCGCCACCGATCGTGCGCTGCCCCTTGGACACCAGGACCCGGCTGCCCGGGGGGAGGTAGAGGTCGACGCGGGAACCGAAGCGGATCAGGCCGTAGGTCTGGCCGGCGGAGACCTTGTCGCCCTCGGCGACCTGGCAGACGATGCGGCGTGCCACCAGGCCCGCGATCTGCACGACGACGAGTTCGTGACCGTCCGGGGTGCGCAGCAGCACCGAGTTGCGCTCGTTGTCGTCGCTGGCCTTGTCCAGATCCGCGGACAGGAACTTGCCCGGCCGGTAGGCGATGCGCTCGATCACGCCGGCCGCCGGGACGCGCTGGACGTGCACGTCGAACACCGACAGGAAGACGCTGACCCGCATGCGCGGTTCGGCCGGGAGGCCGAGTTCGGGTGGCGGCGATGCCTCCTCGATGAGGGACACCAGGCCGTCCGCGGCCGCGATCGCCAGCCCGTCCCTGGTGGGCGGCACTCTGCGGGGTTCGCGGAAGAACGCGGCCGTGGCGAGGGTGGTCAGCCCGGCGAGGGTGCCCAGCGGTTTGGACAGCCGCCGCAGCAGGACGGTCGCGACCACGCCACCGGCCACGAACGGCCGGCCTGCGGGGTGCATGGGTGGGAGGGTTTCGCGGGCCAGGCGCAGCGCGTGCGTGATCGGATTGCTCGCGTGCGCCGCCGGGTTGGGGCTCATCTGGTCGGTTTCCCGTGATCTCGGTGTGACCTGTTCCGGGTAATCACGCTACCGCCAGGCCCGGCCCGCCGAGGGCCGCGTCCTGGATTGTGGTCGCCGCCCGCCACCGCGTACGCGTGGGGTGAGGAGTCCGGGCGGATGCGTCCCCCGACGACACATCCGCCCGGCACCGGGCGAATGCCGCAAAAACCCCGAGAGTGTAGCTCTCAAAGGGAAGTCTATGACCCTTCGTGAGAAAAAAGTTACCAATCGTCACGTTATCGAGGTGTGTGGCGGTTGGAGCCGGACACCAGCCGCAGGAAGCCCAGCAGCAGAACGGCGCCGAGCACCGCCACCCCGAAGCTCGGCAAGTCGAAGTCGAACGACCGGGTCTGGCCGGTCGCCACCCGGTAGATGAACCCCCCGAGCGCGGCACCGAGCACGCCGACCAGCACGCTCAGCAGGCAACCGAGGCGCCGCCGTCCTTGCCCGCCGACGAGGACGTTGGCCACCCAGCCCGCCAGCGCCCCGAACACGATCCACGCGAAGATGCTCATGTGGCCAGGTTATTGCCGCCGGCCACGACTGTGTTGCTCAGAACGTTTGAATGGCGCTCTCATAGCAGCCAGACCTCGACTTCGCTGCCCTCGGGTGCCTCGGTGACGTCTTCCGGGAGCACGATCAGGCAGTTCGCCTGGGTGAACGCGGCGAGCAGGTGCGAGCCGGGTCCACCGCGCGGGCCGACCTCGCCGGTCACCTCGCCCTCCTTTTGCCAGTAGTAGCCGCGACGGAACTGGCGGCGGCCCTGCGGTGAGGAGAGCCCTTCGGTGAGCCGTGCGCGGACCCGCCGCCGGTCCACCTCCGGGTGCCCGAGCGCGGTGAGCAGCGCGGGCCGCAGGAAGACCTCGAAGGACACCAGCACGCTCACCGGGTTGCCCGGCAGTGTCACCACGGGGATCCCGTTCCACCGGCCGTTGCCCTGCGGACCACCCGGCTGCATGGCCACCTTGGTGAAGTTCACCCCGAGCCCGCTCAGCGCGTCCTTGACGACCTCGTAGGCGCCGGCGCTCACCCCGCCCGAGGTCACCAGCAGGTCGAACTCGCCGAGGCGCGGCTCGATCTCCCAGCGGAACGAGGTCACGTCGTCGATGCTGAAAGCGATTTCCGCCTCGCAGCCCAGCGCGCGGATCGCGGCCGCGAGCATCACGCTGTTGGACTCGTAGATCTGGCCGGAGCGCAGCTTGCGGGGTGGTATGACCAGTTCCGACCCGGTGGACACGACCAGCACCCGCAGCGGCCGGTGCACCCGCAGCTGGTCCATCCCGACCGCGGAGGCCAGCCCGAGCTGGGCCGGGCCCAGCACCGTCCCGGCCGGCAGCCCGACCGTGCCCTGCAACACGTCCTCACCGGCGCGCCGGATGTGCGTGCCGGGCGCGGAGGCACGCTCGATGCGCACCATCCCGGGGGTGCCGGCGCCGCGGTCGGTGTGTTCCACCATCACCACGGCGTCGGCCCCGACGGGCATCGGGGCGCCGGTCATGATCCGGTGCGCGGTGCCCGGCCGCAGTTCGGGCACGTCCGTCCGGCCGGCCGGGATGTCCTCGGTGACCGGCAGCTCCACCGGGTGGGCCGGGTCGGCTCCGGCCACGTCGGCCGAGCGGACGGCGTAGCCGTCCATCGCCGAGTTGTCGAACGGCGGCAGCGAAACGCCGGCCCGCAGGTCCTCGGCGAGCACGAGACCCGCGCAGTCGGCGAGCGGGCGGCTGGCCGGAGCGGACCTCCCCAGTAGTTCGGTGACCGTGGCACGGTATTCGTCGACGGATATCACCGGACCATCCTCCCCCGCGCCAGGCCACATGCGACACTCTCCCCGCTCGGGACGCTGTCTCGAATGCGGACGCGGGGAGGTTTGGGTGCAGGTCAAGACCCGGCACACGCCGAGCTTCGGCGTGGCGCGCGTGATCCTGGCGCCCGGCGAGGCGGTGCAGGCGGCCGATGACGCGATGATCGCGAGCAGCTTCGGTTTCATCGAGGTGCCGGCGGCGCGCGGTGGCGCGCGCGGCCACGGCCGGAGTGGGCCGTCGGTGTTCACCGCGCCGGCCAAGGGCGGCTGGATCGACCTCGCCCCGGCCGGGCCCGGCGACGTCTACCCGCTGGAGTTCACCGGCCGGAGCGGGTGGTGTGTGGCCAAGCACGCGGTGCTGGCCCGTCCGTCCTCCGTGCGCGTCGACGCCGGCTGGACGGGCCTGCAGACGCTGTTCGGCAGCGACGCCGGATTCCTGGAGCACTACAGCGGCACCGGCCCGCTGGTGCTCGCCTGTGCGGGGCCGGTGGACCAGCTCAACCTCGAACCCGGCGAGCTGATCACGGTGCGGCCGGGATTCCTGCTGGCCTATCCCGACACCCAGCAGGTGCGCCTGCGCGCGGTGGACCCGTCCGGCCCTCAATCGATTCGGACGGGCGAAGGGCTGGCGCTGGACTTCGCCGGTCCGGGGATGATTCTGGTGCAGGCTCGTAAATCTCGGAATTAGGCATTGATCGTGCGCGGTATTCCGGTAGCGTGATCGCATTCGGGAGCCGGATCGGCACGGACTCCCAGTGTTCTTCGGTCGCAAGGAGGACGCCGTGGCAGTAGGCACGGTCAAGTGGTTCAATTCCGAAAAAGGTTACGGGTTCATCGCGTCTCCGGACGGCCCGGATGTTTTCGTGCATTACTCAGCCATTCAGTCGGACGGATTCCGTACCCTCGACGAGGGCGACAAGGTGGAGTTCGAGATCCAGGCCGGCCGGGACGGCCGCAGCCAGGCGGCGGACGTGCGCAAGCTCTGACTTCCACCGCGCGCGACTCCAGGCGCTTCACGCCACTGACCGGATCCGGGACGCTAGGCTGCGCTGTGTGACAGGCGATGTGCCGGGGGACCTCACCGGTCGCCGGCTGGGCAACTACCGCATAGACGGGGTGCTCGGCAAGGGCGGCATGAGCGTGATGTATCGCGCCACCGACGTCCGGCTCGGGCGCAAAGTGGCGCTGAAGGTGATCGGTGAGCACCTCGGGGCCGACGCCGAGTTCCGCGAGCGGTTCGTCGACGAGGCCCGCAACACCTCCGCCATCGACCACGCCAACGTCGTGCCCCTGTACGACTTCGGCGAGATCGACGGCATGCACTACATCGCCATGCGCCTGGTGGACGGTGCCGACCTGGCGAGCCTGATCGCGGACGGGCCCGTCTCGCCGGACCGCACGCTGAAGCTGCTCGACCAGGTCGCCGACGCGCTGGACAGCCTGCACAGCCGGGGCCTGGTGCACCTGGACGTCAAACCGGCCAACGTGTTGGTGACCAGCCGCGAGTCGGCCCGGGAGCACGTCTACGTGGCGGACTTCGGGTTGACCAGACGGGGTGCCACCGGGCATCGCACCCGCGGCGGCGACTTCCTGGGCTCGCCCACCTACGCCGCGCCCGAGCACCTGCGCGGCGAACCGCTGGACGGGCGCACGGACCAGTACGCGCTGGCGTGCGTGCTCTTCGCGTGCCTCACCGGCAACCCGCCGTTCCAGGGCGACGTGCCGGCCGTGATCAAGGGGCACCTGGCCGGTGAGCCGCCGTCGGTGTCGCGGTCGGTCGGCCTGCCACCTGCCATCGACGACGTGATCCGGCGCGGGATGGCGAAGAACCCGACCGACCGCTACGACAACTGCGTCGAGTTGATCTCCGAGGCGCGCAAGGCCCTCGGCACGGGCGCGACCGCGGAACTGGATCGTCCAGGATTACCGGCGGCAGCCGGCCCATCGAGGGGAGAGGGCGCTGGGATGCAACCCTATCCACCGCAGCAGCCACAACCCGGCCAGCCACCGCAGCCGCAACCGGGCCAGCCGCAACCGCCGCAACCGGGCTGGGGCCGGCAACCGGGCTACGGCTACCCGCAGCCGGGCGCTGCCCAGCAGCCCTACCCGGGGCAGCCCTACCCGGGACAGAGTCATCCGGGGCAGCAGCAGCCGTACGGCCCACCCGCCGGCTTCCCGCAGCAGCCCCAACCGCCCCACCAGCCCTACGGCACGCCGCCGTCCGGCAGCCAGCCACCGTTCGCCGCGCCCGGTTACCGGCCGCCCGGGTTCCCGCCGCCACCACCGCCGAAGCGAAGCGGCGGGCTCATGTGGCTGTGGATCTCGCTCGGCGTGCTGGTGGTCGCCGGTGGCGTGGTCATCGCGATCATCCTGGCCAACAGCGGCGGCTCGTCGTCTCCGCCGTCGCCCGCGCCCGAGATCCCGGTCGGGCCGACCGATGGCGCGACCGCCACGCAGCCCTCGTCGTCCTCCGGAAACCAGTCGCCGCCGACCTCGGTGTCCATCAGGCCGTCCTCGTGACGAACCGGTGTCGGGCGGCCTACCCCGCCCTGACCTGGGGCGATGCGCACGCGGGGTGACGCTGGCTTGCACTCTTCGGTGGAGAGTGCTAAACACGGCTTTGGCACTCGGCGTTGTTGAGTGCCAGGTGGGCGGTCGCCGATCGCTCGCCTGTAGGTCGGGACGGTGAGGCCACGTCCGGGGCATCCCGGCGAGGTCGTCCGTCGCGGGCACCGAGCCTGGCCGAAGGAAATGTCCTGCTGCCGGCCCCAATGCGGCCAAGCAGCGCCCAATACCGGAGGACAACACCGAAATGGCCAAACTGATTGCGTTCGACGAGGACGCCCGCCGTGGTCTTGAGCGCGGCCTGAACACCCTCGCCGAAGCCGTCAAGGTGACGCTTGGCCCCCGTGGCCGCAATGTCGTGCTCGAGAAGAAGTGGGGCGCGCCGACCATCACCAATGATGGTGTTTCCATTGCCAAGGAGATCGAGCTCGAGGACCCGTGGGAGAAGATCGGGGCCGAGCTGGTCAAGGAAGTTGCCAAGAAGACCGATGATGTAGCCGGTGACGGCACGACCACGGCGACTGTGCTGGCTCAGGCGCTGGTGCGTGAGGGTCTGCGTAACGTGGCTGCGGGTGCCGACCCGATCAGCCTCAAGCGTGGGATCGAGACCGCTGTCGAGGCGGTTGTGGAGCAGTTGCACAAGGCTGCCAAGGAGGTCGAGACCAAGGAGCAGATCGCGGCTACGGCCTCGATCTCGGCCGCGGACCGCACCATCGGTGAGCTG
>NZ_JAFB01000051.1 GCF_000519205.1 Amycolatopsis taiwanensis DSM 45107 | reverse complement strand
GCCAGCACATGCCAGGCGTCCTGATCCTCCAGCCAGGCGCGCAGATAGGGTGCTTGCCCGTAGGCCTCGTCCGCGGTGACCCACGCGAAGGGCACCCCCGCCTCCATCGCCCGCGCCAGCATGGCCATCAACTGNNGNGGCTTGGCCGCAAACTCCACCTCGTCAGGGATACCCGCAGCCCGGCACCGCTGGCGATCCGACGTCCAGGACTCCGGCAGGTACAACTCCCGATCGATCAACGCGTGCCCATGCACCGAGGAATACGCCAGAAACGTCCCGATCTGGCAGTTCTCGATCCGCCCCGCAGTCCCGGAATACTGCCGCTGCACCCCAGCGGAGCGGACACCCTTTTTCAGAAAACCGGTCTCGTCTCCGATCAGCACCCCCTGCGCATCACCCAGGTGCTCGATCACGTAATCCCGCACATCGTCGCGAACCCCGTCAACATCCCAGTCCGCGCGGCGCAGTAACCGCTGCATCCCATCCGGGCTGACCTCGCCCGCCCGCTCCGCCAGCGTCCACCCGTTCTTCCGCTCCAGGCCCGCGACCAGCCCGGACACATACTCCCGCACCCGAGCCCGCGGCTCCGACCGCCCGAACCGGCCCGCGATCCGCTCGCACAACTCATCCAACTGACCCACGACAAGATCCAACACCACGCACACCATGATCCACTACAGACCAAGCAAGTGCCGTTGCAGTATTACAGAAGTTGAATTGTTGGGATTAGGGTGGATCGGGGTCGAGGGTCAGGCCGGTTTGGGTGAGGAAGCTGGTCAGGAGGTTCGGTCGGTATTGGATGCGTTTGAGTCGGTTGCGCACGATCATGGCGAGGTGGTCCACGGTGGTGACGGCGAGGTTGCCCAGGCTGCGTTTGACGTGTGACCAGACACTTTCGATCGGGTTGAGGTCGGGGGCGTAGGCGGGTAGTTGGATGACGTGCAGCCAGTCCCGGGCAGCGACCAGCTGGCGCATCGCAGTGCTGATGTGGGTGTTGAGGTTGTCCCAGATCAGCACGATCGGGGCCTTGAGGTACTGGTGCGCGGCGTCGATCAGGGCGGCGTAGTCGGTCTCGGCGAAGCTGCGGCGTTCGCCCTTGCGGCCGCGGTGGATCTTGGCTCGGTAGAGCAGGTGGGGGCGTTGCCCGGAACGCACGCAGCACAGTCCGGCCACCGAGATCCGTCCGGATCCCTTGCCTGATACCGGAATCACCGGAGTGTTTCCGCGCGGCGCCCAGGTTCGTGCCTTCGGCGGCCGAAGCGTATGACCTGCCTCGTCTTCGAAGCAGATCCACGCCCCACGCTCGACCGCTAGCTTTTTGCCTGCTGCCACGCCTCCCGCCGCCAGTTGGCGACCGCTTCCTCGTCACGTTCGACCGGCCGATGCGCGGGCATCTGCGGGCTGAACCCCATCCGATGCAACAACAACGACACCCCACGAAGCGTGTAACGGATGCGGAAATGTGTGGCGATCAGGTCGGCGACCCTGGCCAGGGTCCACCGCTGATCCTCGGCATAGCCGTGCGCGGCAGGCCCTTCCTCCATCATGACGGCCAACCGATCCAGCTGCGCATCCGACAGCCGGCAGCCTGTGCCCGAGGGGCCCTTGGACGCCAACCCGGCCTCACCCTCAGCCAGCCAGCGTCGCCGCCACACATACACCGCATTCTGCGACACCCGCAGCCGTCTGGCGATCTCCGGCACCGGCACCTTCTGCGCCAGCATCTCCGCTGCCTGCAACCGAACCGCCTCACGCCGGGCCCGGCCCTCAGCCGTCAGCCCACCACCATCGGGATAACGCACCCAAACCACATACAGCATCCAACGCCCACAGACCGACCGACACGCCGAACCCCAACCCTGACAATTCAAGCTGGGTAGCTCACTTTCTCTCGGAGATTCACAGATCGTCGACTTCATCATCTCGGGGTCGGGTTTCTGCACGATCTACTGTCCCTCGTCGCATTCATCGCGCTGGCCGTGGCCTGTTTCGTCTGCGCCGGAGACGGGCCACACTTGATCAACCGTCGAGAAATCCTTCGGGTACCACCATTTCCCGCGGTTTCCGGTCGGTGTGCATGCTCCAGAGCAGTTCGGCCAGTTCGACCGGGTCGGCGGCGGGCAGGTCGGGCATCGGCTGACCCGCGGCCTGCGCCTCCCGGAACCTCGCTTCGAAGGGGGTTCCCGTGATGCGCGCGCCGATATACAGCAAGCCGACGTACACGCCTTGATCGGCGACCTCGGCCGCGAGGGACTGGAGGTAGTTGCGCTGGGCGGCCAGCACTGGCGGCCAGCCGCTCATATGCGGGCGGCCCTGGACGGCGGCGGCTCCCTGGGCACTGAGGATCGCGCCGTCGCCGCGCTCGATCATGGCGGGCAGGAATTCCCCGACCAGCGCCAGCAGGGTATAGAGCGTCATCGGCATCAGTTCGTGCAGTCGTTCGGGCCGCAGTCCGGCCGCGCTGGTGAACTCCGGGTCCCGTGCGGGCCCGTAGTAGAAGACAGTGGGGTCACCGATCTTCGTGCGAATCCGGTCGGCGAGGGCGGGCACGTGGGCGGTCTCGGACAGGTCGGCCGTCACGACGTGCGCGTTGATGCCCTGTGCGGTCAGTTCGCCGGCGAACTCGTCCAGTGGACCTTGGCGGCGGGCGACCAGGACGACGTCGTACCCCGCTTGTCCGTATCGGCGGGCGACCGCCCGGCCGACGCCGGGACCGGCTCCGAACACTGCGATGGATTTGGGTGTGTTGTTCATGTCATGAGCCAACCTCAGCGCAGGCAGACGATCCATGGGTGATCGTCGAGAACTCCTTTGTGAACGTCTAGTGTCGAGGTTGTGGACGTGCTGACCGACCTGTTGCACCGGGCCCGCGCCAGGACCGCGTTGGTCCGGCAGTTGATCCAGCGACCGCCGTGGTCGGTCACCTACGCCGACGCTCCTTCGCTCACCGTGATGGCCACGCTCGGGGGTCAGGCGTCGATCCGGCTCGACGATTACCCAGGCACGCCGGTGCGCCTCGCCGCCGGGGACATCGCCCTGGTCGCCGGGGCCGGTCGGCACACGATCGCCGACGACCCCGGCACCCCGCACCAGGTCACCATTCGCGGCGGCCGCAAGTACCTTCCCGGCGGGGAACAGGCGGCAGGCCACTGGAACCTGGCGCCGCGCACCTACGGCGACGGCCTTCCCGGAGCGACGATCATGCTCCGGGCCGCCTACGAACTCCACGGCGACGTCAGCGATCGGCTGCTTGCCCTGCTGCCGCCGCTGGCGGTGGTGCCGGCCGGGCCGCGCACCGGGGCGACCTTGGAGCTGCTCGCCGCCGAGGTCGCCCGCGACGAACCCGGCCAGGACGCCGTGCTCAACCGGCTGCTGGATCTGGTGCTCGTGCTGGCGTTACGGGCCTGGTGCGCCGAGTCGGCAACCCTGCCCGCCTGGTACCGGGCGCTGGGCGACCCGGCCATCGGCGAAGCGCTGCGCCTGCTGCACACCGACCCCGCACGCCGGTGGACGGTCGCCGAACTGGCCGCCAAGGTCGGCTTGTCCCGCGCCGCGTTCGCGGCCCGGTTCGCCACCCTGGTCGGCGAACCGCCGCTCACCTACCTGACCGGCTGGCGGATGACGCTGGCGGCGGATCTGTTGCGGGACACCGAGAAGACGGTCGCCGTGGTAGCCCGCGAGGTCGGCTACCTGGATGCGTTCGCGTTCAGTGTGGCGTTCAAGCGTGCCCGCGGCGTCAGCCCCTCAACCTGGCGCCACCAGGACCACTGACCCTCCGCAACACCTTCGGACGGCGGCCGTCCACTCGGGCAGCGACGCTAGCGATCGACGGCCGCGGCCAACTCGGGGTCGTCAGGGTGGCGATACACGCAGGCATTCTTGCGTGTGCAGGGCGGTGGCTCTGAGCGGCCTGCATGCGGTCTTGGCCTAGCGAGGGGAGTGGCGTTCGGGTCAGCTTCTGACTGGAGCGGCTGTTCGTCTGACTGATCCTGCCGCGATTCCTCCGGCGGCGCCCTTCTGGTTTTCAATGGCGTGTCGCGAGTTTCGCGGCTGATGGAAAGCGCGTGGAAGGCAGGGTAAATGACCGAGTTCGTGACTCTCGAGGGTGGGCGGATCGCTTGTGACGTGATCGGTGACGGCCCACTGGTGGTGCTCTCACACGGCATGGGCGTCTGGCGGCAGGACTATCGCGATCTCGTACCGTTACTGGCCGACGCGGGGTACCGGGTGGTGAACGCGGACATGCGGGGGCATGGCGAGTCCAGTCTCGACTGGCCGTCGGTGACCGGGAAGGCGGCCATCAGCCGCACCGACGTCGCCGGTGACCTGCTCGGAGTCATCCGGCATTTCGGCGGGCCCGCGGCGATCGTCGGGCACTCCCTGGCCGGCGGCGCCGCCACCATTGCCGCCGCTCAGGCGCCGGAACTGGTCACCGCGATTGTCGAGATCAATCCGTTCACCAGGGTCCCGCGGCTGGATTTCGGCGCATTGTTCACCAATCGGCGATACCGCCGGGGTATGACGCGGTTGCTGGGGACACAGCTGTTGAAGTCCCCCAGATTATGGCGCAAATATTTCGATATCGCCTATCCCACCAAGCCCGGCGATTACCAGCAGCACATCGAAAACCTGATGACGATACTGGGACAGCCCGGCCGGTGGGAAGAGTTCATGAAGACCGGCAAGACCAACCCGGCCGACGCCGAGGCGCAGTTGCCCGGGGTGGAGTGTCCCGTGCTGGTGATCATGGGCGCCGAGGACCCGGACTTCCCGGACCCGCGGGCCGAAGGCGAGGCGATCGTCGCAGCCCTGAAAGCCGGCCTCGGCCGGGTCGCCGTCGTCGAGGACGGCGGGCATTACCCGCATTCGCAATTCGGCGACCGAGTCGCCGAACTGATCACTGCCTTCCTGCGGGAACACGCCGGCGAGCCAGAGCGGCACGCCGGGTAATCGGCCGGGCTGAGACGTTCTCGTGGTTCGTCGGGAGAGTCGTTCGCCGCGAGCGGAACGGCAGCCTTTCGGGGGTATGCCGGCATTTGATCACCGTGATGATAGTGACATGCCAACACTTCGCACCGTTGTCTTCGTGGTGTATGACGGCATTCAGCTGATCGAACTGGCCGGTACGATGGACATCTTCGGTGCGGCGAATACCGCTACCGGAACCACGGCCTACCGTTTGGTGACGGCGTCGCCACGCGCCGGCGTCGTCACCGTCAACGGCGGCTTGACCATAAACGTCGAGCACTCGCTGCGGGGCGTCGCATCCGGCAACGAGGAAATCGACACGTTGATCGTGACCGGGGGCTTTGGAATCCTCGACCCGCCGAGTGTTACCCGCGCGTGCGCGTCGAACCCGACCGGATCTACGTGCACGACCGCAACCGGTGGACCTCGGCGGGTGTCACCGCCGGCATCGATCTCGCGCTGGCCATGGTCGAAGACGACCACGGCACCGAACTGGCGCAGTTCATCGCCCGCGGGTTCGTGGTCTTCGCCCGCAGGCCCGGGGGACAAGCACAGTTCAGTGCCCAGCTGCGCGCACAACCGGCGCGAACCCCGGCCATCCGGGCCGTGCAGCACTGGCTGCCCGACCACCTGGACGAGGACCTCAGCGTGGCCGCCCTGGCGCGGCGGGCGGGCATGAGCGAGCGGAACTTCGCCCGTGCCTTCCGCATCGAAACCGATAGCACTCCGGCCGCCTTCGTGGAAAGCCTGCGCGTCGAAGCGGCCCGCCGCCTGTTGGAGACCACGGACCTGACCGTCGGAGCCATCGCCAGAACGGTCGGCTACAAACACGGCGAGACACTGCACCGGGTCTTCTCCCGGCACCTGGCGACCACCCCGGAGCGTTACCGGCAACACTTCTCGATCATCGCTGGTGTACGAAGCCCGAGGTGATCCTCGAGTACGCCATGGGGTGCAGCAGGACTACCGAGCCAGCCGGCGTCACGAGCCGCTGGCTACCGGGCGAACGGAAGTTCGGCGACGAGCTCTTCCGGAGCGGACAGCCGCCAGGCTTCGTAAACCAATTCGGACAACTCGTCGGCCTCGATCCCCGCCAGGTAGACCACCACCCACCCGAACCCGCCGGCGGTGAACTGCTCCTCGAACACCTCCGGCCGCTCGGAGACCAGCGCCTGCTGCTCGGACAGCGTCTGCTTCAAACCAACAGTCTGGGTCCGCGGCCAGTAGTAGCCGAAACGCTTGCCGCGCACGCTGAACGACGTGTAGTCGTGGCCCTCAGCACGCTCGACGTCGGCGAGCGCGTCCACGATCCGGTGGAACTTGTCACTGCGCACACTCATCCTGGCCCCCGAACTTTCCGGTTCCACAGTGTAGGTGCCTGTGGTCCACTGGCGTTGTCTATGCGGTTTCGGCGTTCAGGATGTCCGCCACCGGTCGGCTCGCCTCGATCCGGGCCGGTGCGGCGGTGAAGACCGTCACGCCGAGCAGCGTGGCCAGTGCGGCGGCCAGCAGCCACCACACTGAGGGCAAGGTCATCGTTCCGATACTGAAGATCCAGGACAGGGCCACCCCGATCGGGACACCGATGAGGGCGCCGGGCAGTGCGGGGAGCAGTTGGGCGACACACAACGCTCCGGTGACCTGTGCCGGGGTCGCCCCGAGCGTCCGCGCGACGGCCAGTGACCGCCTGGCATCCTGCGCGGTGCTCCAGGTGATCACGACGGTGTTGACCACGGCCAAGGCGATCATGGCGAAGGTGACGGCCAGCAGGACCCGGCTGTTCGCCTGATCACGCAGGTTGGTCAGGGTGGAGGGGCCAAGGTCGTATCCGTGGCGGGGTTGAGCGCTCAGGGTAAGCAGGGCGGTGATCGTGACGGACGTGGTTGCCATGCCAGCCGCGGTGAGGACGGCGTGGCGAGGCCGACGCGCGATCAGGCGCAGTCCCAGCAGCAGAGAGGTCGGCAGCCGTAGGGATGCCGGCGTCCGTGCGGCCCGGTGCAGCGGCGGGTGTGCACCGCCTGTCAATGCGTGGACGGTGGTGGTGTTCGCGGCACGCAGGGCAGGGCCGAGCGTCGCGACGATCGCCACTGTCAGGGCGGCGAAGGTTACCCCGACGATGGTGCCGGGGGTGAGTGGGAGCGCGCTGTCCACCATTCCGGAACTCGGGTCGCTGAGCGCCGGGGCCATCAGCCAGCCGATCAGGAGTCCGAGTCCGTCCGCCGCCAGCGCGAGGACCACGTACTCGGCCAGCACCACCGCGGCCACCAGACCCGGCCCGGCGCCGACGGCCTTGAGCAGTCCGACCCGCCGGACCTGCCCCGCCGCGCGTCCGGCCATCAGCCCGGCGACGCAGCAGACGGCGAGGGCGGCCAGCAGCCAACCGCCGACGACCAGCGCCGGCTGGGTGCTTCTGAGCAGACCGGAATCGGTGTCGGCGAGGTCTTGCCAGGTGAAGAAGTTCACCGGAAACGCGGGATTCCTGAAGTAATCGATGAACTCTTCGGTGGCGGTCGGGTCGGCCAGTCGGAGGTCCATCAGGTAGTACGCGGACGTCTGCGGGGACGGCAATGATCGCACGTCATCTTCGGTCAACCACACCAAGCCGGCGCCGTGCTCGGTGGGCCCGCCGCCGCCCGTGAGCAGCCCCTGGGGGTACACCGCGTTCGCCGCGGTCACCGCGACCCCGACGACCGGAAATTCCTTGCCGGCCACCGTAATGCGGTCTCCGACACGCACCTCGATCGCCTCGGCGAAGCCCCGCTCGACCACCACGCCACCCGGCTGTATCCAGGAGCCGGTGGTCACGAGGGGCCGGTCGATCGACGCCGTTGCCACCGCACGCCCCAGCACCATGGTGCCGGCGGCGCGGCCGTGTGCCGTCGACGTCGCCTCGATGACGGGATACGGCCCGCCGTGGGCGACGACGCCAGGCGCGTGCTCCAGCTTCGTCAAGCCGGCCAGATCGTCTGCGGTCGCGTCCCCCGAGACGGCCACCACGTCGGGTCCCAGGGTCTGTTCCCGGGTCTGCTGGTAGAGCGTGCTGGTCGCCCCGTTCAGGGTCAGACCGACCGACAGCGCGGTGGTGGCGGCGGTGATACCGAGCAGGAACACCACGGCCGCGACGGGATGCCGGCGCAGATCCCGCAGTACCAGGCGGCAGATCAGCAGCGTGCGGCCCACCTGGTCAAACCTCGAACCCGAGCAGCGCGGCCAGCGGCATGGTGCTGTCGGTCATCCAGGTGTCGTCGACGAACCGCCCGTCGCGCATGGAGATCAGCCGGTCCGTGGTGGCAGCGACCCGCTCGTCGTGCGTGACCATCACCAGGGTTTGCCCGGCCAGGCGCAGGTCCTCGAACAACCGGAGCACTTCCAGCGTCGCGGCGCTGTCGAGGTTGCCGGTCGGTTCGTCGGCCAGCACGACCAGGGGTTCGTTGGCCAGAGCACGGGCGACCGCGACTCGCTGGCGCTGCCCGCCGGACAGCTCCGACGGCAGGTGCCGGGCCCGATCGGCCAACCCGACCTGCTCCAGCAGTTCGGCCGCGCGCCGTCGCGCCGCCCTCGGCGATCGCCCGGCCAGCAGTGCGGGCAGTTCCACGTTTTCCGCCGCCGACAACTCGTCCATCAGGTGGTATGCCTGGAACACGAACCCGACCGACGCGCGGCGCAGCCTCGCCAGCGATCGCTCGCTGAGCGTGTCGACGCGCCGCCCGCCCAGCCACACCTTTCCGTCTGTGGGCTGTTGCAGCCCGCCCAGCAGTTGCAGCAGCGTGGATTTCCCGCTGCCGCTCGGCCCCATCACGGCGACTGTCTGGCCCGCTGGAACATCCAGATCGATCTCGTCCACCGCCCGCACCAACGCCTCGCCTCTGCCGTGCCACTTGCACAGTCCGCGCACACGCAGCACGTAGTCCTCGCCGGAGTCGTTCATGAATCCCCTGATTCGTCCCTGGGTTTGGACCACGCTCGCTCACACGCCTCCAGCCAGCGCAGATCCGCCTGCAGGCGCAGGACCACGCCTTCCAACAGCAGCCCGGCACGCGACCCGTCCGGCTCGGCCATCGCCGCGCGCTGTGCGTCGCGCAAGCGACGCAGCAGTTCCCGCCGTTGCGTGTCCACCACGGCCAGCGGGTCGGCCAGCCCGGCCGCCGCGGCGGCGACCAGTTTGAGGTGGAACTCCGCCAGGTTCGGCTTCGGCCAGCTCACCTCCGCAAGCCAGTCCGCCACTCGTTGCTGCCCGGCCGCGGTCAGCGCGTACACCTTGCGATCAGGCCGCTGAGGCGACCCGTCCGCTCGTTCGCCCGACACCAGCCCGGCCTTCTCCAGCCGGGCCAAGGTGACATAGATCTGGCCTGCGTTCAGCGTGTCGCCCAGCGGTCCGAGCGCCTGGCGCAGCCGCGCGCGCAGGTGGTAGCCGTGCGATGGCTCCTTCGCGAGCATCGCCAACACGACATCCTGCACCAGCACACCCCTAACAGTTAGCTAATAGATAGCGGTTATCTATGCGGAGTGTCAACCAGACCACGTGCCCCGAGTTGCTGACCTGCCTGGACCTCTGATCGCGATCGGCACGCGGAGGTCCAAACGCGACTCCGCCGGCACTCCTGCGCTACCGCAGCCGGAACCGGGCCACGTCGAACACCGCTATGTCGCAGCCGAAGCCGACGACGACGGTCTCGTATCCGTGGGCCAGGCAACCGACCGGCGCCGGCATCGCGAAATCGTCGAGGCAGTCCCCGCTCCGGGCGTCCCACACTCGCACGGTCGCGTCCTGGCTGCCGCTCATGACGACCGGCCTGCCGTCGACCTCGACGACCGCGACGGCCGTGACCTCGTCGGTGTGGCCGGTCATCGACGGACCGACCTGGCACTGCTCGGCCAGATCCCACAGCCGGATGATCCTCTCCTCGCCACCGGTCACGGCGATAAGACGGCCGTCGAGCCGGGTGACCGCGAGAGCCGGGACGTCGCCCTCGCGCGTGCGGCCGACGACAACCTCCCTCACGTAGCGCTGTTCGGCGAGGTCCCAGATGCGCACCCGGTCGTCGCAGCCGGTGATCACGGCGGGCCTGCCGTGCCACTCGGCGACCGTCACCGCCGAGACACGATCCGTGTGGCCGGTGATCGGCTCCCGGACCTCGCGCTGCTCGATCAGGTCCCAGAACCGGACGGTGCGGTCGCCGGAACCGGTGACCGCGACCGGGCGCCCGTCGAGTTCGAATGCTGCCGATGCCATGACGTACACGGCGTGGCCGGTCATCGGCGTGCCGATCTGGCGCTGCCCGGCCAAATCCCACATCCGCACGGTGCTGTCCCGCTCGTTGCCGCCACCAGCGGTGACCGCGACGGGCCTGCCGTTCAACTCGGCGACAGCGAGGGTTGCGATCTCGTCGGTGTGACCGGTCATCGGCTCACCGATCTGGTGCCGTCCCATCAGGTCCCACAGGCGTACGGTCGCGTCCTCGCCGACGGTGACGGCGACCGGACGGCCGTCCAGCGCGGTCACGCTGACCGCAGTCACATCACCGGTGTGCCCGGTGACCGGGCGAGCAGGCCGGTCCTGCTCGGCCAGGTCCCAGACCCGCACCGTGGCGTCCCGGCTCGCGGTGACGGCGACCGGCCTGCCGTCCAGTCGGGTGACGGTCAGGCCCTCGATTTCACCCGTGTGGCCGGTCAACGGCGCACCGATCTGCTGTTGCGTCGCCGCATCCCACAGTCGTACGGCTCCGTCGCGGCCGCCGGTGACGACGACCGCGCGACCGTCCACAGTGGTCATTGCGGCGGACTGGATACCGTGCGCGGTCTCGATGTCCCGTCTGCCGATCAGCCTCCGCTCGGCCAGGTCCCACACCTGCATCGTGTTGTTCTCGTCGACGATGACGGCACCGGGACGGCCGTTCAGGTCACCGGTTGAAAGCGCATTCAGATAGTTGCTGTGCCCGGTGGCGAGGTGATCGACCTCGCGTCGTGTCTCCAGATCCCACAACCGCACCCGTTTCGGCCCGCGCATCCCCGTGGAGTCTCCGGTGAGGACGATGCAACGCCCCGCCACGTCGGTCACCGCCACGCACTTGTGGCTGTTCTCGCCAAGATGCCACAACTGGCGCTGTTCGCCGATGTCCCAGACACGTGCCGACCATTCGAAGTCGTAGGTGACCGCCACCGGGCTGCCGCCGAGTTCGGCCGCGACGACACCGAGTATGTCGGCGGATGCCCTCAGAGTTGTCCCGATCCGGTGCTGTTCCACGAGATCCCACACGTTCACCGCGTTGTCGCTGCCGCCGGTGACGGCGATGGGACGACCGTCCAACTCGGTCACGGCGACGGCCCTGACCCAACCGTCGTGGCCGGCCATGGGCTGCCCGATCTGGCCGTGCTCCGCCAGGTCCCACACCCGCACGGTGCCGTCCTCACTGCCGCTGACCGCGACCGGGCGGTCGTCCAGTTCTCCGACGGCGACAGCGTTGACCGGGCCGGTGTGCCCGGTGAAGGTGACAATGGCGGCGGTGGGCAGCGTGTACCCGGTGGCGAAACTGACCCGCCAGTCCAGCCCGCCCTCGGGGATCTCGTCCGCCACGGTGTCGATCCGGCGCAGCAGGTCGGTTGCGTTGAGCCGGGCCGCGTCGAGGGCGAGAAAACGGCGGCGCACGCCAGGACCGGTGTCGCGGTGGTGGTGGCTGGACATGCGGTAGGCCAGCGCCGTGAGCCTGCCATCCTTTGTGGACACATGCGACAGGGCGGCCAGCATCGGTCCCGGCTCGGCGTGCAGGAGGAACCCCATGTCGGCGAGGAGGCCGTCGAGTCGCCCGGCTTGCGCGGCGTGACCAGCGAGATGGGCGCGGGTGTAGGAGTCGGCTTTCGCCCATTCAGCACGCGAACCGTTCCGTGGCACGGCGTCGGCGAGGGCAGTGACGACGGCGCTGTGCGGGTCGCGTACCGCGCACTGCTCGCGGAGGTGCTCGTCCAGCGCATTGTGGTAGAGCCGGTAGCACGGTTGCCCGTCGCTGTTGTCGGCACGTTCGATGAGGTAGTTGGCCGCGCCGTTGAATACCGTCTCCAGCTCAGGAGGCGTGTGAGGGTAGGCGGGGTGGAGTGCGTCGGCGATCACGAGCCAGGTCCTGCCGCGCGACAAGCCCTCGCCGCGGGCGAACGCCAGCGCGGTCAGCAGGCGGCGCACCAGCGCGGCGTCGGGGCCGCACGTGTCGAGGTAAGCGTCCATGGCCTGCCCCACGGTCTCGGGCAGATGGTGTTCCCACGCGGAATCGTCGAGATCGAGCGGCGGTGTGCTCGGGTGGACCAGCCATCGGGTGACCAGCTGGGCGATGAGGAAGTTGTACCGCGCCTTGCGTGCCACCGCCCACGCGATCGCACGCAACTCGCCGGGCGGCCGGTCTCGGTAGCGGACGGACCCCGTCTCCTCGCCGATCAGCCGGCGCGACACGTAATCGACGACGTCGCGGTTGCGCATGAACCGGTGGGATTCCAGATCCAGGTACCGGGCGGTGCGGCCGAACGCCGCCGGCACGCGGGCACGTGCGGAGCCGGCGGGTGCGGTGCGGACCCCGGCGAGCACCCGCACCGCCCCCGTGCCCGCCAGATTCCGCAGCAACACGGCGATCTGACGGGCTTCGTCGACATCAGCGGCTTCCTCCACCGCATCGACCAGCACGGTCAGCGGCGGCAGGCCGGACCGCAGGCGCTCGCGCACCGCGACCAGGAGCTCCTGCGGCGTCGCGGCGTCGACCTGGCACGCGCTCGCGAGACGTGTCACCACGTTGTCGCACCCGAGGCCGGTGGCGTGGACAGCCACATCGAAGGACCGAACCGGTGGCCGGGGGCCGTCGACCGGCACGCCTGCGTGGAGAACCGGGTCGGACCCGACCAGCAGGTGCGCCAGGAGCGCGGACTTGCCGGTGCCCGGTCCGCCGATCACCACGAGCGCGGGCTGGTCCGGGTTCCGCAGCCAGTCGACGACCGCCGCACGGGCCGCGTGACGACCGGTGAAGTACCACGTGCCGGAGTCGGACTCGATCTCCGAGCCGCGTGCGCGCGGAAGCCAGTGGGTGGTCAGCCCGGGATCCAGGTCCAGCCGCCACCGCACCTGGGCGGCCAGCCACGGCCACCGGGACACCGGCAGGACGGCTTCGCCGGACACCACGATGCCCACGACCGCGTCGCTGTCGTGGTCGAACACCGGCGCCCCGGTGAACCCGTCCGCTGCGTCGTGTCCCATGAGCCGGACCCACCGGCCGTCCGGGCCGCAGGCACCGCCGAGCGTGCCGTGGCCCTGGCGGATTTCCGGTCCATTGCTGGGGAATCCGTGCACCCAGAACCGGTGGTCATGCAGCGATGGCGGGCACGCCAGCGGCGCCGGGGTGACCGCTACCGGCTCGGCCAGGCGCAACACCGCCGCATCGGAAACCCGTTCCACCACCCGGCCCCGCCGGGCGGGCTGCTCATCGGCGAACGGGAACTCGACGACGACATCGCCAACATCGCCATCGGCGGGCAGCGCGGTGACGACATGCCATTCGTCCACGAGCATGCCAGCCCCACCGAGCTGCGGCACCCGCGCGAGCCACGGAGGACGCTCCGCCAGCCGGCGCGCCCTGCTCGGCCGCGCGGCCGGCCGAAGGTGCTGGTGGACATGCACTCCACCGGAGATGCTCCCGGCCTGTACCACCGCGCCGATGACACTGTCCGCCACGGTGTTGACCGTGGCGGGCTCGCCTTCGTCCTGTCGCCTGCGCACCACCCCATCATCGCGAACAGCCACGAGTTTGTCCGGACCGTACCGGCCATCTTGCGCGTCTTGGCCCTGCTCCGAATGTTTACCGCGGACTGAGAAGTGTGTGTTGAGTATCGAGGCTGTCCGGGGTGAAGGCGATGCCGGTGACCGCTTCGCCCAGCGCGAGCATCCACGGCACGGCGTTGATATACGTCGGTGCCGGAAGCGAGGTGGCATACGACGCGAGGGGTGCTGGGATGTCGCCTTGGCCCGGCCGGATCACGGTGACGTCGTGGTCCGATTCGGCATAGTAGGCCAGCTTGTTGCCGTTCGTTTCCCAGCCGATGTTGAGCACGGTCGCGTGCGGATGGAGTGCGTCGACGATTTCATCCGCGAACGGATGCCGGTTGAACGCGATCGCGAGTGTCCAGTCGCCTTCGCGTCGAAGCGCGACCTGCCGGGTGTCGGTGAGTGACACCGGTCCCGTGCCAAGCGTGATATCGCCGAATACCGCCGCTACGGTGTCGAGCGGGACGCCTCGTGCGTACGTGACGGAGGCGGCGAGGCCGAGCCAGTGATCGGTGATCCACGCGTGCCGCTCCAGCGGGCCGCCCTCACCGGCAACGGCACCGTCCGAACCAGAGGGTGCCGGCGGGTTTCCCAGTAGATCCAGGAAACCGGCGAGCATCGGCGCCGGATCGAGGTGGTATACCTGCCTGGCGTCTTTCGCCGTCGTGATCGTCCTGAACGCGGCGGTGAGCGGGTTCGGCGCCCTTCGCAGTATGCGCATGGCGTCCAGCGCGAGGAGCCGAAGGCGGTCAGCGTCCTCGTAGCGGGCCATCCGGAGCAACTCGTCGAACTCGGTGTCGTCGCCGGGAACCTCGCTCAGCCCGGCTGAGGCGACCACCTCGTCGACGGCGGCACGCGCGACCGTCAGCAACGACTCATCGTCGGCGCGCCGCAACGCAGCAGCAAGAACCGGGTGGTCGTACTCCAGCTGCTCGTACCCCAGCGTCACTGGGAGCACGTCCTCGACGCGCTCCACAATTGGCGCTATGAGGAACTCACCGGACAGCCAGTCTTCGCTGAACGGCTGCCCGGTGACCCGGGCGGCGAGTGTGAGCATGCCCTCCGGCCGGTGGCCCAGTTCCCAGTCGATCTCCTCGACCAACGATGCCAGGCAGTCGGGGTCCTCGCCCTCCCGCCACGAGTTCGCTCCCGCCTCGAACGATGTCTTGACACGGCCGTCGACGGCGTAGCTGAACCTGGTCAGCGCGTTGACATTCCAGAAGGAGCTCACGGTCTCACCGAGCCGGGACACCCTGCGCAGCACCTCTGGTCGCGAGCCCTGGAACCCGTTGTCCTCGATCGCGACGACATACTCGCCCTGGCGGCAGAGCGCGACCGTGTAAGTATCTTCGAAGTACTCCCATGCCTCGTCGAGCGGAATGGTCTCGGCCTCGCTCGCCATCCCCCCGAACCCACGCAATACGGCGTCCACGTCCGTGGTCTTCACCATGGTCACGCAGGCGGCATCGCCCAGCATCCTCGACACCCAGCCGAAATCGTCATCCGCGGTCATTCGCCCTTTGTAGCAGGAGCCGGACGGCACAACGATTTCCCCTGGTACGCCCGGTATTTTCGGCGATGGTATCGATAGCGAAGGCCGGGATATCGGCGGTGGCGGCTCAGCCGGACCGGGGTGGAAGTGCTCCGTCGACCAGTGCGCGAAGCCCCTCGGCATAAGTGTCTTCGGCGGTGAGCGCGGGCCAGCGATCGGCGAGCCGGGCGAGGTGGGGATAGTCCGTTTCGTCGAGTCGCCCGAAGACTTGGTCGCGGTAGGCCGGACGATCATGCTGGGCGCGGCGGCGGGCGCTGTTCGCACGGATCAGGATTTCGCCGGCGGTGAAGTACCAGATGTTGCGGTAGAGATGTACTGCTTGTGTGGGGTCGCAGCCGCTGTCGACGGCGCCGGCCAGGATGGCTTCGACGAGCCACACCGCTGACTCGCCGAGCAGGTCGTCGGCCGCGAGCACCTCGACGATCCACGGTCGCGCCGCCAGCACCTCGTGCATGATCGTCGCGGCGGCGAGGATCCGCTCCCGCGGATCGACCGGCAGCTCGGGGCGCGGGATCTGGTCGGCGTAGTCGTTGAGCAGGTGGATCAACAGGTCGTCCTTGTCGCGGACGTGGTAATAGACCGTCGCCGGGGATGCGCCCACCTCGGCGGCCAGCCGGCGGATCGTGAGGTTCTGCCAGCCGTCGCGATCGATCACGCGGTGGGCCGCGGCGAGGATCTCCGCGCGGGAGGTGCGGGGCGGGCGGCCGGTGGGGGCGCCTGACGCGGACCGTGACATCGGCTCATCATGTCAAATTCCGCACGCGCCGCGCGCATCGGCAAGTTGCGGTCGGCATCTCGCTCTGCTAGTTTTCGAACATGTTCAGAAACTAGCCCGCGCTGGTCCGGAGCTGGCTCCACGGCCACTACCTGACGGCGGCGTACTGAATGTCGGATCCCCATCAACGACCGGAGCACATCCATGTTCTTGATCACCGGCGCTACCGGCAACGTCGGCCGCGCCCTCATCGACCGGCTTCTCATGGCCGGCGCCGGCGTCCGGGCCCTCAGCCGGAATCCCGCGGCGGGGCGCCTACGACGCGATGTCGACACGGTGTCGGTGCGGCAGGGAAGATTCCCATTGGACGAGGTGACCACCGTATTCCTCAATCCCGCCGCCGTGCACGACACCGCAGACGCGTTGCTCACCCAGGCGATGTCCCACGGAGTCCGGCGCATCGTGCTGCTGTCCTCGTCGTCAGTGCTCGATGATCACCCCGACAACCACACCGGAATCGCCCACCGGGACCTTGAAGAACGCATCCAACGCACCGGGCTGGAATGGACCTTCCTCCGAGCCGGGGTTTTCGCCACCAACACCCTGTGGTGGCTGCCGCAGATTCACGCCGACGGTGTGGTTCACGCCGCCCACGCGGACGCTCGAATCGCGCCAATTCACGAACACGACCTCGCTGCCGCGGCAGCGCAGGCCATGTTGTCGGACGATCTCGTCGGGGCCGCGCCCGTACTCACCGGGCCAGAATTGCTCACCCAGGCCGAACAGGCAAAGCTGATCGGCGATGCCATCGGGAAACCGGTTCGGTTCGAGGAAATCACGCCTACGTCCGCAAAACGGCTCATGACCTCGCAGCACATGCCATCGCACATCGCCGACTCGCTACTCCGCTACTACCACCGTGCGGTACTGCAGCTGATCCACCTTACTCCGGTCTCGACGATAGTCACCTCGGAAAAGCCACGTTCATACCGTCAATGGGTTCTCGACCACATCGCAGACCTTCGTCCGGGAAATTAGCCGAAACCGCATACCCAGTGGGCTCAAGCCAGTCAAGTCGCGAGAGCTGATTCTCCGATTTGACTGGTCAAACATGCTCAGAAACTGGTATTAGGAAAAAACCATTAATCTCGTGCCGATCGAGCTGTTCCGGTCGTCCGCGTTCCGACTCCTCGACGGCGGGCATATCGCCTCGGAAGTGCCGCTCCTGATCTCCATCACGCCGCGCCCCGAAGCTGGAGCAGCGCGGGTGACGAGCCAGCAGGCACCGTCGTGGCGCCAGACCCGGCACGGTCGTCAGGCGCACGTCGTCATGGCTGGCTATCGCCTGGTGGGAGGGCGCCCGTCGCCGACGAGTTCGTAGGCCTCGTCGTGGGTGGTCATGAGCTTGTCGAGCGCGGCGTTGAGCGTGGCTTCTTCTCGGCCGAAATGCTCGCTCATTCGCCGGTGCAATTGGTTGAGGTGCGCGCCGAGGGCGTGCCTTGCTGTCCCGCCGTTCGATGACCAGGCGTCGAGAACTTGTTGGGATTCGGCGATCAGGTCGGCCAGGTGGTCGGCTTTGAGCTGCTCGATCGTGGGTTTCAGGTCGGGGTGCTCGGCGAGCAGGCGTACGAAGAGTCCTTTGTCTTCGCGTACATGGTGGTCGGTCAGTGCCGAGCAGAATCCGTAGCAGTGCGCGAGGAGGCCGAGGTTCGGTCGTTGTGGCCGTGGGCGCATGTTTCAGTTTGCGCTCAAGGCGTTTGAGTTCGCGCTCCAGACGGTGGTGGATCGTCTGTAGCTCGGATTTCCAAGCGCAGGGCTCCAAGCTCTTAGAACGGCGGTTCGAGGGTGTCGTCGCGGTGATCATCCGTTGTGGACTCGTCGGATTTTCCGACGTCCGGTTTGAGGATGGGCTCCGGTCTGGCAGTGTGTTGGCGGCCGGTCGGGGTCGTCACCGTCAACTCGCCCGTCGCCTCATCGAGTCGGAAAACCCATCCGGCAACGTCCTTGAGCTGATGGTGTCTCCGGCATAGGCAGGTGAGGTTGCTTTTCGACGTATGGCCGTTTTTGCCGCGTCGGTAGTCGCGGTGGTGGTCGACGTCGGAGCGTTGCGCGGGGCGTCGGCACCCGGGCGCCCGACACTCGCGATCACGGACGCGGACGAATTCGTCCAGTGCGGCGGGTGGCCGGTAGCGGGTTCGTCCGACGTCGAGGACGGCGCCGGAGGTGGGATCGCACGTGACTTTGCGCCAGACACTGTTGGGATCGTTCATGATCTGGCGGGCGATCTCGCCCGGGATGGGGCCGTGCCCCGCGAGGTTGCAGCCGGTGTCGGTGATGCCCAATGCCGCGTCGATGGGCACGTGGATGTAGACCTGGGCGAGCACTCCCGGCAGGCCCTCGTGCTTACCCAAGGCCAGATCCGCGAGCACATCGCAGCGGAGTTGGTCGAGGGTGCGGTCCTCGTCCTTGGTCTTGAGCTTGCGGGCGATGCCGTCCACACGGGCGTAGATGGCGCTGGCGATCTCGGCGGGCAGATACACCCAGAGGGACGCCATTCCTTCCTCGCCATGGATCAGTTCGACGCGGCGATCCTTGCGGCGCTTCTTCGCCCGCTGCGCGTAGCCATCAGGGTCGATGGCGCAGACGGCGTCGCGCGCGATTCGCCGCACCTTTTCGGGATCTTTGCCCGCCAAGCGTCCGGCGATCCGCTCATCCACCTGCCGAGCCTGCGCATCCGACAGTGCCGCGGTGACGTCGCAGACCTTGCCCGCGGTGCGCAGGTCGATCTCGCCGTTGTCCATCGCGGCCAGCAACTGGGGGAGTCGGGTGGTCAATGCCTCCGCCGTATCGACCAGTCCGGCGGCGGCCTGGCGGCTCACCCCGAGATCGAGCGCGATCTCGTCGGCTACCCATCTCGTGTGGCCTCGGATTTTGCATAGTCGGGCGATGGCGTGTACCTGCCTGGCCTGGGCCCGGCAGATCGCTTCCCGCGCCACGGTCATGGTCTCGACCGCGGCGCGGTCGGACATGCGGACGATATCGTCGGCGCACAACGAAAAGAGGTCGAACATCATGTGGGAGTCCTTTGCTCGGAACTAGAGTAGTTCTAGTGTATCGATCACCTGAACCACAAGCCATCGAACATAGGGTGAAAACCCGTATCCTGGTCCCGATTGATTAGGGCTATGGCGAACGCTGCCCTGCGTCATGCGCGCAGGACTTGGCAGCCGGGGTTTGCTTGCCTCGTCGAGGCCGATGCCGACGCACCGAACCGTGTCGCGGTTGGACGGTCAATGTCGCGTCATTGTGGTGACGGCCTCGACCAGCGCTGTGATTGCTTGCTGAACGCGTGTGTGCACATCAGACTGGGCGGCCGCGGTGAGTACGACATGGTGGAGTACGCCGACGAGCGCGAGGGCCAGCGCCGCGGGGTCGACGGCTGCGGCGACTCGGCCGAGTTGTTGCTCGGCGGTGAGGTAAGTGGCGGCGGCCTTTTCGATCGCGTCGAGGCCAGCTGTCGTGTCTCCGAGGACGGTGCGGACGCGGCCCGTTAGTTCCGGCCGTGCGACCAGGAGCCTGAGCAATACCGCGACGGTCGCCGGTGGTGTCGAGAGAATGGCGTCGCACAGATTTCCGGCGACGCTGCCCGTGCCGGCTCGTTCCGGTAGAGCCGCGGCTGCCGCGGAGACCAGGAATGCGCGGTCGATCGCATAAGCGGCCAGGAATTCGTCAAAATCGGCGAAGTGCGCGTGCAGCAGTCCCGTTGCGACTCCGGCTTCGCTGGTGACCGCCCGGCCGCTGAGCTTGCTCGGCCCGTCGCGGGTGATCACGCGCTCGGCGGCGGCGAACAGTTGCTGCCTGACCTCTGGGATGGCGACACCTCTGGGCACGTCCTGGAGTCTACCCGGGTCGTACCGAGAATGAGCGTGTGTTCATACTAGGTTTGAACACATGCTCATACTTGGGAGGAGATATTGTGGACAGGAGTCGCCGAGCGCTCGTCGTGGGTGCCGGGATCGCCGGATTGGCCACCGCACTGCGGCTTCACCAAGTGGGATGGGACGTGCTCGTGGTCGAGCGTGCCCCGGCCCGCCGCAGCAGCGGCTATCTGGTGAACTTGCTCGGGCAGGGCTATGACGCAGCGGAACGTCTGGGTGTGCTGCCGGCGGTGGCGGCAAAGGATCTTGGGTTGTTCTCCTCGATCCTCGTCAAGGCCGATGGCCGGAAGAAGTTCACCTTCCCGGCCGCGCTGGCGCACGCCGCGCTCGGTGGACGGGCGCTCACCGTGTTCCGAGGCGACCTGGAGTCCGCGCTCTACGAGGCGGTGCACGAGGTCGTGGAGATCCGGTTCGGCACCACCGTGCGAGCCGTCACCCAGGACACGGACCACGTCCGGATCACGCTGAGCGACGGCACATCCGAGCACGTCGCGCTGCTGGTCGGCGCCGACGGCCTGCACTCGGGAGTCCGCGAGATCGTGTTCGGCTCCGAGACCGAGTTCCGGGTGGACCTGCGACACGTGGTGGGAGCGTTCCCCCTCGACGAGGTCCCGCAGGACGTACCAGAGGGCGCGAGCGCCACGTTCATCGGTCCAGGACGCACCGCCGCAGTGATCAACCTGGGCCCGGGACGATCCTCGGCGTTCTTCACCTACCGCACCGATGAACCGGCGGCTGAACTGACCCGAGGGCCGGCGCGAGCACTCACCGCGGCTTTCGGAGACCTGGGCGGAGGTGTGCCCGACGCGCTCCGGCAGCTCGCGGCCGACCCAGCCGGGGCTTACTTCGACTCCGTCAGCCAGATCGTGACCGACAGGTGGAGTCAGGGCCGGGTCGTGTTACTCGGAGACGCGGCCTGGTGTGTCACGCTGTTCGCCGGCTACGGCGCGGCACTCGCGCTCGCCGGAGCCGACCAACTCGGTGCCGCCCTGGAAGAAAGCGGCCACGATGTCCCAACGGCGCTGGCCCGCTGGGAGAGCCTGCTGCGCCCGGAAATCCGCAAGCGGCAGGCATTGGCTCGCAAAGGAACCAGCCAGTTCGCGCCTCCTACCAAGGCGCACGCCTGGGCGCGCGACCTCGCGATCCGGGCCACCCTGCTCCCGGGAATCCGCACCCTGGTCGCGCGCTCGATCCAACGCGCACAGCAAAACGCTCGCAGCGGCAAGCCGCGCTGATCGACCTCCTGCCTCCGTCGAGGGACTGCACGACAGCTCAGTGCGTACAGACCATCCGCCCGGTTCAGTGGGAAAACGCCTGTTGATGGGGCCGCCTACCAACGTGTGTTGTTCTTGAGCGGCCCCACCCTTCAGCGCAGAGGTTCGAGTGCTTTCGCCAATGGTTCCAGTACGGCTGGGGTGTGCGGCGGGGGCAGGTAGACGATAGCCAGGTCGAGGCCGGCTTCGCCGAGTGCTTCCGCTTCGGCGGCGACCCTGGCGTAGTCGAGATCAGGGTCGAGGCGGACGTGTGAGGAGAGGGTGATCTCGCTGGGGTCGCGGCCGATGTCGGCGCAGTGGCGGTGCAGGACGTCGCGCTTGCGGGCGAACTCCTCGGTGGTGCCGCCGACGAAGTTCCAGTGCTGGGCGTACTTCGCGGCCGTGCGCAGGGTGCGCTTCTCGCCGCTGCCGCCGATGCAGATGGGCGGGTGCGGCTTCTGCACGGCTTTCGGTTCGCAGCGGGCATCGGTGAGCTGGTAGTGCTTGCCCTGGAAGGTGGTGGTCTCCTGGGTCAGCAGGCCGAGGAGGACCTCGCAGGCTTCTTCGAACCGGTCGCTGCGTTCCTTGAGCGAGCCGAGTTCCATACCGTAGGCGCCGGATTCTTCTTCGTTCCAGCCCGCGCCGATGCCGATCTCGAGCCGTCCGTGGGAGACGATGTCGAGCGTGGCTGCCATGTTCGCGAGCAGCGCGGGGTGGCGGTAGTGGATCCCGCTGACGAGCGTACCCAGCCGCAGCCGCTTGGTGGCCTGCGCGAGTGCGGTGAGGGTGACCCAGCCTTCCAGACAGGGCCCGGTCGAATCGGAGAAAATCGGATAGAAGTGGTCAAACGTCCAGCCTGATTCGAAAAGCTCAATCTCGTCGGCTGCCTGCCAGACGGCGAGCATGTCGGACCAGGCGGTGTTCTGCGGCGAAGTCTTGATGGCGAATCGCATGTCTGCCAGCGTAAACCTGGAGTACCTCCAGGTGCGGCCCTGCGATCCGGAGGCCCTGTGTACCGGATCGGCGAACTCTTCATCGCCGCGGTTGAGGTCCGTCATGACGGAGACGATCGAATGCCGCCAGTTCGCTGACTTACCGGTGGGCGGGGGGCGAGTACCCGCTGTCCACGTTCGCCGAAATCGTTACAAACTGGATCACTATAAAAGCCAGTGAAGCCCGAGGTGTTGGCCGGGTGCAGTTCGAGTACAGATATCGAGTCGATGCCGACCTGCGGTCGCTTGAAAGGCACAACTCCTGGTGGTTCCGCGAGAGCGAGACGCCGTTCGATGAATGGCTCGTATCGGTGAAAAATGATCCCGTTTGGCGGGTAGTTCGAGACAAGATTCCTGTAGAGTTCGGTGTCTCACCGGAGCTGGCTTGACTTTGGTCGCCGTACTTGTGCCTTTATCTGCTCGAAGGCCTGGGGTTCGTGCGCTGGAATCCCACGACATGACCCACCGTTATGGAACGTTGCGCTGACGGGTCGTGGCCTGCCGGGGTGCCAACCTTCCCGCTGGTGAGCGAAGATGCGGGTATGACGGTGATCGCCGCCCGGTTGCGGGAAGGACGGGACCTCGTGAGACGTGGTGCGTGGGCCGAGGCCCGCAAGGTGTTCGCCATCGCCTTCGAGGAGTCTGGTGATCCGGCCGCCGCGGAGGGGATCGCCAGGGCCGCATGGTGGCTGGAGGACGACACGGAGGTCACCGCACGGTACGAGGACGCCTACCGCGGTTACCGCGCCGCGGGTGACGACCGTGGGGCGGGCAGGGTGGCGGCGTGGCTGGGCAATGGCGCGCTTCAGCTACGCGGTGAGGCCGCGGTCGCCCAAGGCTGGTTCCAGCGGGCGGAGCGGCTGCTGGCCGAACAGTCCGAAGGCGAGGAGCACGGGCTGCTGGCGTTGTTCAAGGGAATGGCGGCGCGTTCTCGGGGAGACATGCGGCAGGCGACCGAGCTGGCCGCGCGTGCCGTCGAGATCGGCCGCCGGCTCGGGTCTCCCGACCTCGAGATCCAAGGCATGGCGCTCAATGGAATGGCGCGCATCGGGCAGGGAGAAGTCGCCGACGGCATGCGGCTTCTCGACGAGGCGGCGGCCGCGGCACTCGCCGGCGAGGTGCGCGAGGTCGGGTCCGTGTGGATTCCCACCTGCTTCCTCGTTCAGGGGTGTGAGCAGGTGCGGGATTGGGATCGGGCCGAGCAGTGGCGTGCGCGTGTCATGGACTTCTGTCGCCGTTTCGACCTCGGCACACCGTTTTCCCGCTGTCGTACCCACTACAGCACGATCCTGCTGTGGCGCGGTGACTGGGCGGCGGCAGAAGCGGAACTGCTCCACGCCGCCAAGGCGTTGCGGATCCAACGACCCCTGTTCGCGGCCGAGGCATGGGTGCGGCTCGGCGAGCTGCGGCGTCGCCAGGGCCGGTGGGAGGAGGCCGCCGAACTGTTCGCGTTGAGCCGGTCGCTTCCCGCCGCCCGCATCGGACAGGCCGAACTCCGTCTGGACCGGGGGGATCCCGAGGGCGCGCTGGACATCGCGGGCCGCCTGCTGGACGCGCTCAGCGGCGCGGAACGCGGTCCGGCGCTGGAGGTGTTCGTCCGGGCGGGCGTGCGGACGAAGAACCCCGACGTGGTCGCGCGGGCGGTCGAGGAACTGGCCGAGATCGCGCGCGTGTCCGGCATTGAGGCGGTGGAGGCCGCGGCGTTGTGGGCCCGGGGCGCTCATCGTGCGGCGCTCACCGACACGGCCGGGGCCATTACGTTGTTGGAGAAGGGGATTGAGCTCTACGAACGCGCGGGTGGGCCGTACGACGCCGCCCGCGCCCGGATCGAGCTTGTCTCGGTCCTTCTCGCGAGCGGCCGGGCCGGGCCCGCGGTGGAAGAGGCGAGGGTGGCCCAGGAAGTATTCGAACGGCTGGGCGCCACCGCTGACGCGCGGCGGGCGAACCGCCTGGTGACCCGGGCACAGAGCACACCGACCGCCGAGTTGACGTCGCGCCAGGTCGAGATCCTGCGGCTGCTGGCGGTCGGCCTGACCAACGCGGAGATAGCGAACCGGCTGGTCCTCAGCGAGCACACCGTCAAGCGGCACGTCGCGAACATTCTCGGGCGCTTGGCGTTGCCCTCACGGACGGCCGCCGTCGCTTATGCCTCCCGGGCCGGCCTGCTTTAGGTCGGCCGGTGGGAGTGGCCCGTTCGGGCCATGGCCCACGGAAGGTTGGCTCGCTCGGGCGAAGATGGCAGACGCGGGTCGGCCGTAGCGTCCCGAGCATGGTCGAACACGCGCTCATTACCGAAGGCCAGCGCAAGGCGTGGTCCAGTGGTGACCTCGCCAAGCTGGCCGCTCGCCTGCCGCCCCTGTACGCCGAATTGCTCTGCGAAGCGGCCCGGCTGCGTCCCGCCGAACGGGTCCTCGACGTTGCGGCCGGAACCGGAACAACATCGATCGCCGCGACACGTCGCTTTTGCGACGTCGTCGCCGTCGATTTCGTGGGCGACTTCCTGGCCAAGGCCAGGCAACTGGCCGAATGCGAGGATCTGGAACTGGAGACCCGTGAGGCGGATGCGCAGGACCTTCCGTTCGTAGACGATTCCTTCGACGTCGTCCTGTCCACATTTGGCGTCATGTTTGCCTCGGACCAGCAACGCGTCGCCGACGAACTCCTGCGTGTCGTACGTTCCACCGGCCGGATCGGCGTCACCGCATGGACTCCCGACGGTCTCATCGGCCGCTACGCACGCACGATCGGTAAGTACCTTCCGCCTCCTCAAGGAGTCCGTTCCCCGTTCATCTGGGGAACCGAGGAAGGCATCCGCGAACTGTTCGGGGAACGCATCAGGTCCGTCAACTTCGCCCGCCGCGCTCAGCCGTTCCGCTACCCGTCGGTCGAATTCGCCGTCGAGTATTTCCGCGCGTGGTACGGGCCGGCTCGGGCGGCATTCGGCCGGCTGGACGAGAACGATCATAAGGCGCTGCACGACGACATGGTCGCCGTGTGGGAGAACGCCAACGAGGCCGATGACGGCACCCTCGTCGCCCACGCCGACTATCTCGAATGCGTCATCGAGACGACCTGATGCGGTCAGCGGACGCGAGACACCTCAGATGCCGTGTTCGCCGGCCAACCGGGTCAGTTCGGCCATGGCATCGTGGTCCGCGGTGCCGGGAGTGGTCTGATAGATGCCGATCCGCTGTTCGTCCTCGATGTACAGCACGTCGAAGTCGAAGGTGATCAGACCGGCCTGCGGGTGGTGGAACGGTTTGCGTTCGCTGCGCCGTCGCTGCACGTCGTGCCGCTGCCACAGGCGCGCGAAATCGGGGCTGGTCTGCTGTAGTTCCGTGATCAGCGTGACCACGTCCGGTGCCGAGGGATGCGCGGCGGCCACGGTCTGCAGGTTCGCCACCGCGTCGGCGGCGCGGGCTTCCCAGTCGTCGTAGAGCTCCCGGGCGGCCGGATGGCAGAAGGTGTAGCGCACGGTGTTGCGCTGCTCGGCCGGCCAGTCCGTTATTCCGGTGAACAGTTCGAGAACCTCGGGGTTGGCGGCCAGCACGTCGCTGGTGCGGCTCAACACGTAGGCGGGGCAAGGCCGCACGGTGTGCAGCAGCCGGCGGATGCTGGTGCGTACCTCGGCCTTACGCACCGTCGGCGCGGAGGTGCCGCGCTCGGCCACGCGGGCCAGCGTGTACAGGTGTGCGTGTTCTTCCTCGTTGAGTCGCAGTGCGGACGCCAGCGCGGTCACGACCGCACCGCCGGGATGGCGTTCCCTGCCCTGTTCGAGCCGGGTGTAGTAGTCGACGCTGACGCCGGCGAGCGTGGCCAGTTCCTCTCGGCGCAGCCCGGGTGTGCGGCGCAGCCCGGGCCCGGTTGCCAGCCCGGCATCTTCGGGACGAACCCGGGCGCGGCGGGCCCGCAGGAACTCTCCCAGCTGTGACGACATGGCCCGATGGTAAATGGGTGGTTGTTTCGCAACCAGGAACACCACGGTCTGCCTGATCATGCCTGGTGGCAACAGGATGTGCAGATGGCTTGCGCAACGCTCACCCCGCGATCGACAGACACCCGAGCGGAACGCATCGGTTTCGGCGCCCGGTTCGTCAGCGCGGTCTCGATCGGCTCGCTGCTGAACCCGATCAACTCCTCCATCATCGCGATCGCGCTGGTGGCGATCGGTCACACGTTCGCGGCCGGTTCGGACCGCACCGCCTGGCTGGTGTCCGCGCTGTATCTGGCCACCGCGATCGGGCAGCCCACCATGGGCCGGTTGGCCGACCGGCTCGGTCCCCGCCGCGTCTACCTGTCCGGCGCCGTGCTGGTGATCGTCGGCGGCGTGCTCGGCTACGTCTCGCCCAGCCTGGGCGTTCTGGTGGTGGCCAGGGTGGTGATCGGCCTTGGCACCTCGGCCGCGTATCCGGCGGCGATGGCGCTGATCCGGCGGCAGTCGGCCCGGCTGCGCCAACCGGCACCCAGTGGGGTGCTCAGCTCGCTGGCCATCGCGGGACAGGTCAGCATGGCCGTCGGCCCGACCCTGGGTGGGCTGCTCGTCATGCTCGGTGGCTGGCGGTTCACTTTTCTGGTGAATGTGCCGCTCGGCCTGCTCAGCGCACTGCTGGCAATGGTGTGGCTGCCCTCAGACGAGCGGGACGAGCGGGGCGAGCAGCGCGAACCGCTGTGGCGGGCGATCGATCCGACCGGGGTGGCCCTGTTCGCCGGGGCGCTCACCGCGCTGCTGGTGTTCCTGATGGACCTGGCCCGCCCACAGTGGTGGCTGCTGGCCCTTGCCGTCGTCCTGTTCGCCGCGCTGGCCGGCTGGGAACTGCGTGCTGCCACGCCGTTCGTGGATGTCCGGATGCTGGTGCACAACCGCGGCCTGACCACGACCTACCTGCGGTACGGGCTGACCATGCTGGTGACCTATTGCTTCGTCTACGGCTGGGCGATCTGGCTGGAGCAGGGCGCGGGCCGGTCCGCGTCGGCCGCCGGACTGCTCATGACGCCGTCGTTCGCCGTGGCCACCGTGGTGTCGCTGGTCGCCGCCCGGCCCAGGCGGGTGTGGGGGCTGCTGGTCGCCGGGGCAGCCACCCTGACCGCCGGCAGCGCGAGCCTGCTTGTCGTGCACGGCAACGCGCCGACCTGGCAGTTGCTGGGGATCGGCCTGGTGTTCGGGGTGCAGAACGGACTCACCGTCGCGCCCAACCAGACCGCGCTGTACGCGCAGGCGCCGGCCGAGCAGACCGGCGTGGCCGCCGGGCTGATGCGCAGCTTCATGTACGTGGGCGCGATCGCCTCGGCCAGCCTCATCGGCCTGACCTTCGGCGACACCGCGACCGACCACGGCCTGCACAGTCTCGGCGCCGTGCTCACCGTGGGTTCCGCCGCGCTCCTCGTCTCCACCCTGATCGACAAGACCTTGCGCACGGGAAAGTAGGTACGCGTGCGACCAACCCCGCTCCGTCGGGGACGGCGGGCTCTCAGACCGAAGGGCTGAGCCTGCGATTTACGTCCACTGTGGAGAACTCGTGGGGATCGAAGTTATCGCCCGAGGCAAGGTTCAACCATTCGACCATGGTGTCGTGCTCGTGGGCCTTGGGGTCGGCGAGTGTTGCTTTCAATTCTTGGTAGCCCCACGTGCCGCCGCAGTCTTCGGGCGGGCACGCTCCCCTGCCAGCGGTGCAGACCGCGCTGGTCACCTCGGAACCGGCAGGCAAGATCTTCTCCAGGGTGATGTCGTGTTCCCAGCCGTCGCCGAAGTCGTAGGTATAGCGGATCTTGTCGTCGACGCCGGTGAGTATCTGGGACAGGCGCACTCCGCGCTCGTCGCGATGGCCGAGTTCGGGGTCCGGCCGTCCGTATTCGGTCCAGCCGTCGGAGAATACGTGGAGGTGACAGTCGTACCAGCCCATTGCGGCTTGGATCACGTCATGAAGCCGGTCGAGGCTCAGGTCGGCCGGTACCTCCAGGCGCCGCCACACCGGCGGTTTCGCCACGCCGCGTAGCTGGACCTTGATCTGGTACCGGGCGGCGGAACGACCGGAGCGCGCGGGCGAGACCGGGCGATCCGCGGGAGCCGGGGTATCCAGGCTCATCCCGGGCAGCAGTCCGCCCAGCTCGGCGAGCGCGTCCACCGGACTGCTGGTCAGCAACTCGACCAACCGGGGTGCGGCCGGAGGGCCGCTGCCGGCCAGCAGCGGCAGGACCCTGCCGATCTCGGCACCGGCTTGAGCCTGGATTGCGGCGGACAGCAGCTCCGCGGGTAGCTCGGGCGGCAGCGACCTGAGCAGGACGTCCAGCGTGTCGGCGGTGATCCAGGCCAGGTCGGTGTCGGCCGGCTCGGAGTCGTCTTGCTCGGCCAGCCAGACTCGGGCATGGGCGCCGAACCCGTCCTTGGCCGCCCATTCCCGCCATGCGGGTGCCGCGTCCGGGCCGCACTCGCGGGCCAGGGTGAGGGCGGTGAGGCGCTCCTGTCCGGAGGTGGCTTCACCGGTGGCGATCAGTTCGCGGGCGGCTGCGGCGGAGGTACGGGCGGACAGCCAGGGGCGGGACATCAGCGCGATGACGGGGTCGGGGAGCGGAGCCACCGTATGGACCATGGTGGCCGCATCGGCGTCGGCGGTGGGAGCGCTCTGCCGGAACAGGAAGTCGGTGAACCAGCGGCCCAGTGGCGTCAGCTCGGCGCTTTCGCCCCGCAGGACGGCGATCCCGAACTCACTGAGGGCCGCGACGAGATCCTCGATGTCCTCCGTGCTATCGAGAAAGTCGACATCGTCGGACAGAAGCCTCCGCGGGGAGCCGGGCATACAGTCCGGACACGAGCAGTGGAGCGCGTCGTCGTCCGGGAAGAGGTTCTCACCCAACTCGTCCATTGTGGCCGCGCCATCACGCTCGTGCAGCGTGGCCAACAGGACCAGGAAGTCCAGATCGGCCGGATCCGTCGAGCCCGCAAGGCCGAGCGCCTCCGCTGCGCATCGGGTCCAGATCGCCACGACGTCTTCCGAGGTGCCGGCTGTCCACTGCCGGAGCGCGAGCCCAGTTGTGACCCGGCCACGGTCCACCTCGATGAAACCGGCCGCGGACGCCGCTGCCCACACCATCATCAGCGGCCCGATGTCCAATGCGCTGCGGGGCTTGCGTGTGGGCAGTTCGATACCAAGCAGGTCACATGCTTCGACCGCGGCGGCTGGTTTCAGCACACCCCGCGTGGTGACCGGTCGGCCGGTCCCGATCCACTCGGCCAACGTCCCCGCGGCAGCGAGCAACCGGCATTCCCGGGCTGCCGACGCCAACTGCTCCAGCGAGAGTGGGTGTTCAACAACATGGGGTCGCATGCGGGCAGGCTATATGTCCATAGGTGCGCAGGGCGTGGAGGGTGTTGGAGTCCGCCCGCTCTCATGGCGGGGAGTACCGCAAACTCCGGCAATCCTAGCCGAGATCGGCATGACTGGGTCCGCAGACGGTTTCCCGATGGTGCGTCGGCTCATTGGTGGCTAGCCATGCTGGGCACCGCTCCGGACGGGAGCCTGCTGGGGGTCATCGAGAACGCTCGCTTCCCGGCGACATCGTCCTGAGCCCGGCTGGAACGTCGTGTCGGATATCCGCCAGCATCGACCGCCGGCTGAGTACAGACTGTCCGATATGGACAAGTCTCTGGAAGGGGTCGTTGATCGGTTCGTCACCGCCAGTGCCGGATTCGAGCGGACATTGCGGTTGGTCTGCCCCGATCGATGGGCGTTGCCGACTCCGTGCACGGAGTGGAACGTGCGTCAGTTGGTCAATCACATGACCCGGGGAAATATCAACTATGTTGCGCTGCTCGCGGGTGGTACCAGCGCGGAGTTCCTGCGGATGCGTGACCTCGACGCGCTGGGCAGCGATCCGATTGCGGCGTACGTCGCGTCGGCGCGGGAATGCGCCGACGCGTTCGGTCAGCCGGGAGCCCTGCAGCAGATATTGGATTACCCCTTGGGCCGAGTGTCCGGGCAACAGGCACTTGCCGTACGCACCACGGATGCCACCATTCACACGTGGGATCTTGCCCGGGCTCTCGGTGTCGACGACCGCCTCGACCCCGACCTGGTCGCGTGGATCGATGATCACCTTGAAGCGATCTACGCTGGGTTGGCCGAAACACCCGTCGCCGCCGAGACGACCCATCGGTTCTTTGCTGCTCCCGCAGGAACGCTCACTCGGGAAGCGTCCAAACAGGACCGGCTGTTGCACCGGATGGGCAGGAACCCCTCAATGTGACCGCTGAATCCGCGGTGCGACACGTTTCCACCACGCAGGCGGCCTGCCGATGGTCTTCACCGGCAGGCCGCCTGCGTTCTTCGGGAAGGGTCAGACTCTGGCCTCTTCCCTGGCCTCGGCCGGGGGACCCGAGGTCGCCTTGGGCGCGCGGCGTCCGGGCATCCACCAGTTGGCCTTGCCGCACAGTTCCATCACCGCGGGGACGAGGACCATCCGGACGATGGTGGCGTCGATGAGCACCGCGACGGCCATGCCCAGACCACCCTGCTTGACCGCGACGTCCGGGCCGAGCAAGGAGGTCGTGAAGACGGCGACCATGATGGCGGCCGCGGCGGTGATGACCTTGGCGGTCCGCGCCAGCCCGCGCGCGACGGCCTCCCGGGTGTTCCCGGTGCGCTCGTATTCCTCGCGGACCCGCGAGATCAGGAACACCTCGTAGTCCATGGACAGGCCGAACAGGACCGGGAAGATCATCATTGGCACCCAGGTCGTGAGCGGCATGGCGGTGGGGAAACCGAAGGCAGGGCCCAACCATCCCCATTGGACGACCGCGACGAGCACGCCGTAGGCGGCGCCTATCGACAGCAGGTTCATCACGGCGGCCTGCAGCGCGATCGTGACCGACCGGACCAGCGCGATCAGCAGTACCAGGGACAGCGCGATCACGACCGCGATCATCAGCGGCAGGCGCGAACCGATGTCATCGGCCTGGTCGATGGTGAGGGCGTTCGGGCCGCCGACGTAGACCTCTCCGCCGCCGGGTGCCTTGGGCAGCACGTCGCTGCGGAGCTGGTGCACCAGGTCGGTGGTCGCCTGGTCCTGGAATCCGGTCTTGGGGAAGGCCATGAAGGTCGCGGCCTGCCCGTCCGTGCTGACCTGAGCCGGCGTGACGTAGGCGACGCCCTCCGTGTTGCCGACCGCTTCGACGACGGGACGCAGATCCTCTGTGGACTTTGCCTGGGCGGCGAAGATCAGCGGTGCGCCGTAGCCGGGACCGAAGCCCTCGGAGAGAATCTCGTATGAGGTGTAGCTGCTCCGGTCGTGGGGCTGGACGCTGGCGTCGGGCAGGCTCAGCCGCATCGACAGCGTGGGGGCGGCCAGCACCAGCAGGGTCGCGCCGGCCAGAATCGTGGCGACCAGCGGCCGGCGCTGCACCACGCCGGCCCAGCGCTCGGCAAGGGTACGGCGCTCCGGGGACCCGGCGGCCTGCTGCCGGCGGGACGTGCGACGGGGCAGGCGCAGCGAGTTGATCTTGTGGCCGGTGAAGCCCAGGAACGCCGGCAGCAGGGTCACCGCGGCGATCATCGTGACCAGCACGATCACCGACGTGGCGACGGCTACTCCGGTCATCAGCCGTTGTCCCATGACGGTCAGGCCCATCATCGCGATCACGACGGTCGTGCCGGCGAACAGGACCGCGTGACCGGCCGTGGCGACGGCCTTGACCGTGGCGGTCTCGGGTTCGTCTCCGGCCTGCAGGCCGTCCTTGTAACGAGTCACTATGAACAGCGCGTAGTCGATGCCGACGCCGAGCCCGATCATCGCGGCGATGATCGGGGTGAAATCCGGTGAGGGGACCAGGTAACCAACCAGCTTCATGAGGGCGATGCCGGCGGCAATCGCCAGCAGTGCGGTCACGATCGGCAGGCCCATCGCCACCAGTGACCCGAAGGCGATGAACAAGATCACCGCTGCCGCCAGGATGCCGACGCTCTCGGCCGACCCCTGTGGGGGTGTCTCGGCCTTTTCCGCCTGAGTCCCGCCCATCCCGAGCGTCACGCCGTCGCCGGAGGCGTTCTTCACCATGTCCACCAGGGGCTTGACCTCGGTCTTGTCCACCTCCTTGTGGGTCAGCGGGATCGTCGTACGGGCGATATGACGATCCTGGGTCACCAGATGCTCGTCCCGATACGGCGAGGTCACCGGTCCTACCACGGGCGAGGTGGCCAGCTCGGCGAGGACCTTCTCGATCTTTTGCCGGGCGGCGGGGTCGTCGATCCCGTTGTCCGCCTTGATCGCGAGCGTCAGCGTGTCCCCTTGCCGTTCGGGGAAGTGCTCCTCGATCAGCGCCTGCGCCTTGGCGGAGTCGGTGTCTCCGCCGGAGAAGTCGTTGTCGGGGGCGGCGCCGTAGCCGAAGCCGGCGAACGCCACCGCGATCACGCCGACGATCCAGGTCAAGAGGACCAGGCGGCGCCGCCGGTAACAGAACCGGGCCAGGCCCGCCAGAACTCCGTCGGTACGGGCAGTGTCGGTTGCCATTGTCTTTTCCTCGGGTCTCGTCTTGTCTCAGCCGAGCACGCGCTCGTGGTGGATGCGGTCAGCCGGCGAGGTGGCGCGACGGGAGCGGGCCAGCGCGAGTCCACTGAGGACGGTGGCGATCAGCCCGACCACCAGGTCCACGAAGCCCCCGACAATTCCGTAGCCGGTGCCGGGACCACCGTCGGCGGCGGCCACCACCACGCCGCCGATGACCAGGCAGGCCAGCCCCGCCACCAGGGCCACCATGGCTCCCCTTTTCCCGGGGCGGGCGCCGGCACGACGGGAGCGGGCCAGCGCCAGCCCGCCGATGACCAGGCCGGCCAGCCCGGACACCGTGCCCACCAAGGACAGGAGACGCCCGGTGGTCAAGGTGTAGGAATCGACGGCTTGCTCGACCGCTGGTGCGGCGGTGGCTAACACGGACATGCGGTGCTCCTTCTTCTCCCCTGGGGCGGCGGTCGCCTGATCATCTCCGCCGGACCCACTGCCGGTCGTTCCCTGTACGCAGGCAATTTGCGTTGCTACCGCTGCCGTAGGAGCCGCGAACCTGCTGCGTGCGTAGTAGGCGACTGATCGTCTGCGCGCAGGAGTTGCCCGCGCGGATGTCCGGTTAGAGTGCAGGCATGAGCAGGGGACGGATCGCGGTCAGCGATTGGGCGATCGCCGCCGGTGTGGCGGCGGTTTTGCTGGTCGTCGGGCTGTCCGAGCAACACCCCGCCACGAGTTTCGGTCCGCTGGGCTACGTGTTGTTGATCGCCGGCGGCCTGGCGCTGGCGGCGCGCCGCTGGGCCCCGATCACCGTGTTGACCGTGACCGCGCTGTGCGCCCTGGGTTACCAGGCCCTCGGGTTCGACGTGCCTGCCGCCGCATATGTGGTCGCGGTGTACGCCACGTTCCGGACGGGACATCGCGTGGTCACGGTGGCGGGTTCGCTGATCTTGGTGGCAACGCTGCCGTTCGCGGTCCTGGTATCTCCCCGCGACCTGTCCCTGGGCGAGGCGTTCACGCATGCCCGCGGCGCCCTCGAAGCTGCCTGGCTGATCGCGGCCGGCGCGGCGGGCGAGGCGCTGCGACAAGCCGAGCGACGGGCGGATGAGGCCGAGCGCACCCGCGAGGAGACCGCGCGGCGCCGCGCCAACGAGGAGCGGCTGCACATCGCGCGGGAGCTACACGATTCGCTCACCCATCAGATCTCGGTCATCAAGGTGCAGGCCGAAGTCGCCGTCCACCTGGCCCACAAGCGAGGTGAACAGGTGCCCGAGTCGTTGCTGGCGATCCGGGAGGCCGGCCGTGAGGCGGCCAGGGAGCTGCGCGCGACTCTGGAGGCGCTGCGCGACGACGACAAGACGCCGCCGCGTGGGCTCGATCATGTTCCAGACCTGGTGCAACGAGCCCGGACGACCGGACTGGACGCGAAGCTGACGATCGAGGGAGACCGGAACGACGTGCCGGCCGCGGTGGACCGGACCGCGTACCGGATCGTTCAGGAGTCGCTGACCAACATCGCCCGTCACGCCCGCGCCGCCACCGCGTCGATCCGGATCGACCACCGTCCCGACGCTCTGGTCATCCGGGTCGATGACGATGGCAAGGCCACGCCGGACTCCGTGCCGGAGCCCGGCGTCGGGTTGCTCGGGATGCGCGAACGCGTCACCGCCCTCGGCGGTCGCCTGCGGGCGGAACCGCGCAGCGAGGGCGGCTTCACCGTCCAAGCCGAACTTCCCGTGGACCAGACGTCGTGATCCGTGTCCTGCTGGTCGACGACCAGCCGCTCATCCGCAGCGGATTCCGCGCGCTCCTTGACGTCGAGGACGACATCGAGGTGGTGGCCGAGGCCGCGGACGGTGCCGAGGGTCTGGCCCTGGCCAAGGAACACCTGCCCGACGTCGCGCTCATCGACATCCAGATGCCGGTCATGGACGGCATCGAGACGACCCGGCGCATCGCGGACGACCCGGCCCTGGGCTCGATGCACGTCGTCATCCTCACCAATTACGGCCTGGACGAGTACGTCTTCAACGCGCTGCGCGCCGGCGCGGCCGGGTTCCTCGTCAAGGACATCCAGCCGGAGGACTTCCTGCACGCCGTGCACGTCGCCGCCCGTGGCGACGCCCTGCTCGCACCGTCGATCACCCGCAAGCTGATCAACCGGTACGTCACCCAGCCGCTCAACCCCGGCACCGACACCGAACTGAAGGAACTGACCAATCGCGAACGCGAGGCCGTCGCACTGGTCGCGCAGGGCCTGTCCAACGACGAGATCGCCGACCGCATGGTGATCAGCGCACTGACCGCGAAAACCCACGTCAACCGGGCCATGACCAAGCTCCATGCCCGCGACCGCGCGCAACTCGTGGTCCTCGCCTACGAATCGGGCCTGGTCATCCCTCGAAACCGTTGATTGCGTGGTGAGGAAATCCCGTTCGTCGGGCGGGGTGAACTGCAGGGCCGGGGGAAATCTTGTCGCAAGCACCGTCCCCGGCGGGCCCATAACGCCGCGTAGGCGCTTTCGCTTTTTCGTGATCAGGTGCTGCTAGAAATACGCAATGCGGATCAGCCGGCTCCCGGTGACCGAGCAACTCGAAGCACTCCGCACCGCGCTGAGGCGCAACGAGTTGCTCATGGAGGTGCTCGATCGCGCGGCGACGCTTGCTCTTCCGGGCTGGTACCTGACCGCCGGCTGCCTGTTCCAGACCGTGTGGAACGTGGTCACCAACCGGCCGCCGAGCGAGGGCATCAAGGACTACGACCTGTTCTACTTCGACGGTTCCGACCTCAGCTGGGAAGCCGAGAACGAGGTCATCCAAGCAGGCAACCGCGTCTTCGGTGATCTGCCGGCCGTCGTGGAGATTCGCAACGAGGCGCGAGTCCACCTGTGGTACGAGGATCATTTCGGCGTGCCGTGTCCGCCCTACCCGTCCACCGAGGCGGCCATCGACTCGTTCGCGGCAACGACCTGTTGCCTGGGCGTCCGGCTCGATGGCGACGATCAGTGGCGCATCTACGCGCCGCACGGTCTGGCCGACGTGTTCAATCTCGTGGTCCGGCCCAACCCCGGGCAGGCTCCCCGTGACGTTTACGAGACCAAGATCCGGCGATGGCGCGAGCAGTGGCCCGGGCTGACGGTGCTGCCCTGGCCCGAAAACGAACTGCACCTACCTTGATGGTGTGAGCTTTCAGGGCGTTGTTTTCGTGTAATTGATGTTGAAGTCGTGTTGCCAGTTCTCGCCTGCGTCGAAGGATTTCTCCCAGCGGCCTTCAATGGTGGTGCCCTCGGTGCCGATGGTGGCTTCGAAGCGTTGGGAGAACTCGGCTGTGTTCCGCTGTAGCGTCCATCGGTGCCCGTCGAAGGTCATCCGGTAGACCCGGGAAACGCCGCGGTTGTCGGAGTACAGCACGTGAAAGTCGTCGGCGGAGTCGTCCCGGCCGATGATCCAGGTCGCGTTGTCGCCTTGGCGCATCACCAGGGCAGCGCCTTGTTCGACCCAGGCGAAGGTGGCCGAACCACGCACCCTCGTCTCGGGGTCGGGCAGGAACTCGGCGTTGAACAGGTCCATTTCCCAGTCGCCGACGAGGAGTTCCAGCGGTTGCAGGGCGGGATTCGTGGTCATCTCCGATTCCTTACCGTGAATCGAGCAGGTCCGTGCTCATCTATAACCCTAAGTTATTCAACCTACTGGTTGATAGTGGCCTCATGTTGGTCCGCTGTCAAGACGCCGAGACGTCGGAGCCGCCATCGAACGGTGACCCCGGGACTGGGATATCAGTTCCAGCTGAGTCGTATGTGAGTGAATGGTTTTCAGTGGACTAGGATGTTGCCCGTGACCGCTGCGCCGCAAGAGCTCCAATCGGCTCCGATGTCGCTGGCCGAGCGCGCCTATGCCGACATTCAGGACCGGTTGATCATGCTGGAGATTCCGCCGATGGCACCCATCGACGATCTGGCGCTGGCCGAATCCCTCGGCATCGGCCGCACGCCCGTGCGCGAGGCGCTCAAACGCCTCGAGGTGGATCGGCTGGTGGTGTCGTATCCGCGCCGGGGGACGTTCGCGACCGGGGTGGACATCACGGATCTGGCCCACATCTCGGAGATCCGGGTGCAGCTTGAACCGCTGGCCGCCCGCCGTGCCGCGGAGAAGGCCCCGCAGCCGGTCCGCACCAAGATCAACGAACTGGCCGAGACGATAGCCGGCACCGACGTGCGCTCGATGGCACGCAACGAGCTCATGCAGTGGGATCTCCGGGTACACCGGGAGATTTACCGCGCGGCAGGCAATCCACACCTCGAGGACACACTCGTCCGCTACCACAACCTCGCCACCCGGATCTTCTGCCTGTTCATCGACCGGATGACCGACTTCGACCGGCACATCGGCGAGCACGCCGGGCTTCTCCGTGCGGTGGCCGTTGGCGACGGCGACAGTGCGGAAAAGCGCGCGCATGCGCATGTCGTCGGGTTCGAGAAAGCGATCCGGGCGATCATTTGACCTTCGAGCCACCGCACCGGGGGTGGCAGCCGCATGGTTCGACGGGTGTCACATTCCACCGGTCCCGCACGGGCGAACGCACGTGCCGTGGGCTTACCGCTGGAGTTGGCGGGTCAGCCACCGGTGCAGCGCGACCGCGAGTTCGACGGGCGCGTCGTAGTGGATCAGGTGCCCTGCCTGGTCAATGATCTCCAGTGCTGCCCCGGGAATCGTCGTGGCCAACTGGTGCGCTCGATCGACCGGGATCCAGGTGTCCGCAGCGCCCCAGATGACCAGGACGGGCAGGTCGATCTCGCCGTACCGATCCTGGATCTCGTCGGTGAATCGCTCGTCGGCCGCGGCGATCTGCCGGTAGAAGGCAGGTTGCCCGTCGGAGGACAGCCACGGCGTGGTCAAGGTGTTCAGCTGGTCCTTCGACAGTCCCCGATGGGTCGCGGTGGCGATATAGGCCTCCAGCGCACCACGGTGCACCGCCGGGGGCTGCGCGGCGAACACCTCGTGATTGGCGGCCACGAGCCGGAAGTAGTCCGACCCCCACGGCCGCAGCGCCACCACATCGACCAGACACAGCGACGAGTACCGCGCTTGATGCAGCAGGTGCGCCCGTAGCGAGACGGCCCCGCCGTAGTCATGGGCGATCACATGCGGCTGGTCCAGGCCCCAGTAGGCCAGCAGATCGGTCAGCAACTCGGCTTGGGTACCGAGATCCACGGCGTGCCCGGCGTGCTTGGACGACTGCCCATAACCGGGCATGTCCCAGAGATAGACCGAAAACTCCGCGCTCAAGGCCCGGGCGAAGGGCACCCACAGCTGTGCCGACCACGGTGTGCCGTGGCACATCACGACCGCTGGGCCGGCACCGATCTTGTCCCACGCCACTGACCGGTCCCGCCATCGAAAGGTCTTCTTCAGCTGCATGACCGTATTCTGACGCGAGCGAAACACCGGGATGACCGCCAGGGGTGCCGGGATCGGCCTTACCCTCGCTGGCGGGCGCGTACGGCAGCGACCCGGCGGGCGGGCTCACTGAACGCCAGCTTAACCATGATCGACTGCTCCGCGTCGCGCCGTCGATCCCCGATTCGCACGTAGCAGTCCTGCGCGTCCGGGTTCTGCTCGTCGGCGAGGAACGCCCACTCGGCAAGGTGGAACGCCAGCCGCAGGTCGGAGTCGGCAAGTTCGAGCGCGCGTGCCGCGAGCACCTCCACACCACCGGCGAGGCGGGCGACCTCTCGCGCCCGGTCGGCCATTGGTGCGGGCAGCAGGTTGGCCGGGTACCGGTCCCACCAGCCGGCGTAGCGGCGGATCACGTTGCGGCAGATGAACTCAGGGCGGTCGTAGTGGGGCTGCAATCGCGGATGACCGGCGAGGTGTTCGGGTACGGCGAGTGAGTCGACGATCTCGTCGGGCAGCAGCCCGGCATTGAGCCCGTCGAGCGTGTGCCTGACGATGAACCGCAGGTATTCCGACATGGTCAGCAGTTCGTCGCGGATCGCCTCCGCGCCGCGCACGCACTCCCCGTGCCCGGTGATGATCACCTCCGCCGCGAGGGCCGCCATCTCCTCCGCCGCGTCGGCCCACTCCTCGGCGTACCGCTGCACCTTCCGGGGGTTGCCGGCGTTGGGGAGGTAGCCCACGACCAGGTCACCGGCCGCGATCACACTGCGCTCGGGAGCCCATACCCAGGCGGCGTCGTCGGTCTCGCCCTTGGCGTGGCGGACGACGAAACGTTCATCGCCCAGCCGCAGTTCGCAGCCGTCCTCGAACAGCATGTCCGGCCGGGGGAAGTCCTCGGGTTCACTGGGCCAGGCGCGCCCGCTGGCGCCCGGCTCCTGGAAGTTGATAACCGTGTTCAACCCGGCTGTCTTGCGGTATCGGTCGAAGTGCGTCACCAGGTTGCGGTGAGCGATGACGCGGGGCCGCTCGCCGTCGGCCAACAGCGCCCAGAGCCCGAACGCGTGGTCCACGTGGCCGTGCGTGAACACCACGGTGTGCAGCGGCTTGTCGCTGCAACTGCGGATCGCGTCCCGCAGCGTGGGGCCGTCTCCGGCGCAGCCACAGTCGACGAGCAGTAGCCCGGCGTCGGTCTCGAACAGGGCGACGTTCGAGATGCCCGGCTGGATCATCCACGTGCGAGCGGCCACCTGCTCGACCCGGGCGGGATGGCCGGCAGAGACCTCCCGCGCGGCGAGATGCCTGTTCTGGATCGGGTTGATGTCACCGAACGCACGCCGGGACAGGGCCACATGTGTCTCCGTGTCAAACCAGTCATCGGTGGTCGCCTGGGACATGGCCGCTCCTAAGTCAATCTGTCTTATTCGGATAAGTCACAGCGTCTTATAATGGCGGCATGTCTGTCAACAGCGAGTCCCGGTTGCGTATCCTCCTCGCCGCGGAGCGGCTGTTCGCCGAGCGTGGAATCGACGGCGTCTCGCTGCGGGAAATCGGCAGTGCATCGGGACACCGCAACAACTCGGCCGTCCAGTACCACTTCGGGACCAAGGACTCGCTCCTCGCTTCCTTGTACGAGCTGCGGATGGCGCCGCTGAACGAGCGCCGGAAGGCGGTGTTGCGCAAGATCCGGAAGGACGGGCGCCAGGGCGACCTCAGGGCGCTGGTCGAGGCATACGTGCTCCCGTTGGCCGAGTCGGTGAGCGAGGCGGAGGAATCGAGCTGGTACGCCCGGTTCGCGAACCGGTACGTGTTGTCCCGGAAGTCGTTCCCGGAGAGCTTTCGCGACGGTTTCGCCAGCGGCGTGTACGCCCTGCACCGCATGATCGCGGCTTGCCTTGAGGAGCTTTCCGTTCCGGTACGACAGGAACGGATCCGCCAGCTGCAGTTGCTCGTGGTCGGGGTGCTGGCCGACCTCGAGCGGCGGCGCGACGAGGAGCAGCTCTCGCCCGAGGACGCCCAGCGCACGGTGGCGGAACTCGTCGAGACCGCCGTGGCGCTGCTGGCGGCTCCCGCATCGGCCGGAACGCAGCGCTGACCGCGCGGCGCCCTCCGGCGGGGTCCCGGTGTGTGAGACCACCGTTCTTGGGGCGGTGTAACGGCTCTTACCTTCCTACAAACCCGGGCGCTGCCCAGCCACCCGGTAACCAAGGAGGGTCCCCGCCATGCCCCTCGACCGTAGTGAGCTCGCGATTTCCGCGAAGGCAACCACAAACCACGGGCGGCATCCCGTCCTGATCGTCGTCCTACTCGTACTGCTCACCGAGGTGTTCGCGTTCGAATTTACGGTGGTCACGCCCGGCCTGCCGGACATGGCCGCGGCCTTCGGCACCACCAGCATCGGCCTGGTGCAGTCGGTACCGCTGCTGGCCAGCGCGGTCGTGATACCGCTGTTGGCGAAATGGGGCGACGTCCACGGCAAGAAGCTCACGCTGTTGCTGGGGACGCTGCTGTTCGTGCTCGGCACGGTGCTGTGCGCACTGGCCCCGTCGTACGCGCTGTTCCTGACCGGGCGGGGGCTGGAGTCCTTCGGCCTGGTCGGCACGGTGATCAGCTACGGGTTGGTGCGTGACCTGCTGCCGCCGAAGTGGGTTCCGATCGGCATCGGTGGCCTGGGCACCGGTTTCGGCGCGTCCGCGGTGCTCGGACCCCTCGCCGGCGGCGCGCTGATCGACGCCTTCGGCTTCCGCAGCGGTTTCTGGTTCCTGCTGGTCTACGCGGTCATCACCGGACTGCTGGTCCTGCTGTTCGTGCCCGAGTCGGACGTCCGGCTCAGCCACACCCTCGACTTCACCGGTGCGGCCCTGTTGGGGATCGGCGTGGGCGCACTGATCTTCGCCAGCACCGTGCCGGCGTGGCGGCTGCCGGCCGCCGCGCTCGGCATCGTGCTCCTTGTGGTGTTCGTCCTGGTGGAACGACGCAAGAGCCAGCCGCTGATCTCCATGCGACTGCTGGCCCGGCCGGCCATGTCCATGACGCTGGCCTGCGCCGCGGCGGTGGGGTTCGTCGTCGGGTCTGAGGCTGTGCTCATGCCCCTACTGCTCCGTACGCCCGCCATACCGGGAGCGGAGCAGGGGTTGGGCCTGTCCGCCTTGGGCTACGCCCTCAACTTCGCGCTGGTCATGGGAGTCTGCGCGGCCGCCTGTGGTGTTCTCTCCGGTTTCCTCAGCAGAAGGTTCGGTCCCCGCACCGCCTTGCTGATCAGCGCCGCCGGATGGACGGTGTCGATGTGCCTGGTCGCTGCCGGGTTCGCCGACGACCGTTGGAAGGTCTGGGTGCTCGGGGCGCTGATGGGAATCGGGCAGGGCTTCTACTACGCCGCCGCGGCCAACCTCGTCATCGAGGCCGTGCCGGCGAAGGTTCAGGGGGTGAGCGCCTCGATGAAGTACACCGTCGAGCAGGGCGTGGGGTCGATCGCGGGCGCGATAGCCGGGGCGATCATCGCCGCCGACGTGGTGAAGATCGTGCCGAAATCCGGGGCGATCATCTACGGTATGGCAGGATTTCAGCAGGCTTTCCTGGTCCTGGCGGTGGCTGCGGCAGTAGGGCTCATCGTGGCGCTGTTGATGCGCCACGGCCGGAAACCCGCGACCGGTGGCGTCGCACCCGACGCCGCCGGGGATTGACCGGCGATCGCGGGGGCCAAGCCATCAGCCGGTTGGTTCCTCGGGCAGCACGCGACGGCGCAACTCGAAGACCGGGTCGAGGCCGTCACGCCGGCCGCGGGGCCCCTTCGCCTCCGGCTCGATCCGGGTGTCCACATCGGAGTGTGTCCATTCCCGCACCGCGAACCGCTCCACGATCGCCCACCGACCGTCCCGCCGTGCCATATGGTCGACATAACGGAAACCGGTGGTGAAGTTGCGGCGCGGATCCGATGGCGGGTCGCCCCAATGCACCGCGGTGCCGTACGTTTCGGCGACCGCGACATCGCCGCGGATTTCCGAGAGGTGGTTACCGACGATATGAGTGGTGCCGCCGAAAAGACGCAACAACGGAGCCACCCATGCGAGGTAGTCGTCGACCGGGCCGTCGAATCCGGTGTGGTGATCGACGCCGTCCGCGTGGTACACCGAGCGGACCAGGTCGAAGTCCAGCCGGTCGATGCCGCGGCAGTAGCGCATCACCACCTCGCGGATCGCCTGCTTGTCCAGGAGAATGCGCAACTCACCGGGCTCGGTCATTGGGCCACCAGCCAGCCGCCGTCGACCGGGAGCACGACCCCGTTGATGTAGGAGGCCAGCGGCGAGAGCAGGAAAAGGGTGGCGTACGCGATGTCGTCGCCGGTCGCCATCCGCTGCAGGGGGTTGCGTTGCAGCGACCGTTTCCCGACCTCACTCGCCGCGAAACCCGCCAGCCTCGGCGTGTCGACCATTCCCGGCGCGACCGCGTTGCTGCGCACCTGGCCGGTGCGATAGGTGGCGAGATATCTGGTGTAGCCGCTGACGGCGGCCTTGGTCGCGCAGTACCAGGGGGACTCGGTGCCGAGGAAGTTGCCCGCCACCGACGCGACGTTGACCACGGCGGCCCCGTCGGGGACTTCGCCGGCAAGCCAGGTCTCGGTCATCCGGCGCACACTGCCGACGCCGGCCAACAGACCATCGTCGAACGGCATCTCGACGGCGGACGACGGGCCGGCGTTGTTCACCAGGTAGCGGATCGGGCCGAGGTTCCGCGTGGTCGCGGCGAAACCGCGCTCGACCGCGGCGTTGTCGGAAACGTCGGCGGTGACCGCGATCGCGGTGCCGCCGGAATCGCTGATCGCACTGACCGTCTCACCGACCGTCCGCTCGTTGAGGTCCCACGCCGAGACGGCGAGCCCGACCTGTGCGGCACGCAGCGCGACGGCTCGTCCGATGCCACTGCCGGCGCCGCTGACCAGCAGCACATCGCCGGGGGTGAAGCCGAAGTTGAGATCGTCGTGACCGCTCATCGTCACCTTGTTTCCGTCTCGATGCGCCACCGCCTGGGTTTGCCCGTCTCTATCCAGTCGATGTGGACCTCGCGCCTGGAGAAGAGCCAACCCGCCCTGGTCTCGACGTAGCGGTCGGCGTAGTGCAAGTGCCAGACGATATTCCCGACTTCACCCGGGGCACGTTCACGGAGGTGGTGGGCGATGCAGGCCACTCGTCCGGTCGCGGTTCCCGGGTGCGTGCCGGGGTCGAAGACCGATCCGGTGATCGCATGCCGGGTCAACGGGAAGTCGTCGAGCGCGGCAAGCGCGGCACCGATTTCAGATCGTCCAGTGTGGACATCGACGGGGTCGAGGCGCCCCGGTGGTGACGGCATGACGAGGACGGCGTCCGTGCAGAACAGTTCGGGGGCCTCAGGCGAACGCTCATCGACGTAGGCGGCGTAGCGGGAGACCAGATCGGTCAGCTCGATTCGGTCCGCGGCGGACAGCCTCACGGCGCGCTCAGCTCCAGCCGCTTGGCGCATTCCGACAGTTCTTTCTTGGCGGCGGCGAGATCGGTCGTCGGCGAGGGCCGGAGCACGATGCGGCCGACGCCCCGTGCGGCGAGTTTCTCCGACTTCTCGGGCGTGATCGCGGAGACCAGGTGCCCCAGTGAGAGTTCGAGCGCGCCGGGATCGCGGCCGACGGCTTGGGCCTCGTCGCGCATCACGTCCACCAGCGTTGCCAGCTTTTCGCCGCTGACCCCAAGCGGCTGCAGGCCGTCGCCACGCCGCCCCGCCCGTCGCGCCGCGGCGAGGCTGTGCCCGCCGATATGGATGGGAACCCGGTGGGCCGGCTTCGGCCGGGTCACCGCGTTGGAGAAGGAGAAGAACTCACCGTGATGGCTCACCCCGGTTTCGGTGTCACCGGACCACAGCGCACGGAGCACGTCGATCTGTTCGTCCGCACGTCGTCCCCGGCTGGCGAACTCCGCGCCGCAGGCTTCGACTTCTTCCTTCATCCAGCCGACGCCGACGCAGAGCCGAACCCGGCCGTTCGACAGCGCGTCGATGGTGGCCACGCGTTTGGCCAGCACGACGGGGTGATGATTCGGCAGCACGAGCATTCCGGTGGCCAGCCCGAGCCTGCTGGTGCGGGCGGCGAGAAAGGCGAGCAGATCCAGCGGGTCGGGGATGTCGCAGCTCGCCCCCAGCTCCATCTTGCCGGACGAGTCGTAGGGATAAACGCTGGAATACGTGGCGGCCACGACGGCGTGCTCCACCACAACAATCGACTCGAATCCGCACTCCTCGACGTGCTCGGCGAACTCGCCGATCCACTCCGGTCGTGCGGTGACTCCGGCGGCAACGGGGGCCAGGACCGCATATTTCATGCTCGTCATGCTACCCAAGCGAGCGTTTGGTTGGCTACCGGTCAGCAGCCGGTCGCGCTGCGATCCCGGTGCCGGCGGGCAGCGGGCGGAATGGCCGGACGTGGCTTGGCGGAGAACCCGTCCAGGAAGATCGAGGTGACATCCTCGGCGAGCCGCTCCGTCGGGTTAGGACCCTTGGGGCGGTGCCATCGTGTCGACAGCCAGACGGCGTCCCGGATCGACCGGTAGAACACCCTTGGCTCGATGTTGTCGCGGAAGCTGCCGTCCCGCACGCCCTCGTTGATCACCTGCAACCAGGTCTGCTGGATATCCGCGGCGGCGAGCTGGACGTGCCGGAACCGCGGTTGTTCGCGAAGATAATGCAGTTCGTTCTGGTAGATCACGGTCGCATGTGGACACTCCTCCGCGACCAGCAGCGAGGCGTATACCAGCTCGTGCAGCCGTTCGGCCGGACTCTTCTCGCCGGCCATCACCTCGGCGTAGCGCTTCTTGATGTTGTCGAGATAGTAGCCGAGCACCTCGTCGACAATCGCATCTTTCGACTCGAAGTGATGGTACAGGCTGCCCGATAGAATGCCGACCGCGTCGGCGATTTCGCGGACGGTCGTCGCACCGACACCCTTGCGCGCGAACAGTTCGGCCGCACAGGAGATGATGAGATTCCGGCGGTCTTGCGGCTCTGCCATACTGCTGCCTCCCGCGTTTCGAATACGCCGGATGCCTCGAGCTACATCCAGTTCCCACCGGATCCTACGGCGAGCAGCGAGTTCATGGCCTCGGGTGACCATGTTTCGGGCAGTTCGGGTGCCGGACGGTAATGCCGGGGGCGTATTGCGCGTCGTTCGCCGAACAGCTCGATCGAAGCCTCTTTGGCGGCACGCGCCACCAGCGGCGCGACCCGCTCGAGTTGCGCGTCCACCTTCCCGCACAGCGATATGCCGGCCACCGGTCCCTCCGCGGAGCGGATGGCCGCCGCCACGCTGGGAAAACACTCGTCGCGCTCGAAGGCAAGCCCGTTGCGTCCCCGGATCCTGGCCAGCTCCTGGTGCAAGGTTTCCAGCCGGCGGCCGGACCGATTGACCTGGCGGGTCATCGCGCCGCCGACCTGCAGGTCAACGTGTTCCGGAGGCAGCCACGCCAACATCGCCTTGCCCAGCGCGGTGGAATGCGCCGGTGCGCGACCGCCGACCCAGGACGGTACTTTCGCCGCGAAGTGCCCGCCCACCTTGTCGAGATAGCAGATGTCCGCGTCCGCGAGGACCGCGAGATGCGCGACCATCCCGGTGCGCAGAGCCAAGTCGTGCAAGGATGCGGCGGTTGCCTCCCGCAGCCGCCCGTGCCCGCCGTCGTTGCCGAAGGACAGCGCACGGCTTCCGATGCAGTACCCGGACGGGGTCTGTGCCAGCCAGCCAAGTCTCACCAGATCGACAAGGATGCGGTGGGTCGTGGACCGGGGCAGGCGGGTGGCCCGGGCGACGTCCTCGATGGAAAGCCGTACCGCCCGGCCGTAGAAGCAGTCCATGATCAGGGTCATCCGGTCGAGCATCGACGGCGGAGGCGGCGTGGTACGGCACTGCCGGGCGGCGGGAACGCTAGTGGTCATCAGTGTTCCTCCGCGGCTTTGCGCGCGACCGTGTCCTGTGGGGGCTCGGCCCCCACACCCCGACTGGGGGCAAGCCCCCAGACCCAGCGCCTTGCGGGGGCTCCGCCCCCACACCCCCGACTGGGGGCAAGCCCCCAGACCCAGCGCCTTGCGGGGGCTCCGCCCCCACACCCCCGACTGGGGGCAAGCCCCCAGACCCAGCGCCTTGCGGGGGCTCCGCCCCCACACCCCCGACTGGGGGCAAGCCCCCAGACCCCCTTGACTGTGTCGACAGGGCGCTGCATACGGGGTCGAGTCAAGTCGGCGATGAGGGCGCCCCGCCGCCCCGATGGCGGGACAAAGGCGCGCGCTCGGTGGTCACCGTGATTGCCGCGAGTCAACACAAGAGGTGTCATCGATGCTCCAATCTCAGCGCGCGGCCGCGCGCCCCGCGACCCGACCGAAGGCGAGCGCATCCGCGATGTGCATGCCGCCGTCCTTGCACCAGCTGTAGGTGGAGCTGACGCTGCCCGCGGCGAACAATCCCTTGATCACCTCACCGTAGGGGTCGAGAACCTGGCAGTTCTCGTTCCGGCGAGGCCCGCCGTTGCTCCACCCCACCATCGGGGCGGAGGTGAACCCGTAGTACGGAGGTGTGCGCAACGGCACCAAGGTCCGATGTGGACGACCGAACTGGGTGTCTTCGCCCTGCTCACAATCGGCGTTGTAACGCCGCACCGTCGCGGTAAGCACCGCCGGATCGACGTCGAGCTTGTTCGCCAGTTCCCCGATCGTTTCCGCCTTGTGAATCCAGCCCTTCTCGATCTCGACGCTGTTGTCAGCGCTCCAGTCGTATCCCTCGACGAGGAGGTTCCAGCCGACCGGCAGCATCTCGCGGCGTGGCGAGATCGGGCCGGCGACCCGGGTCGCCTCGTCGAAGACCACGTGCAGGCGACGACTCGGCACGTGCTCGTATCCACCGTGAATCCTGGCCTGCCCATGGCCGGCCTGTGGCAGCTCGTTGATGCACCTGCGGCCGTCGAGGCCGACGAAGATGAAGCCCTGGGCGAAGGAGAACCGGGTGTAGAAGCCACTGGAGAAACCGGGAACGCGTAACCCCTCGATGGTCATCATGTTGTCCATGTGCCACAGATCGGCGCCGGCCTTTTGCGCCATCTTGTGCCCGTCGCCCGTGGCCGCCGGATTACCCCAGGTAAGCGTGTCCGGCAGGCGGAGGTAGTCCCGGACCATCTCCGCGTTCGCCTCGAAGCCCCCGGTCGCGAGCACGACACCGCGAGCGGCACGGACCCGCAAGGTATGGCCGCTCGGCTCGGTTGCCACCACGCCGAGCACCGCACCGGTGTCTCGATCCTGCACCAGCGAACGGGCGGGCGTCTCGGGTCGCACCTCGATTCCGCGGGTTTTCACCGCCTGTAGCAGCGTCTCGGCCAGTACCGCGTTACCCATCTGGCCGTTCACCGCCCGGTAGCCGCCGTAGGCGTCGCTGCCGTCCAGCTCAGGGAATTCCGGGGGTATCTCGCTGTCGCCGCCATCGCCGATGGCCGCGCTCACCGCCGCTACGCGCGCGCCGACCCGCTCCTGCATCCATTGCGTGTTCAACGCGGTTTCCTCGGCCCAGGTCCTGACGACCGGTTCCGGCAGCGGATAGCCGGCGCACAGGCTTCGCAGGTACACCGCGGCCCGTTGTGGATCTCGGTTGTGGAACCAGGCGCCGCCGGAAACCCGGGTGTTGCCACCCTCCTTGCCGTGCGGCAGCTTTTCCAGCACGAGCACGCGAGCACCGGCGTCGTGAGCTTCGATCGCGGCCGCGCATCCGGCGGCGCCGGCGCCGAGCACGACGACGTCCGCCTCCGCGTCCCATTCTTCCTCGAGTGTCGCCGCGACCTTCGCGTCCATCCCTGACCAGCCCTTCTCGACCAATGACTGACCGTTGCAGCTGTATCAAGCGCTTGGTTGAGGTTAGCAATCGACCCTGCGTCATGCAATGCTGCGCCGGTGCCCGAGGCAGTCGCCCACTGAGTGGGACGGGCCGGCCGAGATCGCGGGTGGCCATGGTTGGTTCCAGGCGGGCTCAGCGGAAAACCGGAGGCGGTGGCGCACACATGAGACGCCTGGCGAACCGACCAGCGGCCGAAGGGCCGACGTGGTACTACGTGCTGATCGTCGTGGCGATCGCGCTGGTCACCGAGAACGCGAATTTCGAGTTCACCCTGGTGAGTGTCGGCCTCCCCGATATCGCGGCGGAATTCCAAACCAAGCAGGTCGCGCTGACCATGACCGTCGTTTTCGTGGCCTCTCTCGTTTTCCTTCCCGTTGCGGGAAAGCTGGCCGACGTGCACGGCAAGAAAAAGGTATTGATAGGCGCCGCGATACTGTTCGCCATCGGATCGGTGATCTGCGCACTGGCCCCGTTCTTCTGGCTGTTCCTCCTCGGCCGGGTCATGCAATCGGCGTTCGTGATCGCCTACGTCACTGGGTACGGGCTCATCCGCGACCTGTTCCCGCCGCGACTGGTGCCGCTGGGAGTCGGCGCGCTCGGTGTCGGCACCGGGGTCTCCGCGTTCGCCGGTCCACTGCTCGGCGGCTACCTCGTCGAGAATTACGGATTCCGGAGCGCGTTCTGGTTCGTTTTCGGCTATGACGTCATAGTTACCACACTGGTGTTGCTGGTGGTCCCGGAAACACGAGTTCGCGCGAAACATCGAATCGACGTGCTCGGCGGTGTGCTGCTCGGCTTGGCCATGGCGATACTGGTGCTGGGCGTGGTCCAGCGGCAGACGCTTGCCTACGCGATCCCGCTGTGCGTGGTGCTGTTGGCCTTGTTCGTGCTTCTGGAACGGCGGCGTGCCGAGCCATTGGTCGACGTCGGTCTCGTGAGGCAACCGAAGGTATGGCTGACGTTGCTCGCGGCAGGCGCCGGCATTTTCGTGTCCACGGCCAACAGTTCGGTGCTCGCGCCTCAGCTGCTGCGTACTCCTCGCGTGCCCGGTGTGGCCGAGCATGGCCTGGGCCTGAGCGCGTTGGACTACGGTGTCTACTATGGACTTTGGTTCGGGTTGGTCGGTGCGGTGGCAGGGTATGTCGCGGGCTGGGTCAGCCGGCGGTTCGCGCCACGGACCACGCTGCTGATCGCCATCATCGGGTCGATGGCCGGCGTGATATTCATCCTCGCCGGTCAACCGAGCAACCACGTGATGATCGGGCTGATCGCCGCCTTCATGGGCGTCGGTCTTGGTTTCTTCTACGCGGGCGCGAACAACCTCATCATCGAGGCGGTTCCGACGAATGCGCAAGGCGTCACGACTTCCCTGCTCTACACGGCGCTCGGCGTCATGAACTCGGTCTGTACGGCCGTCGCTGGTGCGATCATGGCGGCGTATTCGGTGCCCGTCGGCAGCGGTAAGACGATCACCAGCGATACCGGGTACCAGGTTGCCTACCTCGTGCTCCTCGGGGTGAGTGTGCTGGCCCTGGCCCTTACGTTGGCGATGCGGCACGGTCGCAGACCCGCCAGCGGCGGTGCGGCACCGGACCGTGCGGCGCCGACGACCGACAAGCACCAGCCCGCCACGAGTTAGGTGAGCGATATGGGCGAGTGGGAACACCGGTTCTGCCGGATCAACGGGCTGGACGTGCACTATGTCGAACAGGGCAGCGGGCCGTTGGTGGTGCTGCTGCACGGTTTTCCGCATCTTTGGTACAGCTGGCGCCACCAGATCGGCCCGCTCGCCGAAGCGGGATTCCGGGTCGTCGCCCCCGACATGCGCGGTATGGGGCGCACGTCAGGTCCGCGGGACTGTCGCGGCTACGACGTGCCCGCGGTCACCGGTGACCTACTGGGGCTGCTGGATCACCTCGGAGGCCGGAGGGCGATTTTCAGCGGACTGGACTTCGGGATGTTCGCCGCGTACGACCTTGCCCACCGCCACCCGGAGCGGGTCGCCGCCCTCATCGGACTCCAGAATCCGTTCATCAACCAGCCCGAGAAGCCGCCGCTGGCGCTCGCCGCCGAGGCCGGCCGGAAGCACTTCTACCACATTCACTACTTCATCGAACCCGGCGTGGCGGACCGTGATCTCGATGCCGCACCCCGAACCTTCCTCCAGAAGGTCTTCTTCGCGCTCTCCGGGGACGCGGACTACCTGTCGTCATGGCAGCACCCGCCAGGCACGACATACATCGATGCGCTGCCGGAAGCGCCGCCGCTGCCGTGGAAATGGCTGTCGGCGGCGGAACTGGAACTCTACGTGGAGAACTACAGCGCGAGCGGCTTCACGGGCGGGCTGAACTGGTACCGGGTGTCGGATATCAGGTGGGAGCAACGCAAGGCGTACCAGGGAAAGAAGATTACCGTTCCGTACTTCTTCATCGGCAGCGAGAAGGACGTCGATCTCGCCGTCTGGCACGGTAAGGAGCCGTTGGAGCAGTTGCACCAGCGGTATCAGGATGTGCGTGACGTCCGCATTCTCGACGGTGCGGGTCACATGATGCAGATGGAGCGGCCCGATGCGGTCACCGAGGTTATGGTGGAATTTCTCGAGTCACTGAGAGCGGGTCTGTAGCGGGTGATGGCGGCCGCGAGGGCGAGGACTGGGTGGGTTTCGGTTTGTAGCGGGTGCTCCCACGATGTCGCGTCACCGTGGCCGCCAGTCGGCCTGTAGGACGAAGAACAGGAACCTCGGGGCGGGCGCGAGCAGGTCGACGTCGTCGGGGAACAGTTCGCGGGCGGCCGGAACTGGCGGCGTGTTCGAACTCGGTGCCATGTTGGTGTGGGAGCGGCCGGAGCCGCCGTATCGACCGGCGGCGCGGCGGCATTGTTGCTCCGCGGTGGGTGGCACGAGCCGTTGCCATTGCTGATCGGACAGGTCGCGCCGGCTCAGCCATTCCTAATCCACGACAGCGACCTACCAGATATATCCATCAAGATCCGCGGGACACGTGCTGGAAGAAATTTCTACAAGCCGCTACATGAGCCACGCTCGTACGTGAACTTCTTTCGCGTGTGACGTTCGGTCATGGGTTCGATACAATGGGTGCATGTCGTCTCAGAGTTCCGAGTCCGTGCCTGAGCAGATGCTCGTCGATGTCTTGACTGCCGAGGAGATGTCGGTGTACTGCGTGTATGAGCCGGATTTGGTGGATCCGTTTCCGGAGANTCCGGCGCGGGTGCTGGCTCGTCGTGGGTTGTTGCGGCGTATTCAGTCCACGCAGGCCGAGATCTGCCGGTTGCAGGCGATGCAGTACGAGGCGGTCGCCGAGTTCGCCGGTAAAGCCGAGGA
>NZ_JAFB01000050.1 GCF_000519205.1 Amycolatopsis taiwanensis DSM 45107 | reverse complement strand
ATTAGACCCCGTTTCCAAGGCTTATCCCAGAGCAAAGGACAGGTTATCCACGTGTTACTCACCCGTTCGCCACTCATCCCCACCCGAAGATGGTTCAGCGTTCGACTTGCATGTGTTAAGCACGCCGCCAGCGTTCGTCCTGAGCCAGGATCAAACTCTCCAACAATGAATGAATTCGATCAGACTCGAATAATCTCAAAGAAACCCAAACAGGGTAACATAAAGAACTACTAACTTAGCTCACTAGCACACTGTTGAGTTCTCAAACAACACGAAGCTGTTTCTTGTCTCCTGAGAGCGACCTCTACCGCGTTGGCTTTTCGCCCCGCCGGCCCGGTCTCCCTGGCGACGAAAAGAAGATTACACACCGGGTAAATCGGCCCCGACAGGGGGTCCCCCTAATGGGAAAACCCCAGTACAGAGCAGGTGCGCGGGTCACTCAGGGCGGTCAGTCGGCAACCGAGGTGGTGCCGGGGTTGCGGTCAGCCCCGCCTCTTCTCGAAGGACGCCTCGCTGACGCCCACACGAACGGGCAACCGAGGGGCACTCGGGCAAGCCGGCCCGCAGTACCCGGACGAGGAACTCCGCCAGGTGTGGACCTCCGCGCGCCGCTGGTGCCCCTCGCCTGCCCAGATTGTCGTCCGTGCTCGGCTCGCTGGGTGTGAGTTGCGGCGCGCGGTGGTAGCGGGCAACCTCGGGCACCATGCCGCGCTTGCTGATCGTGCACCACACGCCGTCGCCGAACCTGCAGGCGATGTTCGAGGCCGCCGTGTCCGGCGCGACCACCGACGAGATCGAAGGCGTCGAGGTCGTCCGCCGTCCCGCGCTCGGCGCGACCGCGCCGGACGTGCTCGACGCCGACGGCTACCTGCTCGGCACTCCGGCGAACCTCGGCTACATGTCCGGCGCACTCAAGCATTTCTTCGACCAGGTCTACTACCCCTGCCTGGACGCGACTCGGGGCCGGCCGTTCGGCTACTACGTGCATGGCGGTAGCGACGTCACCGGGGCGGTGCGCGCGATCGAGTCGATCACTACCGGCCTGGGCTGGGAGCAGGCGGCGGCAACGGTCACGGTCACCGGGGAGCCCACGAAGGCGGACCTCGAAGCGTGCTGGGAGCTCGGCGCCACGATCGCCGCAACGCTCTCGTAACCGGAACTGGACCTGGAACTTCTACTGACCCGGCACCCCGCCCCCGTACCAGCGACGCCCGGCGGTCGCCTGGGAACGGGCACAGCGGTTCATTACCGACCCCGGCTCGGCCGGGCGTCCGTTCGCCGACAACTACACGCTCGTGACGACGTCGGGGACCACGGGCCAGCCGGGTGTGTTCGTGGTGGATGGGCGAGCGCTGACGGTCAACGTCGCGTTCGGCGCTCGGATGCGATGCACCTGGCTGGGTGCCTCCGGGCTGGCAAAGGTGCTGGCCCATGGCGGCCGGCTGGCCATGGTGGTCGCCACCGGTGGCCACTTCCTAGTCAGCGCGGGATCACAGCGCGTGTTCTCCGGTGCCCTGGGCGGCAAGATGGTCCGCTTCTTCTCGGTGCACGCGCCGCTGGAGGAGTTGGTGGCCGGACTCAACGAGTTCCGGCCCGCGATCGTCATCGGCTATGGCAGTGTGCTGTCGATGCTGGCCGGTGAGCAGGAAGCCGGGCGCCTGCGCATCTCCCCGGTGCTGGTGGAACCCGCAGGTGAGAGCCTGACGCCGGAGGCTCACCACCGCATGGCGACCGTCTTCGGAACCAACGTCCGCAGCGTCTACGGTGCCACCGAGTGTCCCTTCCTCACCGACGGCTGCGCGCACGGTTGGTACCACGTCAACAGTGACTGGGCGGTGCTCGAACCCGTCGACGCCGACTACCGGCCCGTTCCGCCGGGCGAACTCTCACACACCGTATTGATCAGCAATCTCGCCAACCGGGTTCAGATTCCCGGGGTCAGCCTGTTCCAACTCATCCAGACCACGTCGACGACCCTGCGGGTCCGGCTCGCCTGCGCCGCGGACGCCGACGCCGATCAGGTGTAGCGCGCGGTATGCGAAGGGCTGACCGGCATGCTCGCCGATCGCGGCCTCAGCCACGTCGAGCTGCAACGGGCCACCGAACCACCCCAGCAAAGCGACGGCGGCAAGTTCCGGCCGGTGATCCCGTTCGCACACAGCACGGAGAAGGCGGAGGCGGATCAGTGACCGCACATCCTGACCAGGCCGCGCCCCGCAACGGACTGCGGGAGCGCAAGAAGGCCAAGACGCGTGCCAAGATCCGGCAGCACGCGCTACGGCTGTGCGCCGAACAAGGCTACGAAGCGACTACCGTCGAGCAGATCGCCGAGGCCGCGGAAGTCTCGCTCAGCACGGTCTTCCGCTATTTCCCGACCAAGGACCAGCTCATCGTCTCCGACGGCTACGACCCGGTCGTCGTCGACGCCTTCCGAGCCCAACCGGCCGAGCTGAAACCGCTCGAGGCGGTTCGGGCCGCTTTTCGGGCGGCCTTCCGCGACATGTCCGCGGAAGAGATCTCCGAGCGTCGGGAACGGCAGGCCCTCGTCCTCGCCGTCCCCGAACTGTGGGCGGCCAGCCTGACCAACATCAAGCGAACTCAACGGATGCTCGCCGAGCTGGTGGCCGAACGAGCCGGGCGCGAGCCCGACGACCCCGCCGTCCGCACTTTCGCCGCCACCGTGTTCGGCATCACGCTGTCGGTGTGGCTCAACTGGGCGGAAAATCCCGACCTCGACGCCATGACGGCGCTGGACGAAGGCCTGGCCTACCTGGAACAAGGACTACCGCTGTGAATGCTGCGCGTCTCGACGATCCTTCGCTGCTGCGATAGCCCGCCCGGCTGATCGTGAGGACGTCTCGATCGAGCATTGACCTTGTCTGTGCCTGGGCGAGACGGCGGGAGGAACTACTCGTCGCCGCTCGACCACGCTCGGTGTCGCCATCGGCGGCACGCTCCTGCTCACCGCCTACGGTATATCGATCGCGCAGGCCGATAGACTTTCCTTTACAGCCGGCACCACCTGACGTAAAGGAAACCGTTCTCGTGCCCGAGTACCTGCCGACCGCGCCCTACCGGGGGACCAGGGATTTCCTGCCCCCGGAGATGTCCGTCCGGATGCAGGTGTTCGGCCATCTCTACGACGTCCTGGAGCGGTACGGCTACCTGCGCTACGACGGGCCGCTGATGGAGTCCGCCGAGATCTACGAGCGCAAGTCGGGCCAGGAGATCGCCGACCAGCAGCTCTACACGCTGACCGACCGGGGTGACCGGCGGCTCGCGTTGCGGCCGGAGATGACGCCGACGGTCGCGCGGATCATCGCGGGCAACGCCGGTTCGCTGCAGTTCCCCGTGCGCTGGTACAGCCACCCCAACTGCTTCCGCTACGAGCGGCCACAGCGAGGCCGGGTGCGGGAGCACTGGCAGATCAACGCCGACATCTTCGGCTCCGAGAGCCCCAACTGCGAGATCGAGATGTTCGAGCTGGTGCACGACCTGCTCCGGTCGGTCGGCGCCACCGAGGACATGTTCCGGGTGCGCGCCAACGACCGGAACCTGCTGTCCTCGGCGCTCACCGACCTGGTCGGCTGCACGGCCGAGCAGTTGCCGCAGGTGTTCTCGCTGGTGGACCGCTGGGAGAAGTACGACCGCGATACGCTGGCCGGGCAGGCCGAGACGATCGGGCTGGCGGACAAGCAGTTCGAAAAGCTGGGCGACGTGCTCGGCGCCGGGCTCGCGCTGCTCGACGAACTGCCGGCGCCGGTGAAGGAGGCGTCGAACCTGGTGCGCGTGCTGGAGAGCGACGCCGCCGGGCTGGTGCACTTCGACCCGATGATCGTGCGGGGCCTGGCGTACTACACGTCCACCGTGTTCGAGGTCTTCGACGTTTCGCCCGAGAACAACCGCGCGCTCTTCGGCGGCGGCCGGTACAGCGACCTGGCGGGCATGTTCACCAGCCAGCAGATCACCGGCATCGGTTTCGGCATGGGCGACGTGACCCTGATGGACTTCCTGGCCACGCACAGCCTGGCGCCGTCCCCGCGAAGCGAGGTCGACGTCGTGGTGATCCCGGTCTCCGAGGACCTCGGCGGCGCGGCCCGGCAGGTGGCGACCCGGCTCCGTGGCACGGGCCTGCGCACGTCCACGCCGCTGGAGCTGCGCAAGCTCGGCAAGGAGCTGGCCAAGGCGGACAAGGCCGGGGCGCGCGCGGTCGTCATCGTCGGCCGCGAGGACTGGGACAGCGGAAACGTCACCGTCCGTAGCCTCGCCACCCGTGAGCAGCGACAGGTCCCCCTCGACGAGGCCCCCACCGCCGTCGCCGCGCTGCTCGCCGAATAGGGCCCGTCCTCGCCGGACGCGTTTTGGCGAACGGCGGAGCCCCCTTCGTGCAGTACCGGAGTGCATGAGTGACCCGTTCCTGCCGAATCTCGTCAGTAACGGGTCACTCATGACCGGGCCACCTTGCAAACGGCGGCCAGGGGTGTTACTTGCCGGCGGCGCGGGCCAGTTGCTCCGGGTAGCGGGCGCCCGCCACACGGTCCACCGGGGCCGCCGCCTCGATGCGCTGGATGTCCTCGCGCGAGAGTACGAGTTCGCTGGCGGCGACGTTCTCCTCCAGGTACTTCCGCCGCTTGGTGCCGGGAATGGGCACCACGTCCCGACCTTGCTGCTGGACCCAGGCCAGCGCCAGCTGACCCGCCGTCACGCCCTTCTCCGCGGCGAGTTCACGCAGCGCTTCGACGATCGCCAGGTTGCGGTCGAGGTTGCCCTCGGTGAAGCGCGGCAGGCGGCGACGCAGGTCGTCGGCGGGGAGGTCGGTCACCGAGCTGATCGCACCGGTCAGGAAGCCCCGCCCCAGCGGTGAGAACGGCACGATCCCGATGCCGAGTTCCCGGCAGGTGGGCACGATCTCGGCCTCGATATCCCGGGTCCACAACGACCATTCGCTCTGCAGCGCGGTAATGGGATGCATGGCGTGCGCGCGGCGGATCGTCTGGGCGGACGCCTCCGAGATGCCGAGGTAGCGCACCTTGCCCTCCGCGACCAGTTCGGCCAACGCGCCCCAGGTCTCCTCGACCCGCTCGGTATCGACCCGGTGCTGGTAGTACAGGTCGATGTGGTCGACGCCGAGGCGCCGCAGGGACTCCTCGCAGCACTGCCTGACGTAGGCCGCGTCCCCGCGGGCCCGCTGGGCACCGTCGTCGTACACGATGCCGAACTTGGTCGCCAGCACGACCTGGTCCCGGCGGCCCGCGATGGCCCGGCCGACGAGTTCCTCGTTCGCGCCGTTGCCGTAGACGTTGGCGGTGTCGAGCAGGGTGACGCCGAGGTCCAGCGCCCGGTGGATAGTGGCGATCGACTCGTCGTCGTTATCGCGCACGCCGTACGCAGCGCTCATGCCCATGCAGCCCAGCCCTTGGGCGCCGACTTCCAGGTCACCGAGCTTCCTGGTAGGTATCACGCGGAAATTTCCTCCCTGACCGCGCCGCTGGAGAACATCCCCGCGCAGATCCGGTCGTAGTGGTCGATCTTGTAGTCGAGAACGTCCAAACAGGACTGAAGTTCGGCAATCCGCTCGCGCACCGAGCGCCGCTGCTCCACCAGGATGGCCATGCGCCGCGGTGCGGCGGCTTCGCCGTGCCGGCGTAACTCGGCGTACTCCCGCATCCTCCGGATGGGCATGCCGATGGTGCGCAGCTTGGTCAGAAACCGCAGCCAGGCAAGGTCGTCATCCGAGTAGGCACGGCGCCCCGCCGCATCGCGCTCCGGCGGCTCGACCAGCTTGATGCGCTCGTAATAACGGAGGGTGTCGATCGACAGGCCACTCCGTCGTGCAGCTTCCGCTATCGAGTAGCTCATGGCCCGACACTACGACCTGGAGTGCACTCCAGGTCAAATCCCACCAGACGGAACTCGAACCCTTGAACCGGGAACTCGGACGCCTGAACCGGGAACTCGGATGCCTGAACCGGGAACTCGGACGCCTGAACCGGGAACTCGGATGCCTGAACCGGGAACTCGGACGCCTGAGTCGGGGACACGCCGGGTCTCGGCGTGTCCCCGGTTCAGGACGGTGAAGTCCCGGTTCGGGACGGTGAGTTCGTGGGTGGGGAAGGTGAGTCACCGGGTGGGGGCCCAGAAGTTTTGGGCCATCACGTCCGTGGGTGGTCACCGGCACTCTTCCGGCCTGCTGGGCTCTTTTGGCTCGCACGGCTTTACGGGTTTGCCGTTAACCGAGCCGATTGCGATACCGGTCGGTGCGACGCCGACGGGTCCGAACTTCGGTTGGCGACATAGACACGACCGCCATCCGGAGTAACCACAAGACCCGTTGGTGTTTCGCCGACTGGAATGGTGTCCACCACGGTATTGGTCGCAGCATTCGAGACTCCTCAAAGCCACGTATAGGCATCAACAAGTTCCCTCTCGACAACGAAACGACACGATTTCGACACCCAAGCGTCAGCACAAAACGCAACCGTTTAGTCACCAAGAGAAAGATCGCGAGCGCACCCTGCCCCATCCCACGGCCCTGGGTACCGCCCCGGGTGACCGTCGACCGGGCAGGCCCACGGCACGACACGAGCCGGCATCCACGGATGCCGGCTCGCGATTGTTGTTCAGATGGCGCCGTACTGGCGGTCCCCCGCGTCGCCGAGGCCGGGCACGATGAACCCCGAGTCGTTGAGCCGCTGGTCGATGCTCGCCGTCACCACCCGGACCGGGAGGCCCGAGTCTTCGAGGCGTGCGATCCCTTCCGGTGCGGCAAGCGCGCAGATCGCGGTCACGTCGGTGGCGCCGCGGTCGGTCAGCAGCCGGATCGTGTGGACCATCGATCCGCCGGTGGCCAGCATCGGGTCCAGCACCAGGACCGGCCGGCCGGCGAGGTCTTCCGGCAGCGACTCCATGTACGGCGTCGGGTGGAGCGTCTGTTCGTCGCGCGCCAGCCCGACGAAACCCATCTGCGCGGCCGGGATCAGCTTGTGCGCCTGGTCGGCCATGCCGAGACCGGCCCGCAGGACCGGCACCAGCAACGGCGGGTTCGCCAGCCGGTAGGCGTCGGTGCGGGCGACGGGCGTGTGGATGCGTTCGGTGCGGACCGGCGCGTCACGGGTGGCTTCGTACATCAGCATGACGGTCAGGTCGTGTAGCGCGGCGCGGAAGGTGGCGCTGTCGGTCCTGGCGTCGCGCATGGTCGACAGCCTGTCCTTCGCCAGCGGATGATCGACGACGAGCACGTCCATGAGGCGTCACGGTAACACTGGTTTTCGCCGCAGCGTCACGCAAACAGCCCTCGCGATCCGCATCGCAATGTGAGCAGGCGGACACGATACGTTTTGATGACGTTTTTCGGTGGCTCATCCGGGCAGGACGATAGGCTCGCGGGGTGACCGAACCGACCGAGCAACCAGCTATGCGGGCCTCCAACGCCGACCGTGAGCGCGTCGCGCAGATCCTCCACAACGCACTGTCCGAGGGGCGGATCACGGTTCAGGAGCTGGAAGAACGGCTGGACGCGGTCTACGCCGCGAAGACGTTGGCGGAGTTAGACCCGCCCGTCGCCGATCTGCCCGCCGTTTCGGCCGGCGCGGTCGTTCCGAGCGCGACACGCGCGCCGGCCATCGATAGCCGCATCGGCGGCACCCCCGGGTCGGCCACCTCGATCGCGATCATGTCGAGCTCGAGCCGTAAGGGCAACTGGGTGGTGCCGGCCCAGCACAACAGCTTCTCGTTCTGGGGCAGTGTCGAAATCGATCTCCGCGATGCCCGGTTCGCCGAACGCGTGTCCACCATCACCGCGGTCTCGATCATGGGCAGCATCGAAATCACGGTGCCCGACGATGTCGTTGTGGAGGTCAGCGGCATCGGGTTCATGGGCGCGTTCGAAAGCAAGGACCACCGGGACGCGAGCCAGCCCCCGCCCGGCGCACCCGTGGTCCGGGTCAACGGCCTGGCCTTCTGGGGCGCGGTCGAGGTGACCCGCAAGCCGCGCCGGAAAGAGATCCGCGGGTAGATCCGACCGGAACTCGGTTCGGGACATCGGGCAAAGACGGGTGAGGAACCCGACGAGAGGAGCCCGATGAGAGGTCCCACATGACCATCCTCCCGACCCGGTCGGACCGCACGGCCGGTGAGTTGGACGATGCCGAGATCGTCGAACGGTCCTGGGGCGACCCGGACGCATTCGCGATCATCTTCGACCGATATGCGGACACGGTGCACCGCTTCCTGGCCCGCCGGGTCGGTACGCAACTCGCCGACGACCTGACCGGTCAGACCATGCTGGTCGCCTTCGACCAGCGGCGTCGTTTCGACCTCACCCAGCGCAACGCGTTGCCGTGGCTGTACGGCATCGCGTCGAACCTGCTCGGCCGGCACCGCCGCGCCGAAATCCGACAATATCGCGCACTGGCCAGGATCGGTCCGGACCAGACCGCGGAAGGACACGAGAACCTGGTTTCGGACCGGGTGAGCGCCGCAGCGCAGCCGCTCGGCAAGGCGCTCGCGCGGCTTTCCGCTGCCGAACGCGACATCGTGCTGCTCATCGCCTGGGAGCACCTCTCCTACGAGGAGGTCGCCCAGGCGCTGGACATTCCGCTCGGCACGGTCCGTTCCCGACTGCACCGCGCCCGCACCAAGTTGCGCCAACTGCTGCCCACGGAGGAAAACCACAATGGATGAGATGGACCTGCTGTCCCGGCTACGGCCCGAGGTCGACGACCCGGACCCGACCACGCTCGCCAGGCACCGGATCGCACTGCAGAAGCACGCGGACAACCCGAACCCGGCACGCGCACCCCGGCGGTGGCACCTGCCCCGGCTGACGATCACCGCCCCGATCCTGGCGGGAGTAATCGCGGTCGCACTGGTCGCCTGGCTGACCGGCACACCCGCGTCGTCCGGGCCGAACCAGGCGGCTCCCGCCCCGGCCGCGCCGTTGACCTCGGTCGCGGGCGTGCTCAACCTCGCGGCGGAAAAGGCGGAGAACGCTCCCTCCGGGCACGGGGATTACACCTACACCAGCACGAAGACGGTATACAACGACGCTGGCATTCGAGTCGTGCTCACGCAGACTTGGATCAAGGTGGATGGGACCGACGGTCTGGAGCGGGAAGACCGGGACGGCCGGATCGAGGAGTTCCGGATGGGATCCAACGACTCGCGGCCGGGCGGGCCGCCGTCGTTGTACAACCCGACCTACGACTATCTGACCACTCTGCCGACCGATCCGGAAAAACTGCGCGCCGAGGTATACGCGCAGGTGCAGCGAGACTACGACAAGATGGGGCCGGGCGCGGCGCGGCTCTACACGCTCGACCAGTGGGTGTTCCAGAGGATCACCGCGCTGTTGAAGAACGCCGTGCCACCCGCGTTGAAGGCCGCGTTGTACCGGGTCGCGGCCACGATTCCCGGGGACGAATACGTACCGGACGTCACCGACTCGGCGGGACGGCACGGGATTGGGGTGTCCCATCTGCTCAACAACGGAGGGGACAAGGGCGTCTTGATCTTCGACCCGAACACCTTCCAGCTCCTCGGAGCGGGCGGGTACGTCAGCGACGGGCGCACCCAGGCCGACGCGCTACTCGCCAGCGGCCTGGTCGACCGCATCGGACAGACCCCGTAAGCCCTTCCCGCCGGCGGGCCGCACCTCCAGGGAGGGTGCGGCCCGCCATCTTGTTCACAGCTGGTCATTCCCCTGCGGCACCTGGCCTAGACTCCCCGGTATGACCGCACTCGTCGCCGAACTCGCCGACGCGACCCGCGATGACGCGAGCCTGCGCCGGTTCCTGCACGGACTGCCCGGCGTCGATCAGGTCGGCTTGGAGGCCAGGGCCGCGGCGCTGGCCACCCGCAGCATCAAGAAGGCCGCGAAACTGTGGGCGATCGACACCGCGATCTCCATGGTCGACCTCACCACACTGGAGGGCGCGGACACCCAGGGCAAGGTGCGGTCGCTGGCCGCCAAGGCGAAACTCCCGGACCCCCAGCACCCCGACACGCCCCGGGTCGCCGCGGTGTGTATTTATCCCGATCTCGTCGAGACCGCGGTGGAAGCCTTGCAGGGAACCGGAATCGGGGTCGCGAGCGTGGCCACCGCGTTCCCGTCCGGCCGGTCCAGCCGGGCGGTCAAGCTCGCCGAAGTAGCGCTCGCCGTGGAGTCCGGCGCCGGCGAGGTCGACATGGTCATCGACCGGGGCGCGTTCCTCGAAGGGCGCTACGGGCAGGTCTTCGAGGAGATCCAGGCGGTCAAGGCCGCGTGTGAGTCGGCCCGGCCCGGCACACACCTGAAGGTCATCCTGGAAACCGGCGAACTGGCCACCTACGACAACGTCCGGCGCGCGTCCTGGCTGGCGCTGCTGGCCGGCGGCGACTTCATCAAGACGTCCACCGGGAAGGTCTCGCCCGCCGCGACACTGCCGGTCACGCACGTGATGCTGCAGGCGGTTCGCGACTGGTACACCGCCACCGGCCAGCTGCGCGGCGTCAAGCCGGCCGGTGGCATCCGGACGACCAAGGACGCGATCCGCTACCTGGTGGCGGTGCACGAGGTCGCGGGCGAGGAGTGGCTCACCCCGAAGCTGTTCCGCTTCGGCGCGTCCAGCCTGCTCAACGATCTGCTGATGCAGCGCCGTACCCAGCTCGACGGGCACTACAGCGGCCCGGACTACGTGCCGGAGTGAGGCGAGCAACATGATCCGACCACAACTTCGCATTAACAGAGTGGACTAGGCGATGGCTCTCTTCGACTACGCGCCCGCGCCGGAATCGCGAGACATCGCGAACCTCAGGCCGAGCTACCGGCCGTTCATCGACGGAGAGTTCGTCGACGGCGGCGGTGATCCGCTGAAAACCGTCAACCCCGCCACCGGCGAAGTACTCGCCGAAGTCGGTACGGTCGCACCGTCCGATTTGGACAACGCAGTGAAGGCGGCGCGGCGCGCCTTCGAGAAGACCTGGGGCCCCATGCCGGGCGCCGAGCGGGCGAAATACCTGTTCCGGATCGCCCGGCTGCTCCAGGAGCGCTCCCGGGAACTGGCCGTGCTGGAAACGCTCGACAACGGCAAGCCAATCAGGGAATCCCGCGACGCGGACCTTCGAGGAGTCGCCGCGCATTTCTTCTATCACGCGGGCTGGGCGGACAAGCTGGACTACGCCGGCTTCGGACCGGATCCGAAACCGATCGGCGTGGCGGGTCAGATCATCCCGTGGAACTTCCCGCTGCTCATGCTCGCCTGGAAGATCGCGCCCGCGCTGGCGACCGGCAACACCGTGGTGCTCAAGCCGGCGGAGACGACTCCGTTGACCGCGCTGGTGTTCGCCGAAATCTGCCAGCAGGCGGAGTTGCCGCATGGCGTGGTGAACATCCTGCCCGGCGCCGGCGACGTGGGCGCGCAGATCGTGCGGCATCCCGGCGTGGACAAGATCGCCTTCACCGGCTCCACCGAGGTGGGCAAGCTGATCCAGCGCCAGGTCGCCGGCACGTCGAAACGGCTCACGCTCGAACTCGGCGGAAAAGCGGCGAACATCGTCTTCGACGACGCCCCGCTGGACCAGGCGGTCGAAGGGGTCGTGAACGGGATCTTCTTCAACCAGGGGCACGTGTGCTGCGCGGGGTCGCGACTGCTCGTGCAGGAGTCCATTGTGGATGAGCTGATGGACAAGTTGCGCCGCCGCGTGGGCACGCTCCGGCTCGGCGACCCCCTGGACAAGAACACCGACATCGGCGCGATCAACTCCGCGGAGCAACTGGCCAAGATCCGCGAGCTGACCGAGTCCGGTGAGGCCGAGGGCGCGGTGCGCTGGACCAGCCCGTGCCCGATGCCCGAGCGCGGGTTCTTCTTCGCGCCCACGGTGTTCTCGGACGTGCAGCCATCGATGCGCATCGCCCGCGAGGAGATTTTCGGCCCGGTGCTGTCCGTGCTCACCTTCCGCACCCCGGACGAGGCCGTCGCCAAGGCGAACAACACGCCCTACGGCCTGTCGGCCGGGATCTGGACGGAGAAGGGTTCGCGCATCCTCGCCGTCGCCGGGAAGCTGCGGGCCGGGGTGGTGTGGGCGAACACCTTCAACCGCTTCGATCCGGCGGCCCCGTTCGGTGGTTATCAGGAGTCGGGATTCGGCCGCGAGGGCGGCCGCACGGGTCTGGAGGCGTACCTGAATGTCTGAGCGGGTGTCGGTCGCCAAGACCTACAAGCTGTTCATCGGCGGGAAGTTCCCGCGCTCGGAGTCGGGCCGGGTGTATCCCGTCCACGACGGCAAGGGACGTTTCCTGGCCAACGCCGCGCACGCCTCGCGCAAGGACGTCCGCGACGCGGTGTCGGCGGCGCGCAAGGCGTTCGGCGGCTGGTCCGGTGCCACGGCGTACAACCGTGGGCAGGTGCTGTACCGGGTCGCGGAGATGCTGGAGGGCCGCCGCGACCAGTTCGCCAGTGAAGTGGCCCTGGTGGAGGGCATCGCGGCCCGGCGGGCACAGTCCGTTGTGGACGCGGCGATCGACCGGTGGGTGTGGTACGCCGGGTGGACCGACAAGATCGCCAGCGTGCTGGGCGCGGCGAACCCGGTGGCCGGACCGTACTTCTCGTTCACCGTGCCGGAACCGACCGGCGTGGTCGGGGTCCTCGCGCCTGGGCGCTCGTCACTGCTCGGTTTGGTCAGCGTGCTCGCGCCGGTCCTGGCGACGGGTTGCACGGCCGTCGTGGTGAGCAGCGCGGAACGGCCGCTGCCCGCGATCACCTTGTCCGAGGTGCTGGCGACGTCGGATTTGCCCGGTGGTGTGGCCAACATCCTCACCGGACGGGCGTCCGAACTGGGTCCCTGGCTCGCGTCGCACGGCGACGTCAACGCGCTGGACCTGACCGGCGCGGACGTCGAGGCCCGCGCCGAACTCGCCCGCGAGGCCGCCGGAACCGTCAAACGGGTACTTCCGGTACCGGCCACGGAGCCGGACTGGACCGCCCGGCCGGACATTTCGCGGCTGCGTCGGTACTCCGAGGACAAGACCGTCTGGCATCCGATGGGCCTTTGACGACCGACGACCGGCGGCACGGTTTCGAACGATCCGCGCCGCCGGTCGGATCAGCGCCGGTCCAGCACGGCGCTCAAGAACCGTCGCGTGCGTTCTTCGCCAGGCTCATGGAAGATGACCGATGGGTGCCCGGCCTCCACCACGGCGCCGGAATCGAACATCAGCACCCGGTCGGAAATGTCCTCGGCGAAGGACATCTCGTGGGTGACCAGCAGCATCGTCATCGACTGCGAGTGCGCCAGTTCCCGGATCACGCCGAGCACCTCGCCGACCAGTTCCGGGTCCAGCGCGGAGGTGACCTCGTCGAACAGCATGACCTGCGGGCGCATCGCCAACGCCCGGGCGATCGCGACCCGCTGCTGCTGGCCGCCGGAGAGCTGGCCCGGCTTGTGGTCCAGGTGCTTGTCGAGCCCCACCATGCCCAGCAACTCGCGGGCGTGCTCTTCGGCCTCTCCCCGCTCCTGGCCGAGCACGTGCACCGGCGCTTCGGTCACATTGCCCAGCACGGTCATGTGCGGGAACAGGTTGAAGTGCTGAAAGACCATCCCGATCCGGCGCCGCACCAGCTTCATCCGCCGGACGTCGAAACCATCCTCGTGCCAAAGGGTTTCGCCGTCGACCTCGATACTGCCGGCATCCGGCTGTTCCAGGGTCATCAGCAGGCGCAGGATCGTCGTCTTGCCCGAGCCGCTCGGGCCGATGATCGACACCTTCTCACCGGCCGCCACGTCGAGATCCAGTCCGGACAGGACCTGGTGGCTGCCGTACGACTTGCGCACGCCGCGGAAGGAGATCGTGGGCACGGGGGTGTCAGCGGGGCTGGGCAAGGCGTAGCTCCAATCGTCGGATCAGCTTCGCCGCGGGATAACTCACGACCAGGAACAGGATTCCGACCAGCGTGTAGGGCTCCAGGTAGCGATAGTTGCCCGAGCCGATCGCGGTGGCGTGCCCGAGCAGTTCGAACACCGTGATGGCGGACAGGATGGCCGAGTCCTTGAACATCTGCATCAGATAGTTGCCCAGCGCGGGCACCACGGCCCGGACCGCCTGTGGCAGCACGACCGCCTGCCAGCGTCGCCGCAGTGGCAGGCTCAAGGCGGTCGCCGCCTCCCACTGTCCACGTGGGACACTCTCGATACCGGCCCGGTACACCTCGGCCGTGTAGGCGCTGTAGTTCACGCCGATCACGATGATCCCGGTGACCATCGCCGACAACGTGATGCCGTACAGCGGCAGCACGTAGAACGCGAAGTAGGCCTGCACGAGCAGGGGCGTGCCGCGCACGAACTCGACGTAGAACCACAACACCTGCCGCACCACCGGAATCCTGGCGTGCCGCAGGATCGCCACGACCAGTCCCAGCACCAGGGCGATCACGATACCGGCGAGCGTGATCCGCACGGTCACCCACAGCCCGTTGAGCAACTCGGGCAGGATTTGCACGGCGAAGTTCCAGTCCCAGATCATCCCTGCACCGCCCCGGCCAGTCCGGTGCGCTTGGGCGCGATCCGGTCCGGCGCCACCCGGCGCTCCAGCCAGCCACGCCCGAGCGACAGCAGGTAGGAGACGACGAAGTACATCACCAGAATCGTCCCGAACACCGCGGTCGTCGCGCCGGTACTGGACCGGACCATCTGTGCGCGGAACGTCAGGTCGGCGACGGTGACGAGTGAGACCAGCGAGGTGTTCTTCAGCAGGTCGATCAGCACGTTGCCGAAGGACGGCAGCATCACCGGGATCGCCTGCGGCAGCAGGATTCGGCGCATCTTGTGGGCCGAGCTCATGCTCAGCGCCGCGGCCGCCTCGTGCTGGCCTCTGGGCAGCGAGTTGATCGACCCGCGCACGATCTCCGCGGCGTAGGCGCCTTCGTTGAGGCCCAGTGCCAGGACACCGGCGGCGAACGGGGTGAGCTGGATACCGAAGAACGGCAAGGCGAAGAAGAGCCAGAACAACTGCACCAGCATCGAGGTGCCGCGGAACACCTCGACGAACGCCCCGGCAGGCCAGCGCAGCAGCCGCCGCGGCGACATCCGCGCCAGCCCGGCGGTGAAGGCCACCACCAGGGCCAACGCCATGCCACACGCGGTCAGCGCCAGTGTGATCAGCAGGCCGTTGAGCAGGAGCGGCACGTACGGGCCTATTTGGGACATGGTGGCACCCCCTCAGCGTTGGCCCTCGTCATCGCGGCCGCCCAATCTCGCGTCGTTCGCATGAGCGTTCCCTCCGCCGACCCGGTCAGCCGCTGTTGGCGCAGAGCTGGTCGCGGGTGACGCCGCGTACGTCGTCTGCGGAAAAGCCCCATCTGTGCAGGATGTCCGCGTACTCGGGGGTTTGCTTGAACCCGGCGAGTTCCCGGTCATAGGCCTGCTGGAAATCGGTGTCGCCCTTGCGGAAACCCGCGCCGGCACCGGTGGGCTGAACGTCCTTGATCGCGCCGGTGATGTCGATACCGGGGGTCTTGAGGGCGTTGAGAGACAATGTCGGCAGGAAGAACGCGTCCGCGCGGTCCGCCTGGATCGCCTCCATGCCGCTGCGCCCGTCGGGCACGCTCACGAACTGGGCGGCGGGCACGTTCTGGCTCTTGAGGACGCCGTCCTCGAAACCGCCGGGCAACACGGCGACGCGCATGGCCGGATTCGCCTTGATGTCGCCGATGCTGGTGAGGTTGCGCGGGTTCCCGGCGGGAACGGCGAACGATTCGGTCGACACGATGTCCGGTTCGGAGTAAAGGATCTCCGCGCAGCGCGACTGCTTCATGAACAGCCCCGCGGCGATGGTGTCCCAGCGGTTGGCGTTCAGACCGGGAATCATCGATTCGTACGGGGTCACCACACCCTGGACGCTCTCGATGCCCATGCGCTTGAGCACCGCGGACACGACGTCGGGCTCGACCCCGGTGATCGACCCGTCCGCGTTCACCTTGGTGTAGGGCGGCTCGTTGGCGATCGCGACCCGCGCGTAGCCCTGCTTCTTGATCTGGTCGAGCGTGGAGTTCGGCTGCCCGGTGCCTGGTTGGGTGAAGCTGCAACCCGCCATGAAGCCGGTCAGTGGCGCGGCCACGACCGCGGCCCCGGCGCCGCGGAGCAGGTCTCGTCTGGAAATTCCGGTACGCGGCATGGGGAACTGTCCTCCTCGACAATCGCCATCCGAACGGACCACCATGATCGCGATCAAGCTATGCGCGCGCTCGTAAGATTGTCAATGAAAAGATTGTTGACAATGTTTGGCCGCGAACGCCGGCTTTCTCTCCGAAACGCCGCGCAAGCGTCCGTCGCGCTGCCTTGTACGGGCACCGCCCCCGCGCCCCCACCGGGGGTAAGCCCCCCAGATCCCCTCAGCGGATACGCAGGTCTTCACCCGTGATGGGCCGGCCGGGCAACGGGCTCTGCGAGGTCGCGCGGAGACCGTCGATCATCACCGCGAGCGCGCGGTCCAGCACCAGATCCGACAGGTCCTCGAGGGGGAGGTCCATCAGCAACAGCGAGCACAGGACGGCCACGTCACCGGCGCCGACGTCGCGGCGCATCGACCCCTCCGCCTGCGCGCCGCGGACCAGTTCGTCCAGGATGAGCATGATCTCCGCCCGGAACTCCTGGGTCGTCTCGTCATCGCGCAGAATCGCCCGGGCCAGCGGAGACAGCACGGCCAGCTGCACGCTCAGCTTCAGCCCGCGCGACCGCTGGAGCAGCCGCACGATCGCCGCCCACGCGGTCGGCTCTTCGGCGGCGGCCGCCCGTGCCTCGGTGACGACCTCCTCGAAGTTCCGGCGGCTCACCGCGAGGATCAACGACTCGCGATCGGGGAAGCGCCGGTAGAGCGTGCCCACGCCGACCCCGGCCCGCCGCGCGATCACCTCCATCGGCACGTCCGGGCCCTGGTCCAGGAACACCTGCTTCGCGGCGGCGATGATCTGGTCACGATTACGCCGCGCATCCGCCCGCAGCGGTGTGTCCGGATCAGCCACCATTCGCGAATTGTCGCATCTGAGGACGGTTGGACGGGGGTCCGCCAAGTCTGTACCGTGGAAACCAAGAAGTGGAAGGTATCCATCCGCATACGCCCAGTAGATTTGGGGTGGAATCATGACCGCTACACCGGCTCCCGAGCTTGCAATCATCCGGACCTGCCCGCACGCTCCGCACGACGAGCACGTCCGGATGCGGGCCGAGGACCCCATCTCCCGCGTCACCCTGCCTGACGGCCGCGAGGCCTGGGCGGTTTCCCGGCACGAGGACATCCGTGCCGTTCTGGCAGACCCCCGGTTCAGCCCCAACCGCGGCCACCCCAACTTCCCTTCCCTGATCAAGGATCGACAGCCCCTGCAGAACGTCAACTTCACGAGCCTGCTGTCGATGGACCCGCCGGAGCACGGCCCCGCCCGGCGCGCGGTGGTCGGCGAGTTCACCGTCAAACGGATGAACGCCCTGCGCCCCCGTATCCAGCAGATCGTGGACGAGCACATCGACGCCATGCTGGCCGGCCCGCGCCCCGCGGACCTCGTGCAGAGCCTGTCTCTGCCGGTGCCGTCACTGGTGATCTGCGAACTGCTCGGCGTCCCCTACGCCGACCACGACTTCTTCCAACGCCACACCGCGATGCTGCTCAAGCGCGAAATCCCCGCAGAACAGCGCACCCAGACACTCACCGAGCTGAGGTCCTACCTGGCTCAGTTGGTCACCGCCAAGGAAGCGGAACTGCCCGACGACCTGCTCGGCCGCCAGATCCGCCGGCATCGCGAAGCCGGGACCTACGAGCGCGGGGCCATGGTGGGCATGGCGTTCCTGCTGCTGGTCGCCGGGCACGAGACCACCGCGAACATGATCTCGCTCGGCACCATCGGCCTGCTCCAGCACCCCGAGGACCTGGCGGCGATCAAGGCGGATCCGGCCAAGACCCTCGGCGCCGTCGAGGAGTTGCTCCGCTACTACTCGATCGTCGACATCGGCGCCAACCGAGTGGCCCTGGAGGACGTGGAACTCGCCGGGGTACTCATCAAGGCCGGCGAAGGTGTGGTCGTGCTGGGCAACATGGGCAACCACGACCCCGAGGTCTTCAGCGACCCGATGGCGCTGGACATCGACCGCGGGGCGCGTCACCACGTCGCGTTCGGCTTCGGTGCCCACCAGTGTCTCGGCCAGAACCTGGCCAGGATGGAGCTTCAGATCGTCTTTGACACGCTGTTCGCCCGCATCCCCGGCCTCAAGCTCGCCGTGCCCGCGGATGAACTACCGTACAAGGATGATGCCGCCATCTATGGCGTGTATCAGCTTCCGGTGACCTGGTAAGGAGCCTGTTGGTGATTGGGTGGGACTGCTGGCCGAAGCACGTCGCACACGCGCCTTCCGAAGGTAACCGTAGGCCAACAGACAATTAGGAGGATCGGCATGCGCATCGTCGCGGACACGAACGTCTGTGTCGGAGCCGGCCAGTGTGTGCTCACCGACCCGAAGGTCTTCGACCAGAGCGAGGACGACGGCACGGTCATCGTTCTGAACGAGCACCCTGACGACCTGGAAAAGGCGCGCGTGGCGGTGAACATCTGCCCCAGCGGCGCCCTGTCCCTGGTCGAGGAGTAGCGACCTGAGGGCGGAGCGCCCACTGGAGCAGGGTTACTTCACCGCGCCCATGGACAGGCCACGGACGAGGTGATGCTGCGCGATCCAGCCGACGATCATCACCGGCAGCGAGGCGAGTAGCGCCGCGGCCGCCAGTTGCGCCCAATACAGGCCCTCGCTGGTGATGAAGCCGACCAGGAACACCGGCACCGTGCCGGCCCGGGCCGCGGTCAGGTTGACCGCGTAGAAGAACTCGGTCCAGGAGAAGATCACGCAGATCAGCGCGGTGGCCGCGATCCCGGGCGCGACCACCGGCAGGATCACGCGCACCAGCAGCGTCGGCAGTTTGGCGCCGTCGACCCGTCCGGCTTCGATCATCTCGCCGGGCACTTCGAGGAAGAACGAGCGCATCATCCAGATCGCCAGCGGCAGGTTCATCGCGGTGTAGAGGATGACCAGCGCCCACACGTTGTCCAGCAGCGCTGTCTTCTGCGAAATCACGTACAACGGGATGATCGCCGCGACGATCGGCAACATCTTGGTGGACAAGAAGAACCCCAGCGCGTTGCTCGTCCGCGGCACCGGCGCGAGCGAGAGCGCGTACGCCGCGGGCACCGCCAGCGCCAGCACGATCAGCGTGGACAGCACCGTGACGAACCCGGAGTTCGCCAGGTAGGGCAGGAAACCGCGCTCGATGACACCGGCGAACTCCGACAGCGTCGGGCTGAACGCCACGCGCGGTGGATCGGTGTAGGCGTCTGCCTCCTGTTTGAAGGAGGTCAGCACCATCCACAGCACCGGGAACACGAACAGGATCGCGATCACCCAGGTCGCCACGGTCAGCGAGGCTCCGCCGACATTCCTACGCAACGTCGTCATGCTGATTCCTCCGCGAGTTCGCGCGCGACAAGGGATGTCATGCCAGTCTTCACCTCCGGCCGCTCACGTCGAACGCCCGGAACATCAGGCGCAGCGCGAACGTCGCCACGATCAGGGTCAGGATCACCACGACCACGCCCATCGCGGAGGACTGTCCAATGTCGAAGCCCTGGAAGGCGCGCTGGTAGATGTAGTACGGCAGGTTGGTGCTCGCGGTGCCCGGGCCACCCTGGGTCATCAGGAACACCGCGTCGAACGAGTTCACGATGTAGATGGCGCCGAGCAGAGCCGCCAACTGCAGGTACCGGGACAGGTGCGGCAACGTGATCGCGGTGAAGATCCGCCACCGGCCCGCACCGTCCACTTGGGCCGCTTCCAACACGTCCTTCGGCTGGCTCTGCAGGCCGGCGAGCAGCAGCAACATCATGAACGGCGTCCACTGCCACACGACCTGTGCCATCACCGAGGCCAGCGGGAACTCCGAAAGCCAGTCGGTGCTGCCGCCGAACACGAAGTTCAGCAACCCGTAGGTCGGGTCGAACATGGTGGTCTTCCAGAGCAGCGCGCCGGCCGCGGGCAGAATCAGGAACGGGGTGATGAGCAAGGTCCGCACGAATCCGCGGCCGAGGAACTTCCGGTCCAGCAGCACCGCCAGGCCCAGCCCGAGCAGGACGGCCACCAGCACGCAGACCACCGTCATCAGCACCGTGTTGAGCATCGCTGTGCGGAACTGGCTGTCGGCGAAAACATCGGCGTAGTTACGCAACCCCACGAAATGCAACGAGCCGGGGCGTACCAGGTTCCAGGATTGGAACGAGTAGAACACCGTGAGCAGGAACGGAATCTGGGTCACGACGATGGTGAACACCAACGCGGGCAGCAGCGGAGCGCGCCGGGCCCAGGCGCTCGTGGAGACTCTTGGGGAAGCCTTCTCCGCGGCTCGTGGACGGCCGGGGAGGGTGGGTGCGACCGCGGTCATTTCGTTGTCTCCTGGGACGAAGGTATTCAAAAGTCCGTGTTCGTGCTTCGGCGACTGGAAGACGCGCCGCCGAAGGCCTCGCGAACGCGGCTGCGGGCCGCCGGACTGCGGGGCCGAGTGTGCGTTGCCAGGTCACGGTCCGTAGACGCGTTCGTCGATCGCGCGTCTTAAGCACCACGGTAGGAATCGCCAACGGTCTGGGCATATTGCTGGGACTGCCGCAGGGCCTCGTCGACCGAGATCTGGCCGGCGATCGCGGCCGAGAGCTCCTGGCTGACCCGGGTGCCGAGGTCCTGGAACTCGGGGATGCCGACGAACTGGATGCCCGAGTACGGCACGGGCCGGGTTCGCACGTCGCTTTCCCGCGCCGCGTCGATGCCCTCCAGGGTCGGCTGCGCGTAGGCCGCCGCTGCCTGCTGGTATTCCGGAATTCGGTACGTGGAAAGGCGGCAACCCGGTGGCACCGCGTTCCAGCCGTCGGCCTCGGCCACGGTCCGGACGAACTCCTTGTTCGTCATCCAGTCCAGGAACTTCCACGCGTCCTGCTTGTCCCGGGCGGACTTCGGAATCGCCAGCGACCACGTGTAGAGCCAGCCGCTGGCCTTGGTCTGCACCACCGGCGCGGCCACGTAGCCGGACTTGCCGGCGACCGTGCTGCTGGACGGGTTTTCGTTGGTACCCGCCATGACGGTCGCGTCGTACCACATCGCCGCCTGGCCTTGCCCGTAACGCGTGCCGCACTCGGAGAACCCGGCGCTGGAGGCACCGACCTCGCCGTGCTGGCGGATGAGGTCCACATAGAACTGTGCGGCGGCGCGGAACTCGGGCGAGGTGAGCTGGGCGTTCCAGTTCTCGTCGAACCAGCGGGCGCCGAAGGTGTTGGCCACCGTGTCGAACGGAGCGAGGTTCTCGCCCCAGCCGGGCTTGCCGCGCAGGCAGATCCCGGCGACGCCGGCCGCCTTGTCGTCGAGCTTGGCGGCGAAGTCGGCGATCTGCTGCCAGGTGGGGTGCGCGGGCATGGTCAGCCCGGCCCGGTCGAAGAGATCCTTTCGGTAGGCCAGGAACGACGACTCACCGTAGAACGGGACCGCGTACATCGAGCCCTGATAGGAAAGCGAATCACGAATGCTGGGAATGAAATCCGCTTCGTCGTACCCGGGTGTGGCGGCGAGGTAGGGCTGAAGGTTTTCCAGCCACCCGTTGGCCGCCCATTGCGGGGTCTCGTAGTTACTGATCATCACCGCGTCGAACTCGCCGCCCTGCGTCGCGACGGACGCGGTGATCTTGGCGCGGGCCTCGTTCTCGGGCAGGGACACGAACTTCAGCTTCACGCCCGGGTTTGCCTGCTCGAACTGGCCGGACAGCGCTTGGGCGTCGTTCATCTGCGGGTTCGACACGATGGCGATCACCAGCGTTTTCCCGCCGGAACCGAGCGCACCAGCGCCTGCGCAACCGGTGAGGGCGAGCAAGGTGGAGAAGGCCAGCACGGCCGTGCGCCGGAAACGCTGCCTACGCATGCGGAAGCACCTGCACCTTCAATCCGGTGCCGGCGCGCATCAGGGCTAGCGCCTCGCCGAACCGCTCCAGCGGGCGGGTGTCCGTGAGCAGCGGTTTGGTGTCGATCGCGCCGCCTGCGACCAGGTCCAATGCCGCGCCGTAGGAGTTCAGCACGGCCATCGAGCCGATCACGGTGATCTCGTCGTTGTAGATGCGGAACGGGGACAGCGCCACCCGCGCCTGTTCGGGGGCGACGCCGAACACGAGCAGCCGGCCGCCGCGGTGCAGGGCGTCGAAGGCGGCCTCTATCGCGGGTACCGCTCCGGTGCAGTCGGCCGCGGCGTCGAATCTTTCACCGTCCAATTCGGACACGTCGGTCGCGACGGCGTGCGCGCCGAGGTCCTTGGCGCGCGGAAGTCTGGCCGCGTTGCGGTCGACCACGGTCACCGCGGCGCCGGAGCGTTGCAGCAGTTGCTGCATGATCAGCCCCATCGTGCCCGCGCCCATGACCAGGAATTGCTCCCCGGCTTCGACACCGACCCGCCGGATGCCGTGCACCGCACAGGAAACCGGCTCCACCAGCGCGCCCTGGCGCCAGCTCAGGCTGTCGGGCAGGCGGTAGCAGTTGGCGGCGGGAACGGCGACGTACTCGGCGAACGCTCCGTCCACAGTGTCCCCGACGGCGCCCCAGTTCTCGCACAGGTTCGCGCGGCCCGCGCGGCAAAACGCGCAGTAGCCGCACAGCAGTGAGGGATCCACGGCCACCCGGTCGCCAGGCCGCCAGCCGCCCGGCACGTTCGGCCCCACCTCGACGATCTCTCCGGCGAACTCGTGGCCGGGGACGATCGGGTAGGGCGTGGGCGGGAAGTGCCCATCCGCGATGTGCACGTCCGTGCCGCAGATTCCGCAGGCGCCGACCCGGACCACGACCTGGCGAGGCCCTCCAACGGGATCGGGGCGCTGCCCGACGCTGATCGAACCCGGTTGCTCAACAATCGCGGCTCGCATGTCACCTCATCTCTTGGCTGCTCATATGAGCGCCAATACGACTGCGTGTATGGTGCATGTCCAAGCATTGAAGGACTTTCCCTCGTCGTCCGTCAACATTTGGCCGCTATAGTGCTCACATGAGCGGTAAATCGCTGAGCGACACCATGACCGCCGCCCTGATCGCGCACCGGTTCTATGCGCTCGGGGAATCCAAGATCGAGATCGCGGAGCGCTTCGGGATCAGCCGGTTCAAGGTGGCCCGGCTACTGGAAGCGGCCCGTAGCAGCGGTCTTGTCCGAGTCGAGTTCGACCTGCCGGTGCCGGTGGACGTCGAACTGTCGGACCAGGTGCGTTCGGCGTACCGGTTGGATCGGGTGTTCGTGCTCGATCGAGCGGCCAGCACCGGCCCGCGGTCGCGCGTGCGTCGGAACATCGGTGCCCTCGCCGCCCGGCTGGTCTCGGAGATCGTCACCGAGGACGACGTGCTCGGGCTCGCCTGGGCACGCTCGGTCAACGCCATGGCCGAATCCGTGCAACGGATCGCGCGGTGCCCGGTCGTGCAACTGTGCGGAGTGCAGGCCGGCATGGACATGCGGGACCGCTCCGTGGAAACCGTGCGGCACGTCGCCGCGGTCTCCGGCGGGGACGCGTACCCCATCTACGGGCCGCTCGTCCTGCCGGACGCGCGCACCACCGAGATCCTGCGCCGCCAACCCGGTATCGCCGAGACCTTCGGCCAGTTCGGCAAGCTCACCAGGGCCGTGGTGAGCATCGGGGCGTGGCGGCCCGGAGAGTCCACTGTGTACGATGCGCTTCCCCCGGCGGAAAGCGAGGCGATCGCGGCCCGCGGGGCGAAGGCGGAGGTCTCCGCACGGCTGTTCGACTCCGAAGGCAAGCCGATGTCCACCGGCCTCGCGCATCACGTGCTGGCCATCAGCACGCCAGAGCTGTTCCGCGTGCCCGAGGTGATCGCCCTCGGCTACACCGCACCGAAGGCGGAGGCGATCGACGCCGTCCTGCGCTCCGGTCTGGTCTCCACCCTCATCACCGACACCGCCGCGGCCGAGCCCCTCCTGCAGATAGCGCAGCGAAGCTCCTGATCAGAGCAGCACCGGCAACGAGTCGACGCCATAGACGATGGAGGTCTTGCATCGGGCTGCGAACCGCACAGGAACAGCGAATATTGGATGATCGGGCACGGAAGGAGACTGACGCCATGGCTGCGCTCGCTGTCGACGAAACTCGTCTTAGCCAAATCTGCGCCCGGTACGGCATCGCTACCCTGCGCGTGTTCGGGTCAGTCGCCCGCGGGGATGACACATCTTCCAGCGACATCGACATACTGTACGAGTTGCAACCAGGTACAAAGCTGGGCTGGAAGATTGAGGATCTCAACCGAGAGCTCACAGACCTCTTCGGACGTCCGGTAGACCTGGTCTCGAAGAAGTCTCTCCATCCATTGCTGCGCGACACCGCAATCAATGAGTCAAGGCGACTTTATGCAGCGTGACCGGTTGTACGTCGCCGAGATGATCGAGGCCGCCGAACGGGCACAGGAACTTACGGCTGGTATCGACCTTGACGCACTCGAACACGACCGGCAGCGCACGGATGCGTTGCTGTGGAACTTCACGGTCTCGGCGAAGCGGCGGCCCGAGTTTCAACAGAGCTGAAGGCCGTCATCCCGAAGTTCCCTGGCGCCGCCCAGCCGACTTACGCAACCGCATCGTCCACAGTTACTGGTCGATCGATCTCGAGATTCTCCATACCACGGCTACCGAACAGCTAGGGCCTCTCATCATGGCCCTCCACGCGGTGCTCGACGAGCTAACCTAGGTCCCAGTCCGCCGACCTGCCAAGGCATCTGCGTCTGCGCACGTACTTCGCGTGACGCAGTGCGTCGCGTAGCGGCCCCTGGACCTACGGGCGCGGCGACCGGAGTCACTACGACAGCAGCACCGGCAAAGAGTCGACGCCATAGACGATGGAGGTCTTGCGGTACGGAATCTCCGCGGGGGCGACGGCCAGGCGCATCTCGGGGAAGCGCCGGACGAGCGCCGGGTACGCGGCGCGCAGTTCCATCCGCCCGAGCTCGGCGCCGACGCAACGGTGCGCGCCCCAGCCGAACGCCAGGTGCGCCTTGGACCCGCGCGCCGGGTCGAAACTTTCCGGGTCCTCGCCCATCGCCCGGTCCCGGTTCGCACCGCTCAGCGACACGAACACGATGTCGCCCGCCTCGATCTGCGCGCCGCCGACCTCGACGTTTTCGCGGGCGAACCGCGGGAAGGCAGCCTGCACCACGGTGAGATACCGCAGCAGTTCCTCAACGAACGAGTCGATGGCGTCATCTCGTTCACGGATCAGCTCAAAGTGCTCGCGGTTGCTCAGCAACACGATCGCGCCGAGCGCCAGCATGCTCGCCGTCGTCTCGAACCCGCCGGTCAGCACGCCGTCCGCGAGGCCGGCCAGTTCCCGGTCGTCGATCTCGTCGCCGTGCTCCTTGATGAGCATGCCGAGCAGCCCGTCCCCCGGTGAATCGCGCTGCTTCCCGACGACCTGGAGCAGGTAGGCAAGCGACTCCGACATCGCGCCGAAGGACGCGCTAACCCCACCGAACAGGTCGAACCGCGCCATGCTCAGGCGCTGGAAATCGTCGCGATCTTCGTAGGAGACGCCGAGGAGCTCACAGATCACCAGCGACGGGATCGGCAGCGCGAAGTCGCTCATCAGGTCGGCCTGCCCGCCGCCGGCGGCCATCGCGTCCAGCCGCTCCTCCACCACGTCGTGGATGCGCGGGGTGAGCCGGGACAGCCGGCGCATGGTGAATTCCGGCGCGAGCAGCTTCCGCAACCGGGTGTGGTCCGGCGGGTCGGCGAAGCCGAGCCCCCCGGGATTCTGGTCGGCGGACATCGCCGCCGTGCCCATCAGATTCGTGTAGTCGTTGCTGAACTTGCCGGTGGCGACGAGCACCTCCTTGGCCTCGTCGTACCCGGTGACCAGCCAGGCCCGCAGCCCGAACGGCAGCTTCAGCGGGCTGACCGGCTCCGTCTCCCGCCGCTCGCCCAGCTCGGGAACGGGGTCCAGGCCGTTGCGCCGCAGCGGCATCAACGTGGAATCGGGCAGCAGCGAAAGCAGATCAACGCCCTTCTTCTGCTTCCTCTCCAGGTATTTGCGCCCAACCCAGGAAACAACGCGCGTGCGGAGATCTCCCATACCCGGATATTACAGGGGCGAGGTTGAGACTCAGTCGAGCAACACTGCGCGCTCCACCACAGTCCAGGCGCTGGTCACCAGCAGATACAGCCCGGCCGCGAGTGGAACCACCGCCGCCGCGAGCACCGTGCCATAAGGCAGCAGGCGCAGCAGCGCCGGGCCCGGCGCCTGTCGCGCTTGCCAACGTGACGAAAACCACGCGACGACCGCAAGCAGGACGAACAGCCCGACGAACACCAGCACGTGCGGTCCGGACGCCAGCGCCGCGAAGTGCCCGCCGAGCGGCGCACCGAACAGGGTCCCGGCCAGCAACATGTTCGGGTGACCGGCGATCGTGGTCGCGTAGAACAATCGGTACATCATGATGAAGAACGGAATCTGTGCAAGCGCGGGCAGACAGCCGGTGAACAACGAGACGCCGGCTTCCCGCTGCAGCCCGGTGACTTCCCGCTGCAGCCGCTGCGGATCATGTCGATAGCGGTCCCGCAACTGTTGCACGCGCGGCATCAGCTCGGCACGCGCCTTACCGCCGAGGGTGGCGGCCCTGCTCAACGGCAGGAGAAGCAGGCGAACACCCAAGGTGAAAACCACGATCGCGAGCGCGACACCGGTCATCGAGGCAAGCCAGGTCACGAGGTGATAGGCGACGGAAACGGGCAGGTCAAGAAAAGTGAACACGGCAATACTCCAGAGGAGGAAAGGAGATGGGGGACGCGAAATTCCGTCAGTGACCGGGTGCCCGTGGGCGGCTGCGACCGGGCGCGTCGGGATCGCGGAGTGGGAGGAAGGCCGTGCGGCGAGAGCGTTCGCGAAGGACGAGGGCCAAGATTCGGACCGGCGATGTGGGTGGCTCGATCCGGGCGGCAACGATCACGACCAGCCCGGCGGCCAGCACCGACGCCATCACCAGCATCCCGGCCGGATTCGCGATCAGCTCGCCGGGCACCATGCCCAGCGCCAGAACGATCGCCCACAACCCGACCGGCACGCCCCCACTGTACCGGCTGTACCGGCGTTTCCCCCTTCCCCAACCCGGAACTCAGACCCCCAAACCGGGGACACACGTGCCTGGGGCGGGGACACGCCGGGTTCGGGCGTGTCCCCGGTTTAGGAAGGTGAGTTCCCGGTTCAGGCGGGCGAATTCCCGGTTGAGGCGGGTGACTTCCCGGTTAGGGCGGGCGAGTTCCCGGTTCAGGAGGGCGAGCTCCGGGTTCAGGAGGGCGAGCTCCGGATTCAGGAGGGCAAGTTGCGGGTTCGCGGCGTCAGGTCCCGGACGACACTCGGCAACAGCGCACTAGCCAGCCGCAGGGGACTCGCGTTTCGAAGCAAACATTCATTGCTCCACTACAGCTGGTCGACCGCGGTGATCCGCAGGACGGCGGCCCCGGCTTCGTCGGATGCGGCGAGGTCGACCTCGGCACTGATGCCCCAGTCGTGGTGTCCGGCGGGATCGTCGAAGATCTGGCGGACCCGCCACACCTGGAGCTCCTGCTCGATCATCAGCAGCTTGGGGCCGCGCGCGTCCGGGCCGATGCCGAGGTCGTTGTGCTCCTCGAAGTACTCCTCCAGCGCGGCCTCCCACTCCACCGCGTCCCAGCCCGAGGCACCGTCGAGCGCGCCGAGCTCCTCGTACGCCCGCCGCGCAGCCAGCTCCACGCGCCGGAACAGCTCGTTGCGCACCATGACGCGGAACGCTCGCACGTTCTGGGTGATCGGCGCGACCCGCCCCTCGGGCCTCCTCGGCCGGGCCTCGCCGAGGTGCTCCTCCGGATGCCGCAGGGCCTCCCACTCGTCCAGCAGGCTGGAGTCCACCTGTCGCACCAGCTCCCCGAGCCAGGCGATCAGGTCCTGCAGCGGCTCGGTCTTGGCCTCGTCCGGCACCGTGTGGCGCAGCGCGTCGTAGCAGTCGGCGAGGTAGCGCAGCACGAGCCCCTCGGAACGGGCCAGCGAATAGAAATTGATGTACTCCACGAAATTCATCGCGCGCTCGTACATGTCGCGCACCACGGATTTCGGGGACAGCTGATAGTCCTCCACCCACGGATGCCCGCGCCGGTAGGTCGAATACGCGGCGTTCAGCAGCTCTTCGAGCGGCTTGGGGTAGGTGATCTCGTCAAGCAGCGCCATGCGCTCGTCGTATTCGATCCCCTCGGCCTTCATCGCGGCGACCGCCTCACCCCGGGCCTTGAACTGCTGCTGGGAAAGCACCGGGCGCGGGTCGTCCACAATGGATTCGATAATGGAGACCACATCCAGCGGGTAGCTCACCGACTCGGGGTCGAGCAGTTCGATCGCGGCCAGCGCGAGCGGCGACAGCGGCTGGTTCAGCGCGAAGTCGAACTGCAGGTCCACGGTCAGCCGGACGATCCGGCCCTCCTCGTCCGGCTCGTCCAGTTGTTCGACCACGCCCGCCGCGAGCAACGCGCGGTAGATCGCGATCGCGCGACGAATGTGCCTGCGCTGTGCCGGCCGGTCCTCGTGGTTGTCCTCCAGCAGGTGTCGCATGTGGTCGAACGCGCTACCAGGCCGGGAAATCACGTTCAGCAGCATCGAATGGCTGACCTGGAAGCTGGATGTCAGCGGCTCCGGCGGCGACGAGACGAGCCGCTCGAAAGTGCTCTCCGTCCAGTTGACGAAGCCCTCCGGTGCCTTCTTCCGGACGATCTTGCGCTTCTTCTTCGGGTCGTCGCCCGCCTTTTCCAGCGCCTTGGCGTTCTCCACGACGTGGTCGGGCGCCTGCACCACGACGTAGCCGTCGGTGTCGTAACCGGCGCGGCCGGCCCGGCCGGCGATCTGGTGGAACTCGCGCGCCTTCAAATGGCGCTGGCGCACCCCGTCGTACTTGGTGAGGGCGGAGAACACGACCGTCCGGATCGGCACGTTGATACCGACACCGAGAGTGTCGGTCCCGCAGATCACCTTCAGCAGCCCGGCCTGCGCGAGTTGCTCGACCAGCCGGCGGTACTTCGGCAGCATCCCGGCGTGATGCACGGCGATCCCGTGCCGCACCAACCGGGACAGCGTCTTGCCGAACCCGGCGGCGAACCGGAAGTCGCCGATGAGGTCGGCGATCGCCTCCTTCTCCGCCCGGGTGGCGACGTTGATGCTCATCAGCGCCTGGGCCCGCTCCACCGCGGCCGCCTGCGAGAAGTGCACCACGTACACCGGCGCCTGCCCGCCGCTCAGCAGCTCGGACATGGTCTCGTGCAGCGGGGTCAGCGCGTACCGGTAGGTCAGCGGGACCGGACGCTGCGCCGAGGTGATCACCGCGGTGGGCCGGCCGGTGCGGCGGGTCAGATCCTTTTCGAACAGGGAGACATCACCCAGGGTCGCCGACATGAGCACGAACTGGGCCTGCGGCAGTTCCAGCAGCGGCACCTGCCAGGCCCAGCCGCGGTCGGGCTCGGAGTAAAAGTGGAACTCGTCGGACACCACCTGGCCCACCGGCGCCCGATCACCGAAACGCAACGCGATGTTCGCCAGGATTTCCGCCGTGCAGCAGATGATCTCCGCGTCGGGATTGACGTTGGAATCGCCGGTCATCATGCCGACGTGATCCGCGCCGAAGATGTCGACCAGCGCGAAGAACTTCTCCGAAACCAATGCCTTGATCGGCGCGGTGTAGAAGGTGCGGACGCCGCGAGCCATTGCGGCGAAGTGCGCGGCCACGGCGACCAGGCTCTTCCCCGAGCCGGTCGGGGTGGACACGATGACGTTGGCCCCGGAGACGACCTCTATCAGCGCCTCCTCCTGCGCCGGGTACAACTCGATACCGCGCTCGGCCGTCCACTGCGAGAATGCCTCGTAGAGGTTGTCCGGGTCGGGATTCGCTGGTAAAAGGTCTGTGAGTGCCATTATGTGTCCATCGTGCCAGTCATGTTGTGCAAAACGCACGCATGGGTACGGGCATGCAGGCCGTGACAACCGCCACCGGCGGCCCCGGGCCGTCCACGGCGGCCTGAACGGCACGGGGGCCGTCGCGGGCGCGGCGGTAAAGCCGTACGCTTCGCACACACAGGTGTAATCCGGAGGGCTGGAATGGCACAGGACATCGTCCCGATCGAACTCGGGCTGCCACAGGGGGACCTGGTGACCCTCTGGGCCCCGCGCTGGCGGGAGGACGGCGAGGAGTGGGAGGCATTCCTCGGCGACGACGAGGACCTCTACGCCTTCCCCGACGCCGCGCATCTGGCCGCGTTCATCCGTACCGCGGACCAGCACGACCTCATCGACCATCCGGCCTGGCACGTGGTGCCCGCGCTGAACGTGCCGGAGCTGATTCCCGACGACGACCACTCCTACGACCTGGTCGGCGTGCCGGAGCTGGTGGCCGAGGACCCGGACACCTGGACGATCAGCGAGCTGGCGGAGATCGTCAGCATCGTGCGCTCGCTGGCCGACGTGTGCGAGCTCGACGAGGTGCACGAGGTGCTCGACGCCACGGAGGCGTTCTCCCTGCTCGACCAGGGTGGCCGGCTGTTCACCGGCCGTGAGGGCGAGCGGCTGTGGGCCGAGTTGTCCGAGGCGGTCTCGGACAAGTGGGACACCGTGCTCGACGCCATCGACGCGCTGGTCGAGGTGCCCGACGTGAACGCCGCCGTGCTGGAGGAAACCGCCGAGGAGCTGGCCGCCTTCCTGGAGGAGTCCGCGGAGGCGGAGGCCGGGGTCGAAGCCCGGGAGGACGACCTCGACGAGGACCTGGACACCTCGGACGCGGAGACCGACGACGCCGAGGAGGACGAGGAGGAAGGGCCGACCGGGTTCTGGGCCGAGGTCGGCATCGACCCGATCAAGATCACCACCTCGGACCAGGACTACTACACGCTGCGGTGCTACCTCGACGACGAGCCGGTCTTCCTCGGCGGCGAAGGCCGGATCGACGTGTTCACCTCGCCGAGGACGCTGGCCCGCAAGCTCGCCGATGCCACCGAGTTCCAGGGCACCGACCTGGCCGAGGTGTCCACCTGGCCCGAGGTGCTGACCAAGGCCACCGCGGGCGAGCTCGAGATCGATGTGGACGCCGACAACACCTACGTCCTGGCCGGTTTGGCCGAGGACCTGGGCGAGGGTGTCGAGGCGATCGACCCGACCCAGCTGGAACTGGCCGTGGAGCTGCTCACCGACGCGGCCGACTGGGCGGACGACGACACCGTGTCCGCGGCACTGTCCTCTTCGGAAAGCCTGGGCTGGCTGGTGTCCTACGTGCTGCGGCCGGACCCGAACCGGCTCGCACCGAGCGCTCCCTTCGACACCGAGCAGAGCGAGTGGCGCAAGCTGGTCGAGACCTTCGAAAACCGTCTCCGCGTCCGCGGCAAGTAGCGGGGCCCAGGAGCACCATGCGTGCCGTTGTACTACGTCTCTGTACTACACTGGCTCCATGGCTCAGGTACCGGTGCGGCAGCTCAACCAGGACACCGCTGGCGTGCTCGCTCGCGTGAAACGCGGCGAGGAGGTTGAGATCACCGACCGCGGCGCAGTCGTTGCCCGCCTGATTCCTGCGCAACCGAGTCCGACGTCAGCGCTGATCGCGAGCGGCAAGCTGCGGCCGGCGACCCTGACCGGACCGATTCCTCACCCGAAAGGGCCGGTCCGGACCGATCACGAGGCCGGAGACCTACTCCGTCGGCTTCGGGACGACGAACGGTTCTAATGATCTACCTCGACACAGCAGCATTGGTGAAGCTCATCCGGCGTGAGCCCGAAAGCGACGCGCTGGCGGACTGGCTGAACACCCAACCAGACGCAATGTTCGTGTCGTCTGCGCTGGCCGAGGTCGAACTGCCCAGAGCACTGCTTCGCACGGAACCGGAGCTGCTCAGCCAGGTTCCGGCGCTGCTGGGACGAATCGCTCGATACGAGATCGACGAGTTGGTGCGAAGCACCGCCGCGAGCTACCGGATGCAGGAACTCCGCTCACTGGACGCCATTCACCTGGCGACTGCTCAGGCCGTCTTCGGTGGACAGCTGAGCTACTTCGTCACCTACGACAGGCGCTTGCAGACGTGTGCGGAGTCGGTTGGACTTCCGACTCGGAGTCCCGGCACGGGCAGTTAGCGCGCCGCCCTCCGCGCGTGACTGTCCGAATTGGACCAGTATGTGTGGCGGCTCTGCGCCTGTTAGAGCGCGGTCGTCTCTGAGCCGGCGTCGAAGGCCTGGGCGACGGCGAGGCTGTCCTCGTAGATGTGGTGCCGGGTGATCAGGCCGTCCTCGACCGTGAGGTGCAGGGCGAACCGCGACCGATAGGCACGTCCGGTGGACCGGGCGGTCTGACGGATCTCACCGAGAACAACCGCGTCGTCGCCGTCGACGAGGATCCGCTCGACGACCGTGCCCGCCGCCTCGGGAACATGGTGCTCGGCGATTTCCCGGAAGTGGGCGGCCGCGTCGGCCCGGGTGGAGCGGTGCCGGATCCACGGGGTCGCGGCGCGGCCGTGCTCGGCCTCCGGCCAGTCCAGCTTCCAGTCCGCCCCGTCGGCATACAACTCGGCGACGCGGTCGGGGTCTCCCTCAGCGATCCGGCGCAGTACTTCCTCCACTACCGCTCGGGTGGTCGTGGTCGTGGTCGTCGTCATGGTGAATTCCTCTGATCGTTGGTGACGCGGAAGCATCACCGATCTTGCCGAAGCCGGGCACCCAAGCCAATTACCTGAAAGGTAAGCGCCGTGGGCCAAGCGCGCGAAGCTTGCGGGACCAGATCGTCCTCATTGGACGATCTCGAACCTACGCCGGGACCTCACTGGTGCGCCTCGCCCTGGCCTCGGCGTGCACCGGGGTGAGGCTGACCGCCAGCACCGGGAAGACCGCGGCGACGCAGAAGGCGAGCGCGTACCCTGAACCGCCGATCACCAGACCGAGCAACGGCGGGGTCAGCGAGGCCGCGAGGTTCTGCGCGGTGTTCTGGGCGCCCATCGCCCGGCCGGCCCACGCCGATCCGGCCAGCTCGGCGGAAGCGGTGAAGCCGAGCCCGTTGTCCGCCACGGTGATCACCGCGGCGAGCACGAGCGCCAGCAGCACCAGCCACAGCCAGCTCACGTCGCCGAGCGCGACCAGCAGCAGCGCCGCCGCGCTGGCCACGGCCAGTTGCCGCATCGGCCGCAGCCGGCTGCCCACCCGGTCCGACCAGTAACCGGACGCGAGCCGGCCAGCGGCACCGAGCACCTGGGTCGCGGCGAGGAACCATCCCGCGGCCACCGGGCTCCAGTGATGCGACACCAGATACACCGGCGCGAACGCCGACACCGCGAACTGCGGCACCACCATCAGGGCACTGGCGCCGTGCAGCCGCCACAGCGTGGGATGGCGGTACGGGGAGGCCGGTTTCGCCGCGCCCGGCCGCTTCGGCGGGCGGGGTGGGTCGGCGGCCAGCCAGGCCACCAGCAGGGCGACCACGAGCGCGAAGCAGGCCGGGAAGAGCAGGGACGGGTAGAAGCCCCATTGCCGCGCCAGCGGTGGCAGCGCGAGCGCGGCGATACCCACGCCGAGGGGCTGGGCGGTCTGCCGGATGCCCATCGCGGTGCCTCGCTCGGCGGGTTCGAACCAACCCATCACCGCCCGGCCGCTGGCCGCGTTGACGCTCGCCGAACTCGCGCCGGCGAGCAGGAAGAGCACGAACTCGCCGGCACCCGACGGCGCGGCCAGTGCCGTCGCGAGCAGGAGCAGCCCGGAACCGCCCAGCCCGAGCGCCATGACCAGCCGCTCACCGTACCGGTCCGCGGCCGCACCCCAGGCGATCAGCGTGAGCAGCAATCCGATGCTCGGTGCGGCGACGATGGTGCCCGCCGCGGCCAGCGATCGGCTGTGCATCTCGGGGACGAGGAACGGCAGGCCATAGAGGAACACGCAACTCGCGGTCTGCGCGGACAGGCCGAGGGCGAGGATGCCCCAACGTCTCTTGCTCTCCGTTCTCGCACCCTCGCTCATCTACCATCCCATTATGTGAGAATCGACTCCTACATTATGGATGTTAGTTGTCACAGCTAACGAAGGCAACGGCGTAAGCGGCCAACCGAGCGCCACAGACGTCGGCAACGTTCAAACTCGCGGGGCGTGGCCGTCAGGCGAGCAAAGGCGCGTAGCCCGGTTTGATCACGTTGTTGATGAGGGCGAGGCGCAGATCGAAATCGAGGAAGGCGGACTTCATCGCGTTGATGGTGAACCACTGAAGATCCGCCCAGCCGTAGCCGAACGCGTCCGCGAGCGCGGCGAACTCGCTGGAGACCGTGCAGCCGCTCATCAACCGGTTGTCCGTGTTCACGGTGACCCGGAAGTGCAGCCTGGCCAGCAGGCCGATCGGATGGTCCGCAATGGAGGCCGCCGCCCCGGTCTGCACGTTCGACGACGGGCAGATCTCCAGCGGGATCCGGCGATCCCGGACGTAGCTGGCGAGAGGGCCCAGGTGCGCCGTTCCGTCCGGATCGGACTTGATGTCGTCCACAATGCGCACCCCGTGCCCGAGGCGTTCCGCGCCACAATGCTGGATCGCCTCCCAAATGGACGCGAGCCCGAAAGCCTCACCGGCATGAATTGTGAAATGCGCATTGTTCGTGCGCAGATATTCGAATGCGTCGAGATTCCGGGTCGGCGGGAATCCGGCCTCGGGTCCGGCGATATCGAATCCGACCACCCCGGTGTCCCGGTAACGGACCGCGATTTCGGCGATCTCCTGCGCCCGGGCGTGCTGACGCATTGCACACAGAAGAGTCCCCGTTCGGATGAATTTCCCCCGTTCGGCGGCCCGGCGCTCACCCTGCGCAAACCCCTCCTGGACGGCCTCCACGACCGCGTCGAGAGTCAGCCCCCGCTCGACGAACAACTCCGGGGCGTATCGGACTTCGGCGTAGACGACGCCGTCGTCGGCGAGATCCTCCGCGCACTCCGCGGCGACCCTGACCAGCGCGTCCTCGGTCTGCATGACCCCGCAGGTATGGGCGAAGGTCTCCAGGTAGGACACCAGGGACCCGGAATCCGCGGCCTCGCGGAACCACCGGCCGAGTTCGCCGACATCGGTGGTGGGCAGGCCACGGTAACCGGTCGTGTCGGCCAGTTCGGCCACGGTCTCCGGGCGCAGGCTGCCATCGAGATGGTCGTGCAGCAGCACCTTGGGTACGCGGCGAATGTGCTCCAAGGTCACGGGCGGTATAGCGGACATGGGTCAACCGTACTCGCGGCAGCACCCGGACGTGACCGGAACTCCGTGACCAATCCGCAACATACGCTAATGAGCCGGGCACCCACGGGCGGTCAAAGGGGGCACGGCTCCACCAGCAATTCCGCAATGGCTAAGCTTCGCACAATGTCTCTTTTTCCCCGCCGACGAAGGACACCGCAGTGACCAGTGACAACCACATCGGAGCCCCGTCCTTCGACCGGATGCGCAACATGCTGGTGCGCGCGGCCGAAGTCCGTGAGAGCGAGCAGCAGCAGATCTTCGACGCGCTCGACGACATCTATGCCCGCCTGGCGCCCGTGGATTCGCTGGGCGCGGTCCGCAAGCGGCTGTCCGAGCTGCCGGACCGGACCGAGGTCAGCGTCCTCGCCGAGCGTCTGGACGAGGCCATGTCCAAGCTCGAAGCGCAGGACAACGCGCTTGCCGACCTGGCTCGCGCGGTGGAGAGCGTGGTCGACAAGCTGGCCAAGCCCTTCGCGCAGCTGGATGGCCGGCTCGACGGCGTGGCGGCCCGGTTCGAGGGCGTCGCCGGGCGGATGGACGGGCTCGAGGACAAGCTGGAGAGCATCCACCGTCGGCTCGACGAGCTGAACGGGCACCTGGACAAGCAGGACGCGAAGCTCGACGCGCTGCCCGCGGCCGTGCACGGCCCGGTCAAGGAGCGCATCGAGCTGGCCGAGGCGTCGCTGCGTGACCGGGTCGAGAGCGGGGACGGCGACCTGAAGTCCCGGGTCGAGGCGCTCGAGACCACCACTCGCGAACGGATCGACTCGACCGCGCAGGCGCTGCGCACCGCCTTGGAAGAGACCGGCGAGATGATCGACTCGTCCCAGCGCCTGGAAGCGCTCTCCGCGCGCCTGGACCAGATCACCAGCGGTCTCGACCAGCTGTCCGAACGCATCGACAAGGTCGAAAACGGTGTCTCCACGCACTTCGGTGACCTCGGTGGCACGGTGAAGAGCGGGTTGGCCCGGGTCGAAGAGACGCTTTCCGCCCGTCCCGACGCCGACTCGGTGAGTTCGGTGGTGCGCCGGCACAACGAGGAGTCCGAGCGGCGGATCGGTGGCCAGTTGGACGAGGCGATGGCGACCTTCGCGGAGCTGATGCTCGGCGGCGGCCCCGCCGTCCCGCAGATCGCCGCGCCGGCTCCGGCACCGCGCCAGCCGCGTCGCGCCAGCCGCGGACGTACCACCAAGGGCGCCGAGACCAAGAAGGCCGAGTCCACCGAAGAGTCCACCGAGTCCTAGGCGCGAGTCCCCCACTCCCGTCGCGCGTGTCCCCCACTCCCGTCCTGCGAGTCCCACCTTCGGGTCGCGTGAGTCCCACATTCCCGTCGCGGTGAGTCCCACGTTTCGGTCTACCGGAGTGTGGGACTCGCGCTACGGGAGTGGGGGACACGCACGACGGGAACGTGGGACACGCGCTACCGGAACGTGGGACACGCGCTACCGGAACGTGGGACACGCGCTACGGGAGTGGGGGACTCGCGGTGGTCTGGGAGGAGCCGCGTAGCACGTCGAGGACGATGCCCTTGCCCGAAACGGTCCGGGCTGGAACGGTCTGCCCGCGCGGAACGGTCCGGGCCGAAGTGGCGGGGGCCTCGCTTTGCCCGGAGCGGTCTTCGGCGATCCCTTGTCCGGAGCGGTCTTTGGCGATCCCGTGTCCGGAGCGGTCTTGGGCGGTGCCTTGTCCGGAGCGGTTGTCGGCGATGCCTGGGTCCGAGCCGTTCTCGGCGATTGTGAAAGCGCTTTCCAGCACCGCGAGGGCGGCCGGGACCGCATCGGGTGTGTCCGTGTGGAGTTCCAGCAACGGCTGGCCGGACACGACGGCCTCCCCCGGCTTGGCGTGGCACAGGATGCCCGCCGCGTGCTGGACGGAGTCCTCGCGGCGGGTCCGGCCGGCGCCGAGCCGCCACGCGGCCACCCCGACCGCATAGGCGTCGAGCGCCGTCAGCACGCCGTCACGGTCGGCCGTCACGACGTGCACGTGCTTCGGCGAGGGCAGCGGCGCATCCGGGTCGCCGCCCTGGGCACGGATCATCCGGCACCAGGTTTCGTACGCCTGTCCCGAAGCCAGCACCGCAGCAGGATCCACTGTGGACAACCCGGCCAGCGCCAGCATCTCCCGCGCCAGCGCGCAGGTCAGCTCGACCACGTCCGGCGGCCCGCCGCCGCGCAGCACCTCGACCGCCTCGGCCACCTCCACCGCGTTGCCCACCGCGCGCCCCAGCGGGGTACTCATGTCGGTCAGCAGGGCGGTCGTGGCCACCCCGTGCGCGGTGCCGATCTCGACCAGCGTGCGCGCGAGTTCCCGGGCCTGCTCCTCGGTTTTCATGAACGCGCCGGACCCGCTCTTGACGTCCAGCACCAGTCCGGAAGCACCCTCCGCGATCTTCTTGCTCATGATCGAGCTCGCGATCAACGGGATCGACTCGACGGTTCCGGTCACGTCCCGCAGGGCGTACAGCTTGCGGTCCGCCGGTGCGAGGCCCTCGGTCGCCGCGCACACCACGGCGCCGACGTCGGTCAGCTGGCGCCGGATCTCACCCGCGGACAGCTCGGCCCGCCAGCCCGGAATGGACTCCAGCTTGTCCAGGGTTCCGCCGGTGTGCCCGAGCCCGCGACCGGACAGCTGCGGCACGGCGGCGCCGCAGGTCGCGACCAGCGGCGCCAGCGGCAGGGTGATCTTGTCGCCGACGCCACCGGTCGAGTGCTTGTCCACGGTCGGGCGCGGCACGTCGAGGGTGAGCCGGTCACCGGAGTCGATCATCGCGCCGGTCCAGGCCGCGATCTCCCCCGCGTCCATACCGTTCAGGAAGATCGCCATCGCCAGCGCGGACATCTGCTCCTCGGCCACCGCGCCGCGCGTGTAGGCGTCGATGACCCAGTCGATCTGCTCGCCGGTCAGTCGCGCACCGTCCCGCTTGGCCCGGATGACTTCGACCGCGGTGAACGTCATGGCAGGTCGTTCTTTCGCGGCTTTGCGCGCGACCGCGATCGTGTCGACAGGGCGCTCCTGACGAATTTGACTCACCTCGCTCTGGAATGGCGCCCCGCCGCCCCGACAGCGGGCCTGACGGCCGGGGCGCGCTCGGTGATCGGTTTGGGAGCCGCGACTTGACACAGTTTCACGGTAAGTCCTCCGGTCCGAACGCGTCCGGCAGCACCGACGACATCGGCTGCACGCCGGACGGGGTGTCCACCAGGCAGTCCGGGCCGCCGAGCTCGTAGAGCACCTGACGGCACCGGCCGCAGGGCATCAGCAGTTCACCGGCGCCCGACCGGCAGGCGAGGGCGACCAGCCGCCCGCCGCCGGACAGCCGCAGTTGCCCGGCCATCGTGCACTCGGCGCACAACCCGAGCCCGTAGGAGGCGTTCTCCACGTTGCAGCCCAGCACGATCCGGCCGTCGTCGACCAACCCCGCGACGCCGACCTTCAACCCGGAATACGGCGCGTAGGCGCTGTCCGCGGCGTCGACCGCCCACGAGCGCAGCCCCGCCCAGTCCACTTCGGCAGCCATCGAAGAATCCACCGAAGAGTCCGAATTGGACACCGTCAACCCCCTTCACCACGCCGGTAGCCCACGCCGTCGGCGCGCGGCATTCGCAATCGCTGGGACGCCGTGGCGAGCACGATCAAAGTCACGAAGTGCGCGGTGTACGGCGTCAGGTCGCTCGGCAGATCTTCGTTGGCCCAATAGATCCAGTACAGCACCCCGGCGCCCGCCACGCCCAGCGCGGCGGCCAGCCACTTCCGCCGGATCAGCTGCACCACCACGAGCACCACGAGCAGCAGCACCATGCCGTACATCAGCGCCAGCACCGCTTTGCCGCCGCCGGAGAGCTGCAGGCCGTCCGCGTACCCGAACAGCGCCGCGCCGCCCACCAGCCCGCCGGGACGCCAGTTCCCAAAGATCATCGCGGCCAGGCCGATGTAGCCCCGGTTGTTCGTCTGGCCCTCCAGGTAGCCGGCGCCGCCCGAGAGCAGGACCAGCGAGGCGCCACCCATCCCGGCCAGCCCGCCGGAGATCAGGACCGCCAGGTACTTGTACCGGTACACGGAGACGCCGAGCGATTCGGCCGCCACCGGGTTCTCCCCGCACGACCGCAGCCGCAGGCCGAACCGGGTCCGCCACAACACCAGGTAGCTCACCGGCACCAGCACGATCGCGATCATCGTCAGCGGCGAGACTCCGGTGATCAGGCCGTTGATCAGGCCGGCCGCGTCCGAGATGCCGACCCGCTGCTGCTTTTCCAAGCCGCTGAGCCAGTCCGACAGGAAGCTCGCCGAGTAGGTGTCGAAGGTCGGCACCGGCGGCGACTGCCGGGGGTTGCCCGACAGCGGCTGGAAAATGAGCGTCGAAAGGTACTTCGCGACGCCGAGCCCCAGCAGGTTGATCGCGACACCGGAGACGATGTGGTTGACGTTGAACGTGACCGTGGCCACCGCGTGCAGCAGCCCGCCCAGCGCACCGCACAGGATCGCCGCGCCCAGCCCAACCCACACGCCGCCGTAGTACGCGCCGAAGGCCGCGCCCCAGGTACCGAGGATCATCATGCCCTCGAGCCCGATGTTCACCACCCCGGACCGCTCGGACCACAGGCCGCCCAGCCCGGCCAGCAGGATCGGCAGCGCCAGGCGCACCGCGATCTGCGACATGTTCGTGGACGTCAACGTGTTGACACCGGTCAGGTAGGACGCGGTCGACAGCACGGCGATCACGCCGACCGCCCACAGGACGCCACGCGCCCAGCCCGGCAGGCGCCGTTTCCGCGGCGCCGACGGCATGGTGACCGGCGCGGGCGAAAGCGTGCCCGCCGGCGAGTTGTTGGGGCCCAGTGCCATCAGACCGCACCCCCTTCCTGAACACTCGCTGGCCGCCCGGTCAGCGCGCGGCCCACCCGGCGTTGCATCGCGGCCAGGTCGGCGCGCCGGACGACCTCGTAGGCCACGACGACGGACAACACGATCGCGCCCTGCATGATCGTGGCGATCTCCTTGGGCACGTTCACCTGCTCCAGCGAGACCGCCGACCGGTCCAGGAACGCCCACAGCAGCGCGCCCAGCGCGATCCCGCCCGGATGGTTACGGCCCAGCAGCGCGACGGCGATACCGGTGAAGCCGTAGCCCTGTGTCGAGGTGATCGCGTAGCTGAAGTCACGGCCGAGAAGTTCGGGCATGGCGATCAGGCCGGCCACGCCGCCGGACAGCAGCATCGCGATGAGCGTCATCCGCTTCGCGTTCACGCCGCCCGCGGCCGCCGCCGTCGCGGACTCACCGCTGGCCTTCAGTTCGAACCCGAACCGGGTGCGGTTGAGCATGAACCAGTAGGCGACGCCGACCAGCAGGGCGATGAAGGCGAAACCGAACAGCGTGGCCCCGCCGATGGGGACACCCGGCACCCGGCCCGAGGGGTCGATCTGCTGGGTACGCAGGTTGTTGCCGGTGAGCACGCCGAACTGGGCCGGGTTGATCAAAAACGCCACGATCCCGGCCACGATCGCGTTGAGCATGATCGTCGAGATCACCTCGCTGACCCCGCGCTGCACCTTGAGCACGGCGGGCAGCGCCGCGTAGAGCGCGCCGGCGAACACCGCGACCAAAATGATCACCAGCGTGTGGAGCACCGGCGGCAGGTGCAGCGCGCCACCGACGATGGCCGCCACGATCGCGGCGAACCGGTACTGGCCCTCGACCCCGATGTTGAACAGGTTCATCTGGAAGCCGATGGCCACCGCGAGGCCGGACAGGTAGTAGACCGTCGCCAGGTTCACCGTGTCGATCGCGGTGGTGCCCTTGCCCAGCTCGCCGACCATCGTGCCGTAGGCCCGCAGCGGGTCCGCGCCCGAGATCACCAACGCGATCGAGCAGATCAGCAGCGAGAACACGATCGCCAGCAGCGGCGGAAGAACCTTGGTACGCCAGGAAGTCATGCCGTCTCCTGTGTCTTGCGGGACGCCCGGTTCACGAGTGGTCCCGTTCGTGCGGGACGCTGGTTCATGAGTGACTCGTTCGTACCGTTTTTCGTCCGTAACGGGTCACTCATGACATGAAGCGGGTTCACGCGGGCTCCTCCGACCGGTAGCCTCCCAGGCCCGTCATCGCCGAGCCCAGTTCCTGCGGCGTCACGGTGGCCGGATCCGCCTGGCGCACCAGGCGCCCGCGCAGCATCACCTGGATCGTGTCGGACAGGCCGATCAGCTCGTCGAGGTCGGCCGAGATCAGCAGCACCGCCAGCCCGTCGGCCCGGGCGGCGCGGATCTGCTCCCAGATCAGCGCCTGCGCGCCGACGTCCACACCACGGGTCGGATGCGAGGCGATCAGCAGCACCGGGTCGCCGGAAAGCTCCCGGCCCACCACGAGTTTCTGCTGGTTCCCGCCGGACAGCGCGGCCGCGGGCACGTCGATGCCGGGCGTGCGCACGTCGTAGTCGCGCACGATTCGCTCGGTGTCCCGGCGGGCCCCGGCGATGTCCAGCAACTGTCCTTTCGAGACCGGCTTGCGCGATTGGTAGCCGAGAATCCGGTTGACCCACAACGGTTGCGTCAGCAACAGCCCGTGCCGCGTGCGGTCCTCGGCGATGTAGCCGACGCCCGCTTCGCGGCGTTCCAGCGTGCCCAGCCGCGTCAGGTCGCGGGCGTGGCCGTCAGCGTCGGCCAACTCGATCGTGCCCGAGGTGGCCCGCCGGATGCCCATGATCGTCTCGACCAGTTCCGTCTGCCCGTTGCCCTCGACCCCGGCGATGCCGAGCACCTCACCCGCGTGCACGGTGAACGAGACATGATCCAGCAACGCGCGGGTGGAGCCTTCCGCATCGAGCCGAAGGTCCACGACCCGGAGCACCTCACGGCTGGTCACGGTGGACTCGCCGGTCTGCGGGCTGGGCAGTTCGGCGCCGACCATCATCTCGGCGAGTTCATGGGACGAGATCCGCTTCGGGTCGGCCGTACCGACGGTGGTGCCGCGCCGGATCACGGTGACGCTGTCCGCGATCGCACGCACTTCATCGAGCTTGTGGGAAATGAAGATGAAGGTGAAACCGTCGGCCGTCATCGACCGCACGGTCTCGAACAGCGCGTCGACCTCCTGCGGCACCAGCACCGCGGTCGGCTCGTCCAGGATGATGATCCGCGCGCCGCGGTAGAGCACCTTGACGATCTCCACCCGCTGCCGGTCGGCCACGCCCAGCGTTTCCACCAGTGCGTCCAACGGCGCGGTGAGGCTGACCGACGCGGCGATCTCGGCCACCTGCGCCCGCGCCCGGCGGCCGATGCCCCGCAGCCGCTCCGCGCCGAGCACCACGTTCTCCAGCACGGTCAGGTTGTCGGCGAGCATGAAGTGCTGGTGCACCATGCCGATCCCGTGCCGGATCGCGTCCTGCGGGTTGCGCAGCCGGGCCGGCTTGCCGTTGATCGAGATCGTGCCCTCGTCGGGCTGCTGCATCCCGTACAGGATCTTCATCAGGGTCGACTTGCCGGCCCCGTTCTCGCCGCACACCGCGTGCACCTCACCCGCGTGGACGGTGAGGTTGACGTCGGAGTTGGCGACCACGCCGGGAAATCGCTTGGTGATCCCGGACAGCTCGACTACCGGTTCTGCGCTGTTCATAGGCGTGAAATGCTCCCGGAGATTGCCGACGGTGCACGAGACGAGACCACTATTCACAACGCGAGACGGTCACCTCCGGTAACCCACCACGACGCCGCACGTGGGCGGGGAGGCAGGCCGCCGTCGTCGACCGGAAGCCGACAACGGATGTCACGGCCTGGCTACCCGCACACGTTCTCTGAATAGGCTGATCGCCCTCCCGAGCCCCGGGGCCGCCGTTTGCCGCGACCTACTTCGCGGTGGGGGTGGTGGCGACGGTGATCTTGCCGTCGATGATCTCCTGCTGGTAGCCCTCCAGCACCGGCTTGATGTCGTCGATCTTGCCGCCGGAGGTGGCGAAGCCGACGCCGTCGACCTTGAGGTCGAACCGCTTCGGCAGCGAATCCAGCGTGTTCGTCGCCAGGGCCATGATGTAGTCGTACACCGCGACGTCGACCCGCTTGAGCATGGACGTGATGATCACGTCCTTCGAGGCCGCCACCGTCTGCTGGTTGTACTGGTCGGAGTCCACGCCGATGGCGAGCGCGTTGCCGGACTTGGCCGCCTCGAACACGCCCTTACCGGAAGCGCCGGCCGCGTGGTAGATGACGTCCGCACCCTTGCTGATCTCGCCGTTGGCGACCACGTTGCCCTTGGCCGGGTCCTGGAAGCCGGAGAAGTCGCCGGCCGGGGTCAGGTACTCGTCCTCGATGACGATCTTGTTCGATGCCGCCTTGGCGCCCTGGTCGAAACCGGCCTGGAACTTCTGGATCAGCGGGGTGTTCACGCCACCGACGAAGCCGACGTGGCAGTTCTTGCTCTTGTAGGCCGCGGCGACGCCGACCAGGAACGACCCCTGTTCCTCGGAGAACACCAGCGACGTCACGTTCGGCAGGGTGATCGAGTCGTCGTCGACGATCGCGAACTTGGTGTTCGGGAACTTCGCCGCGACCGCCTTCACCGCGTCCGCGTAGGCGAACCCGACCGCGATCACCGGGTTGTAACCGTTGGTCGCCTGCTGGGTGAGCCGCTGCTCCTTGGCGGCCTCGTCCTCGCTGGGACCGGCGGTGCTTTCGTTCACGTCCTTGACGCCGAAGTCCGTCTTGGCCTTGTCGACGCCGGCCGCTGCCGCGTCGTTGAACGACGCGTCGCCGCGACCGCCGATGTCGTAGGAGAGGCCGATCCGCATCGCGCTGGCGTCGGGCTTCTCCCCGGTCGCGCTCGTCGAAGGCCCGAAGGCGCCCACCGGCGGTGCGGTCGAGGTGACACAGGATCCGGCAGCCCCGGCATTGTTGTTGTTGCCGCCGTTGCCGGAGTCCTTGGCACACCCGGCAAGCGCGAGCACGCCGGCCATCGCGGTGGCCATCAGCGTCGTCGTTCTGCGCACGCTGTATCTCCCTCCCCGCTGTTGTACCAGCGGACCCGAGAACGGCCCGGTCCACTTCGCCGGGCTCGACTGGCGAACCGTACCGGCCAGTCAATTGGCGGCCATAACCGCGGCACGCGCCGTAACCTAAATGTTTGCTGGCGATTCGGGAGCGCGAATAAACGACTACCCAACGTGACCATGATGAGAGCGAGTGACGCGGACCACGCGCTCAGTGTCTGGTCGATCACACAGACCAACCCGGAAGTGAGTGGCAATCTGCGTGCGGGTTTAGCATCCGGGGTATCCAAGCTCGTTGATTCCACGAGTCCAACCATGACGTTGGAGGCCGTACAACCGATGTCGACCACGGCTAGCACCGCCAGTGCGGCGGCGGCGAGCGATCGGGCGAGTGGCGCGCGCCGCAAAGGCACCTTCTACCGGGGCGACCCCGGCATGTGGTCCTGGGTCCTGCACCGCATCACCGGCGTGCTCACGTTCTTCTTCCTGTTCGTTCACGTCCTCGACACCGCGCTCGTCCGGGTCTCGCCGGAGGCCTACGACCAGGTGATCGCGACCTACAAGAACCCGATCGTCAACCTCATGGAGGTCGGCCTGGTCGGCGCGGTGCTCTTCCACGCGCTCAACGGCATCCGCGTGATGCTCGTCGACTTCTGGTCGAAGGGTCCGAAATACCAGCGGCCGATGCTGTGGTCGATCGTGGGAATCTGGGTCGTGGTGATGGTGCCGGGTGCCTACTTCATGCTCGAGCGCACGGTTTCCACGCTTTTCGGAGGCGGGCACTGATGGACAACGAATCCCTCGTCCTCGACAAGCCGCGCTCGCCGCGACGGCCCGCGGCCCGGCGGAGCAACTTCGAGCTCTACAGCTGGCTGTTCATGCGGATCTCCGGCCTCGCGCTGGTCATCCTGGTGCTCGGCCACCTGTTCATCATGAACATCCTCGACGGCGGCGTGCACCGGCTGAACTTCGGGTTCATCGCGGGCCGCTGGTCTTCGCCGTTCTGGCAGTTCTGGGATCTGGCCATGCTGTGGCTCGCCCAGATCCACGGCGGCAACGGGCTGCGCACGATCATCGACGACTACGCACGCAAGGACACCACCCGGTTCTGGCTGAAGATCCTGCTGTGCGTGGCAATGGTGGTCATCCTGTTCGTCGGCACGCTGGTGATCTTCACCTTCGACCCGAACATTCCCAGCAGCTAACCCGGCAACCCAACGGAACGCGATTCAAAACGTGAGGATGAGCACTTGTGGTGACGCCGAGCAAGGTGCACGTGGGCGGGGAGGCAGGCCGCCCGCACGGCCAACCGGCGGTCAACACAACAAGCCACGACCTGGCTGCCCGCCCACGTTTTGAATAAGAAGGAATCGGATATGCAGTTCCACAAGTACGACGTGGTGATCGTGGGCGCCGGCGGCGCGGGGATGCGCGCCGCCATCGAGGCGGGCCAGCGGGCCCGCACCGCGGTCCTCACCAAGCTCTACCCGACCCGGTCGCACACCGGCGCCGCGCAGGGCGGCATGTGCGCGGCGCTGGCGAACGTCGAAGAGGACAACTGGGAATGGCACACCTTCGACACGATCAAGGGCGGTGACTACCTGACCGACCAGGACGCGGCCGAGATCATGGCGAAGGAAGCCATCGATGCGGTGCTCGACCTGGAGAAGATGGGTCTGCCGTTCAACCGGACGCCGGAAGGCAAGATCGACCAGCGGCGCTTCGGCGGCCACACGCGCGATCACGGCAAGGCCGCGGTGCGCCGCGCCTGCTACGCCGCGGACCGCACCGGCCACATGATCCTGCAGACGCTGTACCAGAACTGCGTCAAGCACGGCATCGAGTTCTTCAACGAGTTCTACGTCCTGGACATCGCGCTGACCGAGACCGAGGACGGCCCGGTCGCCTCCGGTGCGATCGCATACGAGCTCGCGACCGGTGAAATTCATGTCTTCCAGGCGAAGTCGATCGTGTTCGCCACCGGTGGTTTCGGCAAGGTTTTCAAGACCACGTCGAACGCGCACACGCTGACCGGCGACGGGATGGGCATCTACTTCCGCAAGGGCCTGCCGCTGGAGGACATCGAGTTCTACCAGTTCCACCCGACCGGCCTGGCCGGGCTGGGCATCCTGCTCACCGAGGGTGCCCGTGGCGAGGGCGCGATCCTGCGCAATGCCGACGGCGAACGGTTCATGGAGCGCTACGCCCCGACGATCAAGGACCTCGCGCCGCGGGATATCGTGGCCCGCTCAATGGTGCTCGAAGTGCTGGAAGGCCGTGGCGCCGGCCCGCACAAGGACTACGTGTTGCTGGACTGCACACACCTCGGGGCCGAGGTGCTGGAGACGAAGCTGCCCGACATCACCGAGTTCGCCCGCACCTACCTGGGAGTGGACCCGGTGACCGAGCCGGTGCCGGTGTACCCGACCGCGCACTACGCGATGGGCGGCATCCCCACGAACGTGCACGGGGAAGCCTTGCAGGACAACGAAAAGGTCGTGCCCGGACTGTACGCCGCCGGTGAGTGCGCGTGCGTCTCGGTGCATGGGGCGAACCGGCTCGGCACCAACTCGCTGCTGGACATCAACGTGTTCGGGCGCCGGGCCGGTATCGCCGCCGCCGAGTACGCGCAGGGCCGGGAACACGTCGACCTGCCGGAGAATCCGGCGACGCTGGTCGAGGGCATGGTCACCCACCTCCGCACCGCGCAGGGTGGCGAGCGGGTCGCAGACATCCGCACCGAGCTGCAGCAGACCATGGACACCAATGCCGCCGTGTACCGCACCGAGGACACGCTCAAGACGGCGCTGCACGACGTGCAGCGGCTGAAGGAGCGCTACGGCCGGATTTCGGTGCAGGACAAGGGGAAGCGGTATAACACCGACCTGCTCGAAGCGGTCGAGCTCGGCTTCCTGCTCGACCTCGCCGAGGCGCTGGTCAACGCCGCGCTGGCACGCAAGGAATCCCGCGGCGGGCACGCCCGCGAGGACTACCCGAACCGGGACGACGTCAACTTCATGCGGCACTCGATGTCGTACAAGATGATGCCGGAGAAGGAAGACGCGGACGCGCCGCTGGGCCTGACCGGCTTCCTCGCCGACCTCCGGTTGGACTACAAGCCGGTGACCTTCACCCGGTACGAGCCGATGGAACGGAAGTACTGATGACCGCGGTTGTAGAAAGCTCCGCCCACGACACGTCGCAGATTCCGGCGCCGGAGGGCTCGGTCACCGTCACGGTGAAGATCCTGCGGTTCAACCCGGAGGTCGACGCCGAGCCGCACTGGGAGTCCTACGACGTCCCGGCGCTGCCCACGGACCGGGTGCTCAACCTCCTGTTCAACATCAAGAACTATGTGGACGGCACGCTGTCGTTCCGGCGGTCCTGCGCACACGGCGTCTGCGGCTCGGATGCCATGCAGATCAACGGGATCAACCGGCTGGCGTGCAAGGTGCTGGTCAAGGACCTGCTCGCCAAGGAGGGTAAGCCGACGGTGGTCACCGTCGCGCCGATCAAGGGCCTGCCGACGATGAAGGATCTCTATGTCGACATGGAGCCCTTCTTCGAGGCGTACCGCGCGGTGAAGCCGTACCTGATCGCCTACGGCAACGAGCCGACCCGCGAGCGCATCCAGTCCCAGGCCGACCGGGAACGCTTCGACGACACGACGAAGTGCATCCTGTGCGCAGCATGCACTTCGTCGTGCCCCGTCTACTGGAACGACGGCTCGTACTTCGGGCCGGCCGCGATCGTGAACGCGCACCGGTTCATCTTCGACTCGCGTGACGAGGGTTCCGAGGAGCGGCTGGACATCCTCAACGACGCCGAGGGTGTGTGGCGCTGCCGCACCACGTTCAACTGCACCGACGCCTGCCCGCGTGGCATCCAGGTCACCAAGGCCATCCAGGAGGTCAAGCGGGCGCTGCTGTTCCGGCGCTGACCACGTAGGACGGTCGGCACGCTCGATCAGCCGGCAGCGTACTTACTCCGCTCCGCTTGCAGATAGGCGGAGTATCCGCGGTCCGCGGCTGTCGCGCCGACACTGATGTGCAGGATCGCGTCAGCCGCGTCGAGCGTCGCTTCCTCGAGCGGGAAGTAACCCTGCTCTGGGGTCGCATCCGTGCGTGTGCCGGCGGAAGCGACCGTTGGGACCGCTGTCAGGCCCCAGTCGGTCGTGACGCGGCCCTGCAGAACGCCTTCATAGGTATCCGGCTTGGGCTCTTCAAGCCGGATCGCTTCGCTGCGGCCCAAGCTGCCAGCGACGAAGCTGTACTGCTCGCCCAGCAGCGACCCTACGATGGCGCCGGCACCGAACCAAGTGAGGTCCAGCTCCCACATGCGCAAGTTGCTCGGGCTTCGCCGCTGCAGGTGAGTGTTGTGCGCGAAGACCAGCGTTGGGCCCCGTCGCGCCTCGATGTCCCGGATATCGAGAAGGTTCTGGGCCATGAGCGCATCCCGGGTGGCCGACAAAAGGGATATCCGCGCATTCTTCGGTTCGACGTGCTGTGCGCACTGCTTGTGGTAGCGCAGCAGGCCAAGACCGGCGGTGAGGTGCGTCTTGGCCCTGAACCACTCAGCGCGTGAGGTCGTCGCGATCAATCCCGGTGCACGCGAATAGAGCGAGGTGAGCATGTCGTCGGCGATCGATCGCAGTTTCTCGGCCTCGGCCGTCGCACCGACCGAACTGGCCGGGTCCATGACCGCCTCTGTGCGGCTCCACCGGTCGTCATCGCCGATAAGGCTTGCCAGATCGAGGTCGAGCGCCAGGTAGTCGCGGGCGTATTCGAGGTAGCGCCGTGGACTGGGCGCGCTCATTGTTTCCAAGGAGGCGTCGAAGCCGTGGAAAGCCAATCGCTGCGCTGCGGGGCGGCTCTCGTTGTATTCGCGCATCCAGGCAATCAGCTGCCGGTTGGCGTCAACGTTTCCAAAGCCGTGCGAGAAGCCTTCGTTCATCGCGGCGTCCAGGGTGCCTACTCCATTTTGGACGAAGTCGTTCACGATGAGCGCGGCCACGCGGTCGGTCTCGAGGGCGATCGAGGAGAAGCCGCGGTCGACCAACTGAACGAACAACTCGTTCCGGACGCGCGCGAAGGACGGTTCCAGATGCGTCGGCTCACCGATCCCCAAGAGGTCACCTGAGGTAGTTACGAAGTCCCGAATGTCCTGACTCATGAGTCTCAAGCGTATCGTTGAAAGATCGGTTGAAACTTCTCCTCGCTCTGACCGCCCAGTCATGCGGTAAAGTTTCAAACCGATGTTGCGACCGACCGACCTCGCGCGCGAGCACGGCATCTCGACCCAGGCGGTCCGCAACTACGAGCGCGACGGGTTCATCCCACCCGCCCAGCGCTCACCCAGCGGCTATCGGATCTACACCGAGGTGCATGCGGCAGCGCTGCGCGCCTACCTCTCGCTCATCCCCGCGTACGGGCACTCCGCCGCGGGCCAGATCATGAACGCGCTCGGCAATCACGAACTCGACAGGGCACTGGTGATCATCGACCGAGGCCACCATCAGTTGCTCCGTGACCGAGAAACGCTCGATGCGGTAAGAAAAGCGGTAGATCACCTGACCGCGGAGTCTGACGCCGCTGACGGTCGATCAGCAGACCACAGAACCATTGGGGAACTCGCACAACGGCTCCGCGTCACCCCGGCGACCTTGCGCAACTGGGAAAGCGTCGGCATCCTCGTCCCCGCACGAGACCCGGCCACCGGCTACCGCGTCTTCCACGCAAACGACGTCCGCGACGCCGAACTCGCGCATCTCCTAAGACGCGGAGGCTACCCGTTGGACCGCATAACCACCGTGGTCCAGCAGATCCGGACCGCCGGTGGCACCGACACGCTGTCCAGCGCCCTGGAGGACTGGCAACGAAAGCTGACCGCGCGCGGCCTTGCCATGCTCAGCGCGGCCACTCGTCTCGACCGCTATCTGAGTTTGCTCAGATAGCGGCTGACTTCCGTCTGAGGTCGAATCTATCGGTCAGCTCCTACGACTGGAAATATTTTTCAGTCGATTCAGTGAAGGCATCTCATGCCGCACTCGATGCGAGTTCGTGCACCTGAGCGATAGAATAAAGGAGTATCTTTGACTTCGGGTGAAGGATTCCCCTCGTGATGTATGACCTCTTTTCGTTGTGCGGCGACGATATCTCTCGCATGTCCGACCACGCCGCGGTCGAGACCATGACCGTGGCCCGGGAAGCGATCTGCCGCGCCCAAGCCATCCAGGTACACGCCATTTCCCGGCTCTCTCGGATTCGGGGCCATACGAGGTGGGTGGCCGAGGAAGTCGCACTCGAACTCTGTGCCGGCAAACAGGCCGCTGCCGGTCTGGTTGATGTGGCGGAGACGTTGACCACCCGGCTACCAAGGTTGCTGGCCACGATGGAGCACGGCGAGATCGACCTACGCACGGCAACCAAGGTCTGCGAGGTGACGGCAGCCCTGTCGGACGAGCAGGCCCGCGCGGTGGACGAGCGGATCGCCGGGCGACTGGCAGGCAAAGACTCCGAGAAGGTACGGCGAATGGTGCGCGACGCCGTGTGCGCCATCGACCCTGACGGATACGCCAAGCGGGCGAAGAAACGCCGCAAAGACCGCCGACTCGAACTGATCCACGCCGACGAAGGGATGGCCTCACTCTGGGCCTACCTCCCCGCCGAAATCGCCTCGGCGATCTACGCGCGAGTGGACGGCATCGCCCGCAAACTCAAAACCAAGGACGAAGACCGCACATTGGACCAACTGCGCGTGGATGTCCTGGCCGACCTGGCACTGGGCAAGCACGAGGGCCTGCCCGGAGTGCTCGCACAGGTGTACGTGCACGTGCCGATCGACGCGGCACTGGGCATCACCAACACCGGATGCGAACTCGAAGGACACGGACGGATTCCAGCTGAGATCGCCCGGGAAATCATGGCCGATCCGAACAGCGTGTGGCGGAAAGTCACCTGCGACCCGGTCTCCGGCGCGGTCCTCGACGTTGGCCGCACCCGCTACCGGCCCCCCGCCGCCCTCGACGAATTCGTCCGCGTCCGCGACCGCACATGCCGAGCACCCGGCTGCCGCCGACCCGCACAACGTTCCGACATCGACCACCACCACGACTACCAGCGCGGCAAAAACGGCCACACCTCCAAAACCAACCTCAACTGCCTCTGCCGGCGACACCACCGACTCAAAGTGCGCCATGAGGCGCTTGTTTACCGAATGGAGGTGAAAGACCTTCGTCGCCTGGCTGTCGCAGCGGTTGGGTGAAGCTGAGGGCAGCCTGAATCCTGTTGGGAGTGTTGGGATTTGGGTGGCAAGCGGCCCTGACAAAGTCGGAGCGTACCAGTACTGCCAGATGGTGCGGGTCCGGTGAGCGAGACGAGAAGGTACACACAAGAAACCAGCGATTGACGCCCCGTTATGTGGAGCCGGCTCGAAATCTGGTGGATTGGGGCCGGTATTGCGGTGCATAACACGAAGTTT
>NZ_JAFB01000049.1 GCF_000519205.1 Amycolatopsis taiwanensis DSM 45107 | reverse complement strand
GCGGCGTTGTTGCCGAAGATCGCGGGCACCACCTTCGACTCACACGCCAGCCGCCGGAGCCCGTCCACACTCGATATCCCGGGGATGTCGAGGAAGGCGTGCCGGGCACGGTTCTCCAACTCGGCCAGGGTGACGGACACGATCATCACCGCGCGCTCACCGCCCTGGGTGGCCAGTTCGTCGCAGCGGGCGGCCAGGGTGATGATTTCGGCGAGGGCGTCTCCGGCGGGTTCGGTGGGGGTGCGGGTATCGTGTTCGCCGGTCTCGGGGTTCTTGTGGGGTTTCGCCAGTGGCCCGAGCAGCCCGTCGAGTTCTTCGGCGGTTTCGGGGTCGAGTTCACCGGTGAAGCGGATGCTGCCGTCCTTGCGGCGCGTGATGTCCAACCGACGAAGCGGATGGGCTTGTTCGCGGTCCTTGTCCTCGGGTGGTGCGGTGTCCTGCTCCCAGATCGCGCGCAGTCGACGGCCGGCTTTGCGCACCGCCTCCGGCCCGGCCTGCCGAGCGAGGTTCACCAGGATCTGTTCATCCGCCTCGCGCTGCTCGACGGGAATTTCCGCGGGGCAGGCTTGAAAGATCGCGGTAATCGCCTGGACGTGCTCGGCGTTGATGGCCCCGGCAGCCAGCGCTTCACCGGTAGCCGACAGGGGCGGCGGTTGTGGCACCCCGGTCAGCGACGAGGAGGGCATGGTGGCCGCAGCGTGTTCGATGCGTTGTTTGGCTTCTCGTGCGGAAATCCGCAACGCGTCGGTCAGGAACGCGGAGGTGTCCTTGAACCCCAGCGACTTCCCCAGTCCGCGTTGCTCGGCCTCGCCGACGATCGCCAGCATCTGCGCGTAGTCCATCCGAAGCTTTTCCTCCCACGCAACCATAATCGCGGCCAGGTCCCCATCGGGAACCTGCCACAGTTGGGAAGCGGGAGTCTGCTCGGACATGCAACCATGATATCTCGTTTCAGACGTAGGTTCGACACTCGTTCGAGTGAGCGCAATTAGGTAGCGTCAGCACAGGCGACCACAAGTAAGGCCAGAAGCGCTGCCCCGTGAGCCGGGGCGCTTCTACATGTGATTCCTGGGTTCGGTCAGGTTGTTTTGTTGGCGAGCTGTCCGGCTTTGACCAGGGCTTGGCCGATCGTGAGGGCTTCGGTGGCGGTAATGGTGTATCCGGCCGAGTTGGTTTCGCTGAGCAGGATGCGTGGCGTGGTTTCTCTGGTGTGTTGTACGAGGTCGACGCGGAGCAGGGGAGGTTCGAAGCACCACGAGCCATCCGGGCGTTGGCAGTGGATCGGGTCGTTGGTCGTCAGCGGGACGGCCGCGAACTCCTGGTCTGGCCGGTGTATCCGGTCTTCGGCGAAGTCGGTGTCGGTGTGTTTGACGGCGCACCAGGGTGGGCAGGGGCGGATCTGTCAGAAGGGCATAGACAATGTCTATACGTTTGGGTCAGGGCGCCGACTCGAATCGCGGTCATGTCGCGGCGTTACTCGGCGAGACGTGTCAGCCGTCGGTCGGCGGTGTCAGACCGAACAGGTCGTCGACCGCTTGCTCGGTGACGAGCGCGTCCAGGACGTCCGTTAGTTTTCTTTCCTCCCACCGAAAATGAGATTCCATGATCGCGCTCAGTCCATCGATTTCTCCTCGTACTGCTTCGATCGTGCTCGCGGTCACGGTGGTCAGGAGCTCGCGCAACCGGCGGAGGATGCCCTCAACCAGCTGATGATCGTGGCTCAGTTGCTCCAAAACGGGAGTCAGTTCGGGAAGTTGCGCGGCCAGTGCCGGGAAAGTAACCGTGTCTTCACTGGTGTGGTGACGAGTCAGGGCCTCGCAGAAGGCCACGCAGTGGGCTTGCAGCGGCATGAGCTGGTCGGCGTCGACGTGGTTGTCGGTGGCGATCTCGTCGCGGATGCGGGCCAGTTCGCTGCGCAGCCACTGGTGCACTCGCACCAGTTCGCGACCGAGGGCCCGCGCCCGGTCGGCCAGCGGTTGATCGAACGAGCGACCATAGGGTTCAGGCGTGTTGGACATGAATCGACTTTCGAAGAGGAGGCGGCGGACAACCAGCCGTATAAACTGCTTGGCAGCTCGGGGAAATACTGCTGGCCGGGTGCGCGGCACCCAACGCAGTTAGCGAGACCTACGGCGTGGACACATGGCGGCCTCCTCGTCACGGTGTCTCCATGCCGACCGCCGTCCACCAGGCGGCGACACGCGACACTTTCCATGATCTATCACGCCCTGACGGCGACCGTCAACATGCGACCGGTCATCACCGACGCGGCTCACTGATGCGCTCTCCAGAGCCAAGTTTCTTTGCGGGCCGGCGATTGGCCGGGATCTGGACTGCGCGGACGTCGCCGAGGCCACCCGTCGAGTACTCACCCGGGGCATCGGGCAGGACAGCGCCCTGGTGAGTGCGCAGCCCCGAGACCCCGGCCCCGCTGCACGCGGCGTTCGACGAGTTGGCCGAGGCGATCCGGCCGCACGCCGGTAACGACGACGTGGGCCTGCTGACGGAGACGTTCTGGGCCGCGCTACACGGCCTGACCATGCTCGCCCGCGGCGGCCGCATACCCAGCTCACACCGCCAGCACCGGCTCGAGTTGCTCCTCGCGCACTTCACCCGATGAGGGCAACGGGCTCGCACCGCCGTCCATAGTGTCCGCAATCTCTCAGGCAAGTACAGCTAAGGTCGGCACCATGAGGAAGATCCTGATCACCGGGCACATCTACATGATCCTTGGCGTGGCCGGTGGCTTGTACTACCGCGAAATCACCAAGATGAACGACTTCACCGGCGACACGCAGCTCAGCGTCGTCCACACGCACCTGCTCACGCTCGGGATGCTGTTCTTCCTCGTCGTGCTGGCCCTGGAAAAACTGTTCGACCTGACCTCCCACCGGCTCTTCGGCTGGTTCTTCTGGGTCTACAACGTCGGTCTGGCGATCACCGTCGGCATGCTGATCCTCCACGGCACCCTGACGGTGCTGGGGCGCGAGAGCAGCGAGGCCATCGCGGGAATCGCCGGCCTGGGTCACATCCTGCTGACCGCGGGGCTGATCCTCCTGTTCACCAACATCAGCAAGCGGCTACCCGGCAAGTCCAAGCCGGACAGTGACTCGGCTCCGGTTCGCTCGGCCGACCCAGCACAGTCCACAGCGTCCTGACGCACTACATCACGCTTGTCCGGCGGCGGCGTGGCGTCGCCGGAGGACGGTCATGACGGGCAGGATGCTCAGGGCGAGCAGGGCGCCGATGATCGCAAGCGCCGAGTAGCCCGCTTCGGCGACGATGAGGCCGGAGGTCATGCCACCGGTGGCTCCGGAGATGGCGACGGAAACGTCGACGGCGCCTTGGGTTTTCGCGCGGACCGTCAGCGGAACGGTGTTGGTGATGATCGCGGTACCGGCGACGAGCCCGAGGTTCCACCCCAGCCCGAGCAGCGCGAGGGCAACCGCGAGCGGGGCCACGGAGTCGGCGGGCGCGAGGGCGGCGAGAACGCCAGCGGCAAGCAGGGTGATGCCGGATGCGGCGGAGATCCGGCTGGGGCCGTAGCGGTCGGTGAGTAGCCCGGTGATGGGGGAGGGCAGGTACATCGCGGCGACGTGGATGGCGATCACCATCCCGGCCGCGGCGGTGCTGTGGCCGTGGTCGTGCATGTGGACGGGGGTCATGGTCATGATCGCGACCATGACGAGCTGGGTGAGGACCATCACGAGGCTGCCCGCCAGTACCCCACCGCGGTAGTCGCGGGGGCGCACCGCCGTGTCGGGTGTGGCGGTGTCGGTGGCGTGCCGGCGGGTGGCGACCAGCAGTGGATCGGGGCGCAGCCAAACGGAAAGCACGAGCGCGGCGAGTGCGTATGCGGTGCCGGAAAGCAGGAACGGGCCGGCCAGGTGGGGGATACCCAGGTGTTCGGCAACGGCGCCGGTGGGGGCGGCGAGGTTGGGGCCGAGGACACCGCCGAGGGTGGTGGCCACCAGCACGGTGGACACCGCACGGGCACGGCGGGCCGGTTTGGCGAGGTCGGCCCCCGCATAGCGGGCTTGCAGGTTGGTGGCGGTACCTGCCCCGTAGATAACGAGCGAGACGAACAGCAACACCGGTTGCGTGGTGACGGCGGCGAGGACGACTCCTGCACTGCCGAGGGCGCCGGTGAGGTAGCCGGCGGCGAGCCCGACGCGCCGGCCGCGGGCCCCGGACAGTCGGCCGACGGCGATCGCGGCGAGTGCGGACCCGGCGGTGAACAGGCCGCTCGGGAGCCCGGACAGTCCGGTCGAGCCGAGCATGTCCTGGGCCAGGAGCGCACCCACGGTGATCCCCGCGGCCAGTCCGGCGCCGCTGAAGATCTGGGAGATCACCAGCACGGTCAGGATGCGTCGCTGAACCACGGCGATGTCGGCCGCCGGAGAGTCCCCTGTGGAGGGTGGTGTAGTGCTGTTCACGAGTTTTCCCATCGATGAGAGGTGGACACCCCCAGCCTGGCCGCGCCCCGCGGGGGATCAGGGCGCGGTCAGGACCCACCGCCCGGGTGGGTTCCGGGGCAGGATCAGGTGGCGTCGAGCGCCGGGGAGAGGTTCTGTTCGGCAGCTGAAACGTGTTGGTGCGTCAAAGAATCCGCCGCATGCGGGCCAAGGTGTCTCATGCCAGGTCGCCGGTGTCGACCGGCATCTCGGCCAGCCGCCACTCGAGCATGCCGTCGTTGAGGCGGACCGCGCGGCGCCCGCGGTCGGTCAACAGCCGCACCGCGTCATAAGCCAGCGCGCAGTGTTCGCCGCGGCAGTACACCACGATCTCCGCGCCGTCGGGCAGTTCGTTGATCCGCTCGGCCAGTTCCTCCACCGGGATGCTCACCGCGCCGGGGATGTGCCCTGCCTCGTACTCGTGCACCGGCCGCACGTCCAGCACCACCACGTGCCCGGCCGCGGCCTGCTTCCGCAACTGCTCGCGCGTGATGCCGGAATCACCACCGGCGCCGAGATAGGCATCGCGGGCGGCGGGGACCGCGGCCTGGTGGGCGCCGGCAACCTTGCACAGCAACGCGAACAGTTGCGCGATGTCCTCGCCGGCCAGCCGGTAGTGCACCCGCACCCCGTCCCGGCGCGTCTCGACGAACCCGGCGTGCTTGAGCGTCTGCAGGTGTGCCGATGCGGTTGTCAGGTTCAGCCCGGCCGCCACGGCGAGTGCCTCGACCGTCCGCTCGCCCTGCGTGAGCAGATCCAGCAGCTCCAGCCGTTTGCCGTTGGCCAGTGCCTTCCCGCTGGCCGCGAACGCCTCGTACAGCCGGGCCTTCGCCTGCGCCCTGGCCTGGCTCGGCGAGTCGATCGTGTCCCGCTTCGCCATCAGCTCCTCCAAAAATCCATGGAATAGGGTATATCAGAGTTCGAGGCCGTCCGGCAGGTCGCCGGCCCTCCGAAACCCGGGTCCCGTGCCGGGAGGACGTCGTGGGTTTCGCCGCCGACCACCTGATTCCGCTCGTCGGCGAGCCGCCTGGCGTCCACCTGGATTCGCACGTCTGATCGAATATGGTCGTACCCTGCGCCTACCGTGAACCCCACGCGGCCCGGCCCGGGCCGCACCGACAGGAGAGGGGATCATGCCCAATCACGACATGCTGCTCGAGCGCGTGCGCAAGCTGCTGGCCAAGGCCGAGGACTCCGCGGTCACGCCGGAAGAAGCCGAGCTGTACAACACGAAGGCCGCGGAGCTGATCGCCCGGTACGGGATCGACAACGCGATGCTGGCCGCGTCCGGCCAGGCCGCCGACGAGCTGACCGTGCTCAAGCTGCCGATCGACAACCCGTACAGCCGCGACAAGGCGAGCCTGCTCGCGAACATCGCGTACCCGCTGCGCTGCCGCACCCTGCTGCACTGCGTCGGGCAAAGCGTCGAGGCGGTGACCGTACTCGGCTTCCGGTCTGACCTGACGCGCGTGGAGTTGCTGTTCACCAGCCTGCTGCTGCAGGCGAACACGCAACTGGTGCGAGTCCGCCCGGAGGAGCGAATGTTCCGGGAATCGCTGGCCGCCTACCGCCGCACGTGGCTGCACGGTTTCGCACGTGCGGTGCACGAACGGCTGGTTCGAGCCGAGGCCAACGCCGTCCACGACTACCGCCCGACTTCCGCCGCCACGCCGTCCGCGGAACTGGTGATCCGCGACCGGACGGCGTTGGTGCAGCAGGCGTTCGACCGCGAGTACGGGGACGCGCGGATTGCGGGGCCACGGCGGCTTTCGGGGTCGGGGTACCAGGACGGCCACCGGGCGGGGACCAGAGCGAGGTTGGATCCGGCGGCGCTGGGAAGGAGCCGGGCGGCATTGCCGGTGCGATGATCGGGTACGGCTTTCGCCGCACGCCACGCCAATCCTGGGCCGCGCCGGTCATTGACCAGGCATGTTCGCGGTGACCAACATCGACGACATGCTGGTGCCGGCGGTCTTCTTCGGCCAGGCCCGCGGCGCGCGAACTGCGGCGGTGCGCGTGGTGGCCGGCCAGTACCTCAGCCGTTGAGGTGGAATTGCGGTGCGTGTCAGGATTTTGAGGCAGGTTGGTCAGGGATTCGTTGTTGGCCGGCGGTTTCGGTTCGTCGGGCTTGTTGATTCAGGCGACGGTTGGTGGCGCCGGTGGTTCGGGGTGTTTGCGCACGAACCGCTCCGGGTTGCGGGTGTAGCCCTCGGTGAGCACCTCGGCTCGGGCCGCGCGGACGTTCTGGGATCGTCCATAGTGGACATGGATGGGATGGTGCCAGCCGACCACGTAGCGGATGAAGCCGCCGGCCGCGGCGGGGCCGGGGGCTGGCGGTGACGGCGGTAGTAGGAGGCCTGCGGCCGCCCGGTCGCCGCGCAAGTCTTGCGGACCCCGGCCAGCGGGGCCAACTCGGTGATGGCGTCGTAAATTTCAAGATCCATCTTCGCCTCAATTGATCTTGACGCAGAGGGAGGGTTGGGCGGCTCGCGCGAGTCCGTTCGACCATCCGCGTCAGCATTGATATACGCCAAATGGAGCTGTGAAACGTGTCGATCTTTCTCTATGGTTGCCAGTGACGTGAGCCGGCGGAAGTTTAACCAGGTCACACCCGGTGATTTCCAAAGGTGTATCGGTGCCGGTTTTTGGCCATGGCAAGGAGGAGATTAATGCCGGGCTATGATTTCCGGGATCTCACATTGGACCACGTTGGACTCTATGTGGACGACGTGACCGGTACGGCGGCCGCACTGTCGGACGCCTACGGGTTCGGCACCTACGCCGCCTCCGGATTCCCGGACGGGCGGGTGTCCGACTCCTACTCCGTCGCACTCGGTACGGACCGGATCCGGCTGGTGCTCCGCGCGGCGCAGACCGACGACCACCCGGGCCGTGCCTATGTGCGGGCGCATGGCGACGGTGTCTGTGACATCGCGATGCGGGTCGACGACGTGGCGGCCACGTTCGCGGAGGCCGTGCGGCGCGGGGCGCGCCCGGTGGCCGAACCGGTGGCCGTGGACGGCATGGTGACCGCGACGATCGGCGGTTTCGGAGACGTGGTGCACACGCTGGTCCAGCGACCGGCCGAAGTGGACCCGCGCGTGCTGCCGGGGTTCGCGATGCTCGACCGCCCCGGTCCGCCCGGGGTCGGGCTGCACGAGATGGACCACTTCGCGGTGTGTGTCGAGGCAGGTCGGCTCGACGACACGGTGGCCTACTACGAGCGGGCGCTCGGCTTCGAGATGATCTTCACCGAGCGCATCACGGTCGGCGCGCAGGCCATGGACTCCAAGGTGGTGCAGAGTGCCGGCGGCACGGTCACACTCACTATCCTGGAGCCGGACCCGAGTGCAAGCCCCGGTCAGATCGACGATTTCCTGAAAAGCCACGGCGGTCCCGGGGTACAACATATCGCCTTCACCTCGGAAAACATTGTCGCCTCGGTCGACGCGCTGCGTGACCGCGGCATCGAGCTGCTGGCCACTCCGGATTCCTATTACGACCTGGTCGCCAGAAGAATTGAGTTGTCCAAACATTCGGTCGCCGAACTACGGCGGCTGAGTATTCTGGTGGACGAGGATCACGACGGTCAGTTGTTCCAGATCTTCGCGCGGTCGACCCATCCGCGCCGCACGTTCTTCTTCGAGATCATCGAGCGCTGCGGGGCCACCACGTTCGGCAGCGGGAACATCAGAGCGCTCTACGAAGCCGTGGAGTTGCAGGACGCCAAGGTGGCGGAGTAGCGGGGTGACGTCTCACCACCCGGACGGCGAGCTCGCGGCGGCAGAGACCGCACGGCGGGCGGCGGGTCCGTTCGTCATCAGCACGGTCGCCGGCAACGGGGAGCACGGATGACTGACGTCGACTTGGACATCGCGACGCTGCACGGTTCGCTCGGCGACCGGGCGCTGTCCTCGATGAACTTCCTGAACCAGATCGCGAGCGAGTACCCGGACGCGATCTCCTTCGCCGCGGGCCGCCCGTACGAGGGTTTCTACGATCCCGAGCACCTGCACCACTATCTGCGGCTGTTTCGCGCACACCTCGAACACGACCTCGGCTACGACGAGCGCGAGGTGACCCGCACCCTGTTCCAGTACGGCCGCACCAAGGGGATCATCAACGATCTTGTCGCGCGGCAGCTGGCCACCGACGAGCAAATCATCGCCGACCCCGAGTCGATAGTGGTGACGGTGGGGTGCCAGGAGGCGCTGTTCCTGGTGCTGCGAGCGTTGCGGGCCACGGCGGACGACGTCGTGCTCGCGCCGGTCCCGACCTACGTCGGCCTGACCGGCGCGGCTCGGCTGGCGGACCTGCCCGTGCACCCGGTGCGTACCACGGGTGCCGGCCTCGACCTCGATGATCTCGTCGCCGGACTGTACGCGTTGCGTGCGGCCGGGCGACGACCGCGCGCGATCTACGTCACGCCCGACTTCGCCAACCCCACCGGCGTGAGCATGACGGTCGCTGACCGTCACCGGCTGCTCGACATCGCCGACCGCGAAGACGTGTTGCTGCTGGAGGACAACGCGTACGGCCTGCTCGCCGACGATCGGCTGCCGACGCTGAAGTCACTCGACCGGCATGCCCGGGTGGTCTACCTCGGCTCGTTCGCCAAGACCGGCCTGCCCGGCGCGCGTGTCGGCTTCGCGATCGCCGACCAGAAGGTGACTGGCGGCGGCATCTTCGCCGACGAGCTGTCGAAGATCAAGAGCATGCTGACGGTGAACACGCCACCGGTGGCGCAGGCGGTCATCGGTGGCCGGCTGCTCGCGGGCGGCGGCAGCCTGGTGGCCGCGAACGAACGAGAGATCGCGGTGTACCGGGCGAACCTGCGTCAGGTTCTCGACGGACTGGCGCGTCGGTTCAGCGGCGACGTCAGCTGGAACACACCGACCGGTGGCTTCTTCGTCACGCTGACGGTCCCGTTCCGTGCCGACGACGGGATGCTCGCCCACTCAGCACGCGTGCACGGCGTGCTGTGGACGCCGATGCACCACTTCTACGGCGGCACGGGTGGATTCCACGAACTGCGGTTGTCCTGCAGTGTGCTGACGCACGAGGCGATCGAGGTGGGACTCGACCGGCTTGCCAAGTTCTTCGAGGAGATCTCATGACACCCTCTGTGTCAACCCGCGGCTCGCAGGCCGACCACAGAGCGCGCCTCCGCCAGGTCCCGCTATCGGGGCGGCAGGGCGCCAGTGAAGACGACGTGACCCAGGTTTGTCAGGAGCGCCCTGTCGACACGATCGCGGTCGCGCGCAGACTCGCGGAGGACACGCCATGACCTACGGGGTTGCCGCGCTGGTGTCCCAGTGGTGTGCGAAGACACCGGACGCCCAAGCGGTTTCCGTTGCCGCTACCGGGGAATCGGTGACCTACCGGGAGCTGTGGGCGCGCTCCGGCCGGCTGGCGGCGGAGCTGATGGCCGCCGGAGTGCGGCCGGGCGAGGTCGTCGGGATCGCGCTGGACCGGTCGGTGGAGCTGGTGGTTGCCATGCTCGGCGTGGTCCGCGCCGGCGCGGTCTACCTGTCGCTCGACGCGGAGGCACCGGAAAGCCGCGTCGCGGAGCTGCTCACGGACGTCCACTGTGTACTCACCGGTCCGCGGCGCGCGGTGCCCGAATCGGTGCGCGGGATGCGGGTGCCCACGACCGGTGACGCGTCGGCCGATGTCGCGGTCAGCATGGACGATCCGTGTTACGTGGTCTACACGTCCGGGTCGACCGGGCGGCCGAAGGGCGTGCTGATCCCGCACCGCGGGGTCGTCCGGCTCGTGCGGGAGCCGGTGTTCTGCACACTCAACCCCGGAGACCGGCTGGCGTGCACGGCGAACCCGGCGTTCGACGCGATCACGTTCGAGGTGTGGGGCGGCCTCGCGCGGGGTGCGACGGTCGTCATGTTTCCAGACGTCGCCGACCTGGGGCTCGACGCCTGGGTGGCGCTGGTCTCAGCACAACGGCTGCACGCGCTGCACCTGACGACGTCGGTGTTCAACCTGGTGGCCAAGGAACGGCCGGCCGTGTTCGGTCCACTGAGGACATTGCTGTTCGGTGGCGAGCAGGCCGACCCGGCGATGGTGCGGCGGGTGCTTGCGCAGGCGCCGCCCGGCCGGATGGTGAACCTCTACGGCCCGACCGAGACGACCATGCTCGCGAGCTGGTTCGAATGCACCCCCGGCCGCGTGCCGGAGGGCGCACGGGTGCCGATCGGCTTCCCGATCCAGGACACCACGTTGTCCATTGTGGACGAGACGTTACGTGCGGTGCCGCCGGGCGAGGTGGGCGAGCTGCTCATCGGCGGCCCCGGGGTCGCACTCGGCTATCTCGGCATGCCGGAGCTGACCGCGGAGCGGTTCGTGCCGGACCCGGCCGGTGGCCGGGGTGTGGTGTACCGGACCGGCGATCTCGTCCGGGCGGGTGCCGGCGGTGCGCTCGAGGTGATCGGGCGGCGGGACCGGCAGGTGAAGGTGCGCGGGTTCCGGGTCGAGCTGGACGAGGTGGAGCTGGCAATCAGGGCGACCGGCCTGGTGGACACCGCGGTGGTGGAGAAGGTCGGGGACGGGCCGGCCGCGGTCCTGGCCGGGTTCGTGGTTCCGGCGAGTGCCGACACCGGCGTGCTCGCGGCCCGGCTGGCGGAGCGGCTGCCGGCGTACATGGTGCCGGCGCGCTGGGTTCCGCTGGCGGAGCTGCCGTTGCAGCCCACCGGAAAGGTCGACCGGACGCGGCTGGTGCGCCTCGCCGAGGACGTCGCCACCGGTGACGATCCGGCGGAGGGGCTCGCCGGGGAGGTGGGTGCGGTGTGGCGGGAGGTGCTGGCTGTCCCTTCGGTGGGGGCCGGCGACAACTTCCTTGACCTGGGTGGGAACTCGCTGCTCGCCGTGCAGGTGGCGGTGCGGCTCTCCGAGCGGCTGGCCGTCGAGGTGGAGCCGGCCGACGTACTGCTCGCGGACACGTTCGTGGGCTTGGTCGACCAGTTGCGGCAAGCGAAGGAGCACGTCGATGTTGCGTGACCTCGTTCCCCCGCCGGGGCCGGTGCGGATCCTGGCGGTGAGTGGACTGGCCAGAACGACCGGGTTCGGCACGATGGTGGCCGTCGCCGTCCTCTACTTCACCCGGGTCGCGGACATTCCGCCGGAGCGGGTCGGGCTCGGCATGACCATCGCGGCCCTGTGCGGTGCGGTGGCGAGCCCGTTCGCCGGGAACCTCGCGGACCGGTTCGGCGCGCGGGACTCGGCGATCGTGCTCGTAACCATCCAGGGCCTCGCGGTGGCCTGTTACGGGTTCGTCGGCGGGTTCGTGCCGTTCATGATCGCGGTCAGCATCGTGATCAGCTGCCACTCCTCGGCGGAGTCGGCTCGTGGTGCGCTCGTCGCCGGCATCGTCGAGCCGGACAGGCGGGTGAAGACACGCGCGCTGCTGCACTCGGTCACCAACGTGGGCCTGTCCCTCGGCGCGCTTGCCGGCGGGGTGGCACTGCAGGTCGACACCCGGTCGGTGTACGTCGGCATGCTCATCGGCTGCGGTGTGTTGTTCGCCGGCTCCGGCCTCGTCTACCTGCGCCTGCCCCGGCCGGAGCCGGTACCGCGCCCGGCGGACGGGTCGCGGTGGGAGGTGTTGCGGGACCGGCCTTTCACGCTGTTCATCGCGCTGAACGTGTTGCTGGTCATGCACGACAGCGTCCTGACCGTGGTGCTGCCACTGTGGATCGCCGAGCGAACGAACGCCCCGGTGTCGGTGTACGCGGGCATCCTGCTGCTCAACACCGCGCTCGTGGTGCTGTTCCAGGTACGGGCGAGCCGCGGCACCGACAACGTGGCCGGTGGCGTGCGGGCGTTGCGCACCAGCGGAGTGCTGCTCGCGGTCGGTTGTGCCGTGTACGCGCTGGCCGCCGGTCAGCCGTCGTGGCTGGCCGCCGTGATCCTGCTTGTCGGCGCCGCGATGCATGTCTTCGGGGAACTGCTGCACGGCGCGGGCTCGTGGGCGCTCGCGTTCGACCTGGCGCCGGAGCATGCACACGGGCAGTACCAGGGTGTGCTCAACATGTCCATCCAACTCGGCGGTGTGATCGGCCCGGTGCTGGGCACCGCGGTCGTCATGGGCACCGGCTGGCCGGGGTGGGTGGTCCTCGCGGTCGTGATGCTGGGTGCCGGCCTCACCGCCCCGACCGTGGCTAGGTGGGCGTCCCGTCGGGTGGCCACGGAGCCGAGCACATGACCCAACCACTCGCGGTGGCCACGGCGGCGCGGTATCGCGCCTACGGGCCACGTCAGCTCAACGAGATCTCGGCCCGGTTCGGGATACCCGCGCCGGTACGGGAGACGGCGCGGCTGCTGTCCCAGGTGTTTCCGTTCCGGGTCAACGAGTACGTGCTGACAAACCTCATCGACTGGCGGCAGGTGCCGGACGACCCCATCTACCAGATGGTGTTCCCGCAACCCACCATGCTGTCCATAAAGGACACAAAGCGGTTGGCCGGGTTGACGGGTGCGGAGCTGTCTTCGGCAGTGCGGGACATCCGTGCCCGGCTCAACCCGCACCCGTCCGGGCAGCGAGAGCTGAACGTGCCGACGTTGGACGGCGCCGAACTTCCCGGCATGCAACACAAGTACCGGGAGACGGTGCTGTACTTCCCCGGGCACGGCCAAACCTGCCACGCCTACTGCACCTACTGCTTCCGTTGGGCGCAGTTCGTCGGTGACCCTGATCTCCAGTTCGCCGCACCGGACCCGTGCCGGCTGGTCGGCTATCTCGGCCGGCATCCCGAGGTCAGCGACGTGCTGGTGACCGGAGGCGATCCGCTGGTGATGTCCACCGACCGGTTGCGTGCCCACCTCGAGCCGATCCTGGCCGTCGAGTCGGTGCGGACGATCAGGCTCGGCACCAAGTCCGTCGCCTACTGGCCGTACCGGTTCACCGCCGACCGGGACGCCGACGACCTGCTGCGGCTCTTCGAGCAGATCGTCACCACCGGCCGGACCGTTGCCGTGATGGCGCACTTCAGCCATCCGCGCGAGCTGGACCCGGAGGTGGCGCAGCACGCGGTGGCACGCATCCGTGCGACCGGCGCCGTGGTGTACTGCCAGGCGCCGCTGATCGCGCGGGTCAACGATCAGGCGGAAATCTGGACCCGGTTGTGGCGCGCGGAACTCGGCCTCGGCGCGGTGCCTTACTACCTGTTCGTCGAGCGGGACACCGGACCGCACGACTACTTCAAGGTGCCGCTGGCCAGAGCTGTCGAGATCTTCCAGGCCGCGTACCGGGACCTGCCCGGGCTGGCACGCACCGTGCGTGGTCCGGTCATGTCGGCGAAGCCGGGCAAGGTCGTCGTGGACGGTGCGGCGGGCGAGTTTCTCCAACTGCGCTTTCTCCAGGCACGAGACCCGGCGCTGGTCGGCCGGCCCTTTCTGGCCCGGTACCCGGCCGGTGCCGCATGGCTCGACGAACTCGCTCTCGACCCGTCGACCCCGGCGGACATCGCGGCGGCCATCCAGGGATGACGAAAGGAGTTGGCGTGCCCGGTCAACAGGTCTCGCCGAACCTCGCACTCGACCAGCTCGTGGCACTGCGCCGCGTGCGCGGTGAGTCGATTGTCCACCTGGGATTCGGTGAGTCCCGGTTGCCGGTGTTCGCGCCGCTGGCGCAACGGTTGCGGCTCGGTGCGTCGAGGAACGCCTACGGGCCGGTGGTCGGGGATCTCGCGGTGCGGCAGGCGGTGTCCGGCTACTTCACCCGCCGCCGCATGCCGACCCACCCCGAGCAGGTGATCATGGCCCCGGGCAGCAAACCGTTGCTGATGGCACTGCAGATGGTCGTGCCGGGCGACGTGGTGTTGCCTCGGCCCTGCTGGGTCACCTACGGGCCGCAGGCTGAATGGGCCGGCAAGCACGTCTTCGGTGTACCGATTCCCGACGACTGCGGCGGCGTGCCCGCGCCGGACGCGCTGCGGGAGACGGTCCGTGCGGCGCGAAAGCACGGCCGCGACCCGAAAATCGTCATATTGAACTCGCCGGACAACCCGACCGGTACGGTGGCGCCGCCCACGCTGGTCCGGGAGGTCTGTGCTGTCGCGGAGGAAGAGGACCTGCTCGTCGTCTCCGACGAGATCTACCGCGACCTCGTGCATGACCCGGACACGCCGTTCCTCAGCCCGGCCGAGGTCGTGCCCGACCGCACCGTGGTCGTCACCGGGCTGAGCAAGAGCCTCGCGCTTGGCGGCTGGCGCATCGGCACGGCCCGGTTCCCGATGGGGGCGTGGGGAACCCGGATCAGGGAAGGGGTTGCCTCCTACGCCAGCGAAGTCTGGTCCACGCTGGCCGGCCCGATGCAGGAGGTCGCCGCCTACGCGTTCGACGAGCCTCCCGAGATCCGGGCACGACTGGCCACCGACGCACGGCTGCACGGCGCGGTGGCTGGTGCGGTGTACGAGATCATGCGCGGTGCGGGTGCCGCGTGCCGGCGTCCGAACGCGGGATTCTACGTATATCCGGACCTCTCGCCGGTGGGTGAGTCGTTGCGGAGGAAATCGATCACCGACGCGATCACTCTGCAGGCGCGGTTGCTCGACGAGTTCGGTGTCGCCGTGCTCGCCGGCGCCCACTTCGGCGACGACCCCCACGCACCACGGTTCCGTGCCGCGACGAGCATGCTCTACGGCGACACCGAGGAGCAGCAGGCCGCGGCTCAGGAAACCGACGACCCGCTCCGCCTGCCACACATCGCAGCGGCGCTCGACGCGATCGAAACCTCCTTCACCAAACTCTGCTCCTGAGGGGAAGTCGTGACCAAGCCTGCTCTGGTCCCACGGGAAGCCCGTGTCGCCCCACTGTCGTTCGCGCAGGAACGGCTGTGGTTCATCGACGCGGCGTCACCTGGATCGGCGACCTACAACGTGCCCTTGTTCCTGCGGTGGACCGAACCGGTGGACACCGAGGCACTCGCCGCCGCGCTGACCGCCGTCGTGCGACGGCACGAGGTGCTGCGCACCACCTACCGCCTCGAGGACGGCGCACCGGTGCAGGTCGTCAACGAACCCGGCCTCGTACCCGTGACAGAAGTGTGGCTCGACGACGCCGGCGACACAGGGGAGCGGGTGCGCGCGGACGCGGTGCGGCGCGGCCGTCTGCCGTTCGACCTCAGCACCGAACCGGCTCTGCGGTGTGTGGTGTGGCGGGGCGTGCCGGGTGGGGACGCGATGCTGTTGTGCGTCCACCACATCGCCATGGACGGCTGGTCCTCCGGGCCGCTGCTGTCCGACCTCGACCGTGCCTACCGGGCGGCCCTGGCCGGCCGCGAACCCGGCTTCGCCGAACTTCCGCTCCAGTACTCGGACTTCGCCGTCCGGGACCGGGAGTCCTTCGACAGCCCCGAGATGGCCACCCGGCTGGCCACCCGAGTCGGGGAACTGCTCGTCACACCACCGGAACTCGTGCTCTTCGGGCGGCGCGGCCCCACTCGTATCGAGGGGGAGCGGCGGGGTGACCGCTACGTCTTCGAAGTCCCTGACGAGCTCCTGCGACGGATCGGCGCCCTCGCCACAGCGCTTCGGGCCACCCCGTTCGTGGTCCTGCTGGCGGCGTTCCAGGTGGTCATGCAGCGCTGGTCCGAGCGCGAGGACTTCTCGCTCGGCACGATCATGGCCAACCGCTCCGCGTCCTCCGTCGACGAGCTGGTCGGCTTCTTCGTCAACACGGTTCCGTTGCGCTGCTCGGTAAACCCGTTGGGCAGCTTCCGTGAGCTGTGCACGGGTGTGCGTGCCGAGGCCTTCAGTGCCCTGACCCACCAGCGGATACCGTTCGACCGGCTGACCGCGGCCGCCCGCGAGCGTGGCGCTGGTGCGCTGGCGAACGTGACCTTCGCACTGCAGAACATGCCGGAGCCTGACTACCCGGACACTCCTCGGTGGACGATGCCGGAGGTCCTGCCGACCGCGACCGCCAAGTCGGACCTGCTGATGCTGTTCGAGCAGGGCTCGGCCGGCCTGCGCGGCGTCGTCGAGTACGACGTGGACCGCTACTCGGCCGAGATCGCGCGCCAGATCGGGGACGGCGTCGCCACCGTGCTTGCCGCGGCGGTCGCCGAGCCGGACCTGCCGGTGGCAGCGCTCCCACTTACCCGGCGGACCGGCGGTGCGCCACCGAACAACGTGCTCGTCGGGCCTCGAAAACCCCATGCCGCCACCACGATTCTCGACGTGCTGGCCGAACGGATCGCGCAGGCCGAGCCGGGCGCCTGCGCGGTGTCCTGCGGTGCCGACCGGACATCCTGGGCGGAGCTCGACGGCTGGTCATGGGCGATCGCCGCCAGGGCGCGGGAACTCGACGCCACTTTCATCCCGGTACTCGCCGCCCGGGGCGGCGCCTTCCTCGCCGGGTGGATCGGCGTCCTGCGGGCCGGCGCCGCATACGTCCCGCTCAGCCTGGACACCCCGCCACACCGCATGGAGTACATCCTCGACGAGGTCGGCGCCACCACTGTCCTCGCCGACGGCGTCGGCGCCGAGATACTCGCCGGCTTCGGCGGCAGGTACGAGGTGCTGCGGATCGACGAGCTGCGGGACGTCCGGGTGCCGGCCGAGCCCGTGCCCGTCGACGCCGACGCACCCGTCACCGTGCTGTACACCTCCGGCACCACCGGCCGGCCGAAGGGCGCCGTGCTCAAGCACCGCGGTCTGCTCAACACCGTGCTGTGGTGGGCCGGCGAGGTCGATCTCACGCCTTCGGACCGGGTCCTGTGCTCGTGGACGACACAGTTCGACGCCGCGTCGTTCGACATCTTCCGCACCCTCGCCGCCGGCGCCGAGCTGGTCCTCGCCGACGACGTGGCCCGGCGGGACCCGCGCGCGCTGCTCCGTCTGCTCCGCGGTCCCGGCGCACCGAACGTGACCTCGACGACCCCCGCGCTGCTGCGGGCGATGCTCGATGTGGACCCGTCGCAGGACCCCACCGGGGTCCGTGCCATCTCCGTCGGCGGCGAGGCGCTGACCCAACGACTCGTCGTGGAATGCAAGCGGCGCTGGGGCGCGCCGGTGCACAACATCTACGGTCCCACCGAGATCTCCTGCCTCAGCACGGGTGCGTGGATCGACCCCGAGGAGGAGCGCCCGCCGATCGGTCCCCCCATCCCGAACATGCGGGCGTACGTGCTGGGCCGCCACGGCGAGGAACTGCCCTCCGGTGCGCCGGGCGAGCTGTACCTGGCCGGCGACGGCGTCGGGCTCGGCTATCTCGCCGACTCCGAACACACCGACCGCGTGTTCGTACCGGACATCCTGCCGGACCGGCCGGGCGACAAGATGTACCGCACCGGCGACCGGGTCCGGATCCGCGAGGACGGGCAACTGGACTTCCTCGGCCGGTTCGACGGATACGTCAAGATCATGGGCAACCGCATCGATCCCAACGACGTCCGCACCCTGCTGGAGGAACAACCCTCGGTCCGTGCCGCGGTGGTGCACCCGCGGGGAACCCCGACCCGGCTGATCGCCCACGTCGTCCTGTCCGATGTGGACCGGATGCCGACGAGGGAGGAACTGCTGAAGCCGCTGCTCGGCTGGCTGCCGCCGCCGGTGCTGCCGGCCGAGGTGTACGTGGTGGAGTCCGTGCCACGTAACGCACATGACAAGGTCGACATCCGCGCGCTCCTTGAGCTGCCGGCCATCCCGTTGCCACACGCGGACGACGACGCCGGCGCGCCAGGTCTGGACGAGGACACCCGCCGGGCGGCGGACCTGGTGGCCGGTGTGCTCTCCGGTGTCGCGCCCGAGGACCTACGTGCTGACTCGAACTTCTTCGCCGTCGGCGGGCACTCCCTGCTCGCCGTGCGGTTGATCGCCGAAGCAGAACGCCGGTGGGGCGTGTCACTGCGACTGCGGGAGTTCCTCGCGGACCCGACCCTCGCCGGGCTGGGCCGGCTGCTTGCGGGCGCACCGTCCATACCGGACACACGGGTCGAGGAGCTCGGGCGTTGTCCCGCGACCTCCGTCCAGCAGCGGCTGTGGTTCCTGGACCGAACGCGTGCCCTGCGCACGTCCTACCTCGTGCCCACGGTCATCGAGTTCACCGGAGGAGTGGATGCCGAGCGGCTGCGGCTCGCCACCGCACAGGTGTTGGCTCGCCACCCTGCGTTGCGCTCCCGGTTCGAGCTGGACCATGAACAGCGGCGGGTCTTCTACCGCACTGACGGCCCGCCGCCACCGGTAGGGCTGTTGGACGCCACGGCGAAGGGGCTGAGCGCCGACGAGCTGGCGTCCTATCTGGACGAACGATGCTGGACGCCCTTCGACCTGGACGCCGAACTGCCCACCCGGGCAGAGATCATCGCCGACTCCGGCCGTGTCCTGCTCGTCCTGGTGTCCCACCACCTGGTGTTCGACGGCTGGTCCCGTGACGTGGTGTTCCGCGAGCTGACCGTCGCGTACTCGTCGACGGTGGACGACCTGCCCGACGCGGTGCACCCCGCGGAGCTGGTCGGGACGAACGAAACCGATGCCGGGGAGATGATCGAGCGGCTGCGTGGCGCACCGACCGATGTGGAGCTGCCAGGACGCCGGGCCCGGCCCGCGGTCCAGGCCTACACCGGCGCGGCACACGTGATCACACTCGGTGCCGGATTGACCGCGCGCCTGCGTGCGGTGACCGCCGAGTTGGGCTGCTCGGCGTTCGTGACGGCGGCGACGCTGGTCGCCGCGGCCCTGGCTCGCCGGGTGACCCAACGCGACTTCCTGTTCGCCTTCCCGTGGTCCGGCCGGGACCGTGCGGGCAGCGCGCACGCGGTGGGCATGTTCGTCAACACGCTCGTGCTGCGCACCGACCTGCGGGACAACCCGACGTGGCGGGACGCCCTCGTCCGGGTGCGTGAGGAGGCGAAAGCCTGCTACCGCAACGCCGACGTGCCGTTCGAGAAGCTGGCCGAGGCACTGCACCCCGACCGGGACCTGAGCCGCCCGCCGCTGACCCCGGTGTACCTCGGGGACTTCGCGGGTCGCGCCACGGCGCCGGATCTCGGTGAGGGCATCACCTCGCGGCTGCTGCCGCTAACGCGGTTCCCGGTCAAGTACGAGCTGGAGCTGACCGTGACCGATCTTGACGACGATCTCGAACTCGCCGCCACCTACGCCGCCGGGTTGCTCGACGCCGCCACTGTGGCGGACCTGCTGGGCGGTGTCGTGGCCGCGGCCGAGGACCTGGCCGCGAACCCCGACACGGCCGTACTGTGAGGAGACTGGAATGGACATGCTGGACCGGGTGCGTCAGGTCTGGACCGAGGTGCTCGACGTGCGGGAGGTCGGCGTCGACGTCAACTTCTTCGAAGCCGGCGGAGACTCGATCCTGCTCATCATCCTGCTGGAGAAGCTGAACGCGCTGACCGGCCGCGGGCTGGAGCCACCAGACCTCTTCCGGCACACCACGGTTCGCGCGCAGGCCGACCTGCTCGCGGGGAGGGTGGGCGCGCCAACACCGGCACCGGATGGCAACGACCGCAGCGCCCTGCTCGATCGTGCGCGGCGAGGCAACTAGATGGCACGCGCCACGGACATCGCCGTCGTCGGGGTCGGCTGCCGGTTCCCGGACGCGCCAGGGCCCGGGCAGTACTGGCGCAACATCGGCGAAGGCCTCGTGTCGATGCGTGAGCTGCCCGAGGAGCAGCTGCGTGCCGCCGGCGTGCCGGAGGAGACGTTGCGTGCCCCCGACTTCGTGCGGGTGGCGGCGACCCTGGACGGGACCGCCGAGTTCGCCGGCGAGTTCTTCGGCTACTCGCCACGCGAGGCCGAGCTGATCGACCCGGCGCAGCGCCTGTTCCTCGAAGCCTGCTGGGAAGCACTGGAGGCGGCCGGTCATCCGCCCGGCACGGGTGGCCCGATCACCGGGCTCTTCGCCGGTGCCGGGCCCAGCACCTACGTCCTCGCGATCCAGGTGGCGCGGGCGCGGGCCAGGGGAGTGGCCGCCGTCGGCGACGACCCCGACATCGTTCTCGGTGGCCTGCCTGACTTTCTCAGCGCACGCGTGGCCTACAAGCTGGACCTGCGCGGCCCGTCGGTGACCGTGCAGACGGCCTGCTCCTCCGGGTTGACCGCGGTGCACCAGGCGGTGCTGAGCCTGCTGTCCGGCGAGTGCGACATCGCGTTGGCCGGTGCGGCGGCGGTGAACGAACCCCTCGCCGGCTGGCGTCACCAGCCCGGCGGTATCTCCTCGCGGGACGGCTTCTGTCGCCCGTTCGACGCCGCGTCCACCGGCACGTCGTTCAGCTCCGGTGTCGGGGTTGTCGCGTTGCGCCGCCTCACGGACGCACTCAGCGACGGCGATCCCGTGCTCGCGGTGGTGCTGGGCAGCGCGATCGGCAACGACGGTGCGGAGCGCTCCGGCTTCACCGCGCCCAGCCCCGGCGGGCTCACCGGCGTGGTGTCCTCGGCGCTGCGGGTGGCCGACGTGAGTCCTGGCGACCTGCGGTACGTCGAGGCGCACGGTTCGGGCACGGCGCTCGGCGACCAGATCGAGCTGCGTGGCCTGATCGACGCGTGCCGCGGGCTCGGCGCGACCGGCACCGGCTACTGTGGACTCGGCTCGGTGAAGGCGAACATCGGCCACTGCGGACCGGCAGCGGGGATCGCCGGGTTCATCAACGCGGTGCACGTGGTGCGTACCGGCGCGCTGCCGCCGCATCCGGCGTTCGAGCGGCCACGCGATCCCGGAATCCTCGCGGAGAGCCCGTTCTTCGTGTCCACCGAGCAGGGCGTCTGTCCGGACGAGAACCGGCACGTGCTGGTGAACTCGATGGGCCTGGGCGGCAGCATCGCTACCGCGGTGCTCGCCCCGCCACCCGCGCCGACCCGGCCTCCGGCCGTCGCGGGCGAGCGGGTGCGGCTGGTGGTCTCCGCCCGCACCCGGGCCGAGCTGGACGCGCTGTGCCGGGCGTTGGCCGACGAGATCGACTCCGGTGAGCTGCCCGTCGCCGACGTGGCCCACACCCTCCGAGTCGGCCGGCGTGCGTTCGCCGAGCGACGGGTGGTGACCGGGTCGGCGGAGACGATCACGCGGGCGCTGCGGTTGCCCCGCCCGCCTGCCGTACGCACCATGCGGGTGGTGAACCCGACCGGTGACCGGTTCGTCCCGGACGGGCACGACGAGGTCGAGGCCGCCGCGTGCGAGGCGTGGCTGCGTGGTGCGGAGGTCGACTGGGCCGCCCTGTCCGGCGGGTACGGCCGGCGGCTCACGCTGCCGACCTACCCGTTCCGGCGGCGGCGTTATTGGGCGCTGGACGACCTTCCTCCGGTCGGTGCACCAGAGCCGGCGGCCGTGACCCACGCCGAAGTGTCCACATCGGAAGCGTCCACATCGGACGACGTGGAGAGTGGCCTGCTGGCCATCTGGCGTGCTCTGTTCGGCACGAACGCGATCGGCGTCGACGACGAGTTCGGCACGCTCGGTGGGACGTCACTGCTGTCGGTGCGGATGTCACTCGAAGTCCAGCAACGGTACGGCGTTCAGATCAACCTGCACCGGGCCGGCGGGAGCAGGGCCACGGTCCGCCGCGTCGCCGACCTCGTCCGCCGGAATGTGCCCGACGCCGACCAGGCCGCGGACGGCGACGGCGCCCTCGTCGACGCCGATCTCCAGCTGCCACTCGGCGAGCTCGCCCCGCACGGGAGTACCGGTCGCGGTGTGCTGCTGACCGGTGCAACCGGGTTCCTCGGCGCGTTCCTGCTGGCAGAGCTGGTGAAGACCGGCCGCGAGGTCCACTGCCTGATCCGGGCGGAGAACGAGGGTGAGGCATGGCACCGACTCCGTGCGGCCGCCGCACGCTACGAACTGCCGGCACCCGACCCTGAGCAGGTCCATCCGGTGCCCGGCGACCTGCACGATATCGGCACGGCCTGCGACGGTCTCGCCGGCCGGATCGGGCAGGTGCTGCACTGTGCGGCCAGGGTGGTGTTCACCGAGCCGTACCGGGTTCTCCGGCACGACAACGTGCTCCCGGTCATCGACCTGTTGAAGTGGATGCGGGGCAACGGAATCGGTGACTTCGCGTTCGTCTCCAGTGTCGCGGCCACCGGCGAGGCGATCGGCGGCGGGCAGCCGGTCCTGGAGACCAGGGACCAGCCACTCGATCCCCGGCAGGGCGGCTACGGAGTCAGCAAGTGGGCCGCGGAGCGCATCCTGGAACGGGCCGAGCGCGACGGCATGCGGGTGCGGGTGTTCCGGCCCGGTTTCGTGCTGGGCTCGACCGTCACGGGCGCGTGCAACCCGAAGGACGTGCTCTGGCACCTGCTCGCCGGCGGCCTCGCGGTCGGCGCCCATCCACTGGACGACCGCGCGCTTCCCGTGGCCCCGGTGGACATCGTCGCCCGCGCGATCGCCGAACTGTGCACCGCGCCCGGCGCGGTCGGCCGTGCCTACCACCTCATGGCCGAGCGGGCACTGAGTCTGCGGTCGCTGTTCGGCCTGCTCGCCGACGCCGGAATGCCGACCACCGGCAGTCCCGTGCGGGACTGGCAGCACGCCGTCGCGGCGCGGGCCCTCGAGACCGGCAGCGAGGTCCTGTCGAGCACGGCGCTGTACGAGCTGGACGAGTTCCGCAGGGGTGAGCACGACATGCAGGCTGACGCGTGGCGTCCGTGGCTGACCAGTCACGAACTCGACCCGGCCCCGACCGGCGCACTGCTGCGCAAGTGCCTGTCGCATCTGGCCGGGGCGGAGCCCAAGTTCGCCGAACTGCTGCCGGAGATCAGTGTCGACGCGTTGGAGGTCAGGTGACGGAACATCGACTCGCGGTGCTGGGCGCGGGTGTCATGGGCACGGCCATCGCCACGTTGGCCGTGGGGCACGGGGTTCCGGTGACCCTGGTCGAGGTCGACCCGGGCCGGCGCGGCGCGGCCCGGGCGAACGTCGCCCAGCAGCTGCGGATGGCGAAACTGATGGGACACCTGCCGAGAACGGTGACCGAAGGCGAGCTGACCACCACCGAGTCCATCGCGGACATCCGGAATGCGACCGCAGTCGTCGAGTCGGTCACCGAACTGGCCGAGCTGAAGGCCAAGGTGCTCGCCGACGTGTCCACAGTGGTCGGCCGGGGCACGCTGATCGCGTCGAACACCTCGGCCATCCCCATCGACGAGTTGGCCGGTGCCGTGGCCGAGCCGGCCGACCTGGTCGGCATCCACTTCATGAACCCGCCGTATCTCATCAAGGCCGTCGAGGTCATCCGCGGCCCGCGCTCGTCCGACGAGGCCATGGCGGCGACGGCCGGGCTGCTGACCGCACTCGGGCGTGCACCGGTGGTCGTCGGCGACGGCCCCGGCTTCGTGATCAACCGCGTGCTGCAACGGATGATCAACGAGGCGGCGCGGATCGTCGAGGACGGCCTGGCCACACCCGAAGCGGTCGACGCCCTGTTCACCGGCTGCCTCGGGCACCGGACCGGACCGCTGGCCACCGCCGACCTCATCGGGCTGGACAACGTCGTCGACTCGCTCCGTGTCCTCCACGAACGCACCGGCGACGACGGCTACCGCCCGTGCGCCCTGCTGGAGACGAAGGTGCGCGACGGCGAGCACGGCCGCAAGAGCGGCCGGGGATTCTTCGAACACGGAGGGTTGCGGTGACGATTTCCCTCACCGGCGAGTCGGTGCGCGAGAACCTGCTCGGCTTTCTCGAGCGGCGGACCAAGCGGAGCTGGACGCCCGAGGAGGACCTGTTCGCCTCGGGGTTGGTCTCCTCGATGTTCGCGATGGAGCTGGTCGTGTATGTGGAGAGCACGTTCGCGATCAGCATCGGCGGCGAGGACCTGAAGCTCGCGAACTTCCGCACGGTGGACGTGATGACCGACCTCGTGCTCAGGCTGCGCGATGAGTGAGTGGCACGAACTGGTCACCGGCCTGGTCTCCGACCAGGCGGGGGAGTGGGACCGCACCGGCCTGCTGCCGCGTGAGGTCGTCGCGGAGCTGGCGGGAAAGGGTTTGCTCTGCCCGCAGGTCCCGACCGACTACGGCGGCCTGGCGTTCACCGCCGCCGCGGCCGGCGAGTTCACCGCTCACGTCGGCAGCCTGTGCGGATCGCTGCGTAGCCTGATGACCTCGCAGGGCATGGCGGCCTGGACCGTGCAGCGGTTCGGGAACGAGGAACAGCGCGCGGCCTACCTGTCCCGGCTCACCTCGGGCGAGACCGCCGGCGTGGCGTTCAGCGAACCCGCCGCCGGCAGCGACCTGGCCGCGATGACCACGCGGATCGAGACCGACCGCGACACTGTCGTCGTCGACGGCCACAAGGTGTGGGTGACCGGCGCGGCCTACGCCGACCTGCTGGTCGTGTTCGGCCGGTATGCCGGTGGCGCCGCCGCGGTCCTGGTTCCGGCGAACGCGCCGGGAGTACGGGTGGAGCGGGTGCCCGACCCGCTCGGCTGCCGGGCCGCCGGACACGCCGACGTGTGGCTGGAGTCCGTGCGCCTGCCGGCGGACAGCCTGCTCGGCGCCGGGCTGCCACTGTCCTTTGTGGTCACCTCGGTGCTCTCCCATGGCCGGCTTTCCGTCGCGTGGGGCTGTGTCGGGATCCTGCGTGCCTGCCTGGCCGCGACCGCCCGGCATGCGAGCACACGCGAGCAGTTCGGCCGGCGTCTGGCAGATCATCAGCTCGTGGCGCGACATCTTGCCGAGCTACTGGTCGCGGAGCAGGCGGCCACCCGGGTGTGCGAGCACGCGAGCCGGTGCTGGGACGCGAACACCCCGGAGCTGGTCAGCGCCGCGATACTGGCCAAGCACCTCGCCGCGGGGAACGCCGCATCCAGCGCCGCGGCCGCGGTGCAGGTGCTCGGCTCGGCAGGCGCCCGCGACGGCGGCGTGGTCGCGCGCGCGTACCGGGATGCCAAGCTCATGGAGATCATCGAGGGCAGCAGCGAGATCTGCCAGCTCGCCCTCGCCGAACAGGCATTGGCGAACTGGTCATGAGCGGATCTTGCGGAGCGAACCGGCGAGATTTCCGACGCCGCCGAGCGGGTGAGGAGATGTCATGATCGGGGTCGGGGGAATCCATTGTGTGCTCCCGGAAACCATGACCGCCGTCGGCGATCTGCCCGAGTTCTCCGAACTCGACCGGGAAGCGGCCGCGTTCGCCGCCGGCAGTGGTGTGCGGACGGTCGGGGTGTTCGGCGAACTCGACTGCGGCGAGCTCGCCGCGCAGGCGTGCCGGGAACTGCTCGCCACCCACCCCACCGAACCGGACGTGCTGATCCTCGTGGCACCCCGTGCACCGGACGTGCTGCTCGGCTCGGATGCCTGCCGCGTGCAGGTGGACGCCAAGCTGCCCAACACCTTCGCGTTCACCGTCGACGGGCTCGGTTGCACGGGCTCGAGTGCCGCCTGGGCGCTGGCACGGGATCTGCTCGTGGCCGACCCGTCCCGCCGCGGTGTGCTCATCGCGCATGCCAGCCGGCCGACCGGAGCCGACCGGGTGCGGTTTCCCGTGACGGTCATCGGCGACGGCGCCTGCGCGATGACGATCACCCGCGATGCCCGGCCGATCCTGCGTGCCCACCGGATGGTCACCGACGGCACGTTCCACGACCTGTTCTCCGTGGACTACAAGCAGGTCCCGTGGTACGAGTGGCGCGAGGAGTGCGCCTCGCCCGACCGGTACCGCTTCGAACTGGCCATGAACAGCCGGTTGCGCTTCGGTGAGCTGGTCGACGGTGTGCTTGCCGACGCCAATGTGTCCAAAAAGGATATCGCGGCCACCGTGATGCAGAACGTCACGGCGAGTGCGTACGAGTTCTACGCGGGCCTGCTGGGGCTGCCGATCCACCCGGTGTGCGGGGAAAGCCTTGCCGATTATGGACATCTCGGTGCGATGGACGTCGTGCTGAACCTGGACCGGCTGCTGGCCAGCGGTGAGCTGGCCACCGGTGACCTGGTGCTCGTGCTGAACAACAGTCCGGTCGCCGCCTGGGCCGCGACGCTGTGGGAGGTGTAAGGCCGATGGAGAAGGTGAAATGTCTCGTCTGGGATCTCGACCAGACGCTGTGGCGGGGAGTTCTGCTCGAGGACGACGAGGTCACGCTGCCCGAGGCGATCCGAGCGGTGATCGTCGAACTCGACGATCGCGGTGTCCTGCAGTCGGTGGCCAGCCGCAACGACCACGACCACGCGTGGGCGCGGCTGGAGAAACTCGGCATCGCGGAGTACTTCGTGGCGCCGAAGATCGGCTGGGGCCGCAAGTCCGACGCCGTCCGCGAGATCGCCGAGGAACTGAAGTTCGCGCACCACACGATCGCGTTCATCGACGACCAGCTCGTCGAACGCGCGGAGGTCGCCCACCACCTGCCCGATGTCCGCTGCTACGCGGCCGAGCAAGCCGCCTTGCTGACCGCGCTTCCGGAGTTCACGCCGGCCGTCGTCACCAGCGATGCCCGTAACCGCAGGAAGATGTACCAGGCCGGTGCCCGGCGGGAAGCGGAGCGCGCCGACTTCACCGGCCCGGACGAGGAGTTTCTCCGCACCCTGAACCTGGAACTACGCATCAGCAGGGCGGCGGGAGACGACATCGCCCGGCTCGAGGAACTGACCCTGCGCACCAGCCAGATGAACGCGACCGGGGTGCACTACTCCGCCGCGGACCTGCGGGCCCTGGCCGGGGACCCGCGTCACGAGGTTCTCGTCGTGTCGATGACCGACCGGTTCGGCCCGCACGGCACGGTCGGCGTGTTGCTGCTGGAGAAGCACACCTCGGTGTGGCACCTGAAACTGCTCGCGACCTCCTGCCGGGTCGTGTCCTTCGGCGCCGGTTCGGTACTACTGCGCTGGCTCACGGACCAGGCCGCCCAGGCAGGCGTGCACCTTGTCGCGGACTTCCGCAGGACCGACCGGAACCGGATGATGGAGATCGCCTACCGGTTCGCCGGCTTCGGCGACGACCCGTGCCGGTGCCGCACCGGCGTGCCCACCGGGGCGGACGACGTCGGCCGACTCCACCTCGTCCCGACCCACCAGGATCCGCCGTGCACCATGCGGGTCGAGGCGCCGGTGCTGCGTACCGACCGGACGTTGTGGGAGTGGTTCGCCNCCTCCGTCGAGCGTTTTCCCGGCGAGCCCGCCCTGGAGGTGGCCGACCGAACTCTGACGTACCGGGAACTGCACGACCTGGCGCTCGTGATCGCCGCCCGGATCATCGACGAACACGGTGGCGTGCCGGCCCGCATGGGTCTGCTCGCCGCGCACAGCGTGATCGCGTACGCCGGTTATCTCGCCGGGCAACGGCTTGGCGCCACGGTGATCCCGCTCAACCCGGGGTTCCCGGTCGAGCGCATCGCCACGATCCACGCGATGACCGAGCCGGAGGTGCTGCTCACCGACGAGTCGGGCGCGGCTCGACTGCCGTCCGGCGCCGAGTCCACCGTGGTCACGCTCGCCGACGACATCTCGCCGTCCGGTGGTGAGCTGCCGCCCTACCGCCCGGCTGCCGGGGACGTCGCCTATATCGTCTTCACGTCCGGCTCTACGGGGCGCCCCAAGGGAGTGCCGGCACGGCACCGGAACGTGTCGTCCTATGTGGACATGATGATCGACCGCTACGAGGTCGGCCCCGGTTGCCGGATGTCGAACACCTACGAGCTGACCTTCGACGGCACGGTCTTCGACATGTTCGTCACCTGGGGAGGCGGGGCGACGCTGGTCGTGCCGGCCCGCGGCGAGCTGCTCACCCCGATCGACCACATCGTGAACCGCCGGCTCACACACTGGTTCTCGGTGCCGTCCGTGCTCTCGATCAGTGCCGCGCTCGGCAATGTTCCGGACGGGGCGGTCACCGCGCTCCGCTACTGCATCTTCGTCGGTGAGCCATTGACCCTGCGGCACTGCGAGGCGTGGCGGGCGGTCGCCCCCGACACGGTCATCGACAACATCTACGGCCCGACGGAGCTCACCGTCACGTGTAGCGCCTACCGGCTGCCGGCGAGCCCCGACGACTGGCCCAGGACGTCCAACGACACGGTCCCGATCGGCACGATTCACGACACGCTCGAGTACGTCGTCCTCGGCGAGGACGGCCGTCCAGCCGACGAGGGTGAACTGTGCGTGCGCGGACCCCAGCGCTTCGACGGCTACCTCGACCCGGCGGACAACACGGACCGTTTCGTCTCCTACGACGGCGAACTGACCGATGCCCACTTCTACCGCACCGGCGACCGGGTGCGGCGCGAGTCGGGTTACCTGCTGCACCTGGGGCGGCTGGACAACCAGGTGAAGGTCCGCGGCTACCGGATCGAGCTCGGCGAGGTCGAGGCGGCCATGTCGCGCCATCCCGCCGTTGACGAGGCGGTCGCGGTCACGGTGACCCGGGGCGACGAGACGGAGCTCGTGGGTTTCCACACCGGGGAACGCTTGTCACCGAACGATTTCATGCTGTGGCTACGCAGACGGATACCGTTGTACATGGTGCCCCGCCGCTTCCACCATCTCGACGCGTGGCCGTTGAACGTCAACGGGAAGACCGACCGGCTGGCACTACGCGCACTGGCGGCGGCCGAGGTCACGCCGGGTTCCCGGTGACAGACCGACCTCCAACCTTGTGCGAGTCGGTCCACTACCAGGTCAGAATCAACGGGAACGGCTTGTTCGTGGGGAGTCGTTCTGTGATTTGGTGCGATGTCGCGGCCTGACTGGCGGGTTCGGCTTGAGTTCTCCGCGGCTGCGCGCGGCCACCGGAAACGATCCGACAGTGTTCCTGGAAGAGGCTCGGCTTGCCGAATGGTTCCCGTACTCGCGGGCCACGCTCAACGAGCTTCCTGACCAGGCGCCCACACGAGCCATCGCCTGTTTATCGCGTGTTGAGCGTTGAACCGTCTTCCGCATGATCAGCTATAGTGCCGCTGACCTAGTAAAACAGGTGGTGCGCGATACTGGGATTGAACCAGTGACCTCTACCGTGTCAAGGTAGCGCTCTCCCGCTGAGCTAATCGCGCGAGGTGGAGACGGGATTCGAACCCGTGTACACGGCTTTGCAGGCCGTTGCCTCGCCTCTCGGCCACTCCACCGCGTTCAGGCCCTGCCGGGCCTTCCGAGCGGACGACGGGATTCGAACCCGCGACCCTCACCTTGGCAAGGTGATGCGCTACCAGCTGCGCTACGTCCGCCTACCATCGACTTCCGGCCGGCTCGGCCCTCCGTCGTAGTGTGGCAAAACCATATCCGATGGGCCGGGTCGCGATCACAGGGGGGTGCCCTTTTCGATCGCTCGCCGTCATCAGCCCAGGTCGTTCGGGATCAGGTGGGTCAGCGCGTCGTCCACGTCGACCCACAGGTGCTCGTTGCCGGGCAGTACGACGTCGTAGGTGCGGTCGAGGAAGTCGGCGAGTTCCTGTGCGGATGCCTCGAACATGGCGTGGCCGGAGGGGGAGTTCAGCTCGATGAGCACCGACTCGGGGTCCTCGACGGACGGGCGGATGCGCACGTCACCGTCGCCGGCCTCGGCCAGCAGGCCGTCGGCGAGCAGGTCTCGTGCGTACACCCACTCGACCCAGCCGGCCCGTCCGGTCCGGAACGCGGCCACCACGGCGTACGGGTCGCGAGTGTCATAGCGCAGCTCGACCTTGACGGGCACGGCCGGCGTGCGGGGTGCCAGCAGGTCGAACACCGCTGTCGAGCGGAGCGTCACGTGATCGTTACGCATCGTCTTACCCTTCGTCTCCCTCCACGGCCCGCTCGGCCGAGTTTCCCGGTGTGACGGATCGGTCTGCCGTTTCGGTCCCGTGACCACCTGGGATCACCCGGATGGGCTTACCGGGCCACCACGGACACCATAGTCGCCGGTGTCCGTATGGCCTGACGTTCCTACCCGCTGGTCGGCCTCCTACATAGTGGCCGCTTCAACCTCTCCGCGACAGCACCGTCCGCGGACGCGGCAGGTGACGTGTCTCGCTTAATCGGGAAAAACAACCCTGGCTAGCACGCGTTTGTTCGCTGCGTGCTGACCCGTGTGCGCAGCGTGCCCCGAAAAGACCACCCGTTTGTCAGAGCCGGAAACCCGTCCGCTAGAGTTCCTACTCGTACCGAACGGGGGCGATTAGCTCAGCGGGAGAGCGCTTCGTTCACACCGAAGAGGTCACTGGTTCGATCCCAGTATCGCCCACGGTACGTTTTCGCAGTTCAAGCGGCCTGTCGATGATCTTCGTCGATGGGCCGTTTGTGTGTTGTGGGAGCAGTTTGGGAGCACGGGTTCTGATCACCTTTGCGTTACCTAAGTGGTCGGCCCAGGTCCAGGTGCCGTAGGTGTCCCATCGGGCTTGTAGGGCTGCGCGCAGGGTCTCGATCATCTGCGGGGTGACGTGGGAGTAGAGGTCTGAGGTGTCCTGGGGTTTGTGGCCCAGCCTTTGGAGTTGGACGACGCGGGGCACGCTGTCTTCGATGAGCCAGGTCTTGTGCGTGTGGCGTAGGTCATGGAAGTGCATGGTGGGTTGGATGGGTCCCCATCCGAGTTCGGTGTTGCCGGTGAGGGCGGGGAGCCAGACGCGTCGGCGGAAGTTGGAGCGGCGGTGCATGCCTTCCTCGGGTCCGGTGAATACGAATCGCGTGTGGGGGTTGCGGTCGTGGTGTTCGGTGAGCAGTTGTGTGAGGAACGGGGGTAGGTAGACGGGTCGGGCGCTGGCCGGGGTTTTGGGTGGGCCGAGTTCGAGTCGTCCGCGAACCTCGTGCAGGGCGCCGACGTCGGGGTCGATCTCGATGCGGGGGTTGTCGTCGAGGTAGGTCCTGCTCCATTGGAGTCCGGCGAGTTCGCCCCACCTCATGCCGGTGTAGGCGGCAGTGATGATCATTAGCCCGTCGTCGGGTGCTACTCGTGCGGCGATGGCGTCGATCTCGTCCGGGGTGGCGTGCGGGCGTTCGGGGCGATCGGCGAGGCCGAGGCGGAGTTTCCGGCAGGGGTTGGAGCCGATGAGTCCTTCGTCGACGGCTTCGCTGAGAATCATGGAGAACAGCACGATAATGTCTTTGACGCTTTTGTCGGCGAGTTTGGTGCGGAGTGTTCTGTTGGCCCAGCCTTTCACCATTATCCGTTGGATGTCGCCGATGGCGGTGCCGCTCCAGTGGGGCAGGATGTGGTTGCGGATGTGGGAGTCGTAGGTTGCCCAGGTGATGTTGCTGACGTGATGGGCGTCGGACCAGGCGCGGATCCATTCGTCGATGGTGGTTTGCGCCAGGCGTGGGTCGACGAACTGGTTTCGTCGCTGGTCGGACTCGATGTCGGCGGCCCTGTTTTCGGCGTCGTTCTGGGTGGTGAATCCGTTCTCGGTGTGGAGCGTTCCGTCGGGGAGACGGTAGCGGACGCGGAAACCGTCTCCGCGTTTTTCGACCCAGGCCATTGATGCGCCCTTTCATAAGAGAGATGTGGCTGTGCCCGGAATCGGGGCACAGCCAGATCCACGCTCCGTTGCGGCAAAAATGCAACCTATAAATGTGGTCACCTGCGGAAAGAATCGATGTTTCAGAGATCGGGCCGGCGAGGAGGTGTCCGGCTCTGGCTGCGGGCCCGCCCTGGGCGTGTGCCTGGCCTGGGGCCGGTGGGCCGCGTGGTGGTTGCGGGGCGTGCGGCGTCGGCTGTGATCTGTTTGAGGTCTGCGGGGGAGAAGCGGAGGTGTTTTCCGAGGAAGGTGCACGGCACTTGGCGGCGTGCGGCGCGTCGCCGTAGCCAGGACTCGCGGACCTGCAGCATCGCCGCGGCTTGCGCCGGGGTGAACAGCAGTTGTGCCGGATCGCCCGCCCCTTGGGGCGTATCCGCGCTGTTTCCGCCAGCCGAACCCGTCCCGCCCGAATCGTGGTCCGGATGCGGCGGTGGCAAAGCAGAAGACTGAGGTGCCGGAAGGTTCTCGGACAGCGGCCCCAACGTAGGATTGGGGTTCACTGACAGGAGTTGTTGTGGCACGGAAGAATTCGCGGTATTCGCCCGAGTTTCGGGAAGCGGCGGCAAAGGAGGTGGTCGAGCGGTCTCGCACGATCGCTGAGGTNGCCCGCGAGTTGGGCGTAGTGGAGCAGACTCTGAATAATTGGGTGAAGAAATACCGCGAGAATCATCCGTCCAATGAGCCGGAACTGTCAGTTCCGGAACGTGCCCGGTTGAAGGAATTGGAGCGCACCGGGCCCGGCCAGATTGCCCGTGCTGGGACGAAGGAGTAAGGATGAGTTCGGCAGCTGACGTCGATGTCTTGATGGGGTTGATGCCGCCGCCGCGTTACGGTGGGACGCCGGTTGATTGGGACTCGATTGCCCGGTCGTGGGGCCGGCCGTTTCCGCTTGATTATCGGCGGTTTATCGAGGTGTACGGTGCTGGGGCCATCGAGGATTTCCTGGTGGTTGTTGGACCGCAGCCGAAGGTGCCGTTCGAGGACGCGGGCTGGGACGGCATGGTTCAGGAGACGGGCACCGCGGAGGGCACGTGGGAGGGCACGCGCAAGTCTCCCGAGTTGGAAGGGGCTTCTCCCTATCTGATCGCCTGGGGCGTCTCCAGCAACGCCAATATCTTCTGCTGGGACGCTACCGGGGAGGACCCGTCCAGTTGGCCGGTGCTCGTGTTCGACCGCGGCGACAGCATGTTCAGTCGCTATGACTGTGGGATGGTCGAGTTCCTCACCCGGACACTGCGGGGCGATTTCCCCGAGGATCCGTTGAAAGGGGATGTCTTCCTCTAGGACACAGGGGGGCGACCTGGGAGAAAAGGCTGAGCTCGACAACCGACGTGGATATCCTGACGGGGTTGATGTCGCCGCCGCAGGAACGCGGGACGCCGGTCGATTGGGATCCAATTGGCCGGTCGTGGGGCCGGTGGTTCCCACATGACTATCGGCGGTTCATCGAGGTGTACGGTGCCGGGACCATCCAGGACTTCCTGGGGGTCCTCGGGCCGCAGCCGAAGGTGCCGTTCGAGGACGCCGGCTGGAACGGCATGGTCCTGGAAACGGGTAATGCGGAGGACGCGCGGGAGGACACCACATTCAAGTCCCCCGAGTTGGAAGGGACGTCGCCCTACCTGATCACTTGGGGGCTCCAGCGACGCCGACCTGTTCTATTGGGACGCTACGGCGGAGGACCCGGCCGGTTGGCCGGTACTCGTGTACGACCGCGGCGACGGGTTCAGCCGCTACGGCTGCGGGATGGTGGAGTTCCTCACCCGGATATTGCGGGGTGATTTCCCCACGAGTCCGTTGAAAGGGGAAGTTGTCCTCCGGGGCAAAGGGGAGGCGACCTTGGAGAAGCAGTGACAGCCCGTCGCGGGCCGGTTTGCGCTGGTACTCCGGTGGTTGGTTCGACTTCACTGCCGCCGCGACAGTGTTCCGAGCGATCGGCGAGTCGGCGAGCGATTCGGTGATCGACACGCCGTAGCCGACGGATCTCGGCCTGTTCTTCCACGGACATCGCCACCCAATACTCGGGCCACCTGCTTAATAGTCAGCCGTCGATACCTGCTCAGTTTTCGCGTGTCGTCGACATACGCGGCAGGGGAGCAGTGTGGGGAGCAAATTGGGAGCAAACACATGCGCACAAAAGTCCTCAACTGCACTCAACGACTCTGAATGGACCCGCGCCGACCTGCGGAAATCGCATTTCCGCAGGTCGGCGCAATATGTCGTCCTTGGTTCACACCTATGGGCTCTTCCAAGTGAGCTCAACAGCTCAAACCGCAGGTCAACAGCTGCGAACAGCCTTGTCACGAGTCTCTGGACCGGGTGAACTCTTAGCCTTATGGGAGCAGACTCTGGGTTTGGAAGGGCAGATTGAAGGTCACGACCGTGGCATCCGTGGTCCACCTGCCCACCCAGTCTGACCGGTACTGGCCGAGCCACAGGTGACCGGTCAGGGCCAAGACCACACCCTTCGGCACCAGGCCGCGCGCGCAGCTGTTCAAGTCGCCGAACTGCTGGTCTGGGCGGACCAGAGCGAGCCGCTCTACCAGTTGGCACAGCGCGAGGCTGCCCGACTGCACGCATGCTCGCGCAATAGCGCTGACCTGACCGATCGGTGCCGCCGGTTGCGTCGCTCGGCTGCACCGCCCATCACCGAGCAGCTGCGCACTGCTTGAAATCCCTTGTCACCTAACGTTATCGATCTGGCTTTTATAGTAAGGATGTGGTGGACGAGCAGTTTGGACTGGATGCACTGGCGGGACGATCGCCTCGGCCACGACCGGAGGCCTTGTCGTGCCGACTTCCGCGCGAGCCAGCTCGTCGGAGATGTGTTCGATCGGGATGGGGCGATTGATGGTCTCGCCGATGTGCCTGACCTGGTGTTGCAGAGTCAGGGACTCGGCCCCGTAGACGGTTCCGCTTCGGCGCGGGGATGTCGACGGTGCCGGACCATCGCCACGCGGCTGGCGATCCGGCGGCAGCGGGCCCACCCCATGTTCCTGGCTGCCGGTCAGGGCTGGATGTTCTCCAGATCGTCCAGCAGGCTCGGGTGTTTCGGCTCCCAGCCGAGTGCCTGCCGAGTGTGGGTGCTGGACGAGGGCTGGTCGGCCGCGAAGATGACGCCGAGGGGACCGTAGGTCTCCACCGGCACGGACTCAACAGGTAGACCCAGCCGCCGGCCGATGACCGCGGCGATATCACGCACCTGGTCGCCCTCGTCGCCCACGGCATGCCAGGAGGTGCCGGCTTCCGCCTGCTCCAGGGCGAGCCGGAACAGGACTGCGGCGTCGAGCGCGTGCACAGCCGGCCAGCGCTGGGTTCCGTCGCCCGGATATCCGGACACTCCGCTCTGACGCGCGATCCCGGTCAACACGCCGGCGAACCCGCCGGTGCCCTCATTGTGGACGGTCCGCGGCAGGCGGACGGCTGAACTCCGAACCCCGCGCGAAGCCAAGCCCAGGACTCCCATGACCGCACGACCGCGGCCACCGACCGGTCCCTCGGTCGGAATCGAGTCGGCCTCGGTGGAGGCGCGGCCCGGCACGGCGGGCGTGCCTGAGCAGGTGACGAAGGGACGGCCGCTGCCGACGAGTGCCTCGCCGAGGGTGGCGAGGGCGGCGCTTTCCTCGGCGACCGCGTTCGCCAAGGCTTCGGGGCTGCTGAAATCGTTGGCGAAGGCCAGGTGGATCACACCGTCGGCCTGAGCGGCGCCGGCGCGCAGGACGTCCAGATCGGCCAGACCTCCCCGGATCGGCTCGGCGCCGGCCACCGAGGCGGCCTGCGCGGAGGCGTCCGAGCGGGCGAGTGCGAGGACGGTATGGCCGTTGCCGAGGAGTTCGGCGACGACGGCGGACCCGATCAGACCGGTGCCGCCGGTGATGAACACGTGCATGGAACGCTCCCGCGAGTGATGGGACTCTTGTCCCATCAACATATCAGAGTGATGGGACAAGAGTCCCATCGCATATGATGGCCCTATGGGTCGATGGGAGCCGGGTGCGCGCGAACGCCTCGTCATGGCGGCCGTCGACCTGTTCACCGAGCAGGGCTACGACGCCACGACCGTCGCGCAGATCGCCGCGCGCGCTGGGGTCACCAAGAGCACCTTCTTCCGACACTTCCCCGACAAACGCGAGCTGCTGGTCGCCGGGCAGGAGACGCTGAGCCGGCTGCTGACCGAGGGCATCGCCGAGGCGCCCGCCGACGCCAGCCCACTCGAGGCGGTCGCCGCCGGTCTCGTACGCGCATCGACCGCGATGGGCCCGATGAGCCGGGAGATCGCCCCGCGTCTGAAGGCGGCCGTCGCCGCCAGCGCCGAACTTCAGGAGCGCGACGCCCTCAAGAGCGTCAGCCTCGCGGCCGCCATGACCGCTGCCCTGGTCGCCCGCGGCGTGCCCGATCCGACCGCCGCCCTCGCCAGTGAGCTCGGCGTCCTCGCCTTCAAACGCGGATACGCCGAATGGTCCGACGGCGACCGTGCCGCCGAGGACGGGTTCGCCGCCTACCTCCTGAAGGCCCTCGACGAGCTGCGCGCCGCGAGCGCATCGCTGGGTTGACCGGACAACCTCACCCGCTTGAAGCGACAAGACGCCGTGCCGATGGACGTGATCAGCACCGAGTCGGGCCTGCAGTACGTGTACGAGATCGACGGAAAGTACATGTTGGTCACGGACAATATTTTCGACCGTTCGCATCGGGGCAGCCGCACTGGGAGGCGGGCCTGGCGAAAGACCCACTCCGGTTGGACAAGAACGGCCGTTGGCGAGTGGTCACCCAGAAGGTGAAAGTGGACTATTCCCCCATAGGTCGGTGCTGACAACTGCGACTGGTAAAAATATTTCGTGACGAGTGGTTCGCCGAATGAGGCCGGTGCGCTATCCAAAGAGGGATCCCGCACCAGATCGGCCCTGCTTCGGGCGATGGAGCGGGAACAGATCGATGCCGACACGGTGACCTGGCTGCCCGCTGCTGAAAGCGAGGTCGTCGTCAGTCGGTGGAAGGAGGAGTTCGGAGCCGAGCGTTACGAGACTCTCGTCGCGGTCGCGCCCGAGTCGGGAGCGGTGCGCGATACGCTGCTGCCTGGTGTCCGGCCCTCCTGGCTCGCTCCCGTCACGAAGCCGGTGTTCGTGCTTTTCCAGGAGTACAAAACGGCTGGCCTCATGACGTGTGAATGGTCGTTCGTCGCAGCCAACCTGATTCCACTGGCACGTGTGGACGGCAACGGTTTCGTCGCAGCCACTAGGAACTGGACCGGCGTCATGGTCGTCGATCTCGAGGAAGAGGACGGTGAAACCGTCTTTGCGATAGAAGCCTGGGGCGTTTTCGTTCGCCGGTAGTACTGCAGGTGGTGCGCTCAGAGGCCCGGTTGCAGGCTGGCGGCTTCGTGAGGAAACCTGTGGGGTCGGAGCCCAGTGTCGGAAGCCCTGTTGGGGAAGCAACTGAGCGGTCGTAGCGGAAGCGAAGCCTGTGGCGTCGTTACGGTTGGTCCCGCCAAGCGTCGCCCTCCGCCCGTGTCGCGAACTGCGGCCACTGGCCAGTGGTGAAGCGTCCAGCGACTGGGAGGACGTTGCGTGCTGGCATCGCTGAATGCGTTGCGTGTCTTGTGGATTGCTCACTTGACATGCGGCCCTCCATGTGGGCAATTAGGCTATTTATTTAGGACCTACCTATTTCATGGAGGTGAGCGCGCGTGCCGACCTACATCACGCTATTGAGCTGGACTGACCAGGGGATCCGCGCCTGCAAGGAAACTGCGGAGCGTGCTGATGCCTTCGCCGCTGCGTTACAGAAGCTCGGAGCGAAGCTTGTGAACATTTACTGGACTATCGGTCCGTACGACCTCGTGGGCGTCGTCGAGGCACCCGACGACGAAACTGCCACCGCTGCCCTCCTGCAACTCGGCGGGCTGGGCAACGTCCGTAGCACGACCCTGCGGGCCTTCGGCCGAGATGAGGTTGAACGCATCATTGCGAAGACCTCCGCGTGAGAACAAGCGTCCCTGACTCACCACTATGGCGCTGCGTTCGGTCGCTTCAGCACAGTGGCTCGCGGCATGGGTGACGACCAGTTCGCCATGGGGCCGATCAGAGCACGGCGCCGATTACGGGTTGTGCCAGATCTACAGCAACGAACCCTGGCACCACGAATTGCGCCCCGAGACCATCGATCACGGTTGCCCGCCCATGTACGCCGACCCTGCGCACGATCCAAGGATGCAGCGGCGCCGACCGGTGCTCCAATCACCCAATTCCCGACGCCGCAAGCAGTGGGTCGGCTGCTCAACGGTCCATTGAGGACGAAATCTCGACGCGCGGTGACTAGAGTCGCATGGAGCTGGGCAGTAGGAAGTAGAACAGTGCGCCTACGCCGATCAGGTACGCCAGGATTATTAGTGTCCAGCCGAGGTTGTGGCGGATCACGTGTCCTTCCTGACGGACGAGGGTGGTTGTGGCGACGCCGACGCTCGCCGTCTGGGCAGCGACCGGTTTTCCGACCTCGGAGCCGACCGAGTTCAGTGACGGGAACAGCAGCGGTGGTGCGCCGAGCAGCTTGCCGACGGTTGCCTGGAACTGGCCGAACACCGCGTTGGCAGATGTGTTGCTTCCAGACAGTGCCACGGCGATCCAGCCGAGGACGGGGGAGAGCACCACGAATGCTGTACCGACCTTGGCGAAGCCGGTGGCCATCGAGTTGGCCATGCCGGAGAAGTTGAAGACCTGGGCCAGCCCGAAGATCAGCGGCCCGACCAGCAGGGCGCCCCACATCTGGCCGAACGCGCGGCGGAACACCTCGCGCAACTGGTCGCGGCGGGGCCGCAGGTAGAGGTTGATCAGCAGCCAGCTGACCAGGATCGCGGTGCCGGCGATGAACGGCGAGAAGGACCACGTGATGCTCACCGGTTTGCCGGTCACCGAGGAGATCGCGGAGACTTTCGGTTCGAACGGTGTGTAGTTCGGCAGCGGTGACCACGGGCCTGTCCACGCGACGACGACCGCGACCAGGATCACGAACGGCAGCAGCCCGCGACCCGCACCCGACGAGGACGATGCGCTGGGACCGGTTCGCCACGCTTCGACCTCGTGCGGGGCGAGTTCGTGGCCTCCGAAGCCGAGTTGTACCGCGGGCCGCCAGAAGCGCAGCAGGACAAGTAGCACTCCGAAACACACCAGGGAGCCGATGACGTCGGGCAGGTATGGGCCCAGCCATTGCGATGTCGGGTACTGGCCGGCGATGTAGCCGAACGAGCCCGCGAGCGCCAGCGGCCAGCCGGCGCGGAAGCCGCGTCGGCCGCTGACCAGGTAGATCAGCAGCCATGGCGGGGCGAGCGCGAGCACTGCGACGATCTTGCCGATGGAGGCGGACAGGTCGAGCAGCGGCAGGCTGGTCACTGCGGCCAGCCCGATCACGGGCGCGCCGAGGGCGCCGTAGGAAACGGGGGCGTTGTTGGCGAGCGCGGCGACTCTCACCGCTTCCAGGTCCATCATGCCGAATCCGATCAGCAGTGGTGCGACAACCGCCCACGGGTAGCCGAATCCGACGAGGCCTTCCAGCAGTGCGCCGAAGGCCCAGGCGATGAGGATCGTCTGCACTCGGATGTCGGCGGTCGCATGGCTTACCAGCCATCGTTTGAACCCGTCGAAGGATCCCGTGACCACGAGCGTGTGATAGATGATCACCCCCCAGAACACGATCCAGTCGATGGACCAGAATCCGGTCGCGGCGCCCAACCCGTAGGCGGTGAACGCGGTTCCCGTCGGTGTGTGCCAGATAAAGATGGCCCCGAGCAGGGTCACGATCGCACCGCCGATCACCGCCTGCCACGCGGACAGCCGCACGACGGCCAGGAGCAACAGGAGGACCGCGACGGGCACCAGAGCCAGCAGGGTGCTGCCCAGGACGCTGTGTACCGGATCGAGGATCTGGGTGAACATCACAAATCGCCTCACAGCAAAAGCCGCTGGAAATTACCCGCAAACGCCACGCTTCACACCACCGCATCACCCATCTGAGCGGCAGGACTTCACAAGCTCGTGCCGGTGCCTCCCGCCTGCAGGCGTCACTGCGTGCGGTGGGGCCGGACCGCGCAACCATCTCGCTTTTGAGCCTCGTGAAATACGCGCTGCTCGAGACCGGTGCCGATGGGCGCACACCGACGGTCACCGCGTCTTGCACCATCACCGGTCGAGCTCGCCGAAGACGAAGGCGATGCGGCCGGCGCCTCGCTGCGCCGTTGGCAGCAAGGCCCACGCGGGGAGTCCATCGTGGTGCCCAACTGCGTGGGTGCTCGGATGATTGTCCTTCACACTGTTTTCGCTGGAGCAATTCTGGAGCACACCTGCTTGCGCAACGACATCCAGCGGCAGCGAATCGCGCCCGTTTTTCCTGCGGCTTCTCGGTTTTTGCAGGCCAGCGAGGCTGGCAGTGAGGGGCCGGGGGTTCGAGTTCCCTTAGCTCCACTCCGTAGTGATCCCCTTCGATCGAGCCGTTTGTCCTGGCCGGAGGGGTTTTCTCGTTTCTTGAGTCGATCTCGTGTGATCGCTGACGCCCCGGTTCGGTTGCCGCAGGTGGAGCGTTTCTGGAGCACGATTGTGCCGCGTCCCGTTGGGTTGTGGGTATATTTTTCGTTGCGGGCGTTGGGGTTTCCAATGCCGGGTGGTGGTGTCCCGAGTACCGGCGAAGAGGGGACAACCGGTGCCAGCGGTTGGTCGTTCGGGGCGGCGGGGTCGGGCACGGCGTGCCAGCGGTCTTCGAGGGCGGTGAGGAGTTGGTGCTCGACTTCGGGGGCGACATGGCTGTAGGTCCGGCTTTTCCGGCCGCGACTGCGTCTGTTCGGGCCTGAGGCTTGTGCTGCGGCTGCGTAGCCGGAGGCACGAGAAGCGGAATCCTGAGCCGCTGCTGCGCGGCCGGATCCAGTCCTTCCGGCAGGTTGCCGCCCAGTTCCAGGGACACCAGACCGTGCACGATCGCCCACAGTCCCATTGCGACGGTCGCCGGCTCGTCCACGATTTTGCCGGCGGCGATCGCCGCGTGCACCGGGTTGGCCAGCGGTGTGAAGTTGTCCAGGGACTCCTGTCTGGCCGCGTCGTCGGGCTCGCACCCGGGAATCGGCCCCGAGAACAGTACGGCGTACAGGTGTGGGTCGCCCACGGCGAACTCCCGGTAGGCCAGCCCCAGCCGGTACAGGTCGTCAACCGGGTCGTCGGTGCGCTCGACAGTGGCCAGCTGCTGCCCGAACCGCCGGGACGCCTCCAGGTAGACGAACACCGATACTCGGCGAGCGGCGCCCGCCGTCGGACGTGAGCGCGGGCGCCGCTCACGTCCGACGCGGTGCGGATCAGCCGTCCTGGCTGGTGAAGTTCTTGGTGCCGCAGTCATACGGCGTGCCGTTGGGCCCGTTGACCCGGCAGATCTTCAGACCGATCTTGTCGCCCGCGTTCACGTTGCCCGGGAACTGCTTGAAGGGGTCCCAGATCACCGAGGTCCCGCCGCCGTTGCCGTTGTACTTTCCCTGGCACTGCTCCAGGCAGACGCCGTTGAGCCAGACCCATCCCTTGACCCCGTCGCCGTCGAGGCAGAAGTCCCGCACCTCGAGGTAGTCGTCGTTCTTGGCGGGGTCGCTGGGCGAACCCTCGCCGTAGTCGACGAACAGCAGTTCACCAGCGGGCTCGTACCCGCATTGGGCCTCGTAGTCGGTGGTGAGCGCGAGATTGTTGTCGTTGATCGACGCGGCGGCCGTGCCCGTGGGCAGCAGCGAACCGGCGAAGGCGACGGCGACCGTCGCGACGGTCAGTGCCCAGCGTGCTATGCCGTAATGTCTCATCAGGGTTCCTCTCCTTGCTTGGTACTTCCCCGACGCTCGCGCCGCGCGCAAGCCCTCGCGCTAGGGTGACGGACGGATCTGGAAGGTGACCTGGGGATTGAGTCGTGGACGGCGGGCGCACCCGGCCTGCCGGCGGCCCGGCAGGCGGGCCCGTACTCAGTGAGGAGTCGGCCGTGATCGTGCTGGAGCCCTACCTTCGTCTGCTGGGGCCGTTCGAGCTCGTTCACCAGGGACGGCCGGTGCCGGTGGGCGGCCCGGTCGCGCAAGCGATCCTCGCCGCCCTGTCCTACGCCCCCGACACCAAGGTGCTACCCGGCCGTCTGATCGCCATGGTGTGGGGGAACCGGGACGCGGTGACCGTGGACAACCTGTATCACTTCGTGTCGCGGTTGCGGCGGGCGCTCGCGCCGGCCGGGTTGAGAATCGTCGGGCACCGCCCGGGCTACCGCCTGCCGGTGTCGGCCGCGCAGGTCGACGCCGTGCGTTTCGAGGAGCTGTTGCGCAGTGCACAGGCCTTGCGCGATACCGATCCAGACCAGGCCGCGCGCCGGCTGCGCGCGGCGCTTCAGTTGTGGCGGGGGACCAGTGCTCTTGACAACCTCAACCAGCGCGGCATCCGCCGCATCGCCGACGCCCTGGACGTCCGCCGGCTGGACGCCGAGGAAGATCTCGCCGACCTCGAACTGGGCCGCGGGCATCCCGAACTGGTGCTCGACCGGTTGCGCACCCTGGCCGTGACACACCCCGAGCGTCCCCGCCTCGCCGCGGCCCTGATCCGGGCGTTGCACGCCACCGGACGGCTCGACCAGGCGCGGCGTGCGCTGGCCGAGGCCGAGCACGCCGCCGGCCGCGACGGGGCGCACCCCGCGCTGGCGCACGCGCGGCGTGTCGTGTCCGGCGGCCCGCGGTTTCACCCGCCGGCGTGCGTGGCGGTGGGGGTGCCCGGAGTGGTGCCGTTCCAGCTGCCGGCCGACACCATCCACTTCACCGGCCGTGCCCACGACCTCGCCCGGATGCTGGCGCTGTGGCCCGCCGGGGATGGTGAGCCGGCGCCGGGCACGGTGGTGGTCTCGGTGGTGCGGGGAATGGCCGGGATCGGCAAGACCGCACTGGCCGTCCACGCCGCACACCGGCTCGCCCCTCGCTTCGCCGACGGCGTGTTGTTCGCCGACCTGCGCGGATTCACCCCCGACGCCGACCCCGTCCCACCCACCGGCGCGCTGGATCACCTGCTGCGCGGGCTGGGCGTGCCCGGGCCACAGATCCCGCCCGGCCTCGATGCCAGGGCCACGTTGTACCGGACCGTGCTCGCCGGCCGGCGGGTGTTGATCGTGCTGGACAACGCCGCCGACGAGGCGCAGGTGCGGCCGCTGATCCCGTCGGCGCCCGGGTGCCTGGTCCTGATCACCAGCCGCCGGCACCTGGCCGGTCTCGACGACGCGACCCATCTGGCTCTGCGCGTGCTTCCCAGGGCCGAGGCGGCCGCGCTGTTCCGTGCCCTCGCCGGAGACCGCGCCACGGCGGCGGACCGGGACAGCGTGGAACGAATCGTCGCGCTGTGCGGGCACCTGCCGTTGGCGATCCGCATCACCGCGGCCCGGCTCCGGCTCGGCCACGCCACCAATCCGGCGAAGCTGCTTGCCGAACTGGCCGACGAGCTCGGTGCGCACCGGCGACTGAGCTGGTTCTCCGACGGCGACCGGAGCGTCCTCGCGGCCCTAGCCGTGTCCTACCGCCACCTCACCGCGCCGCAGCAGCACGCGTTCCGGCTGCTCGGCCTGCATCCCGGCGCGGACATCGACCCGCATGCGCTCGCCGCGCTGGCCGACACCACTCCGGATCATGCCCAGCGCCTGCTCGACGAGCTGCACGCCGCCAGCCTCACCGACCAGCCCGCTTACCGCCGCTATACCCTGCACGAGCTTGTGGCCACCTACGTCACCCAACTCGCCGACGAGGAATGGGGCACGTGACGAAAGACCCGCAGCCGTTCGGTCGGAGCGAGGGGATGGTCTTCAGCGTGAAAAGGCTGTCGTGGTGGCTGGTTGCGGGTTGCGTCATGGTGGCACTGGCCGCCGGATTCGGCATCGGGGCGTGGGCTTGGCCGAGTGGTGACGTGACCGGAAACGAGCGGGTACAGGCGCGCACGGAGGCGCTTCGGACGGGGCTGACCGCGACCGGGGGAGCCGGTGCGGCCTTCCCGCTTCAGCTGGCTTTTCGCCGGCAACGGGCAACCGAACTGGCCGCGGCGGACACCCGGCACGACGCCGCCGAACGCCGGGTGACCGAACTGTACGCCAAGGGCGTCGAACAACTCGGCAACGACCTCGCCAGGAAGTGGCTGGGCGATGGCAATGTGTTTCTTTTTCCGAAGTAGGTAGGGATGACATACGGGTTTGTGCGGTTGTATCGGCGGGATTGGACGCCGGAGCAGGTGTTGCGGCGGGTGGATTCGTTGGCGGCGACGGGGATGGTGCTGGGCTATCCCCGTACCGGCCGGATCACGGCGCTCAGCGGGGAGTGGGAGACCGCCGGAGAGCAGATCGAGATGACCCGAGAGGCGTTGCTCGCTGCTATGGCCGGGTTGGGGGAGAAGCGGTTCACCTTCCAGTACTGGCTGACTGACACCGAGGAGGAGGCCAGCGTCATATGCACGCTGGGCCGGGTCGGCGCCGACGTGGTCGTTGAGGACTACGGCCTCGATGGTTTCGGTGGTCCGGTCTACCGGATCGGGCAGAATACGGTGATCCGCCGGATACTGGCTGAGTTCCGGGCGACCGGGCCGGCCGCGGTCGGCCTGATCGTCGACCGATGGGGGGAGTCGAAGGCGATTGACCTGGACGACATCGTGACCGGCGGGCCCACAGCGATGACCGTGGTACCGGAACTGCTGGTGCTGCAGCCCGAGATCGCACGTCGACACCCCGAACTGCGGTCACTGGTTCCCTTCGACGGCTTCCTCGCCTGCGATACCGACGGAATCCTCGCCCTGGCACAGTGACCGATCCAGGGGGCAGGATGAGTCCGCCGTCGAGAGTTTCGTCGCAGCTGCGCAGCAACCTTGGTGTGTCCCAAGTGGACATTGAGAGTCGCTGGCGTTCGTAGAACGCCGGGTTTGCCATCGACGCCGTGTGCTTGCACCTCAGGTGTGACGCCGGGGTCAGTTCGCCTGATTCCAGGCGGATTCCCGGAGCTGAGCCGGGCGTGCACGATGGGTGGTGCGGTGGCATAAGCGTGATCGCGGTGGTGGCGGAAGGTCGAACACTTCCTCGTGGGTGTGGCCGTCGTGCTGATGACCCAGGATTTCAGCGATAGCGGCGGAAGGGGTGGTCCCCCGGGACAAGATTGTCGGCCCGCGCGTGCTCGATGTCATCGTGGACGTGGTGCTGAGCTGGAGTTGACGGGATCGCCGGGACGTTTGTTGCGGGTCTGACGCGGTAACCGTGTTTCCTCTGCCAGGTTTCGTTTTGTTTCTGGTCACGGATCGGGTAATTCGCTTGGTTTCCGTCCGGTGGCCGTCGATGATCGAACGGCTTGATCAGGCGGAATGATGGGGAGTTATGGGCGCTTGAGCACTGTTCGCGGGTGTTGCAGCTGGAACCGGGCAACACCGAGGCGCTGGCGCTGCTGCGCCGCTGGGTAATCAGTGTCCCTGTCGCGCGTCGGCGTGGTCGGCGAGCCGGCTGGCCAGTGCTCGCACCAGGCCGCGGAGGGCGTCGGGTTGTTCGACGACGAACGGCTGATCGAGCGCGGCGAGCAGGGGTGGTATCCATTCGAGCCGTTGTGCCCGTATCCGGGCCCGTAGCCAGGAAGTGCCGGGGTCGATCTCCTCCAGTGTGGCGACGGACGGCGGGAAGACGGACCGGATCTGTTCGGGCGTCGATCGAATCCGCACGGACACTTCGTGCCGGTACGGCGCCTCGGCGATCGCGGTCAGCACCCGCTGGGCGGGGTCGAATCCGATTGGTACGTCGAACGTTCCGACGCGCATCTCGACGGTCGTGATCCGGTCGACGCGGAACGTGCGCACCTGCCCGCTGACGGAGTCGAAGCCGGTCAGGTACCACCGCCCGGAGTGCGCCACGACCCCGTACGGATAGACGACGCGTTCGCTGGCCCCGCCGTGGCCGGCGGTGTAACCAAGATCGACCGGGCGACGATCCCGCGCCGCCTCCGCGACGGTGAGCAGGACCTCGGCCTCCGCCGTGAGTGCCGATCGTGCGGGTGCGGTGAAGTCGGCGACCTCCAGCAGCGCGTCGAGCCGACGGCCAAGAGCTTCGGGCAGCACTCGCCGAACCTTCGCGACCGCGCTCTCGGCAGCCGCGACCGAGGTGCTGATCAACCCGGCGCGCCGGCCCGCGACCAGACCGAGCACGACAGCGAGTGCTTCCTCGCCGCTGAGCATCAGCGGGGGCATCCGGTAGCCCGGGGACAGGCGGTACCCGCCGTGCCGTCCGCGCACCGAGCGGACCGGGATGTCCAGATCGAGGAGGTGGTCGACGTAGCGGCGGACCGTGCGCTCGTCCACGTCGAGCCGACCGGCCAACTCGGCGACGGTCCGGGTGCCTCCGCTCTGGAGGATTTCCAGCAAGGCCAGTACACGGGCGATCGGCCGGGTCACGCACAGGATCCTCCCAATACCGGGCGGATCCTGTCCACTATTGCCTCTAGCGTGTCCGGTGTCCCCCGGAGGGCGGGGCAGAAACCGCCCCTCCAGTACAGAAAGGATCCACCGTGCAGCTTGTCTCTGTCCGGGTCATCACCAACGACGTCGCCCGCCTTGTCGAGTTCTACGAGCAGGTGACCGGCCTCGATGCGCGGCGGCCCGCCGAGCAGTTCGCTGAGCTCGTGAGCCCGTCATGCACGTTGGCTATCGGCAGTGCCGAGACGATGGCGCTGTTCAGCGCCGGGGCGGCCGTACCTGAGTCGAACCGGACCGCGATCCTCGAGTTCCTCGTCGAAGACGTCGACCGGGAGTACGAACGGCTGGCGAGCCTGGCTGCCACCCCCGAGATCCTGCAGAAACCGACCACGATGCCGTGGGGAAACCGCTCCCTGCTGTTCCGCGACCCCGACGGCAACCTGGTCAACTTCTTCGCACCGCTTACCGACGAGGCCCGCGCGAGGCTCGCCCGCTGACCGGTACTACCGGCTGCCGGACGATCGACGCTGAGGAAATGCCCCATGTCTGAGACCGATCTTGATGACATCGACGTGAGACAACGGAGACACCGCAGGTCGCACAAGATCGACATGTCACGCGCGGTGAGACCCCACAGGACTCATTGGCGAAGGACGTCCATGTCGTCGCGGACATTCGTGGCCGATCCACCAGCAACGCCCGGATGGCGGAGTCGTACGTGTCGACTACCGACCCGGCCGGCTTACGCTGGTATTCAGGTGGTCGGTCCGACTTCACCGCCGCCGCGACAGTGTTCCGAGTGATCGGCGAGTCGGCGAGCGATCTCGCTGATCGACACGCCGTAGCCGACGAATCTCGGCCCGTCTTCCACTGGTGCCGATCGCGAGGCCTGAGCGTCCCCCGACTGTGCCGAGCAGTCGATCGCCTGGGCTCGCGATCATGGCATGCGGGTCATGAGCTTCCTGACGATGAGCCACAAACTGGCCCCCGCGGAGTTGGCCGAGCAGGCGCGGAAACTCGATTCCTATGGTGCGCAGGTGGTCTATGTCGTGGACTCCGCCGTTTTCCTGGTGCCCTGTGGCGCGGCCGAGCGTGTCGCTGCGCTGCGGGAGGCGGTCAGCGCCGACCTCGGTTTCCACGCCCACAACAACCTGGGGGTCGGGATCGGCAACGCGCTCGCGGAGGCGAGAACGGAGCGCACTACATCGATGGCTCGTTGCGCGGACTCGGCGCCAGGGCGGGCAACGCGCAGACCGAGGTGCTGGCAGCGGCGCTGGAACGGGCCGGATACGAGACCGGCGTCGACCTGTTCACACTGATCGACACCGCTGGGCAGGCGCGGCGTCATCGGCGGCCAGGAGGACATGATCATCGAAGTGGCCGCCGAACTCCGGAAGGCCGCGACCACAGCGCGGGGAGCACGGTGGGGAGCAGATGAGGAGCACGATCCCGGGCTGAACATGCCTCAACCGGCCTCAATGTCTCTGAACGGACCCGTTCTACCTGCGGGACTTGTGTTTCCGCGAGTAGAACGGGTGGCGGTGCATGGTTCACACCGAAGTGCTTCTGCCGCAGGTTCGCCGATCGCAGCAACTCTGACCCGGTGGTCATCCGCCCCGGCTATCTCGATGGACATTGGATCAAGGAGCCGTGGACTGATCTGGGAATTCGAGACAAGGTCGGCGCCACCCACTGGCCGCTGCCCGAGTTGATGCACGCGTCCTCGATGCCGGCTTGATTCTCGAATGGCCGAAGCGGTTGCGCCCCAACGGAATCACCGCTGGGACGCAACCACATTCACGTCCGCGGTTCGGCAGCAGCCCGGACTGTCGGGGCAGCGGGGCCGGACGTTTTGTTTGGGCGGGACGATGTCTTGCTGCGCTGTGGTTCCCGGGTTGTTCTCTGTGATGCTTACTGTGGCGATGCCTACTGTGTCTCAGGAGAGGTTCGGTATCCGAGGGCGACATAGCGCCGATGCGCGATGCGCCATCCGGCTTCCGTCTTGCGCCAGCGGTCGAAGTAGGTGCCGTGGGTCACGACGGTGGGGCCGTCCGGGTACTGCTTGGTGACGACCACCGTGGCGCGGGTGCGGGGTGCGTCCGCGTCGGTCTCGTCGAACACGAACCCGCACACGTGGTGCAGGACGGGATTGACCCTCGGCATTCCCGACTCGGCGAAGTCGCGAAGCTCGGCCGCGCCTCGGAACAACGCCAGTTGATCATGCTGGTCGACGAGAACGACCTCGAAGATCCCGTCCTCTGTGAACACTCCGACGAAGCCCTCGACGTCCCCGGTGTCGTAGGCGTGGGCGTAGCGGCCGGTCGTCTGCTGGATCGCGAAGCGATCGTCCACATCGAGATCCGTCACGGCTGTCCGGCTTCCGTGTCATCGGGACCGATCCACGGGTTGACGGGGCCAACGAGCAGGAAGCAGCTGTCCGGCATCGCGCGCGTGCCGTTGTCCGGCGAGGGCGCGGTCGCCGTGGCGAGATAGAGCCCCTTCGCATAGCGGCGCACCTCGTCCACGAGGTCGGTGATACCGGCCACCTGTTTGTTGAACGCCGAGTACCGCATCATCAACGACGGCCTGTCGTCTACGAACGACTCGCCGATATCGGTGGCGAACCGGCCCTTCCGGGTGTACCGGTAGCCGTCCCCGTCTTCTCCAAGCTTGCGGAAGATGTTGTAGCCCTCGCCGCTGGAATCGCCGTTTGCCTTGTACGCCTTGCCCAACCAGTAGCCACGCGCCGAATCGTCCCGATAGAACTGGGTCGCGGCGTTCCTGATCTCGTCCTTGGAGATGTGGAGAATGGGCAGGTAGGACGCGTACTCCCCGTCGAGTTCCCCCATCCCGGGAGCGGGCAGGCTCTTCCACAGCTCGAAAATCTCGTGCTGCGGTAACGCCAGCAGCTGCTGGACGCCGATGGCCGGGCAGGGGTCGATCTGCTGATCCATTGTTGCCTTTCTTCGGAATTCGGTTCAGGAAGCGGCGGCGGTTTTCTGGCCCGCGGGACCCGCCAGCCAGCCGCCGTCGATGATGTGGACGCTGCCAGAGATGAACGACGCGCTGTCACTGGCCAGGAACGCGGCCAGATTCGCGACGTCCTCGGCGCGTCCCACCCGGCCGAGCGGAAAGCGGCTGCCCACGTTGCGTTCCTCGCCCATCTTGCGCATGAAGTCGTTGCTTGCGATGTACCCGGGGCAGATGGCGTTGACCCGGATACCGACCGGCCCCAACTCCAGCGCGGCCGTTTTGACCAGGCCGAGGACTCCGTGTTTCGACGCCGAGTACGCCGACGCCATCCGGACGCCGATGAGCCCAGCGGCCGACGAAGTGACCACAATGGACCCGCCGCCCGCGTCACGCATAGCCCGGCCCGCCGCCCGCATGCCGAGCATGACACCGCGCAGATTCACCGCCATCGTGCTGTCCCATGCCTTCAGCGAGAAATCGAGAACCGTGGCGGGCTGCGCGGAATCCGGGTCCATGGCCGCGGCGTTGAGATGCGCGATGTGCACGGCGCCGTAGCGGGCGACCGTCGTGCTGACCATCGAGTCGTTGTCCTCGGGTGCGGCGACGTCGACCCGCAGCGCGAACGCCTCGCCGCCGGCGGCGACGATGTCCTTGGCGGTCCGCTCGGCGGTTTCGGGGTTGATGTCGGCGCAACACACCCGTGCTCCCTGGGCGGCCATCGTCGCCGCGGACGCCGCCCCGATGCCGGAGCCGGCCCCGGTCACGATCGCCACTTTCCCGCTGAGCGAGGCAAATCCTTGAGGTGCTGTAGTCATTGGCGACTCCTTATTACGCGCTGAGTGGGATAATCCGGCGGAACTTGCCACCGGGCGACTGTTGTGGTGGCTCGTCGGCACGTTCGAGCGTGACGTGGTCGGCCTTGTGCTCGGTGAGCAGACGAGTGATCTCGTCGCGCACGTTCAGCCATACGAGGTCGGTGTCGGTGCCCTGCCTGGTCTGTAGGCGTACGCGCAGTGCGGAGGGCGACGTCTGGACGAGCTGGAACCGGTCGATGCCGGGAGTACGGTCCAGCAGCGTGCCGAAGAGCATGGGGGAGATGCTGACGTGCTCGCCGCGATCGGTGGGGAAGGTGAGCATGTCGGCGGCGCGGCCCGCCACTCGGAGGGCCGGCAGCGGGTTGCCGCACGGGCAAGGGTCGGGGCGGACCAGGACGCTGTCGCCGAGGTCGTAGCGCAGGAATGGTTGGACCCGGTTGGCGAGATTGCTGATCAGGACGGTGTGCGACGGCTGCCCCGGCGGGACCGGCCGGTAGTCGGCGTCGACCGGCTCGGCCACCGCCCAGTCGCTGTTGACGTGGTACCAGCCGTGCGCGCAGCCCACGCTCAGGAAGCCGCACTCGGTGGCGGCGTAGGCGGCATTGACCTTCGCGTGGAACGCGGTCTCGAGCCGTTGCCGGACGTCGTCGGTCAACGTCTCACCGCCGGGAATGAGGATCGCCGGGCGGATGCGCAGGCGGCCGGCTTCCTGCTCCCCGGCCAGTTGCGTGAGCATGCTCAGGAAGCCGGCGAGGCTGGCGGGGTTGTACCGGTTGAGCTCGTCGACCAGCGCCGGCAGCGGCCGGTCTGTCGGGAAGACCCGCATGATCCGGCTCAGCCGCGGGCTCTCCCGGCGGAACCGCTCCGTCGAGGCGACGGTGTAGAAGTGGCCGGCGGGTGCGCTGACGACGGCTACGCGAGCCCCGTGAGCGACCATCCGGCCGAGGTCACGGATCCCCAGCAGGCCACGGGCGCGTGACCCCAGGGCATTGGGCACGGCCAGGTTCTGCTCGTCCAGGACGAAGAGGCCGCGGACACCGCTGGTGCCGGAGGTGGTAGCCACCAGGTACCGGTCCAGGAACGGAGCGCCGATGAGGTCGGGATCGGCCACGAACGCCTCGACCCGCTCCCGGGTCACCTGGCGGTCGGTGACCCAATCGTCGAAGTGGCCCATCAGCGTCTTCTTGTCGGTGACCGGGAGCAGTGCCGGATCGTCGACCTTGTCTGGCAGGTCGCGATACAGCTCGCGGTAGTACGGCGAGTGCGCGCGGGCGTAAGCCACCATCTCGGCCAGGCGGGCGCGCTGCCTTCGCGCGATCGCCTCGGCGCCCTGTCGCATGTCTCGTCGTGCGACGCGTGCGAGGCGCCGGACGCTGTCGGTCATGATGAGCTGGTCCTTTCTCCGGTGGGATTCGGGCTTCCGGCGGACGGCCGCACCGAAAGCAGGCCGTGCAGGGCGACGTCGACGCCGTGCTGAGCGGCTTCCCACAGCTCTTCCTGTGACCGGTCCAGCTGGACGCTCGCCATGCCTGCCTGCTGGATGGCGCCGATCACGGCGCCGGTCATCGCCGCCGCGGTGATCGGGTCAAGCCGGCCGGGGAACGCCTTCAGCAGCTCACCGGCGATCCGCTGCTGCAGATCCAGCAGCAGGTACAGGCCCTTGGCCTGGAGCGCCGGCGTGGTCAGCGCCAACCGGGTCGCCGCCGACAGCTCTGCGGGCTCTCTGGCCGGAACCTTCGGCCGGCGGTGCGCGGCATACGTCTGGATCGCCCGCACCAGTACCTCGCCCGGGCCCTCCTCCGGCCGGCGTTCCGCGATCACCCCGAGCAGCACGTCGAAGTCGGGTTCGACGTCGTTGAACAGCACTTCGTCCTTGCTGCGGAAGTAGTTGAAGAACGTCTTGGGATCGACATCCGCCGCGGCCGCGATCTGCGCCACCGTGGTCTGCTCGTACCCCTGCTCCTCGAACAACCTGACAGCGGTCATGACGATCCGCTGTCTGGTCAGCTGCTTCTTCCGCTCGCGTCGTGACTCCTGCACGAGGTCAAACGTACAGTTGATGGAAACTTCCATCAACTGGAATTTTCATGAACCCCGGCCAGAGTGGGCAACCACACTTGGCGGCGGAAGTTGGACCGCCGGTGCAGCCCGCCGCCTGTCCCGGTGAACACGAACTGGGCGTCGGGTGGCGAGGGCCTCTTCGGGTAGTCCTTGCGCGAGCAGGCCGTGCCGTACTTGCTCGGGTGGAAGTTCCTGGAAAGACAGCGTCCGGTCGATGGCGGCGCCGATGAGCCGCACCTTCTCGTATTGGTCCAGGGACTGCGGACCGGTCAGTTGTACACCGACTCCGTCGGGATGCTGCTGCGGAGGGCTGCGCGGCGACTGCGGCGAGGTCGGTTTCGTGGAACGGAGAGGTGGCGGCTCGGACGTACGCCTTGTTTGACGGCGAGGTTCCGCAGTTCATCAAGGCCGGGGCCGGTGGTGCTCGGGCTGATCTGCATTGCTTCGACTCCTTCCAGTGCCGTCTCAAGCCACTGAGGTGATCTCAGCAAGATCAGCTTGGTGGTGGGGGGCTGGGCGGTGATGGTATGGGGTGATGCACCGGTTGGCTGGTGGTACCGGTGAGGTGTGGGCGGGGAGCTCCTGATAGGACTGGATTTGCGAAGATCAAGTCCAAGGACAGGGGCTCCCCGTGATTGCCTATCGTGCCATGCTCGACGTGCCGCGTGAACTCGCCCAGTACATCAGCCGACTTCTCCACGCTGAACGCCGTCAGCGTGGTACCCGCAAGAACAGCAGGGCGTTGACCTGCTTTCGCCAGGCAGTGCTGGGGTTGCGCTGGTTCCGTCAGGACGTCGATGT
>NZ_JAFB01000048.1 GCF_000519205.1 Amycolatopsis taiwanensis DSM 45107 | reverse complement strand
ACCTCCGACTATCCCGACACGCACCCTGCAACACCCTGATCATCACCGCACACCAACGCCTCACCGCCCTGCCACAACTCGCCTAACCATCACCAACCCGCCCCGACAACCAGCAACACCACCCCGGCAGTGAACACCGGCGGCCACCCCACCGACAACGGGCACCACCAACCTGCCCCAAACCAAACAAACACCCCGAACAACAACCCCACGGACCACCCAGGACCAGCCGACCACCCCATGCAAGATCCGGGCTAATGATGAGGTTCAAAGCCTTCCCTCCGATTGAGCCGTTCGCAATCCCAGCGATCCGCACGGATCCGGTCCGCACGCCAGAGCTCGAGGGCTCTCGTTGAGCGAGGTGTCGACCATGCGGACGGGCTGCAACCATGGACATCAACTTCGCTGATCAAGGAACGTGGGGGTGGCCCGACACGCCAAGTGCGCCGCTCTATCAGGAGAGCTCGCAGCCCCTGGATACGACAGGCGTCCGCCTCGGGTGCCGGACCACCACCCACTCGAGTTCCGTTATCGACAGCGTCGAGGGGGCAAAGTCGATAACGGAACTTGAGAAAAGACGAGCGGCTGACCGAAGCACCGGTCTGCTGACAAAACTCGAGGTCCTCTGATGCTGCAGGCATCTTCGACCAACTGCTCAAGCCGGGTGAACGGCCACGCCAACGTCGGTGCCGGCCTGAAACCGGAACTCACCGGGCCTGGGGATTGCTAGACATCCTCGGTCGCCGGGGCCGTTCAGATGTCATTAGGGGATTGCCATGCCCGTAGGGACATATACGAACATGTTCGGGCATTTTCCGCTGTACCAGTCCGATCGCGACATGGCGCAGGACCTGCTGGCCGAGTTGGTTCCGCGGCAACGTTAGCCGCAGGACGGTCAGCTGCCAAAGTGCTGGGGCCCGCCCGGTGGCGGGTATCCCGGCCCCGGGCCGGGCGACGCGGACTTGAAGTAGGCGTTGGCGTCCGACTGAAACAGGAAAAACAGCGATCCGCCGAACGCGGCGATCTCGGCCAGCATGAAGATCAGCATCAGTACGCCGAAGCCGCCGAGGATGGTGAACACCAGTCCGACGCTGAACAGTGCGATCAGTGCGAGCAGCGCGCCGAGCCCGGTGAGGACCGCCAGGGTGATCCGGGCCCATTCAGCGCCGTTGCGCATCATCACGGCGATGACGAACACACCTGCTGACAACAGGATCCCTACGATTCCGAAACCGTCGGTGAACATGCCGTAGTAACCGGCCCAGGCGATCATCTGAACCAGGTAGTAGGCGATCATGATTACCGCGCCCGTCGCGGCGAGTAGGAACGCCCACTTAACGCTCTTGGGCGTTGGCATCGCCGGCCGGGCACCACCGGTTCCCCAGTTCGCGCCGATTCCGCTTAACTTTTGCGCGAATGCGGGCGGGTCCGGGATCTTCGCGCCGCCTGGCTGCTGCTTGTGCTGCTGCGGCTGACCGTAAGGCGGTTGTGGCTGACCGTACGGCGGCTGTTGCTGACCGTAGGGCGGTGGCTGGTGCCCGCCGCCCTGGCCCTGGCCCGGCTGGTACGGGCCCTGCGGGTTCTGCGTCACGGCTGGACGATAGACGCGGTTGCAATCGCCGATAAAGGGGTAGGCGAGCCGATTGGACGAAAGTCTGCCCGGTTGGGCAGTTACCGGATAGCCCTCGGCCTGGACACCGTCGGGAAGGACACTCTCACCGAAGGTGAGGACGTCGCGATCACCGTGGCAGCTGGTGACTACACGGTACGCGCCACTTCGTGCCCATGCTCCACAACGGACGCCGCGAGGCCGGGCCGGACCTTGGCGCCCAGCGACGACACCGCGAAAGGCGCGATGCCGGCTGGTTGACACCGGCTCGCCTGCCGCAGGGCCGTGCCGATCAACTCCGCCGGGGCGCAGCAGTAGTCCGCTAGCCCGACGGCCACCGCCGCCGGCGGCGAGTAGCGCACCGTGCTCCCGGACGAGGGTTGGATGACCCCGCCGGAGATGATCCGCGCATCTGCCGCGCATGCCAGCGTATAGCCCGCGCCCACCGCGTTACCGTTGATGGCGGCCACGACGGGGAGCGGATGGGCGCGAAGGGCTGCCAGCACGTACGGCAACCGGTTCAGCGCTTCCTCGCGGCCGGGGCTGTATAGCGGCTCGAGGTCCAACGCGAAAACACCGCCGGCACCGGTGAGGATGATGGGACGGCCTGGTCCGATATAGGCGATGGCCGCCATCAAGCTGTCCAGTAGTTCGGTGGTCAGCACGCCGCGGATCCTGACCAGGATGGCCTCCGCCTTGTACTCCAGGTCGAGCATGAGGAGTCCTCCTTGGCCACGGGCCCCGATGCGCCAAGCATATGAACCTGATACGCGCTTCCCTGTCTCATACTCCAGACCGTCGGCAGGCGAACGATGCGATATCCCTGAGCCGTCCGGAAGGCACGAGAGCTGTCCGAAGTCGACAGTGACGAACAGGCGACGCCAGAGAGGTTCAGGATGATCTTTATCACCGCGAAGTTCCGCATCAAGCCGGAGCACGCCGAAGCGTGGCCGGAGATCACGCGCGAGTTCACCGAGGCGACCCGTGGCGAGGCCGGCTGCAAATGGTTCGACTGGTCCCGCTCGGTAGCGGATCCGAACGAGTACGTCCTGGTGGAAGCCTTCCAGGACGGGGAGGCCGGAGCGGCACACGTCGGGTCCGCCCACTTCAAGGCCGCTCAGGAGAAACTGCCCAAGTACCTCGTCGAGACGCCGCGCGTCGTGAACATGGTGCTGGAGCAGGACGACTGGTCGGAGTTGGGTGAACTGGCCGTGCGCCCATAACGCATTGGGGGCGTCACCGGAAACGGATCCGGTGACGCCCCAGCCGTCAGTAGATGTTCGACGGGCGCACCAAGCCCTCGGCGAGGTCGCCGACGCCGGGAGCGATCACCGAGCCGGGGTTGACCACCACTTCCTCGACGATCGCCGTTTCCGTGGTGATCAGTAGCGCCGCGATGGACGCCGCGCTTTCCAGCGCCGAGCGGGTCACCTTGAGCGGGTCGACGACACCGGCCGCGAAGAGATCGCCGTACTCGCCGGTGAGCGCGTCGAACCCCCAGCCACCATCCATTTCGGACACTCGCGTCAGCACCTCGTCCCCGTCGTAGCCGGCGTTGGAGGCGATCCACCGCAGCGGTTCCCCGAGGGCCCGACGCACGATCTCGCACCCTTGCGCCGCATCGCTGTCCAAACCGGCCAGGTCCACGCGACGGGCGGCCTGTGCCAGTGGCGCCCCGCCGCCGGGCACGACCCCCTCCTCCAGCGCCGCCCGGGCCGCCGCGAGCGAGTCCTCGACTCGCAGCATCCGCTCCTTGAGCTCGACGCTGGTCGCGGCGCCGACGCGCACGACGGCGATCCGGCCCGACAGCCTGGCGATACGCAGTCTCAGGCTGTCCTGGTCATGCTCGATACGGGCTCGCTTGAGCTGGTTGTCCAGCTGACCGATCCGCGCCCGCACGGCCGCTTCGTCACCTGCACCGCCGACGATCGTCGTCGTCTCCTCGGTGATCGTGATGTGCTCGCAGCGACCGAAATCCCGCTCGGTGACCTCGGTGAGGGTGACTCCGGAGTCCTCGCTGACCACTCGCCCGCCGAGCGCCGCCGCGAGGTCCTCCAGCTCAGCCACCCGCCGGTGACCGAAGCCCGGTGCGCGAACCACCACAGCCGGGCAGGTGCGGTGCACGTTGCCGCTGACGATCATCTGCAGCGCGGGGCCGTCGACGTTCTCCGCGAGGATCACCAGCGGTGCATCGAGGCGGCGAGCCGCCTCCACGGCGGGCATCAACTCCTGCACCTGGCTGATCTTCTTGTTAGTCAGCAGGATGACCGGGTTGTCGTAGGCGGCCTCCATGCGATCCCGATCGGTGACCATGTAAGGCGAGGTGTAGCCATGGTCGAACTCGATCCCGTCGACCAACTCCACGCTCAGGCCGGGCTCGTCGGACTCCTCCACCTCGACGACGCCTTCACCGCCCACCGCGGCCAGTGCCTGCGCGATCACGCGGCCGATCCGTTCGTCGTCGCTCGCCGCCAGCGTGGCGATCCGCTCGAGCTCGGCCTCGCCCGCGACCTGGGTCGCGGACTTCCGCAGCCACTCGACGACGGCCTCGACGGTCTCCTCGATACCGCGGCGCACCCGCATGGGGTTCGCGCCCTCACCGAGTGCGGCCAGGCCCTCCCGCACCATTGCCTGGGCGAGCACCGTCGCCGTGGTGGTGCCGTCTCCGACGGCACCGTTGGTCTTCATCGCGACTTCTTTGACCAGCTGAGCGCCCATGTTGGCGAACGGCTCCCGCAGCTGTACCTCCCGCGCGATGGTCACCCCGTCGTTGGTGATGGTCGGTGGCCCGGTCAGCTTTTCGAGCACCGCGTTGCGCCCCTTGGGTCCCAGGGTGACCTTCACCGCGTCGGCCAGCGTGTTAACACCCAGCTCGAGCTGGCGCCGCGCCTCGACGCTGAACCGCAACTCCTTCGCCATGATTCCTACTTCCTTTCCGCGCTAGGAGATTTCCACCCTGGTCAGGGAATGAGGATTGCCCGGCCACGCACCTTGCCCGCGCTCAGGTCGTCGATCGCCTGCTGGAACTCGTCCAGGCCGTAGCGGGCGGTGTGCAGCCTCACCTTGCCCTGCGCGGCTAGCACCATCAGGTCCTGCAGATCGGTGTACGAGCCGACGAGGTTGCCGATGAAGTTGATTTCGGTCGAGATGATGTCGATCGTCGGGACGTTGAGGTTCTCGCCGTAACCGACGACGTAGTAATTGCCCGCCCGGCGCAACATCCGCACCCCTTCGGCGGTCGACCCACCTTCGCCGACGAAGTCGATGATCGCCTCCGCGCCGTGGCCGCCCGTCAACTCGAGGACCTCGTTGACGTGGTTGCCGTCGGCGACAACGGTGACGTCGGCGCCGACCCGCCGGGCCAGTTCGAGCGCCGCGGGATTGCGATCCACGACGACGAGGGTCGCCGCGCTCATCGCCTTCATGCACTGAACGCCGATGTGGCCGAGACCGCCGGCGCCGATGATGACGCAGACCTCGCCAGGACGCAGCACGCCGGCCGCCTTGGCGGCGGCATGTTGCGCGGTCAGGCCCGCGTCGGCGAGCGCGGCGACGTCGGCCGGCTCCAGGCTGTCGTCCAGCTTGACGCACGAGCGGGCCGACGTCAGCACGTACTCGGCGTACCCGCCATGGGTGTCGATGCCGGGAAACCGGGAGTTCTCGCAGTGCACGTCGTCGCCGAGGCGGCACGCCCGGCACAGGCCGCACGTCACCAGCGGGTGGAGGATCACCTTATCTCCCACCGCGACGTTCGTCACCGCGTCGCCGACCGCCTGCACCCAGCCGGCGTTCTCGTGGCCGATCGTGTAAGGCAGGGTGACGCCGGACTTCTCCGCCCACTGGCCTTCGAGGATGTGAAGGTCGGTGCGGCACACCCCGGCGGCCCCGACCCTGACCACGACGTCCAGCGGCCCGGTGATCTTGGGTTCGTCGACGTCGCACAGTTCGAGGTCCTGGTGGTAGCCGGTGACCTGTACGGCTTTCATGAGTGGCTCCTGGCGTCGGTGATGACCGGGACGGCTCCCGCCGGGTCGGTGTCTGCGTACCGGGTGGCGAGCAGACCCCGGCAGAAATGGGCGTTGCCCTCGATGGAAACGCGCGTGGTGGCAGCCAAGCGCAACCACAGCGCAACGTCCGATTTCGCGACCGGGGAACCAGCGGGCTCGACCATCACGCGCGCATGTGCATGGTTGGGGAGCCCCACGGCCCCACGACGGCGCAGCAGCGCGGACTTCAGCGGCCCCTCGGGCAGATCGAACAACTCGAGAAGCGGCAGTTCCTCGAGTGTCCAGGCGCCGCTGGCCAGCACCGAGCGGCAGCACCGTTCCATCGCGGCCACGTGCGCCTTGCGCTGGAAGGTGCGGCGAAGCTCGTCGAGGCTGTCTTCGGCCTCCACACCAAAGGTTCCGACGTAGCCCAGCCCTGCCGCGGTGCCGTTGTTGATCTTGTCGGAGTCGTGGTGGTCGTCCAGCAGCACCCGTACCCGGCCGATTTCGGGCACTTCCGCCAGCGCGTCGTAGGCGTCGGCGACCATCAGGTAGGCGAAGTTGGGCGCACAGAACGAGGTGGGGAGGCGCAGGTGCACCTCCACACCCTCGTCGTCGATAGTCACCGAACGCACGAATCCCAGCTCGGTCACGGGTTCATCCAGTTCGGGGTCGACCACGGTCGCCAGCGCCGAGAGGATCTTGGTTGCCACGGACCGGACCGGCTGTGTCATCGCCGTCATCGCACGCCCACCCCAGAGGTGGCGGGCAGGCGGAGCTGCCGGGGCACGTCGAGGTCGTACAGCGCGGCGGCGTTCAGCCCGAGGATCTTCTTCTTCTGTGCCACGGTGATCGGGGCGTACTCCGGCATGTCCTCGGGAATCTGGAAGTCGACGAACCGCTCGACGAGCCACTTCGGCGTCCACAGTGCGTAGTCGCTGGCGAACACGATCTTGTCCTCGCCGAGCCAGTAAAGGAGTTCGCCGATGACCTGGGCGAAGTAGCGCGGCCGCGCGTGGATGAACGGCATCGCGACGGCGAGTCCACCGTAGACGTTCGACTCCTGGGTCGCGATCCAGCAGAAGTCCTCCAGCCGCGGCAGTCCGACGTGTTCCACGATGAAGTTCAGGTCGAGGTAGTCGGTGGCGACCTTGTCGATGTCGGCGACGTCGAAGGCATCCCGGTCCAGCGGCCGGATCGTTGGTCCTTTGTGGACATGGATGTTCTTGATGCCCAGTTTCAGGCACTCTTCGAGGTAGCGGCGCGACCACGGCTCGTCGAGCTTGTACCCGCGCGAGTCGCCGTTCCACTCGGCCGTGTAGAGCTTGACACCCTTGAGGTTCATCCGCTCGGCGTCGCGACGCAGCTGCTCCAGACCGGCCTCGCCGTTACGCGGATCGTAGGCGTGGTTATAGGTCAGCTTGTCTGGATGCCGCTGGGCGAGCCCGAACGCCTCCTCGGTCTGGCCGAACCCGTTCTTGTAGAAGTCGCTCAGCAAGGTTGCCTGGAAGATGGCGTGGTCGACGTAACCGTCTTCGAAGATGTCTTTCATGAACCGCTCGGAACCGTAATAGGTGTAGGTGTCGTAGTCCCAGACCTCCTGTTCGGGACTGAGGTTCCGGTGGTAGTCGTAGAAGCAGTCGATGAACTGCTTGCCGTGCACGTTCTTGTGGTTCGACGCCCGGCCGTCCCAGATGTGGACGTGCTCGTCGACGATGTAGTACTGCTCGCCATCTTTCTCGTACATCTCCAAGCCCCTTCGCTGTGGTTGTCTGCGGTGGTGGCGGGGCTTCCCCTGCGCGGGCCCCGCCACCACCTGGTCGTCAGGAGTCCGGCGTCAGTTGTGTGCGAGAAGGTCGAAGCCGATGTACTCGGCGGCGTCTTCCGGGTTGGCGAACAGGAGCGTGCGATCGTCCAGATGCACCATGCGGCCGTAGTGTGTCGAGCTGATCTCCTCGAAGATCGAACCGTCGAACTGCTCGCCGAGCGCTTCGGTCATCTCGTCGTAGTCGAACTCCAGTAGCTTGGTGCCGTCCACCCGGATCATGGACGGGTACTCGACGAGCGAGACGCCCTCCTTGGCAGCCATCACCTCGGCCACCACCCGGCCCACCGGGGTGTTCATCAGCGTGACGCCGCACCTGTTCGAGGACCCCGCCTGCGAACCGAACTGCATGCTGTCGCTCACTTCTCCAACTCCTTCGGTACGTCGAGCCCGATCTCCTCGAGCAACTGCGCGAACTTCTCCTTCGCCGCGCTGAGGGAGTCGGCGAAGGTCAGCGTCTTCTCCGCCGGCTGCGACCAGATGGGCTGCAACGCGTGCGCGGCCTCCAGGCACGGCGGCACCCACTTCGCGAGCCATCGGCCGAACAGCTCCTTGTTGCTCTCGCCGAACTTCTCGTCGCGGGTGAGCAGCCGGAACAAGGCCCGGGTGTAGCCGAGATCCCGGCTGTAGTCGTACTCGCCGGTGCCCACGATCGTCGGCGTGATGTAGTCACCGTTCTTGGCTGAGATCTGCATGACCAGTTCCGACCGGAACAGCTGACCGACCAGTTGCTCGAAGACGACATTGGTACCGAACAGCAACTCGGCCCAGTCGCCGACCGCCGTGAGCTCCTCGACCACCTTGCGGGTGGGCTGCCACTCCTCGGCCGACTGCCACACTTCCTTGTGCACCGCACCGTCGAAGGTGTCGAGCGACTCGGACAGGTCCAGGTTGACCAGGGCGAGGTCCTGGGCGAAGCGCATCTTGTGCGCCGCGTTGACGGCCACCGCGGTGTTGATCATGTTCGTCGGCCCGGACCGCTGGATCGAGGTGAACACGTGCAGCGCCATCCCGTTCTCGGCGTGCATCCAGGCGCCCAGGTTGCGGGCGATGAACTTCTGCCAGGCCGGGTTCCAGTTCTCGTATGCTCCGGCGCGCTTGGCGTTGTCCAGGCACAGGGCGACCTGCCGCACCACAGCGGAGTTGTTGCGATAGATCGTCGCCTCCCATTCCTCGTTGGGGTCGAGGAAGGCGTGCCAGTTGGACGATTTCGCCACCGTCCACTCCTGCGGGTACCCGCCCGGTCCGTTGCCGAAGCCGTAGATCCAGCCCTGGCTCAGGTATCGCGCGGGGTCCGGTTGCACGTCGACGGTCACGTCCTCGTACACCGTCGCCCGGAGCTTGGCCGGCTTGAAGTAGTTGTAGGCGCGGCTGGAGGAACTGGGAAACTCCAGCGCGCCCGCTTCGGAATCGGTGAATTCCACCTTCGGGAAGCTGCGCACCTTGGGCGCAGACGCTGCACTGCTCGCCATGTTGATATCTCCTCTGATATCTACTCGTCACGAACCGAAGTGGTGAACTTGTCGTAGAACACCTGGTCGTCCGGCACTCCCTGCCGCGCGGCCAGCGCCAGCGCGGCGTCCACCATCGGCGGCGGCCCGCACAGGTAGACCTCGGTCCGGTGCAACTCGGGCTCCCTGGTCTCGACGACGTCGGTGACCATCCCCCGCTCGGCGGTGATGCCGAGTTCCTCGACGCCCTCGTCGGACTCCGAAAGCGCGACGACGAAGCCGAAATCCGCGAGCCGATCGCCCAGCGCACGGATCTCGTCGAGGTAGAAGAGATCCGCCGGCGTGCGGGCGCCGTAGTAGAAACGGATCCGGCGGGGATCGCCGGTCTCGCTCAGGTGGCGCAGCAGCGCGAGCACGGGCGCCATGCCGGCCCCGCCCGCCATCAGCACCAGCGGAAGCACGTGCCCGTTCTTGAGGGTGAAGCTGCCGTACGGCCCGGTCAGCTGGATCGTGTCGCCGAGCTTGATGCCCTCGTCCAGCAACGAGGAGAACCGGCCACCCGGGTACTTCTTGATGACGAACTCGATGTGGTCGTCCGTGGACGGCGTCGTCGCCATCGAGAAGGACCGGTGCTCGTCGGTGCCCGGGATCGTCAGGTCCGCGTACTGACCGGGCTTGAACTCGTACGCGGACGGGTCGACCGCCTTGAGCTTGAGGCCCACGATGTCGTGCGTGTGCGGGACGATCTCCACGACCTCGGTCCGGATGTCCTGCAACGGGGCGGAGTTGAGCAGCTCGTCCTCGTCGAAGTTGAGCAACTCGATCGTGCAGTCGCTGAAGGCATGCGCCCGGCACAGCAGCACATAGCCCTGCTCGACCTCGGCGTCGTTGCAGGCGAAGGTCGAGTAGCGCTCCATTTGGATCTCGCCGTCCAGGACGTAGGACTTGCACGCCGAGCACTGGCCCTCGCGGCAGCCGTGCATGAGGTGGATGCCTTGGCGGAACGCGGCGTCGAGGATCTTCTCGTCCTCGCCGACCTCCATTTCGATGTCGACCGGTTCGAAGGAGATGCGATGCTTGTCGGCCATTGGTCTCCCGATTCTCGAAGCACGGACGGCGGCGGCCGGCCCCAGCCACCGGCAAGCCACCGCCGCCGTCCGCTGGTCCGGAGACCGTCAGGCGGCCGTGACGTTGGGGTTGGCGCGGTAGGCCGCGGCCCACTCCTCGCGTTCCCGGTCGGTCATCTGGTTGAGGGTCACGTTCGGACTCGCGAACTGGATGCCCCGCAGGTCATCGAGCGTCCACAGCTTCTTCGGGTCATCCAGGTCCAGGTGCGGCTGCGGGATGAGGGTCTTGCCGTCGTCGCGGACGTAGCCCAGGTCCTTGACGATGTCGGCGAGATCCCGGTCGTGGTGCAGCGTCTCCCACTCCCGCTGTCCGGTCAGGCGGCCCATGTTGGGCGTCTCCCGGCCCTCGTACTCGGCGCGGAACGCGACCGTGTCGGTCCAGGCGCACGGCTCCGAGCAGTAGGTCCGCCACTGGCCGTCGACCTTGTCCAGCACCATGTCCTCGCGGACGAGGCAGGGCACCATGCAGGTCCAGCAGCGGTGCGGGTACTCGTACCCGACCTCCTCGAACGCGATCGGCTTGTTGCGGCCCGGGTAGCGCAGCCGGTTGTAGGCCTCCCACCACTTGCCGAACTGGTTGTACCAACCTGGGTACTTCTCCTCGAACCACTCGAAGTCGGCGTCGGTCATGCCGTCGATGCGCCAGTAGTTCACCGGCCAGCCGGTGGCGAAGAACTGCGCCACCCGGTGGACGTAGAACTTGTTGGTGATGCGATTCCACGCCTCCTCGACCAGGTCGTGCGGGATGACCAGCCCGTACTTCTCCAGCGGGAGCAGGTAGCTGCGGTAGTAGTCGTCGTAGATCCAGCGACGCCACATCTCGGCATAGGACTCACGGTCCTTGCGGCGGTCCTTGGTCCCGTACTCGATGAAGGTGCCGATGGCGGCGTCGACCACGCAGTGGTTGTTCCACCAGGCGTAACGCAGGTCGCGCTCGAGCAACGGGCGGTTACGCTCGTCGGCCAGCGCCATCAGCAGGATGGAATAACCGTTGCTGATGTGGCGTGACTCGTCCGACTGCACCGAGTGGAACACCGTCGGCAGCAGGTAGTCGCCGTTGGCGGCGGCCTCGTCGGGCATCGCGACGAACAGCGTGTTCGTGAACGCGGTCTCCGCGACGACGGTCAGGTAGATGTTCGCCGCGGTGATCGCGTCACCGGTGATGAAACCTTCACCGAACTGCCGGCCTATCGTGCCCGCGTAGTTGTTCGCGAACGCCTTCTCCGTGATGTCGAACCCGGCCGGGTCGATGTAGTTGTTCATGTACAGCTTCTTGAGGTTCATCTGAATCGTCGAGTGACGAACCTCGTCGATCATCTGCACCGCGAGTCCGTTGTGGATCTCCGGGTTCGGCACCGCGTCGATGGCCATCGGCATCGCCCGCGCGGCGGAGATCTCCGGGAACGGGATGATCGAGAGGAACAGCTTCTGCCACTCCAGCCAGCGCTGCTGCACCTGCCGGAACATGTTCCCGCGGATCGCCCCGTCCATCGCGCCGAAGACGCGGTTGTCCTTTTCCTCCTCCATCGGGAAGTACGACCGCATGATCTGCTTGAGCGGATCCTTCTTCGGTGCCTTCTCGAACGTGTAGTCGGTCCCGAAGCGAGTCGCCGGCGTCGCGAACGTCGGCTCCCACGATAGCTCCGTGATCTTGTTGTGTGCCTTGGTGAGACTCTGCCTGCTCAACGCAGCCTCCTCGCAGCCGGGGTCTCGCCACCCGGCAGTCGTCACTGACGAGGAAGAGTGTGTTGCGGATCGCATGTAACTTCTGTCTCAATGTGAGACCGGGGAGTCTCGTGGCACCGGCCACGATGGCTCCGGGTCCAGGGGCGCAGTGACCAGGCGCGTGACGTCAAAGGAGACGGTTGTGACGACGCAAGGACACGAGTCGCATTCGCAGGTCCGCCTCCTGCGGGAGCAGTTCCTCTCGAAGCACCTGCCCGAACTCCCGGGCGTGCGGGACATCATCTCCGCATCCTGGCGACGCGCGCTCGAACACCACATCGACGCGGACGAGCCGAACCCCATCTTCGTCACCGACCGCGACGAGGAAAGCCTGCTCGTGCGCAGCGCCACGCCGATCCTGGACAACCTGCGCGCCGAACTGGCCGGCCACCCGGTCGCCATCCTGCTCACCGACGCCGACGGCCTGGTCGTGCGCCGGTCCAGTGTGGACAGAGCCCTCGACTCCGGTTTGGACCGCATCTCGCTCGCACCCGGCTACAGCTACGCGGAGGAGTCGATCGGGACGAACGGGATCGGCACCACCCTCGAATGCCAGGAACCGGTGCTGGTGTCCGGATTCGAGCACTTCAACAGCCGCCTGGCGGCGTTCGAGTGCGCGGGAGCGCCGATCCACCACCCGGTGCGCGGGCACCTGGTCGGTGTGCTCGACCTGACGTCCTGGACGGGCACTCCCGGCCCGTTGCTCCTGACGCTGGCGCGACGGACCGCCAAGCAGATCGAGGAAGCGATGCTCGGGGGCCTCGGCGCCCGCGAACTGGCCCTGTTCCGCGACTATCTCGCTTCCTGCCAGCGGGGATCGGGCGCGATCCTGGCCGTCAACGAGGACGTCGTGATGGTCAACAACCACGCCCGGGAGCTGTACGACGTGGCCGACCGGGCCGCGCTGCTCACCCACAGCGCCGACGTCGCCGGGGCGACCAAGCGCGTCACCGTGCTGGCCGACCTGCCCTCGGGTGTGGTCGCCCGGCTCGAATACCGGCCCGTGTACAGCGGCTCGGTTCTCGCGGGAGGTGTGTTCCGGGTCAAGAACCAGGCCGCCGCGCCGCGCGCGGCCGGCACCGATCTGCATCTGCCCGGGGTGGTCGGCACCAGCCCGGCCTGGCGGCAGGCGTGTGCCGCCGCGCAGGCGAGTTTCAGCGGCGGAAACTGGCTGATGCTGACCGGCGAGCGCGGCACCGGAAAGGCGGCGCTGGCCCAGGCCGTCGCTCGCCACCACGCACCACGCGGTCAGCTGATCGTCCAGGACTGCTCGGGCGTTGACGACTACGAGGCATGGGCGGGCGCGCTGGCCGACGAGGTGGCCGGAGGAACCGCGCCGGCCGTGGTCCTGCGCCACGCCGACTCGCCGGGCACCGAGGGCATGCGACGCCTCACCGACGTGTTCACGAGCTGGCAGGGGACGTCCCTTGGCCGGGCCCCGGCCTGGGTTGCCGTGACGCTCAGTGACACGTCGCGCTACCCCGATGCGGCCGGCTGGCTGATGCCGTTCTTCGCGCACACGGTTGAGGTGCCGCCGCTGCGCCACCGGATCGAGGACGTGCGCCGCCTGGTGCCGTACCTGCTGGCCCGCCATGCGAAGAGCCCGGACCTGGCGCTGTCGGACGCGTGCTTGCGCCAGCTCATGCGGCTACCGTGGACGGGCAACGTCCGCCAGCTCGACCGGGTACTGGCCGAGGTCTCGCGGCGGCATCGCTCCGGCACGATCGAGGTAACCGACCTGCCGGCCGAATGCCGGACCACCGCGCGCCGCCAGCTGACCCAGCTGGAGTCGATCGAACGCGACGCGATCGTCCGCAGCCTCGCCGCCCACCACGGCAACAAGGAACGGGCCGCCGCGGACCTCGGCATGTCACGCGCGACCATCTACCGCAAGATCCGTGCCTTCGGCATCGTCCCGAGTCAATGACCCCGCAGCACGGCACCAAGGAAACGCCCGCCACGATGCGACCCCGAGTCACGGAAACCATCGCCGCAGCTGGCGGCTAAAGGAACTCGAGACCGCCGCGCGGACCAGGTCGAATACGCCACCCTGGAATACCTCGACTGGTACAACAACCAGCGGCTCCACGGCGAAATCGGCCACCTACCACCAGCCGAACACGAGACCATCTACTACCGTCAACACAAGCCAACCCCGGTTAGAGCAATCAACTAACCGAGCCTCCACCAACCCCGGGGCGGTTCAGTGCTAACGGCGAACGAAAACGCCCCAGGCTTCCGTTGGGAAAACGACTTCGCTGTCCTCTTCTTCGAGGTCGACGATCAGGACGCCGGTCCAGTCCCTGGTGGCTGCGACGAAACCATTGCCGTCCGCGCGTGCCAGTGGAATCAAGTTGGCGGCGACGAACGACGATTCACACGTCATGAGGCCGACCGTCTTGTATTCCTGGAAAAGCACGAACACTGGCTCCGTGACAGGGGTGAGCCAGGAGGGCAGGACGCCAGGCAGGAGCGTATCGCGTACCGATCCTGACTCGGGCGCGACCGCGACGAGGGCCCCGTACCGTTCCGCTCCGAATTCCTTCTTCCAGCGGCTGACGACGGCCTCGCTTTCAGCGGCCGACAGCCAGGTCACCGTGTCGATGTCAATCTGTTCCCGCGCCATCGCCCGAAGCAGGACAGATCTGTTGCGGGATCCCTCTTTGGACAGTGCACCGGCCTCATCCGACGAACCACTCGTCACGAAACAATTTTACCAGTCGCAGTTGTCAGCACCGACCTATGGGGAATAGTCCACTTTCACCTTCTGGGTGACCACTCACGAACGGCTGTTGTTGTCCAGCCGGAGTGGGTCTTTCGCCAGGCCCGCCTCCCAGTGCGGCTGAGGCACATGCGGAAGGGCGCCGAGCGAGCAGGCGGTGCCGGTGATGAGCACCGCCCGCTCGTTCGGTCAGAGCGTGCGAACGCCGGTGGCCTGGGGCCCCTTGGTGCCCTGGCCGACCATGAAGCTCACCCGCTGGCCCTCCTCGAGGCTACGGAAGCCGTTACCGTCGATCTCCGAGTAATGCACGAAGACATCGGCGCCTCCGTCATCCTGCGCGATGAAGCCGAAGCCCTTCTCGCCGTTGAACCATTTCACGGTTCCCTCTGCCATGTGTCTCCTTCCAGGAGCTGGTTGACCGGGGCACGCACCGTGCGGCTCCCGGGTCGCACACGAGAAACGGCCACCGTTGCAGCCACTGGAAGACAAACAACACGTCCGCATCAAGATTTTCGCGAAACGCGATAACGCACGAGAAAACTTGCGACTCCTCATGATAACACGGAAGCCTGTTGCCACCTGCGCGATAGGGCACGTCCGTCGTCACCATGGAATCGGAAGCGCCCGCGAGACCCGTGGTCTGCGACCGGCGGCGTGGGAGCCAGCCGATGACGCGGTGGTCTCGGGCTCAGCGGACCAGCGGTTGTGACGCCAAGAAACGTACGCAATCAGCCGTTCCCCGTAGGCGCGGCATAGCCTCATGCGCATGGACGATGGCACCGACAGGACAGCGGCACTGAGCCGCGGGTTGGCCGGATACGTGCGGGCGGTGGCCGAGGCTGTCGGGGTGCCCACCGAGGCGACCTCGTTCGAGATCAGCGACACGGCGACCGCCTACTTGGGATTGACGCGACGGCGGTCTGAACGCCCCGGTGACGACCTGATGCTGATCTGGAGCGAGCGACAGGGGTGGGCGGTCGCCGTGGAGACAATGCCCGAGGAGGAACCCATGGTGGTGGCCTACTTTGCTGGTATGGACGTCGTGCCGGCACCGGCTGTGGTGGCCCGGTTCGTCACCGACGTCGTCGCGGGCCGCCGACCCGGCTCTCCCCGACCGGTCTTCCCGAGCGAGCGCCACGAGCTTGCCAGGCGTCTGGCCGACTACACCTGATCCGGCTCGGCCCCACTCGCCTCCTCGGCTTCCGCCAATGGCGTGCTGGCCCCACTGTCGAGGGCGAGGCTCGGCCTCAAGGGCCGGCCTATGTGGGTTTGGCGAGTGTCGCCAGCCGCTCGGCCGTCGGCCATCGAACCTGCCATGCCCAGCCCATCTTCTCGAACAGCCAGATCGCCCGTCCCGAAATGTCGACCTGTCCACGGCGCACGCCGTGGCGGGCGCAGGTGGGTCGGCGTGGTGGGAGTTGTGCCAGGACTCGCCCATGGACAGCAGGGCCAGCGGCCAGAAATTGGCCGACTTGTCGCGGCTGGTGAAAGGTCGATCGCCGATCATGTGGCAGATGGAGTTCACCGACCAGGTCACGTGGTGCTGGAAGGACCGATCCGCAGCGGGCGTCTGGCCTTGAACGCGCCATGAGTGGCGGGACGCGTCAGGTGCCGGTCGGCGCGACCTGATGAGGCGGCAGCGCCGTGACTTCAGCCGTGGCAGGGCCGAGAAGCTCCTCCACCTGCTCGGTGCCGCCTCTCCGGCTCGGGATCCACGTCGCGCGGTGACGGTGAGCGGTGTCGGTGCACGTTCCCACCGGCACGGGCACCACGATGAGTGTGAGGTGGTGGCCCGAGGAGGTCGCCACGTCAACCGTGTCCGGGTCCTGCCGACGGTGTCTGCCGAGCCGAACAAGAGTTCCGTCGATGTTGACGTAGCGAGCGGATGGATCCCACGCGTTCGGGAGGTAGGTCACCCGGGCGATGGGTCCCAGTCGGGCTGCCAGTAGTGCTGGCAACTCGGTGGACAGGTCCCGCGTTCGGGGGCGCCAGGCCCGCACCGAGTCCGTCGACGACACGCCGGTCGGACAGCTGATGCAGGGCATCCTGGCCACGTTCAACGAGTACCAGTCCCGCGAGCGTGGTGCCGACATTGCTTTCAAGATGGGCCAGAAGGCCAGAAGGCCCGTAACGGCGGCATTATCGGCCGCGCCAGGATCGGCACCTCAACCACTTCGACCGCACCGACGGCCGAGACATCCGCACCATCGTCGTCGGCCCCGAACGTGCGCCTATGGTCCGGCTCGGCTTCGAACTGTTCGTCAACGGCAACCTCACCCTCGACCACCTGTCCGAGCGGCTCTACCAGCGCGGGCTGCGCGCCCGTCCCACCGCCAGATACCCAACGCGCAGCGGGTTTCGATCAGCAAGCTGGGGCGAGGCGGATCTTGCCTGTGCGGTCTAGCTGCTGAATGTAGGCAGGCCGGCTGTTCCGGTAGAGTCGCTAATGCGGTCCGCTTAGTTCTGCCTCGGGCCGTGTTTCATGTCGACCACCACGCGCCGCGGTCCACGAGCGGATCTGCGCCGGGCAGGACGACCCTTCTACTTTCGGAGCACTTATGTCGGTCACCCGCGTCCACCAGACCTCTCGGCCCCCTGCCACCTCGTCCTTCGCCGAGCTCGGCGTGCCATCGGCGCTTGCCCGCGCGCTCAAGGAACAGGGCATCGAAACGCCGTTCCCGATCCAGGCCGCGACACTGCCGTCTTCCCTCGCGGGTCGCGACGTGCTCGGCCGGGGGCGCACCGGCTCGGGCAAGACGTATGCGTTCGTCCTGCCTGTACTGGCGCGGCTCGCTGCTAGCACCGCCAGGCCCCGGCCGGGGCGCCCGCGTGCACTGATCCTGGCGCCGACGCGCGAACTCGCCAGCCAGATCGAGGCGGCGATGGCCCCACTGGCCAAGGCGCTCTCACTGCGTACCCTCGCCGTGTTCGGCGGGGTGGGCGCCGGTCGGCAGATCTCGGCCTTGCGAACGGGCGTCGACATCGTCGTGGCCTGCCCCGGCAGGCTCGCCGACCACCTCGAATCCGGTCACGTGCGGCTCGACGCCGTGGAGATCACCGTGCTGGACGAGGCCGATCACATGGCCGACCTCGGCTTCCTGCCTGCCGTTCAGCGACTGCTCGCGAAAACCCCGGCGACCGGTCAGCGTCTGCTGTTCTCGGCGACGCTGGACGCCGGCGTCGATGTTCTGGTACGTCGATTCATGACCAACCCGGTCATCCACAGCGTCGACTCCGACCGGTCCCCGGTGGCGGCGATGAAACACCACCTTTTGCACCTGCGCACCGACCAGCGGCTTCCCGTCCTGATCGATCTCGCCTCGGCGCCCGGACGCACCCTCGTGTTTACCCGCACCAAGCACCGTGCAAAAGCCCTCACCCGCCAGCTCGTCGCATCCGGAGTGCCCGCAGTCGAGCTGCACGGGAATCTCGGCCAGTCCGCGCGAACCCGAAACCTCGACGCCTTCTCCACCGGCACCGCGACGGTGCTGGTAGCCACCGACATCGCCGCACGCGGAATCCACGTCGACGACGTCACACTGGTCATTCACGCCGACCCGCCCGTCGAGCACAAGGCATACCTGCACCGTTCGGGCCGGACCGCCAGGGCTGGTGCGACTGGCACCGTCGTCACACTGATGACCGACGAACAGCTCACAGACGTGCGAGACCTGACCCGTAAGGCAGGCATCAAAGCCACAATCACGAAACTCGGCGCCGGACATCCGCTGCTGGCCGAACTCGCACCCGGTGAGCGCTCCTTCACCGCGCCTCCGGCCAAGCAACGGTCGGCCAACCGGCCGCCGCGCCGAAGCGGTGGCGGCAAGCTGACCAAGCGGCGTGTTCTCCCCGCACAAGCCGAACCGAAGCCCGAGGCCAAGCCGGACGCGCGTCGTGGGCAGTCCGCCGCCCACGTGGCGTCGAACCGCCGTTCCAGCGCGGCGTCCTCCTCCGCCGCAACGCGAGCGGGAGCCCGTCGCCGTAGTCGTTGACACGGGAAACAAGACGCGACCTGTGCGCGGCGGGCCGAGGCAGCACGTCGTGGTCTGGCCCCCACTGGCTACCAATTGGCTTGGACCCTGATGCGTGGACGTGACGACCTCGTCAGGCCATCGCGTCACACCGCTGGTGGTGCCGCCGGAAAAGATCAGGTGTATCGGGCGAGACGTACGGCAAGTTCGTCGCGCCCGGTGCCGGCAGGGAAGACGGGTCGGGATGAGCCGAGCAGACCCCCGGTGACGATGGCGGTGACGAACCGGGGCCACCACAATCGGTGCCGGGACGATCTCCGCACCCGCGAAGTAGGCCAATACCACCGGCGCCTCTCCGGGCTCGGTCTCCACCGCAACCCGCCCACCCGTGCCGCTCACTCCAAACCAGCATCAGGTCGTCAACGGGACGTGCGGACCACCGTCTTGCCAACCCAAGGTAGGCGGTCGCTGTGTCGCTGACCTCGAACGAGGTCGCCTCGGGCGGCACCCCGACCGCGGCAGCCACCTCGCTCAGGTACCCGGCCAACCCGCGGCTCAGTGTCGGCGTGCTACCAGAGCGATCGCCCATGTTCACCAGGGTGATGCGGCCGAAGGCCCACCCGCTGCTCCTCACGCGAACCGGTCACCGCTGACACGCCGGTTTGGCCGCCGGCACTGCGCTCGATGACCTCGTCAGTACGCTGCGCTCCTACCACGACGACGGCCGTGTACTGTTGGCACTATCGGAAGTTATCCGAACATCGACGATCACGTCAGCATCGTTCTCCGGCCGGTGCGTTGGATTCGGCCCTCTTTCACGGTCAGATCGCCACAGCCTTTGCGCTGCGTGCCCCATCGAGCACACAGGACGGAGCGGGAAACCCCGGCAACGATGACGTTGTGTGCAACGTCGCCTACAGCCTCGATGTGGCCCTCGTCACATCTCACGGCGTCGGGCACGTCACCATTCCGAAAAGGACTCTTCACCATGGCCCCAGCTATCCCCAGCGACAACCTCGAGCACAGCGGGCAGGAGCTGTTCAGCCATCTCCCCACGCACCCGCACCACCAAAATGGTCCCCCCACACAGCCCTCGTACGACAACCTGTTCCGCGAACCACTCCCGTCAGCCGGTCAGCCGCGACACGAACCGATCGCGCCAGTCCAGCGGTCAACCCGACCTCCTCGCGATCCCTCTGATCGGATGCCGCAAGAAGGCGCCAGGACGGGTGACAATCCCGGCCCACCGGGTTCAGGATCCCGACGCCCACCCGCGCCCAGGCCCGCTCTACGAGCGCGGCTAACTCGGCGATGATGTGGTCGAGCTGACCGGCACAGCGCGGCGCGCACGGAACCGCAGGCTCGCTCCGCCGTTATTGCACGAGAACGGTGGCGCTGAAGGTCATCGCTCGGCCGTTGAGAAGGATCTGGACCACCCCAGAGCAGGTGTTGCGGGGGCCGAGCAGGCCGGGATGCTCGGCGGGCCCACCGCCCGCCTGTTGATCATCACGGCAGGCTGGACCGGCTGCCGCTGAGGCAAACTCGCCGGCCTGCACCGCCGCAACGTCGGCCTCCACCGCGGCGTGATCACCGTGGACGAGTGGCATGGGTCGCTGCACGAGTACAACGGCAAGCGGTGGGTCGGCCCGCCGAAGACCGCCTCCTCCGCCCGCCGGATCCACCTGCCACCGTTCCTCGTCGAGCTCTTGCGGCAGAACCTGAACACCCACCCCTACGAGTACGTGTTTACCACCGAGAGCGGCACCTGGTTGTGGCGCTCAACATTCGCCCGCCGCATCCTGCGCCCGGCAGCCGACGGCAACCCGGATGCCAGCGACCCGGCGATACGGACCCGCCCCGGTGTGTTTCCTGAGGGGGTGGCATGAGCCGGCGGAGTGGTGGCTGCGCCAGCCGGGGGGCGGCACGGTCAATTTTCACCCGTGTTGCGGGACCGACGACGACATTCCGGCGCACTGACCGATCTCGGCCTGCGCCGAGTCGGTCGACGGCGGGTGAGGGGTCAGTCGAGGGTGTCGGATTCGCTGTCGCGGCGCTGGGTTTGGTTGAGGCGCTGGGCTTCGTGGAGTTCGTCTTCGAGGGTGATGATGCGGCAGGCGGCATCGATGGGGGTGCCCTGGTCGACCAGTTCCCGTACCCGGGCGGCCAGGCGCAACTGGTGCCGGGAGTAGCGGCGGTGCCCGCCGGCGGAGCGTTGCGGGGTGATCAGGCCGGCCTCGTCGAGGCTGCGCAGGAAGCCTTGGGTGGTGCCGAGCATGTCGGCGGCCCGGCCCATGGTGTAGGCGGGGTAGTGCTCGTCGTCGAACTTGTCGGCCGCGCTGTGCGTGGCCGGGCCTTCTTGGTCAGGAATCATTCCACCTCCACATCACAAAGGGCCCCGGGTGCCATACACGGCACCCGGGGCCCTCAAGGGTTGGGATCCACCATTGTCAGCCGACGTGACCGCCGGCTCCCTGCACCCGCGTCCGGCGGAAGGCCGGATCGTGCGGGGATCGCTCATTCGTGACCGAGAACCACCTCCGAACTCGATGGAACTGCGGCACCCGCGGGGCGCTACACACCCGCTGCGGGCGATCCAATGATGCTTCCATTCCCTTCTTTCCGGTGTTTTCCACTTACTCGGTACTGCAACTGCTACTTCACTTTCTGCGAACGTCACCGGCGGGGAACCCTTCCACTGATCGGTCCCAGCACGCTGGCGCCGCTGGTCACTGCCCGGAGCCCCGTTCATTGGTCGGCTCCGGCCACCTGACCGGTCCTGCAACTGCACTTGCACACAACAACTGCTGACACTGCTGATCAACACGGGCACACATGCTCCGCCCGCGTCCTGCACTACCCCTCCGGGGCCACTACTACCTGGTCAAACCTCTTCACAACCCGGTCCCGGAGTACTGCTCCCGGCCTCCAGCCGGAACCTTGTTTTCTTGCCGGCTCCGTCCTGGCTGACCGTCTCATCTCACTTCGCGGGTAGTTACGTTCTCTCCCGCGCCTGCTTGATGTTGTCTCTCTCGGTACGAGGACAATATTACACATCCACGACGTTGAATGTCTACTCCGGTCAGCATAGATTTTCTGGGGCGGGTCGGATGGCCGATGGAAGGGTGGACGCACGACCATGGGTGAGGACGTTGCGCAGGATCCGCTCGGTGAGCGATACGGCCTGGTCGGGGTGCGCGACTTGGACGAATACGCCGAAGCCCTGAGGCGGCTGGTCGAGTGGGGGCGGCGGGAGCGGTGCGTGGCGTTGCTGTCGGAGGCCGAGGCCTATGCCGCGGCGGAACTGCTCGGGCAGTTCGCACAGCTCGATCCACCGGCTGCGTTGAACCAACTGGCCGCGTCCCTGGCCAGCCGCCTCTACACCCGCCTCGGCGCCTGACCGCCCGACATGGCTAACCGCACGTGACCCACGGCCCCAGCCCCGCCAAGCCAGGACGCGCGACCGAGTGCACGGTGTCAGGCTGGTGGCGAGTCGTCGCGGGCGGCCAGGCGGGCGTCGGCGAGTTCTTCCATCACCCGACTGATGTCGTCGATGTCGACGTGGGCCAGGGCCCCTGCAGGCGGCTACGCATCATGGTCAGCACGATGACAGGCTCGCCAGTCACGCTTCCGGCACGCCGGTGAGCAGTGCTTGGCGTCCGCCAACGAGATGTAGCGACTGCTGACCATCACCGCCGGCTGGACCGGCTGCCGATGGGGCGAACTCGCCGGCCTGCACCGCCGCAACGTCGACCTCCACCGGGGCATGATCACCGTCGACGAATAGCAAGGATCGCTGCACGAGTCCAACGGCAGGCGGCGGATCGGACCACCCAAGACCGCGTCGTCGGCCCGCCGCGTGCATCTACCACCGTTCCTCGTCGAGTTGCTGCGGCAGCACCTGAACAGCCATCGTATGAGTATGTGTTCACCAAAAGCGGCACCTAGCTGTGGCGCTCCACCTTCACTCGCCGCGTCCTCCGCCCGGCCGCAGACGGCAACCTCACCGTCGGGAACCTGGAGGTGCGAACCTACCCGGTCTGCCCAGGGTTGACCTTCCACGCACAGCCACAACACCTGGATGATCTCCGGGCCGGTCGTTGGCCACCCCGTTCTCCCGTATCCCGCCCCAGTGTGGCCGAACGCCGAGCGGAGAGCGGCGCTCGCGTACTCGACCCGCACACAGGTGTCCGCCATGTAAGTCCACAGGACACGGGCGTCGACCGCCGTGATCGCCTTCGCGGCCGCCAGCGGGGCCGTAGGAAGTTGACGGTGTAGCTGGTGACCCGGTCCGCCGACGCAGAGGCGACCGTACTTCGCGCTCGTGTGGCCGTTCACCTGGCGCAGCGAGGGATCACGGTCGTACATCGAGCTGGGCACGATCAGAGTTGAGGGTGCAGCGGGTTGTGATGCCGTCGAGTACGGAGTGGGCGACCGTTCTGGCCAGCGGTCTGGTCGTGGATCCGGTGGACCGGTTCCTGGCGCACCTGACAGCGATCGACCGGTCCCCGAACACGGTCCGCGCCTATGCACATGATCTGCGGGACTATTTCGAGTTCCTGCAATGCCGTGGTTTGCAATGGGATCGGGTCTCGTTGGAGGATCTGGGCCGGTTCGTGACCTGGCTGCGGTTGCCGGGCGAGGCCCGCGACGGACGAGTGGCAACGCTGCCGTGGGTAGGGCGAATCTCGCTGCGGCGACGGTGAATCGGAAGCTGTCGGCATTGGCATCGTTCTACGAATTCCATCAGCGGCACGGTGTCGCGCTCGGGGAGTTGCTGACGCGGTGGCGGCCGGGTCGGCGGGGTGGGTCGTGGCAGTCGTTCCTGGCGCACCTGGGAGCGCGGCCGGAGCGGCATCGCGCGATTTCACTGCGGGTGGAGCGGCGGCCGCCGCGGGAGTTGATCCAGGCGGAGATGACGGCGCTGATCGATGCCTGCGACTGGTTGCGGGACAAGTTCCTGCTGAGTCTGTTGAGGGTCACGGGGCTGCGGATCGGTGAGGCGTTGGGGTTGCGGCATGAGGACCTTGATGCCCGTCGCAGGCTGGTCGTGGTGCGTCCCCGGGAGAACGTGAATCGGGCGCGGGCGAAAACGTGGTCACGGGAGGTTCCCGCTGACGCCGAATTGTTCCGCCTCTATAGCGATTACCTGCATGAGGAGTACGGGCTGCTGGACTGCGACTACGTGTTCGTCAACCTTTGGGGCTCTCCGATCGGGGAGCCGATGTCCTATGCCAGCGTCGACCGACTGGTGCGCCGGTTGCGGGACCGGACCGGAATTGCGTTCTCGCCCCACCTGTTCCGGCACAGCTACGCCACCGGGCTGCTGCGCCGCGGTGTCGCCGCCGAGGTCGTGCAGCACCTGCACGGGCATGCCAGCATCAGCACCACCGTCGACACCTACTCGCATCTGGGCGTCGAGGACGCCCGCCGCGCGCTGGCGGCAGCCGGGTTCCTGGATGAGTCGGCGACGGCGGAGCCGATCGCATGAGCCGCCTGCACCCGATTTCGGACAGCGACACCGACTCCGGCACCAGCCTGGCGGCCCGGCTGCGTCCGCAGTTCGCGCAGCCGGTGATCCTGGTCGAAGCCGGTTCCTGCTGGACGCGGTCGGTTACCTGGGTGATCTGGTCGAGGGCGTCGGCTGGGACGCCGAGTTCCCACCGCGGACCCGAGGCGCTGACCCGGGAGCTGATCGAGGTCCATCTGGCGCACCTGGCCGAACGATTTCCCAACCCGAAAGGCCGCACCGGCCAGCTCAGCAACCTCGCCGGGCTGCTGCGCGCGGCCCGCCAGCACGGCTGGGAATCCCGCCTGTCTGCCCAGGTCGACCTGTTCCCCGAGGACTACCCCCGGTTGGTGACCGGTCCGCCGAGATCCTTGTCCAAAGCGGTGATGGCCCAACTGGAACACCCCGACAACCTCGCTCGATTCGCCGCCCCCAGCAGTCCGCCGACAATCCTCATCTGGTCCCGGCACGTGAGTCGGCAAACATCTGGGCGTTGACTACACGACCGCACTCACCAAACCTCGCGAAGTAGCGTGCTCACCTGCAGTGCCGTGCCGCAGCGGCGGACGGTTCAGCTGATGGGGTGGGTCGGCGGGCTGAGAATCCAGAACTGCCGGTGACGCTCGTAGCGGTGACCGAAGTCCATAAACGTCTGGAATCCGGCTGCGGCCAGCACGTCCAGCACGGCGGTCAGCATGATGTCGCGGGCCGTGATGTGGTACAGCCTCAGCTCCGAGGATCTGTTCTGCGCATGCACGGCCTCTTGGTACGGTCGCGTGTCCTCGAGTGGTGCGTGCCAGTCGAGGTAGACCCCGTATCCCGCCCCGGAGATACCCAGACTGATGCGGATCCCCGGCGAGGGGTCACCGGGCACATCGGTCTCCAGCGATGCGGGGATACCGACGCGGGCGAGCTCCGTCTGGACGGTGCCCGCCAGCTCACTCCACGCGGCCACGGCCTCGGGTGGTACCCGACGGTCGGAAGGGTCCGCTGGTTCTGGGTGAAAGCCCAGGTCGGCGGACCTTTTTGCTATTCGTTTTTGATCTTGCCTGTCTGTCCATTGTGTGGCCTGAACTAAGATCAACAGGGCTGTTTGGGAGAAAATTGGGAGACGATCTTGGTCGTCTTTGACTAAACGGGCTTGTGGGGTCGCGGAAACGGCCTCTCCCAGGCCTGGTGTGTCCAACCGCGCACAACAGGCGTCAACCGTTGCCAACTGAGCTGCCGGGAAGATTTCGGACAGTGAGTTTTGGTTTCTCAGGCTGCCTGATTCTGTTCGGCCCAGTCGGATTCTACCTCATTGGGTGTTCGGTAACCAAGCGCCGAATGGAGTCGAATCTGATTGTATCGCAACTCGATGTAGCGGGTTATGTCCTGTTGTGCGTGTTGTCTGGTCAGGTATTGCGTGCGATAGACACACTCGTTCTTGAGGGTTCCGTTGAATGACTCTGCCCACGCGTTATCGTAGCATATTCCTGTGCGGCCGACGGAGCGAATGATCTTCAATTCGCTGGTTGCTGCCGCGAACTCTGCGGAGAGGTATTGAGTACCGCGATCGGAGTGGAACACGGTGACGTCTGCAACGATACTAACGTTGCCTGCCGCCATGCGTAGAGCGTCCACCACAAGTTCGGTCCGTAGGTGGTCGGCCATCGCATATCCGGCGACTTTCTTGGAGAAGCAGTCCAGGACGGTCGCTAGATAAAGCCAGCCCTCCGCGGTGCGGATATAGGTGATATCGCCGACCAGCTTTACGCCCGGGCGGTCAGCGCCGAAGTCGCCGGCCACGAGGTCTGGCAGTGCGTCCGCGTCGCCGGCGATGGTCGTGACTGGCCGGAACGGCGCGGCTGGCACGCCACCAGCCCCAGTTCGCGCATGATTGACCGGACTGTCCCCGGATCCACACACGTGTCCCAGCGCGCCAGTTGAGCGTGGATGCGCCGGTAGCCATACGTGCCGTCGGAATGCTCGAAAGCGAACTTGACCTGCGCCACCAAAATTTCACGCCGAGCCGCAGTCGCCGATTGCGGCCGGTCCCGCCAGTTGTAATAACCCGACCGTGACACCTTCGCCCACTGGCACATCCGGGCGATCGGATAGTTGCCTTCTTCGGACTCGATGAACGCGTACTTCCCGGTCACCGGAACCTCTTCGCGAAGAAGGCCGCCGATTTTCCCAGGAACTCGTTCTCAAGCTCGAGCTCCCGAACACGGCGCTCCAATTCCTTCAACCGGGCACGTTCCGGAACTGACAGTTCCGGCTCATCGGATGGGTGATTCTCGCGGTATTTCTTCACCCAATTATTCAGAGTCTGCTCCACTACGCCCAACTCGCGGGCTACCTCAGCGATCGTGCGAGACCGCTCGACCACCTCCTTTGCCGCCGCTTCCCGAAACTCGGGCGAATACCGCGAATTCTTCCGTGCCACAACAACTCCCGTCAGTGAACCCCAATCCTACGTTGGGGCCACTGTCCGAGAACCTTCCGGCACCTCAGCTCGGCCGGCGGGATGAGCTTGGCCCTCTATTCCGGACACCTTGGCGTTGCCCCCTGCTGGCGGACTCGGGTGTGTGGAGTCTCAGGCGGGTTGTTGTAGTTCGTGGAGTCTTTCATACTCGACCGGCGTGAGGTAGCCGAGCTTGGAGTGTCGGCGTTGCCGGTTGTGGAAGATCTCGAGGTATTGAAATATTTCGTTGGCCAGTTCGGTGCGGGTTTTCCACTTCTTTCGATCGAGGAGTTCGGTCTGCATCTTCGACCAGAACGACTCCATCATCGCGTTGTCGTAGCCGTCGCCAACGGTCCCGAGCGAGGGCATCAGTCCGGCTTCCTTGACGCGGTTAGTGAACGTCCAGGAGGTGAACTGGACGCCGTGATCGGAGTGAAATACGGCGCCAGGTTTGGGATTGCGGTTGTCGACAGCCATATCGAGGGCATTGACGACGAGGGTGGTGTTCTGGCTGTTGTCGATGGACCAGCCCACGATCTTGCGGCTGAAGGCATCCAACACGGCGCAGCGGTTCTTGCGGGTCTGGCGGCGCGGAATCCCGGCCAGCCCGGCCGCCCGCATGAGTTTGGCAACCGTTTTACGGCTGACCATGATGCCCATCCCCAGCCGCAGTTCGGCATGCACCCGCGGTGCGCCGTAGGTACCACGAGATCGGGCATGGATCTCTGTGATCACCCCGGTCAGCCATTCCCTACGCAGCGCCGCGGGCGAGGCCGGCCGGGATCGCCACTCGTAGAACCCGGAATGGCTGACCTCCAGCAGGCGACAGGCCAGCTTGACCGGTAGCCCCCGCTCGAGCAGCCGGGCCACTACCGGGAACGCCCTTTTGGGTCGCCTTTCAGCTCCTCGTAGATCTTCGACGCCTCACGCAGGACCTCCAGCTCGGTCTCCAGCTGGCGGATCCGCCGCTTCGCCGCCGCGAGTTCGGCATGTTCGCGGCTACTCAGTCCAGGACGTTCACCACGGTCGATGCGGTCCTGCTTGAGCCAATTGTGCAGGCACGACTCACTGATCCCTAGCTCGTGTGCCACCTGACGCGCTGGCTTGCCAGCTCGGACCAGAGCGACCGCCCGAGCACGAAACTCGCCAGGATAAGCCTTTGGCATGATCGACAGCCTTCCAGACCAGAAGCCATCGACTCCACACACCCGAGTCCGCCAGCAGGGGGCAACGCCAATGTGTCCGGCTAACAGGGCCAAGGTCAGACGTGAGCAAGGTTGCTTACGTGAGGCGTGATCCCGACGAGGCGTCGGCCGCCACAGGGTGGCAGACCGTATGGTCGCGCTGACAGCTGGACGCTAGCGTGAGGCCTATGCGGGTACTGGTCACCGGAATGGCCGGATTCATTGGTTCACACGTTGCGGATGCGCTGGCCAGCGCGGGCCATGAGGTCATAGGAATCGATAATTTCCTGCCGCAGGCGCATGGCGACAGCGGCCCGGGTCAGTGGTTGGCCGGACACGAACTGGTGACCGGTGACCTTCGTGACGCAGACTTGCTTGGCCGTGTGTTGTCCGGTGTCGACGTGGTGTGTCACCAAGCCGCCGTGGTGGGGCATGGCGTGGACCCTGCCGACGCTCCCGTCTATGCCGCGCACAACGTGTACGGCACGGCGGTGCTGTTGGCCGCGATGTATGCGGCAAAGGTGCGCCGGCTCGTTCTTGCTTCATCGATGGTCGTCTACGGTGAGGGCCACTACGAGTGCGCCGCCCATGGCGTGGTGCGACCGGGCCCACGACGTCAAGCCGATCTGGATGCCGGCCGTTTCGAGCCGCTGTGTCCGGTGTGTGCCGTCCCGCTGGAGCCGCTGCCGGTGCCCGAGGACGCGCCCCTGGACCCGCGCAGCAGCTACGCGGCAAGCAAGGTCGCTGGGGAGCACTTCGCGGAGGGGTGGGCCAGGCAGACAGGTGGCACGGTCTGGGCGCTGCGCTATCACAACGTCTACGGGCGCAGGATGCCACGTGATACCCCGTATGCCGGGGTGGCCTCGCTGTTCCGATCGGCCTTGCAGCGCGGTGTGGCGCCCACGGTGCTGGAGGACGGCCGGCAACGGCGCGATTTCGTGCACGTCACGGACGTCGCGCGGGCCAACGCCCTGGCCGTGGTGAACCCGCCGTCGCAGGGCTGGCTGGTCCCGGTGAATGTCTGTTCCGGTGAGCCGCACACGGTCGGTGAGTTGGCCGCCGAGTTGGCTAAGGCATGTGGTGGCCCTGCCCCGGAGATTGTCGGCGGGGCCCGGTCGACGGATGTCCGGCATATCGTTGCGGACCCGGCCAGGGCTCGGCGCCTGCTCGGCTTCGCCGCCACCGTGGGGTTCGCCGAGGGGATCGCCGCGTTCGCCACTGACCCGCTACGCGAGTCGGCCGCCCTCAGGTGAACCGTCCGTCCTTGCGACACGTCGCGCTGGCTGGGTTCGACGACGCAGCATGATGTCAATACCTCGCGCCCCGCGTCGGCCTCACCAAGGGGCCAGGACCAGGTGGTGTACGGCGAGTGCGGTCAGCGCCTGGCCGAGTAGCCACCACCGACGGGACGCCGCGGGTAGCAGCGCGGCGGCCGAGGTCAGCCATGCCGCGAACGGTAGCCAAATTCGCTCCACTTCCGCTTTGGCCAAGCCGGACAGGTCGGCCACGGCCATGGCGATGGCGGCGCCGATTACCAGCGCTACCACGGGGCCGCCCGTGCGACGCGGCATGACCAGCACGGCCCGGCGCAGGCCAGGCGCCGCTGCCGGGCCAGCCGCCAACACGAGGCTGGCCAGGTTCGCCCATACCCAGTAGTTGTAGGGGCGGGTGAATCCGACGTCCTGGTAGTAGCGCCGTACAACCAGGTGATACCCGTCCAGCCACCAGAATCCAGCCGCGGCGAAGGCGCCGGCCACGGCGGCGGCACCGAGCGCCGCACACACCGGGGCCCGCCAGCTGCGCGCCGCCCAGCACGCCGCCGCCGCGATCGGCGCCATCAACACCAGGCCGTAGGACAGAAACAGGCCGAAGCCGAGTAGCGCGCCACCGGCCACACTCATCGCTGGCCCGCCGATCGCGCGCGACCAGCGGAGGGAACCGCGCAGGCGGGTGGCACCGTGTGCCACCAGCAACACACCGACCGAGGTCACCCCGGTGAACAGGCCGTCGGCGGACGCCCCGACCCACACGGCCCCAGGAAACAACACCGCGAAGGGCGCTGCGGCCCGTGCGGTCTGTTCGTCGCCGAGTGTCCTGATCGTCGCTGGGACCGCTACCGCGGCGAGGCAGCCGACAAGCGCACAGGCCAACGCGGCCGGCCCGCCACCGCCGAGGCCGATCCGGTCCAGCCACACGAACACCAGGAACGCACCCGGCGGGTGGCCGGACACCTGCACAGTCCAGGAATCCGGCTGACCAGCGATGATGTGGCTGGTAAAGGCGTGCAGCATGGCGGTGATGTTGGTGACTCGTGGCACGTCGTGCAGGTACTCCGTCGACACGGCCAGCCGGCTGGCCAAGCCCTGCCAGCCGTCGATCATCGCCAAGGCCAGTGTCCAGGCCACGGTAGCCAGATAGGCCAGCACGCACAGCCGCCTCCACGCCAGCCGCCGCGCCAACTCGGGGCCGCGTGCCAGCACAGCGACCGCCAGCACGGTGGCCACCGGAGTTCCCCAGCCGACATGCGGCAGCCAAGCGCCGTACAGCGGCGGCGCGAACGCGTAGATCCTCCATACGGGATACCAGTGCAGCCATGTGATCACAATGCCGGCGGCCGCAACCAACAGAAGCGCTACCGCGCCGGCCCCGAGGTCGGCGAGTACACTACCGCGTTCGCGTCGTTCGCCAATCGCATCCGGGCCGCCGTCTGCCGATTCCCGCCGCACACACTGTCACTTTCTGACCGTAATGCGTACCCGGCCGTTTCGATGAGCGGCCGGACGATCCGCTAGGCTTCCTTGATATCAGTATGCCGTCACACTGTGGTAAGGGACTCAGGCGTTTCCGACCGCCGTTTCGGTGCTGAGCGTGATTTCGATGGACAGTAGACAATCCGGAGTGAATGGCGGCATGGCCGCTGATTCGTATACCGCGACAGAGTGTGTAGTCGATGTGGTACTACCGTGCCTTGACGAGGCTGCGGCGCTACCCAGCGTGCTTGAGGCGCTGCCCGACGGGTTTCGGCCCGTCGTGGTGGACAATGGCTCGCGGGACGGTTCACCGGAGATCGCCACTGCGCATGGCGCCCGCGTCGTGCACGAGACCCGACGCGGATACGGGGCGGCCGTGCACACTGGCATCGAAGCGGCCAGCACCGACGTGGTCTGTGTGCTGGACGCGGACGGCTCGCTGGACCCGGCGGAGCTGCCTCGGGTGGTCGAGCCGGTTCGTCTCGGCTCGGCTGACCTGGTGGTGGGGCGGCGCCTGCCGGTCAGCCGCGACGCCTGGCCGTGGCATGGCCGGGCCGGTAACGCGGTGCTGGCCGCGCTGCTGCGCCACGGGGGGCTGCCGGTGCACGACATCGGACCGGTCCGGGCGTTTCGCCGCGCCGAACTGCTGGACCTCGGGATCACCGACCGCGGCTTCGGCTATCCGCTGGAACTGCTGGTCCGGGCGGCTGCGGCGAACTGGCGGGTGATCGAACTCGACGTCAGCTACCGGCGTAGGGCGAAGGGCACCACATCGAAGGTGTCCGGTTCGGTGCGTGGCACGGCCCGCGCGATCCGGGACATGGCAGCGGTGTGGCGGCGAGTCGGTGGCGACACCAAGGTCACGGCAGGCAAGCGGCCATGACCGCATTCTCAACGGCACGATTCTGCCTGCTGGTGGTCGCCAAGGCCCCGGTGCCCGGACAGGCGAAGACCCGGTTGTGCCCGCCGGCCACGCCGGAGCAGGCCGCCGGCATCGCCGCGGCGGCTCTGTTGGATACGTTGACGACGGTGCTGCAGACCCCGAGGGCGGCCCCGGTGGTCGCGATGACCGGGCACCTTTCCCGAGCCCCACGAGACGGCGAGCTACGTGGGATGTTGGCCTCAACGAGGATCATCACCCAACGTGGTGCGGATTTCGCCGAGCGACTCGTCCATGCCCATGCGGACGCCGCACTGTGCTGGCCTGGGCTTCCGGTGTTGCAGATCGGCATGGACACTCCGCAGGTCACCCCCGAGTTGCTCGCCGAAACCGCTGGGCCGTTGGCGCGTCCGGCACCCCACGCGGCGAGGAATCCGTTTCCTGGTTGGGGGTCCACGTGCGCTGAGGCGGTGCTCGGCCCGGCATCCGACGGCGGTTGGTGGGCGCTGGGCTTGCGTGATCCCCGGCATGCTGAGGTGTTGGGGGATGTGGCGATGTCGCGGGCGGACACCGGAAGGCGCACCTGTGAAGCGCTCCGGCGCGAGGGTCTAGCAGTCACGCTGGCGACGACGCTATCCGACGTGGATGACATGCCGACCGCCACGCGGGTGGCCGCGACCGTACCGGCAAGCCGGTTCGCCGCGGCGGTGGCGGACGTCACGGCAAGTCTTCACGGAATATGAAAACCTGCCCATTGCGCTGCGCGGGATTCTCCTCGAATTGGTACGGTTTTGGCGTGGACGCATTGTGTCGTCACGACCGCAGCGGCGGGCTTTCGGGTGCGCTGGCCGGCGCAAGCGCGACGCCGCTTTATCAAATAAGCAAGCGCCCCCTCGGCATGCCAGATATGACGGATCACTTACCTACTCCGCGAGTGGCTGGCCGGTGGCGAAAAGCTGTCCTAGCCTCGGCGAAAGCACGCTCGCACGATGGTGGAATGGAGGTCGGGCCGGCCGGCGCGGCGTAATATCCCACCGGAACCGGTTCATGGATGGTCATGGCATCCAACCAACGCGGCACCGGCGAACCGCAGAGACCGGAGCATCGGGCGACAGAGCACACGTCGTCCTACGGGTTTCCGGCCCGATTGTGGCAGGCACTGGCGCGGCATCGCCCGCCTGGTCTCGGCCGGACGCGCGCCTGGCGCAGTCCCTTGCGCGGACCATGGCTGACGTCGGTGTTCGGTGCCGTGCTGGTGGCGACCCTACCGCTGGTGATCATCACCGGCCTGCTGGACTACATCGCCTACGGTCCGCAGTTCGGGCAGGCGATCCCGAACGATGTGGGATGGCTGCACCTGCCGTTGTTTGCCTGGCCGACCCGCCCGTCGTGGCTGTTCCGGCTCACCGAGGGGCTGCACGTCGTCGTGGGCCTGGTGCTCATCCCCGTGGTCGTTGCCAAGCTGTGGTCGGTGGTGCCGAGGCTGTTCAGCTGGCCGCCGGCCCGCTCGATCGCCCAGGTGCTGGAACGGCTGTCGTTGTTGCTGCTGGTCGGCGGAATCCTGTTCGAGATCGTCACCGGCGTGTTGAACATCCAGTACGACTACGTGTTCGGCTTCAGCTTCTACACGGCGCACTACTATGGCGCCTGGGTGTTCATCGGCGCCTTCGTGGTACACGTGGCGCTGAAACTGCGCCGGATGATCAGCGTGCTGCGGTCGCGGTCGATGCGGGCCATGCTGCGCACGTCCCGTACGGACACCCGACCCGAGTCGGACGACGCTGAGGACAGCTTGGTCGCCGCTGCGCCAGCCGTGCCGACGATGAGCCGCCGTGCCGCGCTGGCTTTGGTGGGTGGCGGCTCGCTGCTGGTGGCGGTGCTCACCGCAGGGCAGGCCATCGGCGGGGTCACCCGGCCCGCCGCGCTGCTGCTGCCCCGTGGTCGTTCCTACGGCAACGGCCCGACTGACTTCCAAATCAACCGCGCCGCGGCCGCGGCCGGAATCACCGTGCGGGACACCGGCGTCGGCTGGCGGCTGCTTCTGCACGGGGGACCGCAACCCTGGCAGTTTGACCGTGCGCAACTGCTGGCGATGCCGCAATACAGCGCCACGTTGCCGATCGCGTGCGTGGAGGGCTGGTCCACCACACAGACCTGGACCGGTGTGCGGTTGCGGGACCTGGCCACCCTGGCCGGCGTGCCCGAACCGAGTTCGGCGCACGTCCGCTCGCTGGAACGAAACGGAGCCTTCAACCAGGCCACCCTGCAGGCAAACCAGGTTCTCGACCCGGACTCCCTACTCGCGCTGCGGGTCAACGGGGCTGACCTATCGATCGACCACGGCTACCCGGCGCGGATCATCGTTCCGGCGCTGCCGGGCGTCCACTGCACCAAATGGGTCTCCTCCATCAAGTTCCGGAACCAGTGACATGCACACCGTCATCGCTCGGATACGCAGCTTCTACGGTCAGCGCCCGCTGCACCTGCTGGTCCTGCTCGGCTGTTTCGCGCTGGCTGGTTACGCCGCGCTGCACGCCGCCACCGATCCGGCGTGGCCGATCATGCTGGCGTGGTTCCTCGCCGCGGTCATCGGGCACGACCTGGTGCTGTTCCCGCTGTACGCCCTGGCGGACCGCTCACTTGCCGCCCTGACGCGTCGGCTGCCGGCACGCCGCGCGGCGACGAGAACGCCGCTGGTGTCCCCGCTGAACTACCTCAGGGTGCCGGCGCTGGGCGTCGGACTGACCTTCCTGTTGTTCCTCCCGGGCATCATCGAACAGGGCGCGCCGACGTACCTGGCGGCCACCGGACAGACCCAACAGCCATATCTGGCCCGGTGGCTGCTGCTGTCGGCAGCGATGTTCGGCGTCAGTGCCGTCGCGTACACCCTGGCGCTGCGCCGGGCCAGCGCGCCCAGCCGCAGGGCCCTGGCGCCGGTGCGGGCCATGCTCGGACACGGCGAGCGGATATTGGCCATCGGCTACCAGGTGCTCGGCCAAGCAGGCGCCGTGGCCTCAACGCGCGCCCTGTACTACTCGACCGGTGAGCAGCCGCCGAGATGGCACCGGATCGGCTGGAATCAGCTCGCCGAGGTCCAATGGCTGAAGGACCGAGGCGTGCTCGTCGCGCGCGGGATCGACACCGCACACCCCCAGCAGCGGGAAGTGCCGCTGGCCGATCCAGGAAACCTCGTCGAGTCCGCTCGCTCACTGATCGCGGCCAGACCGTCGACGTAGTGGTAGGGGCTCGGATTCTGGAGCCGATCAGATCCAGGCAAGGGTGGTGTCCGCTGGCACCGAGGTCACGGCCGATCGCCCGCCGCTACCAACTGGGGCGCTGGCACGCCAGAAACGGGCGGACCTTGTAGACCGGCGTCGAAGTGTCGCGATCCGGTCGACAGGGCAAGCCTCAAGGCCAAGCTCGCTTGCACTCGCACCGATCCGGATCAGCTCGACCGCCGCCAGGAGCCTGCGCTGCTCATCGCGGGCGTCCTTGAGGGAGTCGAGACGCTCACCCGCCTCACGGAGTGTCGTCTCGGACAGCGGCGGCAACGCGTCGGAGAGGATCTTGGGCAGGTTGCCCTCGTCGATGCGGTTGCCCATGTCTGGCGCCCGCAGGGTGTGCAGCAGCTGCAGGAGGCCCGCATAGCGTTCGCGGCCAGTTTGTCCGGTTAACCCAAACACCAGCGAGCCGATCCGGTCACGGTGGATCTCCGCCCTGTCGGTGATCAGATCGACGCCGATGAGTTCGCCGAGTTGGTCTCGGGACAAGGGCTGGCGCCGGTCGTCCATCAAGGACAAATCGATCCCGACTCGCTTGCCGGTGGTGAAATACCACGGCTTGGCCTCCCCGGTGCTCGCGGAAAACCGCACCAGCGCACCGATGGTGAGGAAATCGTGCCTCTCCTGGCCCGCCTCGCGGGTCAGTTCCAGCCAGAGGTAGCCGAGCCGGTTGGTTTGTCCCTGGGCGCCGTGCCGCATCAGATCCTCGAGCCTGACCTTGCCCGAACCGGTTGCGTCCATCTTGCGGCGGTCGGCGTCGAGCAGAAAGGGCAGCAGCATCTCCAGCGCCCTGCTCTTACCCGCGCCGTTCGTGCCCCGCAGGATCATCCGGCCGCCGGTGAACACGAACTCGATGTCGTAGTAGTACCACACGTTCACGATTCCGGCCCGGGACATGCGCCAGCGGTGAGGGTAGTGCTTCGGCTGTGTGGGGGCGAGTTCTTCATCCACAGTGGTCAGTGACTCGGTCACGAGGTCTCCTGGTCGCCGAGCGGGGTGTCCGGGAAGAGCGAGTAACTGTCGTCTGTCTCCAGGCGGCGTAGTGCGCGAGTCCGCGCCGGTGCCCGGCGCGGCTCGGGCCGGTACCGGGCGCAGGCCGGGTGCAGCACCAGGCCGCCGTCCGTGGACGTTGCGAGGCAGACCGACTCCAGCAGGTCGACGACCTCCGACTGGAGCTGGTCCGCATTGGCGGAATACTGCTTGGCGAACGTGCCACCGTACTGCTCGACGAGCAGCTCCACGGTAGAGGAGACCAAGGGCCACGGGGCAAGAGCTCCCGGCACGACGCGTCCATCGGCGACCACCGTGTTCTCCGCCGTCGGTCTGAGTTCGTCGAGCAGCGCGTTCAGCAGCAGCAATGCCGTGTGCGCAACCGTGCCGGTGCCGGGGAACCGGACGTCGCTGAGCTCTTCGTCGACATCGTAAGCGAGTAGCCCCTCCGCCCGCGCTTCCAGCACCAGACCGAACCATTCGTCGAGTACCCTGGTCAGCTCACGCCGCTCACGGGACAGGACGTCACGTTCGGACTCGGGAAGATCTTCACGGCGCACGAGTGGGTTCTCGACGAGCTTGCGCCGGAGGCCGCGACGCGGCTGCTCGGACGTGGCCGGATCGGTACCGTCGAGCAAGTGCGTGGGATCGTCCACGTCTCGCAGGGTGCGCGTCAGCAGGTGCGGCAGAAGCGGCCGGTGTACGTCCAGGAGGGCTTCTTCCTGCCGATGCTCCCACCCGGCGACCGATCCGTCGGTCTCGGACAGGACACCCCAGTCCACCAGCAAGCCGATCGCACGCACCAGGTGCCTGCGCTCACTCCCCGTGTCCTCCACCGTCACACCGGCGGTGACCGCGTCGGCGCGGACCTGTTCGATCAAAGAGCTCATCAGAATCTGCTCGCCGGTATGAGGCGAGAGGAGGCTGGCGCAGACCAGCGACAGATAGGTGTAGGTCCGCGCCGTGAACGGCTTGTCGTTGTGCGCGAACGCCGGACGAACGATGGTATCGCTGCTGAGCGGGGATTTCAGCAGCCGAGCGAAGGTGGATTCGACCACCAGCTGGTACCCGAGCAGCCGGCTGAACGCGCGCCTGAGCTCCGGGGCATGGCCGCGGATCAGCGCGAGTTCCTCCGGGTGCCTGGCCACGGTGATCATGGGGTTCATCAGCAGGACGCGTGCCGCTGATCGACGGCCTTCCGCCTTGTGCTCCTGGGTGCCGCCGGCGGTGTCGGTCATGCCGTGCGCTCCGGTCGTCCGACCGCGCTGTCGATCGAACGACTTGCAACCAGCCGCAGATCGTGCACGATCACCGTGCCGTCCGAGGCGTTGATCGCAGTCCGGTCGCCCGGCGCGGGCTCAGCGGTGACCTCCAGGTCGAGATTCGTGTCGGTCACCCGGGCAGAGAGCATATGGTCCTGGTGGCGAGCGAGCAACGCCCCGAGCAACTCCAGCAGCAGCTCACGCGCGGCGGGGCTTACCCGCGCTCCATGAAGCGCACCGGCCGCGACGAGTTCGTCGGCTGCCGCCTGACGCGTGCGTGCCTCGAGTTCTGCCTCGCGCAGCAGCCGCTCCTGGTCGAATCCGGGATCGGGCACGGACGAGGTGCGTCCGCGCGCGTTCCGGTCGCCTCGATCGCGCAGGCTGACGGGCACGTCCACTGGCGTCGCGTCCCACCACGACGTGTTGACGCCGTCCCGGACGCCCGGCTCCTCCGGACCACCGAACAGGTGCCGGGCCGGGTAGATCCCGAAGGTAGCGGCGTAGAGCCGGTGCGCGGACTCGTCGTCCGCCCCGGCGAACCACCCGGCCAGCTTCAAAAGATCGCCTCGCCGGCTAACGCCAGTCCCGGCGGCGGCGAGCATCCGTTTCGCGTTGGTCAGCAACTGCCGCAACGCCTGATTGGCCGCCGAACGGAGAGTCTCCGGTCCCGAACGTCCGCTCCGGCCGCTATACCAGTCGTACAGTTGCTCCCAGTCGGACCGATGTCGTCCAGGAAGGCGATCAACCGGGGTGCCGTCCGGCATGACCAGCACCGGCAGGCTGTTCAACACTCGGAGAACACCATCAAGGTCGGGCATCAACCGTTCACAGCGCGCCACGATGGCCGGGGCGTGGCGCGACACGTCGGCGGTGATCAGGTCGATGTACTCGAGCAGCAGCTCCTTGAACCGCTGGTACTCGTCACCGGCGAGGTCATACCGGGACAATACCGCGTTCAGGTACGCATAGAAGTCCCGGACGCTCTCGTTGAACAGCTGCTGGTTGTTGAAGACCGTCGTGACATCGGCCGCGAGTGCCTCCGCGTCCGGCAGCGGCTCCCGCAGGCGCCCGAGAATCCGATCCAGCAATTCCAACATGGCGCCAAGAAGCTCCCGGGCAACCTCCTGTGCCCCTCCCCCCGCCGCGAGGACCGCCTCCGCATCACGGTGGACACGACCACCCAGTTTCGAAGCCTGATAGCGACTCCGCGAGCGAAGGAAGTCCCGCACTGTCGGGACACGAGCGTCGCGAACCCCGCGCACGAGATTTCCCCACGCTTGCAACTGCTCGCACCGGACAGTCGCGTCGTCGATTGACAGTGTGATACCGCGGTCAGCAAGCTGCTGAGCCACCTCGGCAGCGGAGAGGTCCGTCAGCAATGGCCCTGTAAACAGGTCCATAATCACGCGGTATTCCCTCGCCTGGCTCGAAGTCAGGTACGCGAATAACCGCGTTCGTTCGTTTGCTGCCGGCGCATCCTGCCCCTCGTTGCTCTGGTTCACACCTCATTCCCCTCACGTGCGTTGCCTCTACGTTATCGGCCTGCACGCTTCTCGCGTAACGCATCTAACAAGTACCGGTCCGCACGTGAGATATCAGCGTCGCCGCGTCATGCAGTGTGGCCCGACCGGACACGACGGCCGAGCCCCCAGGACCACCGAAGTGATGTCGACGGTATGGCTACAGGAGCGTCCCGGCGTGGAGATCACCAAGGGCACTTTTTCACCAACTCCGCCCAGCTGTACGTCGGCCTCTCCGTCCTGTCTCAAGTCGGGTGTCAACGACTCACGACCATGAACACGCCGGTCCTCGGTCTCGGTTCCGCTGGCGTGCCTGTTCCAGCTCCGCTTGCGTAGGTCAAGCGCGGTGCGGCCAGGAGCGGGCCAGCAGCGGTTCAAGCCGGTACTTCCCATCCGCGTCAATGTCGAACACACCGAGAGCTTGCAGGCATGCCACCGCAGTGTCCGGGTCGTCGACCGCCATCGATGCAGCCGTAACGAGGTCGGCGAGGGTGACACTGGCGCTGTCGACGAGAGTGAGCATCGATGCGAATGCCTTGACCAACTCCTCGTCAGCGGCGACGCCGACCGCGTCAACGAACGCTGCCGCGCCAGCTGGTGACGCCAACTCGTCGGCGAGGGCGGCCAACGCTTGACCCTCGTCGTTGCCGGCCGCGACCCGTGCCGCGGCCTGTTCGACGAGTATCGGCCAACCACCGGTGACCTCCAGCAGCCGTTCCAGCCTTTCCTGCACGCTGAACTTTTCACTCGCCAGCGCCCACACGCTCAGGGTCTTTCGGTCGTAGCGGCGCAAGGTGACTGCGCCGAGCGCCGGAGTGTGACCTGCTTGGCGCACCACCGTCCGCCACAAGCTCATCTGCTGCAGCCCCGCGATGATAACGGCCGAGCGCGTTACCCCAGGTCGTTGCGGACGCTGCTCGAGCGCTGCGGTCAGCGCGGCGATGCACGCCTCGTCGCGTGGAGCGAGGGCGACGAGGTCGGTAAGCACGACGCGGCGCTGACCGGGCTGGCCGGCAACGAGCTCTTCCTCGAACTGCCTGCGGCTGGTGATCGCCGGGACGGTAAACCTGTTACCCACGTCGGCGGCCAGGCGCACGGCTTGAGCAACGTCGTCGATTCCCGTTGCGGGTGAGCCGAGGATGACGCGGACCTGGTTTGCGTGGTCGCCGAGTACGTCGTCGATCTGTGCCGCGGTCAGCGGCGAGCGCCGCCCGTCAGGCAGCTCCGGGCGGGTCTCCAGTGCAATGAACTCGTCAGGCACTGATAGGGTCGCCGCCCCGACGAGCTGGGTGATCACGTCGTCCTTCGACCCGATCATGAGCAACACGTTCGGGCTGCGCAGGTGCCAGCCCCGGCCGTCGTTGTTCGGGGCGAGCACGCCGAGACCGACCATCTCCTGCAGGTACGCGCGGAACCCCTCCACATCGAGGGTCGCGAAACCGGCTTCCCACCAGCCCAAGCACTCCTCGCGAAGTTCCACATCGGACAGTCGTGCGTCTAGGCCGGACTCATGCGCGTGATGGGCAAGAACGTTCGCGATCACGTTGTACCGCGGGTCGAGGTGCAGCGTGTCATGGAACGCGGCGCTAATGTCCGCCTTGAGGTCGACATCGCTCTCGACGGTGACGACATCGGTGTAAGTGATCACGTATGGCGGCTCGACGTTGGCGACGTCGGCGGCTCGGCGGGTGTGCATCGTGGCCACCAGGCGCCAGCCGAACATCTGGAGGAGGAATGGCTGGTAAGAGCAGTACCCGAGGACGCGGTTGACCAGGTCGTCGTCTGCGAACCGGTACCCGAGCGAATGCAGCGGACGGGTGAGCAGATTCGCGGCCCATTGCGGCCGGAGCGGCCCGATGACGGTGGGGCGTTGCGCGAGGTGACTGAATGGGCCGTTGCGGGCGCTCTTGGCGTAGCGTTGCACCGAGTGCAGCCCGGCGAAGACGACTTTGATGCGGCCGTCGGTGGTCAGGCCCAGTTCCTTGAGCCGGTTGGTCTGGAAGAATTCTGGCGCATCTGATTCGAAGAACCGGTCGGTCTCGTCCAGGAGGATGAGCATCCGTCGGCGGGAATCTTCGGCGAGCCAACGAAGCAACCCGGTGCGGACCTGCTCGTGGGGGTTGTTGTGGCTGGGCTGTCGTCGCGGTGGGGTGATGACACCGTGGTGTGCGAGATCGCGCAGCAGCGCGTCCCAGATCGCCTCCGGTCCGATCGCGGACCCGGCGCGGATGCCAACGGTGTCGAGGCTGAGATATAGGACGACCCGCTCGCCGGGTACGCCCTGTGTTTCGAACAGATGCCCCGCGCTGCGCAACAGCGCGGATTTGCCGAGCCCCCGGCCACCGTAGAGCAACTGGGTGCCGTCCGGGTCGAGCACGCTCTTTCGTTCGGCGTCGCGGCCGTAGAACATTTCCTCGGCTACCAGCCCGCGCTTCTTGCTGACGTACGGGTTCACGTTACTGAACGGCAAAAGCACGCTCATCGTGGCGTCGATCTGTCGGTTGCCGTGTGCGGCCAGGTAGGCGAGGGCTGCGTCGTCGAGGACCACAACCGGTGCGGTGCGGTTGCCCATGACAGCGTGTTGGGCGAGTTCCCGGCGACTCTGTGCGCTCATCGTGCCGAAGTAGGCGACAAGCAGGCTGTCGCCGGAGTTGTCCTGGTCGGCGTAGCTGAGCAGTAGCTGCGCGCTCGGCTGGCCCCAAGCGAGCAGTACGCGCAGGCGGCCCCCGAGCTTGCTGCCGAATGCCGGGACAAGCGCTTTGCCACTGATGGTCACGTCCATGACGTCGAGAAAGCGCCGATCATGGCCGCGAGGCAGACCGTCAAGTTGGTGGATGCGATTGCCCTCGATGCCAACAACGCGGAGTGCTGGCAGCAGCAGGTCGCGTTCGCTGATCTGGCCAGGGTGTATCGCCACCACGGGCGGATGGCTGAGGCACGTGACCACCTCCATCTGGCGCTGGGGGCTCACCGGGAAGCGAAGCATCGTCAGTTCGAGGCGGGCACGCTTGAAGCCCTGGTCGTCGTTTGCGCACGGCTCGGCGAGTTCGCGGAGGCGCTCCAGCATGCCGATCGGGCGGTCCAGCTGTGCGCCGGACGCGATCCATATCAGGAGGGTGTGTTGCGGGTGGAACTGGCTGAGGTGCTGGCGGTGCTCGGTCGCCTGGACGAGGCGCTGGCCAGCTTCCGGCTGGGGCTCGTTCTGTTCCGCCAGACCGGGAACGCGGATGGGGAAAGCCATGCCCTCGCTGGCATCGGTGATGTGCACCGGCGGATGGGCCGGTATGCCGAGGCGCTGGAAAGTCTGAATCAGGCGCAGTCGGTCGCCACGTCGAACCGTCAGCTCGTGCGGGAGGGCCGGTCCCGGCTCCGGCTCGGCGAGCTGTACCGCGAATTGGGGTTGCTCGACGACGCGCTGACAAACCTATAGGAGGCGCAGCGGATCAGGCGGACCACCGGTGGGCCGGTCGCGGAGAGCGAGGTACTGATCGAGCTGGGCGTGGCCTACCGCGACCTCGGCAGTCTCGCCATGGCCTACGACCTTCTGGAGCAAGGGCGCAGACTGGCGGTCAGGCGGGGCGAGCGGTACTACGAGGCGCGCTCCCTCCACGAACTCCCCGAGTTGCACCGGTGCGCGGGGCGAGCCGAACTCGCGCGGAGCCATTGGCGGCAGGCACACGAGTTGTTCGTGCAACTCGGCACTCCGCAGGCCGAAGGAATCCTCCCGCTCATCGAGCCGCTGTCAGTCAAATGACCTCTGTTTTAGTTTGAGCATTATTCAAAACGGGAGACGAGCAGTCATGGCGCTGCTTGACCAACAGCGGAGAAACCCACGTGAACACAAGGAAACTCCCGGACCCGCCGGGAACCAAGATCGGCAGCGCCGGAAGGTGCTTTCCGCCGGGGCCCGAGTTACGCGATGAGGTCGCGCATCTGGGCGTCTCAGGGGCGCCCAGTTCCTCGAACAGGTCGTACGCCCGCCGCCGCTGGCTCTCCGCCAGCGCGGACCGGCCGGCGCGGTCGTGCAACTCCCCCAGTTCAGAGAGCGCACGAGCCTCCTGGTACCGCTGGTTGCGGCTGATGGCCAACCGCAGACCCTGGTCGAGAAGATCGTGGGCGGTCTGCAGGTTGCCGGTGTCCCGGTGCGTCGCACCGAAATCAATCAACGCCTCGCAGACGAGTGCCTGGTCCCGGGTCAGGCGCCCTACCCTGAGCGCCTCAGCGAAGTTCTCCAGCGCTTGGCGATGGCGGCCCAGATCTCGGTACACCTTGCCGAGGCGATGCCGCGGAACCGCCAGCCGCCCGATCAGTTGCTCTTCCGTGGTCAGGGTCAGCGCGGCTTCCAGGTATTGGATTGCCTCGGAGTAGTGGCCCAGCCGCCGACAGACGTCGCCGATACCGGCGAGTGCATAGATGCTCCCGTCCCAGTCGCCAATCTGGCCGGACAAATCGAGCCCACGCCGGAGATGGTTCAGCGCCAGGTCGTAGTGGCCGAGCACGCCCAGCACGTAGCCGCCCATGGCGCGTATCACGCATTCGGCGTGGGGATCGTGCCCGATGGCCAGCTCAAGTGCGCTGCGACCGTACTTGCGTGATACCGAGAAGTCGCCCACCTGGTAGCTGAGCATCGCCAGCAACAGAAGCGTGTCGATCTCGAACGAGCGGTGTCCCGCGTCGCGGCGGAAGTCCCGCGCCAGCCGCAGCTGCTCGCGGGCGTCCTTGACACGTCCATGGTTGAGGTACGCCCTGGCCAGCTGGTTCCGGGTGAGCACGGCGCCGACCGAGTCGTCCGCGGCCACGGCCGCCGCGAGTGCTGCCTCGTTGACGCGCACCCAGTCGTAATCTGCTTCACCGCAGCCGTAGAGATCCAAGTACTTCCGCAACGTCCGGGTCAGCTGCCACGCATGTACCGGCCATCCCTGTTCGGCCGCGAGGGTTCCAGCCGTGACGAGGTTCGCGCGGTTGCCGTCGAGCCATTGCTTCGCGCCCTCCCGGTCCTTCAGCTCGGGCAGGTACTTGGGCTCCGCACCCACGAGCTCCAAGGGCTCCTGGTACGAGTGGATCAGTTGGGTCGCGCGGGCCGCCGCATGCAGGTAGAAGTCGAGCAGGCGGGTCAGCGCTGTCCGGCGCGACGACTCCGACTCGCCGTCCATGACCAAACTGCGCGCATACTCCGCAACCAGGTTGTGCAACCGGTAGCGCTGCTCGGTCACCTGGATCACCAAGTGCTCGTCCACGAGGCGGTCCAGCACCTGCGCTTCACCGGGGGCGAGCCCGGCCAGCGTCGCGGCGGAGTCGGCGGTGAAGTCGTCGCCGGGATGCAGTCCGAGCAACCGGAACATCCGCTGCTCAATGGGGCACAGTGCCTGGTAGGAAAGGTCGAACACGGCGCGCAGTCGCCGGCTCCCCGCGGCCAGTTCACTCAGTCGATTCTCGGCCTGCGCGAGCCGGTCGGCCAGCGCGGCGAACGTCCATGCCGACCGGGACTGCAAGCGCCGGGCGACGAGCGCGACGGCCAGCGGCAGCCGGCCGCACAGTTCCACCACCCGGGCGGCCGCCACCGGTTCCGCATCCACCCGGCTGGCCCCTACCACCCGGATCAGCAGCTCCCGCGCTTCTTCGGTGGTAAACACGTCCAGCGACAGCGTGCGGGAGCCGTCAAGAGCCATCGCGCGGCGGCTCGTGATCAGCACCGCGTTCCTTGATCCGGTGGGCAGCAGTGGCAGCACCTGGTCCTCGCTCGCCGCGTTGTCCAGCAGCACCAACACGTTCTTGTCGTACATACGATCGCGATACATGGCGGCTCGCTCGTCGAGGCCAGGCGGGATCTGGTCGCTGGGGACGCCGAACAGGCGCAGGAACGAGGCCAACACGGCCGCCGGATCGGCGGGTGGTTTGGTCGAGTACCCCCGCAGATCCACATAGAGCTGGGCGTCGGAGTAATGGCCGGCGGCGAGCAGCCGGTGCGCGAGATGCACGGCGAGCCGGGTCTTGCCGACGCCGCCCATCCCCTCGATCATCGTGAGCGCGGGCAGGTCGCCTTCCGGGGAGGACCGCAATTCCCGCAGCTGTTCGGTACGGCCACTGAAGTCGACGATGTCGGGTGGCAGCTGGCGATGGGCGGCGACGGGAGCGCAATCCGGCCGGGACACCTCCTGGCGGAGCACGCGCTGGTAGGCGGTGGTCAGCTCGACCCCGGGATCCGCGCCGAGTTCGTCCGCCAGCCTCCGGCGCAGCGAGTCGAAGACATTCAGCGCGGCGGCCTGCTGGCCACTGCCGGCCAGCGCGATCATCAGCTGCGCGTGCACCGCTTCGTGCACGGGGTCGAGCTCGGCCAGTTGCTGCAGCAGTGGCAGGACGTCGTGGTAGCGCCCCACTTCACTTGCGATCTCGGCGTACTCCACCACGACCTGCCGGTGTTCGCGGACGAGCGCGACAACCATTGGATGTGACTGCAGCGCGGACAGCTCGGCGAGCGGCTCGCCCCGCCACAGCGCCACCGCCTCGGCGAACAGACGGCAGGCTTCGTTCGGCTCGCCCTCCTCCCGCATGCACCGCGCCTGCGCAACGAGCTGGTGGAAAGTGAGCAGGTCATGCTGGCCGTCGGTCACCGTCAATTGGTAACCACCGCCACTGGCGACCAGCACTCCCGACGAGTCGGAGTCCGGTCCGTCGGGCTGCAGCCGCCGGCGCAGCCGGGAAACTTGCGAGTGCAGTGAGTCGATCGCGCGGTCGGCGGGGTGGTCGCCCCACACCACGTCGAGGAGGGCGTTACGGCTCACCGGGAGGTTCGGCGACAAGGCCAACAGTCCGAGAATGGCACTTTGCTTCTCCGATCCCAGATCAACCGGCTCGCCGCGCACGACCACGCGCAACGGCCCGAGCACCTCGATCCGCACGCCGACGGCGGAGCCCTCATTCGCTTCGCGAGTCAGCTCGGCGAGCTCGGCCCGCGCCAGCTCCAGCGCCGCGCCAAGCCGGCGCAAGGTCGAGCCGCGCGGCCGCAGGACCCGCCCCTGCTCGATATCGCGCAGGGCTCCCACACTCAGCCCAGCCAGCTCCGCCGCTTCCTGCTGGGTCAGCCCGGCGCTGCGCCGAAATCGCCGGACACGTGCGCCCAGTTGGCCCTGATCGCCTGTATTCACAACAGTTCCCAACCCAGAACAGTTCCGGCGACGAGGCCGTAGTTGCCCTGCGGGTGGATGGAAGTCACAGGAGCCCCTGGGCGGCGAGGCGCTGGGCACGGACTTCAGCGAGAGCGCTGTAGCGCATGGTGAAGGTCACTGGCACGGCGAAGGCGGCGATCTTGATGATAACCGTGGCGACGCTCGCGTGCGGTGCGAAAGCGAGCAGCATCGTCAGCGCGATCGCCTCCACGGTGAAGCTCGTGGCCCAGACCGTGGTGATCACGACGTTGGTCCGGCGGAACAGCGGGTGGTCCCAGGCTTCGCGTTCGACCACGCGCTTCGCGATGCCGAGGGTGAACGGCGCGCCGACGGCGAGCGAGCCCCAGGCCGTCAGTGCCAGCCAGGCCGAGGCCAGCCCGACCAGGATGGTGCGCAGTGGCGATGACGGGTCCGCGAACGCGAAGATGGTGATCGCGGCGAAGTAGATGATGCTGCTCATCTCGATCACCAGTGAGTCCAATGGGTTGCGCTTGATGCGCTCGACCACGAACAAGATGGTGGCCAGTCCAAGACCGATCAGCCCGGCGTAGCGCCAGTCGAGCTGCGTGCCGGCCACGGCGAAGACGATCCAGGGCAGGAAGGTCAACAGAAATTTCACGAGTTCTCCCAGGGCGACGTTCCAACGACGACAGGTCAAAACTAGAAGTTCCAAGGTAGACATGTCAAGTCTGGAATGTAAGATGTGAGCATGAGCCTCAGACACTCGCTGCTTGGCCTGCTCAGCGACGAACCGGGCTGCGGCTGGGACCTGATCCGGTGTTCGACCTTTCACTGGCCAACGTCTGGCCGCCCACGCAGAGCCAGGTCTACACCGAGCTGGGCAAACTCGCCGAGGCCTAGCTCATCACCATCAGCGCCGAGGGACCACGCAGCCGCAAGGAATACGCCATCACCGACGCGGGCCGCGCCGAGCTGCGCCGCTGGCTGCTCGAACCGCCCAACCCCAAGGCCCGACGCGACGACCTGCCGCTACGCGTCGCCTTCCTCGGTGCTGTCGAGCCGGAAGAGGGCCGCCAAATCCTCGCCAACACCCGTGACATGGCCCGTGAACGGCACAAAGAGCTGCGAAAGCTGCAACGGAGCATCAACTGGGGCGACGACGCCGGATCTGGTTGTCCACCTCGTCGTTCAGCACTGCGCGGACATCGTCGGAGCCGACCAGCGACTCGTCGCCGTCGGCGAGTCCGGTGAGCACGTTCAATGGGAGGGACGCATTGATCGGCAGGCCGGGGTTGAGCGCGAGCACCACGCCGGGGTTCGGCCAGAACCGGGCCAGTGTCGCGAAGTCTCCCTTGTGGTACTCGCGGACCCGCTCACCGAGCACAGTGGACATTCCGGCGAGTGAGGTGAAGGCGAGCACGTGATCGAACTCCAGCCCCAGTTCCCGCGCCAGTTCGGTCCTGGCGTCGTCTTCTTCGGGCGGCACCGGCAGAAACAGCTCGGCCGACAACACCTTCCGTGCGTACTCACGCGTGTCTCCCGCATTCACCGCGAGCGCGAGGTCACGCTCGATCTCGTTGGCCGGCTTCCATCCACTGTCCACTCGCTGCGACCGTTCTGGAGTACCTTTTGGTCGAGACTTTAGAGCTTGTTCCTAAACCTGTCGGCCAGGCGGCCCCAAGGAGGCCCCGCCGGCCACCTCGAAAGGGACTTCACCGGTGCTGTCCAACAAGCACCGGGACGGTCAGTCCAAAACCGACAGTGAGCTACGCGCGGAACGGCGCCAAGCGCGACTCGCGGAGCGCAGCGAGCGGCCCACCTCGGAATTCGCCACGGGCGCACCGACCGGCACCGCACCGGTGCTGGCAGGACGATTCGCTCCGGCGCCAGACGAAACCGCGGCTCCGATCACCCTGCCTGGTCGCGGAACGCCCGAGGCCGCCGACCACCACGCGGCGTCACAGGTCCAGGCGGACCGGACCACCCGAGCTCCGCAGCAACCCGCACCCGAATCGTCCACTTGGGAGGTTGAGACGCCCGGCGGACCGGTTGTGGCCGGCGGCCCCGGCCCGAGATCCTATCTTCCCGAGCAATCCAAAGCGCTCGGTGGGCACTGAATTCGGATCGAATTTCCGCGGCGCCTGGCGTTTCACGCGTTCCGTCCATTCGGAAGACCCATCGCATACTGCAAAACAGACGTCAGTAGGGCACGCGTGATATTCTGGATAACATCACGATCTGATCACGAACGCTACGTACTGGGGAACTGAACGCCTGCCCAGTGGATCGGAACAATCATGCGATTCAAAATCAAACCAACATTACGCCGGGTGTGCGCGGCGGCCATTTCCGTGCCCTTCGTCCTGGTGCCGTTGAATGCATCGGCCGCCGACTTCGGTCATGAACATCAGGCCCAGCAGACGTCGTCGCGAAAACCGTATGCGCCCACGATGCTGATTCTCGACGCGTCCGGTTCCATGGGCCAGCGCGATGCGAACGGCACACGCATGGACGCCGCGAAACGCGCGGTGAACACGGTTGTCGACGCCATGCCGGACGCCGCGCAGGTCGGCATGGCCGTGTATGGAACCAGTACCGGCTCGAGCGATGCGGAGAAAGCCGCGGGTTGCCAGGATGTGAAGGTCCTGCAGCCGCCGGGACCGGTCAACAAGACCGGCATCAAGAATGCCGTGACAGGAATCACGGCACGTGGTTACACGCCGATAGGCCGCGCGTTGCAGGTGGCGGCCGACGCGCTGCCCAGGGAGGGGCCGCGCTCCATTGTTCTGGTTTCCGACGGTGTCGACACCTGTGCTCCGCCTGATCCGTGCGAGACGGCAAAGAATTTGTCGGGACAAGGTCTTGATCTCGTTGTGCACGCTGTCGGGCTTGGCGTCGATGAGCAGGCACGCGGGCAACTCACCTGCATCGCGAACAGCACCGGCGGCACCTATACCGACGCGCCGGACTCCAAAACCCTCGAGCAGGTTCTGCCACGAGTGACAGCGAGTGCGCTACGCAACTACGAACCTGCCGGCATCCCGGTAACAGGTAGCAGTGGTCCTTCGAACGCGCCGCAACTGCAGGCAGGGCAATATCTCGACACCATAGCGCCTGACCAGGAACGGTACTACTCCGTAAACCTTCCCAAGGGATCGACACTGCACTTCAGCGCGACCACTCCGGGCCAACGAGGAGTCCACGGCACGGTGGAAGCGCTCCACCTCGCACTGTTCGACTCGGCTGGAGAGCAGTGTTCCGGTGATGACACGCGAGTAAGCGAGAACGCCTCAGACGCGGCGCCGCTCACCGCCGTCAAGACCTTCGACACCAGCGACCCAGATCTGTCCACACAGTGCCAGGAGTCAGGCAGGTACGTATTGTCCGTCAAGCGGGGAAGCGATGGACAACCGATCACTCTTCCACTCGAACTCGTCGTTGGCTTCGAACCGCCGGTCGATGCGGCCAGTCTGCCCGGCCCCACGACCACAGTCGCACATTATGTCGACCCCGGTGGCCAGCCATCTTCGGTTGTCGGTGGCGCCACCTTCGGCACAGCCGCGGCGCTGCCCGGCGCCGGGCACTATACGGACGCGATTCAGTTCGGTGAATATGTCTTCTACAAGGTTCACGTCGAATGGGGACAGGCTCTGGTGGCGAGGGTTCACTATGGCGGAATCAGCGACGAGTCCGTCATAGCGGCCATGAACTCCACGGTCTACTCACCAGACCGACAAACCGTCAGCCGAGACAACGCGGTGTACGGCGGCCACGAAGTGGTCTTGCCGTCCGACAGCAGTTCTGGCAAACCGGTTCCGGTCGAATATCGAAACCGTGAGGACTCCGCTGCGGAGATCGCCAGTCAAAGTCTGGCCGGCGACTACTATATCGGGGTGAATCTCGGAAAGGACGACGGGGACCCGGACCACTCGTTCGGAAACGTCGTCCCGCTGACCCTGGACATATCATTGACCGGACAGTCGCACGACGGTCCGCAGTATCAAACCGCACCGAATGGCCAGGCAGGGAGCGTACCCAGCGCCGGCGACACGGGTACCAAGGGCAAGGGCACCCAGTCGCCTGTCGTGGCGAACCGTGCCGACTCCTCGTTCCCGGCTTACCTCTGGATCATCGGCGCTGTCGTGCTCATTGCGATTGTCGCGACTGTCTCCATCGTGCTGGCACGTCGGCGCACTCGCATCGCGCGGAATAATACCTATAACCCGTATCTCTAGATTCGCTGCTATCTGGCGGTAGCCGGTCTGCGACAGAGTCGTCGAACGCCGTTCGCCGGCCCACGACGACACGAAGACCTCCGGTTGGCATGGCGATTGTCAGGAGACAACCCCCGTACCACACCGGAGGTCTTCCTTATTCAGGTACCGGTTGTGTAATACGCACAACGCACAACCCGCACTACTCCCGCACCAGAGCGTGAATGCACGGTTTCCGCGGACCTTTTCATAACAGCAAGATGCCAGCGGAGGCCTGCACAATCAAACTCAGAAACCTCCCCTAGCGGGTGGTCCCCCAGAAGTCAGGGACGCGGGCCCCCAGTCCCTTCCCCGCGTCCCTGACTACCTTCTCATTACCTGGACGGAGCGCGGCCACCTCTCGGACACCCGACGGCAATGGTGACTGGATCTACTGCCGACCTCTAAACTGCGGATGGTTGACCGAGGAGGCCAACGCGAACGTCTGGCCTGTTGTGATCTGGACAAGTCGAAGTGGAAGCACTGCAACCTCGGCATGATGGCCGTCGTGCTTCTGGCGGGCGCCGATGGGACCTCCTTTCTGCGGGAATTGTTCTTCGACGCGAGTATGCCCGTGTGCACCACTCGTCGATGAAAGCGGCCCGGATTTCGCACCTGTCGTCATCGGCGACTTTCGGCCACTGTGGAATTGTCCGGATTCGGCTCGGTCAGGGGCCTGATGGTCGCAGTCGCGTTCAATCTGAATTGCCGGGCGGGCGTGGTACCGGCGTGCCCGCCGACAGGCGGTGTCCGTAGTATTCTTGGCATGGATTTCCTGACGTTGCGAAATGCCTCAGACACGTTGCTCGACGCGGAACACCGCTCGGAGTGGCCTGCGGCGGAAGCGGTACTACGTCAGGCAGCCGTGGCGGCCTATGGCGAACTCGTCGACGTCATCGCGATTGGCGGCCAGGATGCGGCGGCCCGCGCAGGGATGCTGCTCGGATTCGAGACGATGACCAAGAAGATCCGCGACCGGGTTCTGAGCCTGCGGTCACCGGATGCCGATGAACGGCGCAGATCCGTTTTCGCACTCGGATATACCGGTCCCGAACCGTTTCTGCCCTTCGTGCGCGTCCTGACCACGCTGCTGGCCGACCCCGACCCGGAGGTGCAGCGGGAGACGGTCACGGTGCTGATCAACCTGGGCCGTGACACCGTGCCCGTGCTGCAACAGGTGCGGCGGTCGCCTGTGCCGGAGCGGCGCGCCGCGCTGACCGCGCTCGCCGGGATCGGGTGGGACACGATCGATCCCGCCGATCGGCGGGCGCTGGAACGGCTGGTCGCCCACAAACAGGCGTCCGAGGTTCCGGAGTCGATCGAACCCGATGGGGAGTGGTACGCGGTCCGCACCAGCGACCGCCAGACAGTGCTGGACGCATTCGATCTGTCTGACCCGGTGCCGATCACAATGCGCGCTGGTGCTGCGCTCGTCCGGCCCCGGGAGCATCCGTGGCGTCGGAGCTGGGGGCCGCACAGTGACCACGAGTGGTGCGCCAAGGTTTTCGTGTCACCGGTCCTGGATGGGTGGACGCTCGTGTTCGGTACGCCGGTCGCCCAAAACGAGCTCGCCGCGCACCGCTCGGGCGAAGCCGATAAATCTGGCGATGAGTCATCGGCGTACCCGCACGAGGTTTGGCAGCATCGCTGTATCGAACTGAGCAGGCGACTGGGTTCCGCCGTGTACTGGTACGTGAACATGACATCCGAGGATTGGACAGCCTGGTGCCTGGCCGAGAACGGCACACTGGTGCGTTACTACCACCACAGCCTCGATGAGGGCGAGGTCGAAGCAGGAGACCCGCTTCCCGCTGAGACCGGGCTCCGCCCGCACACCGGTGGTGGGATCTTCGATGTGCTCGACAAATATGCACCGCCTGATCTCGCGCGGGACATCCGGGCGACCATGTACAGCATCAAGGACGACGACGCCTGGAGCGAGCGGGGCGACGAAGTCATGGTCCGTCTCGCCAAACTGGGCATCGAAGTGCCCGATCTGCGCAATGCCACGGTTGTCGCCCGGCACACTTCCATCGACCTCGGGCAACTCGGCCCCGCAACGAGTGTCGCCGGACATGGCCTGCTGGCGCTCACCGCATGCGGCCGCCTCAACGGCCACAGCGGCGCGTTCACGCTGTAGTGGAGGTGAAGCGGGTACGAGAAAGCCAACCAGAGGACAGAATGTTCGGAATGTTGGGGCCAACGTCCATCAAGAGAACCGGATTCAAGGGCGACGTGATAGTGAGGTCACTGATCTTGTTTTGCCCACACAATTCCTCCCATTTCTGGTTGATCACTGGACGACGCTCGACAGCACGTCCTCTTCGCTCGACGCCTATTACAGGCACTTCATCACTACTACAAGACGTTCCGCTCTCCTGGCACGCGTCCGGTACTCTGCGGCTCGCGGATTAGCCACTCGCCGGCCTCCCCGGTGGGTCCCGTTCCAATTCACGGGAACCCGTATCACGCCGAAGAGTTCTCCTGTTCCATTGCAGAGCCCAAACCAAGCTCGCGCCATCTTCATGCCGGGCACCGCCAGAGCATAGACAGGTTTCCCTCTGGGTTATGTCAGGACAGCATTTAAGGCCCTGATTTTGATGCCACCTGGCTTAATGACACGTCGTCAACGGTTCACTCTCGTTCGCCTTCTTGGCTCATACCTGCCGCCTCTCACGACGGCTTTTCCACGCACGCTCACCATCACGACTCATTCACCACAGCAGTTCGTGGTGAAACCGCACGGTCACTGCAATCATTCTGCCTTCTACAACATAACCACAACCAGCTCCCTTCAGGACACACTAATGCGCAGAATCGTTCAATGGAGCGCTAAAGACCGAACGAGTCTACCGCACACAATACCCTACCAGGGAAGCATGCGCAGACCGACATCACCCGGTATATCGAATTTCCGTACAATCGGATACGACCCCACTCGACAATTGGCTATCGCACGCCGAAATGAGGTAGAATCCGAATGGATCGAGCAGAGTAAGACAGCCTAAAAAAATCTAATTCTCACTGTCCGAAAACTTTCTGGCCCCTCACACTCTGCTCACTCGGGTGTGTTCGCGGGCGCTCGTCCGGTGGGACATTCGGCGATGATTTCCATGCTTTCGGAACCGTCGATCAGTAAGACGCAGGGAACCAGGTCGCCGCTCGTATCGGGAGAGGTGGGCACCCAGTCCTTAATCTCCTCACTCCAGCCCGAACTCGCGCCCGCTATGCAGATATGGTCCGGGCTGATCAGCCCCACGACCAGCTTGTCCTCGCCCACATGCCTGGCGGCGCGCTCGTGGAAGTCGTCCAGCACGATCGCGGACCCGGCACACAGGTTGTCGTCGCCGCGCTCCAGCGTGAGCAGGAGCCCCTTCTCCTCGACCGTATATCCCGTAAAGGAGAGTCCGCGTTTGAGGTTGCCGCATGCTTCGTCCGCCAGCTCCACGAACTCGTCCTCGCTCATCTCCTCAAACGTGTCTCGCAGCATGTGAGACATGCCAATTCGGCCGGTGGGCGTGATCGTTGTCATGGCGAACCCGAGGTATAGCCTGCCGTCCACCAGCGGCAGGGAAGCGTAGAGTTTCAACGGACCGTCGTAGGTGTGGAGGATGGGCAGCCATTCACCATCCTCTTCGGCCTTCAAGACCATCTTCTCACAACGCTCCAGTTCCAGCCGCGTCACCTTGCCCGCGAATTCGAGGGCCTCGCTCCAGTCATCGCCCTCGGGACGAGCAAACTGATGAGTGTGCTCGGCGATGCCGTACGCGTCGTGGTAGTCGCCCTGCCACTCGTACAAGTCGCCGATGACCGGCGCGCATAGGCTGGCGACTGCGGGGTCGCTGAGCACGCGTTTGGGAAGAGCGACCAAGAAAGGCTGTAGTTCACGAAGCACACGGCCTGCATCCCCAGAATCTGATCGCAGCTGCGCGAGCAATTCAGTCGCGCGCGCGTCGTAACCGGTGGCGATCATCGACACGGTGTCGTCGAGCATGCGGAACGCCAGCGATCGGTCCCGATGCGGCGGACCGTCGCGGTAGGAACGGAAGGGCCCATCGGTGACAGCCTGGAAATCGAACTTTGCCCGGTTGCGCTGGATTTCCACCCCGCGTTCACCGTTGTCGGCGTTGGAACGCTGGTAGAGCGTGCGGTAATACGCCGACAAAGCGGGCAAGTCATCGGGGTCCACTACGCCGTCCGGGCCCGGACCGAAGTGGGTGTGCGTCGCGCCGGTTCCGATGCGGTAGCCCGCCGGCGAGGACATGTCGCTGGCGTCGAACACCACCACCCTGCCCAAGCCGGGGAGACGGCCTTCCCGGTTCGCACGCCCCGCCGCCTGTTGCAGGGATTCCGCCGGAGCCATCGCCCGATACACCGCCGGGAAATCCACGTCTACACCAGCCTCAATGAGCTGCGTCGACACCAGGCGGACACGCTGCTTACGCCGCAACCTCTCCCGGACCTGTTTCAACACTTTGCCACGGTGCGAGCGCACATCCGGGTGGACAAATGCCACGCACAGTCGGGGTCTCGTGCCGCCCAGTCCCGGTAAACCGCACGTGCGTCCGCGATCGTGTTGACCACGACCAGAACCTGCTCGTATTCGGCTGCCGACTCCGCCACCTCGGCCAAGGTCGGTTTCGGCTCCAGCCACCACTCATACTCAACACGACGCAGCTGCTTAAACAGCGTGACCGGGTCAGCGACGACCTCGGTCACGTTCAGGTCCTGCCACACCTGCAAATGTTCGAACGTGGGCTGCGTAGCCGATGTGAGCAGCACCGTCGTCCCGAACTGCTCGGAGAGCACCCGAAGCGCGTTCAGAATAGGCACCAACACCCGTAGCGGCAGCGCTTGCACCTCGTCCAGAATCACCACTGCGTTGGCCAGACGATGGACCTTGCGCATCTGTGACGGCTTACGCCCGAATAGCGAGTCGAACAGTTGCACCGTGGTCGTGACAATGAACGGGCTGTCCCAGTTCTCCGCAGCAGCCTTCCACCGGCGCCCCTTAGAGCCTGTTCCTAAACCTGATCTTGGTTGGGTGTGTCTGCGCTGGTCGTGAAGGAACTCCTGGTAGAGCAGTCGGTGTCGAATCGCCGCTGTACCAGGAGTTCGGGTGCTATCTTGCCGTATCACACCTGTTGATGTCGCCTCGGGGAAGGCGTGTTGCCGTCTGGCACCGTTTCACCGGCGCGTGAGTTCGCCGCGGCCGCGGCGGTATCCCTCCGACACCACCGATGCGCAGTGGGCGGTGATCGATCGGTTGTTGCCGGTTCCGGCGTGGCTTGCCGGGGCTGGAGGACGACCGGAGGTCCGCTGCCGACGCGCCATCGTGGACGCGATCTTCTACCTGGTGGACAACGGCAACAAGTGGCGCGCGCTGCCCGCGGACTTCCCGCCATGGTCGACCGTCTACAACTACCTCGCGACCTGGGAGAAGGCCGGTGTTGACCAGAATATTTTGGTGATCGACTCGGCGTCGGTGAAGGCCGCCGAGACCGTCGGCAAGCCCAGTCGGGGTTATGACGCGGGCAAGAAGATCAATGGCCGCAAGCGGCATATCGCCGTGGACACTCTCGGTCTGCTGTTGTGTGTCCTGGTGACCGCCGCCTCGGTCCAGGACCGCGACGGCGCCAAGCCTCTGCTTGAATTACTGGCCGCCACCTGCCGCCGCGTACGCCACATCTGGGCCGACGGTGGTTACGCCGGCAAGCTCGTCGCGTGGACCCGCCAGCGCTGCAAGATCGCGCTCGAGATCGTCAAACGATCCGACGACGTCACCGGATTCGTCGTCCTGCCCAAGCGATGGGTGGTCGAACGAACACTGGCCTGGATCGCCAGACACCGCCGCTGCGTTCGCGACTACGAACGCCTACCCGAGCACCACGAAACCATGGTCCGCTGGAGCATGATCCGAACCACCAGCCGCCGCCTCACCAAAACGAACCAGGTTTGGGAACAAGCTCTTACGAGGTCTGGTCCCCAAGACCGCCGCGAGTTGACCAACCGCATGATCGGAGAGCTAAACGAAAGAAGCCCCCGACCTGGGTGCTGTACCCCACGTCAGGAGGCTTCTACATGACCGTTGGGACGACAGGCTCCCTGACGCCAGCCTCGATGTCCGTGAACGTCCGCGCCATCCCGTGCCGGTCCGGCGGGTGCGCCTCGGGCGATGTCCAGCAGCACGTCAGCAGGGATGTGGGCCCCGCAACTGCCGCGTCGCTCGTGCGTCTTTCGGGTAACCAATGGAGGAGGGCTGGGGTGGTGGCGAGGACCAATTTACGTGTGGGGGCCGGCGTCGTGGTCGCCGTGGTAGTGGCGTGCGTCTTGTGGCCGTTTTGGCTGCATTTCGCGGGTCTGGTGGCGTACCGGGCACCATACGGGCTCTGGCTATGCCAGATCGAGAACGGCGGCGTCATCGGCGATCCGTTCGTGACCATCAGTCAACTTGCCCTGAAGTTCGTACTGCTGCCCCCAAGCTTCGCCGTCGTGGCGCTCGTCGCGATGGGAGTGTGGCGGCGCGGCTGGAAGATGTGGCTCTGGTTCGCCGCTGCCCTGGCACTAGCCGCCTTGGCAACCTGGGGTTACGTAACTGCGATCGATGCCACGCTGTACCCAGTCGATTACGTAACGGAATGCTCATGACCAACTGGGACAACGTAGTGGGCCAACTCGGCTACGAACACCTGCGACGACACGACCTACGCCACACCGGCCTGACCTGGATGGCCGATGCTGGGGGCCCGTGCATCACCTTCGCAAGATCGCCGGGCACGGTTCGTTGACCACGACGCAGCGCTACCTCCACCCGGACCGTCAGTCCGTGAACGACGCGGGCGAGTTGCTCACCAAACACCTGCGGTCCCCACGTGGGCCCCAGCTGCGGGCCGTCTGATGAGCGCTCGTCTCACAGCGTCTCACGGGGTCTGGTCCCCAAATGGTCCCCAAGGGCCTCACGAAACGATCATGAACAAGATCGACACCAAAACGAAGAAGAGCCTCCTGACCTGGGCTGATACCCACGTCAGGAGACCCCTTCCCGACCGTCGGGACGACAGGATTTGAACCTGCGACCCCTTGACCCCCAGAATGGTCCAAATAATCCGTTGACCAGCGGAAACAGAGAAACCCTGCATAAAACGGGTCCGTTCGTGTCGGTTCACCGCAGTTCACGTCACCAACTGGACATTCGACTCTCCCAATTTTCTCCCTCTCCCAAATGCGCAGGTTCGCCCAATAAGCCGCCCCCCACTAATCAAGGGAAGGGTGGAGTTCGGGCCGTCCCTCGGCGCGGCGTTGGTCGTTGACATTGGCTAGCCACTCGCGCGTCAAGTCGACGAGCTCCTCGATCGCGTCTGTCATGCCGGGGTCGTTGCCAGGCGACCACTCCCGACGCGCAGCCCACAGCAACGGACCGAGAATGACGGCAATCTCCTGCGCTATCTGAGGTTCCGGGAAGTCACTCACAGAAAACATGCGCTCGCCGCTTTCTTGGTGCCTGCGGATCCCGTCCTTGAGGTGCTCGTCCGTAACAGTGACACGGATCTGCTCGATCACCCAGCGAGCCGGGCCCGAATCCCAGAACATCATATGCTCGCGCTCGTCAGCACGCCCAGTGTGAAGAACGAAAACCCAGGACATATCACTCCAGAATAAACACTCGTGGCGCGAACTGTGCAATATATTCTCTTATTAGGGTCTGTTGCCCGGCGGTCAGGTCACCGAGTTCGATCGGAATGAAATCCGCCTTGTTCAGGTGTCTCACGATGGCACGCTGAACCGATCTTTCAGCTTAACCGAGTTCGGGAGTACGCGGCGAGGTTCTCCTTCAGGGCGGCGCCCGCATCGTCGGACCCGATCGCGCACGCAGCAATTATATCACCAAATTAACACGCGATACGATATTTGAACAGTGAGGTGATCTCAACGATTTTTAGGTGAGTCGGCCGTGTTCGTAGTGGGTGAGGACGAGGGCGGCTTTGACGATGTTGCCGATCTTGCTGGGGTGGGCGGTGGTGTGGTGGAGGGCGCGCCAGCGGCCGGTGAGGACGGCGAAGCCGCGTTCGCCCAGGCAGCGCAGTCCGCGGAGGAGGGCGTTGTAGGTCCGGTTGTCCACGTCGAGTACCTGGTTGCCGGCGGGTTGTTTGATCGGGGTGCGCACGCCGATCCCCGCGCCTTCGTAGC
>NZ_JAFB01000047.1 GCF_000519205.1 Amycolatopsis taiwanensis DSM 45107 | reverse complement strand
CGATTGAGGCAACCACATGCACAGAACCCTCATTGTCGCGAAGATCAACCCGAACGCCGAGCAGCACGTGGCCGAGATCTTCGCCGAGTCCGACCNGACCGAACTACCGCTCATCGCCGGGGTACGTCACCGTTCGCTGTACCGGCTCGGTGACCTGTACGCGCACCTGCTGGAAACCGAGGACCTCGGCGACGCTGCCGTCGCCGAGGCTCGCAAACACCCGGAGTTCCAGCGAATCAGCAGGCGGCTGGACGAGCACATCTCCCCCTACCTGCCGACCTGGAAGTCGCCGAAGGACGCAATGGCGCAATGCTTCTACACCTGGAAGCCGGGAGCAGAAGGAAGCCGGTGAACTGCCTGGAGGGAATGCCGTTCTTGGACGCGCTGCTCGACCCCGGCGGCGGTCCGGGCTCCTCCAGCCGGCTCGTCGGCCAGGCGCCGGCCCCCTGCTATGCCGGAGCCGCCATAAGTCGCGGTCTGGGCTTGCGCTCGTGGGCCCCGTCCGTATTCTCCGAGTGTGAGAGCCGGATCACGGACCGCTGCGGACCTGGGGGCGCGCCCGGCGATGGGTACTGATGCCGACGCAAGAAAGCGACCGGTCTCGTCTTCGGCCGTGTACGCACTTCGGCGCTGGGGCCATCGAATGCGGACAGCCGACAGGGCCTGGTCTTTATCGCTGCGGGAGTTCGGGTTCGCGAGTGTGCTGGCCGGTGTGCTGGTGTTCGGCACGATCGGCGCGGGCGCCTTGCAGACCCCCCGGGCCAGGGCGCTGGATTTCTGGGCTTTTCTCCTGGTTGTGCTGGCCGCGGTGACGACCGTTGCGTTGCGTCGTAGGGCACCGGTCTGGGGACTGACCGTGGCGATGGCGGTGCTGGGTGTTTATCTGCTGGCCGGTTATCCGTACGGTCCGATACAGCTTTGCATGATCATTGCGATGTTCGAGGTGGCACGGCAGCGGTCGCTGCGGCTGTCGCTGCTCGCCTGTGGGCTGGCTGCGGGGGCCGCGTATGCGATGGTGGCCGCCCGGTTTTCCCACCATCTCGACACTCCGGTGGTGCTGTCGGTCGCCTGGCTGGGCTGGGTCGTGTTGCCGTGGTCGCTGGGCGCGTTGGTGCACGCAGTGACGGCCGCGCGGGAACGGGCAAGACAGGAGCTGGTCGAACGGGTCGCGCTCGAGGAGCGGATGAGGATCGCCTCCGACGTGCACGATATCGCCGGGCATGGGTTCGCCCTGGTGGCCATGCAGGCCGGGGTCGCGTTGCTGGTGTTCGACGAGCAACCCGAACAGGCCCGCGAGTCCCTCGAAGCAATCCAGGCCACCAGCGCGAAATCACTGACCGAGCTGCGCAGCATGCTCGGCACATTCCATCCAGACGGACAGGGCGAACAGGACCCGGCAAAGCCGGATGAGGACACGGCGGACAGCAGTGACGACCCGGATTGCACTGGGGACACCGGCCTCGCCGGACTGCCCGAACTGGTCGAGCAGGTGCGAGCCGGTGGCCTGCCAGTGGAACTTCACCTGCAGCCCCTCGCTACCCCGCTCGCCGACGACATCGACGTCGTGGCCTACCGGGTGGTACAGGAATCACTGACCAATGTGCTGCGGCATGCCGGGGAAACGACAGCGGACGTGCGAATCGCACAGCAGGAGGACGAATTGGTGGTGCAGGTGGCCGACCACGGACGAGCGACGCCACAGCAGACACCGCGCCTGGGGCGGGGACTGACCGGAATGCGCGGCAGGGTCGAAGACGTCGGCGGCACACTCGAGGCCGGCCCCCGTGAAGGCGGCGGGTTCCGCGTCGTGGCGCACCTCCCGCTGACGGGGTACGACCAATGATCCGGGTTGCCCTCGCCGACGACCATGAGCTGGTCCGAATGGGCCTGCGGGTACTCATCGAACGCGAAGAGGACATCACCGTGGTCGGCGAGGTGTCGAGTGGCCGGGCCGCACTGGATTTGCTGCGCCGCGACCGTCCGGACATCCTGCTGCTGGATCTCCGGATGCCCGGCATGGACGGCCTGGAGACCCTGCGCACGATCGCCGCCGATCGGGAACTCGAGCAGACCCGGGTCATCGTGGTGACCACGTTCGAGATCGACCAGTACGTGTTCGAGGCGCTGCAGGCCGGGGCCGCCGGGTTCATCCTGAAGGACACCGCACCGGACGAACTGGTACGGGCCATCCGGGTCGTCGCCGGAGGCGAGGCCCTGCTGTCGCCGTCGGTCACCCGCCGGGTGGTGTCGATGTTCAACCGGAAGGTGGCCCCGACCGCCGCTCCAGTCGGCGGACTGGACGAGCTGACCGAGCGCGAACGCCAGATGGTCGCCTGGGTCACCACCGGTTACTCCAACGAGGAAATCGCGAAGGAGCTGGTGGTCAGCCCGGCCACCGTACGCACGCACGTCAGCCGCGCCATGGTCAAGCTGCACGCCCGCTCCCGCGCTCAACTCGTGGTGGTCGCCATGCGCGCGGGCCTGACCATCGAGCGGTGAGGCCCGCCTCGCGCCGGGCTTACGTCACGTCTCGCTGACGTACCACGAACAGGCTGGCCGCGGCGAAGAGGACAACGTAGGCAAGCAACACGATCGCGGCCTGCGTGCCGCTGACCGCCGTGGTCACCCCTGGGGTCCCGCCGGGCTGGCCCTGCGGGGTGACCCCGAGCGCGGCGGCGAGCGCACCCGCGTTCGTGCCGGGGAAGAAGCGCTGCAGCACGTCGACCGGACCGATGACCGAGGCGAAGACGCGCATCAGGTTCTCCACCGCAAGGGCCCAGACCAGACCGAGACCCGCTGCCAGCGCGGTCCCGCGCACCATGGTGGCGAGGAACAGCCCGGCGGTGGCCCACATTCCGACGATCAGCCAGCCGGACAGGACCCCGCGGGCGAGCGCGCCGATCGACGGCCAGTTCATCGGCCTGGACTCCACCGCGGCGATCAGCCAGGCCGCGGCTCCGTCGACGACGAACGTCACGACCACGATCCCGAGCATCAACACCAGCAGCGCGGCCAGCTTGCCGCCCAGGACGGACAGCCGCCGGGGCCCCTGGGTGAACAGCATTTTCATCGTGTCCCAGCCGTACTCGCCGCCGGCGCACAGCACCCCGATCAGCATCGCCAGTGCTCCGGCGAACAGCGGGAACCCCTGGATGGCGCTGGAAGCCAGGCTTTCCGGCAGCGCCTGGGACAGCACCTGCTCGGCGGCCGCCCGGCCGCCGAACGCCGGCCCGGTAGGGTTGCCGTTGTAGCTGAAGTACGGGAAGACATAGCCGAACACCAGCGTCAGGGTCATCCAAACCGCGCCAACGAGCCAGAACACCGTCCGCTTGCGGATCTTGAACAGCTCGGCGGAGAAACTCGCGAGCATCAGGCACCTTCCTTTGTCAGTTCCCGGCCGGTCTGCTCGGTGACCTCGAAGAAGATCTCCTCGAGCGAACGTTCCACCCAGATGAGCGCGCGCACGGCGACCCCGGCGAGCACCAGCTCACGGTTGATCCGGACCGCGTCGTCTTCTTCGGCGCTCAGCCGCAGTTCGTTCTCGTGCACCGAGACGCGGTCCGCACCGAACATCCGCTCGGCCAGGATCCGGGCTTGGCCGAGCGGCTCAGCGCGCACGGTGAGCATGGACCCGCCACGCAACTCGTCCACCGTGCCCTCGCGGACCAGCCTGCCCTCGTTGATCATGCCGACGCGGTCGCAGACCTGCTGGACCTCGCCGAGCAGGTGGCTCGACAGCAACACGGTGCGGTTGCCGCAGCCGAGCTGGCGGATCAGCACGCGCATGTCGGCCATGCCCTGCGGGTCGAGGCCGTTGGTCGGCTCGTCGAGGATGAGCAGCTCCGGTTCCTTCAACAGGGCCGCGGCCAGGCCGAGCCGCTGCTTCATGCCCAGTGAGTAGGCGGAGAAGCGGTCGCCCGCCCGGTCGGACAGGCCGACGATCTCCAGCACCTCGTCGGCCTTGGCATCCGGGACGCGGCAGTAGCGCGCGAACGCCCGGAGGTTGTCGCGTCCGGAAAGGTAGGGGTAGAAGGCGGCGGACTCGACGAGCATGCCGATGCGCGCCAGCGCGGCCGGGTTACCCGGCTCGGCGTCCAGGACCCGCACCCGGCCGGCGGTCGGTTTCACCAGACCGAGCAGGATCCGCAGGGTGGTCGTCTTCCCCGCACCGTTCGGGCCGAGGAACCCGTAGACCTCGCCGCGGCGCACCGCGAGGTCCACGCCATACAGCGCCAACTGCTCGCCGTACCGCTTGGTCAGGCCGGCTGTCTCAACCAGATGCTCGATCACCATCCCAGAATGGTCTCCCGGCGGCGCCCGCGCGTCCGTCGGCAGGCGCTTACGTCCTACGCAACCCTGCGTAGGACGCGCCCGCCGGAAATGCCCTGCCGGCTACGAGAACCGTGCAGCTGCCCTGATTCCCAGCAATCGCAGGACCATTTGCTCACGCCTACGGGATCGCGCCAAGCGACGATATATATCGTCGCAGGGACACACCGAACCGGCGCGAGCACTGGGGTCGATCGCCCGTCACGGTACCTGAATCGAAACGTGGTGAAGATGAACTGGTCACGACAGGCGCCTTCCCCGCCACAGCCCCCTGCCGGCCGGACTGAACTTACGGCCGGCCGGCAGGGCCTCCACGACGGCCCGGAGCCGTGGCACCCGGGCATCTGGCACGGGCTGGAAGCCTTGCAGCAGCCGAACTGGACGTCGACGGGCATCTCCCGGGTCCGCCGGTTGTTACGGTCCCTGCCGCCGCTGACCACTCGGGAAGACGTGCGGGCGCTAGCGGTGTCGCTGGCCGAAGTCCAGGCAGGCAAAGCCTTCGTCCTGCAGGCCGGTGACTGCGCCGAGCCGTTCGGCACCGCCGCCGTCGAGGGAGCTGCCGCCAAAGACCACCTGCTGGGGCGGTTGTCCACGCTGATCAGTGACCACATCGGACTACCTGTGGTCACCATCGGCAGGCTGGCAGGCCAGTTCGGCAAGCCCCGGTCCCAGCCGACCGAACTGGTCGAGGGCCGGGTGCTGCCGTCGTTTCGTGGCCTGATCGTCAATGGCCCGTCCCCGACCGAGGCCGAACGCCGCCACTTCGCACCGAGGCTGATCGACGCCTATCGCACGGCTCAGGAGGTGTTCGCGGAGCTGGAACGGCTCGCACGCGATTTCGGTCCCGGCGACCCTGCCGAGTTTCCCCCGTGGTGGAGCTCACCGCCGCCACGACTTTCCATAGTAGACTCTTCCGGCAGCGGCCACCGCCCTGGGAGCGTGCGGGTCCACAACAGACTTTGGGCCAGCCATGAGGCGCTCGTACTCGACTACGAGGAGCCACTCACCCGGCGGGACCCGGATACCGGCGACTGGTACCTCTCCTCCACCCACCTGCCGTGGATCGGCGCCCGCACCAACCAGCCGGACGGCGCGCACGCGATGTTTCTCGCCGGTGTCGCGAACCCGATCGCGTGCAAGGTAGGGCTGGACGTCGGCACGCAGGACCTGCTGCGCCTGTGCGCCCGGCTGGATCCGCACCATACACCGGGCAGGCTCACCCTGATCGTCCGTCACGGCGCCGCCCTGATCCGGGACCGGCTGCCCGCGCTGGTAGCGGCGGTTCGCGAGGCCGGACACCCGGTGATCTGGATGTGCGACCCGATGCACGGCAACACCGTGAAGGCCCCGTCGGGGCTCAAGACCCGTTACTACGACGACATTCTCGACGAAGTGCAAGGGTTCTTCGCCGTCATGGCCGAGCAGTCGCAGTGGCCCGGCGGGGTGCATCTGGAGGTCGCCGCCGACGACGTCACCGAATGCGTCGGCGGCGGAGGCCCCGGTCTCGCCGACCTTCCCAGCCGGTACCGCTCGCTTTGCGACCCGAGACTCAATGACGTGCAGGCGCTTGCGCTCGTCCGAGAAATCGCGGACCTTTTGTTCGCCGCCGCGGCCTCTCCGTCGGACGCCACCGGCCTGCTGGCCGCGAATTGCCTGGGGGACTGAAACCCAAATGCGAACATTGCTGATCGACAACTACGATTCCTACACCTACAACCTCTTCCAGCTGATCGCCGAGGTCAATGGGCGGGAACCGGTTGTGGTCCCGAACAACTCCGCCGCAGGCGGGCCGATCGACCTCAGCGGCTTCGACAACATCGTGATCTCGCCGGGGCCGGGACATCCCGCTCGCCCCGGTGACTTCGGCAGTTGCGCGGACGTGATCCAGCGGACGACGGTCCCGCTGCTCGGGGTCTGCCTCGGCCACCAGGGCATCGCGGCGGCCGCGGGCGCCGAGGTCGGTCCCGCGCCCCGGGCCCGGCACGGTCACCTGACCAAGGTGACCCACGACGGCAGCGACCTGTTCGCCGGCCTGCCCGAGACGTTCACCGCGGTGCGCTACCACTCCCTGCGGGTCCCCGAGCCCCTGCCGGCCGGCCTGCTGGCCACGGCATGGGCGGAGGACGGCGTGGTGATGGGGCTGCGGCACCTCGAGCGCCCGTTGTGGGGCGTGCAGTTCCACCCCGAGTCCGTGGCCAGCGAGTTCGGGCGCGAGCTGCTGGCGAACTTCCGCGAGATCACCCTGCGGCGCCAGGGCGCACCGCGGACTCCCCCGGTCCGCGTGGCCTCCTCCGCGACAACGCGAGTACGGATCGCCGAGAAGTCCGCGCGCTACCGGCTCCAGGTGAGCGAACTCGACTTCGCCGTTGACACCGAATCGGCGTTCACGGCGCTCTTTTCCGGCTCAGGGCGGGCCTTCTGGCTGGACAGTGCGCACATCGAACCCGGGCTCGCGCGGTTTTCCCATCTGGGAGATGCTTCCGGCCCGCTGGGCGAGTCCGTGCGCTACCGCGTCGGCGACGGCCGCGTGACCGTCCAGCGGACCGGCGCTGCCCCACGCCACGAACCCGGCACGATCTTCGACTACCTTGGCCGCGAGCTGTCCCGCCGCGCTATCGACGCCCCATCGCTGCCGTCCGACTTCAAATGCGGCTACGCCGGCTACTTCGGTTACGAGCTCAAAGCCGACTGCGGCGCGGCGCCGGGACACGTCTCGGCTTACCCGGACGCACAGTGGATCTTCTCCGACAGGGCGCTGACGGTCGACCACGAGCAGCGCCGGACCTATCTACTCGCGTTGGACGACGGTTCCACGGAAACCGAGCACGCCGCCGCGGCCTGGTTACGGCGGGCGGAAGCGATCGTCAGAAACTTCGCCACCGCGACCACGGATGCGCGCTCGCTACACCGACTCCGGCCCGCCGCGGATCCGGGGATGCCCGAGCCGTGGCTGGTGCGCGACCGCGGCCAATACCTCGACGACGTCGAAGCCTGCAAACGGCAGTTGCTGGCCGGGGAGAGCTACGAGATCTGCCTGACCAACGCCGTTCGGATCCCCGCGGCCGGCGGTGGCTACGAGTTCTACCGTGAGCTGCGGCGCCGCAACCCCGCGCCATACGGCGCCTACCTCAGGTTCGGCGACATGCACGTCGCCTGCTCGTCCCCGGAGCGCTTCCTCCGGGTCGACCACGAACGAATGGTCGAGACCAAGCCGATCAAGGGCACCGTGCGCCACGGAGCGACCGTGGAGGAGGACGAGCGGCTACGCAACGAGCTCGCCACCAGCACCAAGACCTTCGCCGAGAATCTGATGATCGTCGACCTGCTGCGCAACGACCTCGGCCGCGTCTGCGAGGTGTCCAGCGTGCACGTACCGAGCCTCATGGCCATCGAGACCTACGCGACCGTGCACCAACTGGTGTCCACTGTGCGCGGTCGCCTGCGGCAGGACGCCACTGTCCTCGACTGCGTGCGCGCGTGCTTCCCGGGCGGCTCGATGACGGGGGCGCCGAAGCTGCGCACCATGGAGATCATCGACTCGCTGGAGAAGCAGGCGCGCGGGGTGTACTCCGGGTCCATCGGGTTTCTCGGCTGCGACGGCACGGCTGATTTGAACATCGTGATCCGCACGGCCGTGCTGTCCGCCGGGGTGTGGCACATCGGGGCGGGCGGCGCGATCGTGCTCGACTCCGACCCGGTCGAGGAATACGAGGAGATGCTGCTCAAGGCATCCTCCACACTGCGGGCGCACCCGCGCGCCGGGCAGCTTCCCGCCGAGAGAGGTGGTCACCTTGACGCATGACCTCAACACATCCACCGCGACACTCCACAATGGATCGGTTCACAATGGACGATACTGTTTCGCGGCCGGGCTCGAGGATCTCGCGTTCCGCAACGGCTGGGGCGACCACGCCGCGTACTTCACCGAAGACGGAACCTGGACCTACAGCCAGGTGCACGACACGGCGGCGCGCGCGGTCGCGGTCCTGAGGCTGTTGGGCGTGCGGCCGGGCGACCGGGTGCTGATCGCGCTGCCGGACGGGATCGGATGGGTGGTGGCTTTCCTCGCCGTCGCGCGCGCCGGGTGCACGGTCGTGCCGGTCAACCCGGAACTCACCGCGGACGACCATGCGTTCATGGCAGGCGATTGCGACGCGCGGCTTGTGATCACCACCCCGGAGCTTTCCCTCCGGTTCGGTTCGTGGCAGTGCCTGACCGTCGCGGAACTCATGGCCGGCGCGGCGGACGCGGACCGCTCGGTGCCGGTCGCCACCGACGTCCCCCTGTACGTGCACTACACGTCGGGAACCACCGGGCGGCCGAAGGGAGTCGTGCATCCGCAGAGAAATCCCGCCGCTTACCATCATTCGGTCGGCCGGGCGCTCGGGGTCCGCGCCGGCGACACGACGCTCTCGGTGTCCAAACTGTTCTTCACCTACGGTTTCTGCAACGCTCTGGTGTTCCCATTGTTCTCCGGTTCGGCCGCCGTGCTCATCGGCGGCAGGCCGACACCGGAGGTGGTCGGCGAGCTCGTTGCCCGCCACCGGGTTTCGCTGCTTTACGCGGTGCCATCGTGGTTCGGCAGAGTGGTCGCCGAAGGGGATCAGGGCAAGTTCGCCTCGGTGCGTGCCGCGGTGTCGGGCGGCGAGCGGTTCCCCCGTGACATGACCGAACGGGCCGCGGAGTTCCTGGAAGCCCCCGTACTCAACCAGTTGGGCGCCACCGAGGTGGGTTGCGCGGCCACGGCGAACACGTTGGCGCACAACGTGCCGGGCACCATCGGCCGGCCCGTCCCCGGGTACCGCGTCGAGGTGCGCGACAGCGAGCTCCGTGCGGTCGGGGACGAGGTCGAAGGGAGCCTGTGGGTGCGCGGCCCGGCGCTGATGTCCGGGTACCTCGACCGTCCCGAGGCAACCGCCGAGGTGCTGGTGGACGGCTGGCTGCACACCCGCGACCGGGTGGTCCGCCACGCCGACGGCACCTACACACACGTGGCCCGCAGTGACGACCTGGAGATGGTCGGCGGGATCACGATGTCACCGATGGATGTCGAGGACGTGCTGCGCACCCACCGCGAGGTCAGGGAGGTCGCCGTCGCGGCCGTCCCGGACCAGGTCGGTGCCACCAAGTTGCGCGCCTTCGTCGTGCCGGAGCCGGGGTACACCGAAGCCGGCCTCGAGGCCGAACTCCTCGTCCTCGCCCGGGAGAACCTCGCCCCCTACAAGGTGCCGCGGTCGGTCCGGTTCGTCAGTGCCCTGCCCCGCACTTCGACGGGCAAACTCCGCCGCTTCGCGTTACGGGCGGGAACCGCCGACCTCCAGCCAGCCCGATCCACAAAGGATGGAAGCCATGCCGAACGAGACCGCTGACAGAAGCTTCGAGATCGGCCGGATGTTCTCCGACGCGGCCAAGCGCAACGGCGGCGTCCGCATCTACCTTGACCAGCCGTTGCAGCTTGATCCCAGCCGTGGCACCGAAACGACCGTCGGGGAACTCGCGGACGTCGTCGGCGAACTGTCCGCGCGACTATGGGCGGCCGGGGTGCGCCCCAGCGAGCGGGTCGCGATCTACAAGACCAACAACTTCGACATCGTGCTGCTCGCCTGTGCGGCCGCGCGGATCGGTGCCGTGCCCGCGCTGCTTTCGCCGGCACTGCCCGCGCCCATCGCGACCGAGTTGCTGCGGCGGCTGGACCAGCCGTGGCTGCTCACCGACACCGACAAGATCGACTCGTCGTTCGGCGGGAAAGCCCCGGCCGAGGCCGCGCACCGGGTCCTGGTGACCGCGGGCCAAGAGATCGACGGCACCACTGCGTTGTCCGACTACGCCGGCGCCGCGCGCCGCGAGCCGGTGCGGCTGCACCCGCGGCAGCCCGCGTTGATCACGCACAGTTCGGGCACCACCGGGGTGCCCAAGCTCGCCGTACACTGCGGCGACTCACTCTGGCACCGGATGCTTCCGCAGAAGATCATGGCCTGGCCGATCCGCCGCACGGAGACCGCCGCGCTGTGCATGACCTTCGTGCATTCGCGGTTCTACAACGCGCTGCGCGTCTTCCTCGATTACGGCAACCCGATGGTGATCGCGACGGACCACGACCCCAAGCGGATCGCACGGCTGTTCGCCCACACCCGCCCCGGCTACGTCGAAACCCATCCCAACACCTACATCGACTGGGAGGAACTCACAGACGCGCCACTGGCGCCGCTGGCGAACGTGCGCTGCTTCGGCGGCACCTTCGACGCGATGCACCCGCGTACGATCCAGCGGATGCTGGGCGCGTCGCACCGGCGGTTCCCGATCTTCCTGCAGCTCTACGGCCAGTCCGAAACCGGACCGGTGTGCGTGCGCTTCTTCACCCGGCGCGGCGCCGCCAAGACAGCCGCCCGGTTCATCGGAATCCCGGTGCCGTGGTTCGTCCGGCTGCGCGTCACCGGCCACGACGGCAAACCCGTGCGGCGCAAGGAGATCGGCCATCTCGAGGTCAAGATCAGCAGCCGGATCCTCACCTATCTCGGCGAACAGGACCGGTATGCCGAGCAGTTGCGCGGCAAATGGTGGCGGATGGGCGACATGGGCTCCCGCGACCGCTGGGGCCGGGTCTATCTGATGGACCGTGAGGTGGACCAGATCGATTCGATGGACAGCAACCTCAAGACGGAGGACATCCTGATGTCCCGGCTGGAGGAACTGCGCGAGATCGCCATCGTGGCCGGTTCCTCAGGCGAGCCCGTCCCGGTGATCTGCACCAAGGGCGAGCAGCCGCTCGACATGCAACGCTGGCGGTTGGCCACCTCCGACCTGCCGCCGATGGCCGCGCCGGTTCAGTTGCCGTTCGACGAGGTGCCGCGGACCTCCACCTGGAAGGTCCAGCGGTCCGAGCTGACCCGCTTGCTCGGCCGGGCGAAATCCGGGCAGGCTTGACGGTTGTGGCCCCGGCGCCCGCCGGGGCTTCTCACTGGAACAATTGGGGAGCCACACATGTCGAACATCCGGATCAACCTCGGCAAGGCCTGGCCGGAGGGCAAGGCGCCGCTGCTCGCGCTCAACGCGGCCATTGCCGACTCCGGTCTGGACCGCGGCCTGGTCGATTTGATCAACATCCGCGCCTCCCAGATCAACCAGTGCGCGTTCTGCCTTGACATCCACACCAAGGACGCTCGCGCGGCCGGCGAAACCGAGCAGCGGATCTACGCGCTGAGCGCGTGGCGCGAGACGTCGTTCTTCACCGATGAGGAACGTGCCGTGCTGGCGCTGACCGAGGAGATCACCCTGGTCGCCGACGGTGGTGTCGACGACGAAGTGTTCGCCGAGGCGGCCAAACTCTTCGACGAGGCAACGCTGGGCAAGGTGATCATGGCGATCATCGCCATCAACGCCTGGAACCGGCTCGGCGTGACCCAACGGCTCCCGGTCGGCGGCTACCAGCCCGCCGCAGCCGCCGGCTGAACATGCCTGCCCGTCATCGCGGAGGGAGCGGCGAGACACCCCTTGTGTCAACCCGCGGCAATCACCGTGGGGTCGCGCGCAAACTCGCGGAGGACACAGCATGAGCCCGACGGAAATCCCCGTGGTCGTGGTCGGCGCCGGACCGGCCGGTTTCGCCGCCGCGCTGCAGCTGCGGGCGCGAGGACTGCCGGTCACACTGTTGGAGGCCGAGCCGGAGGACCGGGTCCGGCCGGGCAGCCGCGCGCTGTTCGTGCATCAGGAGTCCCTGCGGCTGCTGGACGAGACCAGCCCTGGGCTGGCCGAACGGATTGTCCGGCATGGCACGGTCTGGCCGACCAAGCGGACGTTCTACGGGGGCCGCCAGGTCTTCGCCAGGACGTACCCGCCGGCCAAGCCGGGCCGGCTGCCCCGGTTCACCAGCCTCAGGCAGATCGAGACGGAACGGCACCTGCACGCCGCGTGCCTGGCCGCCGGGGTGGACATCACCTGGGGAGCCAGGGTCGTGACCGCCGTGCCGGACGAGCACGGGGTCTCGCTGGGCGGCGCCGAAGGGCAGGCATGGCGTGCCCGGTACGTCGTGGCGGCGGACGGCGCGCACTCCGCTGTGCGCAAGGCGATCGGGATCCTTTGGCAGGGCAAGCGGTCCGAGGGGTTCCACGTCGTCGTCGACATCGCCGACCGCGGCCCCGGGGCCATGCCGCCGGAGCGGGTCTTCCACTACCGGCATCCGGCGCTGGGCGGCCGCAACGTCATGCGGGTGCCCTTCGCCGGCGGCTTCCAGGTCGACCTGCAGTGCGGTCAGGAGGACGACGTCGCGGAGTTCGCCGAGCCGGACGCCGTGCGGCAGTGGCTGCCGGAAGTGGTCGACGCCAAGTACGCCGACGCCGTGCTGTGGGTGTCCAAGTACCACTACCTGCACGTGGTCGCGGAGTCGTTGGTGGACACCCACCGCCGGGTGCTGCTGATCGGTGAGGCCGCCCACCTGTTCCCGCCCTTCGGGGCCCGCGGCATGAACAGCGGGTTCGCCGACGGCTCGGCGGCCGCGGAGGCGGTGGCCACGGCGCTGGCCACGGGCGGCGCGGCGGCCACCAAGGCGGTCGAAACCTTCGATCACGCCCGTGGGCTGGCAGCGCGGTACAACAGCGATGCGGCCCGGACCGCGCTGTCGCACATGCGCCCGACGTCCCCGCTGATGCGGTGGCGGCAGCGGGCGGCGGCGGCGTTGTCCCCGGTGATCCCCCGCATGGGGTCCTGGCTGGAGCACGCACCCTACGGCCCGCGCGCCGGCGCCACCCCCAGCGGCAAGTACTGACTCCGACGTCGTGCCGAAGGCCGCCGTGAGGATGCCCGCACGGCGGCCCGAGTGGTTCAGCGTGGGCTCAACGTGGACACCGCCGGTCGGCGGCCAGCACCAGGGCGGCACCGGCCAGCTGGCTCCCGGCGATCGCGATCAGCACGACCGTGAAGCCGTGCCCACCGAGCAGCGATACCAGCTGCGGGCCCAGACTGGCGCCGACCAGCAGGGCGAAGGTGTACAACGCGACACCCGCGCCCCTGGCAACGCCGGAGAGCTGGCCGACAAGCTCGGTCAGTCCCGGGGAGACCACTGCGACCTTCCCGACGAACAGGAACATCAGCGCGCCGACGACGAACGCCGACGACTGGCCCACCACTGCGAGCACCACCACGGTGCACGCCGCGCTGGCCAGTGCCAGTGCGGCCCGCAGGGCGGGCCGCACCCGGGCCAGAACCGGGGCGAGGAGCGGGATCGCCACCAGCGCGGGCAGCGAGCTGGCCCGCAGGGTGAGCATCGCGCCGGGATTACCGACCAGTTCCGGCGGCCCGAGCAGCTGCAACGCCGTGTAGATCGCGACGAACGCGCTCAGCACGCTCAGCGCTCCGAGGTAGATCAGGACGAGCACGGGGCTGGTGAGCGGCCCCTTCATGGCACGAAAGAAGGCGCCGGGCGAACTGCCCGCCTGCCGCTTCAGGTCGGGCAGCATCACCAGCCGCAGCACCACCACGAGCACCGCGACGAATCCGGCGTTGAACCCGAAGATCCCGCGCCAGCCCGCGACCGCATCGAGCGCCTGCGCGACCAGCTGCCCGGTGACCGTGGCCGCGACCATGGCGGTGACCAGGCAGCTCACCGCCACCGACCGCCGGGCGGGCGGGATCCGCTCACTGAGATAGGCCAGCGCGGCCGGGGAGAACCCGGCGGCGCCGATGCCCTGGACGATCCGGCAGGCGATGAGGACGGGCAGTGTGGGAGCGAAGGCCGCCGCGATGGTGGCCACCGCCAGCAGGCTCAGCCCGGTCACCACCACCCTGCGACGGCCCAGCAGGTCCGAGAGCGGCCCGGTAATCAGAAAGCCTGCGGCGTAGGCGAATCCGAACGACGTGGCCGTCCAGGTCACCGCCGTCGCCGAGGTGTGCCAATCCCTGGCCATCGCCGGCAGCAGCGGGAGAACCAGGTACATCTGCCCGACCACCAGCAACCCGGCGACCGTCATCACGAACACCGTGCGTGCCACGGGTGCGTCGGTCACCGGGTCGCTGCCGCGCAACGCGGGTTTGGTCATTGGGTGCCCTTGTTTACCCACACCACGAGCGACTCGTCGGCGAGGTTCGCCCCAAGGAGGTCGGTCTTGCCGTCGTTGTTGACGTCTGCGGCCTTGACCGCGGCGACGGTGCCAGCCATCGAGTAGAACGTGTTCGGTGCGAAGGTGCCGTTACCCTTGCCCAGTAGCACCGAGACACCCGCCCCCTTCGGGTCGCTGGGCGGCGGCGCGCTCGGGTCACGGTTCGAGTCGGGCGATACCGTGGTGACGACGTCCGGCACGCCGTCGTTGTTGAAGTCCGCCACGGTCAGCTCGTTGAGACCGGTGCCGGTGGCGTAGGTCTGCGGCGGGCCGAAGCCGCCATGGCGCCTGCCGAGCAGCACCGAGATGCGGTTGTTGACGAACTCGCCGACGACCACGTCGGGAATGCCGTCCCGGTTGAAGTCCGCGACGGCCACGTCGTTGACCGACTCCCCGGCCGCATAGCTGCGCTGGTCGGCGAAAGTGCCGTCGCCGCGGCCGATCAGCACGGTCAGCGAGTCCTCGATGCGGCCGAAGTTGCCGGTGAGGATGTCGGGGACGTGGTCGCCGTTCACGTCGGCGATGGCGATGCCCTGCGGGCCGGGGCCGACGGAAAAGCGCCGCTCCGGTCCGAAGGTGCCGTTCCCGTGCCCGAGCCGGACCGAGACGTTCGCGGCGAAGTTGTTGGCGGTGATGAGGTCCGCTTTGCCGTCGTGGTTGAGGTCAGCGGCCGCCACCTGGTTGGGACCATAGCCGACGGGGACCGGAAGCGGGTCCGCGAAGGTGCCGTCACCCTTGTTGAGGTAGATGCCGACGTTGCCGATCGGGTTGCCGCCGCTCACCGCGATGTCGGGCTTGCCGTCCCCGTTGAAGTCGGCGGTGGTGAGGTCGAAGGTGAGGAAATAGGGCATTTTCGGGGTGGCGTAGTCGGTCCGGGCGGTGAAGGTGCCGTCGCCGTTGCCCTTGAAGACCGACAGCGAGTTGCCGCCGTTGGCTGTGGCGGCGTCGATCTTGCCGTCCCCGTCGAAGTCGGCATAGGCCACCGACCAGGACCGCTTGCCCGCCTTGAACTCCACGGGGTCGGCGAAGTCGACCTTCGCGGGCGAGCCGATGACAGGGGCGCCTCCGCCCGCACTGCCGGTCTCGGTCGCCTGGGCACTGGTGATCACAGTGGCGGTCAACGCGGCCACCGTCAGTGGTGCCGACCATTTCCAGATGTCTCGTCTCTTGATCATGAACCTCTCCTCGTTTCCTTCCGCGGTCATTGCCGGATGTCGCTCTCTCAGTGCTTGTCCGGCGAACTCTCCACGGCACGTTCGCGCACTCACCTTGATCAGGAATCTCACGGTTCAAACGGCCTCGCAGGGGTTCTGGGCAGGGCCACCGCGGCGGCCGCCCACCACCGCTGCCAGTGCGGGGCACGGACGGAAGGTCCGGCTTCGACCGTGCTGCCGACCCAGCCGGACACCGGCCGGATGCCGTGCAAGGCGTTGGCCAACCACACTTCGCGGCCTGCCAGGTCGGCGAGCCGCCGCCGGCGGGCCGCCACGGTGATTCCCTGGCGGGCCGCGGTGCGCCGGATCAGCGCAACGGTGACGCTGGGCAGGACACGCAGGCGGGGGCCGGGCACGCATAGCGTGTCGTCCTCCCACCACAGCAGGCCGGACTGGGATGACTCGAGCACGAGACCGGATGGCGTGGTCAGCAGTGCCTCGCCGGCACCCACTTCCGCGGCCTCCCGCCTCAACCCACCGAGAAGGTCGAGGTCCGGCCCCTTCCGCTGGGGAACCGCACGCGGGTCACCGCGCCCCGCCCAAACCGCGACCTCGGTGGTGCGGGCCGGCGCGGGCCGTACGCGCAGCCGCAGGCGATGGCCGTCCGCGGCGGAAACAAGTTCCACCCGGGGAAACCAGTCCCCCCGCCGGGGCAGGAGACCGAGCATCGCGGACCAGAAACTGTCCACTTCGGACAATTTGGCCTCGCCCGTGCCGGCGCACCCAGCGGTGAACCGGGCGCGGTGCAGGTCCAGTCCGCGCGACGCGCCGTCCTGCACCAGCCACGAGTCCGCGACCAGAAGCCGGGCGGCCTCATCGCCATCCGGCCGCAGGCCGGATCCGCGCCGCCACGCGTAGAGTCCGGTGGCCGGGCCGGTCATGGTGCTCACGGCCGGGCCACGGGCCGGGCCTCGACGAGGCTGAAGGCGGTGTCGGTGGGCAGGACGCTGGTCAGTTCGTAGCCGCCCTTCTCGAACACCGTGGCGTACTGGGCTTCGGTGCGGATGTTGCCGTTCATGGTGATGGTCATGATCAGGTCGAAGTTCTTGACAAACCGCGATGCCTTGGTGTCCCGCACGAACTCGGCGGCCACGAACGTGGCCTCCGGCGAGGTTTCCCGGCACCGCCGCAGCAACCGGATTATCGAATCGTCATCCCAGCTATGCATAACCTGCTTGACAACATAAACATCGACCCCCGACGGGACCGCCTCGAAAAAGTCACCACCATGCAGGCCCAACCTGCCGCTCGCCAACAGTTCCGCCAACTCCGGGCTGGTCTCGGCCTGCTCGATCACCGCCGGCAGATCGGCCAGGACCCCCCGCTCAACACTGGGGTAGGTCCGCAGAATCGCACGCAGATAGGTACCGGTGCCGCCACCGAGATCGGCAACCACACCACCGTCGGTGAACGCCGGATACGACGAGGCCACCAGATCGCTCAACGCCTCGGAAAAATCGCGCATAGCATCGTTGAAGACCACGCCCGCCGCCGCATCACCCGCCAGATAGGCCCACAAAGCCATGCCGTGAGCAAGCTCGAAACCAGGCCTTCCACTGGCCAGACCTTCCGACAACTTCGACCACGAGTTCCACAACCACGGCTCACCGACCAGGGTCGCCATCGCATGCTGCGACCGCGGAAAACCCTTACGCAGCAAATGAGACAACCGCGAATTCGCGAAGACATCCGGCCCGACCTCCCGGAAGACACCCTCCTCGGCAAGCAACCGCAGCACCTTACCCAACTGCACCTCATCAGTACCGGTACGCTCAGCAAGCTGCCCGACCGAAAGACTGCCCTCCGCCAACACGTCGGCCAACCCATGCCGGGCCGCGACCGAAATACACACCGCGGTCGTCGGAAACATCAGCTGCGAGAGCGCGAATGCGTCCGCCGCGTCTGCCGCATGACTCTCGCTCATGCGTTCTACCCTGCTTTCTGTGCGGAACTTTTCGTTGCTGTCCGGCACACCAGCATTCAGCGTCATCGCCACCCAGTCGTGGGGCAGACGTCCCGGGACGGCTGGGATTCCGGAAGGCGCGGCCGGGACAAGCGGGGGTCCCCCACCCATTCGATCTGCCTCCCGAGTACCTCGCGCGCTTTGGCACCCTGGATCGACACTCGCCGATGACCGGCCGTGCCGGCGGCCTGAGGATCTCCGGACAGAGTCGTGCGGCCAAGACGATTCACACGCAGATCCAGCGCCGCCCCGGAAAGCTCCAACTCCTGGCAGCGGTCAAGGGGTGACGTTGGAAGGCTGCGCGTGGCGTCGGATGAAGTAGCGGCGTAGTTCGTCGGCGCCCCAGACGATGACGGGGTAGGGCAGGAGCAGGAGCAGATCAGACGGGGGCAAGGCAGCGGTGCCGAGCAGGTTCTGCAGTGGTGGTGTGTAGACGAAGAAGGCGGCGAGGGCGAGTTCGCCGGCGATACCGGCGAGGAGGTACCGGTTGGAGAACACGCCGATCGAGCGCAGGGACGCGCGCTGGGTCCGCACCGCGAAGGCCGTCCCGATCTGCCCGGCGATCATGCCGAGGAACGTCATGGTGGTGGCTTGCTGGTAGGCCTGGTGCAGTGGTTGTCCAGGGCCCACCGGGCTACCGGGGTGCCAGCCGGCCCGCACGAGAACGTAGAAGAAGCCGGCCATCTGGAGGATGGTGACCAGGACCCCGAGGAAGAGCCAGGCACGCGCGAGCATGGGGCCGCGAATGACGCCTTCGGTCCGGGGGCGGGGTGGGCGGTTCATGAGTCCGGGCTCGGCAGGTTCCCGGCTGAGGGCCAATGCCGGCAGGGTTTCGCTGCCGACGTCGAAGGCGAGCAGTTGCAGGATGGTCAGCGGCAGGGGGATCGCGCCGCCGCCGAGGGCGAAGACGAGGAACGGCACGGTTTCCGGGGTCGCGTGGGCGAAAATGTAGACGATGAATTTTCGGACGTTGTCATAAATTCGGCGGCCGGCGCGTACCGCGGCGACGATGGAGGCGAAGTTGTCGTCGGTGAGGATCATGGTGGCCGCTTCCCGGGCCACGTCGGTGCCGGATTTTCCCATCGCTACGCCGATGTCCGCGCGGTGTAGCGCGGGCGCGTCATTGACCCCGTCACCGGTCATGGCGACCACGTGACCGGCCTCGCGCAGAACCTCCGCGATGTGGAGTTTCGCTTCGGGTGAGGCGCGGGCGAAGATGATGTCGGGTTCGTCGCGGATCAACGTCGCCAGTTCCGTTTCGCGCATACGCTCGAACTCCGCGGCGGTGATGACCCTCGGGTGTTCACCGGTGATGCCGACCCGGCGGGCGACGGCGGCGGCGGTGAGGGGGTGGTCGCCGGTGATGACGATGATGCGGATCCCGGCGGCGCGGCAGTGCGCGACGGCCTCGGCGACTCCCGCGCGGGGTGGGTCGAGCATGGCGACCAGACCGGCGAAGCACAGATCGTGCTCGGCGTCGCCGCGCCGGTGCGGTGGCCGTTCGTCGGCAGGCAGCGCACGCTGGGCCAGGGCGAGCACACGCAGGCCCTCCGAGGCGAAGGTGTTGACCCCGGCGGTGATCCGGTCGCGCTGGGCGTCATCGAGCGGCGCCGGGTGTCCGTTCGCGTCCAGCAGCCGGGTGCAGCGGGGAAGGACCATTTCCGGAGCGCCCTTGGTGTGGACGTACCGGCCGCCGTCGTAATCGTCGATGGTCGACATCAGTTTGAGCTCGGGGTCGAAGTGGAACTGCCACCGGCGCCCTGCTTCGCGCGTAGCGGTGGCGGTGTCGGCACCCAGCCTCGATGCCGCGAGCAGCAAGGCGATTTCGGTCGGATCACCGGTGGCCTCGCTGTCCTCGTGCGGTAGCCGGGCGTTGTTGCAGGCCACGGCGACACGAGCCACCGCCCACAGGGATGGGCTGGGCTCCAGCGGCGTGCCGTCCAAGTCGGTGCGGCCGGCGGAGGTCCAGATCGCCGCGGGCCGCATCCGGTTCTCGGTCAACGTGCCGGTCTTGTCGGTGCAGATCACGTCGGTCGAGCCGAGAGTTTCCACCGCGGACAGGCGTTTCACCAGCGCACCCTGGGCGGCCAGCGCCCGCACGGCCAGGGCAAGGGCAAGGGTGATGACCGGCAGCAGGCCTTCGGGAACCATCCCGGCCAGCAGCCCCGCGGCGAACACCATCGCATCGATCAGCGACAGGTGCGCGGCGAAGGTGGCGATCGGGATGAACGCCAGCGCCAGCAGGACCGACACGAGGGCGATCAACCAGGCCACCCGCCGGACCTGCCGCTCCAGCGGGCTGGGCTCCTGCCTGACGCGCTGCGACAGCGCCGCGATCCGGCCGAGTTCGGTGTGCATGCCGGTGGCGAACACGACACCGCGCGCTTCGCCACCGGTGCAGTTCGTGCCACTGAACGCCAGATCATGCGCCCGCAGCAGGGGCACGTTCACATCCTGCATCGCCGCCGACCGCACCGTGGGGACGGATTCGCCGGTCAGCGCGGACATGTCCACCTCGATGGCCCCGGTCAGCAGCCGGACATCGGCGGCGATCCGGTCTCCCTCTTCGATCGCCACGACATCGCCCGGCATCAGATCGACAGCGTCGATCTCACCGGTACCGCCGTCACGGACCACCTTGGCCCGCTGGGGCAGATACTTCGCCAGCGCCTCCACCGCCCGCTCGGCCTCGATCTCCTGCACGAAGGCGAATGCGGCATTGAGCACGATGATGAGCACCACCGCCGCGGCCACAACCTGAGAACCGACGGCCAGCAGCAAGGCGGCAGCCAGCCACAACAACAACGCCAACGGATGAGTGAACTGGCGAACCAGCTCTCCAGGCCACCGTCGCCCACCCCGCCGCTGCAACTCGTTCGGCCCGTACTGCAAGAGCCGGCGTCGTGCTTCCCGATTCGACAGGCCGCGCGGCGATGTGTGCAGATCGCGCAGCAACGCGTCGGCCGCTTCCTCCGGGTCGAGCCCGGCCGGCCGGACCCACCCATCGTGTTGGCTCCGCACGCACCCATCGTCAGGTGCCAGGGTCAGCGCGGCGAGGATCGACGGAACTCCCCTGCCGGGACTTTGTGCCCGGGTTCGGGTTCATACCGTGAGTGCCGGCTACCCGGAGTACTTCACGTGGCTCCACCAGGAAGAAGACTCTGGCTCTCCATAGGCTCGCAGATCTCCACATGGAACACGAAACCGTCCACAGTAGAGGGAGTGAACAGGAGGTCGCTGCCACCGCGACCCGCACGAACCCGTGCCGATATAACGGGATCGTCAACCGTTCTCCTACCGTTCGGCGAGTTCTGGCAGCCGCCGGATTCGTTGGCGAGTCTGCGATCACGACCGGACCGGCAGGCAGAGCCGGCCGTCACCAAGGCGAAGGTCCTTGGTCCCACCGAAGATCGCCGCGCCGCCGGCGCGGATGCTCCCGAAGGTGCGAAGGCCGGTCCCCACGGTGAAGATGGATGGCATGGACGCGGGCGAGACCGCGGAGCGGTTCGATGCCTTTCGGGCGTCGGCCGACCGGTGTGGGCGCCCGGGTGTGGCGTTGTTGTCGGCTCTGGCCCGGGCCAGAGCCGCGACCGCCTCGGGACCGGCTTCGTGGGCGCCGCGAGTGGCCGGTGGTTTCGGGCTATCCGCGGCGGCCGGGCTCGGTCCGGCCGGCTTTTACGCCGATCTTGCCGCCCCACATGGGCGCCGGCATGTGCGGGTCTGCACGGCTGCGGCCTGCTTCGCGGCCCGGGCTGGCACCCATGTGTCCGAAGTGGAGGAGGCGTTGGGGGTCACCGTGGGCGCGGCCAGCGCGGACGGGGAGGTGTCGCTACAGGCCGTGCGCTGCCTGGGGTACTGCTACGCGGGTCCGGCCGGCCTCGACGGGTTGGCCGCCGGCACGGGCCCGTCGCTGGCCGACCAGCTCGCCCGGCGCGTCACCGCGCTCGCGCCGCCGATCCCGGCGGCGGACGGCACCGGCGACCCGGTGCTGCTGGGCGGGGTGCTGGCGGGCGAGTCTTCCTGGCAGCTGTGGCCGGAGGTGGCCACCCACGGCGGTGTGGAGCAGGTCCAGGCCGAGGTCGCGGCCTCGGGCCTGCGAGGACGCGGAGGTGCGGGGTTCCCGGTCGCGGCCAAGTGGGCGGCGGCCGGTGGCTCGCCCGCCACCGTCGTGGTGGCCAACGGGGACGAGGGCGACCCGGGATCGTATGCCGACCGGTTGCTGATGGAGGCCGATCCGGACCGGGTCCTGGAGGGTCTGGCCCTGGCCTGTTTCGCCTGCCGCGCCCGGCGGGCCGTGGTCCTGGTGCGCTCGGAGTATCCAGCGGCGCTGGCCCGGATGCGGGAGACGGTGCGGCAGGCGTACGAGGACGCGCACTTCGGCCGGTCCGTCCACGGCAGCAACACCGCACTGGACGTGGAAGTGGTCGAGGGGGCTGGGTCGTACGTCGCGGGCGAGGAGACGGCGTTGATCGCCGGCCTGGAGGGGGGCCGTGGCTGCGCCCAGCCGCGCCCGCCTTACCCCACGGAACGCGGCCTGTGGGCGGCGCCGACCGTGGTGAACAACGTGGAGACGCTGGCGGCGCTGCCGTGGATCGTTCGCCATGGTGGTGCCGCTTACGCCCGGCGCGGCACCCGGCCGGAGCCCGGGACGAAGCTGGTGTGCCTGTCCGAACGGTTCGCCCGGCCCCGCTGCTACGAGGTGGAACTCGGCACGCCGGTCGAACGCATCGTCAGTGAGTTCGGTGGGGGCCTACGGGACGGCGCGGAGTTGTCACTACTGCAGGTGGGTGGGCCGCTGGGCGGCTTCCTGCCGCCCGACCGGCTGGATGTGCCGCTGACCCAGGCCGGCCTGTCCGCGGCCGGCGCGGCCCTCGGTCACGCGGGCATGGTCGCCTTCGACTCCTCCGTGCCGCCGGCGGAGGTGTTGCGACACGTATGGGAGTTCGCCGCGGCCGAGAGCTGCGGTGCCTGTTCGCCCTGCCGGGTCGGCTCGCGGCGTGGCCTGGAGCTGGTGTCGGCCGGGAAACCGCCGGGGGAAGAGTACGGGCGGTTACTGCGACTGCTGAGCGAGGCCAGCCTCTGCGCCTTCGGACGGCGGATCCCGCCCGCGGTCACCAGTCTCGTCTCCGCTTGTGGCGGCCGCCTCGCGGGGTGGGAGCGGTGATCGGGCTGGAGGTCGACGGTACCGAGGTGGTCGTACCCGAGGGCGTGTCTCTGCTCGCCGCGGTCCGTGCGGCCGGGGTCGACCTACCCGCGCTGTGTCACGACGATCGGCTCAGTCCGGCCGGTTCCTGCCGGACCTGCCTCGTGCGGTCGCACGGCACGGTGGTGGCGGCGTGCGTCACTCCAGCCGCGACCGGCGCCCGGGTGGAGACGGCAGGTGACCTTGCCGGGCTGCGGCGCGATGCCGTGGCCGTCATCGCTTCCGCCCTGCCGCCCCGGGCGTTGGAGGCCGGCAGCGAGCTGGCACGAGCCTGCCGGTCGCTCGGCATCGGCCCGCAGGAGTTTCGGGGCGCCGTCGGGCGAGGTGACGACGAGTCCCATCCCTACGTCCACCTGGACCGCGACCTGTGCATCGCCTGCGGCCGGTGCGTGCGGATGTGCGCCGAAGTGCAGGGCACTTTCGCCCTCACCCTGACCGGCCGGGGCGCTGACACCGTCGTCGCGCCAGGCACCGGCGGCCCATGGGCGGAGTCCGCCTGCGTGGCCTGCGGCGGCTGCGTCGATACCTGTCCCACCGGGGCGATCGCCGAGCCCGGCCCGGGCCGCGGCCTCACCACCGCGACCCGGCCCGAGACCTCCGTTACCCGTACCACCTGCGGCTACTGCGGGGTCGGATGCTCGCTGGAAGCCGTGACCCGCGACGGAGCACTGGTTGCGGTTCTGCCGGACCGCCGTGGCCCGGTGAACCGGGGGCACGCTTGCGTCAAGGGCCGTTTCGCGCACGGCTTCCTCGATTCCCCGGACCGCCTCACCCAACCCCTGGTGCGCCGTGGCGCCTCGCTCGAACCGGCAACGTGGGAAGAGGCACTGGACCGAGCCGCGCGCGGCATCCAGGAGGCCATGGCCGCGGCCGGCCCCCAGGCGGTCGCCGCGATCTCGTCGGCACGTGCCACCAACGAGGAGAACTACCTGCTGCAGAAATTCCTTCGGGTCATCGGCAGCAACAACATCGACAACTGCTCGCGGCTGTGCCACTCGCCATCCGCATCCGGACTGACCGCCTCCTTCGGCCTGCCCGGCGGCACCGACAGCTTCGACGACGTCGAACAGGCCGACTGCTTCCTGGTCGTCGGCGCCAACCCGGTCGAGGCACACCCCGTGGTCGGCGCCCGGCTGCTGCAACGTGTCCTGCGCGGGGCCAGGCTGGTGGTCGCCGACCCCCGGGCGGTCGGGCTCGCCCGTCACGCCGACGTGCACCTGCGGCCCCGCCCCGGCACCAACGTCGCCCTGTTCCACGGTCTCGCCCACATCCTGCTCACCGAGAACTTCACCGATCCGGCCTTCCTGCGCGACCGCGCCGCCGGCCTGCCCGAACTCACCGCGCTGCTCACCGGTTACCCACCCGACATCGTGGCCGAGTTGACCGGTGTACCCGCCGCGGACCTGCTTGCCGCCGCTCGCCTCTACGGCCAGGCAGAGTGTCCCGCAATCGTCTACGGGCTCGGCGTCACCGAGCACCTGCACGGCACGGACGGCGTTCGAGCCCTGGCCAACCTCGCCATCCTGCGCGGCGCCGTCGGTACCGGCCGGGGTTACGGGGTCAACCCGCTGCGCGGCCAGAACAACGTCCAGGGCGCCTCCGACATGGGTGCGCTCCCGGACACCCTGCCCGGCTACGGCAAGGTCACCGACCCGGACGCGCGGGCGCGGGCGGAAGCGGTGTGGGGAGCACCCGTCCCGGACCGGCCCGGGCTGCGTATCCCGGAGATGTTCGCCGCGGCCCGCGCCGGGCGGCTGCGCGCGCTGTGGGTGGTCGGGGAAGACGTCTGCACCACCGACCCGGACAGCGACAAGGTGGCCGAGGCCCTCGACGCCTGTCCACTGGTCGTCTGCAGCGAACTCTTCCTCTCCGAGACAGCCCGCCGTGCCGACGTGGTGCTGCCCGCCGCCGCTTGGCTGGAAAAGAACGGGACCTTCGTCAACTTCGACCGCCGGTTCCAGCGGGTCCGCCCCGCCTTGCCACCGCCGGGACAGGCGCGCAGCGACTTCGACGCCATCCACGCCCTGGCCACCCGGCTCGGCACCGGCCTCGGCTGCCCCTCCCCCGCCGCGGCGCTCGCCGAATGCGCCCGGATCAGCCCGCTCTTCGCCGGCCTGTCCCACCACCGCCTCGACCGCGAAGGCGCCGTCCCCTGGCCCTGCCCCGATCCTGACCAGCCCGGCGAGGCCAAGCTCTACACCCGGCGGTTCGCCACGCCGGACGGGCGAGCGCACCTGTCCGCCACCCCCTACCTGCCACCCGGCGAACAACCCGACGACGACTACCCCCTGCTCCTGGTCACCGGGCGGCGGTGGGCCCACTACAACTCCGGCAGCATGACCCGGCACAGCCGCAACGCCGACCTCGCACCCCGGGATTTCCTCGACCTGCACCCCGTCGACGCGGCCCGCCACGGCCTGCGCGACGGCGATCTCCTCGGCGTGGCCAGCCGGCACGGGCGCGCTCGTCTCCTTGCCCGGATCAGCGAGGAAACAACCCCCGGACAGGCCTTCTGCGCCTTCCACTTCCCCTCCAGCGGGGTCAACCGCCTGACCTCCGACCACGCCGACACCACGACCTCCTGCCCCGAATACAAGGTCACCGCCATCCGCCTGACCCGCGACGACAGCCCATGAGACCCGAGCCCAGGTGACGCCGTAGGCCAAAGTGGACATTTCCTTCGGTGACGACCGCGCCGCGCATATTTGCGAATACTCCACCGTCGCCTCACGGGGAAGGAAGTGGCGCCATGCACGACGACTGGACCTGGAGTTACGAGAGTTACGATCCCGCCGAGGAGAGGCTGCGGGAATCGCTGTGCGCGGTCGGCAACGGCTACCTCGTCACTCGCGGTGCCGCACCGGAGTGCACCGCTGACGGGACGCATTACCCCGGCACCTATGCCGCCGGCGTGTACAACCGGCTGAGTACCGACATCGCGAACAGCCGTGTCGAAAACGAATGCCTGGTCAATTTGCCCAACTGGCTGGCGTTGACATTCCGCGTCGATCGAGGACCGTGGTTCGGACCGGACACCGCCGACCTCCTCGAATACCACCAGTACCTCGACCTGAGGCGGGCGCTGCTCGTCCGCCGGATCCGCTTCCGCGACCGCGACGGCCGCACGACGAGAGTCATCCAGCGCCGCTTCGCGCACATGCGACTCCCGAACGTGTGCGCGCTCGAGGTCACCGTGGTGGCCGAAGACTGGTCCGGCCGGCTGGAGTTCCGCTCGGGAATCGACGGCGGTGTCGACAACGGCCTGGTCGAGCGCTACCGCGACCTGCCAAGGAAACACCTCGATCTCCTCGGTGCCCGCGCGCTGTCCGACTGCTCCGTCCTGCTGGAAATGTGCACCAACCAGTCCCGGATCCCGGTGGCCATGGCGGCCAGAAACACCCTGTACCACGGCGAACACCCGGTCGAAGCCGAATACCTCCTCGTGGACGGGGGCTCCTGGATCGGGCACGACATCGCCATCGACATGCGCGAGGGACAGGTCGTGACCCTGGAAAAGACCGTGACCGTGTCCACCGGCCGTGACCGCGCCATTTCCGAGCCCGCTGTGGAGGCCGCCCGCTGGCTACCCCGTCTCGGCCGCTTCGACACCCTGTTGGAAAGCCACGTGCTGGCCTGGACCCAGCTGTGGGATCGGTTCCACATCGAATTGGAGCACAGGCCGGACGAGCTGCGTGTCCTGCGCCTGCACCTGCTGCACCTGCTACAGACCGTGTCTCCGAACACCACCGAACTCGACGCCGGTGTACCGGCCCGGGGACTGCACGGCGAGGCTTACCGAGGCCACATTCTCTGGGACGAACTGTTCGTCTTTCCGCTGTTGAACCTGCGTCTGCCCGCGCTGACCCGTTCGCTGTTGCGCTACCGGTACCGCAGGCTGCCGGAGGCAGTGCAGGCGGCACGGGAAGAAGGGCACCACGGTGCGATGTACCCCTGGCAGTCCGGCAGCGACGGTCGCGAAGAGAGTCAGCGGCTCCACCTCAATCCCCGCTCCGGCCGGTGGATTCCCGATCCGACCCGGCTCCAGCGCCACATCGGGCTCGCCATCGCGCACAACACGTGGCAGTACTACCAGGCCACCGGCGACCGGGAGTTCCTCACCCACTACGGAACCGAGATGCTGGTTCAGATCGCCCGGTTCTTCGCCGACCTCACCAGCTACGACCGGGCCCGCGACCGGTACGTCATCCGCGGCGTGATGGGACCCGACGAGTTCCACTCCCGCTACCCGGACACGCAAAGCGACGGAATCGACAACAACGCCTACACCAACGTGCTGACCGTCTGGACGGTGCTACGGGCAGCGGACGCAATGCGCGTCATGCCGGCCCTTGCCCGCACGGAGCTTATGGAACGGCTCCACCTGCGGCCCGAGGAACTGCATCGATGGGACGACATCAGCCGGAAGATGTTCGTGCCCTTCCACGCCGACGGCGTCATCAGCCAGTTCGAGGGCTACGCCCAGCTGGCCGAGCTGGACTGGGCCGCCTACCGAAAGCGCTACCGCAACATCCAGCGTCTCGACCGGATCCTCGAAGCCGAGGGAGACGACGTCAACCGTTACCAAGCCGCCAAGCAGGCCGACGTCCTGATGCTGTTCTACCTGCTCTCCGCCGACGAACTCGGGCCGCTGTTCAAGCGACTCGGCTACCAGCTGGAACACGACACCATCCCACGCACCATCGACTACTACCTCGCCCGCACCTCCCACGGCTCTACCCTGAGCGCCGTGGTGCACGCCTGGGTCCTGGCCCGCGCGAACCGGGACCGCGCACTGGAGTTCTTCCGCCGGGCACTGGAATCCGACGTCACCGACATCCAGGGCGGCACCACGCCCGAAGGCATCCACCTCGCCGCCATGGCAGGCAGCGTCGACCTGCTGCAACGCTGCTTCTCCGGCCTCGAGACCCGAGGCGACCGGCTATTGCTCAACCCGTACTGGCCACAGCCACTCGGCGTACTTGAACTCAGCCTCCGCTACCGCGAACACCCACTGGTGTTGCGAATCAGCGAGAACCGGGTCGACGTCGCCGCCGGCGCCGGCATGCAACGCGCGATCGAGATCGCCTGCCGAGGCCAACTCGCCCGGCTCCATCCCGGATCCACCGTCCACTTTCCCCTCTGACACCGAACCCGCCGCGCCCGTGGCCTCATTCATCCTGTGCCAGGCGCACTCATGGCGTGCGCGCACAACTCCCGGCACGGCCTCCGCCGCACGTGACGATTCCGATCACAGGCGTACCGTCCACAATAGGCATTGCGCGGATCCTCGAAGCCAGCAGGACCCGGGCCGGCTCCACCAGATCTGGAGTCGCTGCAGCGGTTGGGCGTCGGTGTGTCGCTCACGATCCGCACCCGAAAGTGAATTCCCCGCCTTCCATATGACGTTGTGCCTCACGTGCCGCGGGGTGGCCCGCCGGCGAGTGGACGTTGACCGCTTCAGAAGCGGAAGTCCCTCACATCAGTGGCTTCCTGCCCTGCTCGGCCGGTCGGCTGACTGACAGGTTCGAAGTGGACATGAATGGAAGGCGATTGCCATGGACCGCGGTTTCCCTGACGACCGCACCGTTCGTGCCGCGCTGGCCTTGGCGGTACGCGCGCCGTCGCTGCACAATTCGCAGCCGTGGCAGTGGCGGGTGGGCGGGCGAACGGTACACCTTTACGCCGATCGCGAACGGCAGCTGCCGGGAACCGACCCGGACGGCCGTGACCTGCTACTCGGTTGCGGCGCGGCACTGCACCACCTCCGTATCGGCTTCGCCGCGCTCGGCTGGCGTGCCGAGGTGCATCGCCTGCCCAATCCGGACGAGCCGGATCACCTTGCCGCGATCGAACCGCACCGGCGCGAACCCACCCCGGCCGGGATCGCCCTCGCCGCGGCGATCCCGCACCGGCGCACAGACCGGCGACGGTACAGCTCATGGCCGGTGCCGGGCGGATATCTGGAGGAAATGGCGGTGCGCGTCGCGGACGAGGGCGCGGTGTTGCGCACCGCCCAGGGACCCGCCCGCGACCACCTGGCGCGGGCTATTCGCGACGCCGTTCAAGTACACGCCGCGGACCCGGCGTACCGGACGGAGCTCGCGGCCTGGAGCGGACGTTATGAATCGTCCGACGGCGTGCCCGCGGCCAATGTGCCGCCCCCGGGCGAAGCCCCGGGCGCACTGCCCACCCGGCCCTTCGCGGAACCACACCTCGCTCAACCGGCCGGCGCGGAGCCGGAAGACGACGAAACCGTGCTCGCCGTGATCTCCACCGCCTCCGACGACCCGGTATCCCGGCTGCGCGCCGGCGAGGGGACCAGCGCCGCGCTGCTCACCGCGACCACCTTCGGGCTGGCCAGCTGCTCGCTCACCGAACCCCTCGAAGTCGCCGACACCCGCGAGTTCGTCCGAACCCACGTCACCGAGGACAACTTCCCGCAGATGGTGCTCCGGCTCGGCTGGGCCCCGGTCAACGCCGACCCGCTGCCCGCCACACCCCGCCGTTCTCTGGAAGACGTCGTGGAAAATCTCGCGGACACGAACCCGTGGCGACCTGGCCAATGACGGCGAGCGAGAAGTTGACGAGTTTTCTCGCAGTGCTGGCGTAACCCGGCAGGCCGTGACCTTCGGCCCTTTTCCGCCGGCCGGTCGTCGCAGCACGCTCGTAGACAGAGTTCGTCGACGGGGAGCACGACCATGACCGAGACGGGAACCTCGACCGAGTTGCTGGCCGACCAGTTCGCTCCGCACTTCGCGGCCATGCAGACCCAGCATCTGGTGGTCGACGCGCCGGTTACGCAGGCCTATGCGGCGCTGCGCGCGCTCGATTTCACCGACGTCGGCGGCGGTCTGGTCAGTGCCGCCTTCTGGGCCCGGAACCTGCCGGAGCGGTGGAAGAACCGGCATCACAAGATGCCCCGACACCGCACCCGGCTGACCTTTGACGATCTGGCCGCCGGGTGGGAGTGGACGATCCTGGGTGAGCGGCCGGGCACGGAGATCGCGATCGGCGTGGGCGGCAAATTCTGGAAACCGGTGGTCGAATGGCGCCGGATCGAACCGGAGAACTTCCTCGCCTTCGACGAGCCGGGCTACGGCAAGATCGTGCAGTCGCTGTCCGCCCGCCCTTACGGCACGTCACGGTCGCTGCTGACCTACGACGCGCGCGTTGTACTCCCCGACGCGGCGAGCCGGGCGAAATTCCGCGCCTACTGGACCGTGGCCGCACCGTTCGTCAAAACCGTTCAGGCAGCCACACTGCGCACGATCGCCCGGCACGCCGAAACAGCCGGGCAGGCATGACGGCGGTGGATGGCGCTCAGCCCTGGTCGACCCTGGCGGCGTAGCAGCGAGCGTGGACGACTCCGGGCACGCTTTCGGCGAGTATCGTCGCGACCTGACGGTCGCGCTCTATGTCGAACCGGTCGATGATGGTGGCTTCGCCGCCGCGTACGTCAACGGTCCACCGGTCCGGGCCGCCGAAGGACCCCAGCCGCTGTAGCAGGTCGGCGGCCACCAGGTGGTCCGGCCGAGTCAGCACGCGCAGGAAATCATGGCGGGTCACCACTCCGATGAGCTTGCCCCGATCGACCACGGGGAGGCTGCGCAGGCGGTGGTCCAGCATGATGCGGGCCAGCAGGGCGATCTCGATGTCCGCCTCGACCGACCGCACCGGCCTGCTCATCACGTCTTCAACCCTGCGCGCCGCCGGTTTCACCTCACCCGGGAAGCGATCGGCGATGAAGTCGGCCTCGGTCACTATGCCGACGAGATTCCCGTCGTGGTCCGTCACGGGCAGCGCGGTGAACCCCTGTTGGGCAAGCAGTTCTTCGGCAGTGGCCACCGGGGTGCTCGGCGTCACGGTGACCGGTGCCGCACTCATGATGTCCCGGACTTTCATCGCATTCTCCTCCCGTGCAGGGAGTGCCTCAGACACCGCAACCACCGTATCGGCGACGTGGCCCCCTTCGCCCGGAGGAAATCGTCACCCATCCAGCTTCGTCGCCGGCTGCCCTGGGCGCGAAGAGTCTTTGGTCCTCTTGGCGGGTGAAACCGATGTTGGGCGAATGTCCTTTCTGACGGTGACGCAGGTCCCTGGCCGCTGTTTCCGTGCCTTCCTACCGTTGGCATGTGCAAGCTCGTCGTCGTGAGGGGATCGAGTTACGGGCGTTGCTGAGAGGCCGGGTCCGCGAGAGTGCGATGACCAATGTGGCCAGGGCGTCGGCGACGGATCCGAAGAATCGCGATACGCAGTCCGCCCGTAGGTCGTGTTGGAGAGGTGATCAGCGATGCGCGCCCACCCCGGCGACTGGATTGTGATCAAGAGTCGCAGCACGGGAAAGCCCGAGCAGCGTGGGCGCATCATCGAGGTGCGTTCCGCCGACGGATCGCCGCCCTACGTGGTGCACTGGCTGACCGACGACCGGGTGTCGTTCTTCTTTCCCGGATCCGACGCGATCGGAGTGACCCCCGAGGAACTGGCCGCGGCCGACGCACGGGAGCGGGACCGGTTCACCACCATGCAACGGGCCATCACCGGCCGGTGAGGAAGTCGACGGGCATTTCGCAGCGGCACCAGGCATGAAGGGAGGAAAGTCCCCGAAACCGGAGAAGAACGTCCGCTGCTCACCGGCGGCGAGACGGACCACGATGAGGTCATGCTGAACGCGCGCGAAATCCTGCGGCGTTTTCGTCCGGCGGGCACACCCGGCGCGGCCGCGCCCGCCGGTGTTCCGGCAGATCGTCAGGCCGAGCGCGAACGAGAGTTGTTGCCGGTGCTGGCCTTGCTCGACGAGGCCGAGCAAGAGGCCGAGCGCATCCGCGGGAAAGGGCGGGTGGCGGCCGCGGCACGGCACCGGGCCGGCCAGGATCGTGCGGACGTGGTCGTGGCGAACGCACGGGCCCGCGCCGGCACGGTACGTGCCGCGGCCGCCGCTGCGGCGCGGGCCGACGTGGTCGCCGAACTGGACCATGCGGTTGCTGCCAGCCGGGAAGCGGCCGAGCGCGCGAAAGAGCGCGCACGCGCGCGGATGCCGAGGTTTGTCGATCAGGCCGTGGCGCTGGCCCTCGCCGCGCTGAACGATTCCCCGGACCAGCGGGCGGGGCGATGAGGGCCGCGTGGACGGCGGGCAGTGTGCGCGCTCAAGCGCTGCTCAACCGGCGGTTGGGGGTCGCGGGAACGGGTGGACTCGCGGGCTGCACCTCGTTTAGCGAGGCGCTCGCCCGGCTGGCGGCGTCACCGTACGGGCACGATGTCCGCCCAGACCAGACTGTGGACCAAGCCGAACACGCGCTGGCGGAGACGGTGCTGTGGCATCTGCGCGTGCTGGCGGGCTGGTTGCCTCGCTCCGCCGCCGAACTGATGCGAGCCTGCGCGGCGTGGTTCGAGATAGGTAACCTGCTGGACCACCTGCGCGCGTTGCACGGAGCCGATTCCCGGCCTCCCTACCAGCTCGGTGCGTTGGCCACCGCATGGCCAAGGCTCGCTGTCGCGGGCTCGCCCGGCGAACTCCGCGCGGCGTTGGCCGCTTCCCCGTGGGGAGATCCCGGCACCGACGAAACCGGCGCCGTCGCCGTGACGATGTGGGCCGGCTGGGCCGCCCGGATGGCTGCCGCATCGCCGCACATCCGGCCCTGGGCGGCCGCCGGCGCCGCGCTGCTGGCCGCGCGAGAACGCTTCCTGCTTCAACGCCCCGTCCCGGAACTGGCCGCGCGGCGGCTCGCCGGGCTGCTCGGCGCCCGACAGGGCGATATCGGCGATTTCACCGGGTTCGCCGCCAGCTTGCCGAGCGAGGCGCGCTGGGTGTTGCGGGCGGCCGAGAACCCGGGGGAATTGTGGCGGGCTGAAGAGGGCTGGTGGCATCGAGTGGACCAGGACGCGCGCGAGTTGCGACGACATCCGGGTCCGGCGTCCCAGCCCGTGGTCGCTTGTGTGGCGCTGCTGGCGGTCGACGCCCGGCGCTGCCGGACGGCCCTCGAACTCGCTGCTCGAGGGGGCGGCCGGTGGGAGGAGTTCGATGCGCTTGTCTGAGCGGCTGCGGCCAATCCGGATGCAACGGATCGCGATCGTCGGCCTCGCCGACCACTTGCGGGAGTCGCTGCTGATGGTCGGACGGATTGGCACGGTCGATTTGGACCGCGAGCGAGGCGCCACTGCCGAGGAGACTTACGACGGGAGCGGTGGGCATGATCCGGAGCGGAACCGGACGGCTCGTGAACTCGATCGGATAGCGGCCGACGCGGTGACCCGCGGCCATGCGGCCGCGGTGGTCGGCTGGTGCCCCGAACAACAGGTGCCGCCGCTGTCGGTTCGCCTCGCCGAAACCCGGGCGTCCGTGGTGAGGTTGCCCTCACCACGCGGTGTCGATCCGCCGACCGCACTGCGGCCGGGTAGTGCGACGCGGAAGTCGTTCAGCCGCTTGGTGAACACCTATGGCACCGTTGCCTACCCGGACGTGGACCCAACCTTGTTCGCCGGACTCGCCTACATGCTGATGTTCGGCATGATGTTCGGCGACGCGGGGCATGGGCTGTTGCTCGTGCTGATCGCGCTGCTGCTGCGCAGTGGCCGGGTGCGGGCCCTACGGCGCTGGCGCTCGAGCTGGCCGTTCGTGGCCGGCGCGGGCGCGGCCGGCACGGTGTTCGGGCTGCTCTACGGCGAGTTCTTCGGCCCGACCGGTGTGGTCCCGGTGCTCTGGATCGCGCCGATGGAGCAACCGGTACGGCTGCTCGCGGCCGGGGTCGGCGTTGGCGCGGTGCTGCTGGCCGGAGCCTACGTGATGGCCGTGGTCGACCGATGGCGTGAAGGCGGCCCCCAGCTCGCGGTGTATGCCGCGTCCGGAATCGCCGGGATCGCGGTCTTCGTCGGCCTTGGGCTGGCCTGCGCGGGGCTGTTCCTGCACCTGGGAGTGGTGGCGGCGATCGGCGGCGTAACGGCAGTGGTGGGACTTGTCCTCGCGGGTGCCGGGTTCAAGGCCGCCGCAGGCCCTGGCGCGGCCGGGGCCGCACAGGCCGTCGTGGAGCTGTTCGACGCGGTGCTGCGCATCGGCACCAACGTGGTCTCCTTTGCCCGGCTGGCCGCGTTCGGGCTCGTCCATGCCGCGCTGGCTTCGCTGGTCTGGACCGCCACGACGCGGTTGTTCGCGGCCGGTGGGTTTGTCGCGGCCGCGGGTGGCGTGCTGGTGTTCGTACTCGGCACGTCGTTCGTGTTCACGCTGGAAGCGGTGATCGCGGGTATCCAGGCGCTGCGATTGACGTTCTACGAGCTGTTTTCGCGGATGTTCCTCCAGCAGGGCCGCCCGTTCCAGCCATGGCGGCTCCCTGCGGAACCAGCTGACCGTCCGGTCGTCCGGGAGGCGTCATGATGGTCTGGATCGTCGGGCTTCCCGTAATTGCCGCGGCGTTCGCGGGGGCGCATTCGCTGGTCCGCCGGAGGGGACGTGCCGCGCTGCGGGCGTTGCTGGTGGTCGACGGCGCGCTGCTGGCCGGCGCACTCGTCGTGCTGTTGCTCGTCTTCACCGGGCACGCCGCCGCGGCGATACCGCCCGAGTCCGCCCAAGCCGCGGTCTCGGCGCCGGTCTCGAACGGGGCAGCTCTGATCGGTGCCGCGATCTCGGTCGCCGGCTCGTCGATCGGCGCGGCGATCGCCGTTGCCTACACGGGCGCGGCGGCGCTGGCCGCGATCAGCGAGCGACCCGAGTTGTTCGGCCGGGCGATGGTGGTCGTCGGCCTCGCCGAGGGAATCGCCATCTACGGGCTGGTGGTCGCGGTGATCCTGATCGGGAAGGCGTGATCGTGGGAACGGTGACGGTGATCGGAGACGCGACCGCCATCCAGGGCTGGGCGTTGGCCGGCGCCGCCGTCCGTGCGGCCGAGGAGCCGGCCGCGGTGCGGGACGCCTGGGCGGGCCTCGACGACACGGTCGACCTGGTGATCCTGACCCCCGAAGCAGCACGCGTCCTCGGGCCCGCGCTCGTTGAACGCAAGCGAGGCCTGGTGGCGGTGATACCCCCATGACCGATCTTGACGTACCGCGGGCCCGGGCCGATCTTGTGACCGTGCGCTCGGCACTGCTTGCCGCCGCCGAAGCCGAGGCGGCCGCCTGCGTTGCCGAGGCGGAGCGCGCCTCCGACGTAGTCCTCGGGCGGGCGCAGGTGCAAGCGAATCAGATCCACCGGGAAGCGGAGGCGGCCGGCCGGGCCGACGCTGAACTTCGCAACGCGATCGAACGCCGCCAGGCACGTCGCCAGGCACGGCGGACGGAACTGGCGACCCAGCGCGCGATCTACGACGAGTTGCACAGGCGAGTCCGCGACGCCCTGGCCCGGCTAGTGGTCGAAAGTGACCTGCGGACCCGGCTCGCCGCGCGGGCACGCCGCGTACTCGGGGCCGAGGCCGCGCTGGTGGACGTGCCCGGCGACGGCCTGGTGGGACGGGCGGGCGAGAAATATCTCGACCTGGGGCTCGACGCGATGACCGCCCGTGCAATAGAGGGGCTGGGCGAGCGCGTGCGGGAGTTGTGGGAGGCGTGAGTCAGGGACATGTCACCCGGGTCAACGGACCATTGGTCGAAGTGGCCGGTGTGGGTGCGGTGGCCATGAACGACCTCGTCGCGGTGGGTACCGGGCGTATGCCCGCCGAAGTGATGTCGGTCCGAGACGGCGTGGTCAGCCTGCAGGCGTACGACTACACCGGTGGTCTCGCGCCGGGCGCTCCCGCCGTGGCGTCCGGGGCCCCGCTGGCCGTGCGGCTCGGGCCGGGGCTGCTCGGTGGTGTCCACGATGGACTCCTGCGTCCGTTGACCACCGCCCCGGTCTTCCTGGCAGCGGGTGCCTACCCGCCACCGGAAGCACGGACGTGGCGGTTCGAGCCGAAGGTCCGGGCCGGGGACGAGGTGCGCCCGGGAGAGGTTATCGGCCTGGTTCCCGGCGTGGGCGCGGTGGAACACCGCGTGCTCGTGCCGCCGACCCTGCGCGGCACGGTGCGCGAGGTGGCTTCGGGTGCGGTCCCCGCCGACGGCACGGTCGCCACCGTTGCCGGCACGCGTGTCGGCTTGTTCACCGACTGGCCCGTGCGGCGGGCGCGGCCGTGCCGGGCCCGCCGCGACGAGGTGCGGCCGCTCGTCACCGGGCAGCGGGTGCTGGACCTGCTCTACCCCATCGCACGGGGCAGCACCGCCACGGTGCCGGGCGGATTCGGTACCGGCAAGACCATGCTGCTGCAGCAACTCGCGAAATGGTGCGACGCCGACGTAATCATCTACACCGGATGCGGCGAGCGCGGCAACGAGATGGCGGAGGTCGTGGGTGAGTTGTTCGCGCTCACCGATCCGCGGACCGGTGGCCGGCTCGCCGAGCGCACGGTGATCATCGCCAACACCTCCAACATGCCGATGATGGCGCGGGAGGCCAGTGTCTATACCGCGGCCACCGTCGCCGAGTACTACCGCGACATGGGTTACGACGCCGTGGTCATCGCCGACTCGACGTCACGGTGGGCGGAAGCCCTGCGTGAGTTCGCGTCAAGAAGGGGTGCGCTGCCGGCTGAGGAGGGCTACCCGGCCGACCTCGCCTCCTCGCTGGCCGCCTTCTACGAGCGGGCAGGCCCGGTGGAAACATTGGGCGGCGCAAGCGGGTCCGTTACCATCGTCGGCGCGGTGTCACCGCCGGGTGGGGACATGACTGAGCCGGTCACCGCCAACACCGAACGGTTCGTCCGCTGCCGGTGGACACTCGACCGGGATCTCGCCTATGCCAGGCAGTATCCGGCCGTGTCGTGGTCCGGATCATTTTCCCGCGACGCGGCGGCGATCGGCGACTACCGGACCCGCTCCGGGGACCCCCGGTGGCAGGTGCACCGGGCCAGGGTGCAGGAACTGCTCGCCGACGCCGACCGGCTCTCCGCGCTGGCCGAACTGGTTGGGGCCACGGCACTGTCGGGCCCGGAACGCGTGACCCTCCTCGCGGGCAGGTTGTTGCGCGAGGGACTCCTGCGACAGAGTGCGCTGTCCACAGTGGACGCCTCATCCACCCCGGGCAAGACCGGTGCGCTCGCCGACGCGATCTTGGCCGTCGTCGACCGCTGCGCCGAACTGGTCGCAGACGGCGTGTCGGCGAACACGATCGAGGAGTTCGACTTCGCGGCGTTGGTCCGGCTGCACGACGAAGCCGGACCCGACGACGAGGACAAGATCGCCGGCTGCCGGGATGCCATCCTCGCTCGGCTCGATGAGGTGGCCCGGTGAGTGCAGGCGTGCCGGTCGAGGTCATGGGCGTTCGGGAACTGCGTGGTCCGCTGATGGTCGTCAGCGGGGTGAGTGGTGTCACTTGGGATGAGTACGTCACGATCCGGCTGCCGGAGAACGAGCAACGGCACGGTCTGGTCCTTGATGCCGATCACGACGTGGCGGTAGTGGAGGTACTGGAGGGCACCGCCGGCATGAACCCCGCCACCACCAGGGTCGCGTTCACCGGCGAACCGCTGACCATCCCGGTCGGGCTTGGGTGGCTCGGCCGCGTCTGCAATGGCCGTGGCGCTCCGCTGGACGGCGGTCCCCCGGTCTTCGGGGATTCTCGCGCTGCGGTGAACGGAGCTCCGCTGAATCCGGTATGGCGAGATCCTCCGGCAGAACCCGTCCTCACCGGCGTGTCGGCGATTGACGCGCTCACGACGTTGGTCCGGGGTCAGAAGCTTCCGCTGTTCTCCCTTCCCGGCCTACCGCAACTGGAACTGGCCGCGCAGATCGCCGCCCAGGCCACCGCGAGTGGCGCTCCCTTCAGCGTGGTGTTCGCCGGGATCGGACTCACCAACGCCGACGCGGCCTTCGTCGAGGCGGCACTCGACGAGCGGTCGGCAGCGGGCGAACTGGCCCTGCTGATCAACACCGCGGACGACCCGGTGATCGAGCGAGTCCTCACGCCACGGCTGGCGCTGACCATTGCCGAGCACCTGGCCTTCACGCACGGGCGGCACGTGCTGGTGGTCATGACGGACATGACCAGCTACGCCGAAGCCCTGCGCGAGGTTTCCGCTGCCCGCGGCGAGATCCCCGCCCGCCGCTCCTACCCCGGGTACCTCTACAGCGACCTCGCCAGCCTCTACGAGCGGTGCGGGCGTATCAAGGGCAGGCCGGGATCGGTGACCCTGCTGCCGGCACTCACGATGCCGGGCGGGGACATCACCCATCCCGTACCGGACCTCACCGGCTACATCACCGAGGGACAGTTGGTGTTCTCCGCCGGCCTGCATGCCCTCGGCGTGTACCCGCCCATCGACCCGTTGCAGTCGCTGTCCCGTCTCATGCGCCACGGCGCGGGCCCCGGCCGGACCCGCGACGATCATCTCGACGTCGCCGCCCAACTTCTCGCGGCGCTGACCCGCGCACGCCAGGTCCAAGAACTGTCCGAACTGGTCGGTGCCACGGCGCTCACCGACACCGACCGGAGCTATCTCGAACTCGAGGGGGCATTTCGGGAAGAATTCGCGCGGCAGCGCTCCGACGAACATCGCTCGCTGGACGACACGATGGACCGGGCCTGGCAGGTGCTCCTGCGGTTGCCGCGCCGCGAACTGGGCATGATCCCCGCCGCCTTGCTGGCCGGCCGATGACCATTTCGCACGTGCCCGCGGGCCGGGCCGGAAGGCAGTGGCTCCGCCATCGCCTCGACGTCGCCCAGCACGGGGCCGACTTGCTGGAAAAGAAGCTCCGCGCCCTCACCGCCCACCAGGCCTCGCTGGCGGACCAGGCCGGCACCGCCGCGGCGGAGTGGGCTGAGCGTGTCCATGCGGCACAAACCTGGCAGGCGCGCGCGACGATGGCCGGAGGCCGGCGCGGAATCCGGCTTGCGGAACCAGCCGGCCACACCGTCGTGACGTTCGATTGGACAACCGTCATGGGCGTGCGATATCCACACAAGGCCACCGTGACCGACCCGCCATCCGGTGACACCAGGAGCGTGATCGGCAGCGCTGCTGTGGTGCACACGCGGGAGGCGTTTCGTCAGGCTCTCGACGCGGCGGCTATGTACGCAGCGCTCACCGCTGCCGTACGGATCGTTAATGCCGAGATCGCCACGACCAAGCAGCGCGTCCGCTCGCTGCGGCGGCGGTGGATTCCCCGCCTGCAAGCCGCGTTGGCCGAGCGAGAACTCCAGCTCGAAGAGCAGGAACGAGCCGAAGCGATCCGGCACCGGTGGGCCGATCAGAATGGCCGGTGACGCTCGGACCAGCTTGTAGGCGGTGTCCAGCGAGGGCGCGTCCGCGGAGACGACGGGCGCTCAGCCGCGCAGGTGCGCGTTCTTGTGGGTAATGGCCTCGATGTCACCCGCTGTGGCGTCGAGCAGCCGATGCGCGAGGTCCGACAGCGCCCGGGACACGGCGAGTTCGTCGCCGATCTCCGGAACGTTGCGGTCGGCCGGATTCAGCCGTGCGTCCCCGACACCGACCAAACCGACCCGGATTCCACGGACTTTGGCCATCCCGTGCGGTTACCTACAGCCCTGCCCGGGGAGGACGGGAATGGGGCATCGTCACCGGTATGGAGTGGGCGCCGATCCGCAAGTCGGCCGCCGCGCGGGCAGCCGCAAACCTCGGCGACTACGGCCGGGCGCGCGCCGAGTTCAGCTGGGATGCCGCACGCTTCGAGTTGTTCGGGCTGCCGGGCGGTGGCCTCAACATCGCCTACGAAGCGGTCGATCGGCACGCGTCCGGACCTCGCCGCAATCGCGGCGCGCTGCGGTGGATCGACCGGCACGGCGAGGTCTTCCAGCTCACCTACCGCGATCTGGCCGAGCTGAGCAGCAGGTTCGCCAACGTACTACGCGAGCTGGGTGTGCGGCGCGGCGAGCATGTGTTCACGTTGCTGGGGCGGGTCCCGGATCTGTATGTCGCGGTGCTTGGCGGGCTGAAGGCCGGGTGCGTGGTGTGCCCGCTGTTCTCCGCCTTCGGACCAGAGCCCATCCGCCAACGGCTCGCGCTGGGCGAGGCCACCGTCCTGGTGACCAGCCCAGAACTGCATCACCGCAAGGTGCGCGCGATCGCCGGTTCCATCCCGTCGCTGCGGCACGTGCTCGTCACCGGCGCCCAAGCCGAGCCCGGCACCCGCGCACTGGCCCCGGCCTTGGCCGGTGTGTCGCCGGAGTTCGAGATCTGCCCGACCCGGCCCGAAGACCCGGCGCTGCTTCATTTCACCAGCGGAACCACCGGCACCCCGAAAGGGGCCCTGCACGTCCATGAGGCCGTGCTGGCACACCACGTCACCGCCGGATTCGCGCTGGACCTCAAACCCGACGACGTGTTCTGGTGCACCGCCGATCCCGGTTGGGTGACCGGCACGTCCTACGGCGTCATCGCCCCGCTGAGCCACGGCGCGACACTAGTCAGCGATGAGGGGGACTTCGACGCGCGACGCTGGTACTCCGTCCTCGCCTCCCAGCGGGTCACCGTCTGGTACACCGCCCCCACCGCACTCCGGATGCTGATGCGCCAACGGCATGACCTGCCGGCGGAGTACGACCTGTCCGCGCTGCGGTTCATAGCCAGCGTCGGCGAACCGCTCAACCCGGAAGCCGTGGTATGGAGCCAGGAAACCCTCGGCCTGCCGGTGCATGACAACTGGTGGCAAACCGAAACCGGCGCCATCATGATCAACAACTTCGCCGCCCACGAGATCCGCCCCGGCTCGATGGGCAGACCGCTACCAGGCATCGACGTGGGCCTGCTCCAACGTGGCAAAAACGGACGCGCCCGCGTCCACGACGGCCGGGTCACCGAACTGACCGGCGCCGGACAGGAAGGCGAACTGGCCCTGCGACCCGGCTGGCCATCGATGTTCCGCACCTACTGGCACGACCCCGACCGCTACGCCCAGGCGTTCGCCGACGGCTGGTACCTCACCGGCGATATCGCACGCCGGGACCCCGACGGCTACTACTGGTTCGTCGGCCGGGCGGACGACGTCATCGAATCCGCCGGGCACCTGGTCGGCCCGTTCGAGGTGGAAAGCGCGTTGATGGCACACGCCGCCGTCGCCGAGGCCGGGGTGATCGGCACGCCCGACCCGGTGGCCGGGGAACGGGTCAAGGCGTTCGTGTCGCTGCGCGACGGCCATGGTCCTACCGAGGACCTGCGGCTGGAACTGCTGGCCTTCGGCCGGCGCGCGCTGGGTGCGGTCGCGCCCAAGGAGATCGAGTTCGACCAGCACCTGCCCCACACCCGCAGCGGCAAGGTGATGCGCCGGCTGCTCAAGGCGAGAGAACTCGGTCTCCCCGAAGGTGATCTGTCCACTGTGGAAGGATTCTCGTGAGTGTCCGGGCCAAGAAGCGCGCGGAGCTGCTGCGCCAGATGATCCGGATCCGGCGGTTCGAGGAACGCTGCGTCGAACTCTACAGCGCGACCGCGATCCGGGGGTTCATGCATCTCTACATCGGTGAGGAAGCCGTCGCGGCCGGAGTCCTGCAAGGGGTCGGGCCCGAGGACGCGGTCGTGTCGACCTACCGCGAGCACGGCCATGCGCTGGCGCGCGGGATCGGAATGGACGCGGTCCTCGCCGAGATGTACGGCAGAACGAACGGTTGCAGCCGCGGCCGGGGTGGCTCGATGCACCTGTTCGACGTCGGGCGGCGGTTCTACGGTGGAAACGCCATCGTGGGCGGTGGACTGCCGGTCGCGGTCGGGCTCGCGCTGGCAAGCGCGATGCGAAAGCAACCGCTGGTCACGGTGTGCCTGTTCGGCGATGGTGCGGTGGCCGAGGGCGAGTTCCACGAATGCATGAACCTGGCCGCGCTGTGGCGGCTGCCCATCTTGTTCTGCTGCGAGAACAACCTTTACGCGATGGGCACTCGGATCGACCGTGAGCATGCGGAGACGGACCTGGCGCTACGCGCAAGCTCCTACGGTATGCCCGCCTGGGCGGTGGACGGCATGGACGCGCTCGCCGTGGCCGATGCGGTCGACCGTGCGATGGAAGGCATCCGCGGCGGCTCCGGTCCGCACTTCGTGGAATTGCGGACCTACCGCTTCCGGGCGCACTCGATGTATGACCCCGACCGATATCGGGACAAGGCCGAAATCGAACGGTGGACCGAGCGCGACCCGATCCCCCGGCTGATCGCCACCATGCGCGCGGACGAAGAGTTGACCGACAACGACCTTGCCGATTTGGAGTCCGAAGTGGACACCGAGATCGCCGAGGCGGTGTCCACGGCCGAAGCGGGACCGGTGGAACCGGTCGACGAACTGACCCGGTTCGTCTATTCGCCGAGGGCGACATAATGACTACTACCTACCGGGAAGCACTGCGCGCCGGTATCCGGGACGCGCTGCGCCGCGACGACCGGACCTTTCTGATGGGCGAGGACGTCGGCGCCTACGGCGGGTCGTTCGGCGTCAGCCTGGGCCTGCTCGAGGAATTCGGGCCCGAACGTATCCGTGACACCCCGCTGTCGGAGTCCGCGTTCGTCGGCGCCGGCATCGGGGCGGCCATCGGCGGAATGCGGCCGATCGTGGAGATCATGACGGTCAACTTCAGCCTGCTCGCGCTGGACCAGATCCTCAACAACGCGGCCACGCTGCTGTACATGTCCGGCGGCCAGATCAATGTTCCGCTGGTAATCCGAATGACCACCGGCGCCGGACGCCAACTCGCCGCACAGCACTCGCACAGCCTCGAAGGCTGGTACGCGCACATCCCGGGACTGCGCGTGCTCGCACCCGCCACGCTCGAAGATGCGCGCGGCATGCTGTGGACCGCCCTGACCGACCCTGATCCAGCTTTGCTGTTCGAGCACGGCTCGCTCTACAACGTCTCCGGCGACCTCGCCGACGATGCTGGTGAGGTGGACATAGACCGGGCGAAAATCCGGCGCGCTGGCACCGACATCACGCTCGTCGCCTACGGCGGGACGCTGCGGACCGCGCTGGCAGCCGCCGACGACCTCGCCGACCGGAAGATCGACGCCGAGGTGGTGGACCTGCGCACGCTGCGGCCGCTGGACGAGGACACGATCGTCGAGTCGGTGTCGCGCACCCATCGGCTCGTCGTCGTCGATGAAGGATGGCGTAGCGGCAGCTTGTCCGCCGAAATCACGGCCCGGGTCGCCGAGAATGCCTTCTACCAACTGGACGCGCCCATTGAGCGGGTGTGCACGGCCGAAGTCCCGATGCCCTACGCCAAACACCTCGAAGACGCCGCCCTCCCCCAGCCCGGCGACGTCATCGACGCGGCCCTGCGGGCGGTGGGCTGAAGTGGCCCAGTTCGTCATGCCCTCTCTGGGCGCCGACATGGAGGAAGGCACCATTCTCGAATGGCTGGTCAAACCGGGCGACTCGGTGCGCAAGGGTGACGTCGTCGCGGTCGTCGACACCACCAAGGCCGCCGTGGACGTCGAATGCTTCACCGGCGGCACAATCGGCGAGATCCTGGTTCCGGAGGGCGACAAGGTGCCGGTCGGCACCCCACTGGCCGTGATCAACGAGCCCACGACCACAGCGCCGTCACCGGCGAAACCCGCACGAGCCGAGAAACCCCGCCGCGAAAAACCGCCCACCAAGCCGCCACCGGCTTCGCCACCGGTCCGGACATTCGCCGCCCAGCACGGCATCGATCTGGCGACCGTGCACGGCACCGGCCGCGACGGCGCGATCACCCGCAACGATGTCGCCCGGGCTCTCGCCGCGAAGCCACGACCCGCAGCCGCCGCACGACGCATCACGCCCTACGCTCGCACCGTTGCGGCCGAACTCGGCGTGGACCTGTCCGGGGTGGTGGCTGACCCGGTGCGCGCGCGCGACGTCCGGGCCGCAGCCGGCGCCCCGCGTCAACGCGCCGAGCGAGCCGAGCCACGCCGCCGCGAAGTTCGCGACGATGACGCCATGCGGCAGGCGATCGCCACCCTCATGACGCGCTCCAAGCGCGAAATCCCGCACTACTACCTGTCCACCACCATCGACCTGCACACCGCGTCCAAATGGCTGCGCGAACACAATCTGCAGGTGCCCGTGGCCGAACGTGTTGTGCCCGCTGCCTTGTTGCTCAAGGCCAGCGCGCTCGCCGCCAAGCAGGTACCGCAACTCAACGGCCGCTGGATCGACGGCGCCTTCCAGCCCGGCAACGGCATCCACCTCGGCGTCGCGATCTCCCTGCGCGGTGGTGGACTGGTCCCCCCGCCATCGCAGACGCCGACACACTAGGAATTCCCGGCCTGATGGCGCACCTGCGCGACCTGGCGGCGCGCACCCGGTCCGGACGGCTGAGATCCTCGGAACTGACCACAGCCACGATCACCGTCACCAACCTCGGCGATCTGGGCGTGGAATCGGTCCAGGGCGTGATCTACCCGCCTCAGGTCGCGCTGATCGGCTTCGGCGCCATTTCCGAGCGCCCATGGGCCGTCGATGGCATGCTCGCCGTCCACCCGGTGCTCACCGCGACCCTGGCCGCCGACCACCGCGCCAGCGACGGCGCGACGGGCGCGCGCCTGCTCAACACCATCGACGGACTCCTACAACGACCGGAGGAGCTATGACTTCCCAGGCCGCCGCCCGTGACCTCGCCCTCGCCGCAATCCACGAGGCCCTACGCGGTTTCGCCTCGGAAAACGAGTTGAACTCGCTGAGCCCCGACGAGAACCTGCGCGACGCACTGGAGCTGGACTCGATCGACTTTCTGTCCTTTGTGGAGCGTCTGTCCATCACGACGGGCCATCGGATCGAGGAGGACGACTACCCCTGGTTGGCCACGCTGAACTCCTGCATCGACTTCCTCACCGGACGCTGATGAGCGACGCTGGCCGCGGTCCGCGTCCTTGCGCAGGGGCCCAACGCGCCGACTCGCACGCGGCCGTCCACTGAAGCCAGGGAATCACCGCCCCGGGTAGCCGGCCGGCCTCGACCGCCGGTTCCGGGTCGGGGCCGGCCGGCTTGTCGCCGTGGGGTGACGGCATCGCAACGAAGGCGGCGCGAGCTGCCCGAATCGCAGCCCGATCAGGAATGATCTTGGCAGGCCATTGATGTCGCGAGCTGGACTGTGGGGGTGCGATGACTGAGCGCGAGGACGTGGACCTCAGCCTTCGGGCGACCGAACGCGCGCTGGCCGCGGCGGAGCGGGACGGGCTCGGCGAGTGGGAACGCACGTTCCCCGTGAACCAGCGTGACGACCAGAAGGGGAAGATCCACGCCGTCACCCTGTGGTTCGGCGGGCCCTGGGTGCTGATCGCTGTGGCGATCTTCGTGCCGCTGCCGTGGTATGTCCGGGTTCTGCTGATCGTCCTCGCGCTGGGGGCGATCGCCGGCATCGCGTTCGCCACGCGGAAGGCACGCCGGCGCGGTCGCTCGGGTGGAGCGCTGGTGCATCTGTTCGCGTCCGGCCTGGTCCTGGAGCGCACCCACAGTGAGCTCGCGGCGCTGCCTTACCCGGCGCCGATCGAGTTCGTGACCTGGGAGGAACCCGGCGAAGACACCAGTTTCACGTGGGTTCAACTATGGGTCACGCTTCCTGTCCTCAGCCATCGCCTCGCTCCCCGCCCTGGTGGCCATCGGAGAGCACGACGGCGGATTCCGGCACCGGGCCCAGCGCGAGCGGCGCGTGCCGCCGGGTGTCAACGGTGAGCTGGAAGATGTCGGCGCGGTTGTAGGTTCCGACGATGTCGTGAACCTGCTTGGCGATGATCTCCTCACGCAGGTCGACATCGGCATACAGAATGCCCTCACTGCCCAGCAAGGGGCCCGCGATCGCGCGCCCGTTCGGGTCGACAATCATCGAGGCGGTGGGGTTGGCGGTGAGTAGCTTCTCGATCCGGCTGTCACCGCCGGAAACCGTAGCGACCGCCTCGTCGTCCAACGCGGTCGCAGCGACCACGCTGAACACCTTGCCCTCGAAGGAATGCGCCGCGCTGCGTAGCCGGATCGCGTCCTGCAGGTCGTAATCGGTGCTCCCGGGCCGACCGTCGTAAGGCCAGGACGGCGGGTAGGTCGCGACGTGCAGGCGCTCTCCCTGGGCCAGCAGGGTGAACCGAGCGAGAGTGTTCGTGTTCTCCCCGCACACCAGTGCGCCGAGGTTCCAGCCGTCCAGCGGAACCGGCTTCAGGTCGTGGGCGTCGCCATGGGACCAGGTGAGCCGTTCGTACCAGGTCGCGACGAGTTTTCGGCGGTGGTTCACCAGCCGTCCGGTGCGGTCGAAGATCACGTTCGTGTTCCATACCTGGCCGAGGCTCGCGGGGTTGCGCTCGTTGATCCCCACCGACAGGACGACGTTGTGCCGTGCCGCGATCCGGCCGAGCCGTTCGGTTTCCGGGCCGGGCACGACCAGCGACTCCTCAACCAGGCGCCGGTGCAACTCGTGCTGGTCGACCGGCGGGAGCACGCCGTTCCAGATCGGGAACCCAGCGAGGAAGGTTTCGCCGAAGACCACCAACTCGGCGCCGTGGTCGGCCGCTTCCGTGACCAGGCCCTCCAACTTGTCCAGGGTGGCCGCCAGATCCAGGAACACCGGCGCGGCCTGCACGGCGGCCACCGACACGGTGGGCAGTTCGATTCGTGACATCGCGTCTCCTCACGCGCACCCGTGTCGACCGATCTCGACAACAAAGAACGTCGGCCCGATTGAATGCAGATACGGTACAGATGCGAAAAACACCGGTCAATGCGGAAAACTGGTGATTGCATGCCATCCTTGTTGTCGACCATTCTCGACAACAAGGCGCGCCGCCGGGGCGGCCGTGACCGGGTTGCCGGTCAACGTCGGGCGAAGTCCTCGGCGATGTCGTTGAAAGTCGTCCAGCGGACACCGGAATGGGAGTTGATGTATTCAATGAGCCGTTCGTGCATGAGCAGCACCTGAGGCCGTCCCGATACGTCGGGGTGAATCGTCATGGTGAACACCGCATAGTCGTGCTCCCGGTAGATCCAGTCGAACTGGTCGCGCCAGAGTTGTTCGATGCTGCGCGGGTTGACGAAGCCGTGACTGTTCGGGCTGGCCTTGATGAACATCATTGGGGGCAGGTCGTCGAGGTACCAGTTCGCCGGGATCTCGATCAGTTTCGTCGGGGTGCCGCGGACAAGCGGCTTCATCCAGTCCCGCGCCGGTTTCGTGTAGTCGATCTTGGTCCAGGCGTCACCGGTACGTACGTAGTAGGGCTGGCAGTCGTGGTGCATGAGCGAGTGGTCATAGGTGATACCGCGGCCAAGCAGTAGGTCGTTGGTGATCGCACTGAACTCCCACCACGGCGCGACGTAGCCGGTCGCCGAGCGGCCGGTTCGGCTCCGGATGAGTTCGATGCAGTGGTCGAGCACGTCGATCTCCTGCTGCTCGCTCATCGCGATGGGGTTCTCGTGACTGTAGCCATGCAACCCGATCTCGTGCCCGGCGCCGGCACAGGCGTCGAACTGCGCGCCGAAGGTCTCGATCGAATGACCCGGCCAGAAGAACGTCTGGGTCAGGCCGTAACGGCGAAACAACTCGACCAGTCTCGGTACACCGACCTCGCCGGCGAACATGCCGCGAGAGATGTCGTCAGGCGAGTCCGCACCGCCGTACGAGCCGAGCCAACCTCCTACCGCGTCCACGTCGACGCCGTAAGCGACCAGAATTTCCTTAGCCATGACCCTCCTTCAGGTGAGCTGATGACGCATCCAGCCACCAGCGCAGCCGCCCGAGCCGTCACGGTCGGCCAGACCGTCAGTAAAGCGTAGTTGCGGCGCCGCAGCCTGGCCAGCCAAACGCGCGCACCGGCGGTGTCCACTTTGGTCAATCCCGGTCGGGCACATGTTCCCGGCAAAAGCGGGAGAAACGCCATTCGTAAAGTTGGTCCGCGTGTCCGACCTGCGGTGATTGGTATGCGGCAGCCAGGGGCGTGACTCGCCACAGGGTCAGTCGTCGGCGGTAGCGGGCGCTGACGGTCCCGAGGTGGGTGTCGCGTGCTGGATGTCGGGGATGCCCACCGTGATGTGGCTCCGGCTCGGCGCCCGGGTCAGCAGGCTGACGACAACCAGTACCACGGTGTTGACCAGCATGGCCACGAAGCCCACCTCAGTGGTGGAAATGTGCCGCCACCACGTGGAAACCTGCGGAATGCCAACCAGGAGCAGACCAACGATCGACCCTGCCGCCACTCCCCACGCGGTGGTGCGTCGCCAGGCGAGTGACGCGATGATCCCGGGCCCGATCTGCGCGATACCGCTGTATGCGGTCAACAGCAGGTTCACGATCGTCTGGTTGGAACCGAGAGTGAGAAACGTGGCCGCGAGTACGCCGAGCAGAGTGGCCACGCGGCCGACCCAGAGACGGTGCCGGTCGTCCAGCCGTGCGGCTGGACGGTAAATGTTGCGCGCCACGCTGGTGCCCAGCGTCAACAGCATCACGACGGACGGCACGAGAGCGACCAGGACGCCGGTCGCCCCGAGCAATCCGACGAACCATTGTGGATAGTACGTCGCGACGACCGAGACCAGCGCGTCGTTGGAACTGGTCAGGTGCGGCAAGGTCAGCAGCGCCGCGAAACCGATCACGAAGATGAAGAAATACGACAGCGTGTACAGCGGCTGGAACACCGCATTGCGGCGCACGGTGTCGACGTCCTTCGCGGAGAGGTTGGCCTGGAAGCTGTGTGGCCACATCCAGTAGCCGATGTTGGTCAGCAGCAGGGCCGACATGAACCAGACCGCGGTGTGGCCACTGGCCGGCTGCATGCCGGGAAGGTTGGCATAGCTGGGATGCAGGCTGTTCATGCGGTGGAAGATGTCGGCGATGCCGCCCAGCCCGGTGGCCGCGCCGATGGTCACGAAGACCACGACGACGGTGCCGAGCACCAGGACGTCTTTGACGATCGACGCGAGCGCCGAGGAACGCAACCCCGCGGTGAAGGTGAACACCACCAGCAGCGCGGCCCCGATCCAGACCGCGACGGGACTGCTCGCCTCACCCCTGAACAGCACCTTGACGATGGTTGCGAGGCCGGTGAGTTGCACCTGCACGTAGGGGATCAGGGCCAGCACCCCGATGATCGCGACCACGGTCGCCAGCCACCGGCTGCCGAACCGTGCGCGGAGGTAGTCGCCCTGGGACAACACGCCGTGATCCTTGCCGGCGCGCCAGATCCTGGGCAGCAACCAGTAGCCGAGGACATAGCCCAGCGGAGCGTTGGCGATCACATAAAAGCCGGGCGCCCCATGTTGGTAGGCCCAGCCGGCCGCGCCCAGAAACGCGAATGTCGTGTAGATCTCGCCAGCGGACAAAAACCACAGCAGGAAACTGCCGAAGTTGCGCCCGCCGACCGCCCACTCGGTCAAGTCGAGTCGGCGGCGCCGCCGGGACAGGGCGGTGGTCGCGCCGGTGGTCGCGGCGACGACGAACAAAGCGATCGCGATGGCGGTGCTCACCGGCTTTCTCCTTCCGCGTACACGGTTTCCCTGGCGCGGTCGAGCCGCCAGACCACGCCGAGGCACACCGAGGTCACCAGCACGCCGGCCAACGCCCACCACAGCAGCAAGGGAATCCCGAGTGGGCTGGCGTGCACGGTGTTGATCACGGGAATGGCGGCCACCGACCACAGGTACGGCACGACCAGCAGCAACCGGTACGAACGACGGCGTGCCGGCGCCGGGTTCGAGTGGCCGTCCGATGCAATCATGCGAACCTCCCCGCGGAGAAGTTCCCGGTAGTGCCGGTGCGCAGCACGTGCTCCAACACGGCTACGGCCACTGGAAGCGCGGCCTCGTCGATGTCGAACCGGCTGGCGTGGTGCGGCGCCGGGCTGTCCGCGCCAATGCCGAAGTAGCAGGCGACTCCGCCGTGGTCCTGGACGCGGCGCATGAATGCGGTGGCGTCGTCGCTGCCGATCCCGGCGCCCGGCCCGGTCACCTCGGCCCCGGCGGCCCGGCTCGCCTCCTCGATCATGTTGACCAGCAACGGATCATTGGTGGCGGTGGTGACCGCCCCGACGAGCGTCACAGTCAGTTCCAGGCCGTACATGTTCGCCGCTCCGGCGAGCACGGCACGCACCCGCCGCTCCAGATCCTCGTTGACGGTTCCATCGTCGGCTCGTGTCTCCAGCAACATCACCGCCGTGTCCGGCACGATGTTGCTGGACGTGCCCGAGGTCAGCATGCCCACGTTCACTCTGGTTTCGTGGCCGGAGAAACGCGGCATGGTGTGCACACCCAGCGTGGCAGCGGCCGCGCCCAGCAGTGCGTGCCGACCCTGTTCCGGTGCCATCGAGGCATGCGATGCGCTGCCCTGGAACGTGGCACGCAGCTTGGAGTTGGCCAGCAGGTCCGGGATCGCCGGGCAGACCGTGCCGGTCGGCAAGCCCATGCCCAGATGTGCCGTGAGGAAGATGTCCACATCGTCGGCCACCCCCGCCGCAACCATCCCGGCTGCACCGCGCCCGCCCTCCTCGGCGGGTTGCAACACCAGCCGTACCGTACCGGGAAAGTCCTGATCGGACAGACGCCGGGCGAGTTCCAGCGCCACCGCCACATGTCCGTCGTGACCGCATGCATGCATGGCGCCCGGCCAGCGGGAACGAAACCCGTCTCGGGTAGGAATATGTGCCGGATCGTCCGACTCGCTCAGCGGCAGCGCGTCCAGATCCGCGCGTAGCGCGACCACCGGGCCGGGGCGCTTACCGCGCAACGTGGCCACCACACCGGTAAGGCCTCCCCGCATCGCGGGCAGAAACCGGTCGTCGCCGTCCGCGTCAGCCGCCCGCCGGTAAGCGGCGTCGAGCACCTCCGGTGCCGGCATGCCCAACCGGGTGTTTGGATCCAGCACATCTGCTCCGGCCCCGACGTCCCAGCCGAGGTCCGCCAGCACGCCCGCCGCGCGGCTGGCGGTGCGGAACTCGCAAAATCCCACTTCCGGATGCTGGTGGAAGTCACGACGCAGTTCGGTCACGGTCATCGACGATGTCATCGATCCTCCAGTTCGGGGCCGGCAACTGTATTGCAGATGAAGTGTCAACCGTGCCCAAAAGAGTGGTCAATGGTCTGACCGCCTGCAGGCGCAAGACGCCTAACCCCAGCGCGATAGGTATCGGACGGCGGCGGCCCCTCTCTCAAGCCCGTGATCGTCGCGTTCAATGGCTCGGCGGTGAACATCGGATGGCAACCCGCTTGCCGACGTCGTGGTGCTCGCGCGCCCGGAGCAGCATCTGAAGGTTGTCCTCAGCGCCCCGCAAGTGGTTTCGTGACGGAGATCCCTCGGGTGACAGGCTCGGGGGCGTCGTGGCGAAAAGGAGCGGATGGTGGCCGACGACGATCTGCAGTCCATCGTGGACGAACTCACCGAGCGGTTGGAGCAGTCGGTGGCCATCGACGATCCGGCGGTCCGCCTGCTGGCCGCCAGCAGGCACTTCGGCGACGACGACCCGGTACGGGTCAGCTCGGTGCTCAACCGCGCGATTCCGGCGGAGATTTCCGACCCGCACCGCGTCCGCTGCTGCCGCGCGGGTTCGGGTTCAGCACCGCGTACCCGCGCGACACCAGCAGCGGCACCCAGGGGTAGTTCATCGACCACGAGTCCTGAAAGGACCATACTTGTCCACCGTGGACGTTGACCACCAACGGGAACGGCCCCGGACCGTCCGGAAAGCACAGGACGCCTTCGATCTCCCAGCCGTCCGGTGCGCTCCAGGACACCGGGGAGGCCGTGCCCGCGACGGCAAGCAGCTGCTCAGTCCCGTCGTGCGCGACCGAAGCCAGCACCGTGTCCGCGTCCGGTCCGGAAAGGACGACCTGCGGCGGCAAGCGGTAAGCGTGCTGGACGGTGACGAGCCGACCGTCCGAAGTGAACGTCCCGTCCGGGTACCAGCCTCTGCTGCAGGCGTGTCCGACCGAGAACAGTTCGCGCGCTGAACCCTCCGTGACGATCCCGGCGGCCGTCCGGCGATCCGGCCGGCACGCCGAGCTGCACGTCGCTGCGGTAGAGCTCGCGGGTAGCGCCGGCAGACGTACACCGGCTTTGCGTCAAGGACATCACCCACCTGGAGCTGGCGGACTTGCTCCTGATCCCGGCGTCGGAGCGCGGGCGTGCTACCGGCCCGGCGGCAAGGTCGCCCCGCAACGGACGATGGACCTGCTGAACGCGTTCATCCGCGGCCATTTCGACGCAATCTTCCTCGGCGCGGAGAACGACTTCCCCCGCAAGCAGCTCGCCGAGTTCCCGGAGGTCACCCCGATGGACCCGTCCCCCGTCCGCGACAGGGCCCTCACTCTTCCCTGATGAGGACGGGCTTGATCGCCCCGTCCGCCGCCACTGGTCCACGAGTTCCTCGCCGCGGGGTGACGGCCGGGAAGATGCCGAACGGTTCCTGCGCACCCGTCCGCTCCGAATGCACGGACCAGCTCCTGAGCTACAACCAGCGACACGCGCGAGTGAAACGGTCGAAGTTGCCGCCGACCTACTCGTGGAATCGGGTCAGACGCTCGCTCAGGACCCGGTCGAGCGCCGCCCGGCCCGCCGGACCCCACGCCGGCTTGCCGCCGGGCAGGCCGCGGTCCCCGTTCTGGCCCATCAGCATCAAAAAGAGGCTCTTCAGCGCGGCCAGCCCACGGGCGCGCCGGACCGTCGCCTCGTCAGCCTCCGCGTACGCGGCGAAGAAGCGTGCGGCCGCGCCCGCTGGCAGCAGCACCCAGGCGGCCGCCAGGTCCGACGCCGGGTCGCCGACGAACAGGTCACCGAAGTCGACAACGCCCGCCAGCGTCCCGTCCGCGACGATGACGTTCGCGGGATGCAGGTCGCCGTGCACCCACACCGGCGGACCCTCCCATACGGGGGCCGCGACGGCATCGTCCCAGACAGCCCGGACGTCGGCGGCGTCCGAGCCGATCGCGTCAGCGTCGATGGAGTCGAAGAAATGGTCGAAGCCGTCCGTGCAGTCCTTGGGATGCGCGCCGCGGCCCGTATCAGCCGGTGCGTCGGCGGGCGCTGCCACATGCAGCGCCCGGAGGAACGCCGCCAGGGTGTCGGCCGCGTGCTCGCCGCGGGTGATCGACCCGTGGTCCAGCGGCAGGCCCGGCACCCACGTCACGACCGTCCAAATCTTGGGGAAACGCTCGGAGGGCGCACCACTTCGCACCGGGACGGGGATTGGCAGCGGCAGGCGTGGGGCGAGCAGCGGCAGCCACCGGCGCTCCTTGAGCTGGTGATCGGGGTCGGTGTCCATGCGCTGAATCCGCACGGCCAGCTCGTCCCCGAGGCGCCACATCTGGTTGCCCCAGCCGCCCTCCACCTCGCGGAGGGACAGCTCGGCCAGGTCCGGATGCTGGTCCCGCAGCAGGTCGCGGATGAGACCGGCGGTGATCTCGGTCTCGATCTCGGTCATGCGGAGGAACCATACTGGGTTCAGTGAGGTCGCTGGAGTCCGCCGGCAGGTGGCCAGCCGCCTTACCCGGTTCCCGCGGCGCGCCCGGCGCGACGGGACAGCTCCGCGAACGCCGCACGCAACTCCGGCGGTCCGATCACCTCGATCTCGGTGTCGAAGCGGGCCAACGCCGCCGCGAGGGCGGTCCAGGACCAGGACCCCGTCGTCAGCCTGGTCCGAGCGTCGCCGAGTTCCTCGGCGACGCCGTCGCCGGCGAACGGAGCCACCTCCGCTGCGGGCAGGTCGAGGATCACTTCGCCACGGCAGGGCCAGGCGTCCGTGCTCTCGGAGCCCTTGAATCGGGCCGACAGGAACGCGGCTACGTCGCCGCCCGGCACTTCCCGGGGCACGAACCGCGGGCCGTTCGGGACCCGCGGTGTCATCCGGTCGGCGCGGAAAGTCCGCCAGTCGCCGCGGTCGGGGTCCCAGCCGACGACGTACCAGCGCCCGGCCCGCACCACCAGATGCTGGGGCTGCACCCGGCGGGGCGGGCGCGGCTCGGCGTTCTCGGGTTGTCCCGGCGAGCGGTAGTCGAACCGCAACTCCTCGCCCGCTCGGACCGCAGCGCTCAGCGTGAGCAGGATCCCGGTGTCGACCTGGGGATCGGTGCCGTGCCCGGCCGCCCTGATCTCGAGGGCGTCGACACGCTGCCGCAACCGCGACGGCAGCACCTGCCGCACCGTGGCCAAGGCCCGCGCGGCCGCCTCCTCGATGCCGGCGCCCGTGCCGACGGCGATCCGCAGCGCCACGGCCAGCGCGACCGCCTGTTCCTCGTCGAACAGCAGTGGCGGCATCTGACTGCCCGCTTCGAGCCGGTAGCCGCCGTCGGGGCCCTTGATCGCCTGGACGGGATAACCCAGCTCGCGCAGCCGGTCGACGTCGCGGCGCACGGTCCGCTCGCTGACTCCCAGCCGCTCGGCGAGCAGGCCGCCCGGCCAGTCCCGGCGGGCCTGCAGCAGGGACAACAGCGACAGCAGCCGGCTGGAAGTCGTCGTCGAGGAGGCAATCGGCATGGTTTTCACCCTGCCACAAATAGCGGACGTTCTCTGTCCGGTACTGCCGACATCATCGTTCTTGTCGCCGGAAGCCTCCGGCGCCAGAACCACTCGCGAAGGACCGCCAACACCATGTCGCTCAACGCTGTCGCCCACCTGAACTTCCACGGCCAGGCCCGCGAAGCCCTGGAGTTCTACCAGTCGGTGTTCGGCGGGCAGCTCACCGTCGTCACCTACGCCGACTTCGGGATGCCCGCCGAGCTGCCCGGCGCCGCCCACGTCGTATTCGGCCAGGTCGTCGCCGACAACGGCTTCCGGGTCATGGCCTACGACGTGCCCGGCGAGCACACGCCGGCCGCGCCGGGCGCGCCGACCACGCATCGCGAAAACGGCACCACGATCACCAAGGAGCCGTTCTTCCTCTCCGTCCGCGGCGAGAGCATCGACGAAGTCAACCCGGTATGGGAAGGCCTTGCCAAGGGCGCGACCGTGATCGAGGCGTTCGGCCCCGCCCAGTGGGCGCCCGCCTTCGGGATGCTCGCCGACCGCTTCGGCGTGACCTGGATCGTCGACGTCGCAGCCGAATACACCCAGGCTTGACCGTCCCCACGAGGAGTGCGGCCGATCCCGGCCGCACTCCTCCATCCTCGCAGGAGAAACCCATGGAAACCCGTCCGCTCGGCCGGACCGGCATCCAGGTCAGCGTCTACACCCTGGGCACGATGATGTTCGGACCCTACGGCAACCCCGACCCCGACGACTGCGTGCGCATCGTCCACCGCGCCCTCGACGGCGGCGTCAACGTCATCGACACCGCCGACGTCTACGGCGGCGACGGCGAATCCGAGAAGATCGTCGGGAAGGCCCTGCGCGGCCGCCGCGACGACGTCGTCCTGGCCACGAAGTTCAACGGCTCGATGGGAGCCGACCCCAACCAGCGCGGCAACTCCCGCCGGTGGATCGTTTCCGCGGTCGAAGGGTCCCTGCGCCGCCTGGGTGTCGACCACATCGATCTTTACCAGGCCCACCACCCTGAACCCGGCACCGACATCGAGGAAACCCTCGGCGCGCTGACCGACCTGCTGCGCGCGGGCAAGGTACGCGCGATCGGCCACTCCAACCTGCCCGCGTCGGACATCGTCGAAGCCCAGTGGGTGGCCGAACGGCGCGGGACGGCACGCTTCCGCTCCGAACAGCCGCACTACTCGATCCTCAACCGCGGGATCGAACGCGAGATCCTGCCGGTCTGCGAGCGTTACGGGCTGGGTGTCCTGGTGTGGAGCCCGCTGGCGATGGGTCTGCTCGCCGGTCGCCTCCGTAAGGGCCGCGCGGAAACGGCGTCGGCGGGGCGTCTGCACTGGGCGCGGCAGCACATGACCGACGAACGCAAGCTCGACGCCGTCGAAGCACTTGCCCGGATCGCCGAGCAGGCCGGGCTGTCGCTGCCCCACCTCGCGCTGGCGTTCGTGACCGCCCACCCGGCGGTCACCTCGGCGATCATCGGTCCGCGCACGCCCGAGCAGCTCGACGACCTGCTTGCGGGAGCCGGCACGCCCCTCGACGACGACCTGCTCGACCGCATCGACGAGATCGTGCCGCCAGGAACCGACGTCGGACCGGTCGACGTCGCCTATGTCCCACCGGCGCTCGCGCAGCCGGAGCTCCGCCGGCGCACTACCGAAACCCGGGCAGTACGCCGACAGTAGCCACAACGGGCAAGACATCCCGTTGCTCTCGCTTGGGCGTCAGTCCGTTTCCGCTGAACGGGGTTGGCGGAGGGCGGAGCCAGGGCTCACGATCGTGGGGATGCCGAGGTCGACTGCACCACGGCTCGAGGGGCGCCGTTCGAGTTGGGCCAGTTTGGCTTCGGCGCCGGCGAGGCTGACGCGGAGGGTTCGATACTCGTCGCTGGGCAGGGTGGCTTGTGGAGCGCGGTTCTCCTTGGTCAGACCGACGATCCCGGCTTTGGCAGCCGCGTAGTTGGTCTGGCCCACCATCTCGACCTGGCCGACAGGGAGGAGATGTTGACAAGGACGCCCGACTTTTTGCTGCCGCATGATGGGCACGGCCTTGCTGGTGCCGTTCCAGTCCCCTTGAGGTGCACGTTGATCACTCGGTCGAACTGCGCCTCGGTCATCGTGCGCATGGTGGCGTCGCGGGTGCTGCCGGCATTGTTGACCATCACGTCGAGGGAGCCGAAGGTCTCAACCATGCGTGTCAGCAGGGTGTCCACTTCGGACGCTTCGGTCACGTCGCACCGCACCGCGGAGACCACGTACCTCAGGTGGCCACCGGGATGCGGCCGTTCAGCAAAGCCATGGTGTTCCTGCTCGTTTTGGGGCGGTCAGCGATGCGCTGCCTTCTGGGAACGGACGAGGGAGCCGCCGATGATCAGGCGCTGGATCTCGCTGGTGCCCTCGTAGAGGCGCAGCAGGCGAACCTCGCGGTAGATCCGCTCGACCGGGACCTCACGCATGTAGCCGGTGCCGCCGTGCACCTGCACCGCCAGATCCGCCACGTGACCGGCCATCTCGGTGCAGAACAGTTTCGCGGCCGCCGGCGCGACTCGACGGTCGGTGCCGCTGTCGTAGGCCGTCGCTGCATCGCGGACGAGGGCACGTCCCGCCGCGACGCCGGTGTACTGGTCGGCGAGCATCGCCTGCACGAGTTGGGGGTCTCCGATCGGAACCCCGCCCTGCGTGTTCGCCGCCGCGTAAGCGACGGATTCGTCGAGGAGACGCTGCGCGCTGCCGACCGCCAGGGCCGCGATGTGGACACGACCGCGGGCCAGCGAGGTCATCGCCGCCTGGTAGCCAACCTCCTCGGCACCGCCGACCAGCGCGGACCCCGGCACCCGCACCGAGTCGAAGTGGACGTCGGCGGTCCAGGCACCCTCCTGGCCCATCTTCGCGTCCTTGGGGCCCACGGCTACGCCCGCCCGCGCAGATCGTCGGGAATGCGATCCGCGGCCATGATCTCGTTCTCCCACGGCACCACATCCTCGCGGACAAAACGCCGTACCTGGGCAAGGATGTCCGCAAAGACGTCGTCACTGACCCGGTCGCTCATCACGTCGATTCTCACTCCCCCTCTGATGCATGTCCAATACCAATACCTCACTCATTGTTTCTGTTCCAGATATAGTCGTGCGGTGGATTTCATCCAGCTCGAGGTTTTTCGCGCGGTCGCCGAGGAACTGCACTTCGGCCGCGCCGCCGAGCGCCTTCACCTCGCCCAGCCCTACCTCAGCCGCACCATCCGGGCACTCGAGACCGACCTGGGCACCCCGCTGTTCGATCGCACAACCCGGCGCGTCGAGCTCACACCGGCTGGACGCGCCCTGCTGGAACCGGCTGAGGCGATTCTCCGGATGGGCGAACGGGCCCGTTCCGACGTCGAGGCGGCACATCGTGGCGACAGCGGGCGCGTGCGGTTCAGCTTCGCCGGCCCGTCCTCCCAAGTCATGGTCGGAACGCTCGCGCAGGCGGTGCGTGAGCGCTACCGGCGCATCGATCTCGCCGCCCGGCCCGGCCGCTACGGCCCCATGGCGGTGCGTGAACTGCTGGAACACACCACAGACCTGGCCATCGCACGCTTCGAGCACGCACCGCCTGGGGTGCAGAGCCGCCCACTGGCCAGGGAACGCGGCGTTCTCGCCGTCCCCTCGGACCACCCGGTCGCGCGGAGGGAGTCGGTGTCGTTCGCCGAACTGCGCGACGAACCCTTCATCATGCTGCCCGAGACCTCCGGCTCAGCCGTCCGAGCGCAGTTCGTCTCCCGTTGCCACACGGCGGGCTTCGCTCCCGATATCGTGCACAGCGCACCGGACTCATGGACCTGTATCGCGCTCGTCGCAGCCGGTGTCGGTCTGCACTTCACCATCGACTCGGCGCTGAACCAGATGCCGCTGAACGGCGTGCGGATCGTGTCCCTCACCGACGAGATCCCGCCGATCTTCAGCTATCTCCTGTGGCGAACCGACGACCGGGACCCCGCGCTGGCGAAGGTGCTGAAGGTCTCCGAACAGGCGCTGCCTACCGCGGCTACATCCGTTGATGCAGATAGGCAAACAATAAAGAGGTAACTGGTATTGGACTTGCCACAGCCGGCCACCGAGGACCGAGCCATGCGTGAGATCCAGCAACTCATCGTCAGCGACGGTCCCCGCCCGGCCCTCGTCACGTCGTGAGCGCCTCAACGCTGCCGCTGGCCGGCATCACCGTGGTCGCCCTCGAACAGGCCGTGGCCGGACCGCTCGCGACCCGTCACCTCGCCGATCTCGGTGCCCGCGTCGTCAAGATCGAGCGCCCCGGCGAGGGCGACTTCGCCCGCAACTACGACCACGCGGTTCGCGGCCTCGCGACGCACTTCGTATGGCTCAACCGGGGCAAGGAGTCCCTCGCGGTCGACCTCAAATCCGCACGCGGGCGCCGGATAGCCGGCGAGCTGATCGCCCGGGCCGACGTGTTCCTGCACAACACCGCGCCCGGTGTCGTCGAGCACCTCGGCCTGGACGCGGACACGCTACGGGCCGCCGACCCGAGCTCGTCGTGGTCAACATCTCCGGCTACGGAAGCAGCGGCCCTCGCGGCCCAGGATCGCCGCAGGCGGACAAATCTTCAAAAGATTCCGCGAAAGATCAGCGCCGCACAATAGGCCATCAGCGTTAACCAACTTGGGCTCACGGCGACTCGAGTGCGCAATTTTCTAACTCGACTCCGGCAGATCTCCGACGAGCCCATGCCTGTTCGGTAGCCGCCGCGCGCACGACGGTGTCGACAGCCATGCCGCCGGTGCCGGGACTCAAACGTTGCCCGGTCAAGGCTCCCTAGCGCGAGCGCTCCCCATGCAAGAGGCAGCGGGAACGAGGCATACCGAGCGAGCGAACGTGAGAAAAATCATGTAACAAAAACCAAAACCGCATGCCATCGGCCGGGGCCGGCACAGAAACCACGCCTGATCTGGCCACCTGAACGCGATCGGGCCAATCCAGGGTATAGCCAAGCTGATCATCGGCCAGCTATCGTGCCAAACGCTTTCTACGCCACTGCCGCGATCACGAGACGGGAGACATGGCGATATGACCGTGGTTGTGACGACGCACCCTATTCATCAGCCAGTCAAGATTCGCCGATCCTGCCCTCACCCCCGATCTGGGTAGACAAGCAAGACAAGCCTGCTGTCGCCACCCAGTGCCTTGCCGCTTGCCCACACCCGTAGCTGTCGCATTCCAAAGCCAGAGCAGGTTGATCTAGATAGGACCATCGTGAATCTGAAGCTGATCGCCGCGGCAACTCTCGCCGCAATCACCGTGACTTTGATCGGTGCCGTGCCCTCCGACGCGGCCACCCCGACCCCGGCCTGGTGCACCAGCCACCACAACGTCGCCATCATCGGCACCTCAGCCGACACCGGCTACGGCACCACCGGATACCCTTCGAACGCCGAGACCTACCAGCCAACCCGCTACGGCTGGACCTTCCGCTTCAGCCAAAACCTCTACGCCGAATGGCAAACCGCCGTCCAAAACTACGCGCACAACGGCGCACTCGCCACCGACTACCTGCCCGGCGGACGATGGAGCGACACCACCAGCGCCACGAACGACATCGCCGCCAAACAGCCCGAACTCGTCATCATCGACCTCGGCGGCAACGAATACATCTCCCAAGTCCCGCCAGCCACATTCGGCGCCAACCTCAAGACCGTGGTGGACAACGTCAAAGCCGCCCGGCCCAACGTCACCATCCTCATGTCCATCTACACCGAACTGCTCTGGACACCCAACCCCTGGGCCTCCACCAAGAAATACAACTGGGAATCCTACAGTGCCCAGATCTTCAACACCGCCGTACAAGAAGGCGTCGCCCTCGTCGACATGCGGCAATACATCCCGGCCGCCGGAAGCGCCGATCTCCCCAACCCCAGCCCCTGGAACTCCGACAACGCCCACCTCAACGACGCCGGAAACCTCGCCGAATACGGTGGCTTCTGGGGCTGGGCATCCGCCCTCGCCTCCATCTGCTGAAACCAAACCCAGTGGAAACACGAACGTCCACCACGCACCCTGTAACCCGCATACCGTGCCGCAACGAATCGTAGCAAGGGGAATACAGCACTTGAGGAATAAGGCCCCTCCGCCAATCAATGGTGTCACCGACGGCGGATTCAGCTGCCCCGGGCTGACCGCCGCTTACACCGCACAACGGCGGGGCGGTGTCGTCCAAGGGCACGATGTTGTGGTGGCTGGCGATTTTCCGAACTAAAAATTGTCCATTTTGGCGGTATCGTTCCCTCGTAAGGGTGGGACATCGGGGCGCGATCGAGGAGACAGCCGGACCCAACATCGACTATCCGTCCGTGATGATCGGCAGTCCGAGGTTCACGGGGCCGTTGTGCCGACCGCGTTTCTGGGTGCGGTCGAGGCTGACGAGCTTCTCCTTCGCCTTCGTGAGGCTGGCTTCGAGTCCTTGGACTTCTCCGAGCCAGCCGTTGGCGCGGGCCTCGGTGATCCGGTCGGCGAGGTTGCGGATGATCTCGAGGAGGCGGGGCCGCTGGCTCGGCGAGACCCGGAGCATGGGGCACCGGACACAGCTGTGTTCATGCTGGCAGGGTGTCCCGTACGGGCGTGCGCAGTCTCCCAATGCGACCTTGCGGGCATGGAAGTGCTGTTGGAATTCCTGCCATTCCTGTTCGGTGGGTTCGCGGTATTCGGCTTCGGGTCGGGCTGCGCGTCGCTTGTCGAGGAAGGCTCGGTAGGTGCGGATCAGTTCGTCTTGGAAGACGGCGAGGTAGGACTCGACGGTGTCGATGCTGTGGTGACCAAGCAGTTTGGCGGCGATGTGCACGGGCAGGCCCCCGGTGACGGCGTCAGTGGTGAACATTCGGCGGAAGTCGTGGGGGGTGTAGCGCAGTGGTTGGCCGGTCGCGTCGAATAGTCCGGCGCGGGCGATGGCCTCGTTGAGCAACCGGTGGACCTGGGTTGCGCTGATGACCGAGGAGCGCCAACCGATCTTGCGTTGGAAAAGATGCGGAAGTGGCGGACTGGTCGTCTTCTCCTGCGCATCGTAGCGGGGCTCGAGCGGAATGCTGCCGTTGTTGTTGTCGCGGAGCCGATTGATGATCGATGCGAGGACGCTGGCCAGCTCGGGGCTCACGAGAAGCAGGCGTTCCTCGTTGGTCTTCGATGGCACGATCTGCAGCAGGGGAACGATTTCGCCGCTGTCGGGTAGGCGGTAGGAGACCAGCGCGAGGTGGGTGATTTCCAGCAGCTCCTCGGCACGGACGCCGGTGTGGCGGAGTGTTTCGATGATGGCCCAGGCCCAGAACGCTTCGTCCTCGGTGGCGGCCAGATCGGTCGTTGTGCCGGTGGCGACGTTCTCGACGAGCACGCGGTTGGCTTTCTGCCGAGACGGGTTCTTGGCGTAGGACTTGTGAATGGTGCGCAGATAGGTCACGCCGTCGTGCTCGAAGGTCTGTCCTACCGGGACAGCTTTGGCGTAGGCCAGCAGTTGGTGCTGTTCTGTCCGGTGCCGTTCTGCGGACTCGACCAGTGTGGACAGGTGCGGTAGACGTTCGCGGACACGTTGGTGCATCTCGGAGACGGTTTGCTTGCGGGCTTTCTCCATGCCGAGCAGCTCTCTGCGGCGGACAGGGCTCGGCGCGGCCCACGTTGCCCAGGACGGGTCTTCCATCGCCCATTCCTGGATGTCGAGATAGAAGCTCCGCACCTTGCCGAGAATGACGAGATAGTTCTTGCGGGGTCTGCTCATCCCGTCAGCGGCGGGGACGTGGCGCAGTCGCTCCTTCCAGGCCGTCACGACCTCCTGCGGGAGATCGAGCGAATCCAACCCGGGGTGGTGGCGCTCGATGTCAGCCCAGAACAGGCCGGCCAGGCTCTGGGCGAGCGCCCTGAGCGTGGTGTAGTCGATCGCCGGTCGGCGTTCGTTGAGGTAGCGCACCAGCAGATCACGGACAGGTTGCGACCGGATCTGGTAGGTGTCCACCAGTTGCTCGGTCGTGCGTTGGCCGGTGGTCAGGGTGGCGCGCAGTGACTTGTCCGGGGGCAGCACGCCGATGCCTTGCAGGAGTTCCCAGGCGGCGTGCACGCTGCGATCGCCTGTGCGCAGGCCTCGGTAGAACCGCTCGCGATATTGGTAGATGTCCTCGGCGTTGAGCTGATCGACGTCCCGGCCGGTGTGAAGCACGATCTTGGTGATCGCTCTGATCCCGTCCTGGATCTGCGAGGTATGCATGCCCCGCCCAGGACCGGCTTTCTCCAACTCGGCAAACAAGTCCGGGCGGAAGACTTCGCGGGCCCGAGCAAAAAGCGCCGATGCTTTGTACTGGGCGAGGAAGTCGTGGCCGGGCAGGACAACGCGACAGAGCAACAGGCAGCCAAGCCCGTTGATCATCTCGTTCCGCTTGGTCACGACAGCACGAGGATCGTCTTCGACGATCTTGTCCAGGCAGTGGGTGTCGCGGTCGGCCCCAGCGGCCAGCCAGCGGTCTTGCCAGCCGTCTCCCGGATGGGTCTGCAGCCACTGCAGGATGGTCTCGGCGCCGCGCAGCCGTTTTCCTTGCTCGCGCTCGGGGATGGCGTTCCAGACAGGCAGTGTGGGGATCAGCGCCAGGATGTCCTCGGCTGGCAGAAGGTCGACCGGCCCGATCCGCGGTCGAACCGCGGCGGCGGGAGTGACGAGGTAGCGGGTTCGGCGTTGGTGCCCGGCCTGTCCGGTCGTGGTCGTTGTCGGCGTCATCGCGGCGTCTCCCCGAACAAGACGCCCAGGTCCCCGGCGTCGTAGCCGACCGCCACTGCGGGAGCCGATTCCGGTTGCCGGGCTTCCCGGTCGGCCAGATGCTGGGCCACCCGTCGAATGACTGCCGCCTCCTCCTCAAGGAGGTAGACGTCCGCGGTCGTGCTCAGGTGCGCGTGGCCGAGGATGGTCTGCACGTCACGCAGGGGGTGAGTAGCCGGACGGGATTGCACCGTCCGGCTCTCCGAGAACCGTGCGTGACACTCTCGCGTCACACGGCTCCTATTGCCCGATCGGATGTGGTTTTGCTCCCCAGCGCCAGTGCCTGAACATGCCCGGATAGGTCTGACTGACCTTGTAGAGCAGTGCGAAGGCTTTCCGATAGCTGCGGCGCAGTCGTTTATATTTACGTATGAGCCACCGCGCTAAATGTTCGTTGACGCGGCGGAGGGTCTCATATAACTCGAAGCCGTA
>NZ_JAFB01000046.1 GCF_000519205.1 Amycolatopsis taiwanensis DSM 45107 | reverse complement strand
TTCCCCGGATCGTGCACCGCCATCGGCCGCCGCCACGGCCCCAACGCCGCCGAGAGCTCCCGGTCCAGCCCCAGCGCCCGCGCGGTATCAGCCAGCAGCACCGCACCCGCGTGAGAAACCACCCCGTTTCCGGCCGCGTCAACAACAGGCATGGGATAGAACCCCGTAGACTCACTCACCAGAAAGGTGCTCCAGATCTCGGAAAAATCGGTCCTCAGCAAACCGGATTCTCCCAGGTCAGAGCACCTTTCTCCCTATCCGACACACCCACACATCGAATTACCGTGAAAGCCCTGGGCTAACGCTCAACCGTCCCGCGAAGCTCAACGCGGTGATTCCGGAGCTGGTAGACGAGCTGTGCACCGCTCTCGAAGGGGCGATCCGGACAGGAGTCGGCGCGCTGGTCCTGGCCGGGGCGGGGCGGTCGTTCTGTTCCGGCCACGATCTCGAAGCGAATTCTCCGGCCGACGACCTCGGGCAACTACGCGCCCAGCTGGAACGCATTCAGGATGTGACCAGGTTGGTACGGGCGGCGCCTTTTCCGGTGATTTCCAAGGTGCACGGCTATGCACTGGGCGCGGGCTGCGAGTTCGCGTTGTGCAGCGACCTGGTGGTGGCCGCCCGGGACGCGGAGTTCGGATTCCCGGAGGTCGGCGTCGGGCTGAGCATCACCGGCGGGATCTCCCGCCTGCTGCCGACGGCCGTCGGGCTGGTCACGGCCAAGGAGCTGGTGCTGCTCGGCGAGCGGTTCGGCGCGCCCCGGGCCAAGGAGCTGGGGCTGGTCAACCTGGTAGTGGAGCGCAACGAATTGGACGACGCCGTGTGGCGGTGGGCGACGGCGTTGGCTGCGCGGCCCCGCCTTGCCATGCGTCTGGCCAAGGCGGCGCTGGACAACGGCGTCGGAGAGTTGGACTCCGCGTTCGAGACCGAGATCGGTCACGCCATGGTCACCCAGGTGTCGCCGGGCGCCCGGCAGGCGGCGGCCGGGTTCGTCGGGCGGGACCGGGGTTGAGCGTGATCACCGCCCAGCACCTGCTCACCGACCTGGGCACGCTGACCGCGCATGCGGCCCGGACCTGGCCGGACGGAGTCGCGCTGCGGTTCGACCCCAGCGGCGAGTCGCTCACCTTCCGGGAGCTGGACCGGCGGTCCAACGCCGTGGCCGGTCACCTCGTGCGGCGGGGCGTGCGCGGCCGGGACCGGGTCGCCGTGATGCTGTCCAACCGACCGGAGTTCGTGCTGTCCTGGTTGGCCGTTTGCAAGCTCGGCGCGACGATGGTCCCGGTCAACGCCTACTCCCAGCCGTTCGAGCTGCGCTACTTGCTGGAGGACTCCGGTGCCGCGGCGGTGGTCACCGAGCGCGTTTACCTGGCCGTGGTGGACCAGGCGTCCGACCTGGTCGCCGAGCGCGCGGGCGTGATCGTCTGCGACGGCGAGGACGCCGGGGCCTTCCAGCAGTCCGTGGACGTGGGGTTCGCCCCGGTCCCGCCCGAGCGCACGGCGAACCTCCAGTACACCTCGGGCACCACCGGCCGCCCCAAGGGCTGCGTGCTCTCCCACGGCTACTGGCTGCGGATCGCCCGGCACCTGGTCGCTGACGAGCCGTACCTGGGCCCGGCCGACACGGTGCTGACCGCCCAACCGCTGTACTACCTGGACCCGATGTGGAACGTCAGCGCCGCGCTGATGTCCGGCGCCACCCTTGTCGTCGCGGACAGGTTTCACCCGAGCACGTTCTGGCGCACCGTCCGCGAGCACGGCGTGACGTTCTTCTACTGCCTGGGCGCGATGCCGACGCTGCTGCTCAAGACCCCGCCGGACGCCGCCGACCGGGACCACCGGGTGCGGGCCATCTACTGCTCGGCCATCCCGACCGAGCTGCACGCCGAACTGGAGCGGCGCTGGGGGGTGCCGTGGTCGGAGATGTTCGGCATGACCGAGACCGGGCTGGACATCCGGGTGCGCGCCGCCGAGCACGACGAGCTGGTCGGCACCGGGTGCATCGGGCTCCCGGTCGCGGACCGGGAGGCCAGGGTGGTCGACGCGGACGGCGAGGTGGCCCCGCGCGGCGAGGTCGGCGAACTGCAGCTGCGCGGCACCGGCATGATGGACGGCTACCACGGCAAGGACGAGGCCACCGCGGCCGCGCACCACGGCTCCTGGCTGCGCACCGGCGACCTGGTGCGGATGGACCAGACGAGTCGGATCTACTACGTCGGCCGGGCCAAGGACATGATCCGCCGCAGCGGGGAGAACATCTCCGCCGCCGAGGTCGAGCACGTCATCTGCCTGCACCCGAAGGTGGCCATGGCGGCCTGCGTCGCCGTCCCGGACCCGATCCGCCAGGAGGAGGTCAAGGCGTACGTGGTGCTCGACGGCGAAGGCGGCTTCCAGTCCGTGCCGCCCGACGAGCTCGCCGAGTTCTGCGGCCGGCACCTGGCGTACTTCAAGGTCCCGCGCTACTGGACCTACCGAGACGACCTGCCGCGCACGCCGTCGGAACGGGTGGCCAAGCGCAAGCTCGACGACGAGCCCGCCACCCCCACCTACGACCGGGTCGAACAGACCTGGAGCCCGTAATTCCGCGAACAGGGAGACAACGATGCCACCCGCGATGACAGTGACCGGTCCCGTCGAAGCCAGTGCGCTCGGACACGTGCTTCCGCACGAGCATGTGTTCATCAACCTGCTCGCCGAATACCGGGCCGAGGGGTTGCTCAACGACCAATCCCGGATGGCCGAGGAGCTCGCCCTGTTCCGTCGGTGTGGGGGCGGCACGCTGGTCGAGCTGACCCCCGCCGAGCTGACGGCCGGCGCCGCGCCCGACCCGTTGGGGCTGTACCGGAAGATCCCGAACCCGACCCCTGGTCCGCCCGGTTCGCGCGCCGCCGCGAACGTGCACGAGCTGCGCGCACTGTCCGCCGAGACCGGCGTCAACATTGTCATGGGCACCGGCCACTACCGTGACCCCTACCTGGACAAGAACTGGTTCGACCAGACCTCCGTGGACGAGATCGCCGAGGGCATCGTGCGCGACCTGACCGACGGGGTGGCCGGCACCGGGGTGCGGGCCGGGATCATCGGCGAGATCGGCGCGGACCGCTGGTACGTCTCGGCGGCCGAGGAGCGCTCGTTCCGGGCGGCCGCCCGCGCGCACAATCGCACCGGCGTCCCGATCACGACGCACGCCGCGCGCTGGCCAGTGGGCACCGCGCAGCTGGACATCCTGGTGTCCGAGGGCGTCGACCCGCGCCGGGTGATCATCGGCCACTGCGACGGGGTGCAGATCCCCGAGTACCACCGCGACCTGGCCCGCCGCGGCGCGTACGTGCAGTTCGACCTGATCAGGGGCGCGGACGACTGGGACACCGCGTCCCGGGTGCGGCTGGTGGTCGGCATGGTGCGCGACGGGCTGATAGACCATGTGCTGCTCTCGCACGACGTGTGCACCGTCAAGCAGCTCAAGACGGCCGGCGGGTGGGGCTACACGTTCGTCCGTACCCGGTTCGCCGAGCTGCTGGTCGAGGCCGGCCTGGAACCCGATGAGATCGAGCACATCCTCGTCGAGAACCCGCGCCGCGCGCTCACGGGGGCCTGACCATGAAGCGATCACTGTTGCTCGGATTCACCCCCTACGTCGTTCTCGTCATCGGGATCCCGTTCGCCAACAGCACTCACGTGGTGCTCGGCATGCCGCTGTTGTTGCTGTGGATCACCGTGTGCGTGGTGGCGACGCCACTGTTCCTCTGGCTGGCCTCCCGCACGCTCCCGGACGACGACGAGAGGAAGTAGCAGACGATGCCGGTTTCCGCGACAGTCGCACTCGTTATCGTCTTCCTGGCCACCAGCATCGGCCTGCTCGCCCGCGGCCGCCAGAAGATGAGCCTGGACCAGTGGAGCGTGGCCGGCCGGAACCTGGGCTGGATGCTGCTCTGGGTGCTGATGGCCGGCGAGGCGCTGACCACGGCCACCTTCCTCGGCGCGCCCGGCCAGGCCTACGCGCAGGGTGCGCCTTCGCTGTTCATCATGTGCTACACGCTGCTGGCTTATATCGTGTCGTTCTTCCTGCTCCCGCCGCTGTGGCGGTACGCGAAACGACACAAACTGGTCACCCAGGGCGACTACTTCACGCACCGGTTCGACAGCCCTCGGCTCGGCGCGTTCGTGGCGGTGGTCGGGGTGGTGTTCGTGGTGCCTTATACCGTGATTCAACTGGTTGGTATGGGCAGTATCGCCAGCACGATCACCGGGGGTGCACTGTCCAAGAGCACGTGCATCGTGATCGGGTTCGTCTGCGTGACCGGTTTCGTCTTCGTCGCGGGCATCCGCTCCACCGCGTGGACGGCGGTGCTCAAGGACATCCTGATCGTAATCGCGGTGATCATCGTTGGGATCGTGCTGCCGCTGCGGTACTTCGGCTCGTACACCAACCTGCTCGACGCGGTGAACGCCGCGCACCCCGGCCACCTGGCGCTGCCCGGGGCCACCCACGAACTGAACGTGCCATGGTTCCTGTCCACCGTGCTGCTGGCCAGCGCGGGCTTCTACATGTACCCGCACCTGTTCATGGCCGGGCTGGCCGCCCGCAACGAGCAGAGCATCCGCCGCAACGCCATGGTGCTACCGATCTACCTGCTGGTGGTGGCACTGCCGTTCTACGCCGGGCTGACCGCGCTGATGGTGGTGCCCGGGCTGTCCGGCGCGGACACCAACACGGCGCTGCTCACCCTAGTGGTGCACAGCGTGCCCGGGTGGCTGGCCGGGGTGATCGCGGGCGCCGGCGCGCTCGCCGCGATGGTGCCGGCCAGCGCGCTGGTGCTCGGAGCCGCGACGCTGCTGTCCCGCAACATCTACCAGGGCCTGCTGCGCCCGGACGCCAGCCGGGACACGGTGCTGCGGGTGTCGCGGCTGCTGGTGCTGGCGGTGATGGCGGTGGCGCTGGTGTTCAGCCTGACCACTACGGCGCTGCTCAACCAGATCCTGGTCAACGCCTACTCCGGCATCAGCCAGCTGTTCCCCGGTGTGCTGTTGTCGCTGGTCTGGCGCCGGGTCAGCAAGCAGGGCGTCACGGCGGGCATCGTCGTCGGCTTGGTGGTCGCGTTCGCGCTGATCCTGACCGGGCACGACCCGTTCCTAGGCATCAACGCCGGATTGGTGGGACTGCTCGCGAACGCCATGGTCACCGTCGCAGTGAGCCTGCGGACACCGGCAGCGGTCAGCGCCGCTCGACTGTCACCCGCACACCGGACGCTAGGCGCCGTCCCAGGCCAGGCCGATCAGGAGGTGAACGGCGGTCAGGGTCTGGGCCAGGACTGACCGGTCTCGGTCGACGAAAACGCTGAGCTTCACCCCGCGCTCGATCGAGTCGCCGAGGACCTGCCGCTGGGAGACAGAATGATTGCCGCGCTGGGCGGAAGGCGGTCACGGGGACCGAAATGCCGTGAACACACCGTTCAGGTCTGCGTGATGGGATTGTAGGTAGCGACAGTGAACGAACTTTCTCCTGTCCATCGTGCCGTAGAGATGGAAGATCTTGCCACGCTTCGAGACCTGCTGGATTCTGGAGCAGACGTAAAACATGGCGGGCACGCCGCCACCGCCAAGGCGAACACGCTCGACTCCGGGGCGACGGCGATGTTCGCGCACACGCAGCACTGTGTCCGGATTGACCAGCAACTGCAACCGGCGCAGCTCTGCCCGAGGCTGCGGTGTGGGCGCAGTGGTGCGAACCGGAGCGCGTATATGAGGTAAATGATCGGCACTCCCGCTCGGCGTTGTGAAACACTGGCATCGAGTCACACAGACGGTGTCCTTGGTCGATCGCCATATGGAGGTGAGTTTGGGATGTGGCGCAAACGAGGGCAGCCTTCGTTGCGTTTCTACCTCTACATCTCCGACACCAAGCTGGACATGATCTTCGACCAGATCGATCCATCAATACGACGTCGGGTGAGCGCCGAGGCGAAGGTCGACCTCAAGGTTGCCAGCCTTGCTCTGCGGCAGCCAGATCCCGCACCTGCGACTCGGATAGCAAAGCTCCGGATGATCGAACGGTACCTCGACCGCCATCATCAGGTGGGCAAGTCTGTCAATACGGGAAACCTCTACTTCCGTGGCGTGATGCCGCTTCAATGGGGGTGGCTCGGTCAGGGATACGACCCGGATAGCCCGACCGATGGTTACGACATGGTGTTCTTCCGGGGGCGCAAAGCGGGGGAGACCGTGATGCTCGCGGGGTCTCGACACCACGTGCTGGGCGAGCAGCCCGCCCCGGGAAACAAGCGCCTGAGTGCACACTCGGCGACGCCTAACATTCTGGCCGTCGTCGGGGAACAAATCTCCCGTCGGCCTGAAATCGGCGAACGGATCCGGAGTGTCCGCGAAAGCAAGGACACCCACAGTGAAGAAGGATTTGCGATAAACGCCACATCTCCACAAAACGGTCTGCAAGCAGCGGCTGATCTTCGACTACATGGACCAGCTCAGTTGATGGAGTTTCTCGCCGTCCCGCTCGTCGAAGGTAAAGTGGATGTTACGGTGGACGACGACAACCGCAGTAAACAATCTGTCCACGCAGTTCTCGCAACGCCGATCTACGTCGCACTAGCAGAACGAAAATTGCTCGGTGGCAACCAGATAGATCAACGCAAGGGTTTCTTGCCGGCCGCCCGTCGAAGCGTGTCCGTTACTGTTTCTGCAGACGGATCGGTCGCGGACTTCACGGCTGAACCCGGCCTGGTCCGGTCAGTGTCGGTCGAGTGCCTCTATTACAGCAATTACCTCGTCTATATCTGGACTGAGGTGGATGTGGCGAACAGTCCGCCAACGGTCATGACGGCAGGGCATCCAGGTGTGGATGCCTGGATAGATTTGGTCAACTGCGAGATAAATGGGGAACCTGGGGCCAATCCCGGTCGGGCCCCGTTCGGGATGCTCGTCAATGTAGAGACAGCCGACAGTACAAATGGTAAGCCTATGAAAGGTGCCTTCCGGATCGATATCAAATTTGGCTAGCCGTCGACGATAGTCCTCCGCTCCCGTTCGAGCATTTAGGTTGTACTACCGAGCCGATTCTATTCCTGCGACACGATTGCACGTGTACTACACGTTGGTCCCACGCGCTGGCGAAGCGGCCTGGGGCATCCACGCCCTTGGCCAGCTAGAGACCGGCAGCCACCAGTTCACGGAGGAACGCTGCGCCGATGACAACGCGGTCCGTCGAGTCCACGGGCCCGGCACCGTGGTCGCGCTGGGGGACCTTCAACACTGTGCGATCACCCACGGCGTCCACGTCGTTGTGCCGGTTACAGATATCGGCGAACTTTGCCTGCAGAGCCTCGTCCCCGGCGCCCTCGAGCTCGAAGCCGTCGCTCACGCTACGCATTCCGACACCGCTACGTTCCAACCGAAGCCAGCGAGGATTCGTCTCGTATCCGGTGAACCACGGATCGCGGACCCGGTCGCCGGCCTCGCTGGACTCCCAAACCTCGAGGAGGATCGGGTCACGGTATTTTCCGTTGCGCTGCTGGGTACGCAGCATGCACATCGAGTAGCCAAGCTCCCCGTCGACGCCGTAGTAGATGCCTGTGGCACCCGACCGCATAGACGAATATTTGACGAGGTAGTAGCGCCAGTCGAATAGCTCAGCCGTTTCGCGCTCGGCGAGCCAACCACTCATCACGGTCTCGAAGTGCTCCGCCGGATCGCTACCGGACGCGGCGAGTCCATCGAGAAACTCGCCCAGGACGGTGCGGGTCGCGGAGAGAGCGTCAAAAGTGGTCTCCGCGAGGAGGTAGCGCCACACGCCATCCTGGCCGGCAGAGCTGGTCCCGAACTGCCACGCGTGCGATTTCGGCCGCTGACGCTGGTAGTCACCGGTCGCGAGCAGCGCGCCGGTCAGCTCGCGCCAACGCCCCGCATTGTTGAAGGCGGTCTCGAACGCTTCAGCACGGTGCCGGAAACTAGCGCTGTCAAGCTCGAAAGCGCTCAAAGTGCCACGAAGGAGTGGGTGGTCCTCCAGCCTGAACAGAGCATCCTCGAGCTCGGGATTGGCCTCTAGAAATCTCTGCTTACGGCGTTCCTCCTCGACCTGGTTGCCGCTGAACCCGGTCACTGCGTCGAGATCACCGCGGACGATGATCTCTTCCACGTCGGTGATCAGAGCCGGCATGCTGGAGCGACGTATTCCGTTTTCGGAGGCCGCGATGAGATTCCGCAGGACGCGTAATCGGCGCGGGAACTCGTCGGTGCCCTCGATGACGCGCAGCAGGACCGCGTACAGGAACAGGGTCTGCTGCAACGTGAAAGGGCGGTAGAAGTAGCCACGTCGAAGGCACTGCTCGAACAAGTTGACGCTGGTGGCGCCGAAGAGGAGGACTTTCTGCGAGTCATAGCGGCGCTGGCCCGGGAGCGCCGTCGACAGCACCTCGTTGAAGGTGTCGCTGATGTGCTCGCTGTCCTGCCAGCTATCGAATGCGCCGAACAGGAAGTCCAGATGCTCGCTGGCTCGCTCGTTCTCCCGCCCGAATATGGCGCGAGCCCGGGGACCGAGCCGGGGCTCCCTCACCAGCTTCCCCTCGCGCAGCTCGCAGAGCTCGGTGATGAAGCCGATGTAGCGGATCAGTTCGTCGTCGATGATGTTGTCGCCGCCGTGGTACGGCCAGAGGAGATCCGACCACGGACCGTCGATCTTGTGCGCGAACTCGTCGGCCCGGTTCGCGTGCTGGATGTCCTGCTCGAAACGCGCCTTGAAGTTCTCGAACGGGGTGAGTGGTTTCCCGCGGGAGTTCATCTTGATGTAGAGGTCCTCGTCGGACTCCATGTCGTCCAACGGCAGCAGGTAGAACGAGACTGCGGGAGACTTGGCGCGGGTAAGTCGCTGCCACGCAGCCTGGACGTCCAGGTCCGGATGAAGGCGCTGAACGTCCTGGTCAATCGCATCGATCATGACGAGCATCGCCTGGATGGTCGGGTCGGTTCGCCACACGTGCAGGTACCACGCCTGATCGACAATCCACGCGGACGGCACGGCCTCGTCCCGAGGTAGCGGGTTGAGGGCGAGCCGCTGGCAGAACAGCCGCGCGCTCGCGCGTGTCGCGTAGGAGAAGCGGGTCCAGGCCGCATCGGGGCGAAGCTCACCGGCGGCGGAGGCGAAGTACCAGTGGAGCAGGAATAACGTGGTCAGTCGTTGCTGTCCGTCGAGGGGATGGAACGTGCTGCCCTCGATCTTGCCGTACACGAAGTCGAGCCCGACGGGCTCACCACCGGCCACCGCGTCGAGGAGGACTTCCAGGAAGTCGGCCCGGATCTCCCCCACCCAGGCGCTTGGTCGGCCCTGCGCGTAGTCGCGCTGGATGAGCGGAATCTCGATGCTGTCGGTCCCTGGCACATCGCCTGGCCGCGGCTCGAACATCCCGGCGTACGAAGTGAGAAACCCCTTCACAACGTTGCCTCCTTGGCGGGCAGCAGATAGTCACGAAGAACCGAGACCATCTCATCGAGGTAGTGCTCCCGATCCTGTGCGCTCCAGAAATGCATCTGGTGCTCGTCGGCCGGCGAGTAGTACTTCAAGAAGACGTTCCTGGTACAGACGGGGATGTACGAACCCCGCCGGTCGCGGTCGAGAACCGCCGCCCGTTTGACCGCGAACACCGAGTTGCTCAGCGCGCTGTTGTCATCCCCGTCGAGCAACGCCAGGTTGGCGATGGAGTCCACCCCACCATCGCTCAAGTCACCGCCGACCGAGAGCAGCTCGGTGAGCTGGAGTTCCAGCGGGCGGAAGTCTGCTTCAGTGATGGCGGGTTTCGCGAGCACCTCGTCCACCATGGCCAGGACTGGCTCCTTTTCGGCTTGGCCGATCTCGTCGAGCGCTACCAGTGCCCGGCGATGCAGGCGCAGCCATTCCTGCCACTGCTCCGCGCGGTTGAGCCGTTCCGCGTTCTGCGCGTGAACGTGCTCCAGGGACCAGTGGCCAAGGGCATGCTCCCGGAACGAATACCGCTCCGAGGAGTGCTGGCGCTGTCGGATGGTCTCGATGTTCATCAGCAGCAGCGCCCGGCTGGCCTTGTCGCTGAAGTAGCTCAGATCCCGCAGCGCGGCCTCGGACAGCCTCAAATCGTTGCGGATGAACCGATCCAGCTCCGCCTCAAACCGCGACTTTGGCTTGTCCCTGGACAGTTCGATCAGATCGCTGAAGGAGGTCCACCGTGCGACGAGGTAACCGATCTTGTGAAATAGGTCCCGGCTCTCGAACCATCCCAGTACGAGGGAGTGCAGGTCGACCACCTCGTTCCAGAACTCCTGAGGGGCGGCCGCGATCCGCTCCCGGAGAGTCTCGAACGTATGAAACGGTGGCCGGTCCCGGCCGGTGGGCCCGCCCGCGATCGTGTCCAGCAGCAGGCTGATGTGCGTTGGGTCCTGTGCCCCCTTGCCGGTGATGAACGCCCACAGCTCCGGATCGCGCAGATCTCGCTCGATGACATCCCACTGCGCCGCGATCTCAAGCGCGCGGTCGGTCACGCCGACGCTGCCGCGGCTGCGGGACAGCAGGAGGGCTTTGACGAGTTCGGCGTCCGTCAGTGGGATGCGGCCGACGTTGAGCCGGGTGAAGAGCGTGGCCGAGTCCAGGTCGTCGGCCGCCTCGTACCAGATGACCCGGACCTGCTCGAAGAGCGCGTCGTAGAACTTGTTGGCGACATACTGCCGCCGACTCCCGTGGCCATCGAACCAGGCGCCGATGCATCGGTAAGCCTCGTAAATGTGGAAGAAGTCGATGTTCTCCTGGCACCGATCCGGATCGAGCTCCTCCAGATAGGCAGCGCTGTCCTCCCGCGTCTCATACCGCAGGCGGTAGTCGGCCCCGGAGCTCTGAAGCCCCTCAGCCTTCATGTACTGGAAGATCAGGAACAGCGTCGTGAGCCGCTGCTGGCCGTCAACCAGCTCCCACTCGTCGCCATACCGCTTTACCACCACCGGCTGCAAGTAGTACGGCCTGTCCCGGCTTCCCCAAACGTCGTCGAGAAGCCTACGTACCTCGACCTCACCCCACCGGTAGCCACGCTGGTACGCAGGGACGTAGAAGCTCCCAGAGATCTCGCCCACGAGCAGGGGCTCCAAATAGGCTTCGCCCGCTGATGCCGTCACGGCCACTCATTACTAGTGAAGGGATACGACACAAAAGCGCCGAACCGACAGGCGCCCCAAAGCAGACGTAGGCGGCCAGCCAGGCGAGATAGAGCGGCCGGAGATCACCGGCGGCGAGTTCGGCTCGAACTCCGACGATCGCCGACAGCCACGTCTCGGCGTCGTAGTCGAAGTCGAACTCGCCGACGTGATCCTCGCTGATGAAGTCGAGCACGACGAACTCGTCCGTGACCCTGGCACTCACCTGGTCGCCGACGCAGTAGTCCTCGACGACATCGGCATCGAGCAGATCGCATGGCAGGCGGAACATCACCCGGTGTGTGCCCCAGTTGGCCACGTACAGGTGCGCGTCGTAACAGTGCTCCATCAAGTGGTTCGAATCACCGCGGAAGTTGCCTCAGTGGTACTCGTTCACGAAACTGGTGGCGGTGATCCTCGCCCGGGTGGACAGCGACCGAACCTCGGTGGGCTCGTCCTCGTCCAGCGGCCGGTCGATTGCCAGGAATTCGTAGTACTGGTACTCGCTCAGTACCCATCCAGTTCGTCAGCGCTGGTAAAGGGTTCCGCTCGGAAACTCGAGTCGTCTCCCAGGCGAAAGAACAAATGCCCTCCTATCGTCTCGCAGCGGATTGCCCGACATCGTAGGTGCTCCAAGGACAGTTGAGGGTTCATCCAGTCAGACGCTGTGTGTCCCGCCAGAGGCCGCTAAACTTGCCGTGATCAACTGCGTTACACCACCGGTTGTCCCCGTGTTACACCATCGGCCGGCTGGCGTCGTGAGTACTCCGGGGCAGGAAGCGGCACCTGCGACGCGGCTCAGGCCGGGCAGCATTGAGCGGTCACCGGCGCGGAGCTGGCTTGCCCGTCCGTCGTCGGATGACAGACCAAAGGCGGTCGCCACATGAGGGATGGGCATCGACTCGAGCCGGCGTCGGATGGCCTCGGCAAGGGCACGGTGTATGCCGCATGGGAACGGTTCGTCCGGGGCGAGGATGACGTCCGCGGAGTGCGGCCCGAGGTGGCGATCTCCTGGCACCGCTGCCGGGAGCAGTACCGGGTCGACCCGTACCTCAACGAAGCGCCGGTGGCCGTCATGGAGGTCGATCATGCGCCCGAACACGATGTCGTCTTCGTCGAGCTGGGTTTTCGCGCCGCTCTCATCGCACATGAGGTGGGCAACGCCGGTGGCATTGTGACCGTCACCGACGCGACCGGCCGGATCCTGGGCGAGTGGGGAGACCAGGCCACGCGCGCCATCGCCGCCGAATGCAACCTGGCGCCCTGGTACTGCTGGGCTGAGTCCGCGGTCGGCACGAACGGGATGGGCACGGCGCTCGAGGCACACGCTCCGGTACTGGTCAGGGGTGCGGAGCACTGGTGCCAGGCGCTCCACGACTGGACCTGCGCGGGCGTCGCGGTGCGGGATGTGGTGACCAAGGAGCCGATCGCGGTGCTGAACATCTCTTGCTGGCGCAGCCCGCTTCCCGTGGCCGTGGGTGGGTGGCTGATGAACGCCGCCACCAAGACGCATTGCGCGTTGAGAACGCGCGCCCGGGACGCCGGAGCCGCGTTGGTCGCGGCGTACAACCATGCCAGGGCACGCTCCAGCGCGCCGCTCACCGCGGTGGACACCGCGGGCAAGGTGGTGATCGCCGACGACACGACGAGCGTGCTCCTCGGCGTCCCGGCTTCGACGCCGGCGGTCGATCCCACGGTGCGCTGGAACCCGGGGCTGCCGCAGTTGATCGGCGCCGCCCGGTATGCCAGCAAGCAGGCGGCCCGCAATCCTGACTGGGTCGGCTCGACGCAGATTTTCACGCACCTCGCCGACGAGCCGACTTCGATCAGCATTCGACCCGTTTTCCTGTGCGGTCACCTGGTCGGGCACCTGGTCTCGTTCGGTACCTCCGAGGGAGAGCAGTTGCCGCAGGCTGAGCGACCCGCGCAACCTCGAGTTCAGCCGCGCCGGGTGGTCGCGACGCGCGACAATCGGATGGTGCTGCTGCGGCTGTCGGAGGTCTCCTTCGCTGAATCGGAGGGCAACGATGTGTGGCTGGCCACCGATCAGGGTTCATTGCGAGCCGCCTCTCCGGGCCTGGACAAGCTCGACAGTGAGCTCGCGGGTGCCGGCTTTCTGCGGGTGCACCGCCGGTACGTGGTCAACCTCAGCCGCATCCGTGAGGTCGAGCGCCGGGCCAAGGGCGAGCTGTTCCTGATCATGGATGACCAGATGAACAAGGTGGTGCCGGTTTCCCGCCGGAACGCGCCGGCCGTGCGCCGTGCACTGGACATCTGAGGCCCGACCGATAAGGAGCCCCGTGCCGGAGAGCCCTGACGCCGTCGTCGGCAAGACATACGACCAGAGCGCGGGCGCGCGCCGGGTGATCCGGCGCCGCAACCATCCGGCCGCGGGCGGGTCCAATCGCGACTGGTGGCCCGGCCGGCTCAACCTCGAAATCCTGCGGAAGCAGCAGGCCATGGCCAACCCCTTGGGAGAGGATTTCGACTACGCCGCGGAATTCCGGACCATCGACCTCGACGCGCTGGCGAACGACGTCGACGAGGTGCTGACGACTTCGCAGGACTGGTGGCCTGCCGACTTCGGCCACTACGGGCCGCTCGTGATCCGGATGGCGTGGCACTGCGCCGGGACGTACCGCATCGGCGACGGGCGGGGCGGTCCGAGCGCGGGTATGCAGCGCTTCGCGCCACAGAACAGCTGGCCGGACAATCGCAACCTCGACAAGGCGCGCCGACTGCTGTGGCCGGTGAAACGGAAGTATGGCCGCAAGATCTCCTGGGCCGATTTGATGGTCTTCGCGGGCAACCGCGCCCTGGAGACGATGGGCCTGGAAACCTTCGGCTTCGCCGGAGGCCGCGAGGACGCCTGGGGACCCGATGAGGACGCCTACTGGGGGCCGGAGCGCACCTGGCTCGGCGACGAGCGCCACACCGGCGTCCGTGAGTTGGAGAAACCGTTGGCGGCCGCCGAGATGGGGCTCATCTACGTCGACCCGCAGGGCCCGAGCACCGTGCCGGACCCGCTCGCCGCGGCCCGGGACATCCGCGAGACGTTCCGGCGCATGGCGATGAACGACGAGGAAACCGTCGCACTGATCGCCGGTGGGCACACGTTCGGCAAGACCCATGGCGCGGCCAAAGTGGACCAGAATCTCGGCCCCGAGCCCGAGGGCGCTCCGCTGCAGGAGCAAGGCCTTGGCTGGAAGAACGGCTACCGCACCGGCAAGGGCGAAGACGCCATCACCAGCGGGCTCGAGGGAATCTGGACACCGACCCCGATCAGGTGGGACAACAGCTTTCTCGAGACCCTGTTCGGCTATGAGTGGGACGTGGTGCTCAGTCCCGCCGGCCTATGGCAGTGGATTCCGAGCGAGGGCGCCGGGGCCGGCAGCGTGCCGGACCCCCACCACCCGTCGAAGAGACGCACTCCGACGATGCTCACGACGGACCTTGCGCTGCAGGCCGACCCGGTCTATGAGTCGATCTCGCGGCACTTCCTGGAAAACCCGGACCGGTTGGCGGACACGTTCGCCAGGGCCTGGTTCAAGCTGACGCACCTCGATATGGGGCCGATCCAGCGTTACCTCGGGCCGCTGGTCCCCGCCGAGGCGCTGATCTGGCAGGATCCGGTCCCCGCCGTGGATCACGAGCTGGTCGGCGTGGCGGACCTCGCCGCGCTCAAGAGCCGGATTCTCGCCTCAGGGCTGTCGGTTTCCCAACTCGTGTCGACCGCGTGGGCTTCGGCATCGACGTTCCGCAACAGCGATAAGCGCGGCGGGGCGAACGGGGCGCGTATCCGCCTGGAGCCCCAGCGGAACTGGGAGGTCAACGACCCCGGCACGCTGGCGAAGGTACTGAGCACCATGGAGCGGATTCAGGCGTGGTTCAACGACTCACAATGTCAAGGCAAGAGGATCTCGTTCGCCGACCTCGTCGTGCTCGGCGGGTGCGCCGCCGTCGAACAGGCCGCCAAGAATGCCGGCCACGATATAGCGGTCCCCTTCACCCCGGGACGCACGGACGCGTCGCAGGAGTGGACCGACGTGGAATCCTTCGCCGCGCTCGAGCCGACCGCCGACGGGTTCCGCAACTATCGCGGAAAGGGTAACCGGCTGCCGTCGGAGTACCTTCTCGTTGACCGCGCGAGCCTGCTGACCCTGAGCCCACCCGAGATGACCGTCCTCGTGGGTGGGCTGCGGGTGCTGGGTGCCAACCACAAGCGGTCTCCGCTGGGCGCGTTCACTTCGAGGCCGGGTTCGTTGACCAACGACTTCTTCGTGAACCTGCTCGACATGGGCACGGAATGGGCTGCGACGGCACGTAACGGCAGAAACAGTGCTGTCCCGGAGGTTTTCGAGGGCCGCGATCGGATCAGCGGCGAGGTCAGGTGGATCGGTAGTCGCGTCGACCTCGTTTTCGGCTCGAACTCTGAGCTGCGCGCACTCGCGGAGGTTTACGCGAGCGCCGACGCCGGGGAGAAGTTCGTACGTGATTTCGTGGCCGCGTGGGACAAGGTCATGAACCTCGACCGGTACGACCTCGCCTGATCGTCCGGCGGGAGCTCGAGGCCCGGGAGCCATGCCTTGGCCGGTATCGGCGCCGTGCCTGGTACGAACGGTAGCTCGTGGCCCACGAACGGCACGGCCGCCCCGGGATCGCGATCGTCCTTGTCGGTGCGGATTCATGCGACGTAGAATACTGCTTCGTTACGTGTCGACTCGAAAATCTCGCTCTCAATTAGAATAATTAATGAGCAGATACAGCTTCGCTGCGGCGAAGTTGAACTCGTAGCCGTCTTGCGGATTGACGCATTCGATTTTTCCACTGGAGCCATGGCGAATCGGGATCCGATGACAACCAGATGCGTCTAGTAGCCGAGTGCCGCGAGCCGAGCGATGCGACAAGTTGAGACAGGGATCGATGATGAGGAGGTGAAGTCCGGTGACGACAAGCGCGCAGGAGCGAGCCGACCTGTTGAGTGAGCTCGGGCTGGACGGGCAGAACAAGGCGGCGATCGGTCGAATGCTGGGGACCGGGAGCATTGGCCGGGCCACGGAGCGGGCCGATGGCCGGATGGCGGCGACGATCCGGATCCGGCCCGATGAAATCGGCTGGGATCCCGGGATCCTGGTCCTGCCGCACGGCGGTGACCTCGAACTCGAACTCATTAATGACGATCTGAACACGCACTGCGCGCTGCTGCCGAGCAATGGCGACCGGAAATTCATCTGGCTGGTGAACCATTCCCGGGGAAGGGCGACCCTCAACCTGGACGGGCCGGGCTGCTACTGGTATTCCTCGCCCACCGGAAACGACGAAGGACGCGGGCTGACCGGAGCCATCGTCGTGCTGGGCGACGTTCCGCCGGAGGCCCGCCTCGATCGCCCCGACCAGCCACGGCCGTAGACTCGCGCGACTGGCGCCGCGTTTGAAGTGATCAGAGGTACTGAGCGCGGTTCGAGCCCGTCGGCGTGTGAGACATCAGAAGGGAGCAGTCAATGACCGTCGAATACGTCGATGCCGGCGAGGCCATCGACCAGGGAACACTGAGCCGCAAGGTCGGGACAGCGCCGGCGGTGGTGTCGAACGTCACCTACGAGCGGATTCTCGATGCCCGATCGGAACCGCAGAACTGGCTCACCTACTACGGCACCTACAACGGTCACCGGTACAGCCCGCTGGACCAGATCAATACAGAGAACGTCAAGCGCATCGGGCCCGCTTGGATGTTCCAGGCCGGTACCAGCGGCATGATCGCGGGCGCGTCGACGTACGCGTTCGAGGCCACCCCGATCGTCGTCGACGGGGTCATGTACGTCTCCGGGTGGGACGGCTGGCTCTGGGCACTCGACGCGACCAACGGTCAGGAATTCTGGCGGTACAAGCACGCGGTTCCCTACGACGTGTCGTTGTGCTGCGGAAACGTGAACCGTGGCGTCGCCGTGGCCAAGGGCAAGGTCTTCATGGTCACCGCGAACGCCCACCTGCTCGCGCTCGACGCCACCACCGGCAAGCGCGTGTGGGACAAGACCACCGGAGATGTCCGGGCCGGGGAGAGCGCTACGCAAGCCCCGCTGGTCATCAAGAACCTGGTCATCGTCGGGAGCGCCGGCGGAGAGTTCGGCGTGCGTGGTCACCTGGACGCGTTCGAAATCGACTCCGGAGAGCACGTCTGGCGCTGCTACATGGTGCCCAAGCCGGGGGAGCCCGGCTCCGAGACCTGGCCCGCCGACGGCGACGCCTGGGCGCGGGGTGGTGCGAACCCATGGCTCACCGGCACCTTCGACCCGGAGACCAACCTGCTGTACGTGGGCACCGGCAACCCGGCGCCCGACTTCGACGGAGGAGTCCGCGAGGGCGACAATCTCTTCACCGACAGCATCGTCGCGGTGGACGTCGACACCGGCCGGATTCGCTGGCACTACCAGTGCACACCGCACGACGTCTGGGACTACGACAGCATTTCGGAGTGCATTCTGTTCGAGTCGGACGGCCGCAAGTTGCTCGGGCACTTCGACAAGAACGGCTACTTCTTCGTCGTGGATCGCACGAACGGCGAGCTGGTGCAGGTCACCCCGTTCGTGGACCGGATCGACTGGGGTGCGATCACGAGGGACGGCAAGGTGACACCCAGGAAGTATCCCGACAAGGAGGGAGAACCGGTCCACTTCTACCCGGGGCCGGCCGGCGCCAAGGAATGGACACACGCCGCGTACAGCCCGGCGACCGAGCTGTTCTACGTGCCGGTGCAGGATACCGGCGCCACCGCCACCCGGAGGCGCCGTGAATTCAAGGAAAGCATTCCGTACTGGGGCGCGGGCGTTCAGGTCGATGCCGACGACATGACCGGATGCATCAGCGCATTCGATGCCAATGGCGAGGAGAAGTGGCGGTGGCGCGCCGACCTGCCGATGTGCGCGTCGGTGCTGGCCACGGGCGGCGACCTGGTGTTCGCCGGTGAGCCGTCCGGGGAGTTCAACGCGCTCGACGCCCGCACCGGGGAGCATCTCTGGAAGTTCCAGTGCGGAAGCGGTCACCACAGCAGCCCGATTACCTACCAGGTCGATGGCAAGCAGTACATCGCCGTGCCGGTCGGCTGGGGCGGCTGGATCGAGGGATTCCTCCCCGGCATGCTCGGGGCCGGCCACGGGAGCGCGCTGATCGTCTTCGCCCTCCCGGACTAGAGTGCGTTCAAAGTCCGTGTTCAGTGGTTGGCCGGGTTGGAACCCGGCCAACCACTCACGATGTGCACCAGCGGCAGCGCCACTCCCGCGAACCGTTGATGCGGTCCGGAACGGCTTTTCGACGAAGGTGCGTGACCTTAACCCCGGTGCGGCCGAAGATCCAGTAGGGCTTCGCCGGCACACGTTGTCTCGTTGGCCGCCCGCACGGCGTCGGTGACGATATGGTGGTCCGGCGAGAGGTGGCAGACCGGATCCGCGCGGGACGCGTCGCCGGTGAGCTGGAATGCCTGGCACCGGCAGCCGCCGAAGTCGATGTCGCGGCGGTCACAGTTCCGGCAGAGATCCGGCATCCAGCCGTTCCCTCGAAAACGTTGGAACACCGGTGAGCCGGCCCAGATCGACGCCAGCGACTCCTCGTGCACGCTCGCGCGGGGAAGCCCGAGTGAGTGGGCGGCGAGGCAGGGCAGGACATCGCCGTTGGGCGTCACGATGAGCTGACGCTTTCCCCAACCGCCCATACAGGGCTTCGGGTATTGGCTGTAATAGTCGGGAAGTACGTAGAGGACGTCCATCCTGCCGGCCAGGCGGGCGCGGGTGGCGCGTACCACCTCCTCGGCACGTTCCAATTGCGCCCTGTTCGGCAGCAACGCGGCGCGATTGCGCCAGGCCCAGCCGTAGTACTGGGTGTTGGCCAACTCGAGGCGGTCGGCACCCAGCAGCTCGGCACAACGCACAACCTCGGCGATGCGGTCGATGTTCCGCCGGTGCAGTACGACGTTCAGGGTGAGCGGCCAACCCAGCTCTTTCACGATCCGAGCCGCCTCGATCTTCCGCTGGAACGACGGCGTACCCGCGATCTGGTCAGATAACGCGGCCTCGTGGGCTTGGATGCTGATCTGGACGTGATCGAGGCCGGCGGCACGCAACTGTTCCGCCCGGGGCCGGGACAGGCCAATCGCGCTGGTGACAAGATTCGTGTAGAGGCCAAGGTCGTTCGCACTCGCCACGAGGTCAGCGAGGTCGCGGCGGAGAAGGGGTTCGCCCCCGGACAGATGGCATTGCAGGACACCGAGTTCGTGGGCTTCGGCCAGCACCCGCCGCCATTGAGCCGTATTCAGCTCATCCGTGTAGTCGGACAGGTTGACCGGGTTGGAGCAGTAGGCGCAGGCGAGCGGACACCGGTAGGTGAGCTCCGCCACGAAGCCGAAGGGGCTATCCATTACTGAGCTCCAGACAGCGTCGAGCGGCCAGACGCGCCAGGAACCGCAGCACATCCTCGTCGACGACCTGGTGGTAGCGACCACGTAGTTCGGCGACGATCTCGGCCGCCGTACGAGCACCGTCGCACAAGCCGACGATGTCCGCCCCTGTCCCGTTGAGCACCACGACGGTCTCCGGCCCCAACAGCACGTGCCGGTCGCGCGTGCGGTCGAACCGGAATCGCACATGCCTGCTGAGCTTGGGCCGGCTGGTTGCGTCGACCGCGGTGATCGCCGTCCCCATCGTCACTCCACGTAGGCTCGATCGATCGCGTCCATCATGCTCCACAGCACGTCGCATTTGAACGACAGCGCCGCAACCGCCCGGGCCTGGTCCTCGGCGGACCGACAGTGCTCGGTCACCACCTGAAGGGCGTGTTCGGAGTCACGGGGCGCCTGCTGCAGCCGGGCACGGAAGTACGCCAGTCCGCCGCGGTCGATCCAGGTGTAGTACCGCTCGAACGCGGCGAGCCGCTCGGCCATCAGGTCCGGCGCGAAGAGCTCGGTCAGCGACGAGGCCACCGCTTCGACCCACGGCCGGGTCCGTGCGAAAGTCACATAGGCATCGACGGCGAACCGTACCCCGGGCACCACATGCCGGCCGTCTTCCACTTCCTCGCGGGTCAGGCCGACCGCCTCGCTCAGGCGCAGCCACGCTTCGATGCCGCCCTCACCGCCGGCGGTGCCGTCGTGGTCGATGATGCGCTGGATCCACCGGCGCCGTACCGCACGGTCAGGACAGTTGGCCAGGATCGCGGCGTCCTTTCGGGGGATGTTCTGCTGGTAGTAGAAGCGGTTCGCCACCCAGCCCCGAATCTGCCGCGCACTGAGCCGTCCCGCGTTCATCGCGACGTGGAAAGGATGATGGTCGTGGTACTGCCGTGCGTGCGAGCGCAGCGTATCGATCAAGCCGTCCGTCGCCGGGATTGCGGCGGTCATAATCGCACCTCTCAGACCTCGATTGACGAAGGCCGGCGGGGCGCCGAATCTCGGTCCTGCGCCCCCGCCAACTCGCTAATCCTCCAGACTGCCGAGGTACATCGTCACTTCAGGCGCGACCGCGACCTCGTCGAACTCCGGGGCCTCCCACATCGGGGAGGGAGCGGCAACAGACTCCATAGCTCTCACCTCCTCTCTGCCGTTCGTGGGAAGGGGCTACCTCAGCCGGCCGGTACCTGTCGAAAGCGACGAATCCTCGGGGAAGCCGCAGAACACGGGAGCACCGGCGACGGCCAGGCACAACAGCCTTTCGCTCGCCCGGGCTGCGTCGCCACGTTACCTGCGAGTGGACATCCTGGACCGGGACATAGCGGGTTTTCGCTCGAGGATTGCTGGCCGCCGCGGCATTCCTCGGCTTGACACCGTGTCCGCTTTCAGCCTGGCGGAGTCGTTGTTCTGTCTTATTGGTCCGGTCGTTGGTCTGAACGGAATCCGTGATCCGAGCTAGAGCGTATGAGGCGCTTCAGTGGCTGGCAAGAGACGGCCAGCCAGGCGGAACCGGGCAGCCGCTCGTTCGCCGCGAGGTACCGCTCGTACCTCGGGTAAAGCCGTCTGTAACGGACGCCTGGCACTGACTGCGTGTCCTTCCCGTCGCGACGCAGCCGGGTGGGCGGACAGGACTGTGATGGGACATGCTGCGATCAGGCTCCTATGAGGTCACTGGCCACTCGGAATAGGGGAGTGTTGGTCCGGGTTTTGCAGTAACTCACTGGCGGCAGAGCGGAAGTCAGCGAAGCGCTGGACATCCTGAACCGGCCGTCACGGCCCGCCATCGGCGAAGTGTCGATCCAGGTGCCAAAGCGCATCACGTCACGGAAGGCGCAGGTCGGTGCCGTGTACGAGGTTGGGGATTTGGTTCAGCTCGGTCCTCGGACACAGAGCCTGCCCCGGACCAACCCCTTGACCTGGGTTTTTGGTGCGGAAGTAGTCGACCACCCAACACTTCAGTTCTCTGGCCTGCGCCTTTACCCGTGGGGGTGCAAATCCCTTTCGGATACGCACCTCCCCGCTGGTCGTCTCGGCCGTACGTGTCTCACGACCCACCTTCGCCTGCCGCAATAACCACAGCGCCATCAACTTGACCGGTAGCCCTTGCGAACGCGGGCCATTTGCGCGACCGATGCGGTCGGCTGCCTCTTCGGGATCTTCGTGCTCCCACACCCGAACGACGAGCCAGCCGGCCGTCGTCAGCTCAAGATCGGTATCCCCGATCCCTCCGCACGATGCCCTCCAACTTGCGCCGCCACCACTCGTGGTTACTCCTCGGCAGGTCGGCGTGCTCCGGGCACAAGTGCCAGTAGCAGCCATCCATGAACACGGCGATCCGCGCCCTTCGAAGCAGGACATCGTCACGTTGACGCCTGTTCGTGTCCGGCGGCGAGGAGTCCACGAGGAACTTCAACTCGCGTCCCCTTTATGATCTTGGACCTGTCGATACCGACGGAGGTGGAAAACGGCTGGTGGAAGGAGCTCTCACAAGACCGCCTGAACCTCAACGCCCCGTCGCACGGGCCGGCCTGCGCCACATCACCGTGGACTAACCGAGATCCTCGACCCACATCACTCGTTTCGCGGAAGCGCGCGTGTGATTGAAAACGTAACGTTGTACGTCGGTGTCGATCACGAAGTACCGAATGCAGTCCGCGTAGTGGGCCCGTAGGGGGAATGGTGCTGAAGCCGGCAGAAAAGGTGCTGGAGGAGCTCGCCCAATGCTCGAACATCTCGCTTCGCTCGGATTCCGGGCTGGTTGGCGCGGTGGCCGACGCCGCGGCAGCGGCGGACAACGAGAAGCGTAAGAAGCAGGCCGAGGAGAAAAAATCGAAGGACGAGGACTACGTCCTACGGCGGAAGCCCGGACTCCAGCCCATACCCGGGCCCGGGTGGGGAGAGCGATCTGTTCAGCTGACGCCGTGGGACGTGCTGCATGTACTCGGCCGAGCCATCGCGTTGTCGAGAAGAGGAGCCGCGCGCGGATTCGCCGAGCACTGGGGCGCGCTGAAGTACAGTCAGGCGCTGACCGGCGACGCCGGTTCCTTCATGAAGCTGTCCGCTGAGGGCAAGGTGACGGCTGACCACTACAAGGCCCTCCAGTCGAGCGAGCTCGGCATTGGCTTCGCGCTGGCGCTGGCCCGGCGGGTTCTGGCGCGGCGCCATCCGGACCGGGTCGTCTCGATCGTGCCCGCGGACACGGCGTTGCGCGCCGGCTGGGCTCTGACCAGCAGAGATAAGGGCCCACGAAATAGCTACGGCTACCGCCCGCAGTTCTTTGCCGAGCTGTGGAAGCCGGGAGAGCCTTCCCTGGCACTTCCGATTGCCTGCAAGGGCAACCACAGCAACGCCAGCAACGCCACGTATTCCCACACCCAACTCGCCTCGGCATCGGCTCACGTGGAAGGGGTGCACATCGGGACCTGGAACGAGACCCCTGCGCTGATCTTCAGCACCGAGCTGCCCCTGGAAGGCTATGTCACCGTGCACGCCCTTCGCGCCGAAGGAAGTGGTGGCTGGCTGGGCCGGACCTACGCCGAGGGTGGTGGTCTGGACGTCGAGCTCAAGGACGAGAACCACTTCCCGCAAATCCAACTGCCCGCCGAGGGCAACGACACCCCTGCCTCGGTTCCCGGCTTTCACGTCACGCCGGAGCTGTATGGCTGGTTTGCAAAGGTGCTCGCGCGCACGGCTGCCGCTGGAGTGACGGCCTTCGCCGGCGACGGCGGAGCGACCGCTCAGTACTTGACCGAGCGTCAAGGGAAGAAGCACTTCACCGGCTTCGCGCACGCGGCCGTCGATAGCGTGCAGGATGCCGCCCACACCATCCTCGGCACTTGTTTCACGGGCACCGACCACGTCTTCCGGCTGAACGGGACCCGCGTTGAGGCCTTCTCCGGCGTAGAGAAGGACCTGTTCGACCTTTTGGCTGAAGGACAAGTGGAGCAGTACCGCCGCGAGATCTACGAGCGCCGCTCCGCTTGGCCCAGCAAGTCCTGGGACGGCCCGTGGGGCGGCCCGGTGTCGGTTCACCAGGATGGAACCGTGCTCGCCATGCGCCTCCTCCGCCAACGGGACGATTCGATCTGAAGCCGCATACCTAAACCGCTGACCTGCAAGCACAGCAATCTTCCCCTCCAGAAAATCTGTAACCAGCATGTTGCAATCAGTAACTGGAGGGCTGTGGTCGCACCGGGGGAGTTCCGCACGTTGGTCGCGCTCCGCGCGAAGCAAGGCGAATTCATGGCGATTAACGCCGTTGATGACGTGGAGCACGGGACCCTTCAGCCGCTGTTCGAACTGAAGGCAGCGGGTATGGTCCAGGCGAAGCAGTTCGATGAGATCGAGGCAGTCGTGCGAAAGCTCTACAAACTTGGTCGCCACGTCATCGTCGATGCCTCCAACGTTGGTCATCTGGTTGTTACATACATTTATGCTTCGGCTCACGCCCTTGGTCGGTGTCGGGTCTCCGATAGATCTAATTCCCCATCTTTACCTCGATACTGTGCTACCCGACGTTATGTCGGGCCGCCAGCGGAGTGTTGGGACGGTTCGGGCACCGGCTCATGTTTCCGGCAGGCCGTGCAGTACCACGACCACGCGGTTGACCGGCCGCTCGCGCGCCTGACCTCGCATGGTTTCCCGCATCGCTCACATAAGTGCAGCGTGCCGAGGTCGCGTACCCGTAGCTCTTCGAGCAATCGGTGGGCGAATTCGCTGCCTTCCAGCGTGAGCATACTTTCTCGGGTAACGTTCTTCGTACTGCTTGACAAAGCATTCAGGCTTCCGAACAGTACGACCTCTTCATCGATGACCACGATTTTCCGGTGTTCGTGGTGCGATCGGATGACCGTTGCCCCGGAAGCGTGCAACGCGGGTAGTTCATCTTGGGCCCAGCCCTTGGCCATGTTGCGGTCCTCGTCCGGCCGGATGAACACACGCACGTCCACGCCCCTCGCGACGGTGCCGGCTATTAGGGGAACAACCTGTTTGGCGCGGGTGGAGATCCACGGCGACCACATCCATACTTGGCGGGTCGCCGACCGAAGCCGCCCTTCCAGTTCGATGTAGAAGGTCTTTTCGTCGCTGATGTCGCTCGCCGTGACCAGCTGCCGAAGCATCTCACTGACCTCGGTGAACGCGTTGTCCACGAACTGCGGTAGCGGTTCCTCCATGCCGAGCAGCGCAGCGGCGCTCCACAGCCGCACCCGTCCTCGGCGTCGCGCAGCGGTCAGGGCGGCAAGCGGCCCATGGGCCGCCCGTTGTACTGCGCCAAGGTCGGCGATCAGGTAGAGGCGGTGTTGTGCTCTGGTGATCCCGACACCGAAAAGCCGGACGCCGTCATCCTCCCAGGTACCCGCATCTCGCCGTGACTTGGCCACCCAGCCGTTGCCGTCCTCAACCAGGTCGAACACGACGGTGGGAAACTCCCGACCTTGGAATGCATGCACGGTGCCGACCGAAACACCGGCGACGAGGCCGCGATCTCTCAGGCCGGCCAGGGTCGCGTCCCGTTGGAGGGTGTACGGCGTGACGATGCCGACCTCGTTGTCCTCGGGCAGATGATGCTCGGCCAACGCCCTGGACAGTACCAGTCCCGCTGGCCACCAGCCGCGTTTTCCGCCTGGTCGGCGAACCTCACCCATCTCACCGAGGCTGCTCGTATCGACAAACACGATCTCGGTGTCCTGCCGGGCGGGTACCCCGGGCAGATCGCTTGCGTCACGAAGGACCTCGTAGATCACGTCATTAGCCAGCTGCCGCAGACCTGGGCCGAAGCGGAACTGGTGTAGCAGGGTCACGCATCCCGGATGTTGCAGCGCATCGTTCGGCGTGCGGATGCCCGCATGCGTGAACGGGTTCGGCAACACCCAGCGCCGCAGCTGTTCATGGGTGCTGTTTGCGAGATTCCTGTCCTGCACCGGGGGAAGCTGGAGGAAATCGCCGAACAGGACGGCGGTTTTCGTCGCCCGGCACAGGGCAAGCAGCACCTCGGCGAGGACGGCCGCGCCAGCCTCGTCGACCAGTACGACATCGAAATCCGCCTTGGCCAGGGCTGGGTGCATCCGCGAGCGGGCGAGGGTAGTAGCCACCAAGCCGGCTTCCTCGACCAACAGCTTCTCTGCATCCCGGCGTAGTTTGCGGGACCTGTTCACCAGCAGGCGATGCGCTTCTTCCAGCTTGCCGCGCTGGGAAGCGGCATTTCGCTGCTGTCCCCTGACCCGCTCCAGCCGCTCGAACTTGCCGGGCAGATCGGCCGAGCGAGCTTGGCGCACATACTCGTGGTCGACATCGGTGGGCAGGCCGCGGTCCTGTCTGGCCTGGCGAAGGTCGCGCAATTCCCGCAGTCGTGACAGCGCGGCGGCTTCGGATTGATCGGCTTGGTCGACAGCCTTGCGCGCCTTCCCGAGATCGGTGTCCACCTTGGCCACGTAGTCCCCGGTGATCGGCTGAGCGCTCGCACGGTGCGCGCCAATCAATTCGGACAATTGGCGATGTCGCACCGCGGCAAGCTGCTCAAACGCGTGTAGCTCCTCGGCGGCCTTGTCGCGAGCACGCTTGGCTTTTCTGGTCGCCAGCCAACCGTCTGCCGCTGTCAACCGGAGTTCAGCCGCGGTCACCTCCGCTTGCTTACTCTTGTGCTGGACGACGAGACGGTTGAGTTGAGCGGTCAGCTCCTGAGCGTTGTTCAGCGCCTCGCGTGCGCCTGCAATACGATTCCATTCGTTCTGGGCCTGCTGTGCGGCGGCTCGCTTGGCAGTGGCTTTTCTGTCGGCTGCTTCCCATAGCGCTTCGGCATCACGAATCAGCAGGGCGAGTTTGTCAAATTCTCGTCCATTCTCGATCCGCTCTAACGCCGCCCGGTAGGTGGTGGGGGCGAAATCACCGACCTGCTCGGACAATGTGGCGATTTCGGTATCCAGGCCGTCAAGCTCGGCGAGTTGCCGTTCAATCGTGCGCAGTTCGCGGTCGACCTCGTTGGAGGCAGCAGCGGCGAGTTGCTGCAGATGTACATCCGGATTGTTCGCCACCTCAGCCAGCTGTGCCGGGCCGACCCGAATCGCGGCCCCTCGTTTGGGTCGCATGGCCTTGACCACGGCGTGCAGGGCGTTGTCCACAGCCACGTTTGCGGTGGACACCAGCAGCACACGCTTGCTGCCGTTGACCAGATCCTCGATCGCGCGGGCGAGTACCCTCGTTTTGCCGGCCCCCGGCGGTCCCCACACCAGCCGAACGCCTTCGCTCAAACACGCGCGATAGGCATCGGCCTGCGCCCCGACCAAGCCGGGAGGCGCCGGAATTCCGCGCATTGGGTGGGGCGCCAGACGGTCGGTCGCGAACGCATCCGCTATGTGTGCATTGCCGGATTCGCGCAATCCGCTGATCAATTTCTCGGTGAGCAACCGGACGGACATGCTCCTGCTCCACACTGTCCGGCTCCGCTTGGGCAAGGCGGCCGGCTCCTTGAGTAGCAGCACCCCGTCGACCTGCCGAAATGTTTCGATTGGATACGCCGTATCCACGTCCGGGCCACCGTTCCCGGCGAAACACAGGTCATTGAGCGTGTCGAGCTTGACCGGGTCGCCCCGTTTGTCCAGTAGAAGCCAGCCAGGTTCGTTGCCTTCTTTGGCACTACCGATGGGTTTCCACCGTTGCTGCGCCGATGGCCCGGGTTGCAGAGTGAGCCAATGCTCTACCGCACTGATGGCCTCGGATTTCCACTCGGCTAGCGACACCGATCTGTCCCCCCGTGATGATCGATCACCTCTGGGTTACCGAGTAAACCAGGGATCGGTGCGCTACCACAGAGAGATAACAAGGATGGAGCAAGATCCGATGAAGGCATGACCTCGCGGTCCAGACGAACTTCATCCTGCCTGAGGCCAGTCGGTGGTGGAGCGTTCACTTGGATGACTTCCAGCACAGTGACAGCGCTGTCAACCAACCAACTGTAGGCGGGTGGTTAGTGTGCAACTCCGTCCACGGACACGGGATGCGCCGGTGCCGCTACCGGGGACAGCCGAAGGCCCACCTGCAACATGTCTTCACGGCTATCGCCGTGAGTATCGAGCGCCTCAGCGGTATGCCGCCGACCGGCGAAGCAGTCCCTCCCTGGCTACCGACCGCCTTCCAGGATGGACCAGCACGGGATCCCTCGACTGAAGTCCTTACGGCCCGTCAGCAGCTGACCCCGACGCTTCCAAGATCACCGACAAGGTCAAGCTAGGGCTCGACGACCCAGCCGGGCGCCGATCGCCCCGTCCAGCGCGCCACCCGATCCCAGCACCGATCCACGCTGGCGCAGGAGCGACGCACCGTGATGGTTCGACAAAACGAACATATTTTGCGGTCGCCTATACCCACTGAGCAGGCGGTTCGTAAGGTTCGTGGAGGTCGCCCTCGAGTACGAACGCTGCCCGGACTGGGCGCGCATGCATCTGCGCCTTGCCGAGGCAATCACCGCCGGAGCGGGGCTGGTCGCCGCCCACCGCCAGCTGCTCGCCCATGACGTGCGGCTGCACGACAGCTACCTCAGCTACGAAACCCGCCAGTGGACCGAGTTTCTCCAGATCCACCACGACCACCCCGGGAGGACGGCATGACGACCCACTCGTCGGAAACCGACACCGGGCCGCTGCAGCGGCGCTGCCCGGATTGCGGGGTCGGGACCGGCCAAGCCCACCTCGACGGCTGCGACGTGGCCCGCTGTCCAGCCACTGGGCTTCAGCGCCTCGGCCACTCGCCCTCGTGCCGCTGCCCGCAGGACGTGGGGACCGGACGCTGGCCCGGGGAGGCCGAATGCATCGAGTTCGGCTGGATGCTCGGCCCCGGCATGCCCGACCTCAACCGCCTCCTCACCACAGCCACGTGGGACCCGGCCACGTACCGCTGGACTCACCCCGGCACCCCGACACCGAACACCGAAGGAGAACAGCGATGAGCACGCTCACCACCGACACGACCTTGTCCACAGGCACCGACCTCACCGCCGGCGAGTACTGGATCGACCTCGTGCCCGCCGAGGCCGCCGAGCCGCACCAGGTCAGCGTTCCCGCCGTGATCGAACCCCGCCGCCACCACGGGCTGTGGGTGCGGCCCCGCCTGCGGCGGGAGGTCGCCGAGGCCCTGTGCGACTGGCTCAACCTGTTCTACCCGCACGATCCGGACTGGTACCCGCTGGCCCGCTTCGAGGAGGAACTGCTGGTGATTTTCACCAAGAAAGCCGCTCATCAGCGCCACGAGATCGCTCTCGGCGAGGACGGACGCTACCCGCTCGGGGACCTCGGCCGCTGGTTTCTCTCCGCCCCGACCCGCATCCCCGCCCGGTCCGACCACCACCTCAGCGTGCTGCGCGACGCCGAACGCCACCACCTGCGCCCAGGTGAAGCCCTGGTGACCTGCGACCCCGCAAACCTGCCCATGAGCGGCTTCCCCACTCGGGTCGAAACCCGCCCCGGCATCCACCCGTGCATCCCAGTGTTCCGGCCCGAGATCGCCGAAGCCGTGGCGGTCTGGTCCACCACGCGCCACGAGCGCGTTCCCGACAACCACCCGCAGGTGTACTTCGATGGCGACACCCTGGTCCATGGCCACCAGCATCTGCGGGCCCTCGACGGCTACCTGCCGTGGCGCATCGACCCCGATGCGGACGGGAATACCGGATCGATGGCGACGAGTGGACCTTCCAGACGGTGCCGGCGAAATCCGAGGGAACCGGGCACGGGTAGCCGAGTCGACTGGGGAGCCCAGGGTGAACGCGGTCCGTTGCGTCAACAAGCGGGTCACCGCCAACCAACGGCGAGCACCACTTTCCACAATCACATTTGCCATCACAGCGCCAGGCTGACCGCAAATGTGTGGTGGCCCGTCAGGGCTTGTGGGCGATTCCTGCGACGATCTGCGACTGGTAGGCGTCGATGTCGCCAACGATGGTGTCGTTCTCGATGCCGTCGACGGTCCATTCTGGGGTCCATACGATTCCCGGCGGTTCCAGCAGCGGCCACTCGCCGAAGAACTCCCGGATCTCGGGGCGGGTGCGCGACAACGCGCGCGCCGTGGTCCGGTCGTAGTCGTTCAGAACCGCCAGCAGCGCGTCGATTGCCTCTTGTGGCATGCCATCGACGCTGGCGTGTGAGATGGCGAGGTGAGAGCCGGCGGGCACCTGGTCGCGGTAGAACGCGACCGCCTGGTGCGGGTTGAGGTCGTTGGGGAGGAAATGCAGGACCGCGACCAGAAGCAGTCCGACTGGTTCGGTGGGGTCGATCAGACCGGTGTCGTTGATGGTTTCCCACAACTGCTCGTACCGAAGGAGGTCGCCGTTGATCGGCCGATTCCGGTCGAGTTGGTCGGCACCTTCGAGCAGGAGGTAGCTGTGCGCGCTGGCGACGGGGTCGTGATCGACGTAGACCACACGGCATTCGCCGGGGGCGAAGCGCTGCGCGACCTGGTGCACGTTGCCCTCGGTGGGCAGCCCCGAGCCGATGTCGATGAACTGCCGGATGCCCTGGTTGATCATGTGCTGGACCGCGCGTCCGAGAAACCGGCGGTTTTGCCGCGCGGCCCATGGCAGGTCGGGCACCCGCGCGATTTGTTCCTTGGCGAACTCGCGGTCGGCGGCGTAATTAGAGGTTCCGCTGAGGTAGAAGTCGTAGACCCTGCCTTCATGCGCCTTGTTCATCGACTCGCTCAGCAGCCGCTCGGCAACGTCCTTCGACATCGCCCGCACGGGACCATCAACCGGGATCATCACTTACCCCATCTCGCTCAGCGGAGTGATCATGGACAGTTGCTACCAGTGTGCCCTGTCGGCCCCGCAGATGATCGCGACGGTGTCCATCGGACACACGCGACCCCTTTTACCGGTTCGCCCGGGTCCGCTCGGGCTTCTATGGCGCCCGCTTGCGTTCACCGGCGACGCGCATGATCCGGCAGGCGTGGCTGACCCACCAGATCACCGCCACTCACCAAGGCGCCTGGACTGAACCGGTGGACTACATGGGGTTGTGCTGCGGTTGGGTGGATAGCGTGGCGATGCGGGCTTGGACGTCGGTGACCCGGGGGTCGTCGAGTTCGGCGAGGATGTTCGCGGCTTCGCGGTAGTTGGCGCGGGCGGCGGTGGGCTGGCCAAGGGCGGTGAGGGTTTCCGCACGGGCGATGAGAGTTTCGGCTTCCCCCCAGCGTTCTCGGCTGCCGCGGCGGAGTGTGAGAGCGGTGTCGAGATGGTCCAGGGCTGCCCGGGGCTGCTGCTGGGACAGCAGCATCAGCCCGTACTGGTGGTGCGTGCGGCTCAGCAGCGGGGGCGAGGGGATCGGGCGGGCGAAGTCCAGCGCGTCGCTGGCGGCTCGGCGGGCGGCGGCGGGGTCGCCCTCAGCTTGGTGGAAGTGGGCGAGAGCAGAGCGTGTGAACGCGAGGCCGAAGGCGAATCCGAGGCCCGTGAAGATCGCGTCGGCCTCGTCGATGCAGACGTCGCCGCGGTCGAACGGCCGACCCGGCCGCTATTGCCAGCTCGGCGGTGGTGGAACCAGGTTTGCCAGCCAGCGCGGCGCGTACCTTGTCCTCGGCGGTCGGTTCGTCCTGCGGGACAGGCGCGGCCGCGGTGTGGTTCTTGCGGTTACTACGGGACATGACGAACTCCGTCTGTGTTGGTGCGGAATGGGATGGTCATGCCCCGGCCGGGGCGTGGCCCGCCGGTGCGCATCCGGTAGTGCGGGCTATAAGACTATGGACGCTTCGTCGCCGCCTCCATGTCAAGCGATTCGTCAAACAAGACACACGTGTCTGGTGTGGACACGCTGTGACTGTCAGCGATATTTGGCCGTTGTCATTGGTATTTGGCAGTTGTCCGCGATCGGTGCGTCGATCGATGCGACTCCCAGCTATAGACGGCGGCTGCGGGCGGGCCGACCGGCGGGGTAGCCCGGTTTCCCAGGTTCCATCTCAGGCGGCGGGGATTCCCAGGTCTTCTTGGCGGCTCCGTGACATCCGGCCACGGAGCCGCCGCGAAAACTCGACTGCGGCCACTGCTACTTTGCCGGAGGCCGTGCGAGAGAACGAGGAGGTGGTAGCCGTGAACGTATCGACATGGGTGCTCCCCTCGAGGGTCACGGTCGGACGATAGGTCGTCCGGGAGCGCCGTTCACGAGCACTCCCGAAAGGCACGACCATGCGATTCACTGCCTCCTTTCGCTGGCCCGAGGTCGGCGGCCCGGTCGGCTACGCGGGAGGGGTGATCGCCATCGGCCTCCGGCTGGCGGTGGTCGAGCCGCGCATCTCGGCCGCTCTTCTGTTCGCCGGGAGTTTCGTGCCCCGCGCCCTGTTCGAGGAGGCCCGGCAGGTCACCATTCCGCTGCAGGTCCTGCTGCAGTGGGACGACGAAGGAAACGACCGGCAACTGGCCATGGGCCTGTTCGACGCCTTCGGCTCCAAGGAGAAGACGCTGCACGCCAATATGGGCGGGCATACCGGCGTCCCGCAGTTCGAGGGGGACGACGGGAGCCGGTTCTTCGCCCGGCACCTGAAGTGAAACCGGGCCGACAGGCCGGCAGCAGACGATAGGAGCTGCCGGTCAGGATGCCGCTCATCGAGGACAGGTCCCGGCCTTCCTCTATGGCGGTGGCCAGTTTCTCGCCGCAGTAGCCGTGTCTAGATGGGCCTGTGTCCTGGTAGAGGGATGCGCTGCAGGTTTGCATCTGATCCGAAATGGACGATCACGTGTCTCGGTTCCTACTGCTCGCTTATGGCGTGGATCATACCGAGCTTGAGCGTCGCGTTAACCGGGAGCGAGAGGGCCGACAGGCCATCCGCGGTGGAGGGGACGTCGCTAGCTTCCGTTTCCCACCATCAGATGATTGATGCGGTGAAGTTGGTATCCAGTGATCGAACGCGATCATCGACCGTTTCACCTGGTACAACACCGAGCGCTACCACTCCGGCATCGGCTACCACCACCCCATCGACGTCCACTATGGACACGCACAGAGCGTCTGCGGTGTGGGGGTGTTGTGGCTGTGGCGGAGCGCCGCTGAGTCGGGGCGGGGCGGCGGCAGACATTGCCCGCCGCCCTGCCATCGACTCAAGAGGCCCTCTGTTCAAGCCGGTTCAAGTTCCCTACGCGATCACCCGGCGGCGATCGTCTCGGCGGCCTCGGCCTCGTCCACCGCCGCGGGGGCGGGGTTCTTCGGGCCGCGCAGGGCGATGTAGAGAAACAGCGCGCCCATGACGGCGACGCCTGCCCACATGGCCTGCTGCCAGCCGTCGATGAAGGACTGCTGGGCGGCATGGACGATCTGCTGGGTGTGCGAGCCGGTGCTGCCCGAGACCTCGACGGCGTTGGCGATGCCTTCGCGGGCGGTGTCCGCGGCCCCCTGGGGGACGCCGTGCAGCCGGTTGTCAATCGCGCTGCGGTAGCCGGCGGACAGGAGCGCACCCAACATGGCGACGCCCAGCGCGGTGCCGAACTCGCGGGTGATGTCGTTGAGTGCGGAGGCCACGCCCTGCTTGTCACGCGGCAGCGAGCTGGTGATGGCCTCGGTGGAAGGCGTCATGGACAGGCCCATGCCGATGCCCATGGCGAGCATGCCCGGCAGGATGGTCAGGTAGCCGCCTTCCAGGGAAACGAACAGCGCCATCAGCGCCAGGCCCACACCGGCCAGGGCGATGCCCACGGCCATGGTCGAGCGGGAGCCGATGCGGGCGGCCATCTTGGGGGCCAGCCCGGAGGTCGTCATCATCATGACGGCCATCGGCATCATGGCCACCGTCGACAGCAGTCCAGACCAGCCGAGCACCGCCTGGAAGAATGGAAACAGGACCACGGCGATGCCTGCCTGGACACCGAAGACCACCAGTAGCGTGAGCGAACCGCCGGCCAGGCCGCGCTCCCGGAACAGGCGTACTTCCAGCAGTGATGCGTCTCGGCGGTGCAGCTCCCAGGCCACGAAGCCGATGCCGGCGATGAGGCCGACGGCGAGGCTGATCAGCGTCGCGGGGGCGGCCCAGCCGCGTTCGGGCCCTTCCTGCAGGACGAAGATGAGGCCGATGACGGCGACGGTGGAGACCAGCGCGCCCATGGTGTCGAAGGAATGGGCCGAGCGCTCACGGGAGTTGGGCACCGACTTCAGTGTCATGCCCAGGGCCACGATGACCAGGGCCACCGGCAGCACGAACAGCCAGCGCCAGTCCGCGACATCGACCAGCAGGGCGGAGAGGAACATGCCCAGGACGCCGCCGCCTCCGGCGACGCCGGTCCACACGCCGATCGCCTTGCCGCGCTGCTCCTCGGGGAAGGTGGAGGTGATGACGGCAAGGGTGATCGGCATGATCATCGCGGCGCCGATACCGCTGGCCACACGGGCCGCGATCATGACCTCGGTGGTCGGGGCCAGGCCCGCCACGACGTTTGCGACACCGAAGATGCCAAGCCCGGCGATCAGCATGGGCTTGCGGCCCAGGCGATCACCGATCGCGCCGAGCGGCAGCAGTAGCGCGGCCAGAGCCAGGGTGTAGACGTTGATGATCCACAGAACCGTGCTCTGTGAGGCCCCGAACTCGACGGCCATGTGGGTCTGGGCGACGTTCAGCCCGGACACCGACGCGATGACGGCCATCAGCGCCATGGAGACGGCGATCAGGATGGTGCGCAGCTGACGCGCGTCCGGCGCGCCGCCCTCGCCGCTGGCTACGGCGGCGGGCTCCTGTGCGGGCTGGTTCGTACTCATGGATTCCTCTCCAAAAGGGCATGGGGGAGCTCGGCGTCGGACCCTGCCCGGACGCAGGATTGCGGATGGAAGGAGCGGCAGTGCGCGCCGCGGATGTCAGGCGGTGGTGGTACCGCTCTGGGCTGCGGCGAGGGCCGCGTCGGCCTCGGCCGTGGCCAGCAGGGCGTTGATGTGGGCTGCGGCCAGGGCGCCGGCCGCAGCGGAGGCGCCGACCTGGGCGGTCAGGTCGGTGGCGTTGCCGGCCACCCACACCCCGGGCACCTCGGTGGTGCCGGCCATGCCGGAGGCGAAGCGGCGGCCCATGTCATCGGGCAGGTCCTCCATCGGCAGCTTCAGCCCCTCCAGGCCCTCGGTGCGGGCCTGCATCCGGGTGGCGACCGCGAGAACGCGGCGGGCCATGAACGCGCCGTCGGCCAGGCGCACGCCCGCGACACCGCCGTCGTCGGCCTTCACGACCTCTTCCACGGGGGTGTCGACGATACGGATGCCCCTGGCGGCGAAGCGCGCGCGGGTGTTCTCGTCGAGTGTGGTGTCGCGGGTGAAGTAGACGAGGTCGTCGGTCAACTGGCGGAACAGCAGGGCGTGGTGGATGGATGCGGCACTGGTGGCGAGGACGCCGATGGGCTCGTCGCGTACCTCCCAGCCGTGGCAGTACGGGCAGTGCACGACGCTGTGTCCCCAGTGCTCCGCGAGCCCGGGAATATCGGGTAGCACGTCTCGCAGGCCGGTGGCCACCAGCACACGGCGTGCCGTGATGGTCCGGCCGTTGGCCAGGGTGATGGTGAAACGCAGATCCCCGTCGGCCGACGAGGCGGCAGGTTCAGCCGAGGCCACCTCGCCGGAGACGACCCGGCCGCCGTACTGGCGCACCTGCTCCCGGCCGCGCTTCAGGATCTCGGTGGGCGGCGTACCGTCCAGCACGATGAAGCCGTGCACGGCCTCGGCCGGCGCGTTGCGGGGCGTGCCGTTGTCGATCACGACAACGGAGCGGCGGGAGCGGGCGAGCATCAGCGCACCGTTCAGGCCCGCGGCGCCGCCGCCGATCACCACGGCGTCCACGGTCTCACCGGGCAGTGCGTCGCTGTCGTACGCGGAAGTCGGCACGGACATCTCCTCGCGCCCTTTCTGTAGTGTGCGGCCCCAGCCGATCCGGGCTGTCTGCGTTCGAGTTAACCCCGAATTGCATCTAAGGCATAGAATGTTGCCTATGACGCAAGAAGATGACTCGCTGGACAGCCTCGTACGCAAACGCATCCGCGCCCTGCGGGTCGCGCAGGGCTTGTCCCTGGAGGAGTTGGCCACCCGCGCCCACCTCAGCCAGTCCTCGCTGAGCCGCATCGAGAGCGGCCAGCGCCGCCTGGCGCTGGACCAGCTCGTCACCCTGGCCCGTGCCCTGGACACCACCCTCGATCAGCTCGTCGAGAACGCCGCCGACGACGTGGTCATCAGCCCCATGATCCACGGTGCCCACGGTTTGAGCTGGCCGATGAAGGGCGACCCGGCCATGAGCATCATGCGTCGGCGGCTGACCGAGCCGCCGCCCGACAATCCCGCCACGATGCGCGCCCACCCGGGCCGGGAATGGCTCGTCGTGCTATCAGGCACCGCGATCCTGATGCTGGGCCACCGCCGCTTCCGCATCGAGACCAACCAGGCCGCCGAGTTCCCGACCATGATGCCGCACGCCATCGGCGCCGAGGGCCGCCCTTGCGAGGTCATGTTCATCTTCGACCGCGACGCCCGCCGCGGACATCGCGAGACCGACGATCAGCGCGAGAACGGCGACAGCGACGCGCAAAGCGCCAGCCCGTAACCACACCGGCCGACCCGCCCTCGTACGGGTGCACCGTGCGCGCCCGGCAGCACACAGCGCCATCGTCTTGCGTAATCCGCAAGAGGATGTGCCGAAAGCGCATGGCGCGCTTAATGTGGCGGTATGACGCAAACACACGCCGCTCACGAGGGCCACCACGAACACGGCCACCACCAGCAATGCGGCGCCGACAGCGGGCAGGCGGAGATCCTCGACCTGGACGCGGAAGTCCTCGCCGAGCACATCGCCGCCATCATCAAGTGGCTGCCCCTGAAGAGCGACCCGCGCCAGATCGTGGATCTGGCCTCCGGTACGGGAGCGGGCACCTTCGCGCTCCTCGAGCGCTTCCCCGAGGCGCACGTCCTAGCCGTCGACGCCTCGCCCGGGCACCTGCAACGGCTGCGGGAGAAGGCGTGCGCCCGCGGGGTGGACGAGCACGTGCGCACCGTGCTGGCCGACCTCGACGACGCCACCTGGCCCGACCTCGGAACACCCGACCTCGTGTGGGCGTCGGGCTCCATGCACCACATGGCCGACCCCGACCACACCCTGCGCACCGTCCGCGACCTGCTCGCGCCCAACGGCCTGTTCGCCATCGTCGAAATGGCCGGCCTCCCCCGCTTCCTGCCCGAGAACGCCCCCGCCGACCGGCCCGGCCTGGAAGACCGCGTCCACGCCGCGACCGACCGCTTCCACGCCCAGCGCCTGCCCCACCGCGGCGCCGACTGGGGACCCATGCTGAACACCGCCGGATTCGCTGTCGCAGGCGAACTCACCGTCGCCATCGACATCGACGGGTCCCACAACGCGGCGATCGGCCGCTACGCCCTGGGCGCGCTGCAGCGCATCCGCGCCGCCGCCACGGAGCTTGCGACGGAAGACCTCACCGCACTCGACCGACTGCTCGACACCAGCAGCCCGCACAGCATCCTGCGCCGTGACGACCTCGCGGTACGCACCGAGCACACCGTCTGGGCCGCGCGCCGCAACTGACGCCCCATCCCGGCGCGGGGATTGCCCGCGCGACAGCCCCAGCACCCAATGTATTGGCCCCGGAGTCCTATCTCTGACCCACGGTGCAAAGTAGCAGCGGGCGGCTACTTGCTCCCTTCCAACTGCCGTGAGACTCGCGAGTTCCGCAGCCCCTCGAGGTCCGGGATGCAGTTGTACAGCGTGCCGACGGAGACGCTCTGGATCTTGGCGATTGCTGGCCAGCTCCCGGACCCGGGCACGCTGGCACAAGTCCTCGGCCAGGACTGCGGCAGACCTGATGAGCACACCAGCAACCACGATCGGTGCCGAAGCCCCACTTCGTGCCGCCGTGCGCAGCCTCGCCAGCGCCCAGCTCCGTCAACTGTGCGTCGGGGATCGCATCCACCGGCTAGTCGGCGTACTCGCCCTCCTCGACGCCCTGCGTCTGTTCCTGCACGGCGACGCCGCCTTCGAGAGGACACCGAGGAACTCGTCGTCGGCACCCACCCCGGAGCCGCCGAGGTAACCGTCCAGGTCAGTGCTGGAAACGTCACCCTCAACGGCGCCCTCAGACCAATCCGGACACGGCAGCAAAGCAGTCAGAAGCCAGCAGATGCACAACCGCCCCGACCACGGCGGTACCGGCCATCGGCCGTACCGGCCATCGGCGGTACCGGCCGGTCGGGGCGGCGCTTGGCCACCAGCGCCTCCATCAACTGGATCGCGGTCACCGACGCCACCACAACCACCCTGACCGCGCCAGCTTCGCCATCGCCCTGAACACCGCCCGAAACCAACTCATCCGAGCCGCCGCCGTCCTGGCCGAGGAGGCCATTGACCTGATCGGCAGCATCGGCCGTGGACCGTTCCCGGTCTGGTGGACAGGGGCCGCGGCATCGTGCGGGTGGCGGCACGGCACGGGCACCGCGCGACGCCCGAAAGAAGCTGGCTGTCGACCGGTGCCCAAGACCGGGCAGTTCGCTGCGACCAACCCGCGGGACGCATCCGTTTGGCCGTGTCCCGAACATTCCGGGTGCGCGACGATATCGAGTGTGTACGGCCCGCTATCCACGCCAGGTCCGCTAGCCCAGATAACCATCGCGAAGGGGAGGGAAGAAGACCGAACCAGGCTGGTCAATACCCGTGGCTGTACCCCACGATGTTCGGCGCGATGACGGGTTCGCTCACCTGGATCTTCACTCACACCGAATTTGGTGTCGTCGATATGGACGAGGTACGCGGCGAGGCCGAACGGGCCTTGCGGAGCTGGCAGACCGCGGTGCTGGACGAGGGCGTCCTTCCGTTCCTGCGTTGGTTGATCAACGAGGGGCTGGACGAGGACCGGCTGACCTCCGAGCGGCCGACGGTCGAGCGGCAGGCAGAGATCTCTGAACCGCCGTGGAATACGGTCACTCTGGCGGATGCGCCCGGACTGAACTGGACACGCATGTACGCGTTCGTTCCAACCAGTTCCACGGAGCGGTTCGACGAGATTGTGCGGCAGATCCCGGTCGGCGCGATATTGGGCTGCGGTGGCGGCGGGTGGCGCGAAGTTCGCTTATATGAAGGCGAGTGAGGGCACGGCGTATCTGAACCCGATGTTTGACACGAACTATGCGGGTTCGGCGAACGCGGGGCTTGTGCGGGGTGGTTATCATTTTGCGTTGCCCGATGAGTCTTCGGGCGCGGCGCAGGCGATGTTCTTCCTCTCCCATGGGGCGGGTTGGGTGGCGGATGGGCGTACGTTGCCGCCGGTGTTGGATATCGAGTACAACCCGTATGGTTCGACAGACTGGACCGGCTGGTGCTATGGGTTGAGCCCGGCGCGGATGACGGCGTGGATTGCTGATTTCGCGGGTACGGTTCATGATCGGACGAATCGGTGGCCGGTGATTTATACGACCAACGGCTGGTGGAGCAACTGCACGGGCAACGACGCCGGCTTCGGTGACGATCCGCTGTGGATCGCCCCGTCCAATTCGGACACGGGTGGTGCGCCGACTATCCCGCCCAGTTGGAGCGTGTACACGTTCTTCCAGTACGCGAGCTCGGGCCCGTTCCCGGGGGATCAGGATGTGTTCAACGGGACGCCTGACCAGTTGCTCGCCTTCGCCGTGGGGGATACGCCGGACAAGATCGTCGAGCATTACACGGCGATGGGCGGAAGCTCTTCCCACCTCGGGAATCCCTCCGGTGGTGAGTACCCCATCGCGGCAGGGTGGGCACAGGATTACGAGCACGGCACCATCTACCACCACGGGCGCGTGGGCGTTGCGGGGCCTGGTGTTGGCCCACTACCGCGACCTGGGCGGCCCCGGTGGCCTTCTCGGATTCCCAACCAGCGACGAAACCTGGACTGCGGATGGCGAGGGCAGCTACAACGATTTCGCCGGCTCGGGTGGGGCCTCGATCTACTGGTCCCAGGCGAGTGGTGCCTGGTCGCTGCATGGGGAGATCCGCGCCAAGTATCTTGCCGTGGGTGGGGAGCCGGTGCTGGGGTTCCCGACCACGGACGAGAACGGCCCTCCGGATAGTGTGGGGCGTTACAACCAGTTTAGCGGGGCGGGTGGCGCGTCGATCTACTGGACCGCAGGGACGGGTGCGCACGAGGTGCAGGGGGCTATCCGATCGCGCTGGGCGCAGCTGGGGTGGGAGACCGGCCCGGGCTACCCGGTCACCGATGAGATCGGCACCCCGGACGGAGTGGGCCGCTACAACCATGACCAATCCTGGTCGAGCGACCTGGCGTTTCCGCGTGATGTGATCAGCAGGGAAGGGACTGGCTTCCGCGCTACTTGACAGTGAGTCGTCCTTAGCCGGGTGTGACGACGCGCCGCACGCTGTCGCGGAGCAGGGTGCGGCGTTGTTCATGGACGTGTGCGGGTTCCTGGTCGGTGGCGGCGTAGACGTTGCTCACCGGTGACCACGCCATGGACATCGCGATGACCATGGCCATCAGGTCGAACGGGTCTCCGGACCGGACAAGGCCCATGGCCTGCGCGTCGGCGATGGCACCCAGTTTGGCAGCATCGAGGCGGTCGGCGTCGTCGACGAGATGACCGGCCGGGCGTCGTTCCAGACGCGCCCAGGTGGCCAGCCGGATCAGATCGGGGCGACGGAGGTACTCGTCGTAGAGGCGTACGGCCCAGTCCGCCAGGTCAGTCGCGTCGATCGGCACGACGGTCATGATCCGTTCCAGGGAGCCGAAGAAGATCGCGTCGAACAACCCTTCCTTGCTGCCGAAATAGCCGTAGAGCTGGGCCTTGTTGGTACGCGCCGCGGCCACGATGCGTTCGACGCGTGCCCCGGCGATGCCGTGCTCGGCGAACTCCTGGGTGGCCACGTCCAGGATGCGCTGCCTGGTGGCGGCGCCACGCGAGGTCAGGGGCTTGTCGGCCATACCGGACAGGATAACAACAGACCAGTCGGTTTGCTCCATGGTAGGGGCTTCGCTAACCTCCCAGCAGACCGAACAGTCTGTTTATCGTGAGGAGTGAGGATGCGAACCACCGTGGGCTGGCAGGCCGACCGGCCCGGGACCGCGCTGCGCCGGGTGTCGTTCGAACGTCGGGATCTGCGGGCCGACGACGTCGCGGTGCGCGTGGACTACTGCGGCGTCTGCCACACCGACCTGCACGCCATCCACGCCCTGCCCCAGACCGGGGACGCACGGTTGGTGCCGGGCCATGAATTCACCGGGGTGGTGACCGCGATCGGGCCTGACGTCACCCGGTTCACGGTCGGGGACGCGGCCGCGGTCGGCAACATCGTCGACTCGTGCGGGCTGTGCGCGATGTGCCGGGCGGGACAAGAGAACTTCTGCACCGAGTTCCCAACCCTGACCTACGGCGGCACCGACCGCCACGACGGATCGACCACGCTGGGGGCCTATTCCCGCGAGTACATCCTCCGCGACCGGTTCGCCTACCCACTGCCCTCAGACCTCGACCCCGCCGCCGCCGCTCCATTGCTGTGCGCCGGAATCACCGTCTGGGAGCCGCTGCGGGCCCTCGGCGTCAGCCCGGACACCCGCGTCGCGGTGGCCGGACTTGGCGGCCTCGGGCACCTCGCGGTCAAACTCGCCGTCGCCCTCGGCGCCGACACCACAGTCATCAGCCGGTCACCAGACAAGGCTGACGACGCGCGCCGGCTGGGCGCCCACGACCTGATCCTGTCCACCGACCAACGACAGATGACCGCCGCCCGAAACCGGTTCGACGTCCTCATCGATACCATCGCTGTCCCCCATGAGCTCGGTCCCCTCCTTGGGCTCGTCGCCCTGGATGGCACGCTCAGCCAGCTCGGACACCTCGGTCCGGTCACCCTGCAGACCATGGACCTGCTCATCGGACGCAAGAAACTCAGCTCGGCGGGCAGCGGCGGCCGGCCTGCCACCGCCGCGATGCTGGAGTTCTGCGCCCAGCACAACGTCACCGCCGACATCGAGCTCATGCCCTCCGCTCGGGTAAACGACGCTCTCGACCGCCTGGGGCAGGGCGATGTCCGCTACCGCTTCGTACTGGACCTGTCCGACCTGTCGTAGGCAACCACAGCCCAGCACTTACCGGACCCGTGTGATCCCAAGGCTTCGGGGTGCGATCGGTCATCGCACGACCGCCTGGAAAGGCGACGTGAGTGCCGGATGCGCGGGCACGAGAGATCGACAGGGACACACCTTACCGAGCACGACCCTTCGATTACGGAACGGACAAGACGGCCACTCCAGCGAACCGACGGTGCGGTCTTTCCGACCGGGCGACCCTCACCCCGTGTCCACCGAACCGGGAACGGTTTAGCCGCGACTCCGGGACGGCTTGTGGACAACGCCGCCGAGTTCCACAGCGAGGCCCTGCGCGGGGGTTGCGACCAGCTCGCATTTTGGTGTCATAGGAAGCGGCAGAACCGGGTGTCTGAGATTTCAAGGGTCATCGCGCCGTCATGGTGAGCGATGCGGAGAGAGACTTGTGTCAAGGTCTCGATGAGGTAGTCGGCGTTGAGCTCGGATGCTTCGACTGTGCCGAGTACGCCAAGTGTCTGGCATCCGAGCGATCGGCCGGCCGCGAGTCCTACGGGTGTGTCTTCGACGACGAGGCATGTGTCTGCGTTGAAACCTAGCGCCCGTGCGGCAGCCCGGTAGCCTTCGGGGCTGGGTTTGCCGTTGACGACATCATCGGCCGTGATCATGACGGTGGGCTCGTTCAGGCCGGCGGCTTGCAGGCGGATGCGTGCGAGCTTGGCCGTGCAGGAGGTGACGATGGCCCATCGTTCGGCAGGCAGTTCGGCCAGAAGTTCTCGGGCGCCGTCCTTGACTTCTATGCCTTCGGTTTCCTGCTCCTCGAACTGCTCCGCGAGCCGTAATGCCTCCGCCCGCTGGTTCACTGCGACGTGCCGTGCGACGGTGTCTCTGGCCGGGAGTCCGTGTCCGCGGTGGACGTAGCCGGTGATGCCCAACGTGTCTGCCCATTTGTGCCAGGCGCGCTCGGTGGCCCCGGTCGAATCGATCAGCGTCCCGTCGAGATCGAACAGAATGGCCTGTGCTTCGGCTCCTATTACGTGGCCGGGTTCGCCGTCCTTAGATGCCATACAGGAGCTCCTTGGCTCGCGCGAACCTGCCGCGGACTTCCGTGGCCCATTCGGGATGTGTCGGTTCGGACGATGTCGAGATGCGGCGCTCCCACTGTGGTGGTTCCGGGTCGCCGGACAGTGCCCAGGCCGCCTGTCTCGCGGCCCCGAGGGCGACGTATTCCTCGGGCTCTGGAACGAGAATCTCCGCTGCCAGGATGTCGGCCGCGGCGTTGCGCACGCTGGCTGCCTTGGACCCGCCGCCGATGAGCAGTACACGGTTGGCCGCGATGCCCTGCGATCTGAGGGAGTCGAGGGCGTCCGCGAGCATGCACAGCAGCCCGAGGACGGCCGTTCGGGCCAGGTTTTCGGGAGTGAGGTTGGCCCTGGACATCCCGAGGAGTGTGCCGTGGGCATCGGGGAGGTTCGGCGTGCGTTCGCCGTCGAAGTAGGGCACGAGGGTGAGGCCGCCCGCGTCGAGGGGGCCGGCGCCGGCAAGGCGGTCGAACTCCGGAAGGTCGACGCCCAGGAGTTGGGCGGTGCCGGACAGGATGCGTGCGGCGTTGATGGTGGCAAGCAGGGGAAGGTTCTGGCCGGTGGCGTCGGCGAAGCCGGCAACCGCACCGGAGGCGTCTGCGACGGGTTGGGGTGTGGAGGTGAAGACGGTCCCGCTCGTGCCAATGCTGACGGCCACCTCGCCGGGTTGGAGTCCGAGGCCCAGGGCGGCTCCGGCGTTGTCGCCGCATCCGGCGGCGAGAAGGGCCCCGGTGGCTGTCCTGCCCGCGGTTTCGTTGGCCGCTAGGACTTTCGGCAGCTTCGGGACTTTGCCGAAGACTTCCTGGACCAGGTCGGTTCGATAGCGGTTCTCCGGTACGGAGAAGTAGCCGGTTCCGGAGGCGTCACTGCGGTCGGTCGTCGGAGACTCCGGCATTCCGGCGAGCTTCCAGGTCAGCCAGTCGTGCGGCAGCAGAATCGTGGCTGTCCGGTCCGCTGTGGCTGGTTCGTGCTGTGCCAGCCACGCGAGCTTGGTGATCGTGAATGAGGGCACCGGGACCACACCGATCTGTTCGGCCCACCATTCGGCCCCGAATTGCTCGCGCAGGTGCGCCGCTTGGGGGGCCGAGCGCGTGTCGTTCCACAGGAGCGCGTCGTATACGGGCTTGCCGTCAGCGCCGAGGGCAACCAGGCCGTGCTGTTGGGCGCTGACGGACACGGCGGCCGAGGCGGAGAATCCGTCGGGCGAGCAGTCCTGCAGGGCCTGCCACCAGTGCCGGACGTCGACGGCGGTGCCGTCGGGGTGCGCCGCGGATGCCCGTGCGAGGATTTCGCCGGTCTCGGCATCAACGGTGAGGGCCTTGCAGCTTTGCGTCGAGGAGTCGATTCCCGAGACGACCACCCGAGGGTTCATGCTGTCTCCTCGAGGAGCCGGGCCGCGAGTGTTGAGTCGGTGACAAGTGACGAGATGAGGCCCGAGGCGAGGGCGGAGGCAACCGCCTCAGTCTTCTTCGGCCCACCGGCCACCCCGATCACCTCTGGTATGCGACGCAGTTCGTCCTCGCCGATCGCCACGCTGCGGCCGGGGAGGAGATCAAGCACGGTGCCGCTGCGGTCGATGAGGAGGGCCCCGATCTCGGCCTTGACTCCGGCCTTCAGCACAGCCTCACGCTCCTTGGCCGAGAGCGCCGGGTTGTCGTAGAGCTGCGAGTCGGGCGGGGACCAGCTGCCGATGGCGACCAGGGCGATCGTGACCCGGGCGAACTGCCGGCGGGTCTCGCGGACTTCGTGTTGGCGCGCGATGGCTTCGGCCGCGGCGGCGTCCGAGGTGATGATGGGCGCGTAGATGGTCCACGCATGGCCGTGGGTAACGGCGCTGACGCGTCGGATGACCTCGACGCCGGTGGCCTGGACGGGGCCGGCGATCCCGGCCAGCTGCACCACTTCGCAGCGCGGGAGGTCGTGAAGCTGCTGGGACATGCTGCTGAGGGTCCGGCCCGCGGTCATGCCGATGACGTCCTCGGCGGTTGCGATCTCGCTGAGCAGGTCCGCGGCGGCGCGGCCGAGCTCGCGCTGGATGTGCTCGGGCGAATCGGTGGGAGTGTGCAGCACGATCGAGTGCTTCAGGTGGTACTTCTTCTGCATTGCCAGGGATCGTTCGACGTCCAGGCTGTCCGGGGCCGCGATGGTGAAGGTGACGATCCCGGAGGCGATGGCGTCGTCGAGTAGACGCCCCACCTTGATCCGGCTCAGGTTCAGCTCCTCGGCGATCTCGATGCGAGTCCGTCCCTCCAGGAAATGCCGTCGGGCGATGTAGGCCAGGCGTACGAGCTTGTCTGGTCCGGCAGCGGGTTTTGCCACCGCTTCCCCCTTCCGTGCGGGTCAGCTCATCTTACGCAGATCGCGCCGTGGTTGAACATATGAACACGGTACTTGCACATCTGTTGCGTCCTGGCTTATTGTCGGCCCGCCAGCGACCCGAGGCTCGGCCCCTTCGACGAGTGCTGCGGCTCAACCATCGATCTGACGGGAAAGAGATGTCCGAAACAGTCCCGGATACCATGCGTGCCAGTGTCCTGATCGAGCCGGGCACGCTCGTCGTGGAGGAACGGCCCGTGCCGCGCCCGGACCGCGACGAGGTCCTCGTGAAAGTCTCTTCTGTGGGCGTGTGCGGCTCCGATGTCCACTACTTCCAGGAGGGTCGCATCGGCGACTTCGTCGTCGATGCGCCGCTGGTCCTCGGGCACGAGGCGGCCGGCAGGATCGTCGCAGTGGGTGCCGACGTGCCCGAGTCCCGCATTGGGCGCCGTGTCTCCGTCGAGCCGCAGCACCCGTCGGCGACCTCGCCCCAGACTCTCAGCGGCCGCTACAACCTCTGCCCCCACATGCGGTTCTTCGCCACGCCCCCGGTTGACGGCGCGTTCGCCGAGTACGTGACGATCCAGTCGCACTTCGCCTTCGACGTCCCCGATTCCATCAGCGACGACGCCGCGGCGCTCATGGAGCCCCTCTCAGTGGGCATCGCGGCGGCTCGCAAAGCCGGCATCACGGCCGGATCGCGCGTGCTCATCGCCGGCGCCGGTCCGATCGGCATCCTGGCCGCGCAGGCCGCGCGCGCCTTCGGCGCAACCGAAATCCTCGTGAGCGACCTCGACGAGAACAGGCGGGCGCAATCCCGAGAGTACGGGGCAACGAGCATCCTCGACCCGAGAACCGACGACATCGCCGGACTCGGGCTCGATGTCGATGTCTTTCTCGAATGCTCCGGGGCCACGCCGGCGGTGCTGTCCGGGCTGGCAGCACTGGGTCCGGGCGGCCGCATGGTGCTGATCGGCATGGGCGCCGACGAAGTGTCCCTGCCGATCCCCGTGATCCAGAACCGCGAACTCGTCGTGACAGGCGTATTCCGTTACGCCAACACCTGGCCGACGGCCATCGACCTGGTCCGCACCGGTCGCGTCGACCTCGACTCCATGGTCACCGGGCACCACGACCTGGACCACGTCGCCGAGGCCCTGATCGAGTCCACCCGGCCGGCCGTCCTGAAGACGATCGTTTCTCCGGGGCTGTGACCCGTGACGAACCAACTCGCCGCCCTTCGCTGCACCGGGATCGCCAAGGGCTTCGCCGGGATCCCCGTACTCAAGAGCATCTCTTTGACGTTGGAGCCGGGAACCGTTACCGCCTTGGCCGGCGAGAACGGTGCCGGCAAGTCGACCCTTATGAAGATCGCCTCTGGGCAGTACAGCCCAGACGAAGGCGAAATCCTTGTCGGCGAACACCGGCTGCCCGCCGGCAACCCGCAGGCAGCAAACCATCTCGGGGTGGCCATCGTTCCTCAGGAGCTGGCCTCGATCCAGGACATGCTGGTCTACGAGAACCTTTTCATCGGCCGAGAACTGCGCCGGGGACCGTTCCTGAACCGCCGCGGCATGATCGCCGAGGCAGGCCGGCTCCTCGCCCCATTCGGGGTGGCCATCGATCCCGAGGCCCGGATGGGAACCCTGCCGGTCGGCGTGCGGCAGCTCATCGAGATCGCCAAGGCGACCAGCCGTGGCGCACGGGTCCTGCTCCTGGACGAACCCACGAGCGCCATCGCCGAACACGAGGTGGCCCAGCTGGAACACGTCGTGAGCACTCTCAAAGCCCAGGGAGTCGCCCTGCTCTTCACCACGCACAAGATGGAGGAGATCCGGGCGATGGCCGACCGCGTCGTCGTCCTCCGGGACGGGGCGCTGGTCGAAGATTCCCCGATCGACGCCATTACCGACGACAACATCGTCCAGGCGATGATCGGTCGAGAACTCGATGACCTGTTCCCCGAGCGTCCTGCGTGCGGGACCGAGGTACTGCTCGACGTGCGCGGGCTGGTGGTCGGCGACCGTCCACCTGTCTCCTTGCAGGTCCGTCGGGGCGAGATCGTCGGACTCGCCGGTCTTGTCGGGGCCGGCCGGACGGAGCTGCTCGAGACGATTTTCGGGCTCCGCCGTGCCCACAGCGGGACTGTCCATGTTGCTGGAAAGAAGATCAGGCCGGGCGAGCCGGCCTCCGCGATCGCGGCCGAAATGGTCCTGGTTCCCGAGGACCGCAAGGGCGCCGGGGCGGTCTTGGGCATGTCGATCCTGGACAACGCCACACTTCCTCGAACCGGGGCATTCTCGTTGGTCGGTTGGCTTCGAAATCGCCAGCGCACGGACGCAATATCGTCGGTGATGGACTCGCTGTTGCTGCGGCGACGCAACCTCGACCAGCCCGTCGAAACACTCTCCGGAGGAAATCAGCAGAAGGTTGTCATCGGCCGCTGGCTGACCGGCCCCGTCAAAGTGCTGCTGCTCGATGAACCCACCCGAGGCGTCGATGTGGGCGCTCGCAACGAGATTTACCGCATCATTGTCAGCCTGGCCGCCCAAGGCATGGCGGTGGTCATGGCGTCCTCCGACATGCCCGAGATCCTCTCCCTCTCGCACCGTGCCCTCGTCATGCGCGAAGGCACCTTCGCGGCCTCTTTCTCCCAGGAGCAACTCGCCTCATCCGACATTCAGGACCGAATCTTCCGCCACGCTTCCGGCCAGGAAGCCGCTCCCGCAAAGGAACTTCGACATGCTGGGAACTGACAAGGACGCGCCAGTGCGGGAGGCCGCCGGAGCCTCATCGCTCCGGACCAAGCGGATGCCGAACATCAGCGGCGCATCGGTACGCAAGCTGCTGATCAACAACGCGATGATCGTCGTCATGCTGCTGGTGATCGCGTTCTTCCTCTACCGCAGCGCACGATTCGGCACGGTGGATAATCTCTCCACCATTCTCATCGCGGCCGCCCCCTTCGCGTTGATCGCCCTTGGTCAGACCCTGGTGATCCTCACCGGAGGCATCGATCTGTCCGTTGGAAGTGTCATCGCGCTCAGCGCGATGGCCGCTGCCCTGGTCGCCAAGAACAACCCGAACCAGCTCTGGCTCGCCCTGGTTACCGCGATGCTGGTCGGACTCGCCGCGGGAGCGATCAATGGGCTTGTCGTCGCACGGCTGAACGTTCCGCCGTTCATCGCCACACTCGGAATGCTGACACTGGCTTCTGGGCTGGCCTACGTGGTCGGCGACGGCGCCCCGATCAACGGGCTTCCCGCAACGTTCGGTGCCTTCGCCAACACCGAAGTGCTCGGGTTGAAGATCCCCGTCATCCTCATGATCGTCTTCGTCGTCGGACTGGCCCTCGTCATGAAGCGCACCGTCTACGGGATGCGGGTCTACGCCGTCGGCGGCAACCGCCACGCCGCCGAGATCGCCGGCGTGAAGAGCCGGAGCATCCTCTTCAGCGTCTACATGATCAGCGGCGTCCTGGCCGGCCTCTCCGGCCTCATGCTCGCGTCCCGCGTCGTGTCCGGCGCACCGAACCTCGGCGCCGGATACGAACTCGATGCCATCGCCGCCGTCGTCATCGGCGGCGCCTCCCTGATGGGTGGACGTGGCAGCATCTGGGGAACCGCACTGGGACTCCTGCTCATTCAGACCTTGAACAACGGACTCGACCTCCTCATCGTCCCGGCCTACTGGCAAGACGTCATCAAGGGCATCTTGATCGTTGCCGCTGTCGGCGTCGACGTCTGGGCGAACGCCCGCCGGGCCAGCTAACCGCCCCCAATGGGCAGTGACTATCGCAAAGGAGCGACATTGAAATTCCGATTCCTATCCAGGTTCACCGCGTCCGCCGCTGTGGTGGCGGTCGGCGGTTTGCTTCTCACTGGCTGCGGCGCTGGTGACCCGGATGTCGGCAAGACCACTATCGGGGTAAGCGTCTACGACATGTCGTCGTTCGTGACCCAGGGCAAGGAAGGCATCGATGCCTACGCCAAGGCCCGCGACATCAACGTCCTGTGGAATTCGGCAAACCTGGACGTGAGCACCCAGGCGAGCCAGATCGACCAGTTCATCAACCAGAAAGTGAACGCGATCCTGGTCGACCCCGTACAGGCCGGCTCGCTCCAGCCGCAGGTGGCGGCGGCCAAGGCCGCGGGCATTCCCATTGTCGACGTGAACGCCTCGTTGCAGAATGACGCGCTCAGCGGCTCGGTACAGCCGGACGACGTCGCCGCAGGACAGCAGGAGGCCGAGATGATGGCCAAAGCACTCAACGGCAACGGCAACGTCGTCATCCTCCAAGGACCGCTTGGCGGATCAGGGGAGATCGATCGCGGCAAAGGCATCGACAAGGTTCTGGCCGCGAACCCCGGAATGAAGGTGCTCGCCAAGGACACGGCCAACTGGAAGCGTGATGAGGCCGTGAACAAGATGAAGAACTGGATCTCAGCGTTCGGCGGCCAGATCAATGGCGTCATCGCGGAGAACGACGACATGGGACTGGGCGCCCTTCAGGCCCTGCGGGAAGCGGGAATCAGCGGTGTTCCCATCGTCGGCATCGACGGCATCGAGGACGGACTCAAGGCCGTCAAGTCCGGAGATTTCATCGGAACCTCCTTCCAACACGGAACCGTCGAAATGGCTGAAGGACTCGCCGTGGCAGCGAAACTCGCCAAGGGCGAGAAAGTGAACGACAAGCCGGTCTACACGATGCCAGCCATCACCAGGGACAACGTCGACCAGGCCCTCAAGAACGTCGTCACCGAAAAGGACGCGTTCATCGCCAAGCTCCCGCAGCTCGTCGACGACAACCTCACCAGCGGCAACCTCGCCTACGAGGGCCTGCCCGGCCAGCAAAAATAGACATCCCGGCCCGGCACGCACCGGACCCGGACCCGGTCCCGGGTCCGGTGCGCGCCGGGCCTCACCAGACGCTGCAAGGGTTGACAACCGGGGAGATTTCCGCGCATTTCTCCGATATTTACGGGGCGTCGATCTCGAAAGACGTGATCTCCCTCGACCTCCTGATCGGTCCTGGCCACCAGGAACGGGACTGTAAAGCGAACGGCTCTGTCCAAAGTTCAGTGATCAAGGGGTGGCTTGGGTGATTGTGGGTGGTTCATTCGACGAGCAGGATTCTCTTGCGTAGCAGGGGGAAGCTGGCCCTGCCGTAGGTCTGACGCTTGAGCATTTTGATACTTTCGTGTTGACACCCTCGGCGGGGCCGTTGCTGTAGGGCAGGGTCAGGCCGGCGATGGTGGCGTCGTGGTCCTTTTCCAGGCCGTTGAGGCTCATGATCCAGGAGACGAGGCGGCGTGGCGAGGGTGGTGTGCGCTCGGGGTCGGCCCGCCCCTGATTGGTGTAGCGCACCAGCAGTCACATCGCCGCGTCTCCCGTCTCTGATGCCCCTGGTGGTGCGGAAAGCGTTGGCACGATAACCGTCCGGTGATCAGCTTGGCTACACCCCGTCTTGACCTGTTTCCAGTCAGGACGAGAACAGGCACGGTTTCTGTGTCGGTCACCGCAGATGGCATGCGGTTTTGTCTTTTGTTACATGATGTTTCGCACGTTCCACCCGTGCGGTGTGTTTCGTTCCCGCTGCCTCTTGCATGCGGAGCGTTCTATGGAGCCTTGGCCGAGCAACGTTTGAGTCCCGGCACCCGCAGCATGCTGTCGACGCCGTCGTGCGGGCCACGGCTACCGAGCAGGCGTGGCTCATCGGAGAGCCTGCGTGCGCTGGTCCGGTCGTGGGCGCGGGCGATCGCTCTGGTTTTGGTGCTGGCGGTGGGTTTCTCGCTGGTGGAGGCGGTTTCTTCGCCGGCGCGGGGCTGGTCGTGGTGGGCTTCTGGTTGGTGACCAAGCCGTCGGGGCCGCAGTCGCTGGCGACCAGCGCGGTCGATCCGGATCGGCGGTTGTCGGTTTTCACCGCGGTGGTCGGGGGATTGTGGTCGGCGGACCAGCCGGTGGTGGCGGTGATCGCCGGGGGTGTCACGGTCGCGGTACTCGTGGTGTTGGCCTGCTCGGTGCTTCCTCGGCCGGGGCGCGAGGCGGTGTCGGGGTGGTTGGGGCTGGGCGCTTACGGGCTGATGCTGGCGGCGCTGGTGGCGTTGGGCCGGACCACGACGGTGGCGGTGGCGGGTGGAAACGTGGGGCTGCTGGGCCGGTATGGCTTGGCGGCGGCGTTGGTGATGTGTGCGGTGGTGGCGCTGGTCGCGGTGTTTCGGCCGGGTTTGCCGGTGCGGTATCTGGCGGTCGGAGTCGTCACGGTCGGGCTGGTCACGCATGCGATCGGTGGAGGGAAACAAGATTCGGCGCGGGCCGCGTATGCGCCGTTGGGGGTTGCGGCGGTGGCGTTGCGGGTGGAGGCGACGAATGCGTTGGCCGCATTACAGATCGAGCCGTCGGTGATTCCCGCCGCCCGCGCGCTGGGGGATTATCCGTTCACTTCGGATTTCACGCTGGGCTGCGGGGGACCGGAGTTGGGGCAGCGAATGGACGTGGCGTCGGCGCGGCCGTTGCCCGGGCCGGACTCGACCGAGTCGTCCAAAGGAGTAGTCGATACCGCGCCGGTGGCCGCGGACAGCCTGCTGTCCGGTTGGGCCGTGGTCGACAACCGGCCGCCGCGCTGTGTCCTGGTGGTGGACGGGACGGGAACGATCGCCGGTGGCGGGGTGACGGGCCTGGCCCGGCCGGACACGCCGCAACCGGGCTGGCGGGCGGTCGCGGCTCCCGGCACCACTGACCTGACGGTGCTCGTTCTCGCCGACGGTGTCTTCTACCGTGTTGATACCGACAACGAGCGGTAGCAAAGCTTCCCAGGGCAATTTTTCGGAAGTGCTCGGGACTAGTGTGATCGGGCTCGGATCAGGCACGCAGTGCGCACGGAGATGAGGCTGTAGAACGTGGACATCGCGGATGAATGGCTGTTGGCCGACTCGGCCTGGTGGGGCTCCGGCCGCTGGTTCGGCCGGTGCGCACTGCGCCTCCACCAGGGTGTTCCGGCCGGTTCCGGGCCGGTCGCGCCCGAGGCCGTTCCGGCCGGCGCCCGGATCAGGAAACTCGACGGATTCGTACTTCCTGGACTGCGTGACGCACACGTCCACTGTGGACTCGTGGATCTCCGCTCGGTTCGCGCGGGCGGGATCGCCGAGGTACACGATCTCGGAAGCGCTCCCGGTGCGCTCGAGGCACACTTGCCTGCCGACGACCCGGCCCTGCCGAGGATGCAGGTGGTTGGTGCCTTCCTGACGGCCCCACGCGGCTATCCCAGTGATCGGTCCTGGGCCGATGCCGGGAGCTTCCGCGAAGTGCGTTCACCACTCGATGCCGCGGCCGCCGTGGGTGAGCAGCAGCAGGTCGGCGCGCGTGCCATCAAGGTCGCGCTGAACTCCGCCGCCGGCCCGGTGCTGCCGGCCTCCGTGCTCGCGGCGATCGTCACCGCTGCGCATGACGCCGGTCTCGGCGTCATCGCCCACGTCGAAGGCGAAGGCATGACGCGGTTCGCTTGCGACAACGGCATCGAACGGCTGGCACACACCCCGTGGACCGAACGCGTCGATGACCGGCTCCTGGCCGATGTGGCGCAGGGAATGAGCTGGGTGAGCACTCTGGACATTCACGGATTCGGCGCTGACACCCCGCAGCTGCGTACCGCGACGGACAACCTGCGGCGCTTCGTCGAGCATGGGGGCGTTGTCCACTATGGAACAGATCTGGGCAACGGACCGCTACCGCTGGGTGTCAACCCGCGCGAGGTCAACGCTCTGCTGGCCGTCGGGCTCACGCCCGAGGACGTGCTCACCGCCATGACCGACGTGCGCAGTCCGTGCCCACCGTGCTGGGTTCCGGGCGCGCTCGACCTTACGCCCGCACGCTTCGCCGACTCACTCAGCCGCGTACAGGTCGCGTAAGAACACCCGGAACCGTCCTGTCGCCGCGAGGAGTTACATGCGGTCGGGTGCGGTGATGCCGAGGAGTCCGAGCCCGTGCTCGAGTGTGCGGCCGGTGAGTTGACACAGCGCGAGGCGGTTGCCGCGGACGGGTTCGCCGGCCTTCAGGACTGGGCAGGCTTCGTAGAAGGTGGTGAAGTCACGGGCGAGGTCGTAGAGGTAGCCGCAGAGCCGGTGAGGTTCGAGGCTGGCGCCGACCTCGGCGAGGGTGGTGCTGTAGGCGTCCAGTTCGAGGGCGAGGGCGCGTTCGGCGGGTTCGAGCGGAACGCTGGGGTCGATGGTGATCTCGGGGTCGCCGGCGTTGCGGAGTATGGAGCGGACGCGGGTGTGGGCGTATTGGAGGTAGACGCCGGTGTTGCCGGTGAGGGAGACCATACGGTCGACGTCGAAGGCGTAGTCCTTCGTCCGGGAGGTGGACAGGTCGGCGTATTTGACCGCACCGATGCCGGCTTGTTCGGCGATCCGGTCGAGCTCGGCCGGGTCAAGGCCGGAGTCTTTCTCCTGGACGACCGCGCGGGCGCGGTTCACCGCGTCGTCGAGCAGGTCCATCAGGCGCACGGTGCCGCCCGCGCGCGTCTTGAACGGGCGCCCGTCGGGGCCGAGGACGGTGCCGTAGGGCACGTGTGCGGCCTCGATGTCGTCGGTGAGCCAGCCGACGCGCCGGGCGGCTTCGAAGATCAGGCGGAAGTGCAGGGCTTGCCGAGAGTCGGTGACATAGAGCAGCCGGTCGGCCTTGAGGTCGTGGATGCGGTAGCGGATGGTGGCCAGATCGGTGGTGTCGTAGCCGTAGCCGCCGTCGCTCTTGCGCACCATCAGCGGCACGGGGTTGCCCTCGGGGCCGGTGACCTCCTCGGAGAAGATCACCAGCGCGCCTTCGCTGTCGACGGCGATTCCGGCGTCGACGAGTTCGGCGATCGTGTCGGCGAGCACGGGGTTGTAGAACGACTCGCCGACGGAGTCTTCGGGGGCGAGCAGCACGCCGAGCCGGTGGTAGATGTCGTGGAAGGCTTTTTCGGATTCGGCGACGATTTCCTTCCACCGCGCCAGCGTGGCGGGCTCGCCGGATTGCAGGGCGACGACCCGTTGACGGGAGCGGTCGGCGAAGGCGGGATCGGCGTCGAACACCTTGCGAGCGGTCTTGTACAGCTCGTCGAGGGCGGACACGGCCGAGGTGTTGCCGGATAGTTCGTCGTGACGCCAGGTGGCGTCGGGGTGCTCGTCGAGGTACTGGATGAGCATGCCGAACTGGGTGCCCCAGTCCCCGAGGTGGTTCTGCCGGATCACCTCGGCGCCGAGGAAGCCGAGCACGCGGGCGAGGCTGTCCCCGATGATGGTGGTGCGCAGGTGCCCGACGTGCATCTCCTTGGCGATGTTGGGTGCGGAGTAGTCGATGACCGTGCGCCGCCCCTCCTCCGGGGCGCCGACACCCAGCCGCGGGCTGGCCAGCCGTGCGGACACCTGGCCCCAGACGGCGTGGTCGGGCACGGTGATGTTGAGGAATCCGGGCCCGGACAGTTCGACCGAACCGATCACTTCCGCGTAGTCGAGCGCGGTGGTCAGCTCGCCGGCGAGGTCGGCGGGCCTGGTGCGGGTGCGTTTGGCCAGCGCGAGCGCGGCATTGGACTGGAAGTCGGCGTGCTCGGAGCGACGTACCACGGGGTCCGCTCCCGCCAGTTCGGGACGTGCCCGGTTGATCGCCGCGGACACGATGGTGGCGACCTGGCCGAGCAGTGGCTGTACCTCGTGGTTGCTCACTGAGATTTCTCCTTCGTTTTCACGTTATTGTCCCAGGCGCTTCGGCCGGGTCACGTTCGGCTGAATTCCGCGGTCCGAACTGGACGATCACGGCCCTGCGGGCATTGGGGTCGTGGTCGAAGCGGGTGCCGTCGACGGCATGGAATCTCGGACCTGCCTCGTTCCCGGCGAGCGGGAGCAAACCGTCTATAAAGGATCTAGAGATCGCTTCCGGGCTGCTGGTCCACCTTGCCGGCTCGGGGATTTCGGATCTGCTCCGGCGACAGCCGGTGACGCCACCAGCCGAGAGTCGATTGCGTGGGTCAGCAACCAGCACGCGAACGCCCTCCGTTTTGGGTGGCGTGGGGGCGGGTCGTGCGTGGTCTCGACCCGGGTGTGTTCGCGTTCGTCATGGCCACCGGCGTCGTGGCCACCGCCCTGCACAGCGATGGCTTTCCGGCCGTGTCCAGCGCGCTTTTGCTGGTCGGGCTGGTCGGTTATGTCGGGTTGGTGGTGATGTCCGGGTGGCGCCTGTGGCGGTGGCCGCGGCAGGTGCTGGCCGATGTGGTCAGCCCGCAGGGATTCGCGTTCATCACCTTCGTTGCCGCGTCGAACGTGCTGGCCGCGCAGCTGGCCGTGGACGGCTGGTGGTGGCCGGCGACCGTGTTGCTCGTCGTCGGTGTGCTGGGCTGGCTGGTCCTCGACTACGGCGTGCCGTTGGGCCTGATCGCCGATCCGCGCCGTCGTCCGATGCTTGAGCAGGTCAACGGCACCTGGTTCAACTGGGTCGTGGGCACCCAGTCGGTGGCCGTCGCAGTCACCACGTTCTCCCGGGTGGGCCCGTCCACGGTACTGGCGGCGGGAGCCTCGGTGTGCTGGGCGATCGGGTTGGTGCTGTACCTGCTGCTGGCCGGGCTGGCGTTGGCTCGGCTGCTGGTGCGGCCGGTGCGGGCACGGGAATTGGTTCCACCCTATTGGGTGTTCATGGGGGCCGCGGCGATCACGGTCCTGGCCGGTGCCCGGTTGCTCGCCGTCCCCGGCACCGCGCGCCTGCTGCCGCGTGACATCCTGGCAGGCGCTTCGATGGTGTTGTGGTCGTTCTGTACCTGGCTGATCCCGCTGCTTTTGGCCCTGGGCGTGTGGCGGCACCTCGTCCGCCGGGTGCGGCCGCGCTATGGCAGTGACCTGTGGAGCATGGTGTTCCCGGTGGGCATGTACGGCGTGGCCAGCGCCCAGCTCGGACACGCCATCGGCACGCCATGGCTGGTCGTGTTGGGCGAGAACGAAGCGTGGGCGGCGCTGGCGGTGTGGGCGGTGACGTTCGTGGCCATGCTCGTCGCGTGCTGTCGCTGGCTACGGGGGAGCCGGTGATGCGCCGTCGCGGGCACGAACAACTCAGTCATGAAAATGGCCCAGCGGTCTGGCGAGGCCCGGTTTGGGGCTGCCGCTGTCGAGCCAGTGAACGGTGGCTGGACGGCGCCCAGACTGCCACCACCCCAGAGCACGAATGCGGTTGTCACTGGTCATCACTCCTCCGTGGGCCCCAGCGCGCCAGGACGGTCGACCGGCACGGGGCAGCGGACGGGATGGTTTGCTGGTGGCCAGCGTAGGCCCGCACTCTGGTTGCCGCGGGGTTCGGACACATCACTCCGCCTCAGCTCCGTCACATGGTCCGCGTTGGTCAACGCCGATGTCCAACTCCATGCGATGACGACGCCGCGCGGCCACGCTGAACCGGGAATTCGGCTGCCTGGACCGGGAATTCGGCTGCCTGGACCGGGAATTCGGCTGCCTGGACCGGGAATTCGGCTGCCTGGACCGGGAATTCGGCTGCCCGAACCCGGAATTTGGGTGTCTGAACCCGGAATTCGGGTGTTTGGACCGGGAACTCGGGTGTCTGGGCCGGGGACTCGCCGGGGACGGTGTTCCGGGGTTCGCACGGATGTGCTGGTGGTGACGGTATCCCCCAGGCCTGGCGGTACGCCGCGGCCTGACAGGCGCGTGTCAGTTCGTTGTCCAAGGGCGGAGTTTCTCGGGGTTGAGTACCGACCAGATGTGCTTGATCCGGCCGCCTGCGACGTCGAACGCCGTCACAGCCACGATGACGCCATCCTCCTGAGCAACCACGCCGGGCTGTCCGTTGACCGTACGCTCCAGGAGCGTCAGCTCGGGTCTGTTGCTGGCGAAACCGAGGAGGCGGCGGGCGATCTCCTCGCCGCCCTCGAGCGGGTGGAGCAGGGCGTTGGCGAAGCCGCCGCCGTCGGCGACCGCCGTGGCGTTGGGGTCCAGGAGGCCGATGAGGGCGTCGATGTCCCTGGCTTCCCATGCCTGCTTGAAATCCCTGACGACGTCGGCCTGCTGGGCGGTCGGGGTCGCCGGAGCCTGCGCCGCACGAATGCGGCGCCGGGCCGACGAGGCCAGCTGGCGGCAGGCCGCCGGCGTCCGGCCGACGATCTCGGCCACGTCCGCGAAGGGGTAGCGGAAGACGTCGTGCAGGATGAACGCGACGCGTTCGGCCGGGGTCATGGATTCGAGCACGACGAGGAATGCCATGTTGATCGACTCGTCGAGGGTGATGCGGTCGGCCGGGTCGACGGTGGCGCTGTTGATCAACTCCGTACGTTCGGGTAGCGGCTCGGGGATCCATTCGCCCACATAGGTCTCTCGCCGGGCACGTGCCGAGCCGAGCAGGTTGAGACAGATGCGACTGGCGACCGTCGTCAGCCAGGCGCCAGGGGATTCGACGGCCTCCTGCTGTTGCCGGGGCATGGCGTACCAGCGGGCGTAGGTCTCTTGTACGACGTCCTCGGCATCGGCCAGGGAGCCGAGGAGCCGGTACGCGAGATTGATCAGCTGACGCCGCTCGCTCATGATCGCGCTCAGACCCGGATCGGGGCGACGGTGTCCCGGCTCGAATTCGGTTGTCATGGTGTCGCCGGCTCCCTTGGTCGTTGCTGCCCTCATCAGTTCGACAAGACAGCGCACTGAATTGTGAGGTGGGGCACGCCGCCTGACATTCCGGGGTGCTCCGGTGTCGTACTGCTGAGACGAACAAATCATCCACGGAGCGGGAGATTCGGTGACATCAGACTTTCAGGCGATCGCTGACCGTGTCGAGATCGAGGCGTTGCGCGGCGAGTTCACCGACGCGGCGATGATGCGCGACCGCGCCCGCCTCGCGTCGCTGTTCACCCCGGACGGTGTGCTGCGGATGCCCAACGTCCCCACCGAGGCGGTCGGCCGGGAGGAGATCCGCACCGGGGGCGAGCGGCTACAGAGCATGTGGGACTTCTTCGTGCAGAACACGCACCCGGGCTCGATCCAGCTGGACGGCGACACCGCGACCGGCCGCGCGTACATGCACGAGGTCGTACGCCTTCGTGACGGCAGTTCGCACCTGAACTACGCCATTTACCACGACCGCTACCAGCGCACCGACGAAGGCTGGAAGTTCGCCGAGCGGGTCTACGAAGTCCGGTACGTCGACAACACCCCGCTGCCGGGCTCGGCGCCAAGCGCAGCCGGACCGACCACAGCATGACCAACCCAGGAGGCACCATGACTACTCAGATCCCAGCAACACCGTTCGCCGAACCGGCATCCGCGGAGCGTCTGGAGCGGGCGGCCGCCGCGCTGAAAGAAAGCGGGTTCACCGTCGAGATCCTCGACGACGTCGCGGCCGCGCGTACCCGCGTCAAGGAGCTGATCCCCGAGGGCGCCACCGTGTTCACCGCGGCCAGCGAGACCCTCCGCCTGTCCGGCATCGATGACGACATCAACGCCAGCGGGCGATACGACGCCTTGAGGCCACGCGGCCTGGCCATGGACCGCGCCACCCAGGGCGACGAGATCCGGCGGATGTTCGCCAGCCCCGACGTCGTCCTGGGTAGCGTCCACGCGATCACCGAAACCGGCTCCATCGTGGTCGCTTCGGGCAGCGGAAGCCAGATACCCGCCTACTCCGGGGGCGCCGCGCGCGCGATCTGGATCGCCGGGGCGCAGAAGGTGGTGCCCGACCTGAGCACCGCGCTGCGTCGCGTCGAAGACCACTGCCTCCCGCTGGAAAGCGAACGCGCCATGAAGGTCTACGGGTCTCCCAGCGCCGTCAACCGCCTTCTCATCATGAACGCGGAAACCTACCCCGGGCGCGGCACCGTCCTGTTGCTCCGCGAAGCCATCGGATTCTGACACCGGGTGTGTCCCCGCCGAACGCACCCGGCGGGGACGCCGCTAATCGGTCAGCCAGCTGCCGTGGAAGCCCAGCGGGACCCGGCCGGGCAGGTGGATGCGCGCAAGCGGGTCGCCGGAAACGTCTTGTGCGGACAGGATGACCAGGTCGGCCGCGCCGCGTTCCGGACTGTGCACAAAGGACATCAGGTACCCGTCGTCCTCGGCCGTGGCGCCGGCGGAGGGCACGAAGACGGCCTCGCCGGCAGCGGCATCGTGAGCGAACTGGTGGGCCTCGGAGCGGCCGGTGGCGAAGTCGTGCTTGATCAGCGCGTTGGTGAAGGTGGCGCGGGGCTCGTGTGCCGCGTACAGCGAACTCGCCGCCGTGTATCCATAGCGGTGCGGCCGGGAGACGAGAGACTCGTTGACGCGGGGAAAGTCCTGCGGACGGTCGTCGATGCGTCGCTCGTCAACCTTGCCGGTGTCCAGGTCGATCGTCCAGCGGTCCACCATCGGGCGGTTGCCGCCGATGTCAGCCGGTTCGAAGCCGGGTCCGAACCGGATCACGTCGATCACGATCGAGGCACCGTCGTCGTAGGCGTTGAGGGTGTGCCCGACGAAGCAGGGCGACACGTCGAACCATCGGATGGGACCGCCGGACCTCGGTAGTACGCCGATTCGAGGAGGGTGCTCGGGATTCCACACGTACGGGATCCATCGGCCGGACGCCGGAGCGGCCGCGCCGAACGTGACCGGCAAGTCGTAGACGACGACGAACCGCTCGGTGAGCGCGAAGTCGTGCATGTATGGCCGGCCGGGGACCGGAATGTCGGTGGCCTGGATCGTCGAGCCGTCCGGGTCGACGACGATGTGCTTGACGTAGTCCAGACCCGAATAGAACGCGACCGCGTGCAGCTCACCGGTGTGCGGGTCGTGCTTCGCGTGGGCGTTCACGCTGAACCCGTCCTCGGTCCGGCCGAGATCGCACGGCCCGACCGTGTCCAGCTCGTATCCCAGTTCGTAGGGCCGAAGCAGATCCTCGACCAGTGCGAACGTGCGGCCGGCGTGCCCGATCACGTGCACGTTGGGACCGAAGTCCGGCCCGGTGATCGCCCGTCCGTGGCCAGGTTCGCCGAGCTGGTCCGAGATCGAGGACGAGCGGACCCAGCGATTGCGGTACCACTCCGCGCGGCCGTCACGGATCCGCACTCCGTGTACCATTCCCTCGCCGAAGTTCCACAGGTGCGCGACGGGGTCTTCCACCGAGGGGATTGGGACCATTGCGGAGGTAGCGGCCGGACAACTCGGCCGGAATCCGCCCGGTGACCGGAAGGCCGAACGCGGTCACCTCCTCGGTGACCGGGGCGAAAGGCCCAGACAGGTACTTGTTCATCGTCATGCCGGGAAGCTTCGTAGGTATCGGACACCCGGACCATGCGGAGCACACCTCGATCCGTGGTGGGGGTAGCCGGAAATCGGTGGTGGGGTAGCCGGAAACTGGTCCAGACCGGCACGGCCACGTCCGGCCTACGTTGCGCCGCGAGGCCGTCGATTCCGAAACCGGGACCTCAACGCGAGGTTGTTCGCGGCGGGCCCGCCGGCCGGGGCGGGAGGTCCCGTACGACCTCTTCGAGCGGGCGGCGGGGGGTCGCGGGCAGGGGATCGGCGTTCACCGGCGCCCAGCCCAGGCGCAGCACCATCTGCGGGAAGTTGCCGCCGGTGACCTGGCTGCGGATGAGGTCGCGGGTGTCGTGGATCTCCAGCGCCTCGGTCAACGGGCAACTGGCCAGTCCCACGCTGGTGGCCAGCAGCGCCACGGCGCTGGTCGCCTCACCGGCGCGCAACTGGGACATCGGGTCGTCGGAGGCGGTCGCGATCACGGCCAGCACGTCTTCGTATTCCTCTTCGGCGGTGGCTGCGCTCGGCTGCGCGAGACGTGGCTCGGCGAAGCCCCGTCCCGGTAGGGCGCCGGGGGTCTCGTCCGGTGCCGGCACGTTCGCCGCGGGCACCCCTTCGGGCGACTCGTAACGTCCGCTCCACGCCGCGAGTTCGGCCTGGTAATCCGGGTCACTGGCGTGGGCACGCGCGGCCTCGCGGATCGCCGCCGCGATGTGGTCGCGGGCGGGGCCGTCCGCGGTGCGGAACACGGTGCCCTCATCGGCCGCCTGCACGGCCATGTCCTCTAGATACCCCGTTGGTACCGGCCACGAGGTGTACCGGCGCCGGTCGGTCCGCCGGCGCGGGATCGCCGCGGCGAGCGCGATCTCGGTCTGGCTGGGCTCATGGGGATGGAACTCGATCGCCGCCAGGCGGTCGGGCTCGGCCGGGTCGGGCAGCCGATGCACCTCCGTCCGCCAGCCAAGGGCGGCGAACCCGGCCCGGAGATGGTGGAGTGCCGCGCCACAGCTGAGCAGCAGGTCGCGGCCTTCCGGGTCGGTTTCGGGCAGCAGCCGTTCCCGGTCGGCGTAGAGCTGCACGGTCCGAGCGCCGACCTGCCAGATCCACGGCTGCGAGTTGTGCAGCGATGGTGCGCGCACGGCCAGCGCCAGGGCGGAGTACACGGTGTAGTCGTCGGGAAGCCCAGGGTCCATCGCAGTTGCCTTCTCTTACCCGTCCACTGTCCTCAACCTGGCAAAGGAACGCCGGCGCGCTGCAGAGCAGGAAGGCCTTAGCTCGAGGGACCTTCGTGCCACAAGCCGCGGTGGCGGTCGGAGTGGTCACCCCAGCTGTTGTGCGGCCTCGTTCGTGATGACCAGGACCGGGCAGTGCGCGTGCCGGACGCACCAGACGGCCACGCTGCCGATCAGCACGTCGCGCAGCCGCGCCCCGTGCGAACCGATCACGAGCAGGTCGGCGTGCGCGGACTCCTTGACCAGTTCGGCGGCCGGGTCGCCGTTCAGCACGGCTTCGATGACCGGCGGAGGGTTGTCCAGGGTTTCCCGGACCTTCTGCACCGTGGTCCGCAGCCGGTCGGAGTACTCCTCGTCTTCCCCGACCGGCCGGCGTCCGTAGGGCTGAATCGCGTACGACGTACCGGGGAGCAGTTCGGCCCTCGCGCGAACGAGCACCGCGCGAACCTGGTCACTGTGCGCCGTGGCCTCCTCCAGCGCCCAACGGAGGGCGGCTTCACTCTGGTTCGAGCCGTCGACACCGACGACGATCTTGCGTTGGCCTGTCATCGATCCCTCCGTGTCCACCCCCTACGGCCGAAAGATTGCTCGCCACTTTCCGGGCCGGCCAGGGCACAAAGTCACGGGGAGAAGGGGAGTTCGTTCACGCCGGATCGACCACCCGGCCGACGATCCACGCATGCTTGCCGACCTGCCGGTCGCGGGTGAAGCCGAACTGCTCGAAGAGTTCGACGGTCGCGCTGAACAGGAACCGGCCTGGTGCCTGACGGCCGGTGGTCACCTCGGAGATGGCTTCGACGAGACCACCGCCGGCCTGCGAGATCTGGTCCAGCGCGCCCTTGAGCGCCGCGCGGGCGATGCCCTGGCCGCGGTGTTTCGGGTCGACGTAGAAGCAGGAGATCCGCCAGTCCGGACGCGGTGGCGCATCCTTGTGGTACTCGCGTTTGTGTTTGATGGCAGGCAGTTCCTCGGGGCTGCCGTACTGGCACCACCCCTGTGCGAGGCCGGTTTCGTCGAGTACGAGTGCGGTATGGGCTCGATCGGTCCGGACCCGATCCTCCTTGACCGCACGGCGGCCGATCCCTTTCCGGCCGTGCTCCGGGTGGAAGCCGATGCACCAGCAGCCGCCGAAGATCCCGTTGTTGCGCTCGACAAGCTCCGCGAAAGCGTCCCAGGTCGAGGAGTCGAGAGGCCGGATCCTGTACGACACGCTTGACTCCTTTCGCGGCTTCTCTTTCGGCTGCGGCGTCTGGTCAGGCCGGTTCGGCTGCCGCGGCGAGGAGCCGGGCGAGTTCGGCCGGCTTGGTGTGCATGGGCCAGTGGCCGGAGTCGATGTCGATGAAGTCGAGGTGCTTGACCTTCCCGAGTTCGGCCACGTCGCCGGCGTTGATCCACTCCTTGGCCTCGGCCGGGGTGAACTCGGGACACACGATGGCGACCGGGACCTCGAAGCGTCGCTCATCGGTCAGCCGCACGATGCCCGTGGCCACGCCCTCAGGCACCGGGAGCGCGGCGTCTGCGAAGGCGCGCCGGGCCTCCTCGTCGAGGTCAGCCGAGTCGGGGCCCTCGAACGGGGCCCAGCCGGGGAAGGGCATGACGCCGTCCCGCAGCTCGAAGAAGTCGGCGTAGGCCTTCCCGTCCGCGGCCGGGAAGCCGCCGATGAGGACCGCCTTGGAGATCTTCTCCGGTCGCGCGTCGGCGGCCAGCCAGGCCAGGGTGCAGGCGGCCGAGTGCCCGACCACCATGACCTTGCCGGAGGCCGAGTCCACGGCGGTGAGCACGGCCGCCACCTGGTCGTCGAGCGTGGCGGAGGCCGATCCATCGCCCTGGCCGGGCAGGGTCAGCGGCACCGGGCGATGGCCGAGCGACCGGAGTTCGGACGCGACGTCGTCCCAGGCGGATCCGTCGAGCCACAGGCCGGCGATGAGCAGCATCTCCATGATCAGTTCTCTTCCTCCAGCACGGTCGGGATGACGCGTGATGCTAGAGCCAATTCCGGACAATCTGCTTCCGGTTTGGAGGTAGTCTGGCCGCGTGCCGAGTGACCTGAGTCCCACCGCACGGGCGCTGCGCACCCTCGAGATCCTCCAGGCCCGCCCCGGCACGACGGCCGACCAACTCGCCGAGAGGCTGGGCGTCACGGAGCGGGCCGCCCGCCGCTATGTCGGGATCCTCCGGGAGGCCGGCATCCAGGTCGAGTCGGCCCGGGGCCCGCATGGCGGGTACCGGCTCCGGCGCGGCACGAGGCTGCCGCCGATCGTGTTCACCCAGGCCGAGGCGCTGGGCCTGGTGATGGCGGTGCTCGACGGTCAGCCGGCCGCCACCGACGCCGGCGACCCCGTCGGCGCCGCTCTCGGCAAGGTCATCCAGGCGCTGCCCGAGAACGTCGGCCGGCAGGCGGCCGTGCTGCGCGAGCACGCCGCGGCCGCGCCCGACCGGGACTCGGCCCACCCCGACCCCGCCACCACCAGCGCACTCGTCGCCGCCGTCGCCGCCAGGCGCCGGGTGTCGATCACGTACCGGAGCGAGACCGGCAACGAGTGGACGGCCGAGGTGGACCCCTGGGCGGTCGTGGTCCGCCACGGCCGCTGGTACCTGCTGTGCCATTCCCATCGTGCGGACGCGATCCGCACCTATCGGGTCGACCGGGTTGGTGCGGTCGGACAGACCCCGCACGAGTTCGAACCACCCGACGACCTCGACCCGGTCGCGGCGCTGGAGGAGAACCTGGGCACGGGGTGGGCGTTCCCCACCCGCGTCGTGTTCGACGCTCCGCTAACCGAAGTGGCGCCCTGGATCCGGCCTCCCATGGGACGGCTTGAACCACTGGGGGACGGGTGCGTGCTCGTCGGCAGCACCAACAACCCGGCGATGTATGCGCAGGAATGGTTGGCGACCGTGCCGCTCGCCTTCCGGGTCGACGGCGGAGACGAACTGCGTGCCGCCGTCGCCGCAGTCGCTACGCGCTTCGCTGCAGCCCTGGCACCCAAGGAGGTCTAGAAGACGCTGTTCAGCTGTCGGGTAACGGCGGCGGAGATGACGGCGCGGTTGTTGGTCGAGCCGGATGAAATCCGGACGATGGGGAGTCGGTGGCCCGACCCGCCCAGGCCATGGGCTCACCAGTGGGCGGTGTACTGCCGGGAACCGGGATTGCAGGTCGCCGAGCAGATCGCCTGTGTGATGAACCGTCTGCTTCCACGCAGGATGAGTACGGCTGAGGCAGCGCCCCCACCACGCGTGCAGGCGGTGGTGGGGGCACTCCGGTAATGGGACCGGGCAGGCGCTGTTACGCCTGTTCGGCTCGCCGGATCGGCATGAAAACGGCGGCGGGCTCGGCAGTGAGGAACTGCTCGGCGAGCCGCGCGCAAAGCGCGGGTTTCTCATGCAGGAGGACGTGCGAGGTGCGGGGGACGACGGCCAGTTCGCCGGCTGGAAGCGCCCGGTAGAGGGCGAGTGTGTGTTCCAGCGTGACGATGTCGTCGTCTGCCGCCATGACCAGGGTGGGGCAGCCGATGGCGCGCAGATCGGCCTCGGTGAGCGACGGCTCGCCGGTGGCGGCCGCGGCGATCTTGGCGGCCACCACCGGTAGGTGGTCGCGGCCGTCGGGGGAGACCTCGGCGTACCGGGCGACGATCGGCTCTGGTATCTCGCCCCCTGCCGCGGGGCTGAACAGCATGCCGCTGTGGTGGAAGGCGGCGCTGACCAGCACCAGCCGGCGGACCAGGTCCTGGCGGCGGAGGGCGACCAGCAGCGCGACGATCCCGCCGGCGCTGTAACCGGCCAGGTGGACGGGCTCGCCGACGACCTTGTCGATGAAGGCGATCATGTCGTCGGCCATGAGGTCGAGGGTGATCGGACCCTCGACGTCCGGGGTGTGCCCGTGGCCGCGACGTTCCGGGGTGTAGATCCGGAAGGGGAGCGTGCCGAGGTTGCCGGCGAAGTCACGGGCGTCGCTGAAACCGCCGTGCAGCAGCACCAGCGGCTCGCCCTCGCCGGTCGCCTCGTACCAGGTCCGGACCTCGTTCACCGTTTCGTAGTCACCCATGATGTTCCTCTCTCTGAAGTGGGTCTAGAGGGAGTACGACCCGGCCACCGCAAACTCATCGGTGACCGCACATCTCATGGGCAACCAGTTCAGTCGCCGAGCGGGTCCCGGTGATCGGCGTAACGCAGCAGTGAGCGCGCCAGGTGATCGTCAACCGGGCAACCGGTGTAGAAGTATGGCCCCTCGGCACTCACGGCGAGGCGAAAGGCACCGGTGGCAAGGCATGGCCGTAAAACACGCGCTCGTTGACGTGGCTCCGCTGCGGTCGTCGCCGGCGTTTCGCCGGTTGTGGATCGGCCGGGTGTTCTCCGGGTTCGGTAGCCAGATGACTCTGGTCGCGGTGATGTACCAGGTCTGGCAAATGACGAACAGCACCGTCTGGACGGGTGCCGTCGGCCTGGCCCAGGCGATTCCGCTCCTGTTGTTCGGGCTGTTCGCCGGGGCGATGATCGACCGCGTCGACGTGCGGCGCTCGCCCTGTTCGGAATCGCATCGAACCCGTGGGTCGGCCTGGCGTTCCTCGTGCTTGCCGGCGCGGCAGACACCGTTTCGGTGGTTTCGCGCGGCACGATCGTCCAGTCGAATACCCCGGACGTGTTGCGCGGCCGGGTGGCGGCCGCCGAGTTGATCGTCGGCCAGGCCGGCCCGGACGTGGGCAACATGCGGGGCGGCCTGATCGCCGGCGCGACCTCGGGATTGGTGGCGCTGGTGAGCGGTGGCCTGCTCTGTGTGGGGGCCGTGGCACTGGTCGGCGCGACCACGCCCGGCCTACGCCGGTTCTCCACGACAGCGTCTGTCGAGGACCGTTAGTCACTGGTGGCTCGGCGATTCAGCCGGCGCTTACGGCGTCCTGCCCTCGCCATCACCGTGAACGGGCTCGTCGTCGCCGCGAACACGCCCCCTGGCGAGCAGGCTCTCGCACTCCTCGATGACCACGCGCCGGGACACGGCTGAGCTTCTCCGCGACAGCGTCCGTCGAGGACGATCAAGCCGAGCGAAAATCAGTTGTGGGGCAACAAAACCGTGAGGCGCTTGTTCCGCCTTCCGTGCCAACCGATCATGCAACCGAAGGTTGCGCGTCATGGTGTCATGGGCTAAATTGCAACCAATGGTTGCGAATCATTGGAGGGAGCCATGGAGTACGGCACCATTGCGCGCGAGATCCACATCGACGCCACTCCCGACGTAGTCTTCGAGGTCATCACGAAGCCTGAGCACATCGCGCAATGGTGGGGCTTTGACGCGTCGTTCCCGGCCGTGCCGGGCGGCGACGGACGGATGACCAAGCGGCGGCGGGACGGGTTCGGCACGCTCGTCGTGCCGATCCATGTCGTCGAGACGGACGCACCCCGGCGATTCGTATTCCGCTGGGTTCACCCAGAGGACGAGCCGGCGACGCCGCAGAACTCGTTACTCGTGACGTTCGAGCTGGCGCCTGCCAACGGCGGGACGCTGTTGCGCCTGACCGAGGCCGGCTTCCGGGAGATCGGCTGGGAGGCCGAGCAGCTCGAGGAGTACTACCACCGCCACTGTGTCGGCTGGGACCAGCACCTCCCGAACCTGGCGGCGTACGCGGCGGGCCTGGTTCGGTCGTGACTTCGACGATCGACGACGAGCTGTGGGCGGCCATCGGCGACCCGACCCGGCGTCGCCTGCTGGACCTGCTGCTCGCCGACGGCTCCGGCACGGCGACGAGCCTGAGTGACCACCTGCCGGTGACGCGCCAGGCGGTCGCGAAGCACCTGGGTGTCCTGGAGCGCGCCGAACTGGTCGTGTCCCGCAAGGACGGCCGCGAGGTGCGTTACGTCGTCAATGAAGCGCAGTTCTCCCGTGCCGTCGAGCAACTGGCCTCGGTCGGTGCGGCGTGGGACGCACGCCTGCGTCGCATCAAGACGATCGCCGAGTCGATCCAGGCGCTGCGGTCGAAAACTGAGTAGGCCCGTTTCCCCACGGGTGAAACGGGCCCGAAGGAAGGGACCAATCCAATGACGAACGCCGAACAACCCCACGCAACGCACGCGAACGGGGACTATCAGAAGACGATCCGTGTGCAGGCACATCCGGACAAGCTGTTCGACGCCCTTACCACCCCCTCTGGCCTGACGGCCTGGTGGACGGATGCCACGGGATCCGGCGACACCGGCGGCGAACTCCGGTTTTCCTTCGATCCTCCTGAACCGTGCGTGATGCATGTCGATCAGGCGACGCGGCCGTTTTCGGTGCAATGGACCGTCACCTCCTGCGACTTTCTCCCCGACTGGGTCGACACGCATCCGACCTTCACCATCACCCCGGTCGGTGGCGACGCGTCCGAACTCCAGTTCCGCCACCACGGTCTGACGCCGGAGCTGGAGTGCATCGAGCAGTGCACGCGCGGCTGGGATCACTTCCTCGAAAGCTTGCGTCAGTACGTCGAGGTCGGCCGCGGTATGCCGCGCGGCAGCAGCGCGGACAAGGCCCGCCGCATCCGGGAGAGTTCGTGATCACGCTTGGCACGACAGCGATATCTCGCGATCTATGTGGCGAGTCTGCGCCGGTAGTGGGCTCGCCGGGCGCTGGCTTGGTGATGTCGGCACCAGTTTGACCAGTGCGGCAGGTGGGACAGGTGGTGGCTGGGTTTGACGATCAGGAGCAGGCGGCGGATCTCCGGCATGGTCAGGACGCGCGCTGGCGTGGCGATGGACCCAGATCGTCCGGCAGGCGGCTGGGCCGACGCCGCCGTCCAGGTACCTCGGATTGGGCTGGAACCGCACTCGATCTCGGTTGGTACAGCACGTGAGGACCTTGTCGAAACGGTTCTGGCGGTTCACACCAGCCCGCCGCAACTGACCGCCAACGCCAAGCATGCCGTTGAGGCCGAGTAGACGCGCACCAACTCCCCAATCGAAGTGTCACTGCCGTATTAGAAGGGCGGCTTCTGTGTGTCGTCGTGTGGGTTGTCCTTTGTGGACTTGTTGGGTTTTTCGACGGTGGGTTTGAGGATCGTTTCTGGTTGGGTTCGGTGCTGTCGTCCGGTTGGGGTCGTCACTGTCAGTTGGCCGGTTTCTTCGTCCAGGTTGAAGCCCCATCCGGTGGCATCGTTGGAGTCGGCACGGGGCGCGGTTCCCGGTTTTCGCCGGGTCGTTTCCCCGTGCCGCTCCGCCGAACCGGACGTGCCAGTTTCCCGGCATCCGGCTCTCCACGAGTCGGTCAGGCGATGGTGTTTCGGAGTGCGTGGGTCCACGGGTTGGCGATCTTGCTCCCGCGCCAGGTGTGGCGTTCGATTTTCATCGATATGGGATCGAAGAGTGTCACTCCGTTCGGTGCTGAACACCACTTGTTGTTT
>NZ_KI912601.1:288747-378820 GCF_000519205.1 Amycolatopsis taiwanensis DSM 45107 | reverse complement strand
AGCCGAGTGGTCAACACCTCTGCCACGCCGACCAGACCGGCAGCAGCCTGCTTGCTGAGAGAGAGTTCGAGTGCGACCTCGTCGGCCACCCATCTCGTGTGGCCACGAATTTTGCATAATCGGGCGACGGCGTGGACCTGGAGGGCTTGGGCTCGGCATACGGCTTCCCGCGCCACGGTCATGGTCTCGACCGCGGCATCGTCAGACATGCGCGCAATGTCGTCGCCACACAGCGAGAGTATGTCATGCATCGCAGGGGATCCTTACCTCGAAGACGAATAACCACATTCTATCGCTCAGGCGAACGAAGGTGAATATTTCCACCGAAAACGACACGAAGGGACCATTCGTGCAGCATCACCTGGAAAACGGGCGGCCAACGGCAATATCCGGCCACCCACTGTTCTCCGAAGCCCTCTGTACACCTCGGCTACGCAAGGGCCCCAGAAGCAAACCGAGGCTCCCTCCTAAGCGGGGGAGGGGGCCTCGGGCTTCTCGATAACCTCAGGATGTCCCGGCGAGCTGTCCAGTCTTGACCGGTGCGTGGCCGAGTTCGACCGCCTCGCCGGGTGTGAGACTGTACTCGGTGGAGTGTTCCTTGCCGAGCAGCACTCGGGGCGCTGCTTCCCGTATGTGTTGCGAGAGATCCACCCGTAGAATCGCCGGTTCGAAGAACACGGACCCGTCCTTGTTCTCCAGCCGGACCGGATCGTTCGCCGTCAATACCACCGACACGAGATTATCGGCCGGCCGGTGAATCCGGTGTTCGGTGAACTCTTCCTCGTGATGCTCACGCTCGCACCAGAGCGGGCACGGTATGGCTTGCCAGTAGGGCATACTGGCTTGCCGACTTCTTCGAAGTCGATCAAGGCCCCGGTTGGTGTCACAGCACCGCCAGGGCCGCCTTTTGTTTACCTCCCTACGGTAGCTGGCATTTTTGTTCGTTCGCCTGGGAAATTGTCTTGATCAACAGCTATGACCGGTCGAGATTGTTCAGCGCAGCCGCCGTACTAATCTGACGGTGTGGCGCGGATGACGGTGGACGATCTCAACGAGAGTGAACGCGAGCTGGTGCTGGCCGTGCTGGCCGGCCGGTTCCTGGATTTCTCCAAGGAGCGCTTCTCCGACGAGACCGGCGAGACCGGCGAGACCGACGAGACCGGCGAGACCGGCGAGAAACCCGAGATCCGGGGCGAACTCCTCCGGCGGATCATGCTCGGCCGGTTCGAATGGCCGGGAGAGGTTGCCGCCGATCCGCGCGGCATCCGGCTGCGCGGGGCGCATCTCGTGGGTGGCCTGGATCTTGCCGAGATCGAGTCGAGCCTTCCGCTGTGGCTGCTCGACTGCACCGCCGACCAGCCGGTCCGGTTCACCGGTGCCAAACTGTCCACAGTAGACCTTTCCGGGCTGGTCGCGCCGCGACTGGTGGCGGACGAGGTGACCATCGAGCGCAGTCTCACGCTCCGGGCCGCGCGGCTCGGCGACGGTTCGCACCTTGCCGTTCATCTTGGTGGCGCCCGGATCGGCGGTCTGGTCAACTTCAGCGGCGCGCATCTGGTGAACACCGCGGGCGCCGCGCTGCAGGCCAGTAACCTGCGCACCGGTGGCGGGGTGTTCCTCAACCGGGGCTTTCGTGCCGAGGGGACCGGCGAGGGCGGTGTGGTGCGGCTGCCGGGCGCGGTTATCGGCACGATGCTCAACCTGTCGGGCGCCACGATCCGCAGTCCGGACGGCCCCGCGCTCGTCGCCGACTACCTGCAAACCGGGAGCAACGTCATGCTCAGCGACGGTTTTCTCGCCGAGGGCAGCCGGGATTCCGGCACCGTCCGCCTCATCGGCGCGCGCATCGGCGGGCAGTTGGTCTGCGACGGCGGGCAGGCGCGTGCGGCCGAGCCCGGCGAGCTTTCCCTCAACCTGATCCAGGTGCGGGTCGCCGGGGAACTGGTGCTGCCCGCGTCGTTTCCCGTGGGACCGATCGAGGTCACCGGACTGACCTACCGCGGCGAGCCGCAGCACGCGTCCCTCACCGAGTGGCTGGACATGCTCGCGCACCGGACCACCCGCTACACGAGCCAGCCCTACTTCCACCTGGCCGCGGTGCAGGCCGGTGCCGGGCACGAACGTAACGCCCGGATGATCCACATCGCCCGGCACCGGGATCTGCTCCGCCGCGGCGACCTCGGGCTCCGCGGTCGCGTCTGGCACCGGATCACCGGGCTCACCGCCGGATACGGCTACCGGCCCGGACGCGCGTTGGGCTGGCTGGTCGGCACGCTCGCCCTGTCCGTGGTGCTCACCTTCGTCGCGGGTGCCCTCGGCCTGCTCGGCGGGTGCTCTCTCGTCGAACAGGCCGGCCTCGCCCTCAACGCCGCCACGCCGCTGGTCAAGATCGGCGAGGCCCGGTGCACGGTCGATCCGGGCCGCGGGCTGGGTCAGGCGTTCATCGCGCTGGGCTGGGTGCTGCAGGTGCTCGCCTGGGCGTTTCTGACCCTCTTCGTCGCGGGTTTCACCGGCCTGATGCGCCGATCGCCCTAACCTGTCGGTCGGCCTGTGTCAACCGGACGTTGTTATGAGTGACCCGTTACTGTCCAAATTCGGCAGGAACGGGTCATTCATGCAGGCCGCACAGGTCGCGCTACTTCTGGTACAGCGCCTCGATGATCTTCGCGTAGTTCTTGGTCACCACGTGGCGCTTGAGCTTCATGCTCGGCGTGATCTCGCCGCTCGCCTCCGTGAAGTCGTTGTCGAGGACGACGAACTTCTTGATCGACTCGGCGTGCGACACGTGCTTGTTCGCCTCGTCGACGGCGGTCTGCACGTCGGCGCGTAGCTGCGGGTCGTCGACGAGGTCGGCGACGGTCGCGGCCGGCGGCTTGTCGTGCTGGGTCTTCCACGCCGGGAAGAACTCCTCGTCGATGGTGACCAGCGCGCCGATGAACGGGCGGCGGTCGCCGACCACCATCGCCTGGCTGATCAGCGGGTGCACGCGCAGGCTGTCCTCGAGCGTGGACGGGGCGATGTTCTTCCCGCCCGCGGTCACGATGATCTCCTTCTTGCGCCCGGTGATCCGCAGGAATCCCTCGTCGTCGAGTTCACCGAGGTCGCCGGTGTGGAACCAGCCGTCCTCGAGCGCTTCCTTGGTCGCGGTCTCGTTGTTGTAGTACGCGCTGAACACCACGTCGCCCTTGAGGAGCACCTCACCGTCATCGGCGATGCGCACGGAGGTGCCCGCGATGGGCCGGCCCACGGTGCCGACCTTGAACGCCGACATCGTGTTGACGTTCGCCGCCGCCGAGGTTTCGGTCAGGCCGTAGCCCTCGAACACGGGCACCCCGATGCCGCGGAAGAAGTGCGCGAGCCGGTGGCTGAGCGGTGCGCCGCCGGACACCGCGGCGATGCAACGACCGCCGAGCGCGGCCCGCAGCTTGCCGTAGACGAGCTTGTCGAACAGGAAGTGCTTGGCCCGTAGCAGGAGCCCGGGGCCGCCGCTGTCCATGGCCTGGCTGTAGGAGACGGCGACCTGTTCGGCGAGGTCGAAGATCGCGCCCTTGCCCTCGCCGTGCGCCTTCTGCTTCGCGGAGTTGTAGACCTTTTCGAACACGCGCGGCACGGCGACCACGAACGTCGGCCGGAACGTGCCGAGGTCGCTGACCAGGTTCTTCACGTCCGGCGTGTGCCCGAGGGTGACCCGGGCGGCCAGCGCGGTCAGCGCGATCGCGCGGGCCAGCACGTGCGCCAGGGGCAGGAAGCACAGCAGCGAGTTGCCCTGCTCCATGAGCTGGGGGAAGGCGTTGATGTCCGCGCGGATCTCGGCCAGCAGGTTGCGGTGCGAGAGCTCGACACCCTTGGGGCGCCCGGTGGTCCCGGAGGTGTAGATGATCGTGGCCAGCGAGTCGGCGCCCAGCAGCCGGCGCCGCTCGTGCACGACGTCGTCGGACACCTTCACGCCCAGCGCGGCCAGTTCCTCGACGGCGGCGTTCTCGATCTCCCACACGTAGCGGAGCTCGGTCAGCTCCGTACGGACCTCGTCGACCACCTTCAGGTGCGCGGAGGTCTCGACGAACGCCGCCTTGGCGCCGGAGTCCGACAGGATCCACCGCACCTGCTCGGGCGAGGACGTCTCGTAGATCGGCACGCTCACCGCGCCCGCCGCCCAGATCGCCAGGTCGATCAGGGTCCACTCGTAGCGGGTTCTGGACATCAGGCCGACCCGGTCGCCGCGCTCGATGCCCGCTTCGATCAGGCCCTTGGCCATCGCGAGCACCTGGCCGGCGAGCTCGCGCGCGGTCACGTCCAGCCAGGACCCGTCGACCTGGCGCCGGGCGCTGATCGCCTCACCGAAGCGCTCGGCGTTCGCGAACACGATGTCGGAGAGGTTCTCGTCGTCGGCGACCGCTTTCACGGCCGGGGCGCTGTACTCCCGCACGGGGGCCTCCGAGATCCGAGGTGTGGTGTTACTCGCCAGTTAACCTGGTGCGTTGAACACCTTATGACATCCTGCTCACCGTGAGCATCCCCCTCGGCATACCACCTGCGCTCGACGTGGTCGACGAGACCTTCCTGACCGTACCGCCCAAGATCGTCGCGGCCGCCTTCGCCGACCCCGCGGCCTGGCGCCGGTACTGGCCCGACCTGGTGCTGGAGATCTACACCGACCGCGGGGACGAGGGTCTGCGCTGGACCGTGCGGGGAGCGCTGGTGGGCACCATGGAGGTGTGGCTGGAGCCGATGCTCGACGGCACCGTGCTGCACTACTTCCTGCGCGCCACACCGGCGCGGCCGCTGGGTCCCCGGCAGTTGCGGAAGGAAGCCGACCGGCGGGCCCGCGCCGCCAAGCGGATCGCGCTCGGGCTCAAGGAGATCCTGGAGGACGGGCGGGAGCCGGGGCTGCCACCCGCCATCGCCGAGCCGGACCGGGACGAGGACGGGGCCGAGGCAAGACGTGAAACGGCCTGATCCCGCCCCAGTAAGCTCGGAGCATGCGGGTTCATGTCGTCTCCGACGTGCACGGTAACGCCGAGGCGCTCGCCCAGGCCGGTGAAGGCGCCGACGCGCTGATCGTCCTCGGTGATCTGCTCGACTTCGTGGACTACCAGGCGCATGACAGAGGCATCCTCGGCACGCTGTTCGGTGCGGAGAACGTCGGCAGGTTCGCCCGCCTGCGCCGGGAGGGCACCCGTGAGGAGACGGTCGCCTTCTCCCGGTCGCTGTGGGCGAGCCTGGACGATCCGGGGGCGGCGGTCGAGGAGGCCGTCCGTGCGCAGTACACCGCGCTGTTCGGGGCGATGAGGGCGATGTCCGTGCCGACCTACGCCATTCCCGGCAACGTCGATTCACCGGACCTGTGGGGGGAGTTCGCCGGCGACGGGGTGACGCTGGTGGACGGGCAGGCGGTGGAGATCGGCGGGCTGCGGTTCGGCTTCGTGGGCGGGGCGGTGCTGCCGGACGGGGCGGTGCTGCGGCGCACGAACCCGGTGTGGCGGCCGTACCTGCGCACGCGCGACGAGTTCGACACCGCGGTCGGCGACCTGGGGAAGGTCGAGGTGCTGTGCACGCACGTGCCGCCCGGCTTTCCCGAACTCACCTATGACGTGGTCGCCCGGCGGCATGAAATCGGCTCCGACGCGCTGTCGGTGTTGATCGTCGGCCAGCAGCCGCGCTGGTCGCTGTTCGGCCACGTGCACCAGCCGCTGTCCCCGCGCCTGCGGGCGGGCCGCACGGAATGCCGCAACGTGGGCCACTTCAAGGTGACCGAGCGGCCCTACGTGCTGCGATGGTGAGGTGAGCGTGCACCTTGAGCGCGTCGGATCGCGGGTAGGGCGGTAGCCTGACGGCCATGGCCGACCAGTCCACGCAGTCCATCGAGGTCGACGCGCCGCCGGAGCGGGTCATGGCGGTGATCGCGGACTTCCCGTCCTACCCGGAATGGGCCAAGGTGCGCGAGACCGAGGTGCTCGCCGAAGACGATGCCGGGCGGGCCAAGCAGGTCCGGCTGACCCTCGACGCGGGGCCGATCAAGGACGTCTACACACTCGAGTACGACTGGGCGCCGGACGGCCGCTCGGTGAGCTGGCACCTGGTGAAGGGCCAGATGCAGAAGGCGCAGCACGGCCGCTACGAGCTCGAGGCGATCGGCGAGACCCGGACCAGGGTCACCTACACCCTGTCCGTCGAGCTGGTGCTGCCGATGATCGGCCTGCTGCGGCGCAAGGCCGAGAAGATGGTCATGGACACCGCGCTCAAGGAGCTGAAGCGGCGCGTGGAGAGCAGCCTTGCGGAGTGAAGGACTTGAGTAGCCCGGTGTCAAGCCGCGGCTGCCAGGCCGACCCGCGAGCGCGCCGCCGACAGGCTCCGCTATCGGGGCGGCAGGGCGCTGTCGTGGGTGGGGTGATCCGAGTTCGCCAGGGGCGCCCTGTCGACACGATCAAGGGGGTCTGGGGGCTTGCCCCCAGTCGGGGGTGTGGGGGCGGAGCCCCCGCAAGGCAGAGCGTCTGGGGGCTTGCCCCCAGTCGGGGTGTGGGGGCCGAGCCCCCACAGAACACCGTCGCACGCAAAGTGGCGGAGGAACTGGCTTGACCAGGCTGCTGCTGTTCACCGGCAAGGGAGGCGTGGGCAAGACGACGCTCGCCGCGGCGACCGCGGCCGGGCTGGCGGCGCGTGGCCACAAGACCCTGGTGGTGTCTACGGACCCGGCGCATTCTCTCGGTGACGCCTTCGCCCGGCGGCTGACCCCGGAACCGGCCGAAGTGGACCACGCCCTCTACGGCGCCCAGGTCGACCCGCGCGGCCTGGTCGACGGGGTCTGGCAGGACCTGCGGGGCAAGCTGCGGTCCTGGATAGCCGGGGCCGGGCTGGACGCGCTGGAGGCCGAGGAGCTGACCGTGCTCCCGGGAGTGGACGAGCTGCTCGCGCTGACCGAGGTGCAGCGGCTGGCCGAGACCGGCCGGTGGCACACGGTCGTGGTGGACTGCGGGCCGACCGCGGAGACGCTGCGCCTGCTGGCGCTTCCCGAGGCGGTTTCCGGGTATCTCGACAGGATGTTCGGGCTGCAGTCCGTCTTCGCCGGACGCGGCACGGCGCAGGCGGTACGGCGCCTGGCGGCGCACCTGGAGTCGCTGAAGTCGTTGCTCGCGGATCCCGGGACGACCGGGGTGCGGCTCGTGCTCACGCCGGAACGGGTGGTGGTGGCCGAGGCGCGGCGCACGCTGAGCGCGCTGGCGCTGCGTGGCATCCGGGTGGACGGGCTGGTCGTCAACCGGCTGATGCCCGCGGCGCGCGGCTGGCGTGGGGCGGGGGCGTCCTGGATACGGGCGCGGCGCAGACAGCAGGACGAGGTGCTGGCCGAGCTGGCCGCCTCGGGGCTCGCCGGGTTCGCGCGGGTGGAACATCGTGCGGTCGAGCCGGTCGGGTTGCCGGCGCTGCTGGAGATCGCCCAGGAGCTCTACGGCGACGGCGATCCACTGCTCGGCGTGGGGAGCGATCCGGCGCCCCCGCTGCTTGAGGTGTCCGAAGTGGACGGCGGCTACCGGCTGCGGGTCTCGGTGCCGCTCGGCCGGGACGCGGCGGTCGAGCTGGCGCGGGTCGACGACGACCTGTCGATCACCGTGGACGGGTTCCGCCGGCTGGTCGCGTTGCCGGAACGGCTCCGGTCCTGCCGGATCACCGGCGCGGAGTCGTCGCCGCACGGCCTGGTCGTCTCGTTCACCGGGGAGGGGCAGCGATGACCGAGGCGGAAACGGAGACGACGGCGGCGGCGAGCCTGGCGGAAGAGATCCGGCTGCTGGTGGAGCTGGTGGTCGAGCGGGCGGCGCCCTGGCTGGAGGGCGTGGTCTCGGCCGGGCACGGTTCCGCGCGCGCGGAACCGGACGACTGCGGCTGGTGCCCGCTGTGCGCGATCGTCGCGGTGGTGCGCGGACAACGGCCGGAGTTCGTGGCCCGCCTGGTGGAACACGCCGCGCAGCTCGTCGCGCTGCTGCGGGCCGTGCTCGCCGACCGGTGGGAACCGGAGCAGGGCGTGCACATGCCGGGGTTCCAGCCCCCGCCGCGGGAGCCGAAGACGGCTCGCGTGCAGCACATTTCCGTACGGTGGCAGGAGAGCGGTTGAGGCACGCGATCGGCCTGGACGTCGGGGGTACCTGTGTGCGCGCCGGCGTGGTGGACGAGCAGGGACTGGTGCTGGACACCGCGCGGGTCGGCACGCCCAGCGACGAAGACGCGCTCGACGACGCGATCACGGGTGTGATCGAGGAGCTGCGTAACCAGCACGACGAGGTCGTCGCGGTCGGTCTCGCGGTGGCCGGCTTCGTCGCGAAGGACCGGCGCACGGTGATGTTCGCGCCGCACCTGGCCTGGCGGTCGGCACCGGTCGCGGACACCATCGCCAAACGCGTGGGCCTGCCGGTGACCCTGGAACACGACGCGAACGCGGCCACCGTGGGCGAGCACCGGTTCGGCGCGGCGCGGGGGGCGCGGGTGGCGGCGCTGATCGCGATCGGCACCGGGATCGGCGCCGGGCTGCTGCTGGACGGCCGGATCTACCGCGGGGCGCACGGCGTGGCACCGGAGCTCGGGCACCTGACCGTGGTGCCCGGCGGCCGCGCCTGCCCGTGCGGCAAGTACGGCTGCTGGGAGCGTTATTGCAGCGGCACGGCGCTGTCGGCGACCGCGGTGGAGCTGCTGGCCCGCCACCCGGGACAGTCCACGGTGCTGGCCAGGGAGCTCTCCCGAGACCCGGGTTCGATCACCGGCCTGCGCGTCGCCGGTGCCGCCCGTGACGGCGACCCGATCGCGCTGCGTGCGATGGCGGAGCTGGCGAAGTGGCTCGGCAAGGGGCTGGCGCTGGTGGCCGACGTGTTCGACCCCGAGATCGTGGTGATCGCGGGCGGCGTCTCCGGCTCCGCCCCGCTGTTCCTGGACGAGGCGCGCGAGCACTACGCGAACATCCTCACCGGGGCACGGCACCGGCCGCTGGCCCGGATCCGCACCGCGCACCTCGGCGACGACGCCGCGATCGTCGGGGCCGCCGCGCTCGCCCTGGAAACCGCCGTCGGTGTGCGAAGCTGGTAGTTCGCCATCCACTTCGGCAACCGGAGGTGCCCGTGACAGTGCTGCAGTTCCAGTCCGGGGACGGGTTCGTGTGGTGCGCGGGCGGGCACCGGCACTGGGGCACCAACGGCGCGGCCGGGCTGTTGCTGGTCGACCCCGAGCGTGGGGTCCTGTTGCAGCACCGGGCGTCGTGGACGCATCAGGGCGGCACCTGGGCATTGCCCGGCGGCGCGATCCATGACGGCGAAAGCCCGCGCGCGGCGGCGATCCGGGAGGCCGGGGAGGAGGCCGCGGTGCCGGAGCGGGCGATCAGGGTGACCTCGGCGACGATGGTGGACCACGGCGGCTGGGGTTACACGACGGTGCTGGCCACCACCCGGGAGGTCGTGCGCGAGCGCGTGATGAACACCGAAAGCGACGAGCTGCGCTGGGTCGCGCCGGAGCACGTGGCGGATTTCCCGCTGCACGAGGATTTCGCCGCGGCCTGGCCGGAGCTGCACGCTCAGCTGGGCCGCGAGCTGGTGCTGGTGGTCGATGGGGCGAACGTGGTCGGGTCGCGGCCGGACGGCTGGTGGCGGGACCGGGCCGGCGCGGCGGCGCGGCTGCGGGACCGGCTCGGCGGGCTGGTGCGGACCGGCGTGCGCGGCGAGGATTTCCGCCTGGCGCCGCGGTGGTGCTGGTGGCCGACCGTGCTGCTGGTGGTGGAGGGGCAGGCCCGGCGGATCGAGCCGGCCGACGGCGGCGTGGACGTGGTGGCCGCCGAACGGGACGGCGACGCCAAGATCGTCGAGACGGTGCGCGCGTCGCGGGACGGTGAGCAGGTCGTCGTGGTGACCGCGGACCGCGCGCTCCGATCCCGCGTCGAGGCCGAAGGTGCCGCCGTGATCGGGCCCGGCACCCTCCTAGGCCTGCTCGGGGAGTGACTCACCGAGCCGCGCGAGCTCGGCCATCCCGGCGGCCAGCAGGTCGCCGAGGTCGGCCTCGGAGCTGCGCAGCCACTGCTCGTAGGCGGCCAGCGCGACACCGAGGGTGGCATAGGCGATTGCTTGTGGCGCAAGGGAATCCGGCGCCACCCCGAGGCGCTCGCCGACGAAGTCGGCCAGTACCTGCCGCCAGTCCGCGTAGCGTAAGGCCGAGTGCGCCTGCAGCGCCGGGGTGGCGAGGATCAGCCGCATCCGGCGCCGGTGCTGACGGACCTGCCCGGGCTCGATCCGGTTGAAGTCGACCAGCGCGTCGGAGATCACCCCCAGCAGGGGCGCATCGGCCGGGTAGTCCGCCAGCCGCTTGCGCATCAGGCGGAGCTGGTCGTCGAAGTCGCCCCAGGCGATGTCGTTCTTGGACGGGAAATACCGGAAGAAGGTGCGGCGCCCGATGCCGGCCGCCTCGGCGATGTCGTCGATCGTGGTGCGCTCGAAACCACGGCTGTCGAACAGCTCGAACGCGGCGTGCTCGACCTCGGCGCGCGAGGTGATCTTGCGGCGCCCGGCCCGCGACTCGCTCATGCTTGTCTCTCCGAAAGTTTGCGCGCGACGGTGTCCTGTGGGGGCTCGGCCTCACCTTGATCGCCGCGAGTTGACACAGGTCTTGTCCCGCCCCTTCCATTCGGCACTCGGTGCCATTATCGTCTTTTTGCGGACCGCAGCGAAGCCGTCCGCAGGAAGGGAGCATCCCATGTCCGACTCGGCGACCGAAGTGCAGACGACCACCGTGCCGGAGCCCGTGGTGGAGGAGGAACTCCTGGTCGAGGAGGTCTCCATCGACGGCATGTGCGGCGTTTACTGAGAATCCGGGCACCCGCACACGTGCTGGGGAAAACGGTGTTCGAACCCGACCGGGCCTACCGTTGTTCACCGCGAGTCGCACTGAGGCCGGAGCCCTTCGGTGCGCTCGCGTATGACTTCGGCACCCGAAGGCTGTCATTCCTCAAGACCCCGATGCTGGTCGAGGTGGTCCGCACGCTCGCGGACCAGCCCGACGTCCATACCACCCTCGAGGTCGCCGGCGTGCCCGGCGACCAGCGGGCCGCCTATCTCAAAGCGCTTGCCGGGCTGGCCGAGTCCGGCACGATCGAACCGCGCTGAGAGGTCTGCAACACCAGAGAAACACTGTTCAAAACGCAAGATGGTTACCCCGGTAACGAGCGCAACAGTGTCTTGTGGGGACTCCGCCTCCACGCCCCGGCTGGGGGCAAGCCCCAGACGCCTGCCTTGTGGTGGCTCCGCCCCCGGCTGGGGGCAAGCCCCCAGACGCCCTTAACGTGGGTGGTGAGGCAGGCCGCCATCGTCGTCGACCGGCAGTCGGCAACGGATGTCACGGCCTGGCTACCCGCACACGTTCTGAATGAAAAGGACGTGCGATGAAGCTCGTCGAGCATTTCAAGCATGGCTTGAATTCGCCGATCTGCCTCACCTGGGAACTGACCTACGCATGCAACCTCTCGTGCGTGCACTGCCTGTCCTCTTCGGGCAGGCGTGACCCGCGCGAGCTGAGCACCGCCGAATGCAAGGCGGTGATCGACGAGCTCGAGCGTATGCAGGTCTTCTACGTCAACATCGGTGGTGGCGAACCCACCGTCCGCCCCGATTTCTGGGAGCTCGTCGAGTACGCCGTTTCGCACCACGTCGGGGTCAAGTTCTCCACGAACGGCGTGAAGATCACGCCGGAACGGGCCCGCCGGCTGGCGTCGACCGACTATGTCGACGTGCAGATCTCGCTCGACGGGGCCACCGCCGACGTGAACGACGCGGTCCGTGGCCCGGGTTCGTACGACACGGCCATGCGCGCCATGCGTAACCTCGCCGACGCGGGCTTCCGCGGCTTCAAGCTCAGCGTGGTGATGACCCGGCAGAACATCGGCCAGCTCGACCAGTTCGCGGAGATCGCCGATACCTACGGCGCGCAGCTGCGCATCACGCGCCTGCGGCCGTCCGGGCGTGGCGCCGACGTGTGGGACGAGCTGCACCCGACCGCCGAGCAGCAGTTGGAACTCTACGACTGGCTGGTCGCCCATGGCGAAAAGGTGCTGACCGGCGATTCGTTCTTCCACCTCAACGCGTTGGGCTCGGACCCGCTGCCGGGTCTGAACCTGTGCGGTGCCGGTCGCGTGGTGTGCCTGATCGACCCGGTCGGCGACGTCTACGCGTGCCCGTTCGCGATTCACCAGGAGTTCCTCGCCGGAAACGTCCGCGACGAGGGCGGGTTCGCGCGGGTCTGGTCCTCCTCCGAGCTGTTCACCCGGTTGCGCGGGCCGCAGACCGGGGGTGCGTGCACGTCCTGCTCGGCCTATGACTCCTGTCAGGGCGGCTGCATGGCCGCCAAGTTCTTCACCGGGCTCCCGCTCGACGGGCCGGACCCGGAGTGCGTGCAGGGCCACGGTGAGCGGGCGCTGCAGGCCGTCGTCAGCGCGCCCCGGTCCGATGTGGACCATTCGCACCGCAAGCGCCGCGCGGTACCGGTCGATATTTCCTTCGGCCCGCCGGCGGGCACCCGCCCGGACCGGGCGTGCGACACCAGCCCGCTGGCGGGTCTTCGGTGATCACCGAGCCCGTCGAGCTGGCCGGGCGGAGGGCGCCGAGCCGGGTGCTGTTCGGCCCGCACGAGACCAACCTCGCGCGCGGCCGGGTGCTCTCGGACCGGCACGTGGCCTACTACGCGCGCCGGGCCGCGGGCGGGGCCGGGATCATCGTCACCGAGACCGCGAGCGTGCACGAGGAGGACTGGCCCTACGAGCGCGCGCCGCTGGCCGCGCTCGCCGGGCCCGGCTGGTCGTCCATTGTGGCCGCGTGTCGCCCGGCGCTGGCGCTGGCGGGCCTGGGCCACGCCGGTTCGCAGGGATCTTCGGCCTACAGCCAGTCCGCGCTGTGGGCGCCGTCGCGCGTGCCGGACGTGGCCAGCCGTGAGCTTCCGATGGAGCTGGAGCCGGCACAGATCCGGACCATTGTGGACTCCTTCGGTGAATCCGCGGCGCTGGCCGTAGCGTCCGGTTTGGACGGTGTGGAGCTGGACGCGGGGCAGTATTCGCTGCTGCGCCAGTTCACCTCGGGCTTGACCAACCACCGTGGCGATGCCTACGGCACGGACCGGACCCGGCTGCTGCGCGAGGTGATCCAGGGGGTGCGCGAGGCGCTGGGCGAGGGCCGGGTGCTGGGCCTGCGGCTGTCCTGCGACGAACTCGCGCCGTGGGCCGGCATCACGCCCGAGGACGCCGCCGGGATGGTCGCCGACCTCGCGGGCTCGGTGGACTACCTGGTGCCGGTGCGCGGATCGGCGATGAGCGCGTCGGCGACGCGGCCGGACCTGCACACCGAGCCGGGCTTCAACCTCGACCTGTGCCGCCGGATCACCGGCGCGGTCGAGGGACGGACGCGGACCGTTCTGCAAGGCAGCGTGGTCGATCCCGAGCAAGCGGCGCAGGCTCTCGGCGAAGGCGTCGCGGCGCTGGTCGAGATGACCCGGGCGCAGATCGCCGACCCCGACCTCGTGGCCAAGGTCCGGGCGGGCCGTCCGGTGCGGCCGTGTGTGCTGGCCAACCAGAAATGCCGGGTGCGTGACAACCGCAACCCGATCGTCAGCTGCATCGGCGAACCTCGCAGTGGCCACGAGACCACCGACCCGGAGCCGGAGGGCACCGACGCGGCCCGCGAGGTGCTGGTCGTCGGGGGCGGGCCGGCCGGGCTGGAGGCGGCCCGGGTACTCGCCCTGCGCGGACACCGGGTCGAACTGGCCGAGCGGAGTCACGAACTCGGCGGCATGGTGCGGGTGGCCGCACGGGTGGCCGGGCGGGAACGCCTGGCTCGGTTGGTCGAGTGGCTGGAAGGCGAGGTGCGGCGTTTGGGCGTGCGCGTTTCCACCGGTGTAGCGGTGACCGAGCCGGCCGCGTCGATGATCGTGGCGACCGGGTCGGTACCGGGGCCGCGTGGCTATGCCGTGCATTCCGGCGTCGTGGTGGACGTGGTCGACTTCCTGGCCGGGTGCGAGCTCCCGCCGGGGCCGGTGGTCGTGACCGACCCGGTGGGCGACGCGGTCGGCGTCGGCGTCGCGGAACTCCTTGCCGGGCAAGGCAGGCAGACCACGATCGTGAGCCAGGACCAGGTGATCGGCACCCAGCTCGCGCTCACCGGCGACCTCGCCGACGCCAACACCCGGCTCCAGCGTGCCGGGGTGACGCTGGCGAAGCGGTCTCTGCTGCGCGAGGTACACGCCGGACACGTGGTGCTCGAAGACGTCTTCACGGCGCGGCGCCGCGAACTGGACGCCGCGGTCGTGATCCATTGTGGACACCGGTTGCCCGACGGCTCCCTGTCCGTGGCGGGGGCGACGCGAGCCGGCGACTGCGTGGCCCCGCGCACGATCCACGAGGCGATCCTGGAAGGACGCCGGGCGGCACTGACGCTGGCGGCAGCGACACCGGTGCCGGCGGGACATTAACCAGACGCTGACAAGACGATGAACGGAGGGACGATGGGGTCCGGTCGATATCGCTACCTGTTCTCGCCGCTGCGGGTCGGGCCGGTGGTGGTGCGCAACCGGATCGTGTTCTCCGCGCACCTGACCAACTACGCGGCCGAAGGCCTGCCCAGCGAGCAGCACGCCGAGTACTACGCGGCTCGTGCGGCCGGCGGCGCGGGCCTGATCATCACCGAGGAACACTCGACGCACCCCACCGACTGGCCGTACGAGAAGCTCATCCACGGCTTCCACCGCGCGGTCATCCCCGGCTACCGGCGCATCACCGAGGCCGTGCACGCCCACGACGTGCCGATTTTCGCGCAGCTCAACCACAACGGCGGCCAGGCGTCTGGCATGTACTCCCGCCTGCCGGTCTGGGCGCCCTCGCCGGTGCCCGACCCGATGTTCCGCGAGGTGCCGAAGGCCCTGGAAGTGCACGAGATCGCCGAGGTCGTCGCCGGGTACGGCACGGTCGCCGGGCACTGCGCCGAGGGCGGGTTCGACGGGGTGGAACTGCAGTGCTCCCACTCCTCGATCGTGCGCGGTTTCCTTTCGCCCGCGACGAATCTGCGCACCGACGCCTACGGCGGCCCGATGGTCAACCGGGCGCGGATCCTGCTGGAGATCATCGACGCGGTACGCGAGGCGATCGGCCCCACCCGGGCGCTGGGCGTGCGGCTGTGCGGCGACGAACTGATCGAGGGCGGCACGACCATCGAGGAGGCCGTCGAGACCGCGAAGCTGGTGGAGGCGACCGGAAAGGTCGACTACATCAACACCTCGATCGGCGTGGCCACCGCGACGCTTTACCTGATCGAGGCGTCGATGGCGATCCCGCCCGGATACGCGCTGTTCATCGCGAACGCGATCCGCGAGGCGGTGCGGCTGCCGGTGGTCGGTGTGGGCCGCATCAAGGACCCGGTGCAGGCCGAGCGGGCGCTCGCGGAGGGACACTGCGACCTGGTGGGCGTGGTCCGCGGCCAGATCGCGGACCCCGACTTCGCCGCCAAGGCGCGCGCCGGGCACGCGGGCGAGATCCGGACCTGCCTGTCCTGCAACCAGGAATGCGTCGGCCGGATGGGGCTCAACCGCTGGCTCGGCTGCATCGAAAACCCGCGCGCCGGCCGGGAATCGGTGCCGCTTCCGTTCCTGGGGCGCCGGCCGAAGCGAGTGCTCGTGGTCGGCGGCGGGCCCGCCGGGCTGCAAGCGGCCTCCACCGCCGCGCAGCGTGGTCACCACGTGACCCTGTTCGAGCGGGGGCCGAGCACCGGCGGCCAGGTCGCGCTGGCCGCGAGCGTGCCGAGCCGGGCGGAATTCCTCGACGTGGTAAGGAACCTGCTCGCCGAGTGCCAGCGCTACGGCGTCGATGTCAAGACGGGTGCGGAGGCCACCGCCGACCTGCTACGGGCCGAGTCGCCGGACGCGGTCGTCCTGGCGACCGGCGCGCGGCCGCAGCCGCCGCACTGGGCGGGTGGGCTGGCGCACGTGGTGGATGTCCGTGACGTGCTGGAAGGGCGTGCGGCGCCCACCGGTGAGGTGCTGGTGCTCGACGATCTCGGCTTTCACCAGGCGACCTCGGTCGCCGAGTTGCTCGCCGACCGGGGCGCCGCGGTGACCCTGTCCACCTCCGGCATGGTCGTCGGGCAGGATCTGGGCATCACGCTGGACCTGGAGACGTTCAATGTCCGGGCGGACGCCAAGGGCATCCGGCAGCTCACGGACGAGGTCGTGCTCGGCGCGTCCGAAGTGGACTCCGGGTCTTCAGTGGTGCTCCAGATACTCAAGCACACCACCGGGGTCACCGGTGAGCGCCGTTACGACTGGGTCGTCTGTGCTACGCACCAGGCTCCCGAGGACGAGCTGTGGCACGCGCTGAAGGGCGCGCCGTTCCCGGTGCACCGTGTCGGGGACTGTCTCACCCCGCGCCGGGCGCACGCCGCGGTCGTCGAGGGGCACCGGGTGGGGGTGAGCCTGTGATCGCCGTGATCGTCGTCCGGGACGGCGTGCTCCCGCTCGGCGCGGACGAGACCGTGGCCGAGGCCGGTGGCCGGGCCCTGCTGGTCGGCACGGGCGTCAAGGAGGCCGCCGGCGGGCTGACCACGCTGAAAACCGGCTTGCTTGCGGAGAACGGAACGTTCGCACCCGGCCGGTGGGCCGCGCAACTGGCCGGTGTGCTCGCGGAGTCCGACCAGGTTCTGCTGCCCTCCTCGCCCGACGGCCGGGATCTCGCCCCGCGCCTGGCCGCGGAACTCGGCCGCCCGCTGTACCCCGGCGCGGTGCGGGTCACCGCGAGCCAGGTGGAACTGTCCCGATGGGACTCCCGGGTCACCGTGACGCTGCCCGCCCCGGCACCGTTCGTGGCGACCCTCCAGCCCGGCGTGCGTGGGCGTCCCGCCGAGCCGGACCATGGCCGGCCCCCGCACCACACGGCGATCACGCTCCCGGACCGGGACGTGCCGGACGTGGAGGTGCTGGAGGTGCTGGCGCCGGAGCCTGGCACGGTCGATCTCGCCGAGGCGCCGCGCATCTTCGCGGCGGGCGCGGGACTGGGCCACGGAGACCTGGACGGACCGTCGGCGGTGAAGCTGCTCGGCTCGGTGGCTTCCGCGCTGGGCGCGTCGCTGGGGGCGACCCGCGTGGTGACCGACGCGGGTTGGACCGGATACCACCGCCAGATCGGCACCACCGGCGTCGTGGCCGCGCCCGAGCTGTACGTCGCGTTCGGGATTTCCGGTGCGGCACAACATATCGGGGGTCTTCGAGACCCCGCCCATGTAGTCAGCGTCAACATTGACCCGTCCTGCCCGATGACCGCAATGGCCGAACTCGGCATCGTCGCCGACGCCCAGTCCGTGCTCGTCGAGCTGGCACGGATACTGGAGGCCCGATGAGCGAGAATGGCGGAGCCCCGCTCATTGGGGCCGACCGGGTGCGGGTGTCCCGCAAGACACTGGAGGCCCGATGAGCGAGAATGGCGGAGCCCCGCTCATTGGGGCCAGCCCGGGTGCGGGTGTCCCGCAAGAACGCCGGGTGCGGGTGTCCCGCAAGACACTGGAGGACCAGTGACCTACGCCGGACCCGGTTCACAGTCCACTGTGGTCAGTGATGACCAGGCGCGTACCCGCATGTTCGACGTGGTGGTGGTCGGCGCGGGACCGGCCGGCTCGGCGGCCGCGCTGGAGGTGGCGCGCGCCGGTTACTCGGTCGCGCTGATCGAACGCGGCCCGTTCCCCGGTTCGAAGAACGTCTATGGCGGCGTGGTCTACGGCCGCGTGTTGGACGAACTGATCCCGAACTGGTGGGAGCAGATGCCGGTGCAGCGCTGGGTGACCCGGCGTTGCACCATGGTGATGACCCCGGCTCAGGCGCTGACCGTCGACTTCCGCACCCAGGACTGGGGCCGTCCGCCGTACAACGGGGCGACGGCGCACCGGGCGGACCTGGATTCCTGGCTGGCCGAGCAGGCGGTGGCCGCGGGCGCGGTGCTGGTTCCGTCCACAGTGGTCACCGGGTTGCTGCGCAGCAGCGCGGGTGCGGTGGTCGGCGTGCGCACCGACCGTCCCGACGGCGATCTCACCGCGGGCGTGGTCATCGCCTGCGACGGCGTGAACTCCTTCCTCGCCAAGGAAGCCGGGCTGTTCCCGCCGGGCGGCGACAGTCACCTCACACTCGGGGTGAAGCAGACGTTGCGCCTGTCGCGCGAGGTGATCGACGAACGGTTCGGGGTCACCGGTACCGACGGTGTCGACTTCGAGATCCTGGGCTGCACGCGGGGCATCCCCGGCGGTGGTTTTCTTTACACCAACCTGGATTCGGTGTCCATCGGCGTGGTGCTCGGGCTGGAGTCGTTGAGCACGGCCAAGACCCGGCCGGAGGAGCTGATCGCCGACCTCAAGCGGCACCCGGCGATCGCGCCGCTGATCCGGGGCGGGGTGGAGATCGAGTACTCCGCGCACCTCATCCCGGAGGGCGGCTACCGGTCGATGCCGCGGCTGACCGGCGACGGGATCCTGGTCGCGGGGGACGCCGCCGCGATGTGCCTGGCGGCCGGGATCTGGCTGGAGGGCGTCAACTTCGCGCTCGGCGCGGGCATGTACGCGGGCCGGGCGGCCGCGGACGCGCTGCGGGCGGGCGACACCTCACGGCGCGGCCTGGCCGGGTACACCGCGCTGCTGGAGAAGTCGTTCGTGCTGGCCGACCACCGGAAGCTGCGGGACTTTCCCGGTCTGGTGCTGTCGGATCGCATGCAGCACAACTACCCCGGACTGGTCTGCGACCTGGTGCAAGGGTTGTTCCAGGTGGACAACCCGCGACCGAAGCCCGGGCTGGGCCGCTTGCTGCGGCGCAGTGCCAAAGCCAACGGTGTCCGGTTGCGTGACCTCGCCCGGGACGCCTGGACCGGAATGCGAGCCATGCGATGAGATCCCCTAGGTCAATTCGCGGCAATCACAGTGACCACCACGCGCGCGCTTTCTTCCCGCCAGCGGTCGCGCGCAAACCCGCGGAGGAACAGTGAGCGAACAGAGATACGGCGAGACCGCGTTCGACGACCTGATGTCCACAGTGGAGTTCCGGGTCGCCGAGCGGCCGCACATCACGGTGGACGGCGAGATCTGCCGGTCCTGCACCACCAAGGCGTGCGTCCACGCCTGCCCGGCGAACCTGTTCGTGCCGACCAGCGACGGCGGCATCCTGTTCAACTACGAGCAGTGTTTCGAATGCGGCACCTGCTACCAGGTGTGCAACGCCGAGGGCGCGATCACCTGGACCTACCCCGAAGGTGGCCAGGGCGTCGTCTTCCGGAGGGGATGAGCGGATGTTGATCGTGGCCGCGCTCCGGTGGAGCGACCAGCGGGCGGCGGTGGACCCGCTGACCGGCGAGGTACGGACCGATCCGCGCGGCAGCGGGGTCAGTGCGGCGGAGCGGGCCGCACTCGAGCACGCCTTGCGGCTGCGCGACGCGCTCGGCGGACGCTGTGCCGCGGTCACCGTCGGCCCGCCCGCCGCCGAGGAGATGTTGCGCGAGGCGCTCGCCGTGGGCGCCGACGAGGTCGTGCGGGTCGACGGTCCGGACCCGGCGATCGCGGTCACCGAGGACGGCAGCGCCACCGCGCGGCTGCTCCTCGCGGGGCTGGGCGAGCCGCCGGACGTCGTGGTGTGCGGCGCGCATTCGGTTGATCGCGGAACCGGCAGCACCCCGGCGTTCCTGGCCCACCAGCTCGGTGCTGTCCAGGCGCTCGGGCTGGTGGAGCTGACCGCCGTCGACGGCAGGCTGCACGGGGTGCGCCGGCTCGACGGCGGCCGGCGGGAACGTGTCTCCTTCGGCACGCCCGCGGTGTGCTCGGTCGAGGCCGCCGGCACCACGCTTCGGCGGGCGTCGCTGCCCGCGACGCTGGCCGCCCGTCGCGCCCTGATACCCGTGGTCCAGGCCGGTACTCTTCCCGTTCCGGCGGGCACCGCCAAGCCGTACCGGCCCCGGCCACGGCCCCTGCCGATCCCGGCCGGAAGCGAGCCCAACCGGCGGATGCTCGCGCTGACGGGCGCCCTCGTCGCGCGGACACCACCGAAGGTCGTCAGGCCGGCCACCGCGACCGAAGCCGCCCAAGAGCTGGTGGATTACCTGCGCGACAACGGCTTCACGTCATGACGCGGGTTGCGGTGATTACGGGTGCGGCCGGTGGTATCGGCGGCGCGGTGGTGGACCGGCTCGTCGCCGAGGACTGGCGGATCGTCGCGGTGGATGTGCGTGGCGGCGAACTCGCCAAGCAGGCGGCACGGTGGCCGGACCAGGTGCTCGCGGAGGTCGCCGACGTCCGGGACCAGCGCGCGTTGACCCGTGCCGTCGCACACGCCGAGCGCGAGTTCGGCGGCGTGGACGCGGCCGTCGGCTGCGCGGCAGTGATGGCGGGCGGAAAACCGTTGTGGGAAACCGAAGACACTGACTGGGACGCCTTGTTCGAGCATGGCGTGCGCGGAATCTTCCACCTCGCACGCGCGGCCGTGCCCGCGCTGCTGCGGCGGCCCGAGCCCCGCTCCGGGCGGTTCGTCGCGATCGCCTCGGCGGCGGCGCATCACGGACTCTGGCACCTCGCCGGCTACAACGCCGCCAAGCACGCCGTCGTCGGCCTGATCCGGGGCCTGGCCAGCGATCTGCGCGGGACCGGCGTCACCGCCACCGCGGTCTCGCCCGGCTCGACCCGGACCGCGATGCTCGACGCCACCGCGGAGCTCTATCAACTCGGCGACGTCGAGGAATTCGCCCAGCACCAGCTCATCGAGCGGCTGCTCGATCCCGAGGAGGTCGCGGCCGCGGTGTGCTGGCTCTGCTCCGCGCAGTCCTCCGCGATCACCGGCACCGTCGTCCACGCCGACGGAGGCTTCACCGCATGAGTAGCCCTGTGTCAAGGCGCGGCAATCAAGGTGACCACCGTGCGCGCCCCGAAGGCCCGCTATCGGGGCGGCGGGGCGCCTATGTCGAGAAGGTGACTTGATCTCGGATGGAGCGCCCTGTCGACACGATAAGGGGTCTGGGGGCTTGCCCCCAGTCGGGGGTGTGGGGGCGGAGCCTCCGCAAGGCACGGTCGCGCGCAAACTCGCGGAGGAGAAGGCATGAGACTGCGCTTCGATTCGGCCACCACGGTGGTGGGGCGGGCGCTGGTCGGCGGGTCGCCGCTGCGGGTCATGCGCCTGTCGGAGGCGGGCCTGCGCCGGGTCGAGGAATGGCGTTCCGGCGCGGAAGTCGGTTCGGGAACGAAGCTGGCGAAGAAATTGATCGCCGCGGGCATGGCGCACCCGGAATTCGTGGCGGCGCGGTGGAAGCCGCGGGACGTCACGGCCGTCATCCCGGTCCGCGATCACAGCGAGCAGTTGGCCGGACTGCTGCCGTGGCTGGCGGAACTCGCCGGGACGGTGGTGGTCGACGACGGCTCGCGCGAACCGGTGCCGGGCGCGGCGCACCGCCATCCGGTTTCCCGTGGTCCCGCCGCGGCCCGCAACACCGGATGGCGGGCGGTGAAGACCGAATTCGTCGCCTTCCTCGACGCCGATATCAGGCCGGAACCCGGCTGGCTCGACGCGCTGCTGCCACACTTCGAAGATCCGGACGTGGCGGCGGTGGCGCCCAGGGTGCGCAGCGCGCCCGGAACCACCACGCTCGCGCGGTACGAACGCGCCAGATCCTCGCTCGACCTCGGCCCCGCTCCGGCGTTGGTTCGGCCCGGGGCACGGGTGAGCTACCTACCCACTGCGGCCCTGGTGGTGCGTACCTCGGCGTTGCGCGCATCTGGTGGCTTCGACGAGAACCTGCGGTTCGGGGAGGACGTCGACCTCGTCTGGCGGCTGATCGCGGGCGGTGGTTCGGTGCGGTACGAACCGGCATCAGAGGTGACCCACACGCCGCGCGCGAACTGGCGCGCGTGGCTGCGGCAGCGGTTCGAGTACGGCACCTCCGCGGCACCGCTCGCCCGCCGGCACGGGCGGAAGGCACTCGCGCCACTGCGCGTGTCCCGGTGGACGGCGCTGGCCTGGACCGCGGCGGTGGCGGGCCGGCCGGGCACGGGTCTGGCGGTCGCGCTGGGCACGGCCGCGCTGCTGCCCCGCAAGCTTCGGCGATTCGGTGTGCCCGCACGGAACTCGCTCATGCTCGCGTTGCGCGGACACCTCGGCGCGGGCCGGTTCCTCGCCGACGCCGTCACTCGTACCTGGGGCCCGGTCGCGATTCCGGTGCTGGCCTGGTCGAAACGGGGCAGGCTGGTGCTCGCCGCCGCCCTGTCGCGGCACCTGCTCGACTGGGCGCGTGCCCGGCCGGCGGTCGGCCCGCTGCCGTGGCTGCTCGCACGCGTCGCCGACGACGTGAGCTACGGCGCGGGTGTCTGGCGCGGCTGCCTCACCGAACGCAGCGCCGCCGCCCTGCTACCGGATCTTTCGGACTGGCCCACCCGTCGCCCATCACCCTTAACGGACACGCTTCGCGCGACTGATCCGATGGGAAAGCCGGGAAAGCGATGACCGGTCTGGCCGAGCTGACCTGGACCGAGCTCACCGGGCCGCGGATCCTCGCCGTGCCGGTCGGCGCCACCGAGCAGCACGGCCCACACCTGCCGTTCACCGTGGACACCGAGATCGCCGTCGCGTTGTGTGAACGGCTCGCGCAATCGCGCGAGGACGTCGTGGTAGCACCACCGGTGGCCTACGGATCGAGCGGCGAGCACGCAGGGTTTCCCGGAACCCTTTCGCTCGGCCAGGAAGCCACCGAGTTACTGCTCGTCGAACTCGGGCGCTCCGCCGACGCGTTCGCCGGGGTGCTGCTGGTCTGCGCGCACGGCGGAAACGCCGAACCGGTGCGACGCGCGGTATCGCTCCTACGCGGGGAAGGCCGGAACGTGCTGGCCTGGTTTCCGCGGGGGCCGGCGGAGGACAGCCATGCCGGCCGCGTGGAAACGTCCGTGATGCTCGCCCTGCGCCCGTCCGCGGTGCGGCCAAGACCGCGCGGACCCGGCGTGACCACCCCATTGCCCGAGTTGATCGGCCGGCTGCGCAGCGGTGGGGTCCGCGCGGTGAGCCCGACCGGCGTCCTCGGCGACCCGTCCGGCTCCAGCGCTGCCGAGGGCCGGGAAATTCTCTGTCGCTGGGCGGAAAGCCTGCGGAAAGCGGCCTCCACGTTGACTCCAATGTCATCATGAACCGGTCGGTGCGCGCGCCACAAACACAATGAGGAGGGTTATTCCAAACGCGAGATGAGCGCGCTTGATGACACCGCACAACGCTCTACGTTGTGGGGGCTGGCGCCCCCACACCCCGACTGGGGGCAAGCCCCCAGACCCCCTGCGTGGGCGGGGAGGCAGGCCGCCATCGTGGTTGACCGGCAGCAGGCGAGGAGAAGTCACGGCCTGGCTACCCGAACACGTTCTGAATAACACAGAGGTGATGAGGCGATGAAGACGAAGGCCGCTGTTTTGCACGACATCCACCAGCCCTTCGAGATCGAGGAACTGGATCTCGACGGTCCGGCCGAGGGTGAGGTACTGATCTCCTACACCGCTTCCGGTCTGTGCCATTCCGACCTGCACCTGATCGACAACGACATTCCCGTCCGGTTCCCGATCGTCGGCGGGCATGAGGGCGCGGGCGTGATCGAGGACGTCGGCCCCGGTGTCACCACGGTGAAACCCGGCGACCACGTGGTCTGCAGTTTCATCCCCAGCTGCGGCAAGTGCCGCTACTGTTCCACCGGCCGGCAGAGCCTGTGCGACCTCGGCGCCAACATCACGGTGGGCAACCTGCTCGACGGCACCTTCCGGTTCCACCGCAACGGCGAGGACTACGGCGGCATGTGCATGCTCGGCACGTTCTCCGAGCGGGCCGTGGTGTCCCAGCATTCGGTGGTCAAGGTCGACGATTCGCTCCCGCTGGAGACCGCGGTCCTGGTCGGCTGCGGCGTGCCCACCGGCTGGGGCACGGCGACCTACGCCGGTGGGGTGCGGCCCGGCGACACCGTGGTGATCTACGGCATCGGCGGCGTCGGGATCAACGCCGTGCAGGGCGCGGCGCACGCCGGTGCGGCGAACGTCGTGGTAGTGGACCCGGTGCCGTTCAAGCGGGAGACCGCGCTCAAGCTGGGCGCCACGCACGCCTTCGCCACCGCGGCCGAGGCGCACGAGAAGATCATCGAGCTGACCTGGGGACAACTGGCGGACCAGGCGCTGATCACGGTCGGCACGGTCGACGAGGACGTGGTGAGTTCCGCGTTCGACGCGGTCGGCAAGGGCGGGGTCGTGGTGATCACCGGCCTGGCCAGTCCGGAGAAGCTCACCGTCCACGTGTCCGGCTCGGTGCTCTCGCTGTTCGAGAAGACGATCAAGGGTTCGTTGTTCGGCTCGGCCAACCCGCAGTACGACATCGTCCGGCTGCTGCGCCTTTACCAGGCCGGCCAGCTGAAGCTCGACGAGCTGATCACCCGCCGCTACACGCTGGAGGAGGTCAACGAGGGTTACCAGGATCTGCGGGACGGCAAGAACATTCGCGGCGTAATCGTGCACGAAGCGTGACACACCCAGCGCGCACTCACTCGAAAGGCTTGAATTGCATTCCTTGCCAGCCGAGTGAGTGCGCGTTGGAATATGCTGCCCGTCATTCCGCTGCGCCAGAGGGATTAGCGAAGGACGGGCAATGGAGCGACGTCGTTTCCTCGGGTACCTGCTCGCGGCGCCCACCCTCGCGGTGGCCGCCCCGGTCGCGACGGCCAACGCCGCGATCCCGTCGCCGCCGGAACCTTCGGATCTGCTCGATCTCGGTGACGCGCTCACCCTCGCCGCCGCGCCCACCGCGAACCTGATCACGATCCGCCTCAACACAGATGGCACCGCGTCGTTCGCGCTGCCGAGAGCCGAGGTGGGTCAGGGGATCACCACCACCGTCGCGATGCTGATCGCCGACGAACTCGATCTGCCACTGTCCAAAGTGGATATATCGCTGGCCGACGCGCGCCCGGAACTGCTGGCCAACCAGTTGACGGGCGGCTCCAACTCGGTGCGTTCGCTGTACCAGCCGGTGCGCACCGCGGCGGCCATCGCGCGGGCGCGGCTGCTGTCCACGGCGGCCGAGAAGTGGGGCGTAGGAGTTTCGTCGCTCACCGCTCGGGACGGAGTTGTCCGGTCCGCTTCGGGCCAGACGGCCACCTATGGCTCGCTGGCCGAAGCGGCGGCGAGCCGGCGCACGGAACGCGTGCAGGCGCAACCGAAGTCGAAGTTCAGCCTTGTCGGCACGCCTCAGAACCGGATCGACGCGCTGGACGCCGTCACCGGCCGGAAGAAGTTCACCATGGACCTCGCCGTGCCGGGCGCGAAGCCGGCGATGGTGTGCCGGCCACCGACGATCAACGGCAAGGTCCGCTCCGTGCGGAACCTCGCCCAGGTCCGCGCGATGCCGGGAATCACCGATGTCGCCGTCGTGTCCACCGGCGTCGCGGTGCGCGGGGAGACCACCGGCCACTGCATCGACGCGGTCCGCGCGCTCGATGTGGACTGGGGACCGGGCACTGTGGACGGTGAGTCCGACGACACGGTCCTGGCCAAGCTGAGGGCCGCGGCGCCGCCGATGGTGGTCCCGCCGGTGCTCACCAAGACGATCGATGCGGAGTTCACCTTCGCCTTCGCCAGCAACAGCGCGCTGGAGACCAACTGCGCCATCGCCGACGTGCGCCCGGACCGAGCCGAGATCTGGGCGTCGCTGAAGTCGCCGGTCTCGTCCCAGCAGGAGATTTCGAGTCTGCTCGGGTTGCCGCTGAGCGCGGTGCGGGTGCACGTGGCGCAGGGCGGCGGGTCCTTCGGCCGCAAACTGTTCGGCGACGCCGCCCGCGAGGCCGCGGAGGTTTCCCACGCCATGGGCAAGCCGGTCAAGCTCATGTGGCACCGCACCGACGATTTCCGGCACGGGCGCGTGCATCCGATGTCGCTGTCGCGAATCCGGGTCAACTACGCGGCCGGAAACGTGGTCAGCTACGAGCAACGGCATATCAGTGTCAAAACGGACTTCGGCCACGGCCTCGGCGACGCCCTCACGTCCGTGGCCGCGAAACTGCCGGTCGGCAACCTCGGTTTCGCCGAGACCGTCTTCGAGTTGTCGCAGTCGATGCCCTACGCGTTCGGGGCCACGACGCAACTGCTCAGCGAGGTCCAACTCGACTTCCATACGGGCAGCATGCGCAACGTCTACTCGCCCAACGTCGTGTGTGCGCGGGAACTCGTCGTCGATCAACTGGCCGCGAAGATGGGCCGGGATCCGGTCGAACTGCGGCGCTCGTTCCTCAAGGAGGATCGGTTCCGGGCCGTCCTGGACCGGCTGGCCGGCGAAGGCGAGTGGGGCCGCAAGCTTCCGCCGGGAATGGCGCAGGGAGTGGGTTTCCACGCCGAATACAAAAGTTGTAGCGCGGTGTTGGTGGAGGTCGACTGTCGACCCGAGACGGTCAATCGGAAGGTGCGTGACGGCGTGACCGGTCCGCGGGTGACCCGGGCGGTCATGGTCGTCGACGCCGGGCTGCCGATCAACCCGCGTGGGCTGGAAGCGCAGATGATGGGTTGCCTCAACGACGGCATCGGCCTCGCACTCACCGAAAGCCTCCACATCGACAAGGGGTTGCCGCTGGAGGCGAGCTGGGACAACTTCTTCTACACGCGACAGTGGAACACACCGCCGGAGATGCGGATCATCGTGCTGCCGGCGACCACCGGTGATCCCGGCGGCGCCGGGGAACTGGGGGTGGCCAGCACGCTCAGCGCGGTCGCGTGCGCCTACGCCAGGGCCACCGGGACGATGCCGACCCGGTTCCCGATCAACCACGGCACGTTGTCCTTCGAACCGTTGCCGCGCGTGCCATCCATTCCCGATTCTCCTACCGATGGACTCGACCACACGTACTGATGAGAGTCTGTTCTGAAACTGCCAGGTCCCTGGTCAAGGTGAGTCCTCGAACCTCAAACAAACGCTGACAGGGGAGTTTTCGTGCCACATCACACGTTCATCGTCAACGGAGAACGGGTTTCGGTGGACACCGAGGACAACGTGCGGCTGCTGTGGGTGCTGCGCGACCTGCTCGGTGTCACCGGTCCCAAGTACGGCTGCGGGCTGGAAGTGTGCAAGGCGTGCACCAGCCACATCAACGGCAAGGCGTTCAATCCCTGCGCGGTGCCGGTCGGCGACATCCGGCCCACCGACGAGATCACTACGATCGAGGGGATCGCCGACCGGCAAACGGGTGCGTTGCACCCGATGCAGCAGGCTTGGCTCGACCATGACGTGGCCCAGTGCGGCTACTGCCAGCCCGGCCAGATCATGACCGCCATCGCCAAGGTCCGCCAGGCCCGGGCCGCGGGTCGCGAGATCACCGATGCCGATCTCGATGACATCCGCAACATCTGCCGGTGCGGCACGTATCATCGCATCCGGGAGGCCATCAAGTCCGCCGCCGGGAGGATGTAGCCTGGCGACATTCAAAAACCCGTGTTCGTGCGTCGGGTGAGCGGAAGGCGCGCCGCCGAACACAGCCGTTGTGCGCAGCCGTTGTGCGCAGCGGGGCCGAGGCGGTACCTTGACGCGATATTCAGTTTGCTAGATATATCGGGGTTCGCTGGTGGTAACGGGTAAGGTCGTCCGGTTCGACGAGATTCGTGGGTATGGTTTTGTGGCGCCGGAGGGCGGCGGCGAGGACGTTTTCGTCCACGTCAACGATCTCGACGTCGACAAGAGGCTGATCGCGCCGGGCGCGGTGGTCGAGTTCATGATCGAAGAAGGGGAGCGCGGCCCCAAGGCGTCGAACGTGCGGATCGTGCGCAACGCCCCGGCCGTGGCCAGGGACGTGGAGTACCTGGAGTTCTCGCTGGAGTTCCGGGAGGAGTTGACCGAAGCGCTGCTCACCTCGGTCCCTTCGCTGACCGCCGAGCAGATCGTGCGAGTCCGCAAAACCGTGCTCGACCTGGTGCGCGAGCGCGGCTGGCTGGACAGCGACCACTAGAGACCCAGGTTTGCCGTGGCACGTGGCGGGCAACCGAGCGGCATGAAGGCTGTCGCATGGCACGGCAAACGCGATGTCCGGGTGGACACCGTGGCGGATCCGAAGATCGTCGAGCCCACGGACGCGGTACTGCGCGTCACCTCTTCCGGAATCTGCGGGTCCGACCTGCACCTGTACGAGGTGCTGGGCCCGTTCATGTCCGCGGGCGACATCCTTGGCCACGAGCCGATGGGCGTGGTCGAAGAGGTCGGCTCCGAGGTCGGCTCGATCAGGCCGGGAGACCGGGTGGTGGTGCCGTTCAACATTTCGTGCGGGCACTGCTACATGTGCACCTCGGGCCTGCAGTCCCAATGCGAGACCACCCAGGTGCGTGACCAGGGCAAGGGCGCGGCGCTGTTCGGTTACACCCGGCTCTACGGCCAGGTGCCGGGCGGGCAGGCGGAGTACCTGCGCGTCCCGCAGGCGCACTACGGCCCGGTCAAGGTGCCGGAGGGGCCGCCCGACGAGCGGTTCCTCTACCTGTCGGACGTGCTGCCCACGGCCTGGCAGGCCGTGGAGTACGCGAGCGTCCCCGACGGCGGGTCCGTGGTCGTGTTCGGACTGGGGCCGATCGGGCAGATGCGCTGCCGGATCGCCCTCCTGCGCGGCGCGGGCATGGTGATCGGGGTGGACCTGGTGCCGGAGCGGCTCACCATGGCCGCCCGGTACGGGGTGACCACTGTGGACGTTCGCGACCAGCGCGACGTGTCCGCCGTGGTGCGCGAGCTGACCGAAGGCCGCGGCGCCGACTCGGTGATCGACGCGGTCGGCATGGAGGCGCACGGCGCACCCGCGACGTGGCTGGCGCACCAGTTCGTGGGCCTGCTGCCGCAGGCGCTCGCCGCGAAGGTGACCGAACGGGCCGGGGTCGACCAGTTGAGCGTGCTGTACCAGGCGATCCGGACGGTGCGGCGGGGCGGCACGATCTCGCTGAGCGGGGTCTACGGCGGGATGCTGGATCCGCTGCCGATGATGGAACTGTTCGACAAGCAGATCCAGCTGCGCATGGGCCAGGCGAACGTGCGCCGGTGGCTCGACGACCTCCTGCCGCTCGTGCGGGGCGACACCGACCCGCTGGGCGTCGAGGACCTGGCCACCCACCGGCTGCCGCTGGACGAGGCGCCGGCCGCCTACCGGATGTTCCAGCAGAAGCGGGACGGCGCGATCAAGGTGTTGCTTCGACCATGACAGCGGCGGAGTGGGTGCCGGAGAGCACCGACCTGGACCGGCTGCGGGAGGCGGCCCGCTCGTGCCGCGGCTGCGGCCTGTATCAGGACGCGACGCAGACGGTGTTCGGCGATGGGCCGGTGCCCGCGAAGGCACTCATCGTGGGGGAACAGCCGGGCGACCGGGAGGACCTCGCGGGTGAGCCCTTCGTCGGCCCGGCCGGGCGCCTGCTCGACCGGGCGTTGACCGAGGCGGGCATCGACCGGGACGAGGTCTACGTGACCAACGCGGTGAAACACTTCAAGTTCAGCCGGGGCGAGCGGGGCAAGCAGCGGATCCACAAGAAGCCGTCGCGGACCGAGGTCGTGGCCTGCCGCCCGTGGTTGATCGCCGAGTTCGCCTCGGTGCGGCCGAGGCTGGCGATCGTGCTCGGCGCGACCGCGGCCCAGTCGGTGCTGGGCCCCGATTTCCGGGTCACGCACCACCGTGGCGTGCTGCTGGACGCCCCCGCCGAGTTGAACGGCCATCCCGAGCAGGTACTGGCCACCGTTCACCCGTCGTCGGTGCTGCGCGCTCCCGATCGCGAACCCGCCTACGCGGCGCTGGTGGCCGACCTCCGGGCCGCGGTCCCCGTCCTGGCGTGACGGCGTGTCCGGCGAATGCCCTCCCCGACGCCGGGGAGGGCATTCGCGGTTTTCACTTGAGCGCGCCGTTCACTTGAGCGCGTCGCGAAGGCGGTCGATGAGCCCGGCGCCGGGGTCGAGGATCAGGTTGGCCGGTGGCTTGTCCGGTGCGGACGGGTGGGGGCGGGTCGGCGCGAACTTCTTGGCGCGGACGATCTTTTCGCCGAGGTCGCGCAGCTGTTCCGGCGGGCAGGCCTGCTGAAGCTTCGGCAGCAGGTCGTGTTCTTCGTCCTCGATGTGGTGCCGGATGTCGTTCATCAGGTCGCGCATCAGCTCTTCGAAGCGGGGTTTGGTCGCCGGCAGGTCCTCCAGCTCCTTCATGACCCGCTCGGCCTCGGCGTGTTCGGCGATCTCGTGGTCGGCCAGCTCGTCGCCGTTGTCGAGGTGCCGGCGAGCCGCCGGGTACATGAACTGCTCCTCGGCGACGGAGTGCCGCACCAGCTCGCTGATGACGTGGTCGACGAGCCCGCGGCGGTATTCCGGGGTGCCGCGCCCGCTTTCCAGCTCCTGGAAGGCGCCCTCCACCTCGCGGTGGTCGCTGGTGATGACGGAGATGAGGTCGACTTGCTCGGTAGCGGCCATTTGTCCCTCCTAAACGGTTCCGTCCCTGGCGATACCCGGTGTCCGGGCCGTTCAATCACCAGAAACCGTTTACCGCGGCAAATCAACACTTTCGGATAGCGTCCAGAGCGTGCCTCGAAGTCCGTGTTTCCGGCCGAGGTGATCACGGGCGCGCGCTTGGAAACACCGCCTAGCGGGCGAACGTCAGCCCGAAGTTGTCCAAAGTGGATGGTAGTGGCCGGTTCGGGCCCAACGGCTCGCGCGAGGTCAGGTGGTAGCCGAGCAGGTCGGCGAGCAGGATGCTGGTGGTCAGCAGTACGAGGTTGCGGCCAGGGCACTCGCCGGGGCCGCCGCTGAACGGCACCAGTGCGGGGTTTTCCTTCGCCCGCCCGTCGAGCCAGATCTCCGGGGTGAAACTGTGCGCGTAGGGCAGGTTCTCGTCGTCGCGGTGGAAGAACGGGGTGAAGATCAGTAGACCGGTTCCGGCGGTCAGCCGGGTGCCATTCCACTCCAGGTCCTTCGTGGTGTCCCGCAGGATGATCGGGGTGGTGGGCCAGAGCCGGACCGTGTCCAGCACGCTCGCACGCAGGTACGGCAGTTCCGGACCGGACGCGCCGGCGGCCTGCCGGTGCGCGCCGGAATGCGTGGCGAGCAACGCCAGCGTCCGGAAGGCGGTCATGCCGGCCGCATCGAACGCGAACAGCCAGTGCGCGACCTGGCTCGCGGCATCGATGTCCCCGGACGGGCCGGTACGCGCGATCATCCCGGCGAGGCTGTCTTCTTCCGCGCGCTCCAGATGTGTGCCCAGCCGCCGGCGGAACTCCGCCCGTGAACCTGGCCGGCGGGGATGGAGGAAGGCCCAGTTGGCGGCCAGCCGCAGGCGCCCCAGCAGGTCGGTGGTCAACTCGTCGTCCCGCGCCCCGTCTCCGAGCGTGATCCGGCGCACGATCCGCCACCACACCGGCGCGAACGTCGGCCAGTCCAGCGTCTCGGGCAGCAGCGCGGTTTCCTCGTGGATTTTGGCCTTGATCACCGAAGTCAGCTGGTGGGCCGGTTCCGCGGTCTCGAGCACCCGTTCGGTGAAGTCGCGGCGACTCGTGCGGGACGCGCCGCTGGAAATCAGCACGCCGTGCGGCTGAAACTGGCTCAGCGCGGTGGTTTTCTCCCAGTTCGCGGGCGTGAACTCCGACGGCGAGTCGGCCAGCACCCGCCCGACGTCCTCGGGGGAGAGCACGAGCGTGAGCGAGCGCCCCGGCACGGCCAGCTGAAGCGGAGTATCACCGCGACGTGCCCGCAACTCCTGCATCACCCGTACCGCGCGGCGGTCCGCCCGCATGGCCCCCAGCACGCCCATGACCCGGGGCCGTCGCTTGATGACGCCGCCCGCGACCGTGGGACCGAGCACGGACGCCAGCACGGTCAGGGTCTCCCGACGGTTCGCCCTCATCGCCGCACCAGGTGTGCGATCCGCCCGGTCGCCTGCCGCGCCTCGGCGAAGTACGCGATCATCCACGCGTGGAACATCCCCTCATATTCGTGGTATTCCAACGGAACCGACCGCGCCCGCGCCTTCTCCCGCAGTCGCCGCGCGTCGGCGAGTAGCACGTCCCGGGTGCCGGCGAACAGGCTCAGCGTGCCCAGCCCGGACAGTTCGCCGTTGAGCGGGCTGATCAGCGGGTCCCGCGGGTCCCGGGGCCCGGCGTAGAGGCGACCTGCCTCGCGCAGCCCGGCGATGGCCAGGTACGGGTCGTGCCGGTCGAGTTCGGGCTGGGCCGGGTCGCTCATCGTCACGTCCAGCCACGGTGACAGCAGCACGATCTCCTTGGGCTGCGGGCGTCCCTCGTCGCGCAGGCTCCGGGCGAGCACGAGCGTGAGCGCGCCACCCGCCGAGTCACCCATCACGATCTGGTCGCCCGGCTCGACCGCGCCGAGTTCTTCCTTGTAGGTGGCCATGACCATATCGACGGTCTCGTCGCAGTGGTGGGTCGGCGCGAGCGGGTACAGCGGAGCGGTGACGGTGCAGCCGGTCCGCCTGACCAGTCTGGACAAAAACGACCAGTGATCGCGCTGAATCTGGTGCACATAGGCACCGCCGTGCAGGTACAGCACATGCCGTGACGTCCCTTCTCCGCGCGGCCGCAGGGTGTAGACCGGGCGGTCCCTGAGCACGTTCCGGCTCACCGCCACCTGGCGGCGCACCCGCGCGGGAGGCACGGCGTCCTCCGGGCGCTGCCGGTGCTCGAAGCTCTCCCGGAGCCGGTCGAGGTCGGCGAAGGTTCGCTTGCGGCGGCTCAACCACATCGCGGCGGTGAGCGCCTTCGCGTGCAGGCTGGTCACGGTCTGATAACTACCCGTCGCCCCCGCACGCTAAACAAGGTCGCGCGCAATGGCGTAGTGCCAGTTCCGCGAGCACACCCGGTAGGGGCCCTCGAAGGCATCCAGCCGGGCGTGGACCACGAACTCCCGCGGTGTGCACGAAAGCAGCGTCCGGGTCTCGGTCCGGGCGGACCAGTCGCCGCGGGCGAACTCCATGGTCCACACCGTTTCCCCCGATGGGGAGGAGAAATCGTCGGCCACCGACGCGTAGCGTTCGGTGGCGCGGCGGGAGAACTCCAGGTCGATGTCGTCGATCCGTTGAGTGCCCGAGTCCTTGACTATCTCCAGCGCCGACTCGTAGTCGACCAGGTCCCGGCTGACGTTCCACCGCTCCTCCCCTGGACGCAGCCGCGTGACCGGCAGCGGCGGTGCCCCCTCGGGCTCGCCGAAGCCGGCGAACGCGGGGTCTTCGCCGGGTTTCCGCACGGGCAGCGCCAGTTCCCCGGCGTGCACGGTGACCTGGGTGGCATCCGGGGGCGGCCAGGCCAGCGGCCAGTACGAAGTGGACAGTGACAGCCGGATGCGGTGCCCGGGTGGAAACGCCTGTGCCACCCCGTTCAGCACCAGTTCGACCGCGTACCGCCGGCCCGGCTCGAGCGGTTCGGGCCGGTCGTGGCCCGCCCGGTGGGTGAGATTGAGCAGGCCGTACGTCACCCGGGTCGCGGCGCCGTCCGGCGCGACGTCCGAGATCCGCGCGGCGATCATGGCCACCGGCCGGTCCGCCGACACCTCCAGCCGCACCACCGGGGCGCCCAGGATCTCGCATCGCTCGCCGAGCGCGTCGGTGTCGAACACGAGCGAGCCGCCGTCCTCTTCCCGCTGGTCGTAGGGCAGGTCCGGGGGTGCGTTGTAGGACGCCCACTTGCCGGCGAACTGGCCGACCGAAAGCGGCGAGGAGACGGTCAGGCCGAGTTCCCCGCCCTCACCGCGCTCGCCCGGTTCGGCGATCCGGTGCCAGGCCAGCGGGCGTACGGACGGCTCGACGTTCGGCGACGGCCAGTCCGGTTCGCCGACCCACCGTCCCGGCCGCTGCTCGTAGGACGTCGACGGCGGCACGCTTTCCTGCATCCAGGTGAGCAGCATCGGCCCGTCGAGCACGCCGTTGTCCACGTCCTTGAGCCAGTGATCCCACCATCGCACGAGTTCCTGCAGGTAGCCGATCGCCGGGCCGGGCTCGCCCAGGTGCGGGTACTTGTGCGACCACGGGCCGATCAGGCCCTTGCGTGGCACGTCCAGGTGCGCGAGCAGCCGCATCACGGCGTTCGAGTAGCCGTCGGCCCAGCCGCTGGAGGCGAGCACGGGACAGCACACGTCCTGGTAGTTCTCACACACCGACGCGTGCCGCCAGTAGTCGTCACGGTGCTGATGCCGCAACCATTCGTCGACCCACGGGCCGGCCGCATCCAACCGCTCCAGCCACATCTCACGCCAGCGTTCGCCGACCACCGCCGGGTCGGGCGGGAGCGTGGCGTAGGCGAACATCGTGCCCGCCTCGCCGAGGTTGTCCGAAAGCAGGCAGCCACCCATGTAGTGGAAGTCGTCGGAGTACCGGTCGTCGGTGAACGACGAGATCGCGATGGCGCGCAGGCTCGGCGGCTTCCGGGCGGCGACCTGGAGCGCGGCGAACCCGCCCCAGGAGATGCCCATCATTCCCGTCCGCCCGTCACACCATGGCTGCTCGGCGATCCAGGCCAGCACGTCCTCGGCGTCGAGTTGCTCGCGTTCGACGTACTCGTCGACGAGCACCCCCTCCGAATCACCGGTGCCGCGCAGGTCCACCCGCACGCACGCGTAGCCGTGCCCGGCGAGGTAGGGGTGATGGATCGAGTCCCGCCACGCGGTGAGATCCCTTTTCCGGTAAGGGATGTACTCGCACAGCCCGGGCACGGGCTCCTGGTCGGAGGACGCCGGCCGCCAGATCCGGGCGGACAGGCAGATCCCGTCCGAGACCGGGATGCGGACGTGTTCTTCCTGGATGATCTCGTGCGGGAGCGCGCTGACCGCGCGCATGGGCTATTCCTCCTCGAACTCGAAATTCAGCGCGTTCGTCACGCGCCGGTACTTCCGCTCCAGCTCCGCTTCGTTTTCCGCGCCCACGTAGACGAAGGCGAGTTCGTAGCTGTAGCTGTCCTGAGCGTCCATATCGGACAGTCGCTGGCCGGCGGCGGGCACCACGTCCACGGCGACGCCGGGGATCTCCTGCCGCACGCGCTCGATCTCCTGTTCGGTCGGCACGCGCCGCACCACGGCGTCGGAGAACCGGCGGTGGTACCACTTGGCCGCGATCGGATATCGTCCTTCGCCGCGCGGCATGTCCGGCCGTCGCCCCAGGCCGAGCTGGACCATGCAGTGGTGGTTGGGGACTCCGTCGACGTACTCGAACAGTTCCGCGTGCGACTGGGAATGCCGGGGATTGATCTCCAGCACCCGGACCCGGCCGCTGTCCGGCTCCACGAAGAACTCCACGGAAAAGGTCGAGTTGTCCAGTCCGATGCGCGAGATCACTCGTTCCGACACCTCGGTCATCCGCGACACCACGCGTTCGGGCAACTGTGAGGGGTACTGGTGGCGCAGGAACGATGAGCTGTCCGGATAGTTGATCGAGTCCAGCACGCCGTTCACGACCACCTCCCCGTCGTGGACGAAGCCCTCGGTCGCCGCCTGCACCCCGGACATGGCTTCCTCCGCCAGACAGGACAGTGCGCCCGCCTGCTCCACCTCGGGCGGCAGGCGCAGGCCGGCGGCCTGGTCCAGCACGTACTGGAACGGTTTGCCCACCCGCTCGATGCCGAGCCGGATCTGCTCGACCGCTTCGGCGAACTCCCGCTCGTCGCGGACCTTGAAGGCCAGTTCCGACGAGAACGACTTCACCGGCTTGAGCCACATCGGGAATTTCACCCCCGCGGGCGGGTGGCCGTCCCCGTCCGGGTCCACCAGCGCGAACTCGGGCACCTCGTCGTCGAGGACCTGTCGCTGCTCCAGGCGGCTCCAGAACTTGTGTTCGCACTTGATCACGCCGGTCAGCTCCGGTCCCGGCAGCCCGTAGCGGCGGCACAGCAGCGGCACCATGCTGCTGACCGGGAAGTCCCAGTACCCGACGATGGCGCCGATCTCGCCGTCGAACTCGTCGAGTTCCCGGATGGCCTTGGTGATCAGGTCCCCGATCGGGAGGTCGCCCTCCTGGAGGTCGGGAATGGTCAGTAGCGGGTGGAACCGGTAGTGCTCCGCCCCCGGCACGCGGCCGAGGGTCCGGCGGTTCGGTTCATCGAGCCCAAGCACGAAGATGTCTGTCACTCCCATCGCATCCCCGAGATCGCTGCCGGGTAAACACCCCTTGATGCGGGTACCCCCAGAAGTTCCCTGTGACGACAACGACTCATGTTCGACGTGTGCACCTGGCCGGAAATTCCTGTTTGGACAGTGTCGGCACGGGGAAGCAGTGGTCTTCTCGCCACTAACGATCCTTTTTCGACCAGTGCTCAGGCGGCCGGTGGCCCGCCCACTCGGTTGCGTGCTCCTCGACGAACTCGGCGAAGGTGCGGGGCGGACGGCCGGTCAGGTCCAGCACCGCGGTGCTGACTTGCTCTTCCCGGCCGGCCCTGATGCCGTCTTCCACGGCGGCGAGAGCGGCGGCGAACCCGGCGGGCATGCCTGCGGCCCGGTAGTTGGCCGCCTGCTCGTCAGTCCCGATGTGCACCACCCGGACCCGCCGCCCGGTCCGCGCGGTGATGATCTCCGCCGCGTCCTGGTAGCTCAGCGCCTTCGGCCCGGTCAGCAGGTAGTCGCGCCGGCCGCCGGGCTCGGCGAGCAGGGCGAAGGCAGCGGCGGCGATGTCCCGCGCGTCGATCCAGCCCAGCCGGCCGTCACCGGCGGCGGTGCGGATCTCGCCGTGCTGACGGATCCGCTCGCCCAGCGGGTGCGTTCTCAGGAAGTTCTGCATGAACCCGGACGCGCGCAGCACGACCCACCCGGGCCGGGCCCGCACCCGCGCGGCCAGTTCCAGCGCGCCGGGAGCGTTCGGCAGCACGACGGCGGAGCCGAGGAGCACCACCCGGTGCACGTCGAGACGGTGCGCCTCGGCGAGGAACGGCCCGGCCATCGGCATCGGGTCCACGCTCTCCACCGGAGGCACCAGGAAGATCCGGTCCACTCCGCGCAACGCGGCCGGATGGGTGGCCGGGTCACCCCAGTCGAACCGGACCGCGTCAGGATCATCGGCAGCCGGGTTCCGGCTGCCCACCCGGACCGGCACGCCGCTGCCACGCAGCAGTTCCACCAGCGCGCTCCCGGTCTTCCCGGTGCCACCGGTCACCAGCACGCGTGTCATCAGTGTTCCTCCGCGGCTTTGCGCGCGACCGCGATCGTGTCGACGGGGCGCTGCATAGGCGGTCGAGTCAGGTCTGCGAACAGGGCGCCCCGCCGCCCCGATAGCGGGACAAAGGCGCGCGCTCTGTGGTCACCTTGATTGCCGCGGGTTGACATAAGGGGTGTCATCGGACGGCCGCCGAGCGCAGCGTGTCGAGCAGTTCGGGCAGCGCCCCGGCCGCCGCGGCGGCGGCAAGTGGACTCCAGTAGTCCCGGTAGCGGGTGATCAGGCCGTCCCGGACGGTGATCACCACGACGTAGTCCAGCCGATAGGGCTCGCCGGTGCGCACCGTGCGGCCGTTCGCGGTGAACTCCACCACAATGGTGTCCGGCCGTTCCGTGTGGTGCACGGTGACCGCGGAGATCTCTCGCACATCCATCACCTCCGGATATCCGGCCAGGTAGTCGCGGACCTCCTCCCGTCCGGCCAGCTGCCGCGGCGAGATCTCGGTGGCGAACGGGAATTCGGCGATGCCGTCGTCTGCCCACAAGTCGGCGATGGCGTCCATGTCCTTGGCCAGTAACAGATCCAGCAGCCGACGGAACGTCTCCTCGGGAGTGCTCGACACGGTGTCCTCCAGTGCTCAATCAGGTGTGTGACCGGTCCAGATTGGACAAGGGCTGCGCCGTCGGGAACAGACAGTCAAGCCCCGGACCGCCAGTCCGTGGCTAAGCCGGGCGCCCCGTGCCACCATGAGCGGGGTGAGCAGAGCCGAACTGGCCGACTTCCTGCGGCGCCGGCGGGAGACACTGCGCCCGGACCAGGTGCCGGCCACGGCCACCCATCCGCCGGGCCGGCGGGCCCGGCGCACTCCCGGGCTGCGCCGCGAAGAGGTGGCCGCACTGGCCGGGATGTCGGTCAGCTACTACGAACGGCTGGAGCAGGCCCGCGCACCGCGTCCGTCCCCGGAGGTGTTGGCCGCGCTGGGCACCGCGCTGCGGCTCACCGCCGCGGAGCGCGAGCACCTGGCCCGGCTGGCCGGGCAGGTCCCGCCGGGCACGGACGCCGATCGGGCACCGGTGCCCGCCGACGCCCACCGGCTGCTGGACCGGCTCGGCCCGATACCCGCCTACCTGGTCGACGAGCGGCAGGACATCGTGGCCTGGAACGCCGCGGCCGCCGCGTTGATCATTGAGTTCGGGCTGCTCCCCGCCGAGGAGCGCAATATCGTGCGGCTGTCCATCCGGCTGGGCGACGCCCGCTGCTCGGCACCGCCAGGCGCGGAGGGCGCGTTCGCCCGGCAGTCCGCCGCCCGGTTGCGCGCGGCCAGCGTCCGCTACCCGGCCGACCGCGTCCTTGGCGAGCTGGTCAACGAGTTCGCCGCACACAGCCCGGACTTCACCGCCGGCTGGCGTGACCACGACGTGCGACCCAGACCTACGCTGCGCAAGTACCTGCGCCACCCGGAGTTGGGCGAGCTGGAGCTGGACTGCCAGACCCTGCTGCTGCCCGGCACCGACCTGCAGTTGGTGATGTACACCGCGGAACCGGGCAGCCCGAGCGCCGCCGCACTCGCCCGGCTGGGCACCCTCGGCGAGTGACCCTGCTGCACGGGTGCCGACACGATGCCGGAGACGGCCGCGGTCGCTGACAACAGGCCGGTCGGTGAGATTGTCCATAATGGATGAACAGGCACGGTTGTCGATGCCGACGGCGAACCTGACGTCGCGAATCCGCAACTTACGTCCTTGAACCGAGAACTCGGGTGCCTGAAGCCGGAACTCGCGTGCCTGAAGCCGGAACTCGGGTGCCTGAAGCCGGAACTCGGGTGCCTGAAGCCGGAACTCGGGTGCCTGGGGCGGAGACACGCCGGGCGGGCCCTGGTCAACGCGGTCTGGACCTGCGGACTCGGTGAGGCGGGTGGTGGCGGGATCTGCCAGGATTGGCGGCCATGACGGCTCAGGCACCGGTGCGGGGCTCCTACGGCATCGACTCCCCGGCCACCTTGTTCGGGCTAGCCTCCGCCGCGGTCTTGCTGACCGCCGCGACGATCGCCACCGCGGTTCTCGCCGGCCCGGCCGTGGCGGTCGCACCGGCCGTGCTCGCGGTCGTGTTCCTGTTTTCGGCCGGGTGCTACCTGCACGCCACCAAACGCGGGAAGTTCCGGGTCTGGGCGGAGATACTCGACGAGGCCGGGCTGCGCGGCGACGAGCGGGTGCTCGACCTCGGTTGCGGGCGCGGCGCGGTGCTGCTCGCGGTCGCCGGACGGCTCACCACCGGCCACGCGGTCGGCGTCGACCTGTGGCAGACCCGGGACCAGTCCGGCAATGCCCAGGACACCACCGAACGCAACGCGTCCGCCGAGCGGGTGCGGGACCGGATCGAGTTACACACGGGCGACCTGCGCGAACTGCCGTTCGGCGACGGCGAGTTCGACGTCGTGGTGTCCAGCCTGGCGATCCACAACATCTCCCCCGCCGCGGAGCGCGCCAAGGCCATCGAGGAGGCGGTGCGTGTGCTGCGCCCGGGCGGGCGGTTGTTCGTCGTCGACATCTTCGGCACGCCACGGGCATACCGCGACCACCTCACCGAACTGGGCGTGACCGGCATCCAGGTGCGCCCGGCCGGGTGGCGTATGTGGTGGGGCGGCCCCTGGGGCAGTTCCGAACTGGTCACCGCGGTGAAGCCGGAATAGTTTCGCGAGAGGGGGAAGCGGGAAGCCGGAGCGGGTGAGTCCGCGACTGCCCGCGCCGCTTTCCCTGTGGGTGGACACCGCGCCCGCCCCGGACCGCGGCGGGCGGCCTTTACCCGTCCAGGCCGAAGTCGTGGTGATCGGCGCGGGGATCGCCGGCCTCACCACGGCCTACCTGCTGGCGGCGGCCGGACGCTCCGTGCTGGTGCTGGAGGCCGGTGCGGTCGGCGCGGGTGTGTCCGGCCACACCACCGCCAAGGTGACCGCGCAGCACGCACTGGCGTACTCGACTCTCAAGTCGCGCAAGGACAAGCGCGGGGGCGCGATCGCCGCCGCCACCTACGGACAAGCCCAGTCGGCCGCGCTCGACTGGATCGCCCGCACCTCGGCGGAGGTGGAGATCGACTGTGCTTTCACGCGCCAGGACAGCTTCGTGTACGTCACCGATCCGGCTCGCCTCGACCGTTTGCGCGCGGAGGCGGAGGCTGCCGAGGAGGCGGGCCTGCCCGCGAGTCTGGTCGGCGGGGAAGAGATAGTGCCGCCGCTCGGCGCGGCCGGCGCCGTCCGGTTCACCGGGCAGGCGCAGTTCCACCCGCGCCGCTGGCTGCTGGGCCTGGCCGAACGGATCGAGCAACTCGGCGGGCGGATCGTGGAAGGCATCCGGGTCACGCAGGTCGAGGAGCGCGGGATCGTCCACACGCCGCGTGGGCGGGTGCGCGGGCGCGACGTCGTGGTGGCCACGCACTACCCGATCCTCGACCGCGGCCTGTTCTTCGCCCGGCTGAACCCGGTGCGTGACCTCGCGGTCGCCGGGCCCGGCGCGGCGGTGGACGGCATGTACCTGGACGCCGACACGCATCGCTCTCTGCGTGGCTACGACGGCTTCCTCGTCGTCGGCGGCGAGCATTACCGGACGGGCGAAGACATCGACGTCGAAGGACGCTACTCCCGGCTCGCGCAGGCCGCACTCGAACTCGGCATGACTCGCCTGACTCACCGCTGGTCCGCGCACGACATGTCTACTTTGGACTCGGTGCCCTACGTCGGCCGGTATCATCCGGCGGCCCGTCACCTGTGGGTGGCCACCGGGTTCGGCCAGTGGGGGATGACCGGCGGCACCGCCGCGGGCCTGCTGCTGGACGAGCTGATCCGCGGCGGCGATCCCCCCGCTGCCGCGCTGTTCGACCCCAACCGTTTCGATGCGCCTTCGGCGGTCGCGCTGGCCAAGGACAACGTGGCGGTGGCCAGGCACCTGGTAGGCGGCTACGTCGGCGCCGCCACCTCCACCGGCACTCCCGAGGGACTGCGACCCGGTGAGGCCACGGTGACCCGGCGGGGAAGCCGGTTCGTCGCGGGCTATCGGACCGAGGACGGTGAACTGCGCACGGTGAGCGCTCGGTGCACCCACCTGGGTTGTCTCGTGGCGTTCAACAACGCCGAGAAAACCTGGGACTGCCCATGTCACGGATCGCGATTCAGCACCGACGGCACGGTGATTCAGGGGCCGGCGACGGCGCCGCTGTCCCCGGCCTGACCTTCGGCGTCGAGGAGGAGTTCCTCCTGCTGGACCCGGCCACGGGCGCGACGGTGCCGCGCGCCGGCCGCGTCCTGAGTGGACTGTCCCGGCTGCCCGGCGGTGGCCTGGTGCAGCGGGAGCTGCGCGCGACCCAGATCGAAGCGGCCACCGGAATCTGCCGGGACGTGGCGGAACTGCGTGACCAGCTCGTTGAGGGCAGGCGCTCCCTCCGGCGCGCCGCCGCCCGGCACGACGCGGTCATCGCGGCGTGCGGCACACCGGTCCGTTCCGGACCGGCGGTGCCCGGGAGCAACGAGGGACGGTTCGCGCGTGTCGACCGGACCTACCGCGGGATGGTCGCCGACTACGAGGCGTGCGGATGCCACGTGCATGTCGGCGTCGGGGACGCCGAGACCGCCGTCGCGGTGGTGAACCACCTGCGCCCGTGGCTGCCCACGCTGCTGGCGATCTCGGTCAACTCGCCGTTCGACCGCGGCCACGACACCGGCTACGGCAGCTGGCGAATGGTGCAGCAGTCGCGCTTTCCGGGCGCGGGTGTGCCGCCGTTCTTTTCCGGCTACGCCGAATACTCCGCAGAGGTGCGCCGGCTCGTGGACTGCGGCGCGCTCGTCGACCCGTGGATGACGTTCTGGCTCGCGCGGCCGTCGATGGCCTTTCCGACCGTGGAATTCCGGGTCGCCGACACCGCGTGCTCGGTTGACGAGGCCGTACTGCAGGCACTGCTCAGCCGGGCGCTGGTGCACCGCGCGCTGACCGATCTCGACCGCGGGCGGGAAGCCGTGCGGCCCTCCGACCAGGTCGCGGCGGCCGCGCTGTGGGCGGCGGCCCGGGACGGCGTCGGCGGCGAGGGTGTGCACCCGGCCCTGGCCAGACGGATGCCGGCGCGGCGGATTCTCGGCGAGTTGCTGGAGCACGTGCACCCCGTGCAGACGGAGAGCGAAGGGGACCTGGTGCGGGATCTGGTGTGCCGGCTGGACCGGTGCGGCACCGGCGCCGACCGGCAGCGGCGCGCGGCCGCCACCGGCTTCCCGGCACTGATCACGATGCTTACCGGCGACGGGGAACGGGTATGACGCCCCTTGTGTCGCAACTCGCGAAGGAAACAGTATGACGGCTGACGTGATCGATGCCCGTGGTCCGCTGTCCGAAGCCGTCGTCAAAGCGTTGCACTCGGATTCGCCCGGCGTGTTCCCGGCGATCGCCGACGCCGATGCCTTCGGCGAGGATCTCCAACTGGCGCTCCATCTGTGCTACGAGCTGCACTACCAGGGCTTGCCGGGGGTCGACGCGGACTGGGAGTGGGACCCGGGGTTGCTCGCCTTCCGCGGCGGGATGGAGCGCGCCTTCCTGGCCGGGCTGCGCGCGGGCACGGCCGGCGGCACCGAGGTGGCGGCGGTGCTCGACGAACTGCTCGTGGAACCGGCCGACGGCACCGGGATCAGCCACTACCTCGCCGAGCGGGGCCAGTGGTGGCAGATGCGCGAATACCTGGTGCACCGGTCGATCTACCACCTCAAGGAGGCCGACCCGCACGCCTGGGTCATCCCGCGGTTGCGCGGCCGGGCGAAGGCGGCCCTGGTCGCGGTCGAGTTCGACGAGTTCGGCGGCGGGCGCGCCGAGCGGGTCCATGCCCAGTTGTACGCCGATCTCCTCACCGCGGCCGGGCTCGACGCCGGTTACCTGCACTACCTGAACCGAGCGCCCGCATGCATGCTGGCCGTGGTGAACCTGATGTCGCTGTTCGGCCTGCACCGCCGGCTACGGGGCGCGCTGGTCGGGCACTTCACGGCCGCGGAGATCAGCACCGCGCCGAGCGCCCGGCGGATGGACCGCGCACTGGCCCGCCACGAGGCGCCGGAGGCGTGCCGCCGGTTCTTCACCGAGCACATCGAGGCAGACGCCGTGCACGAGCAGGTCATGCGCCGGGAGGTGATCGGCGGCCTGCTCGCGGCCGAGCCGGAGCTGGCGGCCGACGTGGTCTTCGGCATCCAGGCGACCGAACTGGTGGAAAGCTCCTTCACCGACCACGTCCTCGGCGCCTGGCGGGCAGGCCGGACCTCATTGCGCCCGGTATGACCCCTACCGCGACTTCCGCTCACGGGTGCGATGACTGGTGTCGCAGAACGGGTAGCGACGGCTGCGCTTGCACGCGCAGATCGCGACCACGAACCGGTCCGCGAACACGGTCGAGCCGTCGGGCAGGGTCAGTTCCACCGGTCCTTCGACGAGGATGGGGCCGCCCGGCACGATGGTCACCCGGCGCGGCTCGTTCCGCGAGCCGTTCGAACCCATTGCCGCGGACACCATGACTCACTCCTCGAATCCGTCCCGGCGGTCGGCCCGGATCACGACGAGCTCTTCGTGCCGTTGCCCGGCTTCGATCAGGCCGGCCGCCTCCAGATATCCCGCGCGCCCGCGCATCACCGGGCCGAACGGCTCGACGGCGCGGGCCGCCACGGACGACGAGAGTCCGTTGCCACGCAACGACTCCAGGGTGCGCCGGACCCCGCACACCGCGGAGTGCACGACGAGCATCGTGCCGCCCGGAGCGAGCAGGCCGGCGGCCCGGTCGCACAGCCGGTCGAGATGCGACCGCCCGTCCGGCCCGGCGTCCCAGGCCAGTGCGGGCCCGCTCGGCCGTCCCGCCCCTGGGCACGGCACGTAGGGCGGGTTGGCGAGCACGACATCGAACGACTCGTCCGCCGGCTCCCTTCGCCGGATCCGGGCCGGCAGCCCCAGCGTGTTGATCCAGGCGCTGGCCACCGCCGGCAGATAGACGTCCACGGCGGTCACCTCGCCCGCGCCGCAGCGCACTGCCTCGACCGCCCCCACCCCGCACCCGGTGTAGAGATCAAGCGCTCGCCAACCTCGGCCGAGCCCGGCATCCCGCAGTGCGCGCAGCAGCAACCGGGTGTCGGCCTGCGGCCGGTACACGCCGGGAAGCCGCAGCCTTCGGCGGTCTGGCAGCGACGGCCCCGTCAACGTCCACAGTGCCCTCGCGATCTTCACACGCCCAGATACCACGGCCCCCTACCCTCGGTGCTTCCGGTGGTCCAGCAGCCGGATCACGGCCCGCTCCAGCTCGGCCCGGTCCCGCTCGGTCTCGATCCGTGCGATCGGAATGTCCACAGTGGAGCCTTCGTGGTACGCGCGGGTCACTCGCGGGTCCACATAGGAGTTTCGTGCCACCGTCGGCGTGTTGCCCAGTTCCTCGGCCACTTCGCGCATCACAGCCGCCCTGGCCCGGGTGAAGGCGCGCTCCGACCTCGCCGGTGGTGCGGCGGCGTAAGCGGTGGCGGCCAGCACGGTGGCGTGCCACGTCCGCAGGTCCTTCGCGGTGAACTCCGCGCCCGCAAGTTCCTTGAACCGCTCGTTGATCTGCTCGGCGTGCACCTCGCGCCAGCCGTCGCCGTTGCGGTAGACCAGCAGCCGGTCGGTACCGGATTTGGCTCGCCGCAACGACTTCACCAGTCCGGCCAGGTCCGCGTCGGTAATGCTCAGCGCCCGCTCGATGCCGCCCTTGGCGGGGTACCGGAAGACGAGGACCTCCCGTCGCACGGTCACGTCGTCGCGGAGCAGGGTCGCGGCGCCTCGCGTGCCGTGCTCCTCCGCGTACTCCTCGCCGCCGGTCCGGAAGACACCCCGGTCCAGCATGCGCAGCGAACCCGCCAGCACCCGCAACTGACCGAGTCCGCGTACCCGCAGATCGGCGGCCACCCGTGCGCGCCACTCGGGCAGCCGCTTCGCCAGTTCGAGCACCCGGTCGTGCTTCTCCTCGTCGCGGGCCCGGCGCCACTTCTCGTGGTAGAGATACTGGCGCCGGCCGGCGTCGTCGGTGCCGATCGCCTGGATGTGCCCGTTCGGCTTCGGGCAGATCCACAGGTCGTGCCAGGCCGGCGGGATGGCCAGATCCTTCACCCGGCGAAGCGTTTCCTCGTCCCGTAACGGCCCGCCCTGCGGGTCGAAATAGCGAAAACCGGCCCCGTTCCTCCGGCGCCGGATGCCCGGTGCGCCCGGGTCACTTTTCTCCAGGCGCACGGGGCACTTCCCTGATCACGTCGGCCAGGCCGGGGTACCTGCGCTCGGGCAATGCCGCGAGGTGTCCGAGGACGTCGTCGTCCGCGCCACCGGCGGCGGCGTGGCGGAGCAGTTCCGCCCGGCTGCACGGAAAGTCCACATCGGACAGCAGGGTCCACAGCCGCTCGTCCATGAACCGGGCATACCCTCCACCTGAGGAGCGCAAACCGGCCGCATCAAGGGGAGCGGGCTGCGCTGACGCCAATCGAGTGGTCGGCGACGGTTCAGGACGGAACCCGGAAATATCCGTGCGATCGGCGAGGTTGGTTCCGTCATGAGTACGCAAACCCGTGGACGGGTCAAAGTCGAGCAAAGTGCCAGGCGGGTGCGGGTGGTCTTCGGCGGCCGGGTCATCGCCGACAGCCGACGGCCGCTGCTGGTGTGGGAGGTGCCGTACTACCCCACCTACTACCTCCCGCGCGAGGACGTCGAGGACGTTCTGGTGCCGACCGGGGCGGCCAGGCCTTCCCCCAGCCGCGGTGAGGGGCGTCTCTCCACCGTCAAGGTGGGGGACCGCGAGGCCGTCGAGGCGGCCACCGAGTACCCGGACTCGCCGATCGGGGAACTGCGGGACCACGTTCGGCTGGACTTCGCGGCCATGGACGCGTGGTTCGAGGAGGACGAGGAGATCTTCGTCCACCCGCGTGACCCGTACACCCGGGTCGACGTCCTGTCCAGCTCGCGGCACATCCGCGTGGAGATCGACGGGGTGACCGTGGCCGAGTCCAGCCAGCCGCGGCTGCTGTTCGAGACCGGCCTGCCGACGCGGTACTACCTGCCGAAGACCGACGTGCGACTGGAGTTGCTGGAGCCGAGCGACACGATCACCCGTTGCCCGTACAAGGGTGAGGCGGAGTACTGGTCGGTGCGCATCGGTGACGAGTTGTATACGGACGTCGCCTGGTACTACCGGATGCCGCTGCCGGAAAGCCAGAAGGTCGCCGGGTTGGTCGCGTTCTACGACGAGAAGGTCGACGTCTTCCTCGATGGGGTGAAGCAGGAGAGGCCGAAGACCAAGTTCGCCTGAGTAGCTCTTGCGCCGACTCGCGGAGGAACATGCTGGGCTAGGGTCTTCAGGTGTGACAGCCGACCGCCTGTACTTCCGCCAGTTGCTGTCCGGCCGCGACTACGCGGCCGGTAACCCGGTCGCGAGCCAGATGGTGAACTTCGCCTATCTGATCGGCGATCGCGAGACCCGGGAGGCGGTGGTGGTCGACCCGGCCTACGCGGTCGGCGACCTGCTGGACGCGCTGGCAGCCGACGACATGCGGCTGACCGGGGTGCTCGCCACCCACCATCACCCCGACCACGTCGGCGGCGACATGATGGGTTTCTCGCTACCCGGCCTCAGTGAGCTACTCGCTCGCGAACCGGTGCCGGTGCACGTCAACCGGGAGGAGACGGAGTGGGTCCGGCGCGTCACGGGCGTGTCCGCGACCGACCTCACCCCGCACGACCACGACGACGTCGTGACCGTCGGCGACATCGAGATCCGGCTGTTGCACACCCCCGGGCACACCCCGGGCAGCCAGTGCTTCCTGGTGGAGGGGCGGCTTGTCGCGGGTGACACGCTGTTCCTCGAAGGCTGCGGCCGGACGGACTTCCCGGGCGGCGACTCCGAGGCCATGTACCGGAGCCTGCAGTGGCTGGCGAGCCTGCCCGGCGACCCGGTGGTCTTCCCGGGCCACCAGTATTCGGCCGAACCGTCGGCCGCCCTGTCGTCGGTCCGGCAGCAGAACTTCGTCTTCCGTCCTCGTTCCCTCGAGGAGTGGAAGGTCATGTTCGCCTAGGCCGGGCGGCCTGGCCGGGCGATCACCGTTTCACCAGGTCCAGGACCAGCGTGGCGATGTCCTCCGGTGCCTCCTCGGCCATGAAGTGACCCGCCTGGGTGGTGAAGTGCCGAAGGTCGGCGACCCACGGCCGCCAGGTCGCGGACGCGTCGAACCCCAGTTGCTTCCCCCAGTCCTGCTGGACGACCATCACCGGCATGGTGAGCCGGTTGCCGGCGTCGTGGTCGGCCTGGTCGTGCTCGATGTCGACGGTCGCGGTGGCCCGGTAGTCGGCGACGATCGACTCAACGGCGTCACGGCACGCGTGAAGGTACTCGGCGCGCACGTCCGCCGGGATGGCGTCGGAGCTCTTGGACCAGATGTCGAGGAAGTAGCCGAAGAACGCGTCGGAGCTGTTGGCGATCATCCGCTCGGGCAGACCGGGCGGCTGGGCCATCAGATAGAGGTGGAAGGCCACCGCCGCACTGACCCCGTGGAGGACGTTCCAGGTGTCCAGCGTGGGAAGGATGTCCAGGATCCCCAGGTGACTTACCCGATCCGGGTGATCAAGGCCGGCCCGGAAGGCAACGTGCGCGCCGCGGTCGTGCCCGACGAGTGCGAACCGGTCGAATCCGAGTGCGTCGGCGAGGCCGACGATGTCCGCGGCCATCGTCCGCTTCGAATAGGTGTTCTCGTCGACCGCTTCCGGTTTGCTGCTGGCGCCGTAGCCGCGAAGGTCGGGGCAGACCACGGTGTGGTGCTCGGCGAGGATGGGAGCGACGTGCCGCCACATCAGGTGGGTTTCGGGAAAGCCGTGTAGCAGCACGAGTGCCGGTCCTTGCCCGCCGACCGCCGCGTTCAGCTCGATACCGTCGGCCACCGCGATCGATTTGGTCTCGAACCCCGGAATGGTGATGCCCATCGTTGTCGTCTCCGTCTCTCGACATCGTCACAAGTGGATGCGTGAACAAGACGAGGATCTGGGAGCCGGGTTAGCAGTGGATTAGCGGCTCTTCACAGACGAGGGTGTAGTTGTGGCCCGAATCCACCGGTTTCGAGCAGCGATCGGGTCGTAAGGTCCGTGGCGATCGCAAGGCGCTCCCAGCTACGGTGGCTGCCACAAGCTTCCCCGCGTTCCAAAGAGGTGTATCGATGACTGCCCATGACATGACCGCCCCTGCTCAAGCGGCGGTCGCTGCGACCTGTCATGACCTCATCGAAGGTAAGGAACACCTCTCGTGGATCTTCCGCGCATCTTCACCATCCGTGAATCCCACCACCGCATCCACAACCCGTTCACGGCAGAGAAGTTAGCCACCCTCGGCCAGGCGCTGCGCCTGAGTCCGGGTAGCCGCATCCTCGATCTCGCCAGCGGCTCCGGTGAGATGTTGTGCACCTGGGCCCGCGACCACGGCGTCACCGGTACCGGGGTCGACATCAGCACCGTCTTCACCGAGCAGGCACGTACGCGTGCGGTCGAGCTCGGTGTCGCCGACCGGGTCAGCTTCGTACACGACGACGCGTCCGGATTCGTCGCGGACGAGCGCGTTGACCTTGCCGCGTGCGTCGGTGCCACCTGGATCGGCGACGGCGTGCCCGGGACAGTCGAACTGTTGAGCCGGAGCCTCCGCGACGATGGCCTGATGCTGATCGGCGAGCCGTACTGGCGCAAGCCCGTGCCCGACGAGGAGACTGCTCGCGGCTGTCTCGCCACGAGCGTCGACGACTTCCGACTGCTGCCGGATCTGATCGAGCAGTTCGGTGAGCTCGGGTACGACGTCGTCGAGATGGTCCTGTCCTCCCAGGACAGCTGGGACCGTTACCAGGCGGCCCAATGGCTCAGCATGCGCCGTTGGCTCGGCGAGCATCCCGACGACGAGCTGGCCGCCGAGGTCCGCGCCGACCTCACCACCGAGCCTGCCCGTTACACGCGGTACCAGCGGGAGTACCTCGGCTGGGGAGTCTTCGCGCTGATGAGTCGCTGACTATCGACGGTGTGCGGGGCCGCGCGCTGCCGCCAGCCCCGCACACCGTGCTCGATGTCATCGACCAACTGTGAAGAGCCGGATTAGCAGCAGCCCGGCGTCGACGACAATGGGATATGTGGAAATCCTCATCGACGTGCTCGGGCCGATATCGGTCAAGGACGGTGAGGGCCGCTCGATAGCGGTTGGCAGCCAGCGCCGCCGTGAGCTTCTCGGACGGCTGGTCGCGGCCGGCGGCCGAGCCGTCCCGCTTCCGCTGCTCATCGAGGATCTCTGGGAGGACCCTCCGCCCACCGCGGCCGGGACGGTCCGCACCTTCGTCTCCGAGCTGCGCCGGGCACTTGAACCGGATCGTTCCCCTCGGACCCGGTCGCAGGTAATCGAGACCGTCGGCACTGGATACGCCCTTCGGATTCCGCGGGCACGAGTCGACGCCCACCGTTTTGAGGACGCCCTTCGGGCCGCGCGGCACGCACCGAGTGGCCAGGTAGCCGGCGCGCTGAGCGAAGCGCTCTCGTGGTGGGCGGGCGAGCCGTACGCGGACCTCGACGCCTCGCCTTGGCTGGTGCGGGAGCGCGCCCGCCTGGCAGAGCTTCACCGTCAAGCCATCGAACTGCGCGCCCGGGCGGTGCTCGACCTCGGGCGCGGCACGCCCCTCATCCCGGAGTTGGAGGCATTCGCGACCACACACCCGTGGCGGGAGCAAGCCTGGGTCCTTCTTTCCCATGCTCTCTACCAGGCCGACCGCCAGGTCGACGCGCTGGCTTCGCTGCGTAGCGCGCGGGCCAGGCTGCTGGATCAGTTCGGGCTGGAATCGGTGGACAGTCTCGACCATCTCGAACGTGACATCCTCCGGCACGCTCCACACCTGACGCCCTCGCCCCGTGACGAGGACAGGCTGCGCCTGCTCAACCGCACGGAAGCGACGGGGACCTACACGCGGCTGCGCTCGATGAGCACCGTGGCCGGGGCCGCCGCGATCACTGGCGGCACCAACCTGGTACTCGCCCAAGAGCAACGCGCCGCGGCCGTCGCGGAAGCGGAACGAACTTCAGACCCCGATCTCACCGCCCGCGTGATCGCGGCCTACGACGTCCCCACCATCTGGACCCGCGCCGATGATCCCGCCCGGTCCGAGGCACTGGTCGCGACGACCCGGCGCACGCTCCACCGGCTCGGACCAGGAACTTCACCCGCCCTCCGGGCACGCCTGCTCGCCACCATCGGGCTTGAGCATCGCGGAACCCGGGACCGCTGGGCCGCCGAGGCGGCGGCCGAAGCCGAACAACTCGCCCGGGACCTTCGCGACCCGAGCGTGCTGGTACTCGCGCTCAACGCCCGGTTCGTGCAGTCCTTCCAACACCCCGGGCGCACCGGCGAACGCGACGCGTTCGCCGGCGAGCTCATCGATCTGTCCACCCGGCATGATCTTCCGGCGTTCGAGATCCTCGGCCATCTGATCAAGATCCAGGTATGCGCGGCGCGCGGAGACACCGAGGCCGCGCAACCTCACGTCGTGGCGGCCGAGCGGCTCGCCCCCAGCCACGAAATTCCCCTTGTTCACGTTCTCACCACGGCTTTCCGGACCATGCGGCTGGCGCAACGTTCGAACGAACCCGCCGAGGTCGCGCACGCCTACCGCGCCTTGGCCACCGAGCTCGCCAGCGCCGGCATGCCCGGGTTGGAAGCCGGCATTTTCGCGCTCGCGCTCCTTTCCCTTCGCCTGCGCCACCAACGTCCGGCGCCAACGGACCCCGGTCTCGACTGGGGTCCCTACCGTCCCTGGGTCCAGCCCCTCCTCGACCTCGCCCGCGGCAACCTCGCGGCGGCCCGCCGCGCCGCCGCCACCCTGCCCACGCCCCCTGCCGACCACCTGTACGACGCACTCTGGGCAGTCAACGCGCACACCGCGATCCTGCTCCAGGACGAATCACTCGCCACGCGAGCGCACGATGCCCTCCGCCCGCTGCGCGGCGAGATCGCGGGCGGAACCACCGCGATGATCACTTTCGGTCCGGTCGACGACATCCTGGCGGCTCTCGATCACCTTTTCGGCACCCGCTAGAGCGCGTCTCAAAGTCCGTGTTTCCGCCTGAGGTGACGCGCGCTTCCAAACACTGCCTAGGATCCCAACCATTCGGCGCCGATCCGCGCGGCGAGCCGGGTGAGCAGCTCGGCCGGCCGGGCCATCGAGCGGGCCAGGTCGGGTTCGATCTCGGACAGCGAGTAGGCCGCGGAAAAGCCATGGTGCGCAAGGACTTCCGCGCCCAGGGTCACGCGCCCGGCGACCGCCACCACGGGGATGCCGCGTGCCTTCGCCGCCGCGGCGACCCCGGCCGGGCCCTTGCCCCGCAACGTCTGCTCGTCGAACGACCCTTCCCCGGTGATCACCAGGTCCGCCCCGCCGAGCTTGTCTTCGAAGCCGGTCAGCTCCAGCACGACGTCGATGCCCGGCCGGAAGGTCGCGCCCAGGATCGCCAGGGCGGCGAACCCCGTGCCACCGGCCGCCCCGGCACCCGGTGCGGTGGCCAGATCGACCCCGGTCTCCGCGCGGACGACATCGGCGAACTGCCGTAGCGCGCGATCGAGCAGCTCGACGTCGGCCGAAGTGGCGCCCTTCTGGGGGCCGTACACCGCGGCCGCCCCGTGCTCCCCGAGCAGCGGGTTGTCCACGTCGCTGGCCACGGTCATCTCGACCTTTCGCAAGCCGCTCAGGTCGAGCCGGGCCAGGCGGAGGAGCGCGGCGCCACCCGGTGGCAACTCGCCGCCGTCCGCGTCGAGCAGGTGCGCGCCGAGACCACGCACGAGCCCGGCGCCGCCGTCCGTGCTCGAACTCCCGCCGAGACCGAGCACGACATGCCGGCATCCGTCGTCCAGGGCCCGCCGGATCACCTCGCCGACGCCGAGCGTGGTCGCCGTCAACGGGGCGAGCCGGCCACCGGGCAGCAGGCCCAGCCCGGAGACCGCCGCCAGTTCGACCACCGCCGTGTCGCCCTGCCGCGCGTACGCGGTCTCCACCGGCTCGCCGGTCGGCCCGGTCGCGACCACCGGCACCCGGTCGAAGCCGGCCGCCACCGCGGCGGCCACCGTGCCGTCACCACCGTCGGCGATCGGGCATTCGAGCACCGTCACGTCCGCCGCCGCGTGCCGCAACCCGGCCGCGAGGGCCGACGCGACGCCGTCGGCGGGCAGCGAGCCCTTGAACTTGTCCGGCGCGATCACGACTCGAGGCATGACACCCATTGTGGCAACCCGCGGCTGGCAGGGTGACCACAGAGCGCGCCGCCGCCAGGCCCCGCTAGCGGGGCGGCAGGGCGCCATTAAGGACAACGTGACCCGAGTTCGTCAGGAGCGCCCTGTCGACACGATCGCGGTCGCGCGCAAACTCGCGAAGGGCACTGCATGACACCCCTTGTCTCAACCCGTCGCCGCCAGGCGGACCACCGAGGGCGCCATCTTTTCCAAGCATGGCCGAACCCTACGACACCGCCGGATGGCCGTATGCGCGCTCAGACCTGCGCGCCGTCTCCGTCATGGGGACCCTGCTTGACCCGCAGCAGGGCCAGTGCGATCGCGGCGGCGAGAGCCAGAATGCCCAGCGGCGTCCCCACGTTGCTGCCGAGCCCGATCACCCCCGGCGCGATCAGCACGAACAACCCGACCACCAACAGCAGCAACACCACGAACGCGCCCTTGCCCGGCCGGGGCAGCGGCGGCGGTTCGGGCGGCACGTAGTGCTCGTTGTCCTCGGCGGGATCGTCGCCGAGCACGGTCTGCTCCCAGGAGGTGCCGCCGGTGCGCCAGGCCTCTTCCCCATTCCCGGGCCGAGGTCGCTCGGCCGGTTCGCCGGGCTTCTCTTCCTCCTCGAACTTGCCGACACCCTCGGCTTCGAGGTCGGCGACGATCGCGGCGAACGTGGCGTCCACGTCCTCGGGATCGGTGTCGCGCGAACTCATCGCAGTTCCTTCGCGGTGCGGGGCGCCTGGGCCGAGGACGTCCCTTGGTTGCCGCGCCCTGACAGAGCGCTACTCCATAGCGCGCTTCTCATCCGACCTCCTGCACGAACTCAACGCTACGTTCGAAGATCAAAGGCGCGTCATTGTCCAGGGTGGCGACGTGAAAGCTGTTCTCCAGCAACACCTCGACGACCCGCTCGCTGCGGACGGAGTCGCGCACGATCCGCGAGTTGACCGGCTCCACCACATGGTCGACCCTCGAGTGCAGCAACAGGATCGGCTGCGTGACCTTCGGCAGGTCGGCGCGCACCACCCGCCACAGCTGGGCCAGGCTCGCGGTGGCGCGGACCGGAAGGCGGCGGTAGGCCAGTTCGGTCGAGCCGGGCTTGGCGATGTCGCTGCCGATACCGGGGACCGAGGGCAGCACCCGCGACAGCAGGGGGAGCAGCTTGGCGTCCCAGCGCTGCGTCATCACCGACGGGTTGACCAGCACCAGTCCCGCGATCTGTTCGCCGAACTCCTCGGCCAGCCGCAGGGCGAGCGTGCCACCCATCGACTGCCCGCAGACGAACACCCGGGAGCAGGTTTCCCGCAGTGACAGCAGTTCCTCGCGGACCGCCAGGTACCAGTCGGGCCAGCGGGTGCGGTTGAGCTCCTGCCACGTGGTGCCGTGCCCGGGCAACAGCGGGGCGCGCACGGTGAAGTCCCGCGCCGCCAGGTACTCCGCCCACGACCGCATGCTCTGCGGGGTGCTGGTGAAGCCGTGGCACAGGAGCACGGCGACCTCGCCCGTCCCCGAGTGGGAGAACGGTTCGGCACCGGCGAGCATGGGCGGTGTCCTTCCGTCCGTTGTGTGATTGGGCCCCCATCGTCCCACGCCGTGGGCGATGATGGGATCCCCGACGCGCGTGTGAGATCCCGCGCACCGGCCGGCCTGCGGTTGTGCGGTGGTCGTCACGGTTCGTACGCTGGTCGGTTAGGGCAGGTTCGGGCAGGCAGGAGGCCGTGAAGCGGTGCTGTATCGGTTGCTGAAATACGTGCTACTCGGGCCACTCCTCAGGCTGCTGTGGCCGGCCAGGGTCACCGGCGCCGAGAACATTCCCGAGCAGGGCGGGGTGATTCTGGCCAGCAATCACCTCGCGGTCGCCGACTCCTTTTTCATGCCGATCCGGGTAAGGCGCCGGGTGACATTTCCGGCGAAACAGGAATACTTCACGGAAAAGGGTTTCAAGGGCCGGCTGAAGAAATGGTTCTTCATCGGCGCCGGCCAGATTCCCATCGACCGTTCCAGCGGTTCCGCGGCGCAGGCTGCGCTGGACACCGCGATCCGGCTGCTGCGGGAAGGGCACCTGCTCGGCATCTACCCGGAGGGCACCCGCTCGCCGGACGGCCGCCTGTACAAGGGAAAGACCGGCGTCGCGCGGATCGCGCTGGAGGCCGGGGTGCCGGTGGTCCCGGTCGCGATGATCGGCACGGACAAGGTGAACCCCATCGGGTCGAAGCTGTGGCGGCCGCGCCGGCTGGAGATCAGGTTCGGCCGGCCGCTCGACTTCTCCCGTTACGACGGGCTGTCCGGGGACCGATTCGTCGAGCGCTCCATCACCGACGAGATCATGTACGCGTTGATGGAACTGTCCGATCAGGAGTACGTGGACATCTACGCGGACCGTGCCAAGGAACTGATCGCCGCCGAAGCCGCCGGGGTCCGCCCCACCGTGCCATCGCAGCCCTCGGCCGCCGAGGCCGAGCGGGTACCGGAGCCGAAGGCAGGCTGAGAACCAAGGGGCCAAGCGGCTTGGCACGGCAGGCACGAGGGGGTCTGGGGGCTTCCCCCAGCGGGGGTGTGGGGGCTTGCCCCCACAGGACTAAAGTGCTCCGGTGCGATTCTTCTACGACACCGAGTTCATCGAGGACGGCGTGACGATCGATCTGGTTTCGATCGGTGTCGTGGACGAGCGGGGCCGGGAGTTCTACGCGGTTTCCACCGACTTCGATCCGGCCAAGGCCGGGCTCTGGGTGCGCGAGAACGTGTTGCCGAAGCTGCCCTCGCCGGGCGACCGGGCGTGGCGCAGCCGCAAGCAGATCCGCGAGGAGTTGCTGGAGTTCTTCGGCAAGCCGTCCGGCGGCATCGAGTTGTGGGCCTGGTACGCCGCTTACGACCACGTGGCACTGGCGCAGCTGTGGGGCGCGATGCCCGACCTGCCGCGCCAGCTGCCGCGGTTCACCCGTGACCTGCGGCAGCGGTGGGAGGACGTCGGCAAACCCAAAATGCCGGCGCCGCCCACCGATGCCCACGATGCACTCGCCGACGCGCGCCACAATCTCGAGCGCTGGCGAGCCATCGAAGCCCACCGCCAGCGCCGCGGCCGCTTCTGAGCGGCCGGAGCCGCCTGCGGTGGGCCGTCGGCTTCCCACCGCTACCCGCAAACCACGCAAGCCACTTCGAAGCACTCTCTAGCGACGGGCGGCCACCGCGGCGGCGAGGTCGTCGAGCAGGGCCGCGGTGGTGGTCCAGTCGAGGCAGGCGTCGGTGATGCTCTGGCCGTAGTTCAGTTCGCCGGCGCGCCCGAGCACGAGATCCTGGCGCCCGGCCATCAGGAAGCTCTCCAGCATCACGCCGACGATCCCGCGCTCGCCGCGACCGATGCGCTCGGCCAGTTCACCGGCCACCACGGCCTGCCGACGGTGGTCCTTGCCGCTGTTGCCGTGGCTCGCGTCGATGATCAGCCGCTGGGGCAGCCCCGCCTTCTCCAGCCGGTCCACCGTGTCGCGTACGGTCTCGGCGTCGTGGTTCGGGCCGCCGGAACCACCGCGCAGGATGACGTGGCAGTCCGGGTTGCCGGAGGTGGTGATCAGCGCGGCGAGCCCGTCGGCGTTGATCCCGGGGAACACGTGGCCGGCCGCGGCGGCCCGCGCGGCGTCGATGGCGACCTGCACGTCACCCTCGGTCGAGTTCTTGATCCCGACCGGCATGGACAGCGCGCTGCACAGCTGCCGGTGCACCTGGCTGGCCGCGGTGCGCGCGCCGATCGAGCCCCAGCTGACCGTGTCGGCGATGAACTGTGGCGTGATCGGGTCGAGGAACTCGCAGCCCACCGGCAGCCCGAGCGCGGAGATGTCGAGCAGCAGCTTGCGAGCCAGGCGCAGGCCCTGGTTGACGGCGTAGCCGCCGTCCAGCCCGGGGTCGTTGATCAGGCCCTTCCACCCGAGGGTGGTCCGGGGCTTCTCGAAGTACACCCGCATGATCACGTGCAACTGGTCGCGCACGGCCGTGGCGCGCTCGGCCAGCCGGTGCGCGTAGTCCAGGGCGGCTTCGGGGTCGTGCACCGAGCACGGGCCGACGATGACGATCAACCGGTCGTCAAGGCCCTTGAGCACGTCGACGGTGTCGGCGCGGCCCTGCGCGACCGTTTTGGCGACGGCGACGTCCAGCGGATGCTCCTGCCGCAGCAGGGCGGGGGAGATCAGTGGGCTGATGGCGGCGGTTCGCTGGTTGTCCAGGGATTCCGCGGGGCCGGCGGTGATCTGCATGGCGGGGTTGGTCCTTTCCTGACCGGCCCGCCGGGAGAGTCCACCGAGCCGGTCTGGGTATCCGGCTCGTGGGTGGAGTGGTTCAGCGCGCGGCGATCTCGCCGGCTGGCCCACCCAGGGCCGGCCCGCTAAACCAGAAATAACGCCGCAGCACGCAACCAACGTAGCACGCGTACCGCGTCCCCCGGTCGCGGCCGGTTGCCCGGTGCCTTGACCGATCAAGCGGGGGCGGGTCTACGCTGGCGTTGACAGGGAAAGACTTCTTGGAAGGGATTGATCCGATGCGAGTCGGTCTGCTGACCGGCGGTGGCGACTGCCCCGGCCTGAACGCGGTGATCCGCGCCGTCGTCCGCAAGGGCATCGAGGTCCACGGCTGGGAGATCGTCGGCTTCCGCAGCGGCTGGAGCGGCCCGATGACCGGGGAGAGCAAGCCGCTGGGGCTCGGCGACGTGGAGGACATCCTCGCCCGCGGCGGCACCATCCTCGGCTCCTCCCGCACCAACCCGTACCGGGAAGACGGCGGGGTTGACAAGATCAAGGCGACGCTGGCCGCTCAGGGCGTCGACGCGCTGATCGCCATCGGCGGCGAGGACACCCTGGGCGTGGCCAAGAAGCTGACCGACGACGGGATCGGCGTCGTCGGCGTGCCCAAGACCATCGACAACGACCTGGCCGCCACGGACTACACCTTCGGTTTCGACACCGCGGTGCACATCGCCACCGAAGCGATCGACCGGCTGCGGACCACCGCCGAGTCGCACTTCCGGGCCCTGGTGGTCGAGGTGATGGGCCGGCACGCCGGCTGGATCGCGCTGCACTCCGGCCTCGCCGGCGGCGCGAACGTGATCCTGGTGCCGGAGCGGCCGTTCTCGGTGAACCAGGTCGTGGAGTGGGTCGAGCGCCGGTTCGAGCGGATGTACGCGCCGATCATCGTGGTCGCCGAGGGAGCGCTGCCCGAAGGCGGCGTGGAAACCCTGCACAGCGGCGAGAAGGACGCGTTCGGGCACGTCCGGCTCGGCGGCGTGGGCACCTGGCTGGCCGAGGAAATCGCCGCCCGCACCGGCAAGGAGTCGCGGGCCGTGGTGCTCGGCCACGTGCAGCGCGGCGGCACCCCGACCGCCTATGACCGGGTGCTGGCCACCCGGTTCGGCCTGCACGCGGTGGACGCGGTCGTCGACGGCGACTTCGGCACGATGGTCGCCCTGCGCGGCACCGACATCGTGCGGGTGAAGCTGTCGGAGGCCACCGCCGAGCTGAAGACCGTGCCACAGAGCCGGTACGAAGAGGCCGAGGTCTTCTTCGGCTGACCTGCCCCGGCGCCCGGGTCAGCACGCGTTTTCGCGACCGGGCGCGGCGAGTTCCCGCCACGGCGGCTGGATCCCACGTCACCGGCTTGGCGTCCGTGAGATTCAGCTGCCGAGGTAGGAGACCACGGCGACCACGCGCCGGCTCAGGCCGCTCGACGGCGCCAGGTCCAGCTTGTCGAAGATCGAGTTGATGTGTTTTTCCGTGGCGCTCTGGGAAATATGCAGGGTTTCGGAGATCCGTGCGTTGGTCAGGCCCTGGGCCATCAGCTCGAGGACCTCTTTTTCGCGCGGGGTGAGCCGCTCCAGCGGGTCCGCGTGGGTGGTGCGGGTCAGTAGTTGCCGGACCACTTCCGGGTCGAACGCCGTACCACCGGCCGCGATCCGGACCAGCGCGTCGAGGAACTCGTCGACCTGCGCGACCCGGTCCTTGAGCAGGTAGCCGACCCGGCTCGGGAAGTTGGTGATCAGCTCTGTGGCGTACCTCTTCTCCACGTACTGGGAGAGCACGAGCACACCGGTTTCCGGCCACTCCTGCCTGATTTTCAGTGCGGCCCGGAGCCCGTCGTCGTGATGTGTCGGCGGCATGCGCACGTCGGTGACCACGACGTCGGGGCGATGTTCTGCGGTCGCGCTGATCAGGTCGGGGGCATTAGACACCGCCGCGACCACTTCGTACCCCTCTTCGGCCAGCAACAAAGCCAGGCCCTCGCGCAAGAGTGACGAGTCCTCGGCCAGGATCACGCGCACGGCAGGCTCGCTTCCAGCGACGTCGGCCCGCCCGGGGGACTGTGCACGAGGAACCGGCCGTCGACCGCGGCGACCCGGCTGGCCAGGCCCGACAGCCCGGTGCCGGTGGGGTCCGCGCCGCCCGGACCGTCATCGGTGATCACCACCCGGATCCGGTCTTCGCCGGGGGTCACGGTCACCTCGATCAGGGTCGGGTCGGCGTGCTTGGCCGCATTGGTCAGTGCTTCGGACACGACGAAGTAGATCACCGTCTCCAACGCCGACGGCAGCCGGGAGGCCAGCCCGAACGAAAGCCGGACGGGAACGCTCGACCGTTGGGCCAGTGACTCGAGAACGGCCTGGAGACCGCTTGAATCCAGGGCACTGGGGTAGATCCGCAGGGCGACCTCACGCAGCTCCCCGATCGCCTCCTGGACCATGGACTGCGCCTGCTCCAGTACGGCACCCCCGGTCGCGCGGCGGGCCCGGCCGACGAGCATGCCCAGCGCCACCAGCCGCTGCTGGACTCCGTCGTGCAGGTCCCGCTCGATGCGCCGGCGTTCGTCGTTGATCGCCTCGATCACCTCGGCCCTGGTGCTGGTCAGCTCCAGAATCCGCCGGTGCATGAGATCACCGGAACCCAGCGCCTGCGTCGCCAGCCAGTGATCCAGCGTGCTCACGCCGGAAACGCCCACGATGCTGACGAAGATCAACATTGTGCCGGGTGCCACGGTCAGCGCCACTAGCGAGGTGTCGACGCGCTGGTTGCTGTTCTCGATCAGTCCCCAGTCGCCGCCGAGAGCCCAGGCGGACAGCATCGAACCCGCTGTCGTGACACATAGCACCAGCATCAGCAGCACACCGAAGCCGAGTCCGCCGACGAGCCAGCGCAGCGCCAGGTAACGCCGGCATCGCTGAGGGCTGAGCGCGTCGACGTACAGCGGACCGTGGAAGCGGGTGATCCGGCGCAGCTCGACTTCGGTCAGCCGCACCGCCAGGCGGGACAGCGGCTCGCGCTGTGGGCCGGGAAGCGCGATGAGCGGCGTCAGCAGCAAGAACCCGAACTCGGCCAGCGCGGTGCCGGCGCCAAACAGGACGCTCACCGCTGCCCACAGCCAGCGCGTGAGCATCGCGCGGGCACGGAGGTCCTGGTGCATGGACGCCACGGTAACCGGCCGGGCCGGGCCGCCGGGATGAGGTTTTCCGCAGTATTCCGCCTGTGGCCGCCCGCACACATCTCGATGGTTGACCTCATGGTTTCGCCGGTCGGGCCGCCATAACTTTCATAGGCAGAACCCAGTTCAAAACGCAAGGTTGGCACTTGTGGCGACAGACAACGACGCTGCACGTGGGCGGAAAGGCAGGCCGCCTTGTGATCGACCGGCAGCCGAAAAGAGATGTCACGGTCTGGCCGCCCGCACCCGTGCCAAACAACACAGCATTTGATCCGCAATTCCAAGGGGTATTCGAAAAATGGAGCAATTCCTGCTTGCCGAAAGCGCCGCCGAGCCGTTGGGCGGTCTCGCCGGCTGGGTGGTCGACCTGATGGACTCCCTCGGCGGCCCGGGCGTGGCGCTCACGGTCGGCGCCGACAACCTGTTTCCGCCTATTCCGAGTGAACTGGTGCTCCCGCTGGCGGGTTTCTCCGCAAGCCAGGGCACGCTCAGCCTCCCCGGCGCACTGGCCTGGACGACGGCGGGATCGGTGGTCGGCGCGATCATCGTCTACCTGCTGGGAGCCATGCTCGGGCGAGCCAGGACCAGGGCACTGATCGCGAAGATCCCGTTGCTGAAGGTCTCCGACTTCGACCGGGCCGAGGCGTGGTTCACCAGGCACGGCACCAAGGCGGTCTTCCTCGGCCGGATGGTCCCGCTGTTCCGCAGCGTCATTTCCCTGCCCGCCGGGGTCGAGCGGATGAACTTGCCGAAATTTCTTTTCCTCACCACGGCGGGAAGCCTCATCTGGAACACGATCTTCGTGCTCGCCGGTTATGCCCTGGGCGTCAAGTGGTATCTGGTCAACGAATACGCGGACATCTTCCAGCGAATCGTCATCGTGGCCGTGGCGGTCGTCGTCGCGCTGTTCGTGGTGATCAGGCTGCGTAACCGGGGGCGGGGCCGCGGGCCGGCCGATCCCGACGCCACCCAGGTCATCGACGTCTGGAGCACGGGCCGCGGGCGCAGCTGGGAGCGGTGATCGCCGGGCCCAGGCCCCGGCGGCCGTCACCGGCCGACCTTAAGGTGCTTTCCATGAAATTCGCGGGGTTCGGGGAACACGCCATCGAGTTCTTCGACGGTCTCGTCGCCGACAATACGAAGGCTTACTGGGAGGACAACCTCACGGCCTACCGTGAGCACGTGCGGGCGCCGATGGAGGCCCTGCTCGCCGAGTTGGCCGAAGAGTTCGGCCGGGATTTCGGGGAAGGCAAGGTCTTCCGGCCATACCGCGATGTCCGGTTCTCCCGGGACAAGACCCCGTACAAGACGCACTGCGGCGCGGTCATCGAAAAGGGCCGCGGCGCGGGCGCCTACTACGTGGAGATCTCGTCGGCCGGGCTGCGCACCGGCGGCGGCTGCTTCCACCTGCAGTCCGACCAACTGGCCCGGTTCCGCCAGGCCGTCGACACCGGCGTGCACGGTGAGGCGCTGGAGAAGATCGTCGCCCGGCTGCGCCGCCTGGGCTGGACCATCGCCGGTGACGTCCTGCGCAGCCGGCCCCGCGGCTATGCCGAGGACCATCCGCGGATCGACCTGCTCCGGCACCGGTCGCTGTACGCCGTCCGCACCTGGGAGCCGGACGACACGGTGCACGAACGGGCGTGCCTCGACCGGGTGCGAGCGGCCTGGCGGCAGGTACGCGACCTGAACGAATGGGCCCGCGATCACGTGGGCGTGAGTGAGAAGCCCCGGCGCTGACCGTGAAACCCGGCGCTGACCGCGAAACCCCGGCGCTCACCGCGAGACCCGGCGCTGACCGGGGAACCCTGAGCATCGGCCACGTGACGGGAAGTCAAACTCTTGACCGTTTTAGAGATCGGTAAAGACGTGCGCGGAAGCAGGCGCTACGCTATATAGACGTGAGCCGACGTGCGAAGATCGTGTGTACCCTTGGCCCGGCGACTGCCACGGCCGAGAAGATCCGTGCCCTCGTCGACGCCGGAATGGACGTCGCACGGATGAACTTCAGCCATGGCAGTCATGGTGACCACAAGCAGGTCTACGACCTGGTGCGGGCCGCCGCCGCGGAGACCGGCCGCGCGGTGGGCATCCTCGCCGACCTGCAGGGGCCGAAGATCCGCCTGGGCACCTTCGCCGGCGGACCGGTCGAGTGGCGCACCGGCGACACCGTGCGCATCACGGTCGAGGACGTCGCCGGCACACACGACCGGGTGTCGACCACATACAAGGGACTGGCCTCCGACGCCAAGGCCGGCGACCGGCTGCTCGTCGACGACGGCAAGGTCGGCCTGATGGTGACCGACGTCGACGGCCCGGACGTGGTCTGCCAGGTCACCGAGGGCGGGCCGGTCAGCAACAACAAGGGCGTCTCGCTGCCGGGCATGGACGTGTCCGTGCCGGCGATGTCCCAGAAGGACGTCGAGGACCTGGAGTTCGCGCTCAACCTCGGGGTGGACTTCGTCGCGATGTCGTTCGTGCGGTCCCCGGCCGACATCGACCAGGCGCACCAGGTGATGGACCGGCTCGGCCGGGGCCGCGTGCCGGTGATCGCGAAGCTGGAGAAGCCCGAGGCGGTGTACAACCTCGAGGCCATCGTGCTCGCCTTCGACGGCGTCATGGTCGCCCGCGGCGACCTGGGGGTGGAGCTTCCCCTCGAGCAGGTTCCGCTGGTGCAGAAGCGGGCGATCCAGATCGCCCGGGAGAACGCCAAGCCGGTCATCGTGGCCACGCAGATGCTCGACTCGATGATCAACAACTCGCGCCCGACCCGTGCTGAGGCATCCGACGTGGCCAACGCGGTGCTCGACGGCACCGACGCGGTGATGCTCTCCGGTGAGACCAGCGTCGGCCGTTACCCGGTGGAAACCGTGCAGACGATGGGCCGGATCGTGGAGGCCGTCGAGGCCGACTCGCCGACCGTGCCTCCGCTGTCCCACGTGCCCCGCACCAAGCGCGGCGTGATCTCCTTCGCCGCCCGGGACGTCGGGGAGCGGCTCAACGCCAAGGCACTGGTCGCGTTCACGCAGTCCGGCGACACCGTGCGCCGCCTGGCCCGGTTGCACACCCGGCTGCCGCTGCTGGCCTTCACCCCGGAGGAGAGCGTGCGCAGCCAGCTCTCGATGACCTGGGGCACCACGACCCACATCGTCCCCGAGGTCGGCTCGACCGACCAGATGATCCAGCAGGTCGACCACGCCATGCTCGAGATGGAGCGGTACCAGCCGGGCGACCTGGTCGTGATCGTGGCCGGTTCGCCGCCCGGCACGGTCGGCTCGACCAACCTCATCCGCGTGCACCGCCTTGGTGAGGACGACCACGCGTAGCCCTGGCTCGGCGGAACCGGACAGTAGGGTCGAGGCATGGCACCCCTGGTATCGAGTCGCGGCAGTCAAGGTGACCACCGAGCGGACGAAACGGCATGACTGAGGTCGCGAGGGATGCCGCGGCCGAGCTGGACGCGTCGGTCGGCGCGGGCGGGCAGCCGGTGCTCGATCACCTGGTCGCCCTGCTGGATCTGGAGAAGATCGAGGAGAACATCTATCGCGGAGTGAGCCCGCGAACCTCCTCGGTCCGGGTGTTCGGCGGGCAGGTCGCGGGGCAGGCGCTGGTCGCGGCCGGGCGGACCGTGCCGGCCGAGCGCAAGGTGCATTCCCTGCACGCCTACTTCATCCGCCCCGGCGATCCCCGGGTGCCGATCGTCTACCAGGTCGACCGGATCCGGGACGGCCGCTCGTTCACCACCCGCCGGGTGGTCGCGATCCAGCACGGCAACGCGATCTTCTCGCTCTCCGCGTCGTTCCAGAAGCAGGAGGAAGGCCTGGAACACGCCGATGAGATGCCCGACGTGCCCGCTCCCGAGACGCTGCCGACGCTCGCCGAGCGGCTGCGGGACTTCCCGGAACTGCCCGGTTTCGGCACCCAGCCCCGCCCGATCGACCTCCGCTACGTCAACGACCCGCCCTGGGCGACCCGTGGTACCGGCCGGAGCAGCGAGCGCAACCAGGTGTGGATGCGCGCGGACGGCAAGCTGCCGGACGAGGCACTGCTGCACGTCTGCGTGCTCACCTACGCTTCCGACCTGACGCTGCTCGATTCGCCGCTGGCCCGGCACGACGTCTACTGGGAGCTGGATCACGTGGTCGGCGCCAGCCTCGACCACGCGCTGTGGTTCCACCGCCCGTTCCGGGCGGACGAGTGGTTCCTGTACGACACCGCGACGCCGAGCGCCTCCGGTGGGCGCGGTCTGGCCACCGGCCGGTTCTTCTCCGCCGACGGCAGGCTCATCGCGACGGTGGTGCAGGAAGGCCTGCTCCGAGTGGTCCGCTGATGGGGCGCCTTACGAGCAACTGTCTGCTCGTAAGGCGCCCTTACTCGTTCTGGATCAGTCGAAGACGGTGACGCCCTGTGCGGCCGGCTGAAGCGTGCCGACCTGCATCGACTTGACCGGGAACTCGGCGTAGAGGCCGCTGTTGCTGTCGGTTCCGTCGGTGCCGACGATGTTTCCGTTCACCGGGTCGCTCACCCCTGGCAGGGTGACGTCGAAGCCGGTGGCGACCCGGTCATCCGCCTTGCTGCCCAGTTCGATCCGCACCCCGGCGAAGGCGTTCGTACCCGGGGGAAGGTCGACCTGGGTCGGGCTGCCCGGGATCTCCACCTTCTTGGTCGGAACGTTGAAGGTGCTGCCGGAGGCGTCCATGGGCGCGACGGCGGCCCAGCCGTTGAGCTTGCAGACCTTCTTGGACGTGTTCTCCACCGCCATCAGCAGGATGCCGGGCCGATCGGGCTGGACGTTGAGATCCACCTTGAAGTCCTTGGCCGTGCACGAGCCGCCACCAGTGGCCTGCTGGCCGCTGGTGGGGTTGGCGGCCTGGACCGGCGAATCGCCGACGGCGATCCCCGGTGCCGGGTTGGCCGAGCTGCCGCCCGGCGCGGGGCTCGGAGACGAGGCCGGCTGCTGGCTGCAGCCGGCAACCAGGAGCGCGCCACCGAGCAGTCCGGCCAGTGCGCCCAACATCCGAGTCCGATCGACCACCATGCTGTGTCCCCTCATTGCTCTGTTCCTCGCTTTCGGTCTCCAGGACGCCTGCTGACCGCCGGGGTTGCGTCGAACCCTTACTCCCGCGCGCGGGTAAGGGGTCGGTCGATGCCCGGACGTAGGTGATCGTCCGATGCGACGGGTCCTCCCTCAGGACGACTGTGGAACTCGCTGGAGAAAGAACACCGGAGAAAGAGAAGAGGGGATCGTCAGTGCACGAGGACTGGCTGTTCGACAGGGTGCAGGCCGAGGTCGCCTACCGGACCGAGGAGCTGCACAAGACCCGCGGTAGCAGTGGATACGGCGGCAGGTGGTGGCGGAAGCTGGGGCGGCGCGAGGCCGCGATCGCGGTACCGGAGCAGCGGTGGCCGAGTCGCGACCAGCGCCCGCGGGTAGGGACCCGGGCCGGATGAGGACGGCCGGGCACCGCGCCCGGAGCGGAAACCGTGGTGGAGCTGTCGGTGGGGTGAGGGACAATGCTTCTCGTGCCGCGTCTAGGTTCTGGAATCCCGTTGGTAGGGCGAGTCGACGAGCTGCGCCGGCTCCGTGCCGCGTTTCTCCGCGCTGAACGCGGGGAGGCCGGCGCGGTGCTCGTCGCGGGCGATGCCGGGGTCGGCAAGACGCGGCTGCTCACCGAGCTCGGCGAGTTCGCCGCCGGCCGCGGTGCGCTGGTGCTCACCGGCCGCTGTCTCGACGTGCGCGAAGGCGGCCTGCCTTACCTGCCGTTCGCGGAGGCGTTCGGCCCGCTGGCCACCATGGACGACGAGGTCGTGGCCGGCGCGGTCGGTCCCCGCCCGGCGCTGGGCCGGCTGCTGCCGCTGCCGCAGTCCGGGCCGCTGATCGAGTGGGAGCAGGTGCCGGTCGTCTCCGGCTCCGAGCACGACGTGCCGCAACGCGCTCGTGCGGAGCAGAATCTCGGGCAGCTCCAGCTGTTCGACGCGGTGCTCGGCACGCTCACCGACATCGCCGCGAACCGGCCGGTGCTGCTGGTGCTGGAGGACCTGCACTGGGCCGACGGTTCCACCCGGAACCTGTTGTCGTTCCTGCTTTCCCGGCTGCGCGGGCAGCGGCTGCTGGTGGTGGCGAGCTACCGCGAGGAGGACGTCTACCGGCGGCATCCGCTGCGGAGTCTGCTCGTGGAACTGGTCCGCCTGCCCGCGGTGTCCCGGATCCAGCTTGCGCCGCTTGGCCCCCAGGACGCCCGGGCCTTCGTGGAAGCGCTCGCGGACGGGCCCCTTTCCCCGGAAGTCGTGGCCAGCGTCGTGGAACGCGCGGAGGGCAACCCGTTCTTCGCCGAGGAACTGCTCGCTTCGTGTGCCGACTCCGTGGATCTGCCCGCGGGGCTGGCGGAGGTGCTGCTCGCCCGGCTGGAACGGCTCTCCCCGGACGCCCGCCGCGCGCTGCGGGTCATCTCGGTGGCCGGCGACTCGGTGATGCACGGCGCGATCGCCGAGGTGTCCGGGCTGGGGGAGCTGGAACTCGACGAGGCTCTGCGTGAGGCCGTGCAGCATCACGTGCTGGTGATCGAGCAAGGCGCCTACACGTTCCGGCATGCCCTGTTGCAAGAGGCTGTCTACGGCGATCTGTTGCCGGGTGAGCGCACCCGGATGCATGCCGCCTACGCGGCCCGGATCAAGCGGGTACCGCAGGGGCGCGGGCACGACGCCAAACTCGCCTACCACAGCCTGCAGAGCAAGGACCTGAACACGGCGTTGCCCGCGCTGCTGCGCGCGGCCGAGGAAGCGGAGCGGCTCGGCGCTCCCGGCGCCGCGCTGCGTCATGTCGAGCAGGCGCTGGAAATCTGGGACGCGGTCGGAGAGTCCGAGCGCCCGCCAGAGCACGACGAACTGCTGTTGTTGCACGAGGCGTCCCATTTCGCCGGCACTTCGGGGGAGCCCGAGCGCGCGATCGCCTACGCGCGGTCGGCGGTGCAGGCGCTGCGCCCCGACACCGAGCCCGAGCGGGCGGCCCGGGTCTGGCGCCGCCTGGCGGAGGCGCTGGTCAACGTCGAGGGCACGCTCGACGAGGCGGTCGAGGCGATCGGACATGCCTGGGATCTGGTGGCCGAGGGCGAGCCGAGCAAGACCAGAGCGTGGGTGCTGGCCACCCGGGCGGCCATCCTGCGCGCGATCCGCCGGCGTGAGGAAGCGCTACACAGCGCCCGGGCCGCGGTGGCCGACGCGCGCGCGGTGGGCACCGCCGGGGCCGAGGCGGCCGCGTTGACCACGCTCGGCACGCTGGCCGACAACTCGGGGAACTTCGCCGAGGCCCGCCGGCATCTTGGTGAGGCGGAACGGAAGGCGCGCAGCGTCGACGCGTCCGACGTCGAGCTCAGGGCGGTGTACTTCCTGGGGCTGAGCCATGAGGACCAGGCCGAGATCGAGCCGGCCATCGAGAGCTACGAGCGGGGCGTCCGGCGCGCCGAGGAGACCGGGCTCACCTGGAGCAACTTCGGCCTGGAACTGCGCGCCCGGCACCTGTGGCTGCGCTACGTCAGCGGCGACTGGCCCAGTGAGCCCTCCGCGCGGCCGGGCCGGGGCGTGTCCAGCGTGGTCGCCGCCCGGTTGACCGCGTCCTGGGTTCCGCTGGCCGTGGCGCGGGGCCGGTTCGACACCGTGGCCAGGCTGCTGCCCGAGTTGCGCCCGCACTGGCGGGCCGAACCGTTGATCGCGCTGACCACTCTCGCCGGTGCGGAACTGGCCTACTGGCAGGAGGACTTCGGCCTCGCCATCGCCCGGGTCCGGGAGGTCGTCGACTTCCTCGAAAGCACCGGAGACCACTGGGGGATGGCCGAGATCCGGGTGGGGTCGCTGGGTATCGAGGCGGCCGCCGCACAGGCCACGGCCGCCCGGCTGCGGGGCGACGACGCAGCCGCCACGGCCGCCGCGGCCGACGGTGCGGAACTGCTCGCCATGGTCCGGCACGGCGCCGAGCACGGGCGGCCGCGTTCGGGCCAGGTGGGGCCGGAGGGGCGCGCGTGGCTGGCCCGCGCCGAGGCGGCGGCGAGCGGGCTGGACGGCCCCGCGGATCCGGACTCCTGGGCCGCGGCGGTGGCCGGGTTCGGCTACGGCGCGGTCTACGAGCAGGCGATCAGCCGCTGGCACTACGCCGAGGCGTTGCTGGGCCGTGGCGAGACCCGTGCCGGCAAGGAGCTCCTGCTGGCGTACGAGGTCGCCGAGCGGTTGCGGGCGGTGCCGTTACGAGCGGCGATCCAGGGCCTCGCGCGCCGCGCCCGGATCGAGCTGCCCGGTGCGGCGGCCGAGGCGCCGCGGCGGGACCGGGTCGATCCGCTGACCGAGCGCGAACGCCTGGTGCTCGAACTGGTCGCGCTCGGCCGCACCAATCGGCAGGTCGGCGAGGAGCTGTTCATCAGCGAAAAGACGGTCAGCGTGCACCTGTCGCGGGTGATGAACAAGCTGGGCGCCGCCCGGCGGGCCGAGGCCGTGGCGATCGCCTACGACCGCGGCCTGCTCACCAGACCGGTGGCGAACTGACCTGGGTAGTGCTTCGTAGCGGCGTAGCCGCTCAGCTGCCGGCCACTTCGAACAGTCCCTAGCGGCGGGGCAGGCGGTTCAGCAGGCGGATGCCGATGGACATCCCGCGCGTCCACAGCCGCGGCGGGATGACCCGTGGCGGGCGCAGCCGCAGGCCGCGCTGCACCGCGACCGACTGGCTCTCGGTGTACTTGAGCAGTCCCTCGGCGCCGTTGCGCCGGCCGAGGCCGGACTCCTTCATCCCGCCCATCGGCAGGCCCACGGTGCCGAACGTGGCGGCGAAGCCTTCGTTGACGTTCACCGTGCCCGTCTTGAGCCGGGCGGCGACGGTCGAGCCCACGGATCCGCTGGCCGCCCACACGCTGGCGTTGAGCCCGTAGCCGGTGTCGTTGGCGCGACTGATGGCGTCCTCGATGTCGCGGTAGCCGTAGATCGACACGACCGGACCGAAAGTCTCCTCGGCGAACACCGCCATGTCCCTGGTGACGTCGGTGAGCACGGTGGGCTCGTAGAACAGCGGGCCGACCTCGGGCCGTGACCGCCCGCCGGTGAGCACCCGCGCGCCCTTGGCCCGGGCATCCGCCACGTGCGCCGACACCGAGTCCAGCTGGGCCGGGGTGGTCAGCGAGCCCAGATCGGCCCCGTACCCCAGTTCGGCGCCGAGCCGCAGCGCCTCGGTCCTGGCCACGAACGCCCGCGTGAACTCCTCGCGGATGTTCTCGTGCACGTAGATCCGTTCCACCGAAACACACAGCTGCCCGGCCGAGGAGAAGCAGGCGGCGACCGCGCCCGCGGCGGCCTTGGCGACCGGGGCGTCGGGCAGCACCAGCATCGGGTTCTTGCCGCCGAGTTCGAGCGAGTAGCCGGTGAGCCGGCCGGCGATCTGCTTGGCGAGTTTCTTCCCTGTCGCGGTGGATCCGGTGAAGCACAGGTAGTCCGGCTCCTCGACGAACGCGTCGCCGATCTGCCCGCCGTGGCCGAGCACGATGCGCCAGACCCCGGACGGAAGCCCGGCCTCCTCGGTCAGCTCGTTGAGCCACAGCGCGGAAAGCGCGGTCTGGTTGTCGGGTTTCTGCACCACGGCGTTGCCGGCGGCCAGCGCGGGGAACACGTCCATCGCGGTCAGGGCGAGCGGGTAGTTCCACGGCGAGATGATGCCGACGACGCCCTTGGGGTGGCGCAGTTCGCGGGCACTGGTCAGGACCGGGAGCACCCCGGCGACGCGCCGGGAGGCCAGGATGCGGGCGCTGTGCCGGCCGTAGTAGCCCGCGACCAGTGCCGCCGAGGCCACCTCGTCGTAGGCGTCGATGCGGGCCTTGCCCGATTCCAGCTGCACCAGGTTCAGGATCTCTTCCTGCCGCTGCAGGACGAGCGTGTGCAGCCGGGCCAGCACGCGCTGGCGCTCGGTCGCCGGCCGGGCCGCCCAGGCCGCCTGCGCGGCGCGGGCCTCGTCGAAGACCTTGCGGGCGTCGGCGTCGGTGGCCTGCGGCAGGGTGGCGGTGAGCAACCCCGTGAACGGTGCGGTGATGTCGACCGGTGCGGAGTCGGCGCCGCCGGCGGCACGCCGGACGAGTTGGGCGGCGCGGGCGGCGGACGGGGCGCCGACGAACCCGCCGACCGTCCTCGGCCGGCTCTCTCCGTGGCCCGTGCTTTCGGTCGTCCTGGTCATGGGGCCTCTTCCTTCGCGAGTTTGCGCGCGATCGTGTCGACGGGGCGCTGCGTAGGGGGTCGGATCACGTCTGGCGATGAGGGCGCACTGCCGCCGCGCCGGCGAGACTCCCGGCGCGCTCGGTGGTCGCCGTGAGTGCCGCGAGTTGACATACGGGTGTTGTTGGCCTCCGGTATCTTGCGGGGATACCCGCGCCGTAGTTACCGTTCGGTACAGCATACCGTTGGTATGGGCCTGTTCGGGAAGGCCCGTAGCGCGGTGGCATGTTTCATGGTCACGGCCGGATCTCGGACCGTCAGTCACGGGTGACGGGCCGACCGGGTGCGGGCCGGGCCGGGTCGTTCCCGCGGTCGGTGATTTCGGCGACGGCGATCCGTTTCCACTCTTCGAGGAGCCGTTTCCGCCGTGCCGGGGCGCCGCCGAGTTCGGCGTCCAGGGCCAGGCCGCGAGTGAGGTTCACGGTCAGCCAGAACAGCGCCTCCACCTCTTCGGCCGGCAGGTCCGGCACGAGCCCGGCGACCCGTTGCAGGGCCGCGCGGCCGAGCGCGCGGTCGACCGGGCGGATGGCCGCCCGCAGCGCGGGGTCGGTGCGCGCGGCCACCCAAAGCTCGGTCGCCGCGGTCGCGAGCGTGCCCGAGTAGCCCGCCCACAGCAGGTCGATCGCGGCCGGGATCGCGTCGGCTCCCGACGGCCGGCTGCCCGGTGACTCGGCCAGCGCGGCCATCCGCCGGGTGGTCAGATGTTCGACGGCGGCGGCCATCAGGGCCGCCTTGTCCGGGAAATGGTGCTGTGCGGCGCCTTTCGAGACCCCGGCGCGGCTGCAGATTTCCTGCACGGACGTGCGCGCGTAGCCGAGCTCGACCAGGCAGTCGATGGTGGCGTCCAGCAGTGCCGTCCTGGTCTGCTCTCGGCGCTGCGCCTGCGTGCGGTGTCCTCGGGTCACGGTCTCTCCCGGCCTGTCTGCCCGCCCACGTGCTGGACAAGCAGGCTACATTCTGGAGGGAACTTACATTCTGGTCGTATTGTTTTCTACTGGAGGGCTCCCGCGATGCCACTGCAGATCTCCAAGAGCGCATGGAGCCAGGACTTGGACGACTTCCGGGAACTGGCCAGAACCTTCTGCCAGAAGGAACTCGTGCCCCATCAGGAGCGCTGGGCCGCGCAGGGGCAGGTGGACCGGGAGCTGTGGCGCAAGGCCGGCGAGGTCGGCCTGCTGGCACTGTCCATTCCGGAGGAATACGGCGGTGGTGGCGGAACCTTCGCGCACGAGGCGGTGCTGTACGAGGAGCAGGCGCGAGCCGGGGACAGCGCCTGGGGCGTGTCCGTGCACAACGGGATCGTCGCGCATTACCTGCTGAACTACGCGTCGGAGGAAAAGAAGAAGGAATGGCTGCCGAAGTTCGCCAGCGGTGAACTGGTCGGCGCGGTGGCGATGACCGAACCCGGCACCGGTTCCGACCTGCAGGGCATCACCACCCGGGCGGTGCGTGACGGCGATTTCTACGTCATCAACGGCGCGAAGACGTTCATCACCAACGGGGGCCTCGCCGATTTCGTGGTGGTGGCGGTGAAGACGGACCTCGACGCCGGCGCGAAGGGTGTCTCCCTGATCGCGGTGGAGACCACCACGCCCGGCTTCCGCCGCGGCCGCGTGCTGGACAAGATCGGGCTGAAGGGGCAGGACACCGCCGAGCTGTTCTTCGATGACGTACGCGTGCCGGCGGCGAACCTGCTCGGCGCCGAGGGAGAGGGCTTCATCCAGCTGATGCAGCAGTTGCCGCAGGAGCGCCTGATCATCGCGGTGAGCGCGGTGGCCGGGATGGAGCGGGTGGTCGAGGAGACGATCGCCTACACCAAACAGCGCTCCGCCTTCGGCCGGCCGGTGTTCGGCTTCCAGAACACCAAGTTCACGCTCGCCGAGGCGGCCACCGAGGCCGCGGTCGCGCGCGCCTTCACCGACCAGTGCGTCGAGCGGCACCTGCGGGGCGAGCTGGACGTCCAGGGCGCCGCGATGGCGAAGCTGTGGACCACAGAACGGGTCAACAAGGTCGTCGACGACTGCCTGCAGCTGTTCGGCGGTTACGGCTACATGACCGAGTACCCGATCGCACGGGCCTGGGCCGACCTGCGGATTTCCCGAATCTTCGGGGGCACCTCGGAGATCATGAAGGAGATCATTTCGCGCACTCTGTGACAATTCGAACGCAGACCGTGACGACGCGCCATGTCTCGTTGAAATTTGTCGGAACCAGCCCGGCCGGGAGAGGATGTCGATATTGCCTGGCCGGGGGGCTGGGCTCGGACGACGACGGGATAGCGCCTATGTCGGGGAACACCAAGAAGATCGTTATCGTCGCCGTCGTCGCGCTCGTGCTGTTCTTTCTGGTCACCAAGCCGAACCAGTCGGCAGACGTGGTGCACAACGTCCTCGGCTGGTTGCGCAACGGCGCCGAGGCGATCGTGACCTTCGTGCGCAGCCTCTTCTCCTGACTCGACAAGCCCGATTCGGCGCCGCCAGAGGTGGCCCCGAGCGCAGGCATGCCCGCGTGCCGGAGCTACGCATCGTGACTATTCCCAGGGTTTGGGGAGTTTAGTTGGGCCATCCGGGTGGATTGGCCCGATTAAACCCCTGGTCGCCGAATTCGTGCGCTTGAAACTCTGGCGCGGCGATGGCGCGGCGCTCTACGGTGCTCACATTGCGTGACCGAGCGGTCCTTTTCGAACCGGCGGTCGCGCGTGATCGTCGATCAACGCCGTTGCGCAGTCATGAAACCTCGTTGGGGCACAAGGAGGAGGCAGGGATGACCGGAGATCCCGGAGTTGATGCGGTGATTCGCCAGTGGGCGGCAGAACGGGAGCAGACGGCCGAGGAAAGGGAGATCGACCGGATCGCTTCGGCGTGGCTCGCCGACGTACCGCAGCAGCAACCACCGGGCATTCCCGGCCAGCGCGCCCGGTCGGGCGCCCGCGGGTGGGCGCCGCTCGAGCCGGCCGACCCCAGCTACCTGGACGCCATGCGCGACCGCCTGCCCGACGTGCCGTACGACCTGCTGGTCGCCGCGGCCGGCTGGTGGCAGATGATCGGTGACGTCTCCGAGGCCGAGAAGTGGTGGGACGCCGGCGTCAGCCCGCTCGACCAGCGTGCGCTCGACTACCGGGCCGCCGGGCTCAGCCCGTCGGACCTGTCCCGCCGGCTCGGCCCGATGACCGTTCTCCAACACCTTCGCCGGGGCAGCGCGCCGGCGTGGTGTGTCGCACGTCTCGCCCGCCAGCAACGAGCGAGTTGAGGCAGCTACCCCGGCGACATGCCGCGCGCCTTGCGTCGTCTTGACGCTCCGGGCGGGATCATCTGGCAGGTCGCCGGGCCGGTGCTCCTCACCGAGTAACGCCTGCCCGTGTGACTCGTTGTCACATCGAGTCGAGGCATGCGGAGGCTGGTTTCGTTGGGGGCGCGGCACGAAGAGGCCACCGAAGCAGCAGAAGTGCCCGTGGCGGGCACACGTCCGACAAAGACTCTCTCACTGACCGTGCTGGTGCGGCTCGGCATCGTCGCGGTGGTGCTGGGGGTGGCGGCCGGTGGAATCTGGTTCGCCGGCCGGCTCGGCACCCCGGCCGCCGGCCCGACCACCACCGACATCCCCGCGCTCGACATTCCCGAAGCCGACGTGCAGCCCGGTGCGGCGGCCCCGGTGGGCGCCACGGTCGTCGGCGAGCCCGCCACCCAGCCAAGTAGCCGGCCCGGCACCGAGACGGGCGGCAGGCCTGTCCTGTCGATCTGGGCGGACCGGGTCTCCGCGGTGACCGGCATCCCGGCCAGGGCGCTGATCGCCTACGGCAACGCCGAACTCCAGCTGCGGGAAAGCCAGCCCGGTTGCCGCATCTCGTGGGCGACCCTGGCCGGCATCGGCCGGATCGAGTCCAACCACGGCCAGTACGCCGGTGCGGTGTTGCGCGACAACGGGTATCCGTCCAAGCCCATCATCGGGGTTCCGCTGGACGGTTCGCCGGGCGTCCGCTCCATCCCGGACACCGACCACGGCGCCCTTGACGGCGACCCGAACTACGACCACGCCGTCGGCCCGATGCAGTTCGTGCCGTCCACCTGGGCCAAATGGGGCGGGGGGTACGACCCACAGCAGATCGACGCGGCCGCACTGGCCGCCGCGAAGTACCTGTGCGCCGGTGGCCGCGACATGTCCAGCGCGCAGGGCTGGTGGTCGGGTGTCCTCTCGTACAACAATTCCGTCGACTACGCGCGGAAGGTTTTCGGCGTGGCGGACTCCTACGCCAAGGCCGCTCAGGGGGTGCGGGTTTCGTAGGTGCTAGCGTCGAATGCGTGCCAGCAGGTTCCGCCATGCCCCGCCGACTCCTGACAGCCGGCCTGTGTGTGCTGAGCCTGGCCGTCTCGGTCGGGCTGGCGTGGTGGCAGTGGAACCGGTTCGAGTCGGCGAGCGGCAGCTTCCAGAACCTCGGTTACGTGTTGCAGTGGCCGCTGTTCGGACTGTTCCCGGCGTTCATGATCTACCGCATCCGCAAGCTCCGGAAGTCCGCCGCCGAGGCCGAGCAGGCGCCACCGGGCGCCCGGGCGGAATGGGGCAGGAAGCCGGTCACCGAGGTTCCGGCGCCCCGGCCACGCCCGGTCGTGCGCGACGTCGCGGACGAAGAGGACGACGAGTTGGCCGCCTACAACCGCTACCTCGCGGAACTCCACGCGAGAGACCAAGAGAACAGTTAGAAAGGCAAGCCTGAATGGTGAGCACCGGCGAACAGCGCACGAAATCGCGCGAATCACTCAGGGGGCCATTGGTGCGCTACCGCGTGCTGGCCTGGACCACCGGTGTCGCGCTGCTCTGCCTCACGACCGCGTTCATCCTCAAATACGCCTTCGACTCGCCCGGGATGATGAGCTGGGCCGGGGTCACGCACGGCCTGTTCTACATGGTGTACCTGGTGGTTGCGGTGGACCTGGCGCTCAAGGCGCGCTGGTCGATCAAGGGGACGGTCTTCGTGCTGCTCGCCGGGACCATCCCGTTCCTGTCCTTCGTCGCCGAGCGCGCGGTCACGCACCGGGTCGAGGCGGGCCGGAAGCTCTGACCCGCAGCGGCGGCGTGCTGTTGCCGCGCAGCGCCGTGGCGTCCAGGGTCTCCGGGCGGTAGTGCGCCTTGTCGAGCCGGGCGGTCATGGCCACCACCGGGTCGGCCATGGGCTCGACCCGGCCGGACAGGAACGCCCACTCGTGTTCGTCCGAGCCGTAGTAGACGACGGTGGGGAACACGTTCCGGAACCGGTGCCAGGCGCTGATGAGGGTTTCGTTGCGCCAGACGGTCGGGCAGCCGGCCTGGCTGGTGACGACACCGCCCGGCGCCAGCAGCCCCGCACAGCGCCGCAGGAAGTCTTCGCCGTAGAGGCGGTTGTGCTGGGCCTGCTCCTCGGGGTTCTCGTCGGGCAGGTCGATGACCACCAGGTCGTAGCCGCCTTCGGAGTTGGCCACGAAGTCCCAGCCGTCCCGGTAGTGCACCCGGATCGGGCCCTGGCCCCGTTCCGCCGCGGCCAGCTCCTCCGGCGAGTAGCCGTAGGGCAGGTACTCGGCGCAGGAACGCACGGCGACCCGGTCGATGTCGACGTGGTCGACCTCGCCACTCTCGGCGGCCGCCAGCTGGCTGGCCACGCCCTCGCTGGAGCCGATGATCAGCACCCGCCGCAGCTGCTCGGCGAGCAGCATCCCGGGCACCATCAGGGCCTCGTGGTAGGTCAGCTGGGTCGCCTCGGTGCTCTGGCGCTCACCGTCGCAGAACAGCGAGACACCCTGCGCGGTGCGCCCGATCAGGAGGTCCTGGAAGCCGGTGTGCTCGTGGAGCAGCACCTCGGAAACCGCCCACCGCCGCGAGAGCCCGGCGCCGACGGGCTCGGTCGGCGGCGCCGCCCACCCACGCTCCACTGTGGACATCTTCGTCCGCGGCGCGGCCAGTGTGTCGGCGAGCACACGCACGGCGAGTTCCGGGTCGGCGCGGTCGCCGCAGGTGAACACGTCGGCGAACATCGAGCCGTGCTCCGGGTAGGTGTGCACCGACGCGTGCGATTCGGACAGTAGCGCGAGCACCGTGACGCCGTGCGGGGTGAACCGGTGCGTGACCACCTCGTGCACCGTGGCTCCGGCCTGGGCCAGCGCGGACCGCAGCGCTTCGGTGAGGAGACCGGAGTCGTCCAAGGATGCCGGGTCGATGCCTTCGAGTTCGGCGAGCACGTGCCGGCCGGAGAATGCGGGAAATTCGTTATGCATGGGCGTGTGTTCAGTCGAGGCAGTAGGTCCGCAGCGGCTCGATGCCGTTGAACGCCACCGAGGAGTAGCTGGCCGTATACGCACCGGCGTCGAGGATGTCGAGCCGATCGCCCGCGCGTAGGGACAGCGGCAGCTCATACCGGGTGCGTTGGTAGATCACGTCGTCACCATCGCATGTCGGCCCAGCGAGGACGACGGGACCCCTCGGCTCGTCTTCCGGCCAGTCCCGGGAACCGGCCGGAACGAGCCGGTAGGGGATCGCTTCGTTCTCGGTCTCCGCGAGTCCGTTGTAGCGGCCCACGTCGAGGTACACCCAACGTTGCCCGGCGCGTTCGGCGACGAGCACGACCTCGGTCCGGATCAGCCCGGCCTCGGCGACCACCGCCCGGCCCGGTTCGACCACCAGTTCCGGCGCCCCGCCGGGAAAGTGCGCGCGCAGCGCGGCCGAGATCGCCACCGTGTATTCGCCCAGGGACGGCGCCGGCGTGCGGTAGGACACACCGAACCCGCCCCCGAGATTCAGCCTCCGGGGCCGGATTCCGTCGACTGCCAGTTCGGCGGACACCTTGGCCGCGGCGGCGATTCCGCTCTCCCAGGCGGAAACGTCCGCCTGCTGCGAGCCGACGTGGAAGGCGATGCCGGCTGGGTCGAGGCCGAGCCGCCGCGCCCGCCGTAGCAGGTCCACGGCCTGCGCGGGCGGGCAACCGAACTTGCGGCCGAAGGGCGTCGCCGAAGCAGGCCCGTCCACCAGCAGCCGCACCGAAACCGCGGCGCCGGGGGCGAACCGGGCGAGTTGGTCGACGTCCGCCGGGGCGTCGGTGGTGAAGTCCCGGACACCGCGTGCGTAGGCGTAAGCGATGTCGGCGGCCTTCTTGATCGGGTTGCCGTAGGAGAGGGATTCTCCTGGCGCGCCCTCGGCCAGGCATGCGTCGATCTCCGCGGGGCTCGCCACGTCGAAACCGCCGCCCGCGGCCAGTACCGCCCGCAGCACCGCCGGTTCGGGATTCGCCTTGACCGCGTAGCGCAGCGCGCGTTCGCCGAACCCGGCGGCGAACGCACGAGCCCGCTCGCGCACCACGGCGCTGTCCACGACCAGGCACGGGGTCGCGGGCGCCCGCTCTGCCAGGAAGTGCACGATCCGCGTATCACTCACGGCAGCTAGTGTCGCAAGCGCCCCTGCGGGGCGCCGATCCCGGTGAGGGAGCGAACCTCCATCTCGGCCTGCTTGTACCGGTCGGCCTTGCCCCGGCCGACCAGGGTGCCGACGAACCCGCACAGGAACGAGAACGGAATCGACACCAGGCCCGGGTTCTTCAGCGGGAACCAGTGGAAGTCCACGCCCTTGATGATCGAGTCGGGGGAACCGGACACCACCGGCGAGAAGGCGACCAGCACCAGGCACGCGATCAGGCCGCCGTAGATGCCCCACAGCGTGCCGGTGGTGTTGAAGCGCTTCCAGAACAGCGAGTACAGCAGCGTGGACAGGTTCGCCGACGCCGCCACCGCGAAGGCCAGCGCGACCAGGAACGCGATGTTCTGGCCGTTGGCGAGGATGCCGCCGATGATCGAGAGCAACCCGATCACCACGGCGGTCAGCCGCGCGACCCGGACCTCCTCGTACGGATCGGCCTTGCCGCGCTTGAAGATGTTCGCGTACACGTCGTGCGCGAACGACGTCGACGCGGTCATGGTGAGGCCGGCGACCACGGCCAGGATGGTCGCGAACGCGACCGCCGAGATGACGCCCAGCAGCACCGGGCCGCCGATGTGCAGGGCCAGCAACGGCGCCGCGGAGTTCTCGCCACCCGGCGCGCTCTTGATCTCCTTCGAACCGACCAGCGCGGCCGAGCCGTAGCCGATCACCAGCGTGCACAGGTAGAAGATGAGGACGCACGAGGTGGCCCAGACGACCGAGCGGCGGGCTTCGCCGGCGGTGGGCACGGTGTAGAACCGCATCAGCACGTGCGGCAGTGCCGCGGTGCCGAGAACCAGCGCGAAGGACAGGGACACGAAGTCCAGCTTGGTGAGGTCGGTGGCACCGTAGGAGCCGCCCGGCTGGAGCAGCTTCGCGCCCATCGGGTTGTTGTAGGCCGCCTGGGACAACAGGTTCGAGATGTTGAAGCCGAACTTGCCGATCAGGAAGACGGTCATCAGCGCCACGGACAGGATCAGCAGGCTGGCCTTGATGATCTGCACCCAGGTGGTGCCCTTCATCCCGCCGACCAGCACGTACACCACCATGACCAGGCCGACCACCGCGATGATCAGGGCCTGGCCGAAGGCGCTGTGGATGTTGAGCAGCAACGAGATGAGCCCACCGGCGCCGGCCATCTGGGCGAGCATGTAGAACAGCGAGATGACCAGCGTCGAGGTGGCCGCGGCGGCGCGCACCGGACGTTGCTTCATCCGGAAGCTGAGCACGTCGCCCATGGTGAACCGGCCGGTGTTCCGGGTCAGCTCGGCGACCAGCATCAGCGCGATCAGCCAGGCGACGAGGAAGCCGATCGAGTAGAGGAACCCGTCGTAGCCGTTCACCGCGATCGCGCCCGCGATACCGAGGAACGAGGCGGCCGAGAGGTAGTCGCCGGACAGCGCGATCCCGTTCTGCCGCCCGGTGAAAGCGCTGCCCGCGGCGTAGTAGTCGGCCCGGCTGGTCGCACCGCTGCTCACCCGGTAGACGACGAACAGCGTGATCGCGACGAACAGGCCGAAGACGACCGTGTTGAAGATGGGGTTGTTGCCGTCGGTGGCGGCGGCCTGGATGAGTACCGCGGAAGGGTGGGCGACCATGGTTGTTTCCTACACTCCTGCCTGCCGCCGGACCTTCTCCACTTCGGGGTCCAGCCGGCGTTTGGCGAAGCGCACGTAGGCCGCCATGATCAGCGCGGTCGAGACGAACTGGCCGGCGCCCATCAGGATGCCGACGTTGAGCACCCCGATCACCGGTCTGCTCATGAAGTCGTGGAAGTAGGCGGCGAGGATCACGTACGCGAAGTACCAGAGGATGAACAGCAGCGTCATCGGGAACACGAAGCGGCGGAACCGGGACCTCAGCGTCTGGAACTCTTGGCTGGCCTGGATCGCCAGGTAGTCCGGGCCGGGCCCGCTCCGGGAGTGCGTCTCGGCGGGATGGGCGGGCGCGGAGGACTCGAACAACACCGGGAGTTGGCCGGTGTCATCGGGATTACTCCTCGTCGCAGGGGTCGGAGCAATGCGTTGCATGTCTGCCTCCCGGCGAACTCCAGCGGGCAAATCTGTCGCGGCCGCACATGGTAGCTGCGCAGATCGACGGACAGTTCACCAGGCCGGTACAAAAGATCGAGCGAACGGGCGGTTAATCCCTCTTAATAGGGACACTGTCGCGCACATACTCAAGCCATTTGTGACTGCTTGTAATTTTTCGTGAAACCCTGTCGCTGAACGTGATGACGGTGCGTGTGCGACTGGCGGCGTTACGCGTGGTCGGTGGCCGGAGCCGAGGTGAACTCGGGGTGAACACAACGGGATCGGGCGTTATTCTTCCGTGGCTCCTCTGGTTCCCCATCCATGGGGGTGGTCGGTACCTGTTCCCCCGGCGGCTTCAGGCGATCCCTGGGCTACTGGGTGATCGGGGAAGCGGTACCACTGTCCGGGTGATCCTCGGAAATTGTGCGGACCGCCAGGTTCGATTACGGGTGATCGCGTTAACATGCCATCACATTCGGTATTCGTGCAGGTCGTAGGCGGGGCGCTCGGTATTGATCGTGGGCCGCCCGATTGGTGTACGCTTCCCACGCCACGTTGACTCCCTGTGACCGAAGGTAAGCCCATCTTGTCTGAGGCGTCCCGCACCACAGATGATGCGCGTGCGCGCAAGCCGGGCGAGGCGAGCCGGGTACGGCGCCGTGGGCGAGACCGGACAGAGTTCGCGGCTGACGGGGAGAGCAGTGAGCGCCAGAGACGTGTATCGAAAATGCCGGACAGGGAGTCACCTTCGTGACCGTTGCAGGACAAGGCCAAGTGCCTGTTGGACAGCTCCTCGGCCAGCAACCGCGCCGTCCGTCTAAGTTGAGCGCGATCGCCCGCTGGCGAGACTGGAGCATCACGGTCAAGCTCGCCGCCGTGACGTTGGTCCCGATCGTCTTCGCCATGGTGCTCGGCGGGATCACCATCGCCAACCAGGTCGACCGGTCCAACAACTACGAGCGGATCCAGCGGCTGGTCACCCTCGGCGGCGACGTGCGGACGCTGACCGGCGCGCTCCAGGAGGAACGGACCGAGACCGCGTCGCTGCTCACCCAGGGCACCGTGGGCAGCTCCCCCCAGCTCGACCTCGCCCGCGCCGCGGTGGACAAGGCGCTCCCGCAGTTCGATCTCGACGCCGGCCGCGCCGGCCAGCTGGACGCCGCGATCACCGACTCCGTCATCACGGTCCGCGGCACGATGGCGAAGCTGGCGGACCTCCGTGGTCAGGCCACCACCGGCAAGCTCGAGGTGAGCCAGGCTCTCGACGACTACACCGCGATGACCAGTGCGCTGCTCGCCATGGACAACGCGCTGGTGGCCGAGATCGGCGACGGCTCGATCGGCAGCAGCCCGAGTGCGCTGCACGGGCTCCAGGTCGCCAAGGAGAACATCTCCTTCTCCCAGGCGCTGCTCGGCTACGGCATCAGCCGGGGCACCCTGACCGGGACCCAGATCAACGACCTGCGCACGATGGAGGTCCGCCTCGACGACCGGATCAAGGACTTCAAGTCCGCGGCGTCGCCGGCCCAGCAGCAGGACTTCGAGCACAGCGTCGAGGGCACGGACTACGACACCCGTACCCGGCTGGTCGGCACCGTTCTCGCCGCGCAGAACTCGGGTCCGGCCCTGGCCGCCATCTCCGGCCAGCAGTGGTCCGCCGCGTCGAGCTCGGTCATCGCCGCCGTCGACGGCGTCAGCAACCGGCTGAGCGCCGAGCTGACCAGCACCGCCACCGGGCTGGTGGAAAACTCCGGCACCAGCACCGGCCTGCTCGCCGTGCTGCTGTTCCTCGCTCTCTTCGTCACCGGTGCGGTCGTGTTCCTGATCACCCGGCAGCTGCTGCGCTCGCTGCGGCGGCTGCGGGCCGGCGCCATGGACGTGGCCGACCGCCAGTTGCCCGAGGCGGTGCGCAACATCCAGGACGGCCAGGAGCAGAGCACCGACGTGGAACCGCTGGCCATCGGGACGACCGACGAGATCGGTCAGGTGGCCACGGCGTTCGACGCGGTGCACAGCCAGGCGCTGCGGCTGGCCGCGGAGCAGGCCAACCTGCGGACCGGCTACAGCAGCGTCTTCGTCAACCTGTCGCGCCGGAGTCAGAGCCTCGTGCAGCGGCAGCTGCAGCTGATCGAGCGTCTGGAGCGCGACGAGGAGGACGCCGACCAGCTGGCCACGCTGTTCCAGCTGGACCACCTCGCCACCCGGATGCGGCGTAACAACGAGAACCTGATGGTTCTCTCCGGCGCGGAGCCGGGGCGCCGCTCCGGCCAGCCGATTGCCACGGCCGACGTGATCCGCGCCGCGGTGTCGGAGATCGAGCAGTACCAACGGGTCGTCGTGCAGCAGCCGCCGAGCGCCCGCATCGTCGGGTACGCGGCCAGTGACCTGATGCGCCTGATCGCGGAGCTGCTCGACAACGCGACCGCGTTCTCCGCGCCGGAGACGAAGGTGACCGTCAACACCCGCGTCGCCGAGGGTGGCCTGCTGATCGACATCGTCGACAAGGGCATCGGCATGACCGAGACCGAGATCACCGAGGCGAACGCCCGCCTCGCGCAGGAAGCCACGGTGGACCTGGCCACCTCGCGCCGGATGGGCCTGTTCGTGGTCGGCCGCCTCGCGGGGCGGCACAACATCGGCGTCTTCCTGCACGGCGGCAAGGAGGTCGTCGGGATCCGCGCCACCGTGACCGTGCCCGGTGAGCTGGTGATGGATCTGCAGGAGACCGGCGTGATCCAGGCGGTGCCGGCCGAGCCCGCGACGCCCCAGGCCAGCGAGGGGCTCCCGCAGCGCCGCGCGGTCAACGGCGCCGTCGGTGCCGGCAGCCTGTCCGACTTCGCCGGGATCCCCGCGGCCCCGGGCGATGGAGCGTCGGCGCCCGGCGGGTGGACCAACGGTCACTCCGGCGTGCTGCCGTCGCGGAAGCCGGGCGACGTGGAGATCTCCGGCACGGCCCTGTTCAGCCCGGCGTCGGACCACCCGAGCCTGCCCTCGATGCCGCCGGTGACACCGGAACCGCCGCCCGCCCCGCCGGCTCCGCCGGTGAGCGAGCCGCCCTCGGGTCCGTTGCCCAGCGGCAAGGCGCTGTTCGAGGCGAACGACATCACCCCGCCGTCCAGCGGCTGGTGGGCCACTGAGCAGCAGGAACCGGCACCGCCGGAACCCCCGTCCCTGCCGGAGACGACGCCGATCTTCGACGAAACGCTGTCGGCGTGGTTCCGCAGCGACTCGCCCGCGCCGGCGCGTCCCGCCGAAACGCTGGCTGAGCCGCTCTCGCAGTCCGAGCCGGCCGGGCCGCCGGAGCCGGCGGAAGAGCCCGCCGCGTACGAGGTTCAGCGGGCGGAGGACGCGGCCGGCGAGCCAGAGCACACCCCGGCAAGCTGGGCCTTCGCGGCCGACGAGAGCTGGCGTGCCGTCCAGTCGGTCTCCGAGGCGGAACCGACCAGCTACACCGAGGCGGGTCTGCCCCGGCGCCGACGCGGTGAGCAGCTGCTGCCGGGCAGCGCCACGAGCGAGGCGAGCGTGCGGCCGAAGCGCCCGGCGCGCGACCCCTCCGACATCCGGAGCCGGCTCTCCAGCTTCCAGAAGGGCGTGAACCGGGCTCGGCACTCGGCCGAGCCGGAAGCCGAAGCCGCGCCGTCGTCCCAGTTGTGGCAGCCGCCGGCCGATTCGAGCCAGTCGTCGCAACCGCTGCCGGCCCGGCCCGAACCACAATCGCTGCCGACGCGGCCCGAGCCGCAGCCGGTGTCCGACTCGAGCCAGCCGGGGCCGGGCAAACTGCCGCAGCGCCGTCCCCGGCCGCGTCCGCCGCGCGAGGAGGAACCGGCTCCGGCGTCCGGCTACGGCCAGTTGCCCACCCGCCACCCGGCGTCCGGGGAGAGCACGGCTTACACTCCCGTGGAACGCGGCCTGTTGCCGCAGCACGAGCAGCACGAGCAGTACGAACCGGCCGCCTCGTCGTCGGGCACGCTGCCCTGGCCCGAACCGCCGGAGCAGACGCCGGCGGAGGAGGCGGGCGAGCTGACGCAGCGTGGCGTCGAACCGGCCCTGCCTCAGTACGACCAGCAGTACGACCAGTACGACCAGCAGGGTCAGCCCGCGGCGTTCGAACCGGCCGCCTCACCCAGTGGTGAGTCGGCGTGGTCCTTCGCCACGGACGAAAGCTGGCGCACGGTGGAAACCGTGTCGAAGACGGCGCCGACCAGCTTCACGGCAGCGGGCCTGCCCCGCCGCCGTCGTGGCGAGCAGCTCCTGCCGGGCGGCGCGTCCGGGCCGGGCGGTTCCCGGCCCCAGCAGCGCGACCCGCAGGATGTGCGCGGCCGGCTGGCCAGTTTCCAGCAGGGCGTGCAGCGCGGACGGCACCGTACAGCTCATGCGGTCGACTCCGAACGAGAAAACATGGAGGGTGAATGACCTCGCCGCAGCAACACAACCAGTTCGGTTGGCTGGTCAACGACTTCGCCGAGCGCGTCCCGGGTGTGGCGCACGCGGTGGTCGTGTCCGCCGACGGCCTGTTGCTGACCGCCTCGAACCGCCTGCCGCTGGACCGCGCCGACCAGCTCGCCGCGGTGGCGTCCGGGCTGGTGAGCCTCACGCAAGGCGCCGCGCGGTGCTTCGAGGCGGGGGCGGTGAACGAGACCGTGGTGGAGATGGAGATGGGCATGATGGTGCTGATGTCCATCAGCGACGGCTCGTGCCTGGCCGTGCTCGCCGCGCCGAACTGCGACATCGGTCAGGTGGCCTACGAGATGACCATGCTGGTCGACCGGGTCGGCCAGATCCTCACCCCCGAGCTGCGGGCTCAGCTGCAGGGCTCGGGGGGACCGTTGATGGGCCAGCCGGTGGGATGAGGCCGCGATGAGTACGGGACCTGGGGGACCTCCGCCCGGTGAGGACGACGAGGCGACGTTCGCCGACGTCTTCAATGCCTTCACTCTGGATTCACGGCGACGCAAGAAACGGAAAAAGTCGGCCGGTGAAGACCCGGAGCTGGAGACCGACGCCGGCCCGTCGACGTACGGAGGCGAGCCGGTGTATCCGGGTGAGCAAGCGTATCCGGGTGAGCCGACGTATCCGGGCGAGCAGGCGTATCCGGGCGAGCCGGAGTACTACCCGGGTGAGCCCGGCTACGGGCAGTACGCCGCCGAGGCGTATTCGCCGCCGCCGGAGCCAGGCCCGGCCGCGCAGCCGCCAGGGCCGCCCGGCTTCTTCGAGCCTGCCCAGGGGACCGGGCTCTTCGAGCCGGCCGTGTCCAACACCGGCCCGGCCGAGTACTACTACGACGGCTACGAACAGCCGGCGGAGGAAGCCGCGGTGGTGCGCCCGTACGCCCTCACCGGCGGCCGCACCAAGGCGAACCTCGAGCTGGAGCTGGAGACCCTGCTCTCCACCTCCGAAGCCGCCGTCGCCCAGGGGGACCAGGTCGCGGTGCAGTTCGAGCACCGCGCGATCATGGAAGAATGCCGGACGCCGCGATCCGTGGCGGAAATCGCGGCGCTGCTGAGGGTTCCGCTGGGCGTGGCCAGGGTACTGATCAGCGACGCAGCCGGGGCTGGTTTGATCACCGTGCACGAAACGGTGTCGGGTAACGACGACGCCGAGGCGCGTCTCATGTTGATGGAAAGGGTGTTGAGTGGACTCCGTCGGCTTTAAGGCACCGCGGCCGGCCGCGCCGCAGACCATGACCTCGGCCAAGATCGTGGTCGCTGGTGGGTTCGGCGCCGGCAAGACCACCTTCGTCGGGTCGGTGTCGGAAATCGTGCCGCTCACCACCGAGGCGATGATGACCGACGCCAGTCGGGGCATTGACGATCTCGACAACACGCCGAACAAGGCGACCACGACCGTGGCCATGGACTTCGGCCGCGTGTCGCTGGACCGGGATCTGATCCTGTACCTGTTCGGCACGCCGGGCCAGCAGCGGTTCTGGTTCATGTGGGACGACCTGGTGCGCGGTGCGATCGGAGCGGTCGTGCTCGCGGACACCCGCCGGCTGGCGGACTCGTTCGCGCCGGTCGACTTCTTCGAGGACCGCGGGTTGCCCTACATCATCGGCGTGAACACCTTCGATGGGGTCCTGGCGCACGATCTGAACGACGTGCGTGAGGCACTGGCCATCGACCCCAGCATCCCGATCGTGCGGTGCGACGCGCGGGACCGCGAGTCGACCAAGCAGACCCTGATCACGCTGGTCGAGTACGCGATGCGGCAGTGGATCGCGATGCGGTCGGTCGGTCAGCGCTGAGCCGGCGGCAACATGCCCGACATGTTGCCGCCGTCACCTCCAGTAGTACTTGGGGTTGAAATAGTAGGAAGCCCAAGTATTTTAAGGGTATGGAGCGCTATCGGCCCACCCACCCGATCCGGTTCGTAACCGCGTCCAGCCTGTTCGACGGGCACGACGCGTCGATCAACATCATGCGACGGATCCTGCAGTCCCAGGGCGCCGAAGTCGTGCACCTGGGGCACAACCGTTCCGTGGACGAGGTCGTCACGGCAGCGATCGCCGAAGACGTCCATGGCGTGGCGATCAGCGCCTATCAGGGCGGCCACGTCGAGTACTTCACCTACCTCGTCGAGTTGCTGAACGAGCGCGGCGCCGGGCACATCAAGGTCTACGGCGGTGGCGGCGGGGTGATCGTGCGCGAGGAGATCGAGCTGCTGCACGCGCGAGGCGTGGCGCGGATCTTCTCCCCGGACGACGGCCTCGAGATGGGCCTGCCGGGCATGATCAACTCGATGATCCGGGACTGCGACGCCGACCTGGCCGCGCAGCCGCCCGCGTCGGTCGACCGGTTGCTGTCCGGCGACGTGGCGGCGCTCGCCCGCGTGATCACCCAGCTGCAGGCCGGTGTGCTCGCCGCCGACTGGACCTCTGCCATCGCCGAAGCGGCAGCGGCCCGGACGGTGCCGGTACTGGGCATCACCGGCACCGGCGGTTCCGGGAAGTCTTCGCTCACCGACGAGCTGATCCGCCGGTTCCGGCTCGACCAGGAGGACAAGCTGCGGATCGCCGTGCTGGCCGTGGACCCGACCCGGCGCCGGGGTGGCGGTGCGCTGCTGGGCGACCGGATCCGCATGAACTGTCTCGGCGGGGCCGGTTCACCGGTCTTCTTCCGTTCCCTGGCCACGAGGACCACGCACGGCGAGATCCCGACCGGGCTCGACGAGGCGGTCCAAGCGTGCAAGGCGGCGGGCTACGACCTGGTGATCGTCGAGACGCCCGGGATCGGGCAGGGCGACGCCGGGATCGTCGATCATGTCGACTTCTCGCTTTATGTGATGACGCCGGAGTTCGGCGCCGCCTCACAGCTGGAGAAGATCGACATGCTCGACTTCGCCGATGTGGTGGCGATCAACAAGTTCGAGCGCCGGGGCGCGGAGGACGCCCGCCGCGACGTCGCCCGGCAACTGCTGCGCAACCGCGAGGAGTTCGGCGCCGCGCCGGAGGACATGCCGGTGTTCGGCACCAGCGCGGCGAAGTTCAACGACGACGGTGTCACCGCGCTGTACGAGCACCTGCGTGATTCCCTGGCCGAGCGCGGGCTTTCGGTGTCCACGCCCACGCTGCCGCCCGTCCAGGGCAAGGTGTCGACCGGTGCGAGCACGATCATCCCGGCGGCGCGGGTCCGGTACCTGGCGGAGATCGCCGAGACGGTGCGCGGGTACCACGAGCGCACCCGGCGCCAGGTCGCCGCGGTCCGCAAGCGCGACCAGCTGGCCGCGGCCAGCGCGGCGCTGAAGGAAGCGGGCGCGGACACCGGGGCGATCGACGCACTGGTCGAAACCGCCGAATCGGAGGTGGATGGCGAGTCGCGGCGCCTGCTGGCGCAGTGGCGGGAGCTGGCCGAGTCCTACCGCGAGGAGGAACTCGTGGTACGGGTGCGGGACAAGGAGCTGCGCACCCAGCTGTGGCGGGAAACCCTGTCCGGCTCCCGGATCCCGCGGGTGGCTCTGCCTCGCTACACCGACGACGGCGAGCTGCTTTCCTTCCTCCGGCGCGAGCACCTGCCCGGATATTTCCCTTACACGGCAGGGGTTTTCCCGTTCAAGCGCGAGGGGGAGGACCCGGCCCGGATGTTTGCGGGCGAGGGCGACGCCTTCCGCACCAACCGGCGGTTCAAGTACCTTTCGGCCGACTCGGCGGCGAAGCGGCTTTCCACCGCGTTCGACTCGGTCACCCTCTACGGCCACGACCCGGGGACCCGACCCGACATCTACGGCAAGGTCGGCACCTCGGGCGTGTCGATCGCGACGCTGGACGACATGAAGGCGCTCTACGACGGTTTCGACCTGACCTCGCCGACCACGTCCGTGTCGATGACGATCAACGGTCCCGCCCCGACGATCCTGGCCTTCTTCCTCAACACCGCGATCGACCAGCGCATCGACGCCTTCGTCGCCGAGCACGGCCGGCAGCCGACGCCCGAGGAGGCCGACGAACTGCGCGCGTGGACGCTGCGCACGGTGCGTGGCACGGTGCAGGCGGACATCCTGAAGGAGGACCAGGGGCAGAACACCTGCATCTTCTCCACCGAGTTCTCGCTGCGCATGATGGCCGACATCCAGGAATGGTTCATCGAGCGCGGGGTGCGTAACTTCTATTCGGTGTCGATCTCCGGCTACCACATCGCGGAGGCGGGGGCGAACCCGATCTCGCAACTGGCGTTCACGCTGGCCAACGGGTTCACCTATGTCGAGTCCTATCTCGCCCGCGGTATGCGGATCGACGACTTCGCGCCGAACCTCTCGTTCTTCTTTTCCAACGGCATGGACGCCGAGTATTCGGTGCTCGGCCGGGTGGCGCGGCGGATCTGGGCCACGGCCATGCGGGAGCGGTACGGCGCGAACGAGCGGTCGCAGAAGCTGAAGTACCACGTCCAGACCTCGGGGCGATCCCTGCACGCGCAGGAGATGACGTTCAACGACATCCGGACCACGCTGCAGGCGCTGTGCGCACTGTATGACAACGCGAATTCCTTGCACACCAACGCCTACGACGAGGCGATCACCACGCCGTCGGAGAGTTCGGTGCGCCGGGCGATGGCCATCCAGCTGGTCATCAACCAGGAATGGGGACTGGCGAAGAACGAGAACCCGTTACAGGGCTCGTTCATCATCGACGAGCTGACCGACCTGGTGGAGGAGGCGGTGCTGGTCGAGTTCGACCGCATCTCCGAGCGCGGCGGGGTCCTCGGTGCGATGGAGACCGGCTACCAGCGCGGGCGCATCCAGGACGAGTCGATGCTGTACGAGCGGCGCAAGCACGACGGTTCCCTGCCCATCGTCGGCGTGAACACCTTCCGCAACCCGCACCCGGAGGACGACGAGGTGCAGGTCGAACTGGCCCGGGCGACCGAGGAGGAGAAGCAGTCCCAGCTGTCCCGGCTGGCGGACTTCCATCACCGGCATGCCGAGGAAGCCCAGCAGGCGCTGCACGACCTCCAACAGGCTGCGACGCGCGGCGAGAACGTCTTCGCGGTGCTGATGGATGCGGCCCGCGTGTGCTCGCTCGGGCAGATCACCGAGGCCTTCTTCGAAGTGGGTGGCCAGTATCGCCGCAACGTCTGAACAGCCTTCGTCCAGTTTGGTGTGACGCGGAGTCTTCGCGTGCCGGCGTGCGGGGTGCCAGGGTGCCGGCGTGCCGGGGTGACGGAGGCAGGGCTCTATCGATATCGATCAGAGCCGGGAACTCGCGTGCCTGAACCGGGAACTCGCGTGCCTGAACCGGGGACACGCATGCCTGAGCCGGGAACTCGCGTGCCTGAGCCGGGAACTCGCGTGCCTGGACCGGGGACACGCCAGCACCTGGCGTGTCCCCGGTTGAGGAGGGCGAGTTCTGGGTTGAGGTGGGTGAGTTCTGGGTTCGGGGAGGTGAGTTCTGGGTTGGTGACGAGTTTCGGGGTTCGGGCAGGAACGCCAAAGTCAGCCCAACCCACCCCAACCGGCTTCGACCCAGGCCTGAGTGCGCGGAACCCCGGCCGTCACGGTCGGTGACGGCGGGGAATACCTGGCCTGATTCGGTGGTTGGCCGTCACATGAAGTACGGAGTTGCCACCTTCGTAACCGACTACGGAATCGGCCCAGCGGCGCTGGGCACTGCCTTGGAGGAGCGTGGCTTCGACGCCCTCCTCGTCTCGGAGCACTCGCATATCCCGGTCAGCCGCGAGACGCCCTACCCAGGTGGCGGGGAACTTCCCCGCAGGTACTTTCGCACGCTCGACCCGTTCGTGGCGTTGACGGCCGCAGCGTCGGTGACGTCGAACTTGTTGCTGGGGACGGGCGTCGTGTTGTTGGTGCAGCGGGATGTTATTCATACCGCGAAGGAGGTGTCGAGTCTGGACCTGGTGTCCGGTGGGCGTGTGCTTTTCGGGGTGGGTGCTGGGTGGAATCGTGAGGAGATGCGTAATCACGGTACTGATCCGCGTACGCGTGGGGCGTTGTTGGATGAGCGGATTGAGGCGTTGAAGGCGATTTGGAC
>NZ_KI912601.1:0-288192 GCF_000519205.1 Amycolatopsis taiwanensis DSM 45107 | reverse complement strand
TGGAATCGTGAGGAGATGCGTAATCACGGTACTGATCCGCGTACGCGTGGGGCGTTGTTGGATGAGCGGATTGAGGCGTTGAAGGCGATTTGGACCCATGATGAGGCGGAGTTTCACGGCCGGTTCGTCGACTTCGATCCGATTTTCCAGTGGCCGAAGCCGGTGCAGAAACCGCACCCACCCATTTACGTCGGCGGCAACACCCGGTTCGCGCTCGAGCGGGCCGTTCGGCAGGGAGTGGGCTGGATGCCCAACAGCGTGGCCGACCCGGTGGAGGTTCCCGGCCAGCTGAAGCCGGTGCCAAGCGGCGTTTCGGTGATGGTGTCCTCGGTTCCGCCGCGGGACGAGATCCTGTCCGCCTACGCCGAGAACGGCGTAACACAGGTGAGCCTGGCGATCCCGCCCGAACCGGAGTCGGCGACGCTCCACCGGCTCGACCGGTTGGCGGCGATCGTGGCCCGCTACCGGTAGGTTCGGAACCGAAGTTGTGAGAAAGGTGACGAGTTGTGAGCGTTCAGATCGGATTGGCGGCTGCGTTGGAGCAGTTCTCGCCGAGGGAGTCGATCGAACTGGCGGCGCTGGCCGAACAGCACGGTTTCTCCGGCCAGATGGCCGCCGACCACTTCCAGCCGTGGGTGCCGCAGCAGGGCCAGGCGTCGTTCGTGTGGAGCGTGCTGGCCTCGCTGGCCGAGAACACCACCGGTGACCTGGGTCCGGGCGTGACCTGCCCGTCGTTCCGGCTGCACCCGGCGATGGTCGCGCAGGCCGCGGCGACCCTGGAGGCCACCTATCCGGGCCGGACCTGGCTGGGCATCGGTTCCGGTGAGGCACTCAACGAGCACATCATCGGCGGGTACTGGCCGGAGGCGCCGGAGCGGGTCCGGCGCATGTTCGAGGCCCTGGAGATCATCCGGAAGCTGTTCACCGGCAAGGACGTCAAGCACAACGGCGAGTTCTTCAAGCTGCACACGACGCGGTTGTGGACGCTGCCGGACGCCCCGCCGCCGGTGTACATCGCTTCCGCGGGCCCTTACACGTCGCGTAAGACCGGTGAACTGGCCGACGGTCTGATCACGCCCGGGGCGTCGCTGGAGAAGCTGGCCGGAATCCTGGACAACTTCGGCCAGGGTGCGCGCAAGGCGGGCAAGGACCCGGACAGCATGCCCAAGCTGCTGCAGGTGCACCTGTCGTGGGCGGCGACCGACGAGGAGGCGCTGGCCAACGCGATGGACCAGTGGCCCAACGGAGGCATGAAGTTCCCGAAGGCGGACATTCGCTCGCCGTTCGACTTCGCACAGATGGCCAAGCTGGTGCGGGCCGAGGACTTCGATGGCCGGATGGTCATCTCGTCCGATCCGGACGTGCATCGCGCTTCGTTGCAGAAGTTCATCGACGCGGGGTTCAACCGGATCTACATCCACAACGTCGGCCGCAACCAGAAGGAGTGGATGGAGGTCTTCGGTCGCGAAGTCCTGCCCAAGCTCAAGGGCTGACGTCTCAGGGGCCGGACACCAGCCCGGCCAGTTGCGCGGTGCCGTTGGTGAGCGCGGCCGGCAGCTGTCGGTAGGCGGACAGCGGCGCCGACGCCAGCACGATCACGACGTAGCGGGCGTCGGCGCCGACCAACCCGGTGGTGTTGAGTTCAGCCTTGGCGCCGCTGCTGCCCCAGCCCTGCTTGATCGCCCACGTGGTGCCGGGGAGACCCTCCGGGATGCCGAAGTACTGGTCGGTGCCGTCGGCGGCCGTCCTCGACGCGTGGTAAAGCGCGTTGTAGAGCAGATCGTGGGCGGGCGGCGGCAGGTTGTCGGCGAGGTAGTTGTAGGTGGTCACCAGATCCTGTGGCGTGACCAGGGTGTCGCCCCATTCGCCGGGATCCTCGGGCGGTTCCGTGCCGGTCAGACCCAGCAGCCGGACGACTCGGTCGACGATCGCCGGACCGCCGTTCGACGACCAGAGCGCGTTGGCGATTTGGTCGTCGCTGCCGGAAAGCATCCTGGTGAGCCGCTGTTGCATGGGAACGCCGGGGAGCTCCCAGTTGTTCTGGTGCAGGACGTCGAGCGCAATGAACAGCTTCACCAGCGACATGCTGGGGAACTGATGATCCGCGCCGAGACTGGTAAGCACCGTGGCGGTGTCGCGGTCGTAGACCTCGACCCCGACCGTGGCGCCCGGGACGGTCTTGCGCACGGCCGTGCCGACCTCCACCTGTCGCTTCCTCACGACCGAAAGCACGAGGTCGTGAACGGCTGCCGTTGTCCGGCAACCGGATCGTCAGGGAATCCTCACGAACTTCACAGTTGTCTCACAGCTTTCCGCACCGAGCGCTTCGCGGCGATCACGGACCGGCAGGGTGCTCGAGCAGCAGGCGCACCGACAGTTCGAGGCGGGCGGCGACGTCGGCGGCCGAGGCGCGCCGGGTCACCCAGGCGACCAGGTTGGCCATCCACACGTCGGCGATCAGGTGGAACACCGCGCGGTCGTGCTCGGTCGGTTCGTCGATGCCCATGGCCGTCGCGAACATCGCCTCCATGAGCTGGCCGACCTGCTCCACTTCGGCGGCGGCCGCGGTGTCGGCGAACATGAACGCGCGCACCATGGCCTCGGTGAGGTGCGGGTCGCGCTGCATCATCCGGGTGTTGCGGCTGAGCACGAAGATCAGGCGGTCGCTGGGCGTATCGCCGGGGATGGCGGTCCGGTCCAGCTTCTCCCGTGCGCGGTCGAACTCGCGGGCGAGGCCGGAGACGAGCAGGTGGATCTTGGACGGGAAGTACCGGTACAGCGTGCCGAGGGCGACATCGGCCTTCTCGGCCACGGCGCGCATCTGCACCGCGTCGTACCCGCCCTTCGACGCCAGCGCCAGTGTCGCGTCGAGGATGCGGCGGCGCCGGTCTCGCTGCGCGGCAGAACCCGGCTCCTCGCCGGACAGCGCGCCTATCCCGTTCCTGGACTGGGAGGTCACCTTCGGTTTACCCGCCATCGGCCTCTGCTCCGAAACTTGTTTCAGTGTCATCGCATAGCTTACCTAACGGACTTCTTTCGGAAAAACTGAAACGCGTTCTACGCCTTCGGGAGGCCGCTGGCAGGTGTCCGGGGCCGGCCTGCTCGCTGGGCTCCTATGGTTACCGGGTGGAGCTGACACCAGCGACCAACGCGATCTACGTGCCCTCCGACCCACCACGGGACGGCGTGTTCGCACTGTGGGACAGCGATGGGGATCTGGGGGTTCACCCCCAGGCGGGGCCCGGGGGTTGCGCCCCCGGACAACACGGACACAGCGCGATCGAGCTGGTGCTGCCCGACGGAAAGGGCTTCCGCCGCACCAAGGTCGACGCGCACGTGCTGCGACTGCCGGACGCGATTCCGTTCCTGCTCACCGTCACCGATCCACCCAGCCCGGCGATCGCGGGCTGGAGCGCCGCCGTGGAGGCCGCGCTGAACCTCATCGCCCGCGGCCGCCTGACCCCCGGCGTGAGCCCGGGCGGGGTGGACTCGTGGCGCGTCGGGCCGCTCGACGCGGCGGACGACGCGTTGGCTCGGGATCTGGCCGCGGCGCTCCCGCCCGAGGCGCACGCACTGCCATTGTCCGGTGTCGACCGGATCCGCCTGCACTCGCCGGAATCGCTGATCCGCGCGTTGTGGGACGCGGTTGCCGACGTACTGGTGCGGACCCCGGCGGCGTCGGTGGCCGCGCGTGGCCCCGCCTTCGCGGCGCCCGAGCCCACCCGTCTGGGCGAGGCGGACGCCGAATGGCTCGCCACCGGGTTGCCGTCCTCAGGGGCGCGGTTGCTGCTGCGCGTGGAGATCCGGGAAGACGGCGAGGAATTCTCCTTCGCGGGCGTGCTCGCGTTGCGCAGCGCAACGGATCCGAGCCTGGTGATCGACGCTGCGACGCTGTGGGACGCGCCCGAGGCGGTACTGTCCCGGCTCGGCGAACAGGTCGAGGCACAGCTGCTGGTCGGTCTGCGGCGGGCCGCGCGGGCCTGGCCCGTGCTGACCCGCGCACTGGCCGCTGCGGCCCCGGCGGAGCTGGCCCTGTCCGACGACGAGGTCGTCGAGCTGCTCACCCACGACCCGCTGCGCGACGCGGGCGTGGAAGTGTTGTGGCCCAAGGGAATGTTCGCCGACAGCGTGCGCATGCAGGCGAGTGCGACGCCGTCGCCGGGCAGCGAGAGCGGCGCCGCGTTCCGCCTGACCGACCTGCTCTCCTTCCGCTGGCAACTGGCCGTCGGCGGGCAGGCGCTGACCGGCGAGGAGGTCGCCGCGCTGGCCGAGGCGAAGCGGCCACTGGTGCGGTTGCGCGGGCAGTGGGTGCGGGTCGACCCCGCCATGCTCGCCCGGCTCCGCCGCCGTTCGCGCACCCTCAGCGGCGCCGAAGCGCTCGCGGCGGCACTGTCCGGCTCGATCGAGATCGACGGAGAGCGGGTCGACTTCGCGCCGCCCGCCGAGCTTTCCGGCCTGCTGGAGCGGGTTCGCTCGGCCGGCGCGGACCGGAACTTCGTGCCACCCGCCGGTCTCGAGGCGACGCTGCGGCCCTACCAGCTCGCCGGGCTGGGGTGGCTGGCCACCATGACCGGGCTCGGGCTCGGCGCCTGTCTCGCCGACGACATGGGGCTCGGCAAGACGATCCAGCTCATCGCGCTGCACCTGCACCGGCGTGCGTCCGGCGCGGGACCGACGCTGGTGGTGTGCCCGACCTCGCTGCTGGGCAACTGGGAACGGGAGTTCGCGAAGTTCGCGCCGAAGATCCCGGTGCGCCGGTTCCACGGCGGGGGACGGCATCTCGACGATCTCGAACCGGACGAGGTGGTGCTGGCGACCTACGGGGTGCTGCGCCGGGACCGGGCGGCGCTGGGCGAGGTCAGCTGGGGTCTGGTCGCCGCGGACGAGGCCCAGCACGTGAAGAACCCGTTGTCGGCGACGGCGAAGGAGCTGCGCCGCATTCCCGCCGATGCCCGGGTCGCGCTCACCGGCACGCCGATGGAGAACCGGCTCACCGAGTTATGGTCCATTGTGGACTGGACTACGCCGGGACTGCTGGGCAGCCTCGAACACTTCCGCCGCACCGTCGCACGTCCGGTGGAACGCGACTCCGACGCCGCGGCCACCGAACGGTTCGCCGCGATGGTCCGGCCCTTCCTGTTGCGGCGCAGGAAGACCGACCCCGACATCGCGCCGGAGCTGCCGCGCAAGACCGAGACCGACCGGTTCGTGCCGCTGACCGCCGAGCAGGCGACCCTGTACGAGGCGGTGGTGCGGGAGAACCTGGCCCTGATCGCCGAGTCGGCGGGCGTGCAACGGCGCGGGCAGGTGCTCAAGCTGCTCACAGAGCTGAAGCAGATCTGCAACCATCCCGCGCAGTACCTCAAGGAAAGCGGGCCGCTGGCCGACCGGTCCGGCAAGCTCGCCGCGTTCGAGGAACTGCTCGACGTCATCCTCGACGAGGGCGACAGCGTGCTGGTGTTCAGCCAGTACGTGCGGCTGTGCCGGTTGCTCGCGGGCCGCCTGGCCGAACGCGGGATCGACGCCGAACTGCTGTCCGGGGCGACTCCGCCGAATCGGCGGGAGGAGCTGGTGCGCCGGTTCCAGGCCGGCGAGGTGCCGGTCTTCCTGCTCTCGCTCAAGGCCGGCGGGGTCGGGCTGAACCTGACCCGGGCCACCCAGGTCATCCACTACGACCGCTGGTGGAACCCCGCGGTCGAGGACCAGGCGACCGACCGCGCCTACCGGATCGGGCAGGACCGGCCGGTCCAGGTGCACCGGCTGATCGCCGAGGGCACCCTGGAGGAGCGGATCGCCACGGTGCTGGAGACCAAGCGGGGCCTCGCCGACGCCGTGATCGGTGCCGGCGAGGACTGGATCACGGAGCTGTCCGACGAGGAACTGGCCGAGCTGGTCCGGCTCGGATCAGAGCCGTGACTACCCATTGTGGGAAGTCGCGGCAGCTCGCGGAGGAAGAATGAGCCGGCGGAAATTCGGGCACACGTGGTGGGGCCGGGCGTGGGTGGAGGCTCTGGAAGGCCGCGCCCAGTTGGACCCGAACCGGCTGCCGCGCGGCCGGACCTACGCGCGCAAGGGCATGGTCGGCGCGCTCGAGGTGACCGCCGGGCAGCTCCGGGCCAGCGTGCGGGGCAGCCGGCCGGCGCCGTACCGGGTCACCATCTCGATCCGCCGGTTTTCCGCGCCGGACTGGGAAAGGCTGCTGGACACCGTCGGCGCCCAGCTCGGCTACTCCGCGGCCCTGCTCGACGGGGAACTGCCGCCCGAGCTCGCCGAGCACGCGCGGGCGTCCGGGGTGGACCTGCTGCCCGGCCCGGGCGAGCTGCGCCCCCGCTGCTCGTGCCCGGACAGCGCCGATCCGTGCAAACATTCGGCCGCGGTGTGCTACCTGGTGGCCGACGAGGTGGACGACGACCCGTTCGTCCTGTTCCTGCTTCGCGGCCGGGGCCGCGAGGAGATCCTGGGTGAGCTCCGGGCCCGCCGCAGCCGTGCCGTGCCGGCGCGGGCGGTCGTCGAGGAGGGGGTCTCACCGGAGGAGGCGTTCGCGCGGGTACCGGCCCCGGTGCCCGCGCTCCCGCCGCTGCCGGACGCGCCCGGCCGCCCGGTGACGCCGCCGCTGGACCCGCCGCCGGGCGGCACGCTCCGCGCGGACGTGCTCGCCGAGCTGGCGGCCGACGCGGGCACCGTCGCCTGGCAGCTGTTGAGCGGTAACGGTGACGAGGTGCTCGGCCTGTCCGCCGAGGAGGATCTCGCCCGCCGGGCCGCCCGGCTCGACGACGTCACCGGACTGGCCGCCGCGGCCGGCCTGCCCACCCGGGACCTGGCGCGCTGGGCGATCGCCTGGCGCGAGGCCGGCCGTGGCGGGCTCGGTGCGCTGCGGGAAACCTGGCAGCCGCCCCGCGGCCGTCTCGCCGAGGGCCGCGCCGAACTCGACGAGGCGGACCTGCCCGGCGATCCCGGTGAGACGAAAGTGTGGCGCAACCGTCTCACCCGCGGCGACGTCCAGCTCCGGCTGGGCCCGGACGGGCGCTGGTACCGCTTCGCCCACACCCGTCTCGGCTGGCTGCCCGACGGCCCCGGCTCCGACCACCCGGTGGACGCGCTTGTCGTTCATGAGTGACCCGTTACTGTCAAAAAGCGGTAGGAACGGGTCACTCATGGAGTAAACCGTTGCGCAACCGTAGCCGGGGTCAGGAGCGGAGTGAGCGGACGTAGGCCCACTCCAGGAAACGCTCGACACCGCGCGCGACGTGCGCGCTGCGGATGGACGGGAAGACGTCGAAGGCGTGCTGTGCGCCGGGAAGCTCAGCGTAGGCAACGGGGTTCGGTGAGGCCCGCCGCAGGCGCTGGACGAACTCCTGTGCCTCGATCGCCGGCACCATCGTGTCGCGCTCACCGTGGATCACGAAGAAGGGCGGGGCCTTGTCGTTGATCCGTTCGAGCGGGGAGGCGGCGATGTAGTCGTCGAGGTACTTCACCGGGTCCTTACCGACGACGTAACGCGCCACGAGTGACTCGAGCCGCTGGGCGCTCGCCGGCAGACCGCTGGTCGCCGCGAAGTCGTAGACGCCGTAGTGCGGAACGCAAGCCTGCACGCTGGTGTCGGCCTCGGCGAAGCCGGGCTGAAGTCCGGTGTCGTCCGGGGTCAGGGCGAGCAGGGCCGCGAGGTGCCCGCCCGCCGAGCCTCCGGTCGCCGCCAGGAACGCCGGATCGCCGCCGTATTCGGCGATGTTCTCCCGGATCCAGGCGACCGCCCGCTTGACCGCGACGATGTGCGCGGGCCAGCGCGACGCGGGGGAGAGCGGATAGTTGATCGCCACGCAGATCCAGCCGCGCCGGGCCATGTGCAGCATCAGGGGGATGCCCTGGTGGTTCTTGCTGTCCACCATCCAGGCGCCGCCGTGGATCTGCAGCAGCACCGGCCGGTCGCGGACCGCCTGGACCGGGCGGTAGATGTCCAGCCAGAAACGCTGTCCGCCGGGCGCGTAGGCGATGTCGCGATCGCGCCGGACGTCCTTGTCACGCATCCGGAACGGCCACACCAGCTGGCCCCACGGCGTGGCCAGGTCCCGCGGGTCCGGCGGGCGCGCGAGATCCTCGGCATACCGCGCGCCGAGCGCTTCGGCCAGCGCCCGCTCGACCGCGCCACGGGCGCGTTGCGAGTCCACGATCAGCGCGCCGAGGCCCGCCGCGGAAAGCGCCGCCAGTCCGAGGCTGACCCGATCCGGTTTGGTGCGTGCGCCGTAGCGGGCCAGGTGCGCGGCGGTGTCCGCCGCGCTGAGCGCCAGCAGATGCGGGGCGAGTTCGCCGGTCAGCCAGGCCGCGAAGAACGCCGGTATGGATACGAAATCCGAGCCGGGCAGCGGCCGCAGTGCATTAGCGGTCAGGGCCAGCTCTACGGCCCGGCGGGTGAGAAAGCGCGGTCGCATGGCTTCGATCATAAATGCAGGATTACGCTGGCGTTGTGCAAGTGCTCAGCGGCCTCGACGCTAGTTTTCTATATCTCGAAACGACTTCGCAGCCGCTGCACGTCTGTGCGTTGCTCACTCTGGACGGCTCGACCATCCCCGGTGGGTACCGCTTCGACGATTTTGTCGGAAATCTGGATCAACGTGTCCGGCTCATTCCGGAATTCCGGCGGAAACTGCACAATTCGCCGCTGAACCTGGTGCACCCGGTGTGGGTCGAGGACGCCGGCTTCGACATCGGCCACCACGTGCACCGCGTCGGCCTCCCGTCACCGCGAGGCCGTGACGAACTCGCGCGCCTGTGCGCACGATTCGCCGCCCGGCCACTGGATCGCCGCCGCCCGCTGTGGGAGATTTGCGTGATCGAGGGGCTTCCCGGTGACGATGCGTTCGCCGTGCTGATCAAGATGCACCACGCCGCCGTGGACGGGGTCGGTGGCGCGAGCCTCATCGCCTACCTGGCCGGCGTCGAGCCCGCGGCCCTGCCGCCGCCGCCCGAACCGCGGGAGAGCGCTCCCCCGCCCAGCCACGTCGATCTGCTCAAGGCCAGTGCCGCGGACCTGCTCCACCGCCCGGGCGAGTTGGTCAGGCTCCTGCCGGGCCTGCTCGGCGTGGGGTCGCGCTGGCTGAGCAGCGCGCTGCACCGGCGGGGCATGCCGATGCCGTTCACCGCGCCGCGCACTTCGCTCAACGGCACCATCACCGGGCACCGCAGCGTCGCGTTCACCTCGGTCGACCTCGACGACGTGAAGCAGGTGAAGAACGCCTTCGGGGTAACCGTGAACGACGTGGTGCTCGCGCTGTGCACGGGCGCGTTGCGGAGCTTCCTGGAAGCGCGTGGTGAGCTGCCGGACGATCCGCTCGTGGTGACCGTGCCGGTGTCCGTGCACGACCGCAGCGTCCGCGAGTCCGGCAGTAACCACGTCTCGGCGTTCTTCGCTTTGCTGCCCACCCACCTCGCGGAACCGGTCGCCCGGGTCTACGCGATCGCGGAGAACAACCGGCTGGCCAAGCAACACCACTTCAGCATCGACGCCGACATGCTGGCCGACTGGGCCGAGTTCGCCCCGGCCCGGCTGCTCGGCCTGGCGATGCGGGCCTACTCGGCGCTGCGGCTGGCCGACAAACATCCCGTCGTGCACAACCTGGTGATCTCCAACGTGCCCGGCCCGCCGGTCCCGCTGTACCTGCTGGGCGCGCGGATCACTGGGATGTACCCGCTCGGGCCGGTCTTTCACGGTGCCGGCCTGAACATCACCGTCATCTCCAGCGACGGGCGGGTGGACGTCGGCCTGATCGGTGCGCGAGAACTCGTTCCAGACCTGTGGTCGCTCGCGGACGCGGTCCCGGACGAGATGCAGCAGCTTCTCAAGGCCACCGGCTGACTTGCCACCAGCGTGCTCCTCGGCTAAAACTAGAACGAGTTTCAATCATGGCCGAAGGAGCCGGCGTGGACTTCACCCTCGACCAGACCCAGCGCGGGCTGACGCCGATCAGATCGGAGAGGCGGCGCCCGAGGTGACCACTGAGCGCGCCCCCGAGCACTTGGGCCCGCCGGAAATAAGGCAGGTGGCCGAGCGTGTTGCCGCACAAGGGGAATCGAGACCGCGCCCGGCGCGCGACCCGGTGAACCAGGCGATGGTCAACAACTGGGTCGAGGCCATCGGCGACACCAACCCGGTGTACGTCGATCCGGAGTTCGCGGCGGCGTCCGTCCACGGTGGACTCGTTGCGCCGCCCGCGATGGCGCAGGTGTGGACGATGCCCGGGTTGCTCAGGCAGCGCTCCTCAGATCCGGCTGACGATCCGCTCGGCGCGATGATCGCGGTGCTCGACGAGGCCGGGTTCACCTCCGTCGTCGCGACGAACTCCGAGCAGACCTACCACCGCTACCTGCGGCACGGTGAGCAAACCTCGGCATCCACGAAACTCGACGACGTGACCGGACCGAAACGGACCGCGCTCGGCGAGGGCTGGTTCGTCACCACGAGGACCACCTGGTACGTGGGCGACGAAGCAGTCGCCGAGATGCTGTTCCGGGTGTTGAAGTTCCGGCCTCCCGAACGCCCGCCTCAGGCGGATCCGGCTGCCGTGCTGCGGCCGGTGATCAGCGCCGACACCGAGTTCTTCTGGGCCGGGACCCGGGCCGGTGAGTTGCGGATCCAGCGCTGGGGCGAGGTGCTGCGGCACCCGCCCGGTCCGCTGCCGCCGGACGGCGACCTGAACGCGAAGCCGGACTACGTGGTCGCGAGCGGGCACGGCACCGTCTACAGCTACGTGGTGCACCACCGGCCCGAGGTGCCGGGGAAGCGGCTGCCCTTCGTGATCGCGCTCGTCGAATTGACGGAGGGAGTGCGGATGCTGGGTGAACTGGTCGACGCAAGCCCGTCGAGTGTCTACATCGGACAGCCGGTGCAGGTGGCCTTCCGGAAGGTGGACGACGAGCTGACCCTGCCCGTCTGGCGGCCACTCGGGGCGCGGAAGGGGGAGCCATGATCGACATCGGCACGGACCTGCCATTGCTGACCATCGACGTCACCCCGACCTTCGTGATCAGCACGGCGCTGGCCACCCGGGACTTCCAGGACGTGCACCACGACCGGGATGCCGCCGTCAGCCGCGGTTCGCAGGACATCTTCCTCAACATCCTCACCGACACCGGCCTGGTGCAGCGGTTCGTCAGCGACTGGGCAGGGCCGGAAGCGCTGGTGAAATCCATCAAGATCAGGCTCGGCGTGCCCTGCTACGCGGGCGACACGCTCGTGCTCTCGGGGCGTGTGATCGAAGCCGACGGCCGGGCTCTGACGGTCGGCGTGACCGGGACCGGCCGGCTCGGCGAACACCTCACCGGCACGGTTTCGGTTGTATTACCAGAAAAACCGCGCAAACCCGCGGAGAGGGAACGATCATGACTGCGGCGATCGTGGGCATCGGGGCGACGGAGTTCTCGAAGAACTCCGGGCGAAGCGAGTTGCGGCTGGCGGGTGAGGCGGTGCTGGCCGCGCTCGCCGACGCCGGGTTGCGACCCTCTGATGTGGACGGTCTGGTCTCGTTCACCATGGACGCCAACAGTGAAATCTCGGTCGCACGCGAACTCGGCATTCCCGAGCTGACGTTCTTCAGCCGCGTGCACTACGGCGGCGGCGCCGCGGCGGCCACCGTGCAGCAGGCGGTGATGGCGGTCGAGACCGGGGCCGCGAACGTGGTGGTGGCCTACCGGGCGTTCAACGAGCGGTCCGGGCACCGCTTCGGCCAGGTATCCGCCGCCGCGGCCCAGCAGGTCAACTCCTCGGGCGTGGACAACTCGTTCCACTACCCGATGGGCCTGGCCACCCCGGCCGCGACGGTCGCCATGGTGGCGCGTCGTTACCAGCACGAGTACGGCGCCACGAGCGAGGACTTCGGCCGGATCGCGGTGATCGACCGCAAGCACGCCGCGACCAACCCGAACGCCTGGTTCTACCGTAAGCCGATCACCCTGGCCGACCATCAGGCGTCGCGCTGGATCGTCGAACCGCTGCGCCTGCTGGACTGCTGCCAGGAGACCGATGGTGGCGTGGCCCTGGTCGTCACCAGCGCCGCGCGCGCCCGGGACCTGCCGAACCTTCCGGCGATGATCACCGCTGCCGCCCAGGGCAGCGGTCCGGACCAGTACGTCATGACCAGCTACTACCGCGACGACCTCGCGGCGCTGCCGGAGATGAACGTGGTGGGGCGGCAGCTGTGGTCGAGGTCCGGGCTTTCACCGTCCGATGTGGATGTCGCGGTGCTGTACGACCATTTCACCCCGTACGTGCTGATGCAGTTGGAGGAACTCGGGTTCTGCGGCCGGGGAGAGGCCAAGGACTTCACCGCGGGTGGCACTCTGGAGCTGGACGGCGAGTTGCCGCTCAACCCGCACGGCGGCCAGCTCGGCGAGGCATACGTCCACGGCATGAACGGCATCGCCGAGGCGGTCCGCCAGATCCGCGGCAACGCCGTCAATCAGGTTTCCGGCGCCGAGCACGTCCTGGTGACGGCCGGTACCGGCGTCCCCACCTCCGCCCTCCTGCTCAGCCGTCCCTGAGCGGGTTCGGCCGGTTGCTGGCTGTTCGGGCGGTGTGTCCTGTGCGATGGTTGACGAATGCCGATTCCCGTCGCGGCCAATTGGGTTCTGCTGGCGGTCTTCGTTCTGCTCGCGATCCCCAGCGTGTACCGGATGGTGCGCGCTGTCCCCGGCCAGGCGGGGGAGCGCGGCCTCGCCGGCCGGACCGGCCGGGAGATCGACCTCATCGAACTGCTGATGATGCTCGCCATGGCCGCCATGGTGTCGCCGCTGGGCGGGCCGATCCCGGCCGCGGGCTGGGAGGCCGTGCTGCTGCTGACCGCCGGCTGGTCCCTCGTGGCCGCCGTTCGCGGTCGCCGGGCCTACGCCGTCCATAACACCATCGCCGCGGCGGCCATGCTCTACATGCTCGCCGCGATGCCCGCGGAAGCCATGGACCACGGGCCCTGGTTCGCCATGCCCTCCTCTGCCCGCCTTGCCGTGCCGGCCCTGGCGGCGCTCGGCGCTGCCTACTTCTCCTACGACGCCGTGCGCATCGGCCGCCGGGCGATCCGCAACGCGCGTGTCGCCGGTGTGCGGGACGTGACCTTCGCGCGCCCGGCCTGCCGGGCCGTCATGGGCGCCGGCATGGCTTACCTGCTTGGCTCGGCGGTTTTGTAGGGCGCGCATCAGCCGGCGAGTTCGCGGCGCGTTGGAGTGTGTCGAGGGTGGCGCGAAGGGCGGGGCGAGCGCTCGCGCTGGTCCGTTGGAGTGCGAAGATCCGGCGAGCCGGTGCCGGGGTTATCGGTACAAAGTGGACTGACGATGGTGCGTGATCGCGTCCGAGGCGCGGGATGAGAGCGACGCCGAGGCCGGCTGCGACCAACGCGAGTTGAGTCGCGTGCTCGGAGGCGGTGTGTGCGATGCATGGCTGTGCGTCGTTCGCGCGCAGTGTGCGCACGAGCCAGTCGTGGCAGATCTGCCCGTCGCTCCAGGCGATCCAGTCCTCGTCCAGTAGTTCCGTGATGGCAAGGCGGTCACGGCCGGCGAGTGGGTGGTCCGCGGGCAAGGCCAGGTCGAACGTGTCCTCGCTCAGGTCGCATCGGGTCAGGCCGTCCGGAATGGTCAGCTCGTCGCCGGGCCATTCCTGGACGATCGCGATGTCGAGCCGGCCCCGGCTCAGCGCCGGGATGGACTCGTGGGGTTCTCGCTCCGACAGCGATACGCGAAGTTCCGGGTAACGGGACCGCAGCGTGCCCAGCACGCCTGGCAACAGCCCGCGTGCCGCGGTGGCGAACGCGGCGACGGCCAGTGTCCCGGTGACCGTGCCGCGGTGCTCGGCGAGCCCGGCCTCCACCCGTTCGACGTGGGTCAGCAGTTCACCGGCGTCCCGGGCGAGGAAGGTTCCCGCCTCGGTCAACCGGATGCCCCGGCCGTGCCGCTCGACCAGCCGTTGACCGACCTCGCGCTCCAGGCGAGCGATCTGCTGGGAGATGGCCGAGGTGGTGACATGCAACGTCCGGGCGGCGTTGCTGACGGACCCGGTCACGGACACCGTGTGCAGCACGCGTAGCCGGTCCAGGTTCAACATCGTAGCGATACTACACAGTAGAGGGCAGAAAGAGTCACTTGTCCTTAGCGGTGGATTGCTGCAGGTTGAGACCGTTCCCCCACACCAGGAGAGTCCATGTTCAACCCTGACCACAGCACTTTCGTCATCGGCGGCGACCTGCCGGTCCACCGGCTCGGCTTCGGCGCGATGCGCCTGACCGGTGGGCTGGACCGGGCCACCGGGATCGCCATCGCCCAGCGGGCGGTCGAACTCGGCATCACGCTCGTCGATACCGCCGACTCCTACGACCTGGGCGAGAACGAGGAGTTGCTCGCCGCGGCACTACACCCGTACCCGCCGGAGGTGGTGATCGCGACCAAGGGCGGGCACGTCAACCTGGGTAAGGACTGGATTCCGCTCGGCCGCCCGGAATATCTCCGCCAGCAGGCCGAGCTGAGCCTGCGCCGGCTCCGGCTGGACCGGATCGATCTCTACCAGTTGCACCGGATCGACCCGACGGTGCCGCTCGCCGATCAGATCGGCGCACTCCGGCGCCTGCAGCAGGAGGGAAAAGTCCGGCACGTGGGGCTGTCGGAGGTCACCGTCGAGCAGTTGGCCGAGGCCCGGACGATCATGCCGATCGTCAGCGTGCAGAATCGCTACAACCTCGTCGATCGCTCGTCAGATCCGGTACTCGACTACTGCGAACAGCACGGCATCGCGTTCATGCCCTGGCTTCCGGTGGCCCGCACGAGACCCGTCGCCGACGACCCGATCGACACTGTCGCGCGGCGGGTGGGCGCCACCCGGACCCAGGTCGCCCTGGCATGGCTGTTGCACCGATCCCCGGTCATGTTGCCGATTCCCGGAACTTCCTCCCGCAAACACCTGGAGGAGAACATCGCAGCCGCGAAGGTCGTACTCAGCGACGAGGACGTGGAAATCCTGACCGCCATGCGTACCCCAGCGACTCCGAGCCGCACTTGATAGTGGCCTCCACCTCGGATTTGGTCATGATGCTCGGGTGGAGTGGAGGACGTTGCGTCGTGGTGTGCGCTGGTGGTCCACATGGGATGGTGGGATGAACCACGGATGTCCCTGGATCATCCGGACTTCCCAGTCGCTGGTGGATGAGCCGATGATGGTGGTGGCATAACAGCGCCAGGTTCTGGAGTGAGGTGGGACCGCCCATGGCCCAGTGGACGAGGTGGTGGGCATGTGTCCATTTTGCACGTTTCGTGCATGATGGGAAGGTGCATCCGCGGTCTCGTTGGATGAGTGCTCGTCGGATGCTGCGGGGGACGACGCGGGTGGCGCGTCCGATGTCCAGTGGTTCGCTCTTGCTGCCCAGTACGACGGGGAGAATCTTGGCGTCGCAGGCCATGCGTCGGATTCGTGCGGCGGAGATGTTGGTGTGGCCATCGATGAGTCCGCGTCCTACACCGGCCTTCAGGTCCTCCAGGGAGACGTTGACCATGACGGTGACCGGTTCTCCCGCCTCCGTCGATGCGTCGGGACAGTTGGCGGCGGCTTTGAGGATGTGGGCGAAGGCATCACCCCCGTCTCTCGCTGGGGGAGCGTTCGTCCCATCCGTTGGGGCCGGGGGTGGGCGCGGTGAGCGGGGACAACAGGTTGGTCAGCAACGCGCCGCTCTCGGCATCGAGGTCGAAGGTGCCGGACACGCCTCCGTCTTTGCGTTCCCGGATGTTCAGGCGTCGGAGAGGATCGCGGAGCGTGGTGTCTTTGGGCTTGTCGCCGTCGGGGTTGAGGCGGTGGTGGATCTCCTGACCCAGCCGCCTGACGATGCGGGGTTCGCAGGAGACCGCGGCCTCACACAGGATTTTCTCCGCAACCGCCCGGTCTTCCAGCGAGGCGGTGTCGGGCAGGGTCGTGATGGCTTTGCGGATTACTTCGACGTGTTCGGGCGAGATGGCGCCCTCGGCCAATGCTTCGGCCACCACGGGCAGTTTCGCTTCGATCCGGGCACCGGATGGTGACACGGTCTCGTTGAGTAGTTCGGCGTGAGCGACCATGCGACGGGCCTCGTGCGGGTCCAGGTTGAGCATTTCCCGGATCAGCGCGGCCGTCCCAACGTAATGTCCATGCTCGTTGCAGATACCGCGGGCGTCGATTTCGGCGATCGCTTGCAACTGCCTGGAATACGACCGACGATGCCGAACTGCCTCGTCGCACACGACATCCAGCAACTCCGCGTCCCCCAGGGAGGACATGGAATCGGAGGTCGGATCGGCGGCCATGCTCTCATCATACCGCTGTATCGAATACATGAACGAACACAATCGAGTGATTATGAGCGATGAGGCGGCTGGTGACCGTGAACCGGCGTCTTTCAACATCCTCGCCGGAGGGCGTGCGGAGAGGCGAAACGCCTGTGGAGCGGGCGTGAGGGGAGCACGTCAAGCGACGGTCAGTACGGCGTCGGACAGCACCGGGGCGTCGTCGCGGCCGGGTGCGGTGGTGGTGAGGATCAGGCGGGAGCCGTCCTGCCACACGCGGGTCCGCAGCGTCTCGCCGGGCAGGACGATGCCGGCGAACCGCGCCGAGAACGACGAGACGCGGGTGACGTCGGCCTCGAGCATCGCGTCGGTGACGGCCTTGGCGACGACGCCGTAGGTGCACAGGCCGTGCAGGATCGGCACCTCGAAGCCGGCCGCCCGGGCGAACTCCGGGTCGGCGTGCAGCGGGTTACAGTCGCCGCACAGCCGGTACAGCAGTGCCTGCTGGGGAAGCGTCGGCGTGTCGATGACCGCGTCGGGCTCCCGCGCTGGCAGTTCGACCTTGTCGGCGCTGCCGCGCTTCCCGCCGAACCCGCCTTCGCCGCGGGCGAAGAGGCTTGACTGAGCTGTCCATAATGGACTGCCGTCCGTTCCGGTCACGACGGTCTCGCTGACGATCACCGCGGCCTTGCCCTTGTCCAGCACGTCGACGATGCGGCCGCGCGCGACCGCGTCGCCCGCCACCGGGATCGGCCGGTGCACCGTCACCGACTGGGTGCCGTGCACCACCTTGGCGAGGTCGATCTCCACGCCCGGAAAGGACACCCGGGGAGTCTCGTGCCGGCCGGCGCTCGCGGCGACGGTCGCGAAGGTCGGCAGCACGCGCAGGTCACGCTCGTAGGTGTAGTGAAGCTCCCGCTCGTCGGTCGGGTGTGCGCCGGCGCCCAGGGCCAGGTGGTAGAGCAGCACGTCCGTGGCGGTCCAGGAAAAGGAAGCCTCGTCGAGTTCGGCGCCGATGGCGAGACCGGGATCGATGGGCACGGGCGGCTCCTACTCGTAGGTGATCCGGACCTCGTCCGTTAGCGGCACGGACTGGCAGGCCAAAACGATACCTTCCGCGATGTCCTCCGGATCGAGAATGTCATTGTTCAGCATCTTGACCTCGCCCGCGACGATCCGGCACGCGCAGGCGCTGCACTGCCCTTCGCGGCAGGAGTACGGCGCGGCCAGTCCCTTGTCGAGCAACAGGTCGAGCAGTTTTCGTTGGCGCGGCCAGGGGAACGTGTGTTCGGTCCCGTCGAGGTTCACCCGCAAGGCTGCCGTGTCGCTCTCGCCGGTGGTGGGCTCGGTGCTCGCCTCGAACGGATTTCCCCCGAGCGACACGAACTTCTCCAGATGGACACGCCGCCTCGGCATGCCCAGTTCCGTCAGTGCCTGCCGGGTGGTGGTCATGAACGGCGTGGGCCCGCACAGGAACGCCTCGAACGTGGTGAACGGCCGGGCCAGCGCGCGCAGTCGAGCCACGTCCGGGAGGCCCTGCACGCTCTCCAGCCAGTGCAGTACGGCGAACCGGTCGGCGTGCTCGCGACCGAAGGCGGCCAGCTCCGCACCGAAGATCACCGACCGCTCATCGCGGTTCGCGTACACCAGTACCACTTGGCCGGTTCCCTGCCGCAGCGCGGTTTTCAGGATCGACATCACCGGCGTGATGCCGCTGCCGGCGGCGAACAAGAGCAGGTCCTCGTCGAACGACTTCGGGGTGAACACCCCGGCGGGCGGCAGGACCTCGATCTTCGTGCCCGGCCGGACGTTGTCGCAGAGCCAGTTCGAGCCCGAGCCGGCCCCGGTCCGCTTCACCGTGATCTTCAGCCGGGAACCCTCGTCGGGCGCGCTGGACAGCGAATAGCAGCGCGCCACCGAGCCGGCCCGCAGCGTCAGGAACTGGCCGGGCCGGTAGCGGAAGGCCTCGGCCTGCTCGGGGGGAACGTCGAAGACCAGCGAGCAGGCGTCGGCGGTCTCCGCGATCACCTCCGCCACCGTCAAGGTGCGCACCCGTTCAGTCATCCAGAACTCCGAATTCGCCGTTCACCGCCGCCTTGGCGATGCTTTCGCGCAGCCGCTCGCAGGTGTCCAGCAACGCGGTGTTCGCCCCCGCGGCGGCCCGCTCGGCGAAGACCGGGCAGCTGGTGGCCGCGTCCGTGGTCCACTGGATGCTGGTGTGCGGCCGGCTGTTCTTCTTCACCAGCACGTCGGTGCCGCACGACGCGCAGGTGTGCCGCCGCAGCCCACCGGCCAGGAACTCCGCCGCAGTCATGGTGCTCCCTCCGCGAGTTCGCTCAAACCTCGGCTTGCTGCTGCGCGAGGTTCTCCGCGACCTCGTGCTCCCATGCCTCGTTCGCCTTCGTGGTGTCCACTTCGAACTCGAATCGCCGGGTCATTTCCTCGGTCACGTCCTCGACGTCCACATAGAACTGCTCGTACCAGCGCCGCAACTGGTAGACCGGGCCGTCCTCTTCGCACAGCAGCGGGTTGTCGATCCGGGTCTTGTTCTTCCAGATCTCCACGTCCTGGAGGAACCCCGCGCCGATGCCCTTGGCGAACTTTCCGGCGATCTTGTCGGCCTGCTCGTCGGACACACCGGGCAGCTTCTTCACGCTGACTCCCCATTGCAGCACGAACGAGTTCGGCGTGACCGGGTAGTGGCAGTTGATCAGCACGTTCTCGATCTCGAAGCCGCGCACGGTGTTGACCAACTTGTTGATCATGTAGGACGGGCCGAAGTAGGACGCCTCCGAGCGCAGCAGGTTGTCCTCGCCGCCGTAGTTCGAGGCCATTCCCTTGTCCGGGCGGCCCTTCGTGTTGAGGTACTGGCTGGCGATGTGCCCCTCGAACACGTTCTTGAAATAGGTCGGGAAGGCGTAGTGGATGTAGAAGAAATGGGCCATGTCGACCATGTTGTCGATGATCTCGCGGCAGTTGGAGCCCTCGATGAGCACCGAGTCCCAGGTCCAGTTGCTCCATTCGCCGGTGAAGATCCCGTCGATGCGGGGGATCACCACGTCCGCCGGCGGCGGGTTGCCCTGTGGGTCGTGCCAGACGAACAACTGCTTGTTCTCTTCGCAGGTGAGCCATGACCTGGTCCGTGCCCGCAGTGGAACCCGCCTGGCGTAAGGGATCGACACGCACTTGCCGTTACCCGCCCAGCGCCAGTCGTGGAACGGGCAGGCCACCTCGTCACCCTTGATCGTGCCCTGGGTCAGGTCGCCGCCCATGTGCCGGCAGTAGCCGTCGAGGACGTGCAGCGCGCCGTCGCTGTCGGCGAACACCACGAGCTTGGTACCGAACGCGTTGACCGCGTGCGGTTTTCCGTCGCGGAAGTCCTCGGCCAGCCCGAGGCAGTGCCAGCCGCGGGCGAACCGCGCCGGCGGGGCGCCGGCGTCGATCGTGCGGACTTCTGTCATCGTTGACCTCCGGAAGGTTTCTGGTGGCACAGGTGCCGGGCGGCCAGATAGCCGAAGACCATGGCGGGGCCGATCGTCGCGCCGGGGCCCGCGTAGGTGTGGCCCATCACCGCGGCGCTGGTGTTGCCCGCCGCGTACAGGCCGGGGATGGCCGAACCGTCGGCGCGCAGCACCCGCGCATGCGGATCGGTACGCAGGCCGCCCTTGGTGCCGAGATCTCCGGGCACGATCTCCACGGCGTAGAAGGGGGCGGCGTCCAGCGGGCCGAGGCTCGGGTTGGGGCGGTTGCGCGGGTCGCCGTAGTAGTGGTCGTAAGCGCTTTCGCCACGCCGGAAGTCCTCGTCGACGCCGTTGCGGGCGAACGTGTTGAACCGCTCGACGGTGGCGGCGAGCGAGGCGGGCGGCACCTCGATCAGTTCGGCGAGGCCGGCGAGCGTGGGCGCCTGCCGCACGATGCCCGCCCGGTACCAGCGGCCGGGCAGCTTCTGGCGTGGCGCGATGCCGGTGAACATGTACCGGTTGCGATAGCGCTGATCGAACACCAGCCAGGCCGGGATGTTGCGGGCCGGGCCGTCGCCGGGCCCGTACATCGCGTGCACCGCCTCGACGTAGGGGGCCGACTCGTTGACGAACCGTTCGCCGCGCGCGTTGACCATGACGCAACCCGGCCGCGAGCGCTCGGCGAGCGCGAACCACGGGCCACCGGTGAGCGGGATCGACGGCCCCCACCACGCGTCGTCCATCAGGTCCACCTCGGCGCCGAGCTTCAGCCCGGCGGTGATCCCGTCGCCGGTGTTGGCCTTCGCCCCTACCGTCCACTGTGTACCGATGGGTGGCCGCTGGTACTTGGCGCGCATCTGCTCGTTGTGCTCGAAGCCGCCCGACGCGAGGATCACGCCCGCTTTCGCGCGCAGAACGGTCTCTTCACCGTCACGACGGACGACCACGCCGGTGACCCGGTCTCCTTCGGTCACCAGGTCGAGCAGCGGCGTGCCGAGCCACACCGGCACCCCGGCCTGCAGCAGCCCCGCCCGCAGGCCCGCCGCGACGGCCTGCCCCATGGTCAGCGGGCGCTTTCCGGTGGCCCTGGCCACGATCCAGCGTGTGCCGAGTGCGAGCATCCGCGCAACGCCGCGCGGGTGCCGCCCGATGAGGCTCAGCCAGCGGTAGTCGGCCTGCGTGATCGGCACCCCCAGCGGCGCGGCGCTGTACGGCGGTTCCAGGTTGGCCATCTCCGCACCCAGGAGCCGCGCGTCCAGCGGCTTGGGCTCGACGGAGCGCCCTCCGGGTCGCCCGCCCGGCGCCTCCGGGTGGTAGTCGGAGTAGCCACGCACCCACTGGAAGCGCAGGGGTGTCGTGCGCTGGATGAACGAGAGGACTTCCGGGCCGGTATCCAGGAACGCGTTCCGGAGTTCGGCCGGCACCACGTCGCCGACGATGGCCGCCAGGTACTCGCGCGCCCGCTCAGGGGTGTCCTCGACCCCGGCGGCCCGGAGGACCTCGTTGTTGGGGATCCAGACGCCGCCGCCGGAGCGCGCGGTGGAGCCGCCGAAACGGTCCGCCTTCTCGACGACGACCGCGTTCAGGCCGTGATGCGCCGCGGTGAGCGCGGCGGTCATGCCGGCCGCGCCGCTGCCGACAACCACCACGTCGAAGGCCTCCGCCATGCTCGTTCCTCCACCTCCGGCTGAAACGTGTTGCATCGACGGCCTTGCCGTCTTGCGTGTTTCCTTGTGGCCACGATAGACGAAAACGAGAACGTGTTCTAGTCTGGGGCACATGACCGAGCAGGACGTGAGCAGGGTGATCACCGCCGTCTCCGAACTGCGGCCCATCCTGCGGGAACGGGCGCAGGAGACCGAGGACGCCCGCCGGATCCCCGAAGAGTCGATCAAGGCACTGGCGGAGACCGGTTTCTTCAAGTTGTTGCAGCCCAAGACCTTCGGCGGGGTGGAGGCCGACCCGGTCAGCTTCTACACCGCGGTGAAGCTGATCGCGAGCGCATGCGGCTCGACCGGCTGGGTCGCCTCGATCCTCGGCGTGCATCCCTGGCACCTCGCGCTGTTCGACGCGCAGGCGCAGGAGGACGTGTGGGGCGAGGACACCGACGTCCGGGTCGCGTCCTCCTACGCGCCGATGGGCCGGGCCACCGTGGTCGACGGTGGGTACCGGTTGTCCGGCCGGTGGAGCTTTTCCTCCGGCTGCGACCACGCCACCTGGGTCTTCCTCGGCGCGCCCGCGTTCTCCGGGGACAAGGCCGTGGATTTCTGCACCTACCTGCTGCCGATCGCGGACTACCAGATCATCGACGTGTGGGACACCGTCGGCCTGCGTGGGACCGGCAGCAACGACATCCTCGTCGAGGACGTGTTCGTCCCCGCGCACCGGGCGCTGAGCTTCGGGGCCACGTCGAAGTGCAAGACCCCGGGCCAGCAGATCAACCCGGGCCCGCTGTACCGGCTTCCCTACGGCTCGGTGCACCCGTCCACGATCACCGCGCCGATCATCGGCATGGCCTACGGCGCCTACGAAGCGCACGTGGAGCACCAGCGCAACCGGGTCCGCGCGGCCTACCTCGGCGAACAGTCCAAAGAGGACCCCTTCGCCAAGGTGCGGGTGGCCGAGGCGGCCAGCGAGATCGACGCGGCGTGGCTGCAGCTCACGCACAACATCGACGAGCTGTATCAGGCGGCGTGCCGCGGCGAGAAACTGCCGTTCGCCACGAGGCTGCGGGTGCGGCGGGACCAGGTCCGCGGCACCGAGCGGTCGATCGCCGCGATCGACCGGCTCTTCGAGAACTCCGGCGGGCGAGCGCTGCGGGTGGGCACGCCGATCCAGCGGTTCTGGCGCGACGCGCACGCGGGGCGGGTCCACGCGGCCAACGATCCGGAACGCGCCTACACGATGTTCGGCACCGGGGAATTCGGGCTCCGGGTGGAAAACGGGATGGTGTGACGGTAATGGGCATCTCCTCGCTGGGTTACCTGCGGATCGAAGCCACGGATATGGCCAAGTGGCGAGAGTTCGGCCTCAAGGTGCTCGGCATGGTCGAGGGCGAAGGCGCGCATCCGGACGCGCTGTACCTGCGGATGGACGACTTCCCGGCCCGGCTGGTGATCGTTCCCGGCGAGACCGACCGGCTGGCGCAGGCCGGGTGGGAGGTCGCCGGCGCCGCCGAACTCGACGAGATGCGGGCACGCCTGGCGGCGCACGAGGTGCCGTTCAAGGAGGGCACCGCCGAACTGCTGGCCGAGCGCCGGGTCGCCGAGCTGATCAGCTTCGACGACCCGTCGGGCAACACGCTGGAGGTGTTTCACGGAATCGCACTGCAGCACCGGCGGGTCGTGAGCCCGTACGGGCACCGGTTCGTCACCGGTGAGCAGGGGCTCGGGCACGTCGTACTGTCCACTCACGACGATGAGGCGGCGTTGCGGTTCTACCGGGACGTGCTGGGCTTCCGGCTGCGCGACTCGATGCGGCTGCCGCCACAGCTGGTCGGCCGGCCCGCCGACGGCGCGCCCGCCTGGCTGCGGTTCTTCGGCTGCAACCCGCGCCACCACAGCCTCGCGTTCCTGCCGATGCCGACGCCCAGCGGCATCGTGCACCTGATGATCGAGGTGGAAAGCACCGACGACGTCGGCCTTTGCCTGGACCGCGCCAAGCGGCGCAACGTGCCGATGTCGGCCACGCTCGGCCGCCATGTCAACGACCTGATGCTTTCCTTCTACCTGAAAACGCCGGGCGGGTTCGACGTCGAGTTCGGGTGTGAGGGCCGGCAGGTCGACGACGAGCACTGGGTCGCGCGCGAAAGCACCGCGGTCAGCCTGTGGGGACACGACTTCAGCGTCGGCCGTACGTGAGAAACCCCCGGGCGGCGCCGATCTGGGGGAGGAAGGCGCGCCCGGGGGCCTTGCCCCGGCGCCCGAGGGGGGAGGTAATGCGCCGGGGCGCGACCGGCGAGAAACTGGGGAGGATGTCGCCAGCCGCTACAACCTCAGAATAGCGCGGTTTGCCGGAACCGGAGCAGGGTTCATCCGGTTGCCGAGGAGGAATTCCATTAAGGACAGACCGTAAACGATTTCTCACGTTCTGTGCGCCCAGCCCGGACACGGTGGGTTCATCACCGATGACTGCGGGCGTCAGGCGGTGGAAGATCGCGTGAGGCAGGTCAGGTAAGTAGCTCGCCGAGGATCTCGGTGAGGGCGGCGGCGAACTCGGCGCTGCTTCGCTGGGGAGCGAGGTGGGCGCCGGGCATCTCCACGAACGGCAGGCCGAGTTCGAGGGCGAGGGCGCGCGCCGGGCGGTAGTGGTAGTAGCCGCGGCTGCCCTGGCCCGCGGCGAGCACGATCGGCACCCCGCCGCGGCGCAGTGTCTCGACATCCGGCAGGTACCGGTAGATCTCGGCCAGCTCGCGGCAGAACAGTCGTTGCCATTCGGTCTCGTTGGGCAGGCGCACGGCTTTCGCGTCGGGCAGTCCGGCCCCGGCGATCGAGGCGACGAACTCCTTGAACGCCTCGAAAACTTTGCCTTCGCGGGTCAGCGCCACCTGCTCGTCGGCGAAGTCGAGCCACTCCTGGGCATCCGGCAGCAACCGGACCGCGGGCGGCTCGTGGCTGACGAGTCCGGCCACCGCCTCCGGATGCCGGGCCGCCAGCGCCAGCCCGATCTGCGCCCCGGCGCTGGTGCCGAAGACCAGGGCCTTGCCGAACCCGAAATGCTCGATCACCGCGCGGGCGTCGTCGGCCTGCCGCTCGACCGTGATCGAACCCGCCGAACGGTCGGTGCTGCGTGAGTGCCCCCGCCGGTCGTAGACGAGCACCGTGTACGCGCTGGACAGCCGGGAAGCCAGAGACTTCAGGCTGTCGGCCGAACCGATCCCACCGGGGACGAACAGCAGCGGGGGCCCGTCCCCACCGCGGCGGACGTGCAGTTCGGCGTCCTCGACCTGGCAGGTGCCCTCGGTTGTCACGCGGAGAATGTAGCCGTCGCGCCGCGATCGGCGTGGCCGGGTGGCCGGTGAGTGGCCGCCGACCTGACAGCTGTCACACCGGATTGCTGATTCCGCGCACTAACCGGCGTCCCCCGGCCCGCCTACCGTCCTTTCCATGAGCGAAATGGCGGTCGAATTCCACGGTGTGGCAAAGAACTTCGCTGCCGTGCGCGCGGTCGACGGGCTGGACCTGTCGCTGCGCCGCGGTGAGACGGTGGCCCTGCTCGGCGCGAACGGGGCGGGCAAGAGCACGACGGTGAACCTTTTGCTGGGGCTGCTCACCCCCAGCGCCGGGCGGGTCAGCGTGCTGGGCGGGCGGCCCGGCGAGGCGGTCGCGGCCGGGCGGGTCGGGGTGATGCTGCAGGACGGCGGATTGATGCCGGGCGTGGCCGTGGCCGAGTTGATCGGCCTGGCCAGGGCGCTCTACCCGCGCCCACGACCGTTGGCGCGATTGCTGGCGGACGCCGGCCTCACCGATCTGGCGCGGCGCCGGGTGGATCGCCTCTCCGGCGGGCAGTACCAGCGGTTGCGGTTCGCGATCGCGGTCGCCGGTGATCCCGATCTGCTGGTGCTGGACGAGCCGACGACCGCCATGGACGTCGCCTCCCGTCGCGCTTTTTGGGCGGGTATCCAGGAATACGCGGCCAGCGGGAAGACGATCCTGTTCGCCACGCACTATCTCGAAGAGGCCGACGAAAACGCCGATCGCATCGTCGTGATCGCCGCGGGCAAGGTGGTCGCGGACGGCACGCCAGGCCGGATCAAGGCCGCGGCGGGCGGCCGGGTCGTCCGGTTCACGCTCGGCGACGACGACTGTGCCGGTCTCGACCGTTTGCCCGGCGTGACCGCGGTGGAGATACACGGTCCGGCGGCGATCCTGCACACGACCGACGCGGAGGCGACCGTGCGTGCGCTCTTCGCCGGCCGCGACCGGGTGCCCGACATCGAGGTGGCGGGCACGAACCTCGAAGACGCCGTGCTCGCCCTTACCTCCTGACCAACTTCGACAGACCCGGAGGAAGACATGCTTACCCTGCTGCGCCTGGAAATCCGGCGAATGCTTGCCGACAAGCGGTTCCTGATCCTCATGCTTTGCCTGCCGATCTTCATGTATCTGCTGTTCACCAACCTCTTCGGTGCGGGCCAGCGCGCCTACGGTCTGGACCAGAACATCAGCCTCATGGTGTCCATGGCCGCCTACGGGGCGATCGGCGCGGCCTTCATGGCCACGGCGCCCCGGATCGCCGCGGAACGGACCAACGGCTGGTTGCGCCAGTTGAAGGTGATGCCGATCCCGGCGCACCGGGTGATCATGGCGAAGGTGCTCTGCGCGATGGTGTGGGCGATCCCGGCGATCGCGCTGGTCGACCTCGCCGCGGTGATCGACCACGGGGTGCGGCTGGCCGCCTGGCAGTGGCTGGGCATCGGCGGCCTGCTGTGGGTCGGGACCGCGCCGTTCGCCGCGCTGGGCGCCTTCCTCGGCTATCTCGCCGACGAGTCGGCCGCGTTCGGCGTGATGTACGGGATCTACATCTTCCTCGGCGCGGTGGGCGGGCTGTGGATGCCGGTGGACGTGCTGCCGACGGCCCTGCGGCACGTGGCGGTCGTGCTGCCGTCCAACCGCTTCGCGGAGTTGGGCTGGAACCTCGCGGCCGCGCACGGGCCTTCCGGGCCCGGTGTCGCGATCCTGACCGGCTGGCTGGCCGCCTTCGCCGCGCTCGCCGTGGCCGCTTACCGCCGGGCCAACGCCGCGCGGTGACCGGGTCGTCGAAAACCGCGCGCTGACACGGTTTTCGGATACCGTGCGATGCCGGCGACTGGGCCGTAGGTTGGGTCGATCGATCGGAAACGAGGTGGCAACGATGCCGTCGGACACCCCGATCCTCGCCGCGATGTCGCCGGCCGGCAAGGTGCGCCGCGGCCGCTGGCTCGGATACCTGCTGCTGATGCAGGCTTTCCACGCCTACCCGTTGAGCGATCTGGCTCACCGGCACTACGGCGCAGCCGCGGTCACGTTCACCGTGCTGGCGCAGATCGCCGTGGGCGCGCTGTGGATCCGGGCGTACTGGCTTGCTCAGGCCACCACACGCCCGTTCCGCGAGATCGCGTGGTGGCTGGCCGGGGTCGTCGCGGTGGGCGTCTGCCTCGCCCTCGTGCTAGGCGGCCAGTACAAGGGCCTGCTCATCTACGTCAGCATCGCGTGCGCGGTCTGCGTGCCGATTCGCTGGGCGGTGCCGGCGATCGCGGCCGTCACCGCGCTCGGGGCGCTCGCCGAGTTCCGCAACCCGCAGTACCTCGGGCCGGCCCCGGCCAGCGACCGGCTGAACGAGATCGTCACCGGGCTGAGCATGGATTTCTTTCTCGGCCTGATGCTGTGGTTCCACCGGCGGGTCATGACCCTGGTGATCGAGCTGCGCCAGGCGCGCGAGGAACTGGCCCGGCTGGCGGTGACCGAGGAGCGCCTGCGCATCGCGCGCGACCTGCATGACCTGCTCGGCCACAGCTTGTCCGTCATCTCGCTCAAGGGGCAGCTCGCCGGGCGGCTCATGGAACCGGGTTCGCCCGCGGCCCGCGAGGTGGCCGATATCGAACAGGTCACACGACAGGCGCTCAGCGAAGTCCGGGAGGCGGTGACCGGGTACCGGCGGCGCAGCTTCGCGGAGGAGCTGGACAGCGCGCGACATCGGCTCGCCGCCGCCGGTATCGAGGTGACCGCGCGCGTCGAAGCGGAGCGCCTGCCCGCCGACGTCGACGCTCTGCTGGGCTGGATCCTCCGGGAAGGTACCACCAATCTGCTCCGGCACAGCCGGGCGAGTTCGGCCGGTATTGTGTTGCGGCGCAAGGAAAACCGCCTGTCGCTGGAGATCCGGGACGACGGTCGAGGCCCGGCGGAGTCCGGCCCCGGCAACGGGTTGGCCGGGCTCGCCGAGCGCTTGGCGGCCGTTGGCGGACGCCTCGAGGCGGGGCCTGCCGCCGATCGCGGGTTTCGCCTCGCCGCGTCGCTCCCGCTTCCGGCCACCGTGGCCCGAGAGGAGATCGCGTGATCCGGGTGCTGCTGGCCGAGGACCAGGGCATGGTGCGGGGCGCGCTCGCGGCCCTGCTGAACCTCGAAGCCGACATCGAGGTGGTCGCACAGGTCGCTGACGGCGACGCGGCCGTCGCGGCGGCCATCCGGGAGGAGCCCGATATCGCGCTCCTGGACATCGAGATGGCGGGGGTGGACGGGATCACCGCCACCCGGCGGCTGCGGGCGGCCCGGCCGGGCTGCCGGGTGCTGATCCTGACCACCTTCGGGCGGCCCGGCTACCTGCGCCGCGCGATGGACGCGGGTGCCGATGGCTTCCTGGTCAAGGACGGGCCGGTCGAGCAACTCGCCGCGGCGATCCGCCGGGTGCTCGCCGGAGAACGCGTGATCGACCCCGCGCTGGCGGTCGTGGCGCTGTCGACCGGCCCCAACCCGTTGTCGGCACGGGAACGGGATGTGCTCAGCGCCGCCTCGAACGGGCTGACCGCACCCGACATCGCGCGGACGCTGCACCTGTCGGAAGGTACCGTCCGGAACTACCTGTCGTCGGCGATCCATAAAACCGGGGCGCGCAACCGGGTGGAAGCCGCCCGTGTGGCCACGGACAACGGCTGGCTGTGAACCCGATCGCGGCCTCACGGGCCAGAACCGAGCAGCCCGCGGTTGAACGCCTCCGCGACGGCGGCGGCGCGGTCGTTCACGCCGAGCTTGGCGTAGATGTTCAGCAGATGGCTCTTGACCGTCGCTTCGGTGATGAACAGCCGAGCGGCCGCTTCCCGGTTGGTGTTCCCCGCCGCCACCAGCCCGAGGACTTCGAGTTCGCGCTCGCTGAGCGGTCCCGCGGCGGGCTTCCGGACGCGGCTCATCAACCGGGCCGCGACCGACGGTGAGAGCACCGCCTCGCCCCGGGCGGCCGCCCGGACGGCCCGCAGCAGTTCGGCGCGTGGAGCGTCCTTGAGCAGGTAACCGGTGGCGCCCGCTTCGATCGCCGGCAGCACGTGGCTGTCGGTGTCGTAGGTGGTCAGCACCAGCACGCGGGCCGCGTTGCCTTGTCGGGCGAGCTCGGTTATCGCGGCGACGCCGTCCATACCGGGCATTCGCAGGTCCATCAGGATCACGTCCGGCTCGAGTGTTCTGGCGAGCTGGACCGCCTCGGTGCCGTCGGCGGCCTCGCCGAGCACTTCGAACCCCTCGTCCGCCGCGAACATGCTGCTCAGCCCGTCCCGGACGACGGGGTGATCGTCGGCGATCACCAGCTTGATCGGCCTGTTCACGCTTGCGCCTCCACCGGTGCCAGCGGGACGCGGGCGGAGATTCCCGTGCCGGCGCCCGGTTCCGACTCGATCTGCAGGGTTCCCGACAAGGCCTCGATCCGCTGACGCATGGCGACCAGACCGAACCCGCCGCCGGTGCTCTCCGGCCGGGCCGGATCGAAGCCCCGTCCGTCGTCGCGCACATCCAGGGCGACCTCATGGTCCAGATAGGACAGTGTCACTCCGACCCGGCCCGCCCGCGCGTGCTTGGCGACGTTGGCCAGCGCTTCTTGTGCCGCACGCAGCAGCGCGACCTCGGCCTCCGGCCGTAGCGGCCGCACCGTGCCGGTTGTGGTGGTGTGGACCGGGATGCCGTGCAGCGCCGACCAGCGCTCGGCGACGCCGGACAGCGCTTCGCTCAGGCGTGCCGTCCGCAGCGGCTCGGGTCGCAGGTCCTGCACGGATCGCCGCGCCTCCGACAGGCTTTCCCTCGCCAGCGTGGTCGCGGCGTCGACGTGCCGCTGCCAGCCCCCGGAATCCGCACCGGTATGCACGGCGGCCTGCAGTTGCGTGATGATCCCGGTGAGCCCCTGGGCGAGGGTGTCGTGAATCTCCCGCGCCATCCGCTGTCGCTCGTCAACGACCCCGGCCTCGCGCGCCTGCGCCAGCAACCGTTCGTGCAGGCCGGCGTTCTCCGTCAGCGCCGCCTCGAGCCGGCGGTTGGCCTCCCGTAACTCGGCCAACGCCTGCGTGCGTTGCTCGTTCTGCTGGGTGTTCTTCCATTCCAGCCAGGCGAGGAAACACATCGGGCCCACGTTCACGGTGACGACGAGAAGGTAAAGGGTCAGATCGAGCGGGTCGGACCTGGGCAAGCCGGACGTTTGCGCGGTGGCCGCCACCACCGCCACCGCGGCGACCCCGGCCAGCCGCACGGGCCAGCGGAGGACCGTGAAGGCGTAGAGGTATCCGGCGGGCGTGAAGAAGCCGAACCAGGGGTCACGCAGCACCAGGATCGCGGCGATCGTGATCAGGCCGGTGAAGAACACCGCCATCACGCCCGGGCGCTCGCGCCACGCGGGATGCAGCGTGAACATCCACAGCATCCACACCGCGGCCAGCGCACACAGCGCGAGGTCGATCGCCAGGGAACGCCCCCCGGCGGGCTTGAGGATCACCGTGACGACGACCAGGATCGCCAGCAGAACGTACGGCACGATCGGCACCACCGGAAGTGCCCGGCGTCCCGGGACGTCCAGCCGGGAAATCAGCATGCGCAACCTCCGCGGTTCCGGCTCTCCCGGGAACAATCTAGCCGCGGCCGGCCCGGACGGCGCCATGTTCACTTCGTGGCGAACGCCGATCGCAGGTGCCCGCGGTTGGCGGCCGCCAGGGCGCCGAGCAAGAGCAGTCCGCACCCGCCCTGTTCGATCTTCATCCACAGCGGGAAAGGGCCCGGCACCGCGATGATGACCGCGATGGCCACCACCATGATCGCCGCGACGATCCGCAACCTCCGGTAGGCGCCACGGGAGCCGCGTGCGGCCCGGACGGCGAAGGAGAACATCAGCGCCGCGCTGGCGACGACGATCGTTCCGCGGATCCATACGGCGTCGTTCACCACCGCGGGGTTGCCGCGCAAGAAAACGACGGCCACCAGTGTGAGCACGCTGATGGTGAGGTAGCCGGCGACGAGGATCTTCACCCCGCGTAACGCGGTGCGGGTGCGTGGACTGCTCAGGCGTTCTTCGGCTGTTTTCATGGGGCCAGCGTCGCGGAATGAGGCCCTGTCTCACATCGGCCAGCGGGCGAGTCCGGCGGCTGAGCCCGCCGGCCAGCCGGACGGCGGAGCACATCCACCGATCGGCTGACCGAAGACCGTGCCTACACGCGCTCGAGGATCGTCGCCGTGGACATGGCTCCGCCGGCGCACATGGTGATCAGCGCGGTGGCCCCGTCGCGCCGCTCCAGCTCATGGAGGGCGGTGGTGATCAGGCGCGTTCCGGTGCTGCCGACCGGGTGCCCGAGCGCGATCGCGCCGCCGTTGACGTTCACCTTGTCCGGATCGGGCCGGTGCACCTGCTGCCAGGACAGCACGACGCTCGCGAACGCCTCGTTCACCTCGAACAGATCCGGGTCTCCGATCGTCATCCCGGCCAGTCGCAGCACCCGTTCGGTGGCCTGAACCGGGCCGTCCAGGTGGTAATAGGGTTCGGCGCCGACGAGCGCCTGCGCGCGGATGCGGGCACGTGGGCGCAGGCCGAGTTCGCGCGCCCGCGCGGCGTCCATCAGCAGCACGGCGGAGGCGCCGTCGGAGATCTGTGAGGAAGTTCCGGCGGTGTGCAGGCCACCGTCGAGCACCGGCTTGAGCTTTGCCAGGCCGGCCAGGGAAGTCTCCCGCAGGCCCTGGTCGCGGCCCACCAGCCGGGTCTCCCCGGTGGGCGTGCCGTGCTCGTCGAGCACCGGCGCCTTGACCGGCACGATCTCGCGCTCGAAGCGGCCTTCCGCCCAGGCGGTCGCGGCCTTGGCTTGCGACTCGACGCCGAAGCGGTCGACGTCTTCGCGGTTCAGCCCGCGTCGCACGGCAATCCGTTCCGCGGCGCCGTACTGGTCCGGCATGTCGATCGACCAGGACGCGGGCTTGCGCTCACCGGCGCCGGTCCCGCGGTTCGCGCCCAGCGGCACCCGGCTCATCACCTCCACGCCGCAGGCGACGCCGATCTCGATCGCGCCGGCCGCGATGAGCCCGGCGATCAGGTGCGTGGCCTGCTGCGCAGACCCGCACTGCGCGTCGATGGTGGTGGCTCCGGTGGCTTCGCCGAGCCCCGCGTGCAGCCATGCCGTGCGGGTCACGTTGCCGGCCTGCTCGCCGGCCTGGGTCACGCTGCCACCGATCACCTGCTCGATGAGCGCGGGGTCCAGTCCGGCGCGTTCGACGACGGCCCGCTGCGCGGCGCCCAGCAATTCCGCGGCATGCACGGCGGACAGCCAGCCGCGCCGCTTCCCGATCGGGGTTCGGACCGCCTCGACGATGACCGCTTCGCCCACTAGCGCCTCCTTCGTCCGCCTTCGTCCAAAAATAGAACGCGTTGCAATGATTGACAAGTGGCATGCAGGTCAGGCCATGTTTCGATCTTGTCCAAGGAACCCATGATAGCTAGGCATAATCGAGAAAGTAAACAGGTATCACTAAAACTCTTCACTTGGTTAACGCCGTATGCTTCAATCGCCTCTAGAACGTGTTCCACGACATCGCGAGACCCCTGGAGGTAGCCGTGGCGACACCGATGATCCCCGCCGGCTTCGACTTCACCGACCCGGATCTGTACGCGAGCAGGCTGCCCATCCAGGAGTGGGCGGAGCTACGCCGGACCGCTCCGGTCTGGTGGAACGCCCAGCCGTACAACACAGCGGGTTTCCGCGACGAAGGCTTCTGGGTGGTGACCCGCCACGAGGACGTCAAGACCGTCTCGCGCGACAGCACCCTGTTCTCCTCCCAGGAAAAGCTCGCGATCATCCGGTTCGACGAGAACTTGACCGACGAGGGCATGGAGGCCAACCGGCTGGTCCTGCTCAATATGGACGCGCCCCAGCACACCAAGCTTCGCCGCATCGTGTCCAAGGGGTTCACCCCGCGAGCGGTCAACAAGCTCGAAGACACGCTGCGCGAGCGCGCCGCGCGGATCGTCCACGAGGCCAGGAAGAAGGGCTCGGGCGACTTCGTCGAGGATGTGGCCTGCGAGCTGCCGCTGCAGGCGATCGCCGAGCTGATCGGGATCCCGCAGGAAGATCGCGGCAAGATCTTCGCGTGGTCGAACCAGATGGTCGGCTACGACGACCCCGAATACGACGTCGAGCCGATAGCCGCGTCGGCCGAGTTGGTCGGCTACGCGTGGCAGTTGGCCGAGGAACGCCGCAAGTGCCCGATGAACGACATCGTGACCAAGCTGATCCAGGCGGACGTGGACGGGGAGGCGTTGAGCTCGGAGGAGTTCGGCTTCTTCGTCATCCTGCTTTCCGTGGCCGGCAACGAGACCACGCGCAACGCGATCACCCACGGCATGAAGGCGCTCCTCGATCATCCCGAGCAGTGGGAGCTCTACAAGCAGCGGCGACCGAAGACCGCGCCGGACGAGATCGTCCGGTGGGCGACCCCGGTGGTCGCCTTCCAGCGCACCGCGACCGCCGACACGGAACTGGGCGGGCAGCGGATCCGCAAGGGTGACCGGGTGGGGCTGTTCTACAGTTCGGCCAACTTCGACCCGGAGGTGTTCGACCAGCCGGAGCGGTTCGACATCCTGCGCGAAGACAACCCGCACGTCGGCTTCGGCGGCACCGGCGCGCACTACTGCATCGGCGCGAACCTGGCCCGGCTGGAGATAGACCTGATCTTCAACGCGATCGCCGACGAGATGCCGAACATCCGCGAACTCGACCGGCCCGACCGGTTGCGCTCCAGTTGGCTCAACGGCATCAAGCACTACCCCGTCGCCTACGAATAACCCCACCCGGAAACACACCCTCCCCACCCGTTCCCCACCCGGGCACACACCCTCCCCACCCGGGAACACACCCTCCTGAACCGGGCACACACGCTCCTGAACCGGGCACACACCCTCCTGAATCGGGGACACGCCAGGTCTACGGCGTGTCCCCGATTAGGGCGCGTGAGTTCCCGATTAGGGCGCGCGAGTTCGGGGTTCGGGCGGGCGAGTTCCGGGTTCGGGCGGGCGAGTTCCGGGTTCAGTGAGGCGAGTTGTGCCTTCGCGACGTCGGCTTCTCGGAAACCGCCTCAGCTTGCCGGCAACCACTGCGGCTTCTCCAATAACCGCTACGGGTTCCGCGATAGCCCCGCAGCTTCCCAAACTGCCGTTGCTTGCCGACAACCGCCGCGGCTTGCCGACGATCGCCGCGGCTTGCCGACGATCGCCGCGGCTTGCCGACGATCGCTGTTGCTTACCGACGAGCGGGGCGGCTTGCCGGAAACCGCCGTTGCTTCCCCCGGCAACGGTCGTGAAAACTAGTTCTGGCCGGGCTTGGCGGAGCCCACGACCCACATGGCGAAGTACTGGGAGCCACCGCCGTAGGCGTGACCGAGCGCGGTCCGGGCGCCGTCCACCTGGTAGTCGCCGGCCCGGCCCATCACCTGCTTCGCGGCCTCGGAAAAACGCAGCATGCCGGACGCGCCGATCGGGTTGGAAGACAGCACGCCGCCGGACGGGTTCACCGGCAGGCGTCCGCCGAGTGCCGTCTCGCCTGCCTCGGTCAGCCGCCAGCCCTCGCCCTCCGGCATGAAGCCGAGGTTCTCCAGCCACATCGGCTCGAACCAGGAGAACGGCACGTAAATCTCTGCGGTGTCCACTTCGGACAACGGATCGGTGATTCCGGCCTCCCGCCACAACGCGGTGGCAGCGTCCCGCCCGGCCTGGGGGCTGACCTGGTCGCGGCCGGCGAACGTGGTCGGTTCGGTGCGCATGGCGGTGGCGTGGACCCATGCCGCGCCGCCGGGTACCGCGTCTCCGGCGGCCTCGTCGCCGATCACCATCGCGCAGGCGCCGTCCGAGGACGGGCAGGTCTCGTCGTAGCGGATCGGGTCCCACAGCATCTGCGACGCCTGCACCGACTCCACCGTGATGTCGCCCTGTCGCAGGTGCGCAAACGGGTTCAGCGCGCCGTTGCGGCGGTCCTTGGCAGCGACCACAGCGCCGATGTGCTCCGGCGCACCGGAACGCCGGATGTAGGAGCGAACGTGCGGCGCGAAATAGCCGCCCGCGCCGGCGCCCACCGGCATCTGGAACGGCGGCATGATCGAGAGCCCCCACATCGCGTTCGACTCGGACTGTTTCTCGAAGGCGACGGTCAGCACCCGGCGGTGCACCCCCGCCTGCACCAGGCTCGTGGCCACCAGCGCGGTGGAACCACCGACCGAGCCCGCGGTGTGCACGCGCAGCATCGGCTTGCCGGTCGCGCCGATCGCGTCGGCGAGGAACAGTTCGGGCATCATCACGCCCTCGAACAGGTCGGGCGCCTTTCCGAGCACGACCGCGTCGATGTCCGGCCAGTCCACCTGCGCATCGGCGAGTGCGCGGTCGATGGCTTCGCGGACCAGGCCCGGCATCGACACGTCCGTGCGCTTCGCGCGATGATGGGTCTGCCCGGTGCCGAGCACCGCGGCCGGTCGCTTGGCCATCAGTGGTCCTCCAATAAAGCGGTCATCCGGCGGTAAGGACGGCGACGAGGTTCTGCTGCAGCGCGGGCCCACTGGTGGCGTGGGCGAGCACCTTCTGCGCTTTTCCGGTGAAGATCTGCTGCGCCGCTTCGCCGATCCGCGCCAGGCCCGCGGCGAACATCGGGTTCCCGGTCAGGGCCCCGCCGGACGGGTTGATGCGCACCCGCTCGTCGAGGCCCAGCGCGGTGCGCAGGATCAGTTCCTGGTGGGTGAACGGGGCGTGCAGTTCGGCCACCTCGACTCCGTCGATTCCAGCCGCCTTCGCGGCGGCCTCGGTGGAGGGCGAGCGGGTGAGGTCGCGGGCGCCGAGAACGGGGGAGTCGACACGGTGCTCCAGCGCGGTGATCACGGCCGGCCGGTCGACGATGTCCTTCGCCCGGTCCGCGGCGGCCAGGATCATCACCGCGGCGCCGTCGGTAACCGGCGCGATGTCGTGTGCTCGCAAGGGATTCGCGACATAGGGAGCGTCGAGCAGTTCCGTCACGCCGGCCGTGCCCGAGATCTGGGCGTACGGGTTGGACACGGCGTCCGCGCGGCTGCGCGCGGCCACCTCGGCCAGGTCCTTCTCGCTCCACAGACCGGCGTCCAGCCCCAGCCGCGCCTGCAGTCCGGCGATGCTGATCGAATCCGGCCACAGTGGAGCGACGGTGTAGGGGTCGAGCTGCAGGGCGAGCACGCGCTTGAGCTGGCCGGCCGAGGACTTGCCGAACCCGTACACCAGCGCTGTGTCCACCTCGCCGGTGCGGATCTTCAGCCACGCCTCGTAGAGCGCCCACGCCGCGTCCATTTCCACATGCGACTCGTTGATCGGTGGGAACGCGCCGATCGCGTCGATCGCGGAGATGAACGAGAACGCCCGCCCGGCCAGGTAATCCGACGAGCCCGAACACCAGAACCCGATGTCTGCTTTGGACAGTCCGGTTCGGGTGAACGCCTCGGCGAAGATCGGCACCAGCATTTCCACCCCGTTGGTGGTGCCGGTGGTGCGACGGACGTTCGGGGCCTGCGCGAACCCGACCACGGCCACGTCGTGCATCTCGTTCCCTCTCACAGGTGGTGGGCGAAGGATTCGTACGGCGCGTCCGGCTCGCCGGTCGGCTCGAAGTGGTCGATGTTCTCCAGGCTGGTCCACCACTCTTCGCGCGGTTTCCAGGCGGCGCGCACGCGCATGCCCATCCGGACTTCCGAGGCGTCGCAGCCGAGCACCAGGTGCAGGAAGGCGATATCGGCGCCGTCGAGCAGGATGTAGGCGGCGACGTAAGGCGGCTTGATGCGCTGTCCGAGGAACGGCACGTTGACGATGCAGAACGTGGTGACGATCCCGGTGTCGGGGAGCTCGACTTCTTCCTCGGTGGGCACCCCGTCGGTGGGGCAGGCACCGCGCGGTGGCACGTAGACCTTGCGGCAGGCGGGGCACCGCTGGCCGATCAGCCGCCCGTCGGCGAGGCCACGCAGGAACCGGCTTTCCTCTGGCGAGACGGAATGCTGGTAGCTCAGCCGTACCGGAGTGACCATTATGGACACTGCGCCACCTTCGTTGCCGGCCGTCTCCTCGGACGGCTCGCCGGGGGCGTCCGCGGGGACGAAGCAGGCGATGTCGCGGATGTGCCCGACCCGCTCGTCGGCCCACCGGACCCGGACTCGCATGCCGGTGTGGATCTCCTCCGGGCTGCTCACGTCGACGGCGTGCAGCATGGCGGTGTCGGCGCCGTCCAACTGGATCAGCGCCCAGGCAAAGGGATGCGCCAGTGGTTGTCCCTCCAGCGGGCCGGCGGTCCAGGACCACGACAGCACGGTGCCTTCCTCGCCCACCGGCACGAACTCGCCGAGTGGCTGGGCGGTGACCGGGTCGTACTCGACCGGCGGTACGTGCACGCGGCCGTCGGAGCCGCGCACGCCCTCGATCCGGCGATCTCGCAGGCCGGTGACGAACCGCCCGAGCACCGGCCCGAGCGAGCGCGTGTAGTCGAAGGAGATCTCCAGTGGTGCCGACAGCGGGGTACGCACGACAGAGAGTGAAACATGTTCTCGAAAAGTCGGCAAGGTGCGCACCGAAGCGGCTTGATGCTTGGTGGAACTCGTTCTAGATTCGTAGCCATGAACAGCCCTCTGTCAGGTCGCGGCAAGCAAGGTGACCAGCACGCGCGCCCCGAAGGCCCGCCATCGAGGCGGCGGGGCGCCCGGATCGAGGACGCGACTCGATCCAAGATGGAGCGCCCCGTCGACACGATTGCGGTCGCGCGCAAACTCGCGGAGAGGCACGCATGACGGGGTTCTGGAACATCGCCGCGGAACAGCCGGGACGCACGGCCGTGATCGACCCGGACGGGACCGAGGTCGCCTACCGGCAGCTCGCGGACAAGGCCGATGCCTACGCCCGCGGCCTGCAGGAGCTGGGGCTTGAGGTTGGGGACGCGGTGGTGGTCCTGCAGCCCAACGGTGCCGAGCTGCTCGCCGCCTTCTTCGCGGCGATCCAGTCCGGTCTCTACGTCGTGATGGTCAACTGGCATCTGGTCGGACCCGAGGTCGCCCACATCCTTTCCGACAGCGGCGCCAAGGCGTTTCTGGCGCACGAGCGGTTCGCGGACGTCGCGATCGCCGCCGCGGACGAGGCCGGGCTCCCGCCGAGCGCGCGGTTCGCGGCCGGCCACGTCGAGGGCTTCCGTCCCGTGGCCGAACTGGGCGCGGGCGGCCACGGGCGCCCCAAGCGGCGCACCGCCGGCTCTCCGATGCTCTACACCTCGGGTACCACGGGCCGGCCGAAGGGCGTCCGCCGGCCGCTGACCGGCGCCGACCCCGACGAGGTCCCGGCCGCGTCCACCGGGTTCTTCGGGATTTTCGGGCTCAAGGCGTTCGACGATCACGTGCACCTGTGCGGTTCGCCGCTCTACCACACCGCGGTGCTGAACTTCGCGGTGATCTCGATCCAGCTCGGCCATCCCGTCGTGCTGATGGACCGGTGGGACCCGGAGGAGATGCTCCGGCTGATCGAACGGCATCGGGTCACCCACAGTCACATGGTGCCGACGCAGTTCCGCCGCCTCCTCGCGTTGCCCGAGGAGGTGCGCAACTCCTACGACGTTTCCTCGCTGCGCAACATGATCCACGGCGCCGCGCCGTGCCCACCCGAGGTGAAGCGGCGCATGCTCGACTGGTGGGGCCCGGTGGTCACCGACTACTACGCGGCCACGGAGGGCGGCGGGACGGTGATCAGCGGCGAGGAATGGCTGCGCAAGCCCGGTTCGGTCGGGCGCGCCTGGCCCGGGTCGGTCATCAAGATCCTCGACGAGGACGGGCGCGAGCTCCCGCCGGGGCAGCCCGGCGTCGTCTACCTGAAGATGGGCGACTCGAAGTTCGAATATCACCGGGACAAGGCCAAGACCGAGCGAGCCAGGGTCGGGGACCTGTTCACTATGGGCGACATCGGGCACCTGGACGAGGACGGCTACCTGTTCCTGCACGACCGGAAGAACGACATGATCATCTCCGGTGGGGTGAACATCTACCCGGCGGAGATCGAGAACGAGCTGGTGATGCACCCCAAGGTGGCCGACGTCGCGGTCTTCGGCGTGCCCCACGACGACTGGGGCGAGGAGATCAAGGCCGTCGTCCAGCCTGCCGACGGCGTGGTGCCCGGGGACGAGCTGACTCGGGAACTGCTCGGCTATGCCCGGGAAAAGCTGGCGAAGTTCAAGCTTCCCCGGAGCATCGACTACCTCGACGAGCTGCCGCGCGACCCGAACGGCAAGCTGTACAAGCGCAAGCTGCGTGACCCGTACTGGAAGGGCCGCGAACGCGCGATCTGAGCAGCCGAGGGCCGTTCCGCCCGCAAGCTTGCCCACAACTGCTCCGGCAACATGCCGCGATGCTCCACCTGCGGGGCCTGGCCACGACGAGCAGCTCACCGCGGCCGGTGAGCTGCTCGTGATCAGCGGCCCTTGAAGTCGGGTTCGCGTTTCTCGGCGAAGGCGCGCGGGCCTTCCTTGGCGTCCTCGGACTGGAAAACCTTGATCCCGTACTGGGCTTCGAGCTTGAACGCCTCTTCCTCGTGCAGCCCCTCGGTGTCGCGCATGGTGCGCAGGATGGCTTGCACCGCAAGAGGGCCGTTGGCGGCGATGCGTTCGGCGACTTCGAGGGCGCTCTCCAGCGCGGTGCCGTCGGGCACGACGCGGCCGATGAGACCGATCTCCTTCGCCTGGCCGGCGGTCAGGTGGCGGCCGGTCAGCAGGAGTTCGGCGGCCACCGTGTACGGGATCTGGCGCGGCAGCCGGACCGCCGAGCCGCCCATCGGGAACAGTCCCCAGCGTGCCTCGGAGACGCCGAACTTCGCGCCCTGCCCGGCGATCCGGATGTCGGTGGCCTGCAGGATCTCGGTGCCCCCCGCGATCGCCGGCCCTTCCACCGCGGCGATCAGCGGCTTGGTCAGGCGGCGCCCCTTCAGCAGGCCCTCGATGCGGGTGGGGTCGAACGCGCCGCGCTCGTAGGAGTCGCCGGGGGAGTTGCGCGCCATCGATTTGAGGTCCGCCCCGGCGCAGAACGCGCCGCCCGCGCCGGTGAGCACGCAACTGCGGATCTCCGGGTCGTTGTCCACCCGGTTCCAGGCCTCGACCAGGATCGACATCATCTCGCCGGTGATCGCATTGCGCGCCTGTGGCCGGTTCATCGTCACCACCAGCGTGTGGCCGCGTTGTTCTACCAGAGCGTGCGGTTCCGCCATGTCCGCGTCCTCCCAGACCAGCCGGATATTGCCCAGAACGATAACATGTTCTACTTTGGCTGGGTGGCTTATAACATCGCGGATCTACTCGAGCACGCCGTCGACGCCGTGCCGGATCGCACCGCGGTCATCTGCGGTGACCGGCAGGTCACTTACGCACAACTGGACGAACACGCCAACCGGCTCGCCCACCATCTCGCTGCGCACGGCGTGGGCAAGGGTGATCACATCGGCGTGTATTCGCGAAACTCCATCGAGATGATCGAGGCGATGTTCGCGGCCTACAAGCTCCGCGCCGTCGCGGTGAACATCAATTACCGGTACGTGCACGGCGAGCTGAAATATCTGTTCGACAATGCCGACCTGGTCGCGCTCGTGCACGAGCGGCAATACGCGGACCGGGTCGCCGCGGTGCGCCGGGAGACCCCACAACTGAAACACGTTGTAGTCGTCGAAGACGGCAGCGACGCCGAATTCGAGGGTGTCGAATACGCCACCGCGCTGGCGGAGGGCTCCCCGGATCGGGACTTCGGCGAACGCAGCGCCGACGACCACTACATCCTCTACACCGGGGGCACCACCGGCTATCCCAAGGGAGTCGTGTGGCGGCACGAAGACGTCTGGCGCGCGCTCGGTGGTGGGATCGACTTCGTCACCGGCGAGTACGTGCCCGACGAGTGGGCCATGGCCGAGCAGGCCAAGCAGTACGGCCTCGTCCGCCTGCCCGCCGCGCCGTTGATCCACGGTGCCGCACAATGGGCCGCGTTCGGCGCCTTGTTCGCCGGTGGCACCGTGGTGTTCGTGCCGCAGTTCGACGCGGTCGACATCTGGCGGCGGGTCGTCGAGCACCGGGTCCAGGTGCTCACGATCGTGGGCGACGCGATGGCGCGGCCGCTGATCGAGGCATACCACCAGGGAGACTACGACGCGTCGTCGCTGGTCGCGGTGTCCAGCCACGCGGCGCTGTTCTCCCAGGCCGTCAAGCAGGAGTACCTCAAGACCTTCCCCAACGTCGTGCTCACCGACGCGATCGGATCGTCGGAGAGCGGGTTCACCGGCATGGGCATGGTGGCCAAGGACACCGACCACTCGGCCGGCCCGCGGGTCAACTTCGGCCGCGACGCGATCCTCGTCGACGAGGACAACCGCCCGGTGGCTCCGGAGCCCGGCGCGACCGGCCGCATCGCCCGCCGCGGTCACGTTCCCCTGGGCTACTACAAGGATCCCGGCAAGACGAAGCAGATCTTCGTCGAGATCGACGGTGCGCGGTACGTGATTCCCGGCGACTGGGCACGCTACGAGCAGGACGGCACGGTGACCCTGCTCGGCCGCGGGTCCCAGTGCGTCAACACCGGCGGTGAAAAGGTCTTCCCCGAAGAGGTCGAGGGCGCGCTGAAGTCGCATCCCGACGTGTTCGACGCGCTCGTCATCGGCCTTCCGGACGAGCGGCTCGGCCAGCGAGTGGGCGCGATCGTCCAGTCCCGGCCCGGCCACCTCCCGGACTGGGCGGCCCTCGACGAGCACGTGCGGCGGGAGCTCGCGGGCTACAAGGTGCCCCGCAGCATCTGGCTGGCCGAGGAGGTCGGCCGCCTGCCCAGCGGCAAGCCCGACTATCCGTGGGCGCAGAAGTACGCGGCCCAGCACAAACCCGCCGTCCAACCGTAGTTCGAGGAGGAGTCGATGCGCACCGCGCTGTGCGAGACGCTCGGTATCGAGTATCCGATCATCGGGTTCACCCCGTCCGAGCATGTGGCGGCGGCGATCAGCAACGCGGGCGGGCTCGGCGTGCTCGGCTGTGTCCGGTTCAACGACGCCGCAGAGCTGGACCGTGTGCTCGACTGGATGGACGCCAACACGAGCGGCCGGCCGTACGGCGTGGACGTGGTGATGCCCGCGAAGATCCCGGCCGAGGGCACGAGCGTGGACCTCGGCAAACTCATCCCGGACGAGCACCGGGCATTCGTGGCCCGGACGCTGCGCGAACTGGGGGTGCCCGAGCCGGCGGACGAAGCCGGACAGGCCGGGGTGCTGGGCTGGCTGCACTCGGTCGCGCGCTCGCATGTCGAGGTCGCGCTCCGGCATCCCATCAAGCTGATCGCCAACGCGTTGGGCTCGCCGCCGGTGGACGTGATCGAGCAGGCGCACGCTCACGGCGTTGGAGTGGCCGCGCTCGCCGGAAAGGTCGAGCACGCCCGGCGGCATGTCGGCAACGGGGTGGATTTCGTTGTCGCACAAGGATATGAGGCCGGCGGGCACACCGGCGAAATCGCGTCGATGGTGCTGCTCCCGGAGATCGTGGACGCGGTCGGCGACTCGGTTCCGGTGCTCGCCGCCGGCGGGATCGGCTCGGGCCGCCAGATCGCCGCCGCGCTCGCGCTCGGCGCGTCCGGGGCGTGGACGGGCTCGCTGTGGCTGGCCACCGAGGAGTACCTGCGGACCATGCCGGGCTCGGGCGCGATGCAGGCCGCACTGGTCGCGGCGACATCCTCGGACACCGTGCGAACCCGGATCTACACCGGCAAACCCGCGCGCCTCCTGCGAACCCGGTGGACTGAGGCGTGGGCGGCGCCGGACGCGCCGGAGCCACTACCCATGCCGCTGCAGAACCTGCTGGTGGCACCCGCCCACGACCGCCTGCAGGAAGCGAACGATCCGACGCTGGTGTCCATGCCGGCCGGGCAGATCGTCGGCCGGATCGACCGCGTCCGCCCGGTCGCGGAGATCGTCGGCGACCTGGTCCGCGACTACCAGGAAACCCTGGACCGCCTCGACAAAACCCGCTGAGATCTTCCCGGGTCGCTGTTGAAGCGCGGCTGGATCCCTGCACCCGGGCCAGGGCCCAGCCGGCCACCACTCAGGTGTCGCGGGGCGGCTTGTCCAGGGCGCCGGGCGGGCGGCTCTGTATCGCATCAGCGAGCTCCGCCCACGTTTCCGCCACTGTCACCCAGGGCGGAATCTCGCTCGGGGCTGTTTCATCGCCAAGCCCGCCGACGAACAGGTAACGGTGGCCGACTGTGGTCAGTCGCCTCAGGATGTCGAGGCGGTCGTCGACGAAGTGCGTGATGCGCAGCCGCGCACAGACCGGCGCTTTGTCGGCACGGTCACGAACGAAATGCAGGTTCTCGGTGGGGATGCCGGTGCGGTGGAAGAACTTGTGGTGGTGCAGCCACGCGATCACCCCGCCCACGTCCAGCCCGAGCACGGGAGAGTCGTTGCGATGTACTGGCCCATGGCCGGGGACGCGTCTTCCTCGCGGCAGCCGTTGCTTCCCGGTCTGCACCATCACCTTCACCTCGAACCGAACGTCGGAAAAGTCGACGAGTCTACAAAGGACGATCACCGGGACGACATCGGCGACCCGCCCCGCCAAGCGCCGCCAACGCTGTCGTTGACCATGTGCTAGCGCGCCCGGGTTCTGACGACCCAGGCGAGTGCGCCGACGGCCAGCATCGCGCAGCCGCTGACCACAGAGGACAGGGGCAGTGTGAAGGCGAGCACGACACAGCCGGCCAGCCCGACGGCCGGGATGGCGCGGCCGGCGCGCAGCGTCCAGGCGCTGGCGTTGGCGATCGCGTAGTAAGTGAGGACCGCGAACGACGAAAAGCCGATCGCGCCACGCAGGTCGGTGAAGGCGACGAGGAGGGCGACCACTACGCCGACGGCGATCTCCGCGTGGTGGGGCACGCCGTGACGCGGGTGCACCGCGGCGAGCGTGCGCGGCAGGTGGCCGTCGCGGGCCATGGCGAACGCGGTTCGCGACACGCCGAGCACGAGCGCGAGCAGCGAGCCCAGCGCCGCCAGCGCGGCCCCGGCGCGGACCACCGGCGACAGCCCGGACGGGACCGCCTGCGCCACCGGATCCGCGGCGGCACCGAGCGCGGCCGGGCCGAGTTGGAGCAGCAGCGCGATCGCGACCGCGGCGTACACCACGAGCGTGATGCCCAGCGCGATCGGGATCGCTCGCGGGATGGCGTGTTCCGGGTCGCGGACCTCTTCGCCGAGCGTCGCGATCCGCGCATACCCGGCGAAGGCGAAGAACAGCAGGCCTGCCGCCTGCAGGATGCCCAGCACGCCCGACCCGGGAAACGGTGACAGCCGCGACGCCGACGGGTCACCGGCGACACCGATCGCGACGACCGCGCCGGCCAGCACTAGCAGTGACACCGCGACGATCACGCGGGTGGCCAGCGCCGAGCGTTGTACGCCGAAGTAGTTCAGTGCCGTCAACGTGAGCACCGCCGCGGCGGCGATCGCGGACTGCCCGGCCCGCCCGAGACCGGGTGCGGTGTAGGCGGCCACGGTCAGGGCCATGGCCGCGCAACTCGCCGTCTTGCCGACGACGAAGCCCCAGCCGGCGAGATACCCCCAGAAGTCGCCGAGCCGTTCCCGGCCGTAGACGTAGGTTCCGCCGGACGACGGGTACCGGGCGGCCAGGCGCGCCGACGAGGTCGCATTGCAGTAGGCCACGACCGCCGCGATCGCCAACCCGATGAGCAGGCCCGCACCCGCGGCCCGCGCCGCCGGTGCGAACGCCGCGAACACCCCGGCCCCGATCATCGAACCGAGCCCGATCACTACCGCGTCGCCGGTGCCCAGGCGCCGCTCAAGCCGTTCCGTCACACGCCTATTCAACCGTGCAACCTTCCGCGTGGCTGTTCCGTCTTCGGTGGTATGAGGGGCACGTGGTGGAAATCTCTGTTGATCGGGTTCGGACTGACGCTCGCAGCGGCCTGCGGTGGCGGTCCGAGCGGCAATCCGACCCCGCCGGTGGGTGCACCACCCAGCGGGCCGCCGTCGTCGGTAACGCCGTCGCCGCCGGTTTCGCCACCCGGCGGGCCGCCGTCGCCGGCGCCGATGCCACCATCCGCGGCTCCGCCACCTGGCGGGCCGTCATCGCAGACGCCGCCCACCGACCGCGCGCCGGTGCTCCCGAGTCAGGTCGACTTCGGCGCGCTGCCGTCCGATTTTCCGCACGAGGTCTGGGTTTCCCGCGACGGGAAGACCCTCTACATCCGGGCGGAGGAAGGCGGCTGCGGCCAGGCCACCGCGGAGGTGCGCGAGCAGACGGCGCAACGGGTCGCGGTCGCTCTGGTCGAAAACCAGCCCCAGGCCAAGGGGCAGATGTGCCCGATGATCATCCGCTACCCGGTGGTGCAGGCGCAGCTGGCCGAACCGCTCGGCACGCGGCAGGTGGTCCTGACCATGGAGAAACGGCCGAACTGAGTCAGTGCTTGTTTGATAACCCGCCCACTACCTCCGGCGGCGGGTTCGAGGACTCACCTTGACCAGGGATCTGCCGGTTCCAGAACAGACTCCTCAGCTGCGGAAGCTGATCTGCAGCACCGGCTCCGACGTGGCCGCGAAGAAGTCGTTGCCCTTGTCGTCGACGACGATGAAAGCCGGGAAGTTCTCGACCTCGATCTTCCACACGGCTTCCATCCCCAGCTCCGGATACTCCAGGACCTCGACCTTCTTGATGCAGTCCTGGGCCAGCCGGGCCGCGGGGCCGCCGATCGAGCCGAGGTAGAACCCGCCGTGCCTCCGGCATGCCTCGGTGACCTGCTTCGACCGGTTTCCCTTGGCCAGCATGACCAGCGAGCCGCCCGCCGCCTGGAACTGCGCGACGTAGGAGTCCATGCGGCCGGCCGTGGTCGGGCCGAAGGAGCCCGACGCGTAGCCCTCCGGCGTCTTGGCCGGGCCGGCGTAATAGACCGGGTGATCGCGCAGGTACTGCGGCATCTCTTCGCCCGCTTCCAGCCGCTCGGCGATCTTCGCGTGCGCGATGTCCCGCGCCACCACCAGCGGTCCGGTCAGCGATAGCCGCGTCTTCACCGGCAGCGCCGAGAGACGCTCGCGGATCTCGGCCATCGGGAGGTTGAGGTCGATGCTGACCACCTCGTCGGAAAGCTCGTCCTCGGTGACCTCCGGCAGGAACCGGGCCGGGTCGCGTTCCAACTGTTCGATGAACACCCCGTCCGCGGTGATCTTCGCCTTGGCCTGCCGGTCCGCCGAACAGGACACGGCGATGCCGACCGGGCAGGACGCGCCGTGCCGGGGCAACCGGATCACGCGCACGTCGTGGCAGAAGTACTTGCCGCCGAACTGCGCGCCGATACCGAACTGGCGGGTCATCTCCAGCACCTGCTGCTCCAGGTCCACGTCCCGGAACCCGTGCCCCAGCGCCGAACCCTCGCGCGGCAGGTTGTCCAGGTACCGGGCCGAGGCGAGCTTGGCGACCTTGAGGTTGTACTCGGCCGACATGCCGCCCACCACGATGGCCAGGTGGTAGGGCGGGCAGGCGGCGGTGCCGAGGCTGCGCAGCTTCTCGTCCAGGAACCGGGCCAGCCGCTTCGGCGTGAGCACCGCCTTCGTCTCCTGGTACAGGAACGTCTTGTTCGCGCTGCCGCCCCCCTTGGCCATGAAGAGGAACTCATAGATTGGATCGTCTTGACCGCCGGTGCTGTTTCTGTGGAACAGCTCGATCTGCGCCGGCAGGTTGGTGCCGGTGTTGCGCTCTTCCCAGAAGTTCACCGGCGCCATCTGCGAGTAGCGCAGGTTGAGGTCCTGATACGCCTGGTAGATCCCGTGGGCGAGCGCCTTTTCGTCGTCACCGCCGGTGAGCACCCCCTCGCTGCGCTTGCCGATCACGATGGCGGTGCCGGTGTCCTGGCACATCGGCAGCACGCCGCCCGCGGAGATGGCGGCGTTGCGCAACAGGTCCATCGCGACGAACCGGTCGTTGCCGCTGGCCTCGGGGTCGTCGACGATCGCGCGCAGCTGCGCCAGGTGCGAGGAACGCAGCAGGTGCTGGATGTCGGTGACCGCCGTGCGCGCGAGTGTGGTCAGCGCGTCGGGTGAGACTTCGAGAAACCGGCGCCCCGCCGCCTCGACGACGCGCACCCCTTCGGAGGTCACCAACCGGTACTCGGTGTCGTGGTCGGGGGCGAGCGGCAGCACGTCGGTGTGCTGGAACGGCGTGGCGGTCATTCCGATCCCTTTCGAGCGTTCGGGTGCCAAGACGTTACCGCCCGCGCGCGCTCGTCGACAGCGCGGAGTGGCGGGAAAAGGTGTGAAAAAAATCGGAAGGCCGGGCCCACCCCGACGGACCCGACCTTCCGGGGAAAGCGGTTAGGGCGCACGGGTCACCCACCGCGAAGCATCAGCTCTTGGAAAGACGTAGCGTCCTCCCGTCTCGTTGCATCGAAGGTGGCGTGACCTACGTCATATGTCAATGCTGCCGAACGGGTGCTGGTGAATGCGCACCGTAACCGCTTCTCTTCAGCTCGCGTAGGCGCGCAGTCGCTCCGCGCGCTCGCCTTGGCGCAGCTTCGACATGACCTCGCGCTCGATCTGACGCACCCGCTCCCGGGACAGGCTGAAATGCCGGCCGATCTGGTCCAGGGTGCGCGGCTGCCCGTCGTCCAGGCCGTAGCGCAGCCGGATCACCTGCTGCTCCCGATCGTCCAGCGTGGCCAGCACCCGGCGCAGGTCGTCCTGCAGCAGCCCGGAAATGACGGCGCTTTCCGCGTCGGTCGCCTCGGAGTCCTCGATGAAGTCGCCCAGCGGGGCGTCTTCCTCGGTGCCGACCGGCATGTCCAGGCTCACCGGGTCGCGCGCGTGGTCGAGCAGATCCGAAACCTTTTCCGCCGAAATGCCGGATTCCGCGGCCAGTTCCTCGTGCGTGGCCTCCCGGCCGAGCTGCTGGTGCAGGTCCCGCTTGATCCGGGCGAGCTTGTTCACCTGCTCCACCAGATGCACCGGCAGCCGGATGGTGCGCCCCTGGTCGGCCATCCCGCGGGTGATCGCCTGCCGGATCCACCAGGTGGCGTAGGTGGAGAACTTGAAACCCTTGGAATAGTCGAACTTTTCGACCGCGCGGATCAGGCCCAGGTTCCCCTCCTGGATCAGGTCCAGCAGCGGCATGCCGCGTCCGGTGTAGCGCTTGGCGAGCGACACGACCAGCCGGAGGTTGGCCTCCAGCAGGTGGTTCTTGGCCCGGTGCCCGTCCAGCACCAGCGCCTTCAGTTCCCGGCGGCGCTCGGCGGTCAGGTTCTCCGCGGTGTCGAGCATGTGCTGGGCGAAGACGCCCGCTTCGATTCGCTTCGCGAGTTCGACCTCGTCGGCGGCGGTCAGCAGCGCGGTCTTGCCAATGCCGTTGAGGTAGACGCGAACCAGATCCGCCGCCGGGCCCTGGGCGTCGAGATCGGCGTCCAGGCTCGGCTGAACGGGTACGCTGGTCTCAAGAGCCGAATCGAGAACCGGCTCGGGAATCGAATCCTGTTCGCGGATGCTGCGAGTGTTGCGCTCGAGGGTCGGTGCTGACATGTTCGGCCTCCCCGGTCACGGGCTGACACGTCGCGCGCGTCATACCGGCTGTGCTTCGCGAAGCGGACCTGTGGAACCCGGTTCGCGAGTCCAGCTTGCTGGCTGGACATTCGGGTCAACGCTGTGGAACCGCGATTCGTTCCCGAGTCCGCGAAAAGCCACCACTTTCCTCGGGGTGGCGCTCGACCAAACCTGAGGTTTTCCTGAGGAAAAATGGTCTAAACCACAAGTCAAACCTCGACGAGAACCGTGAAGGGTCCGTCGTTCACGCTCCGTACCGCCATCATCGCGCCAAATGTGCCGGTGCTCACCCGTGCGCCGCGCCCGCGTAGTTCCGTGACTACGGAATCGAACAGTTTCGCGGCCAGTTCCGGCCGCGCCGCCGCCGTCCACGATGGACGGCGGCCTTTACGGGTGTCTCCATACAATGTGAATTGGCTCACCAGCAACAACGGCGCCCCGGTCGCCGCGCACGACTGCTCGTCGCGCAGGATGCGGAGCTCGTGCAGTTTGCGCGCCATGACGGGAGCCTTTCCGAGCCCGTCGTCGGCGTGGACGCCGAGCAGCACCAGCAGGCCGGGCTCGTCGATGGCGCCGACGACCGTCCCATCCACCGTGACGTCGGCCTCGGTGACCCGGGCGACCACCGCCCTCATGCTTGCTCCTCTTTCTCCGCGAGTAAGGCTGTGCGGCCACGGCTCGATGCCACCGGGCTCACGCTGGCTCCAGCATCCCGTGCCGCACCAGCTCGCGGATCATCGGCAGCGCCGCCGCGGTGAGTTCGCCTGCCGGGCGGCCGTGCGCCGCGGCCAGCAGTTCGAGCAGGTCGGACAGCGGGAGCGCGCCCTGGCAGCCGGCCAACAACGCGGCGGCCAGCTCGTCGACATCGTGCTGCCACCCAGGCCCGTCGGTGCGGTGGAGCCTGCGCACGGACGCCTCCCAGCCCTCGACGCCGAGCTGGTCGACGCGTTCGAGCAGCACCGTCGGCGGCACGCGGAACCGCGTTTCGAGCAGCTCACCGTCGTGCTCGCGCAGCCAGTCCACCCGGTCCAGCCAGGTGCCCGCCTCGGGGCCGAGCGGGTCGTCGTAGGACTGTCGCAGGTCCTCGCAGACCACGGTGGCATGTGCCACGCCCGCCCGGCGCAGCGTCACGAAACCGAATCCGACGCCGTCGACTTTCTCGTCGGCGAACCAGTCGAGCCAGGCGGCGCCCTTCGCCCGCCCCTCCGCGGAGCGCGGGTCGATGCCGGCGTCACGCAGCCAGGTGCCGACGTACAGGGCAGGGTCGGCGACGTCACGCTGCACGAACCACGCGTCGGTGCCCGGCGGCAGCCACCGCTGCACCCGGTCGGCCCAGTCCTCTCCCTTGACGTGCAGCCACGACGCGAGCAACTGGCCCACTCCGCCGTCGGTCAGGAAGGCCGGCAACTGCCGGACGACGAGCGCGCTGGCGTCGTCACCGGCAAGACCCGAATCACGGTAGGTGTAGTCGACCCGTGGCGGGCCGACGACGAACGGCGGGTTGCACACGATCTGGTCGAACGTCCGGCGAGCCACCGGCGCAAACCATTCACCACGCAGCAACTCGACGTCGAGTTCGTTGAGCCGGAAGGTCGCGTCCGCCAGCGCGAGCGCCCGCGCGGACACGTCGGTCGCGGTGACGCGCCGGGCGTGCCTGGCCGCGTGCAGCGCCTGCACACCGTTGCCGGTGCCGAGGTCGAGCAGGGTGTCCACCGGGCGCCGGATGGTGGCGCGGATGAGGCTCAGCGAGGCGTGCCCGACCCCCAGCACGTGGTCCGGCCGTACCTGGCCGCCCGACTGGTCCGAGTCCAGGTCCGACAGCACCCACCAGGAGCCCGTCTCGTCCCCGTGCGGGCGCAGGTCGAGCCCGGCGCGCAGCAGGTCGTCTCCGCGCACGAGGCCGGCCTCGATCGCGTCGTCCAGGCTCACCGGTGCGATCGCCGACCGCACCGCCGCACGCGGCTCGGCCCCGCCGAGCAGGAACAGGCGGATCAGCGTGCCGAGGTCACCCGCGTCCCGGCTGGCGCGGTCGGCCGGCTCCGGCTCGCCCCGGCCGAGCGCGGCATGGGCGGCACCGCCCAGCACGGACAGCACGCCATCCGCGTCGTAGCCGGTGCGGTGCAGCGCCTCGCGCAGCCGTGCGCACAGCTCGTCCGAAAACCGGGGCCCAGCGAAGGAAGTATCGACGCTCACGACGGGTAATCATCCCACGTGCCACCGAGCCCGGCCCAGGACAGGCGGCCCTGTGCTGAGATGGGCCATGGTCGCACACAGGAAGGTGTCATCGTGACCGCTCGGGACGTTCTCGCCTCGCTCGAGCCCTTGTTGCCGGAGCTGGAGGCGCTCTACCGGGACCTGCACGCGCACCCGGAGCTGTCCTTTGCCGAGCACCGCACGGCAGCGGCGCTGGCGCGCCGGCTGACCGGCTACGAGGTGCGTACCGGCGTCGGCGGCACGGGCGTGCTCGGCGTGTTACGCAACGGGCCAGGCCCGACCGTGATGCTGCGCGCGGACATCGACGCCCTCCCGGTGGAGGAGCAGACGGGACTGGACTACGCGAGCACGGTGCGCGCACCCGACACCGAGGGCAACGAGGTGCCGGTGATGCACGCCTGCGGGCACGACATGCACGCCACCTGGCTCAGCGGCGCGGCCACGCTGCTGGCCGCGTCCCGGCACACCTGGGGCGGCACCCTGCTCGTCGCGTTCCAGCCCGGCGAGGAGGCGGGCGACGGCGCCACGGCGATGGTCCGTGATGGGGTATTCGACGTGGCGGGCCGGCCCGACGTGGTACTCGGCCAGCACCTGGTGCCCGGCGGCGCCGGCTGGGTGCTCACCCGGCCCGGCGTGATCATGGCGGCCACCGACGCGCTGCGCATCGTCCTGCACGGGCGGGGCGGGCACGGCGCGCGGCCGGAGAGCACCGTCGATCCGGTGGTGCTGGCCGCGTCGATCGTGCTGCGCCTGCAGACGATCGTCTCCCGCGAGATCGCTGCGACCGAGTCCGCCGTGGTGACGGTCGGGTCGCTGCACGCGGGAACCGCGCACAACGTGATTCCGGACCGGGCCGTGCTGGAGGTGAGCGTGCGCGCGTTCGACGAGACCGTGCGGCGCAAGGTGGTGGCCGCGATCGGGCGAATCGTGCATGGCGAATCCGCCGCGGCCGGTGTGTCCCGGCCGCCGGAGATCACCCGGATCTCGGGTTTCGGGGTGACCGTGAACGACGAGGCCACCAACACCCGGCTGACCGGGGCCTTCCGCGGGTACTTCGGCGGCGAGCGGGTGCTGGAGGCGCCGCTGGTCACCGGCAGCGAGGACTTCGGCGAGTTCGGCCGGGCCGCCGCGGCGCCCTCGGTGTTCTGGCTGGTCGGCGGCATGGACACCGCAGCCGTGCGGCAGGCGGTGGCCGCCGGGCGGTTCGAGCAGGACATCCCGTCCAACCACTCGCCGCTGTTCGCGCCCGTGCTGCACCCGACGCTGCGTACCGGCGTGGAAACCCTGGTCGTGGCGGCGCTGGAGTTTCTCTCGGTACCCGATGCGATCGTGGCCAGGTGAGGTGAAGCCTCCCGGCCGGAGACAGGAAGGCATTTCGCTGCTGGGCAACCGGTTTCACCGCGTCGCGTCCGGCGACCGTCCAAATCGGACGCGTTCGGCCACCGCCGGCCGGATCAGCGCCTGTCGGGGCGGGCCGTCCGTCGATCGGAACAGCCCCTGGGGTATCGCGTGGCCGATGGGAGTGGGAGCATGGACGGCGGAGGTGGTCGCAGTGAACAGGTCTCCCCGGCGCACCGGGGAAGAGGCCGACCCGGTGCTCATCACCGAGGCCGCCCCCTCCTACGACGACCAGCACGCGGCGCGCAAGCGGAAGTACATGCTCATGATGTCGCTTCGCTTCCCGTGCCTGATCCTGGCCGGCATCTTCTATCACACGTGGTGGCTCGCGCTGCTGTTCGTGGCCCTGTCGGTCCCGTTGCCCTGGGTCGCGGTGCTGATCGCCAACGACCGCCCGCCGCGCAAGGCCGAGGAGGTCAACCGGTACCGGCACGAGGCGCGCGCCATCGAAGGGCACAGCCATCCGGTGATCGACGGCTGAAACCGCCGCCGGGCGTTCGCCAGGATCAGTGGAACTCCCAGCGGGTGGGCGAGCCGGGGAAGTCACACTCGCGGAGCGCGAAGGCCCACCTGGGTCGCACTCGTACGGTGGCGTTGCACGCCGGGTCGAGGAACTCGATCGTGTAGCCGGTGCGGTACTTGTCGTTCATGATCGCCATGAACGTCCGCAGCGACGTCGAATCCTTCATCACCCGTGCGGTTCCCTCGATCACGACTGGGTTCAGCGCGTCGTCGGTGGCGACGGAGACCGCGGAGCCCGCGCGAATGTTGCGGATCTTGCGGGCATGCAGCGAGGAGGAGAACCACAACGCCTCGTCGTGCCACACCGCCCACACGGGCATCAGATGCGGGCGGCCGTCCGGCCAGACCGTCGACAGCCAGTAGTCGTGGGAGTCACGAAGTCGTTTCAGCGCCCAGGACCACGGAAGCAGACCGGACCCCTCATCCGGTGGCAGCGTTCCGTATCCGGGCATGTACGGACGGCTCGCGCGTGGTTCGGGCATCTGGAGGTCACTTCCCTCGGCCCGAACATACCGCGCCCGGCCGTATCATGTGCACATGAGCACAGCGACGACGTTGCCCGAGGTCGACACCCGTCCGGAAGGCACGGACAGCACCGACAGCGACGAACCCAAGGTCTTCCACTACGTGCGCAAGGAGAAGATCGCCGAAAGCGCGGTCATGGGGACGCACGTGGTGGCGCTGTGCGGCGAGGTCTTCCCGGTGACCAAATCGCCCAAGCCCGGCTCGCCGGTCTGCCCGGCGTGCAAGGAGATCTACCAGGGCCTGAAGCCGGGCCCCGGCGGCGAGTGACGCTCAGCTTTTCGCGCGCGATCCGCCACTGACCGCTACGCGATCGCGACCATGAGCGCAAGCCCCAGTGTGGATGAGTGACCCGTCACTGTCGAAATACGGCAATAAACGGGTCACTCAGGCGTTTCAGGGCTTCCGTTCGCGGCTTTCGCTGGGGGGCTGCTCTGGTTCCGGAGCTTCACTGTCTTGGGCCGGTTCGGCCACCTCCTGCTGGGGCCGGCGCAGCGGCGCGGTGGTGCGCTCCCAGAGGCTGCCGTCCCGAGTCGACCGCAGCCGCTCGTTCAGCCGTTCCAGTTCCAGGCGGTGCCACTTCCGCCGCTGCCGCCGTGTCATCTTCGCCGGCCACAGCTCCTGGATCGCGCTGTTGAAGTACGCGCCGCCGACCACCGCCAGCCCGATGAAGAAGGTGAACAACAGCCAGGCGATCGGGGTGGCGAGCGCGCCGTAGGTGTAGCCGGTGCTGGTGATCCAGGTCAGGTAGATCCGCAGCCCGACACTGGACAGCAGGAAGATCACCATCGCCAGCACCGCGCCGGGCAGCCCGCGGTGCCAGGGCAGCCGGCGGGGCAGCGCCAGCTTGTACAGCGTGGCCAGCGCGAGCACCAGCACCACGCCCAGCACCGGGTAGTACAGCGCGCTGGTCCAGTTCGAGACGGTGGGCTTCCAGTCGTCCGGGAAGAAGTCGGCCAGCAGGTCCGGCCCGATCGCGATCAGCGGCAGCCCGATCACCAGCAGGATCAGCCCGGCCAGATACAGCAGCAGGGCGAAGATCCGTTGCCACACCTCGTTGCGCACCCCGTACTGGTCGTGCGCCACCGTGATCGCGTCCACGAACGACGACATCGCCGAGGAACCCGCCCACAGCGAGATCAGGAAGCCGACCGAGACGATCTCGCCCTTGCCGGTGGTGAGGATGTCGTTCACCGTCGGCTCGATGATCTGGGTGACCACGTTGTTGGTGAACACGCGGTGACAGAACGAAATGATCCGGTCGTGCACCGTGTTGACGAACCCCTCGCCGAACCAGTCCCGCATGAAGCCGAGACTGCCCAGCAACCCGAGTAACAGCGGGGGCAGCGACAGTGTCTGCCAGAACGCGGCCTCGGCGGACTCGGCGAAGATGTTGCCGTCCCAAGCCTTGCCCAGGGTCCGCGTGATCAACAGTCGCGCGCCCTTGCGTGCCGGCCTCGGCTCGCCGCCGGGTTTTGTCGTGCTCATCGCACTTCCCAGGATGCTGCATCCGCAGTGATTTGGCCCGCTGCCGCCGCGGCGTGTTCGTCTGCGCCCTCCTCGCGGCCGCCGGGTAGTCTCCTTCGGGCGCCCCCATCGCAGCCCGGCAGCGGAGCCGGGTGCTGCGTTCTTACTGGGGGCCTTCGCATGTCGCGTTCCCGATCGGCGAGAGGAGGGGGAGGAGTCCTTGACGGACACGGCCCAGCGTAACGGGAGCTACACGGCTCCTGAGCCCCAGCACGATGCCACAGCTCGCCCGCTGCGTGCCTGGCAGCGCCGAGCCCTGACGAAGTACCTCACCACCAGGCCGCAGGACTTCCTCGCGGTCGCCACGCCGGGTGCGGGCAAGACGGTGTTCGGGCTGCGTGTCGCGGCCGAGCTGCTGACCGACCGGACGGTCGAGTCGATCACCATCGTCACCCCGACCGAGCACCTCAAGCACCAGTGGGCCGCTTCGGCCGCGCTGTCCGGCATCGCCATCGATTCCAACTACCGCAACGGCCAGGGCGCGACCTCCTCGGACTACCAGGGGGTCGCGCTGACCTACGCCCAGGTGGCCGCGCATCCCACGCTGCACCGGGTGCGCACGGAGAACCGCAAGACGCTGGTCATCCTGGACGAGATCCACCACGGCGGCGACGCCAAGTCCTGGGGCGACGCGGTGCGAGAGGCGTTCACGCCCGCCGTGCGCCGCCTGGCGCTGACCGGGACGCCGTTTCGCAGCGACGATTCGCCGATCCCGTTCATCTCCTACGAACCCGACGGCGACGGCGCGCTGCGCAGCAAGCCGGACCACTCCTACGGCTACGCCGACGCGCTCGCGGACGGCGTCGTGCGGCCCGTGGTGTTCCTGGCGTATTCGGGCGAGGCGTCCTGGCGGACCAACGCGGGCGAGGAGTTCACCGCACGGCTGGGGGAGCCGCTGACCGCGGAACAGACCGCACGGGCCTGGCGCACCGCGCTGGACCCCGGCGGTGAGTGGATTCCCTCGGTGCTGCGGGCCGCCGACACCCGCCTGGAGCAGGTGCGCGGCGGTGGCATTCCCGACGCCGGGGGCCTGGTGATCGCGACCGACCAGGAGTCCGCGCGCGCCTACGCGAAGCTGCTGCGCGAGATCAACGGCGAGACGCCGACGGTGGTGCTTTCCGACGATCCCGGGGCCACCAAGCGGATCGGCGAGTTCTCCGAGTCGCGCGACCGCTGGCTGGTCGCGGTCCGGATGGTGTCCGAAGGCGTCGACGTGCCCCGGCTGGCGGTCGGTGTGTACGCGACCAGCGCGTCGACCCCGCTGTTCTTCGCGCAGGCCATCGGCCGGTTCGTGCGCTCACGCGCGAAGGGCGAGACGGCCAGCGTGTTCCTGCCCAGCGTGCCGGTGCTGCTCGAGCTGGCCAGCGAGCTGGAGGCCGAACGCGATCACGTGCTCGGCAAGCCCCACCGGGAAAAGGACGGCTGGGACGACGAGCTGCTCGCCAACGCGAACCGCACCGAGGACGAGCCCGGCGAGGAGGAGAAGGCGTTCACTTCGCTGGGCGCCTCCGCCGAGCTGGACCAGGTCATCTACGACGGAAACTCCTTCGGCACGGCGGTGTTCTCCGGCAGCGACGAGGAGCAGGAGTACCTCGGCCTGCCCGGCCTGCTCGAACCCGAGCAGGTCCGCGCGCTGCTGCGCAAACGGCAGGAGGAGCAACTCGCCGATGTGAAACGACGTAAGCCCGCGAAGGAAGAGGCACCGGCGCCCGCGCCGAAACCGCAGTCGGTTTCCGAACGTATCGCCGCGCTGCGCAAGGAACTGAACGCACTGGTCGGGATGTACCACCACCGGACGAAAAAGCCGCACGGTGCGATTCACAGCGAACTGCGCCGCGTCTGCGGTGGCCCGCCGACCGCGATGGCCTCCGTCGAGCAGCTCGAGGAACGCATCGTCACGCTCCGGTCTTGGTAGAAACAGCTCAGGGTCGGCGCGAGTGGCGGGTCAAGAAAGCGTTGCCAGTCGTGACATAGGTCATAAAAAACGGGCGGGAACCCTTCGCGGTTCCCGCCCGTCCTACGCCTGAATCCTCAGCTCTGGATCTCGGCCGCCAGCTCGCGGAGTTTGGACTCGTGCTCACGGGCGTGGTGGCCGCAAAAGAGCAGTTCTCCCCCGGTGGGGAGAATCGCACGAACCTTGGCTGCGGCACCGCACCGGTCGCATCGGTCGGCAGCGGTCAGTTCGGGGCGGGTGAGCGTCGTAGTGGTCATCGGGGTCTCCCTCCGTCCCGGCACCGGTGCCCCGGTGCCATCGATCCAGCCGCGATCACCGCGGTGTTCGTGGCTTCCACTCTTTCAGACGCTACGCCAGCCGCAAGTGTTCCCGCGGTACTGGGACCTGCGTCACCTCGAATTACCCCGGATGCCGTAGAACCGATCCCGGATTTCTGGCGTCCCAAGCCGTTTGCACCGGAGTTTCCCGTGGTCAAGCGCCCATTCGGGGCAGTGGAAAAGGGCGGCCGGGCGGCTGCCGATGGCATGCCGGCCCGGTGGTTTGTTCGTTCTCAGCTGAATCGGTGGGACACTGCACGGCATGACGAAGGCAGCATCGGCGGCTGTCGAGGACCCGGCCGCGGCCGGGGACGTGCGGCCGGCGCCGGTGACGGAGCGGTTACGCCGGCCGGTCAGGCTCGCCGGCCGGACCATCCACGCCGCCGCGCGACGTGCGGCCTGCGCGTCAGCTTCGCGCCGACCGCCGGTCCCGGGGCGGTGGTCAACGGCGGACACCTGCGTATGTCGCTGTGGCGGGGTCGTCACAACATGCTCGTAGCGGAGCCAGGCAGCCCGGTGCCGGCTGTCGGCCGGCCCGGCCGAGCCCACCGCCGCGGAGACCATCGCGGCGCGCCTGCGGCGGTACTGACGGCGGCTGGGCCAAATCGGACGAGGACACTGCATTGACGTTGCTGGATCAGGTGCGCTGGTTTCCCGGCGCCCGAGCGCTGGTCTCCCCTTTTCGCGATGAGATCGAGGCGCCAGGGCCGCTGTGCGGGCGGAATCTCGGTCCCAAGTGGACTGTCGACGGCTTCAGTGCCCTTCTTTCCGGGCTGTACAAGCATTCCTGGGTCGCACCAGTGGCCATTGTGGACCTTCACGGTCTGGGTGCGGACGACACGCCGGACCGGGCGTTGCTCGACTACCTCGAGGGCGGGCTCCCTCCGTTGTGGACTTCGCGCCGTCACGGTTTGCGAAGCATGCTGATTGCCGGCACCGTCACCGGCCCCGGAGGTACCGTGCTCGCCGTGGTGGAAAACGATGGCCGCGTGCGGTTCCAGGTTATCGAACGCCTGGTCTACGCATTGCGCGAACTGTTCCTGATCGGGCCCGCCCGATAACATGAAAACCGGCCTCCCGCCCCGGTGGGGGCGAAAGGCCGGTGTAAAACTCCGTGGCGCGTCAGTCGAGGTAGTCGCGCAGCACCTGCGACCGCGACGGGTGACGCAGTTTCGACATCGTCTTGGACTCGATCTGGCGGATGCGCTCGCGGGTGACGCCGTACACCTGGCCGATTTCGTCTAAAGTCCTCGGCTGGCCGTCGGTGAGGCCGAAGCGCAGCCGGACCACGCCGGCTTCGCGTTCGGACAGCGTCTGCAGCACCGACTGGAGCTGGTCCTGCAGCAGGGTGAACGAAACCGCGTCCACCGCCACGACCGCCTCGGAGTCCTCGATGAAGTCACCGAGCTGCGAATCGCCCTCGTCACCGATGGTCTGGTCGAGCGAGATCGGCTCGCGCGCGTACTGCTGGATCTCCAGGACCTTCTCCGGCGAGATGTCCATCTCCTTCGCCAGCTCCTCCGGGGTGGGCTCGCGCCCGAGGTCCTGGAGCAGCTCACGCTGGATGCGGCCCAGCTTGTTGATCACCTCGACCATGTGCACCGGGATACGGATGGTGCGTGCCTGGTCGGCCATGGCACGGGTGATCGCCTGCCGGATCCACCAGGTGGCGTAGGTGGAGAACTTGTAGCCCTTGGTGTAGTCGAACTTCTCGACCGCGCGGATCAGGCCCAGGTTGCCCTCCTGGATCAGATCCAGGAACGCCATGCCGCGTCCGGTGTAGCGCTTGGCGAGCGACACGACCAGCCGGAGGTTGGCCTCCAGCAGGTGGTTCTTGGCGCGCTCACCATCCCGGACGATCCACTTGAGGTCGCGGCGGAGCTGGGTGACCAGCTTCTCGCCCTCCTCCTCGGCGACCCGGACGCGCTCGGCGGCGTAGAGCCCGGCCTCGATCCGCTTGGCCAGCTCCACCTCCTCCTCGGCGTTGAGCAGCGCGACCTTGCCGATCTGCTTGAGGTAGGCGCGCACCGAGTCCGCGGAGGCGGTCAGCTCGGCGTCCTTGCGCGCCTGGCGCAGCGCCTCGGACTCCTCCTCGTCCCAGACGAAGTCCGGGTCGTTGGCGGACTTGCCGCCCTTGGCCCGCTCGCGCGGCGTGCCCTCGGGCTCCTCCTCGTCGTCGTCGGACTCGTCGGTGACGGTGGCGTCGACGACATCGACCTCGACCTCTTCCAGGTCCGACAGGTCGACGTCGAGATCGACGTCCTCCAGGTCCTCGCCGGGACCGTCTTCCGGCTCTGCCTTGGAGTCCTCCGCCTTGGCCGCCTTGCGGGGCCGCGCGGACTTGGCGGGCCCCTTCTTGGCGCCCGGCTTGGCCGCGGTCGACTTCCGGGTGGCCGGCTTCTTGGCCGCGGTGCCGTTCCGCTCGGTGGCGGTGGCCTCACGCGCTTCGGGATCCGCGCTCGCGCCGGCCGACGAAGCCTGGGCGGCGCTCGTTGTCTTCGTGCCGCTTCGGGTAGCGGTTTTTGCGGCTGCCACTTACGCCCTTTCGCAGCGGTCGATCACGGCGAGCCGGGACACGCGGCCCCAGCCAGCCTCAGAATTCGGAAACGTATCAAGGCCTGCTGTCCAACTCCTCGACCCGGCCTGCGTTCCATTGTAACGACGATACGCCCGTGTGTTGCGCCCGATCATCTAACCTGGCACTCGTCCGGGCTAGACATCGAGCCGTGCAGTCACGGGCCGCACCGTCACGCTAGTGCTCGATGCCTTCGGCCGCGGCGGCCGCGGCGCCCACGATGCCCGCGTTGTTCTGCAGTGATGCGACGGCGACGGGTGTCCTGATCTTCAGCAGCGGCACCCACTTCTCGGACTTCTTGCTGACCCCGCCGCCCACGATGAACAGATCCGGCCAGATCAGGTTCTCCAGCACACGCAGGTAACGATTCACGCGCTTCGCCCACTCCGGGTAGGACAGGCCCTCGTTGTCCTTCGCCGACGCCGCCGCCTTCTTCTCGGCGTCGTGGCCGTTGACCTCCACGTGGCCGAGTTCGGTGTTGGGCACCAGCTTGCCGTCCTGGAACAGCGCGCTGCCGATACCGGTGCCGAAGGTGAGCAGCGTGGTGACGCCGGTGCGGCCGGCGGGGTCGCCGAACCGGATCTCCGCCATGCCGGCCGCGTCGGCGTCGTTGAGCACCGCGATGTCGTCGGTGCTGTGGCCCAGCTGCTTGGCGAACAGGCTCTGCGCGTCGGTGTCGATCCACCGGCGGTCGATGTTCGCCGCGGTGTGCGCCACCCCCTTCTTCACCACGGCCGGCAGCGTGATGCCGACCGGGCCGTTCCAGTCGAAGTGGCGCACGACCTGCTCGACCACCTCGGCGACGGCCTCGGGGGTCGATGGCTGCGGGGTGTCGATCCGGAGGCGGTCGCCAATGAGCGCGCCCTTTTCCAGGTCGACAAGGGCGCCCTTGATACCACTGCCGCCGATGTCGATACCGAAACCTCGGGTCGCCGTCATTGGCGTGTCCCTTCCTACTCGATTCAGATGCCTGCTCAGGAAACCTTATCGGGGTGTGGTCCCATGGTTGCCGTGGGAGCTGTGGAGTCTGCTTTGAAGGATGTTGCCGTCGAGGTCGCGCGGGAGGCCGCCGACCTGGTGCGAAAGGCCCGTAACGCCATGGTGGCAGGTGAGCGGGTGCGGGTCGAGACGAAGACCTCGGAAACCGATGTGGTCACCGCGGTGGACCGCGCCTCCGAGGAGCTGATCCGGCGCCGGCTCGCCGAGCTGAGGCCGGGGGAGGCGGTGCTCGGTGAGGAGGGTGGCGGCGTGGCGCCCGCCGCCTCCGTCGAGGGCGACGCCGACCCGGTCACCTGGGTCGTCGACCCGATCGACGGCACGGTCAACTTCCTTTACGGATCACCGGTTTTCGCGGTGTCGGTGGCCGCGCAGATTTCCGGCGCATCGGTTGCGGGCGCCGTCGTCGAGCCGATCAGCGGGCGGTGCTGGACCGCCTCCCGCGGGGACGGTGCGTGGCTGGACGGGCGGCGCCTGCGCGTGTCGGCACCGGAGCGGCTCGACCTGGCGCTGGTCGGCACCGGGTTCGCCTACCTGGCCGAGCGCCGGTCGCGGCAGGCGCGCATGATCGCCGGGCTGCTCGACCGGGTGCGTGACGTGCGCCGCCCCGGATCGGGCGCGCTCGATCTGTGCTCGGTGGCGGCCGGGTGGACGGACGGCTACCTGGAGCACGGCCTGCACCGCTGGGACTGGGCGGCCGGCGCGCTGATCGCGGCCGAGGCGGGCGCGGTGGTCAGCCTGCCGGGCAGGGACCCCGAACTGGGCCCCGACGCCACGTTCGCGGCCGCGCCGACCATCGCCGGTCCACTGCGCGAGGCCTTCATCTCCTGCGGAGCCGGCGAAATCTGAGCGGCACTCAGCAGGCGACGTCGTGCGCGGCGGCCAGCAGGGAGGGGTCGATGACCGGGCTGGTCGCCGACTGGTCGTTGCCGCCGCCCGGATGCTGTGCCGACCAGTCCTGCAACTGCTGAAGCACCCGGTGTGCCGGTTCGGTGATCTGCAGGTCGGTGAACCCGTTGCCGATGACCAGGTCGACGGTCGCGTCGGCCCGGTTGTCCTTCACCAGTTCGGCGCACGGCGCGACGAAGCTCAGGGTGCGTGCCGCCGAGGTGCCGTGCTCACCGAACCGGATCTGGCCGCGGCACTTCGCGTTGCCCTGTGGGTAGGCGGGATCGTTGTCGGGCGGGGCGACCTGGGTGAACCCTTGCTGGCGCAGGCTTTCCGTGGTGATCGAGGCCAGACCGCGCGACTGGCTGGCGTTGAGCACCCGCACCGCCACCTGCTCCAGCGGCAGCGGCGCCGCGTCGTCCAGCGCACCATGGCCCACTGAGGTGAAGATCACTCCGGCCGGCGGGGTGGCGGGCGGGCTGCAGCGGGTCTGGGCGTCGATGTCGGCCTTGCTGGCGATCGCCCGGACCCAGACGACCATGGCGACCAGACCGAGCACCACGAGCACGATGACCGCGGGCAGCGGCCGGTATCTGCGGTAGGGCCGAGATGTCCGTTTGCCGAGCCGGTTGCCGAAAGGGATGCCCGACGCCACTTCCCCAATCCTTCCGCTCACCAGGTCCCCGAGGTGGTGCCGGAAACCCGTACCTGATCAGCCTAAGCGGTGCCGTGCCCGGCCGCGTCACACCCCGTGTTCTCCGGGTGTGCGACTCCCCGGCCCCACCACGGGGGCCAGACCGGCGTGTCGTCCGGGCGCAGGGGCCGTCATACCTTGCTCACCTGGTCTTTTGGGTCCCATCGTTCCCCCTGCTGGGTGACGTATCGAGGGCTTGGCCTAACTCGTTGCGAGTTCGGGTACTTCGTGAGCTACCCTCTGCGGGCTCAGGCCGTAGGTCAGGTGCTGCGAACCGATTGAGAAGAGAGACCTGCCTCACTACGTAGCCGGGCACAAACAGGGGCGCTGGAACGTTGACCAGCGGCACGCAGGGTACGCGAGAGGCTTCGTGGGCCCGAAGATTGACATCCAAGCTGATCGCAGGGGTGAGGGACGATGGCGACCGACTACGACGCTCCGCGCCGCAGTGAGGCCGACGAGCTTGCCGAAGACTCGTTGGAGGAACTGAAAGCGAGGCGTAACGAGAACCAGTCCGGCGTCGTGGACGTCGACGAGGACGCGACCGCGGAGAACTTCGAGCTCCCGGGCGCGGATCTTTCCGGGCTCTCCGGGGAAGATCTGACGGTCAAGGTGGTGCCGAAGCAGGCCGACGAGTTCACGTGCTCGGTCTGCTTCCTGGTGCATCACCGCAGCCGCCTGGCCGAGGAGAGCAACGGCCGGATGATCTGCCGCGACTGCGCGTGAACCGGTCGGCCCGGCAACATGTCGACATGTTGCCGGGCGCGGCGTTGTCTCGGGCGTGTCACCACGAGATGGACCGGGCGCCTGCCCCAGGTGAGTTAGCGCGAGCGCAGGATTTCGGCCAGCTTTTCGGGTTTGCGGGTGCTGAACACCCAGTAGGGAGTGGGATCGTCGGGGTCGGTGAGGTGCACCCGCACGACCGGCCCGACCCAGCCGCGGTGCAGCATGAAGGCGGCCGGGTCGAATTCCGGGCCCAGTGCCTTGCGCTTCGCTTCCTTGGAGATCACCTCGACCTGGCCGACGAACCGCAACGGCAGATGCGCCTTCCCCACCCGCAGCTCGTCGCCGGTGACCTCGACCTTGGCCCGGCCGAACTGCACCAGCAGGGCGGCCATCAGCGCGATCAGCACCACGTAGGGCAACCAGCCCCGCAGACCCGGATAGCCGAGGTGGATCGTCGCGGCCATCAGCGCCGCTCCGATCAGCGGCAGGGGCCAGTTCCACCACGGCACGTAGAGGCGTTCGGAGTATCTCGTGCCGGTGTCGTTCGTTGCTGTGCCAGGCGCGCTGGAGCTCTCACTCACGGCTCCAGGGTAGTCTCGCCGCCCGTGTCCACTGTGCAGGTCCCGCTTACCCGGCTCGACCCCGGCGTTCCCTTACCCGCCTACGCGCACCCCGGCGACGCGGGCGCCGATCTTGTGACCACCACCGATGTCGTGCTCGCGCCAGGCGAGCGGGTAGTGGTAGGAACTGGCATCGCGATCGCGCTGCCGCCCGGGTACGCCGGTTTCGTGCACCCGCGCTCCGGGCTCGCCGCCCGCGTGGGGCTTTCCGTGGTGAACACGCCGGGCACCATCGACGCCGGCTATCGCGGCGAGATCCGGGTCTGCCTGATCAACCACGACCCCAGCGAGCCGGTCAAGCTGTCCCGCGGCGACCGGATCGCGCAACTGATCGTGCAGCGGGTCGAGACCGCCGAATTCGTTGAGGTCGCTGAGCTTTCCGGCTCCGTCCGCGGGAGCGGCGGTTACGGGTCGACCGGCGGGCATGCGAGGCTGAACGGCGCTGCGGACTCCGAGGCCGCGCGCGGTGGGGAAAACGCTGGGGAAGGAGCGGGACACTAGTGGGCATTTTCGGACGCAAGCGGCCCCGGGGCAGGCATGCGGCATCCGAACGCGGCGACTTCGCCGACGTGCCGGAGGACTTCGAGGAGGAGGAAGAACTCGTCACCGAAGGGCCGTTCGACGTCGTGGACGCGCCCGATGACGGCGTGACACGCATCGACCTCGGCTCGGTGCGTGTCCCGGTGCCCAACGGCGCACAGGTCCAGGTCGAGGTGGACCCGGCCACCGCCGGCGTGCGCGCGGTCCACGTGGTCACCCCGCAGGGCCAGGTCACGGTCAGCGCGTACGCCGCGCCGCGGTCGGGTGGCCTGTGGGACGAGGTCGGCGGTGAGTTGACGGAGCAGTTGCGGGCCGATGGCGCGAAGGTCTATCCCGGCGAGGGGGAGTGGGGGTTCGAGTTGTCGGCCCTGCTCGGTGATGTGGCGCTGCGCTTCATCGGCGTCGACGGGCCGAGGTGGATGCTGCGCGGCGTGATCGCCGGGCCTCAGTCGCAGGCCGCCGACGCGCCCCGGGTGCTGCGGGAGATCATGGCTGGCACCATCGTCGTCCGCGGGGACGCGCCGATGCCCGTGCGTACTCCGTTGCCGATCACCCTGCCCGAGGCTGTCGCTACGCATATCGCCCAGCAGCAGTCCCAGCAGGGAGCTTGACTCGTCAGGAGCGGCTGGCGCGCTGCCAGGCGAGTACGGCCGCGCGGCCGAGCGACTCTCGGTCTTCGCCCAGCGCGGCCAGTGTCGTCTCCACCAGCGCGGCCCGCGGCAGGGCGCGCGCCCACGCCCTCGCGCAGGCGAGAGGATGCACCGGGTCGTCCGTACATGCGGCGATGCCGGCCGGGACGTCCAGCGTGCGCAGGGCGGACAGGGGCGGCGCGGGCCGGGCGGCGGCCGCGCGCAGGCTTGCGGCGAGCCCGTGACCGTGCCGCCGCCAGGCCCGGGCCAGCTCGGCGGCGAGCCAGGGCGCGACCCCGGCGGTCGACCGGCGCAGCGCCTCCTCCAATCCCTGCGCGGCGACCAGGTCGGCCGACGCCATGGCGGCCAGGGACGCCGGTGCCCGGCCGGGCTCCCCATGCCACGCGGGCAGCGCGAGTAGCAGGCCCGCGCACCGGTGGCGGTTGCGCACCGCCCACTCCACGGCCAGGTGGGCGCCGAAGGAGATGCCGCCGACGATCAGAGGCCCGGCGTCGGCGAGCATGTCCAGCAACTTCAGGTACTCCACGCCGACCAGTTCGCCCGGGGGCGGCGGCGGGGTGATCGCCCCGACACCGGCGACGGCCAGCGGGCCCGCGAACACGGAGCGTACGAAGATCTCGTCGGAACCGGTGCCTGGTAGCAGTACCGCCGATGGCCGCGCAATAGCAGAGGTCACGTTGCGATCTTGACGCAAACCCGTTTCCCTGACTCGGAAAGGTTACGCTGGATCACGTAATGGGCCGTGGTTGTCGGGGGCCCCGGAACTCATGGGAGCAGGCGCTTATGTCCGCCAAAGACGGCGGCTACTTCAGCCGGCTGGTACGCAAGCTGACCACCGATGTCGACGAACTCGACGCAGACGATCTGTCCGAAAAATCCGAAGCCGAAGGGGCGCGGCGCGCCTGCGACTGCCGGACTGGGGAAGAGGTGACCGTGCTGGGCCGCCTGCGCAGCGTCCAGCTGTGTCCGACGAGTGAAGCGGCGACACTTCAGGCGGAGCTGTTCGACGGGACCGAGGGCGTGACGCTAGTCTGGCTCGGACGGCGCCGTATCCCGGGCATCGAAGCCGGGCGGACCATCAAGGTGCACGGCCGGATGGCCGTTCGCGACGGCCGGAAGGTGCTGTACAACCCCTACTACGAGCTGCAAACGACGTCCTGAGCGGCTGCCCGGCACCGGTGGCCCCGCCAGATCGAAGGCGGGTGGCCGACGGCCGGGCGGCGCTGGGTGGGCGGGCACGAAGGAAGCGGGCGGCTTGCCCGCCCGGTCGCGAGATCGCGACGAGGACGTGAGATGACCGAACGCGCCGGCGAGAGCAAGGGTGAGGACCGGCCCGCGCCCACGCTGATGGAGCAGATGGGCGGGGTATCGGGTCTCGTCTACTCGTCGCTGCCGGTCATCGTGTTCGTGCTCGCCAACTCCGTGTTCGGGCTCAAGGCCGGAATCTGGAGCGCGCTGGGCAGCGCGGTCGCGATCACCGTGCTGCGGCTGGTGCGCAAGGAACCGTTGCAGCCGGCGATCTCCGGGTTCTTCGGGGTGGCCGTCGCCGCCTTCATCGCCTACCGCACCGGCTCGGCGAAGGGCTTCTTCCTCTTCGGCATCTGGGCGAGCCTGGTGTACTGCGGCGTGTTCGTGCTGTCGATCCTCGTGCGCTGGCCACTGGCCGGGGTCGTCTGGAACCTCCTCAACGGCACAGGGACCGCCTGGCGCTCCGACCGGCCGTCCCGGTACGGCTACGACCTGGCCACGCTCGCGCTCGCGGCCGTGTTCGGCGCCCGGTTCGTGGTCCAGCGCTGGCTGTACGAGGCGGACTACACCGGGTGGCTCGCCTTCGCGAAGATCGCCATGGGCTACCCGCTCTACGGGCTGGCGCTGCTGGTCGTCGTCTGGGCGGTGCGCCGCTCCGACAAACGCATCAAGGAGCTCGAGGCGGCCCGCGAGGCCGCGGAGGCCGACACCGAGGCCGCCCTCCGCGCCAAATACGGCCAATACGACAACAGCACGGACTGACTCCAGGAGTAGTGAGCGGTGCCCAGTCGGCTGGTGCGGCTGGCCGCGTTCCACCCGATCGAGCTGCCCGGTTCGGAGGTAGCGTGCCAGGCATGGGAGTTCCAGAACACACAGTTGACGGCAAGATCCACGACCTGTACGAGGTCACGGTGGCTCTGCACAATCGCCAAGAGGCGATGCGGCGGGACATGCATGACCGGTTCGACGGGGTGGATCTCCGACTCGGCCGTCTCGAAACGGATGTCGCCGGTTTGAAGACTGATGTCGGTGTCTTGAAGACTGATGTCGGCGGTTTGAAGACCGACGTCGGCGAGATGTCGACGAAAGTGGACCGCATCCTGGAACTTCTTCAGCAGAATCACTAGGCGGCCAGACAACCGCGGCTGCCTGATTGCCCGCCTTACCAGGTGACGAGGAGCCGGTTGAGGCCGTAAATGGCCGCATGCGGGCGGGGCACGGCCGCGTCGGGTTCGTCCGCCAGGCGCAACCCGGGAAAACGCCGGAGCAGCGCCGGATAGGCGACCCGCATCTCGATCCGGGCCAGTTGTTGACCGAGGCACTGGTGCACGCCGTGCCCGAACGACACGTGCCCGGTGGCCGGGCGGGTGATGTCGAGCTCGTCGGCCTGGCCGAACCGCGCCGGGTCCCGGTTGGCGGCGGGCAGGTTGAGGGTGACCCCCTCACCGGCCTTGATCAGCACGCCGTCGATCTCGACGTCCCCCAGCGCCGCCCGTATCGGTCCGATGTGGACGATGCTGAGATACCGCAGCAGTTCTTCCACGGCGTTGCCGGCCAGCGCCGGGTCGTCCCGGAGCGCGGCGAGCTGGCCGGGATGCTCCAGGAGGGCGTAGGTGCCCAGGGACAGCATGTTCGCGGTGGTTTCGTGACCGGCGACGAGCAGCGTCATCGCGATGGTCAACAGCTCCTCGTCGTTCAGCACCCCGCCGGTGATCAGGCCGCTGAGCAGGTCGTCCTCCGGCTTGGCACGCTTGCGCTCTACCAGTTCAGCGAGGAAGGCCGTGAGATCGTTCATCGCTTCGATGAGCTTGTCGCCGGGCGTGTCCAGATTGAACATGGTTGCCGAATCGCGCTGGAAGCGCTCGTGATCGTCATAGGGCACGCCGAGCAGTTCGCAGATCACCAGGGACGGGATCGGCAGGGCGAAGCCCGGCACCAGGTCGGCCGGCGGTCCCGCGTTTTCCAGCGCATCGAGGTGTTCCTCGACGATCTGCTCGATGCGTGGCGTGAGCTGCTGCATCCGCCGGACGGTGAACTGGCCGGTCAGCAACCTGCGGTAGTGGGTGTGCTCGGGCGGGTCGACCTGGGTGAGCGCGCCCGGCATGGGCGGCGGGAGCTCGTCCGGGGACATCCGCATCGGGATCGGCGAGTGTCGGATCAGCTCCCGCCGCGAGCTGAAGCGGCGGTCGGCAAGGATCGCGCGCACCTGCCGGTAACCGGTCACGAGCCAGCCATGGTGGCCGTCGGGATAGATCATCCGGCTGATCGGCCGCTGCTCCCGCAGCGGGGCGAGTTCTGCCGGCGGATCGAAGGGGCACTGCCGCACGGTGGGCAGACCCTGGGGTACCGGAGGAAGTTCGGTCGTCTCGTTCGCCATGCTTCACAAGCTACACAGTTTTCAGAGATTCGTGAATACTTTGAAGTCAATAGGGTGCAACTGGGTGGTCGTGCAGGTTACTTTCTTGTGATCGACCTTTCCGGTGATGATTTACGGCGCGCTTGGGCTCAATAGCCCAGCGCCGTGCGGATCTCCGGCTCGACCTCGGTGGCGGCGACGAACAGCAACTCGTCGCCCGGTTCGAGTGGATCTTCCGGTTGCGGCACGATCACCCGGTCTCCGCGCAGAATGGTGACCAGCGCGGCGTCCCGCGGCAGCGCGATCTCGCTGACCGGCTTCCCCGCCAGGGGAGTCTGCTGCGGCAGCGTGAGCTCGACCAGGTTCGCCTGCCCCTGCCGGAACGTCATCAGCCGCACCAGGTCGCCGACGCTGACCGCCTCTTCGACCATCGCGGCGAGCATCCGCGGCGTGGACACCGCGACGTCCACGCCCCAGGCGTCGGTGAACAGCCACTCGTTGGCCGGGTTGTTCACCCGCGCCACCACCCGGGGCACCGCGAACTCGGTCTTGGCCAGCAGCGACACCACGAGGTTCACCTTGTCGTCCCCGGTCGCGGCGATCACCACGTCACACTGCTCGATGCCGGACTCCTCCAGCGTGGAGACCTCGCAGGCGTCGCCCAGCACCCAGTCCGCCTGCTCGACGGTCTCCGGCTCGAACTGCTCGGACTGCCGTTCGATGAGCATCACCTGGTGCCCGCCGTCGATCAGTTCCGCCGCGATCGAGCGCCCCACCGCGCCCGCGCCGGCGACAGCGACCCGCATCAGACCTCCTCAGTGTTCCGCGGGACACCCGCACCCGGTCGAATCTCGCCCATCAGGCCTCCTCCGGGGCTCGCGACGCCACGTTGGTGATGTCGCTGACCGTGCCCGAGCGGGCGGCCACGTAGACCAGGTCGTCGGCCTGCAGCAGGGTCTTGTTGTCCGGCAGCACCGGCGTGCCGAACCGCATCACGAACGCCACCCGCGCGCCGGTGGCCTCCTGCAGGTCGGCCACGCTGCAGCCCACCCAGGATTCGTGCAGTGGCAACTGCAGAACCGCGACATTGCCGGTCGGGTCGCGCCAGGCGGAGGCGACGCCGTCGGGCAGCAGCGTCCGGAGGAACCGGTCGGTGGTCCACGGGACGGTCGCCACGGTCGGGATGCCCAGCCGCTCGTAGACGGCGGCCCGCTTGGGGTCGTAGATGCGGGCCACCACGTGCTCGACGCCGAAGGTCTCCCGGGCCACCCTGGCGGAAATTATGTTCGAATTGTCCCCGTTGGACACGGCCGCGAACGCCCCGGCCCGCTCGATGCCGGCCTCGATCAGGACCTGCCGGTCGAAGCCCACGCCGAGCACCTGCCGGCCGTGGAAGTCGCTGCCCAGCCGCCGGAACGCCGCGTTGGCCTTGTCGATCACCGCGACCTCGTGACCGAGGCGCTCGAGCGCCGCGGCCAGGGACGCGCCGACCCGGCCGCATCCCATGATCACCACGTGCACGGTGCCTGCCTCCTGTAGACACTTCTCCGGGTGGTTACCCGGGTTACACCCAACGCAGAACCTACTTTGTACCACCTGGCACTACGCTGCTGACGTGCCGAAGTTAGCGACGGTGACCAAACGGCTTTTGCTGGGTCGTCCTTTCCGCAGCGACCGGTTGTCGCACACGCTGCTCCCCAAGCGCATCGCCCTGCCGATCTTCGCGTCCGACGCGCTTTCCAGCGTCGCCTACGCGCCGGAAGAGATCTTCCTGACGCTCAGCGTCGCGGGGCTGTCGGCCTACGCGTATGCGCCATGGATCGGCATCGCGGTCGCCGTGGTCATGCTGGTGGTGGTCGCTTCGTACCGGCAGAACGTGCACGCCTATCCCAGCGGCGGCGGGGACTACGAGGTCGCCACCGTGAACCTCGGCGGCAGGTTCGGTCTCACCGTGGCCAGCGCGCTCCTCGTCGATTACGTGTTGACCGTGGCGGTGTCGACCTCCTCCGGGGTGGCCAATATCGGCTCCGCCTGGCCCTGGGTCGCCCAGCACAAGGTGCTGTGCGCGATTCTCATCATCGCCGTGCTGACCGCGATGAACCTGCGGGGCGTGCGGGAGTCCGGCACCACCTTCGCCATCCCCACCTACGGCTTCATCGTGGGTGTGCTGGTGATGGTGCTGTGGGGCCTGGTCCAGGCGGCGCAGGGTGCGGATCTGCGCGCGGAAAGCGCCGGGTTCCAGCTGCACGCGGAGACCTTCCCGGTCGGGTTCGCGTTCGTCTTCCTGATCCTGCGTTCGTTCTCCTCCGGCGCCGCGGCACTGACCGGGGTGGAGGCGATCTCCAACGGGGTGCCGGCCTTCCGCAAACCGAAGTCGAAGAACGCCGCCACGACGCTGCTGATGATGGGGCTGCTGGCGGTGGTCATGCTGGTCGGCATCATCGCGCTGGCGATCATCACCCAGGTCAAGTTCGCCGAGAACCCGGCCCAGCAGCTCACCGGCGCGCCTGCCGGCTACGAGCAGAAGACCATCGTCAGCCAGATCGCGCAGGCCGTCTTCGGGAACTTCCCGCCCGGGTTCTACTACATCTCGTTCATCACCGGGATCATCCTGCTGCTGGCGGCGAACACGGCGTTCAACGGCTTCCCGGTACTCGGCTCGATCCTGGCGCAGGACCGGTACCTGCCCCGGCAGCTGCACACCCGGGGTGACCGGCTGGCCTACTCGAACGGGATCATCCTGCTGGCGGCGTTCGCACTGCTGCTGATCGTGGCGTTCAACGCCGAGGTGAGCCGGCTGATCCAGCTCTACATCGTCGGCGTGTTCGTGTCGTTCACGGTCAGCCAGACCGGCATGCTGCGGCACTGGAACCGCTTGCTGCGCGACGAAACCGATCCGGCGACGCGCCGGAAGATGCGGCGTTCGCAGACGGTCAACGCGATCGGCCTGACCCTGACCGGCACCGTGCTGCTCATCGTGCTGGTCACGAAGTTCCTGCTCGGCGCGTGGATCGCGATCGCGGCGATGGTGGTGATCTATCTCACGATGACCGCGATCCGCCGGCACTACGACCGGGTCGCGGTCGAGTTGAGCGATGACGGCGACATGGCGAAGGCCACCGTGCTGCCGTCGCGCAACCACGCGATCGTGCTGGTGTCGAAGCTGCACCAGCCGACCCTGCGCGCGCTCGCCTACGCCAAGGCCGTGCGTCCGGATGTGCTCGAGGCGGTCACGGTCAACGTCGACGACGCGGAGACCCGGGAACTGGTGGCCGAATGGGAGCGGCGTGGTTTCCGGGTGCCGTTGAAGGTGATCGAGTCGCCGTACCGGGAGATCACCAAGCCCGTGCTGGACTACGTGAAACGAGTCCGCGGTGACAATCCGCGCGACGTGATCACCGTGTTCATCCCGGAGTATGTGGTCGGCCGCTGGTGGGAGCAGTTGTTGCACAACCAGAGCGCGCTGCGGCTCAAGGGCAGGCTGTTGTTCCAGCCGGGCGTGATGGTGACCAGCGTGCCGTGGCAACTCGCGTCTTCGGTCAAGGCGGTGAAGCGGGCGATGCGCGCCCGTCCCGCGGCCGGCGACGTGCGCCGCGGCCTCTACACCGAGGACAAGCGATGACACCCCTTGTGCCAACCCGCGGCAATCACGGTGACCACCGGGCGCGCGCTTCCGTCCCGTGTCTTGTGGGGGCGCTGTCCCCACGCCCCCGTCTGGGGGCAAGCCCCCAGACGCTCTGCCTTGTGGGGGCTCCGCCCCCACACCCCCGACTGGGGGCAAGCCCCCAGACCCCCTTATCGGGGCGGCGGGGCGCCCTCGTCGCGGACGTGACTCGATTCCCCATGGAGCGCCCCGTCGACACGATCGCGGTCGCGCACAAAGCCGCGGAGGAACAACGATGACCAGTTGGCTGGGGCGGACGCTCGAGGCCGAGGTCGGCGCGGTGGCGCACGGCGGGCACTGTGTGTCCAGAGTGGACGGACGGGTGGTGTTCGTCCGGCACGCGCTGCCGGGCGAGCTGGTGCTCGCCGAGGTCACCGAGGACAAGGGCGGCTCGTACTGCCGCGCCGACGCGGTGCGCGTGCTGCGGGCGGCTCCGCAGCGGGTGACGCCGCCGTGCCCGCTGGCCGCGCCGGGGAAGTGCGGTGGCTGCGACTGGCAGCACGCCGCGCCGGAGTTCCAGCGAGAGCTGAAAGCGCGGGTCGTTTCCGAACAACTGTCGCGGCTGGCCGGAATCGACCGCACGGTCGTGGTCGAGGAACTGCCCGGCGGCATGCTCGGCTGGCGCACCCGGATGCGGCTGGTCGTGGGCCGCGACGGGCGGGCGGGCATGCGGGCGCATCGCAGTCACGACGTGGTGCCACTGCCGGACTCACCGCCGGGCGGCGCCGGGCCCTGCCCGATCGCGCGGGCGGGCATGCTGGATTCCGTGGTGTCCCGGCGATGGCAGCCCGGTGCGGAACTGGAGGTCACCGCGGACGCCGACGGAAACACGCACGTGCGCGAGCTGAGCACCGTGCGGGGCAAGCGGCGCGCTCGGCACATCCGCGGAGGCGTCTGCGTGGAGCACGCCGCCGGGCGCACCTGGAAACTCGACGCGCACGGGTTCTGGCAGGTGCATCCCGCGGCAGCGGAGGCGCTGGCGTCCGTGGCCGGGCAGTGGGCGGACGCGCCGCGCGGCGGCCGTGCCTGGGACCTGTACGCGGGGGCCGGGCTGTTCGCGGCCGTGCTCGCCGGGCAGGTGGGTCCCGATGGCGAGGTCTGGGCGGTCGAGTCCGGCCGCCGGGCATCGGCCGACGGCGCGGCGAACCTGCCCGATCTACCCCAGGTGCGCTGGCACTCCGGGCGGGTCGAACAAGTGGTGCGACAGTTGCCGGAGCCGGCGGTGGTGGTCCTGGACCCGCCGCGGGCCGGGGCCGGGCGCGCGGTCGTGGAGTCCATTGCGGACGCCGGCCCGGCGAGAGTGGTGTACGTCGCGTGCGATCCGGCGGCGCTGGCTCGTGATGTGGCCACCTTCGCCGGCCGCGGCTACGAGCTGTCGGGACTGCGCGCCTTCGACGCCTTCCCGATGACGCACCACGTCGAGTGCGTGGCCCTGCTGGCGCGTTCCTAGCCCTGTAACATCCCAGCACTGTGGGTTGTTGTTTATCACTTCCTGACAGGACTCGGTGCCCTATGCCGAGCGCGCTGCTTCCCTAGACTGAGCGAACGGCCCGATCGAGCGGTGAGGTGATGAAGTGACATTGCTGGAGTCAGTGCACGGACCGGCCGACCTCAAGCGGATGGGGCACAGCCAGCTGCAGCAGCTGGCGGGGGAGATCCGTGACTTCCTGGTCGACAAGGTGCGCCGGTCCGGCGGGCACCTCGGGCCCAACCTGGGTGTGGTCGAGCTGACCCTGGCGCTGCACCGCGTCTTCGACTCGCCGCGCGACGCGATCGTCTTCGACGTCGGGCACCAGAGCTACGTGCACAAGATCGTCACCGGCCGGCACGACGAGTTCGACCGTCTGCGCCAGACCGGCGGCATCGCCGGTTACCCGATCCGCGGGGAGAGCGAGCACGACCTGGTGGAGAACAGCCACGCCTCCACCGCCCTGTCCTATGTGGATGGTCTGGCCAAGGCGTTCCAGCTGGCCGGCGGCGGGCGGCACGCCGTGGCGGTGGTCGGCGACGGCGCGCTCACCGGTGGCATGTGCTGGGAGGCGTTGAACAACATCGCCGCCGAGCCCGAACGGCCGGTGGTGATCGTGGTCAACGACAACGGCCGCTCCTACTCGCCGACCATCGGCGGCTTCGCCGACCACCTCGCGTCGCTGCGCCTGCAGCCCGGCTACGAGCGGGTGCTCGACGGCGGGAAGGAACTGCTGCTGCACACGCCCGTCGTCGGCAAGACGATCTACGCCGCGCTGCATGCCGCGAAGGCCGGCATCAAGGACGCGCTCATCCCGCAGATGATGTTCTCCGACCTCGGGCTCAAGTACCTCGGCCCGGTCGACGGCCATGACCTGGCCGCGCTGGAGAAAGCGCTACACGCGGCGAAGGCGTTCGGCGGTGCGGTCATCGTGCACGCGGTCACGGAGAAGGGCCACGGGTATCCGCCCGCGGTCAACGACGGGCACGACCAGATGCACCAGACCGACCCGATCGACCCCGAGACCGGGCTGCCCAAGCCGAAGGGCCTTTCGTGGACGTCGGTGTTCGGCGCGGAACTGGCCAGGATCGGCGACGAGCGGCCGGACGTGGTCGCGATCACCGCGGCGATGCTGCGCTCGACCGGACTGGACGCCTTCGCCGAACGCCACCCGGACCGCTGGTTCGACGTGGGCATCGCCGAGCAGCACGCGGTGACCTCGGCGGCGGGGCTCGCGATGGGCGGCCTGCATCCGGTGGTCGCGGTGTATTCGACCTTCCTCAACCGCGCCTTCGACCAGTTGCTGATGGACGTGGCGCTGCACCGGCAGCCGGTCACCCTGGTGCTGGACCGGGCGGGCATCACCGGCCCGGACGGGCCCAGCCACCACGGCATGTGGGACCTGTCGCTGCTGGGCATGGTGCCCGGCATCCGCGTCGCCGCGCCGCGCGATGCGGAGACGCTGCGCGAGGAACTTCGTGAGGCGGTCGCGATCTCGGACGGCCCGAGCGTGCTGCGCTTCTCCAAGGGCGGCGTGCCCGAGCGGATCCCGGCCATCGAGCGGATCGGCGTGACCGACGTGCTGCGCAAGCCGGCGTCGCCGGACGTCCTGCTGGTCGCGGTGGGCGCGTTCGCGCCGCTGGGCCTGGCCGCCGCGGAACGCCTGGCGGACCAGGGCATCGGGGTGACCGTGGTGGACCCACGGTGGGTCGTGCCGGTGCCCGCCGAACTGGTCAAGCTGGCGGCCGGGCACCGGCTGGTGGTCACCGTCGAGGACAGCGGCCGTCACGGCGGCTTCGGTTCGGCGCTCGCCGCGGTGCTGCGCGACGCCGAATGCGACGTTCCGTTGCGCGATCTCGCCGTGCCGCAACAGTTCCTGGCGCACGGTTCGCGTGAGGAGGTGCTCGCCAGGGTGGGGCTCACCGCGCAGGACGTGGCACGCAAGGTCACCGAGTGGGCGGCGAACCTGCTGGGCGAGGCCACGCAGCAGGAGCCCGCCGACTCCGCACAGGATTGAGTTCGCCCTGCGCGGAGCCGGACGACATCAGCGGGATTCCTCCAGCGACGGCATGGCCAGCTGCTCGACTTCGTCGTCGAGAAGCCGGTCCACGGCCGGTCCGGACACCGTGGCCGTGGTGGTCCGCGCCGGCACGGGCAGGCTGCGTTCCAGCTCGGCCCGCCAGTGCAGCATCGAGCGCGGCCGGTCCCAGGTGCAGACGCCCACCAGCCGGCCGCCCTTGAGGAACCCGGTCACGTTGTCCGCCAGCTCCACCGTGTCCTCGCCGAGGGAGGGCATGCCGGCCATCTGCAACCGCACGTCGTAGATGGTCGACCAGGCCCGGGGCAGCGGCGTGAACGGGACCGCCGCTGTCCGCCCGGCCAACAGGTTCTCCGCCGCGGCGCGCCCGGATTCGACGGCGTTGAGCCAATGCTCCACCCGGCGTGGCACGTCGTCGAAGCGCAGGTTGGGCCAGCGCGCTACGTCCCCGGCGACCACGACGTCCTCGGCCTGGGCCGCGAACAGCGTGGACTCGCACAGCACGCCGTCGTCGAGCACCAGCCCGGACCCGTGCATCCAGTCGACCGCGGGCGTGCTGCCGATGGCGAGTACCACGCAACTGGCCACCACCAGCTGGTTGTTGGTCAGGTGCAGGCCGAAGGTGTCCTTGGTGCTGATCCAGTGCCGCACCTCGCTGTTCATCGCGAGGTTCGCCCGGTGCGAGCGGTGCACCTTGGTCACCGCCTCGGCGATGTGGGGCCCGAACCGGTACAGCGGCGCCTTGGCATGCCCGACGAGGGTCACGTCCCGGCCCAGGTAACGCATGCTCGCGGCGAATTCGCAGCCGATGAGTCCGCTGCCGATCACTACGGCCGGTTTCGTGCTCTCCACCAGCGTCCGCCGGAGCATGATCGCGTCCTCGACCGTCCGCAGCACGCGCACCCGCGGGTCGTGCCGGGGCGCACCCGGCAGGTGCCGGGGCACCACACCGGTGGCGATGATCAGCCCGTCGTACCACAGTTCCTCGCCGCCGGGCAGGTAGACCACCCGCCCTCTGGTGTCCAGCCGGGTGGCCCGGGTGCCCAGTCGCCAGTGCGCGTCGAGTTCGACATACGGCTTGAGGTAGGTGTCCAACGGGCGGACGGTGCCCATCACCAGTTGTTTGGACACCATCGGCCGGTGGTACGGCCGCCGGGCTTCCTCGCCGATGATCAGCACTTCGCCGTCGAAACCGAGCTCCCGCAACCGTTCGGCCGCGCGCAGCCCCGCTGCCCCGGCGCCCACGATGACGATTCTGTCGCCTTCACTCATCCGAAAAACCCTTCAGTGCTGTTCAGAACGTGTTCGGGCAGCCAGGCCGTGACTTCTGCTCGTCGGTTGCCGGTTGACCACGCTGGCCCCGCAAGGCAGCGTTGTGAAGCGTCACTAAACGGGTTCATCTCGCGTTTTGAGGGACACTCCCTTCAGGACAACGGCTTGCATCGGGCAGCATCTGGCCGCCTGCGCGGCCTGATGGAAGTCTCCGGGCCCCAGCTGGCGCCGGTATTTCAGGCGGCCGTCCAGGTCGAGCTTGAAGATGTCGGGTGCCTCCATCTGGCAGATTCCGTACAGCTCGCAGCGGTCGTTGTCCACGCTGATGCGCGGACCGCCGCGGAGGGGCTTCTTCATTTCAGATCTGCTCCTCCAACAGACCGATCCGCTCCAGCGCCCGCGTCGGCACGAACCGCAACACCGACAGCAGCACCGTCGGCACCAGCAGCGTGGTCCCGATCAGCCAGTCCGTGGCGAGGTTGCCGTTTTCGATCGCGCCGAACAGCGAGTGCACCGCGGTGAGCCCGACCGCGGCATAGGCCATCCGGTGCAGCCACAGCCAACGGCGGTAGGAGGTGAACCGGTGCAGCGTCGCGGTGATCGCGATGGCGAGCATCAGTTCGAGCCCGACGATGCCGAGTTCGTGCCGGACGAGCGCGCCCGGCACGAAGAACGGGATCGTCTCGTAGGCCAGGCTGAGCGCGCCGCTGGAAAGGAACAGGAAGCAGAGCGCGTGGACGACGCCGAACGCCAGCGTCAGCATGGCCAGCGCGAGGTGCGAGCCGCGCAGTGCCTTGCGGCCCGTGATGTTCCGGACCCAGCCGGTGGCGGTCAGCACGCCCCAGCACAGGGTGAGGCACATGAACACGTACGACAGGCGCGCCGAGTACTGGGCGACGTGGCGCAGTCCGGCGTCCGGCGACGCCTGTGCGAGGAACGTCACGGTCATGGGGTTTCTCTTTCACGTTTCCGGGCAGCGAGCCCGCCGGAGAGCAGTGAAATCGATTCGTCCATTCGGCCGGTCACGGGCGACGCCATTGGCAGGAATTCGAACGTGATTCGTCGTCGCCGGCGGCGCTTTCTCGCCGGAGGACGTGAGCGGGAATTCTTCATGAAGACTTCCCTTCCGTCGGAGGTCGGGTGCGGAAAGTGCTGGGAAAAGCGCGTGAAAAATCCACTGTGGACACTTTCGCGTCCACGGTGGAGGAGGCGCCGTCGGGGTCGGGGCCGTCCGGGGCCTTCGGAAGGGGATACGGGCACCGGTAGAACACGGTTCAAAATCATTTTGATCTCGGTTGGTACTGGACGAATAACCCGTCCGACACCAGGATGTCCCCCGTGGTAGCCCAGGGCCGAACATCTTCTTGTTCCGAGGCCGATGCCGAACGCGGTCCCGGTGTGCGTGACGACCTCGCCGCCACGCTGTACCAGAAGTTCGGCAGCCCCCTGCTCGCCTTCGTGATCACGCTGACCGGTGGCGACCGGCTCTGGGCCGAGGACGTCGTGCAGGAAACCCTGATCCGGGCCTGGCGCAACGCGGACAAGCTGGACACCGAACCCGAGATGTTGCGCGCTTGGCTCTTCACCGTGGCCCGCCGCATCGTGATCGATGGATGGCGCAGCAGGAAGGCGCGTCCGCAGGAGGTCGAGGAGCCCGACGCCGACGCGGTCGGCGTGCCGGACGAGTCAGACCGGACGCTGGCGGCCGTGGTGGTCTATCAGGCGCTGGAGCACCTTTCCCCCGAACACCGTGAGGCCGTGTTGCGGACCTACCTGCGGGACCGGACGGTCAACGAGGTCGCGCGGACGCTCGGCGTTCCTCCCGGCACCGTCAAATCGCGGACCTACCATGCGGTGCGCGCCTTGCGGCAGGCGTTGCGCGACCGGGGGTAGAGACCATTCGGACTCAGACTTTGATCACAGAGTAGTAACGCGATGATCTCTTTTTGAACTACACTACCGCCAGTGCCGTATCCCATGATGACGAGCGAGGGCTGGACCATCGCCCTCGCTGCCCGGCGGGGCGGGTGCACAGTGGACGTTTCGGGTTGCCGGAAACGTGCCACCGGCCGCCAGTCATGGCCTTTGCCCACGGTGTTTTCGCGGGCGAGCGCGTGCTTTCAGGCGAAAGCGCGGCTACGGCGGTTGTCCCACACCGAACGCATGAGGAGTGAAGCGGATGGTCATGCTGCGGGCCCGGAACCGGGCAGCGGTGGCCGACGAGGCCCAGATCCTTTCCCTGTACGAGGAACACGGGCGCACGCTGCTCGCCTACGCGACGCGGCTGACCGGCGACCGCGGCGCCGCCGAGGACGTCGTCCAGGAAACCCTGGTGCGCGCGTGGCGGCATCCCGACGCGCTGGTCAGCGAAAAGGGGTCGGTGGGTGGCTGGCTGCTCACGGTGACCCGAAACATCGTCACCGACCGGTACCGCCGGAGATCCGTGCGGCCGCCCGAGGTCGCGGAATCGGCGGCGAGTCCGGCGGTGCAGGGCGACCACGCCGACGAGGTGGTGAACTCGATGACCGTGCTGGCGGCGCTGGCCCGGCTTTCGCCGGAGCATCGCGACGTGCTGACCGAGATCTACTTCCGGGACGCGAGCGTGGCCGAGGCCGCGCGGGCCCTGGGTGTGCCGCCCGGCACGGTGAAGTCGCGTTCCCACTACGCACTCGCGGCGTTGCGCCGGACGTTCGGGATCCGGTCGGCGCGGGTGCGGCAGGTGACGGCATGACGGCACCGGAGTGGGGAAGTGGAGGACTCCCCGGGCCGGGGCCCGGTTGGTGGCGACGTCTCATAACTGGCTCTCAGGAAACTGTGGCACGGTGGTTGACGTGCGAATTCTGGTAGTCGAGGACGAGGAGCCCCTCGCCGAGGCGATCGCTCGCGGCCTTCGCCGCGAGGGCATGGCGGTCGACGTCGCGTTCAACGGTGACGACGGGCACGAGAAGGCCAGCATCACCCGCTACGACGTGGTGCTGCTCGACCGCGACCTGCCCGGCATGTCCGGCGACGAGTTGTGCAAGGAGATCGTCGCCTCCGGCGAGCTGACCAGGGTTCTCATGTTGACCGCGAGCGGCACGGTGTCCGACCGGGTGGCCGGGCTCTCCCTCGGTGCGGACGACTACCTCGCCAAGCCGTTCGCCTTCCCGGAACTGGTCGCGCGCGTGCGCGCGCTGGGCCGGCGGGCCACCCCGGCGGCGCCTCCCCTGCTCACCGCGGGCGACGTCGAGCTCGATCCGGCGCGGCGCACCGTGCGGCGGGCCGGTGCGCCGGTCGAGCTCACGCGCAAGGAGTTCGGCGTGCTGGAGGTGCTGCTGGCGGCCAAGGGCGCCGTGGTGAGCAGCGAGGAGCTGCTGGAACGCGTGTGGGACGAGAACGCCGACCCGTTCACCACGACCGTCCGGGTCACGGTGATGACCCTGCGCAAGAAGCTCGGCGAGCCGGGGATAATCGAAACCGTGGTGGGATCGGGATACCGGGTACCGGACGCCGGTGCCGTGAAGGGGTGACGCCCCGCAGTCTGCGGGCGCGGATCACGTTGCTGGCGACCGGGCTGGCCGCCGGGGTCAGCATGGTGTTGCTCTGGCTGGCCTGGACGCTGACCGGGGACGCGGTCTCCGCGGTGCCGCAGCTGCCGCCGGGCACGCCCGTCCGGGTCGACGGCATGGACGTGGATTCCTCGGCGCTCACCGCGCATCTGCAGACCCTCGCGCGGGACCGGGTGCTGCTGGTCGGATCGATCGCGTTCTGCTGCGTGGTCGCGGCGACCGCGATCCTGGCCTGGACGTTCACCTCACGCGTGCTGCGGCCGTTGCGGGAGATCACCGGCACCGCCCAGCGGCTTTCCGTGGAGTCGCTGGGGGAGCGGATCGGCGAGGTCGGTGCCCGCGGGGAGCTCGCCGAGCTGGCGCACACCTTCGACGCGATGCTCGACCGGCTGCAGGCGGCGTTCGAGGCGCAGCGGACCTTCGTCGCCAACGCCAGCCACGAGCTGCGCACCCCGCTGTCGGTGATCCGCACGGAACTGGACGTGACCCTCTCCGATCCGGACGCCGACCTGGCGGAGCTGCGCCGGATGGCGGCGGTGGTCCGGGACGCCACCGAACGCGCCGGACAGCTGGTCGGCTCCCTGCTGCTGCTCGCCCGCACCGACGGCGCGGGCCTGGCCGCGCACGAGCCGGTGGACCTGGCCGACGTGGTGGCCAGCGCCTGGCGTGCGGTGCGTGGCGAGGCCGACCAGGTCGGCATCCGTGCGCAGTTCCACTGCTCGCCCGCGCCGGTGCGGGGAGATGCCGCGCTGCTGGAACGGATCGCCGGGAACCTGCTGGAGAACGCGGTGCGGCACAACGTCGAGCGGGGCTGGATCGACGTGACGACGGAGTCGGTCGCCGACACCTCAACGCTGCGGGTGCGCTCCTCGGGCGCGCTGGTGGACCGGGCGATCGTGGACGAGCTGTTCGAACCGTTCCGCCGGGCCGGGCGGGCCCGCACCGCCCGTTCGGGCGCCGGGCTGGGGTTGTCCATCGTGCGGGCCGCGGTCGATGCGCACGGCGGGATGGTCACCGCGGAGCCGGTCATCGGCGGGGGCTTGTCCGTCACCGTCCGGCTTTCCGCCCTGCGCTGACCATGTCGCACATCTGGCACATGTAGTGCTACGGTTGTGCTATGGCGCAAACGATCGGTCAGCGTGAGCTCCGTAACGACAACGCGGAGATCATGCGCAGGGTTGAGCGTGGCGAGAGCTTCACCGTAACCCGCAACAACAAGCCGATTGCGGACATCGTTCCCCACCAGGCTGGGAGCGCTCTCCGGCGCGAGTGCACGGCCGGTGAGCTGCTGGAGGCCCTCCAGGCGCTACCGCCGATGGATGTCGAGCGGTGGAACCGCGAGCGCGCCGAAGATGACCTCGTGTTCGGGCCCGACGACATCGGCGAAGGCGCGGGATGACCGCCCGCGTCCTCTTCGATACCTCCGTGATCATCGATCCGCGGGACGTCCAACTGGGCGACCTGAGCGGTGCGAGGCCCGTGGTATCCGCGGTGACGATCGCCGAACTCGCCTACGGCCTCGACGTCGACGATCCGGTTGAGCGCCATATCCGGTTGGAACGCCTCGAGTCGTTGCTCAGTCGCACGGAGATTTTGCCGTTCGACACGAAGGCGGCGCGGCTGTACGGCACCCTCGCCGCGCTCGTTCGCAGGTCCGGCCGTGACCCACGCCCGCGACGGATGGACCTGCAGATCGCGGCGACGGCGGGCGCGCATTCGCTGCCCGTCCTGACGCGAAACGGCCGGGATTTCGCCGGTTTGGAGCGCGTAGTCCGAGTGATCGAGACCTGAGGCGCGAGTCCCACACCCCGGTCGCGCGAGTCCCACACTCGCGTAGCGCGAGTTCCACATTCCGGTAGACGGGAATGGGGGACTCGCGCGACGGGAATGCGGGACTCACGCGACGGGAATGAGGGACTCGCGCGACGGGAATGGGGAACTCGCGCGGCCGGTCGGCTAGGCCGGGACGGAGGCCAGTCCGGGCGCGAGGAACGGCTTGCCGTTGACCCGCTCCGAGACGCCCGCCCGGTCGAGGTAGGGCGTGATGCCGCCGAGCCAGAACGGCCAGCCGGCGCCGAGGATCAGGCACAGGTCGATGTCCTGCGCCTCGGCGACCACACCCTCGTCGAGCATGATCCGGATCTCCTCGGCGATCGCGGCCAGCGCCCGCTCCCGCACCTGCTCGCCGGTGGCTGGCTTCTCGCCCTGCTGCCACAACTCGGCGACTTCCGGGTCGACCGTCGCCGTGCCCGCGGAATCCCACTGCCACACCGCGGTCTTGCCGGACTGGACCAGACGCCGCAGGTTCTCGCTCACACCGAACCGGTCCGGGAACGCCGCGTTCAGCGTTTCGCCGACGTGCAGGGCGATCGCCGGCCCGACCAGTTGCATCAGCGTCAACGGTGACATCGGCAGCCCGAGCGGGTCCAGCGCACGGTCGGCGACGTCGAACGGAGTGCCCTCGTCGACCGCGGTCAGCACCTCGCCGAGGAATCGCAGTAGCAACCGGTTCACCACGAAGGCGGGCGCGTCCTTGACCAGCACGCAGGACTTCTTCAACTGCTTGCCGACGGCGAACGCGGTGGCCAGCGACGCCTCGTCGGTCTGTGTACCGCGCACGATCTCCAGCAGCGGCAGCACGGCCACCGGGTTGAAGAAGTGGAAGCCGACGACCCGCTCCGGGTGGGCCAGCTTCGACGCCATCTCGCTGACCGACAGCGAGGAGGTGTTGGTGGCCAGGATCGCCTCCGGCGAGACGTGCTGCTCCAGCTCGGCGAACACCTGCTGCTTGACGCCCATTTCCTCGAAGACGGCCTCGATGACGAAGTCGGCGTCGGCGAAGGGAGCCTTGTCCAGCGAGCCGGTGACCAGCGCCTTGAGCCGGTTGGCCCCGTCCGGTGAAACCCGCTTCCGCGCCAGCAACTTGTCGATCTCACCGTGCACATAGGACACACCGCGGTCGATGCGTTCGGAGTCCACGTCGGTGAGCACCACCGGCACGTTGAGCCGGCGGACGAACAGCAGCGCCAGCTGGCTTGCCATCAGCCCGGCGCCGACCACCCCGACCTTGGTTACCGGGCGCGCCAGTGACTTGTCGGGAGCGCCCGCGGGCCGCTTCGCACGCTTGTTGACCAGGTTGAACGAGTACAGCCCGGCGCGCAGCGTGTCATCCAGCAGCAGCTCGGCGAGCGCGTCGGTCTCCGCCGCGTATCCGGTGTCGAGATCGGCCGTGCGGGCCAGCTCCAGCAGTTCGACCGCCCTGGCCGCACCCGGGGAAGCACCCCGGGTCTTGCCGTCCACAATGGAACGTGCGCGGGCGATCGCGGCGTCCCAGCCGGCGCCCCGGTCGATCTCGTGGCGAGCCGGCGTGACCTCGCCGCGGACCACCTTCGCCAGCCACGCCAGTGACTGCTCCAGGTAGTCGGCGGAGGGGAACACCGCGTCCACGATGCCGAACTCCGCGGCCTTGGCCACGGACAACATCTTGTTCTGGTTCAACGCGTTTTCGACGATCACGGTCACCGCGGCGTCCGGCCCGATCAGGTTGGGCAGCAGTTGCGTGCCGCCCCAACCGGGGAACAGGCCGAGGAAGACCTCGGGGAAGGCGATGGCCGCGGCGTTTTCGGACAACGTCCGGTAGTGGCAGGCCAGCGCGAGCTCGAGACCGCCGCCCATGGCCGCGCCGTTGACGAACGCGAAGGTGGGGATCGTCGAGTCGGTCAGCCGGCGGAACACCGTGTGCCCGGTCTCCGCGATTTCACGAGCCAGTCCGGGGTCGGAGATCGCCTCTATCCCGGACAAATCCGCGCCCACGGCGAACACGAACGGCTTGCCGGTCACCGCGATCGCGGCCGGCTCGGCGGCGAACGCGGCGTCCAGCGCGGCGTTCAGGCTGGCCAGCCCCTGTGGTCCGAAGGTGGACGGCCGGGTGTGGTCGTGCCCGTTGTCCAGGGTGATCAGCGCGACCTTCCCGGCCAGGCCCGGCACGGTGATCAGCCGGGTGATCGCGCGCGTCACCACCTCGTCGGGAAACGCCGCCTTGGCCTGTTCCATCGTGAAAGTCACTTCGCGCTCCCGTTGGTGCCGTCGTACGCGGGGTTCTCCCAGATCACCGTGCCGCCCATGCCGAGGCCGATGCACATCGTGGTGATGCCGTAGCGCACCTCGGGATGCTCGGCGAACTGCCGGGACAGCTGCGTCATCAGCCGGATGCCGGAGGCGGCCAGCGGGTGCCCACACGCGATCGCGCCGCCCCACGGGTTGACCCGCGGGTCCTCCTGGTCGATGCCGAAGTGGTCGAGGAAGGACAGCACCTGCACGGCGAACGCCTCGTTGATCTCGAACAACCCGATGTCCGAAATGGACAACCCGGTGCGGGTGAGCACCTTCTCGGTGGCCGGCACCGGCCCGATGCCCATGACCTCCGGGTCGACCCCCGCGAAGGCGTAGCCGACCATCCGCATGCCGATCGGCAGGCCCAGCTCGCGGGCGGTGTCCTCGGCGGCGATGATCGCGCCGGTGGCGCCGTCGTTGAGGCCCGCGGAGTTGCCCGCGGTGACCCGGCCGTGCGGGCGGAACGGGGTGCGCAGCCCCGCGAGGGTCTCCACCGTGGTGCCCGGCCGCGGTGGCTCGTCCTCGGTGGCCAGGCCCCAGCCCAGCTCCGGCGAGCGGGTCGCGACCGGTACCAGTTCGGGCCCGATCTTGGCGGTCTTGACCGCGTCGGCGTAGCGCTCCTGGCTTTGCGCGGCGTAGGCGTCGGCGCGCTGCTTGGTGATCGCCGGGAACCGGTCGTGCACGTTCTCCGCGGTCTGGCCCATCACCAATGCGCTCGGGTCCACCAGCTTGTCGGCGATGATCCGCGGGTTCGGGTCGACGCCCTCGCCCATCGGGTGCCGGCCCATGTGCTCGACGCCGCCCGCGATCGCGATGTCGTAGGCGCCGAAGCCGATGCCGCCGGCGACCGTGGTCACCGCGGTCATCGCGCCCGCGCACATCCGGTCGATCGCGTACCCGGGCACGGACCTCGGCAGCCCGGCCAGCAGCGCGGCGGTCCGGCCGATGGTCAGGCCCTGGTCGCCGATCTGGGTGGTGGCCGCGATGGCCACGTCGTCGACGCGTTCCGGCGGCAGTCCGGGATGCCGCCGCAGCAGCTCCCGGATCACCTTGACCACCAGGTCGTCAGCCCGCGTGTTCGCGTAGATGCCTTTCTCGCCCGCCTTGCCGAAGGGGGTACGCACGCCTTCGACGAAGGCCACGTTGCGCACCGCCCGCGCGGTCGGCGAGAGGGGTGTTGCGGCCACGGTCGCTCCTCACAGCTTCGGGGTGTACCCCCGCACCATAGCCCTTGTTACTGTCGGGTAACCAGTGGCGTTCCCCGGACGAGTGGGCGAGACCACGCGTGTGGCGTTGCCCTGATGGGGCGGCCCGCTATGAGTCGCGGGGTGCGGTTGCGCCGAGAGCCTCGGTCAGTGCCGGGGCGGCCAGCTCGATCTGCCACGGACGGGCGCCGCCTTCGCGCAGCACCTCGCCGACGCCGTGGACGGAGCGGTCCGCTGGCGGGCGCCAGCAGGTCCGGCGAAGGAGATCGGGCAGCAACAGGTTTTCCACCGGCAGCTGGTGGTGCGCGGCGATGTCGGCGAGCGCCGCACGTGCCGCGGAAAGGCGCGCGGCGGCGTCCGGGTCCTTGTCCGCCCAGCGGTTGACCGGCGGCGGCCCGTCGTTGGGCTGGGACGGGCTGGGCAGCGCCTCGCGCGGCAGTGAGCGGGCGGCCTGAAGATGCCGGAACCAGCTCGCCGCGTGCCGCCGCTGGACCCGGCCGCTGAACACCGGCAGCGCCTGCAGTTCCGCCATCGTGCGCGGGTCGGCGAGCACCGCGTTGATGATCGCGGCGTCCGGCAGAACCCGGCTGGGGGCCCGGTCGCGCCGGCGCGCCAGCTCGTCCCGTGCCTCCCAGAGCGCGCGGACCACGGCCAGGCCGCGAGCGGTGCGCACCTTGTGGATGCCCGAAGTACGCCGCCACGGCTCGGCCCGGGGCGCGGGTGGCGGGGCCGTCCGCACGGCCTCGAATTCCTGCTTGGCCCACCCCAGCTTGCCCTGGGCGGCGAGTTCGGCTTCGAGCTTTTCCCGCAGCGGGATCAGCAGCTCGACGTCGAGAGCGGCGTAGTTGAGCCAGTCCACCGGCAGCGGTCGCCTCGACCAGTCCGCCGCGCTGTGCCCCTTCTCCAGCTGATAGCCGAGCAGGCGTTCCACGAGCGTGCCGAGCGCGACCCGCTCATATCCGGCCAGCCGGCCGGCCAGCTCGGTGTCGAACAGGCTGGCCGGTGCCAGGCCCAGCTCGGCCAGGCACGGCAGGTCCTGCGAGGCGGCGTGCAGCACCCACTCCAGGTCGTTGAGCACCTCCCGGAGCGGTTCCAGCTCGCCCTCGAGCGCGATTGGGTCGACGAGGACCGTGCCCGCGCCCTCCCGCCGCAACTGGACCAGGTACGCCTTCGGCCAGTACCGGTAGCCCGAGGCTCGCTCGGTGTCCACCGCGACGGCACCGGTGCCACCCGCGAGCTGTGCGCAAGCATGCGCCAGCCCGGCAGGATCGACGACTACCGGTGGCGTCCCGTCCGCCGGTTCCTGCAACAGGATGGGCGTGGGGGCTTCCCCGGTGTCGATGCCTTGATCTGCGGTTTCCACAGCGATGAACCCTACGGGACGGGCGCGCCGCACCGGGTGCGCCCGTCCCGTAGAGCCGGCGTGGATCAGCGGATGACGCCTGCTCGCATCGCCAGCGCCACCATCTGTGCCCGGTCGCCCGTGCCGAGTTTGCGGCCGATGCGCGACAGGTGCGATTTGACGGTGAGCGCGGAGAGGCTGAGCTCCTCGCCGATTTCCTTGTTGGACTGACCGTCCGCGACCAGTTGCAGCACCTCGACCTCGCGGGCGGAGAGCTCCCGCGGGGTGTTGTCGGTGCCCGGTACGCGGGTTCCGGTCGCCAGCACCGGAGCCACGCTCGGGTCCGCGTACACGCCGCCCTCGAGCACCCTGCGCACGCCGTCGGTCACCACCACGGGCGAGGCCGACTTGAGCAGGTATGCCTGGGCACCCGCCTGGAACGCCGAACGCACCGCGTACGGGTCGTCCGACGAGGCGAGCACCACGATGCGGGGCCAGCCGTGGTTACGGAGCTCCGTGACCAGCTCGATGCCGCTGCCATCGGGCAGCCCGAGGTCGAGGATTGCCAGGTCGCACGGACCCGTCGCGGTCGCCCGCGCTCTCGCCTCGGCCACCGTGGCAGCCTCGTGTACGGTGCCCGCTCCCATTTGAGCGAGCCGGGCGGCAATCGCCTCCCTCAGCAGCGGGTGGTCGTCAACCACCAGCACGGAAAACAGCTCTTCCCGCGGATGCGGAACCATGCTTGCCGGCAAGGCGCCGGCAGGCGTGGATCTGACGGCCTGAGATAAGCCGACGGCAGCCACGTCACTACCTCCCTGGAGTCGGTCGTGCCCCCCGACCGGCACCGGGACTTTCGGCCAATCAGCCGCGCCAGCTCTAGACCGAAAGTGGTGTCGTCGAAGAGGCACTCTAGCCGTACTAGGGGGTCTACGGGGCGATCGAACGGGTATCTATCCCTATCGAGTAGTTACTAACTGGTGTCGCTGTAACACGTTTGGGTCAATACGCGAGTCGTGGCTAACATGTAGCGGAGTGCGTCCGATAACCAAAGGTTGTCACCCTGACGGTGCGCGTGCATACGAATCGTGCAGCCGATTGCGGCACTTTAACTTGCACTCACCCCTTCGGGGAGCACGTTCATCAGATCGAAGTACTGGCCTCCGGGCACGGCCGGTACCAGGCAGCCGGCGAAGCCGGGTGAACATGCTCAAGTGCCCCAGCGCGGCGTGGGTGAGTGCGCGCAGGAGGCTGTCAGGAGGTCTGACGGAACGCGGTGACACCCACCGGGGGCAGGCCGGCCACGCTGGACATCAGCTGCAGGAACGCCTCGCCGTGCGGCTGGAGCTTGGCGTCCGTCGGCGTCCAGGACGCGCGTAGCTCCAGGTCGTCGCTGCGCCCCTGATCGGCGAGTTCGCCGAACCGGGCGGACGAGGTCTCGGTGACGGTCCCGCCGAGGGCGGTCCACGACGCGCCGGAGCACTCCAGTGCGTCGGTCAGCCACGACCAGCCGACCGTCGGCAGGAACGGATCGCTGGCCAGCTCGCGGTCGAGCCCGGCGCGCACATAAACGACCAGCCGCAACACGCCGCGCCACGCCTCCGGGCCCTCCGGGTCGTGCAGCAGCACCAGCCGGCCGGTCGCCGGCACGTCCACCTCGCCGGTGACGTCACAGCTGAGTGCGTAGGCCCACGGGGCGAGGCGCTGCGGCGCGCGCACGCTTTCCAGCGTGACTTCGGAGCGGGGGCGAACGGCTTCCAGCGCCGCGACGGCTTCGCGGAACAACTCGGGCGCATGCGTCATCGCGGTCACACGACCGACTGTAAGCCGAGAGTGGTATCACCGGTGGCAGACACACCGAAACGGTGTCATGCTCCCCCTCCGCGAGTCTGCGCGCGACCGCGATCGTGTCGACGGGGCGCTCCGTGAGGGAGCAAGTCACGTCCTCGACGACGGCGCCCCGCCGCCCCGGTAAAGGGGGTCTGGGGGCTGGCCCCCAGTCGGGGTGTGGGGGCGGAGCCCCCGCAAGGCAGAGCGTCTGGGGGCTTGCCCCGAGTCGGAGTGTGGGGGCGGAGCCCCCGCAAGGCAGAGCGTCTGGGGGCTTGCCCCCAGTCAGGTGTGTGGGGGCGGAGCCCCCGCAAGACACGGGACAGAAGCGCGCGCTCGGTGGTCACCGTGATTGCCGCGACTTGACACAAGGGGTGTCACACGGCCGTGGCACGATGTGAGCGATGGTTACCACTACCCGGGACCTTTCCCGCGCCCCCTTCCTGGTCGCCGCCCGAGGCGGCCGTCCCGACCGGCTGCCCGTGTGGTTCATGCGCCAGGCCGGCCGTTCCCTGCCCGAGTACCGCGCCATCCGCGAGGGTGTGCCGATGCTCAAGGCGTGCTTCGACCCCGAGATGCTCGCGGAGATCACGATCCAGCCGGTTCGCCGGCACGGGGTGGATGCGGCCGTCCTGTTCAGCGACATCGTGGTGCCGCTGTACGCGGCGGGAGTGGACCTCGACATCGTGCCGGGCACCGGCCCGGTCGTGGCCGCCCCGGTCCGCAGCGCGGACGCCGTCGCGGCCCTGCCCAGGCTCGAGGCCGAGCAGGTGCGGCCGGTCGCCGACGGGGTGCGGCTGCTGGTCGAGCGGCTCGGTGACACGCCGCTGATCGGCTTCGCCGGTGCCCCGTTCACCCTTGCCTCGTACCTCATCGAGGGCGGGCCGAGCCGCAACCACGAACACACCAAGGCGCTCATGCACGGTGCGCCCGAGTTGTGGCATGCGCTGGCGGGGCGGCTGGCCGAGACCGCGCTGACCTTCCTGCGCGTCCAGATCGACGCCGGGGTGAACGCGGTGCAGCTGTTCGATTCGTGGGCGGGCGCGCTGTCGGAGCGGGAGTACCGCGAGTTCGTGCTGCCGCATTCGACGGCCGTGCTGTCCGGGCTGGCCGACGCCGGCGTGCCGCGGATCCACTTCGGTGTGGGCACCGGCGAGCTGCTGCCGGCCATGCGCGAAGCGGGCGCCGACGTGGTCGGCGTCGACTGGCGGATCCCGCTCGACGAAGCGGTGCGCCGGCTCACCGCGCACGGCGAGGCGCCGCCCGTGGTCCAGGGCAACCTCGACCCGGCCCTGCTGGGCGCGCCCTGGCCGGTGCTCGAAGCCGAGGTCCGCCGGGTGGCCGCCGAGGGCCGCGCCGCCGCCGGGCACATCTTCAACCTCGGGCACGGCGTGCCGCCGGACACCGATCCCGAGGTGCTGACCCGCGTGGTGGAGTTGGTCCACGGGCTGGAGGTTTGATGACGGGCCCCTCCGGGGCCTCGCCAGGGCCCCTGCGGATCGCGGTCATCGGCGGTGGCATCGCGGGCGCGGCCGCCGCCTACCGCCTGCGTACCCGGCTCGGCGACAGCGCGACCATCACGCTGTTCGAGGCGACCCAGGCGCTCGGTGGCAAGCTGCGCACGGCCGAGGTCGGCGGCCACGCCTATGACGTGGGTGCCGAGGCCTTTCTGGCGCGCCGGCCCGAGGCAATCGCGCTGATCGAGGAGATCGGGCTCGCCGGGGACCTGGTTCACCCGACCGGTGCGCGCTCCACGGTGCGCGCCGGCGGGCGGTCGGCCGGCCTGCCCGGCGGCACCGTGATGGGCGTTCCCGGGTCTGTCGAGGCAGTGGCCGGAGTGCTTTCCGAACACGGGCGGAAGCTCGTCGCGGCCGAACCGGGACTGCCCCAGATTTCGCTGGGCGGGCGGGATGTCGCACTCGGCGAGCTCCTGCGCGCCAGGTTCGGTGACGAGCTGGTGGACCGGCTGGTCGATCCGCAGCTCGGCGGGGTGTATGCCAGCGGCTCGGACAGCCTCGGCTTGCGCGCGACCGTGCCCGCGCTGGCCGACGCGCTCGACCGGGGCGCCGGTTCGCTGACCGCGGCCGCTTCGTCACTGTTGCCCGCTTCGCCAAGTCCGGCGCCGGTGTTCGGCACCCTGACCGGCGGCCTGGGCACGCTGATAGACCGGCTGGTGCAGCGGGCGAAGGCCGAGGTGCGCCTGGGCGTCACGGTGTGCGGGCTGCACCGGCTGGCGGCCGGGTGGCGGCTGGACGTCGGGCTGACCGAGACCGTCGAGGCCGACGCGGTCGTTCTGGCGGTACCCGCCCCGGCGGCGCGCCGGCTCACCGAAGAAGTGGCGCCGCGGGCGTCGGCAGCCCTCGCGAAGATCGAGCTGGCCTCGATGGCCGTGGTCGCACTGGCCCTGCCGCCGGGGACCGAGCTGCCGGACGCCTCCGGCATGCTCATCGCGGCCGGGGAGCGCCGTGCGGACGGCACCCCGTTCACCGCCAAGGCCTTCACCTTCTCCAGCCGGAAGTGGGCGCATCTGGGCCGGGACGGGGTACTCGTGCGCGGCTCGGTCGGGCGGTTCGGCGAGCCCGAGGCGCTGCGCGCGGACGACGAGGAACTCGTGCGCCGGGTGCGGGCGGATCTGGCCGAGCTGACCGGGATCACCATCGCGCCGGTGGACACCCTGGTCACCCGGTGGGGCGGTGGGTTGCCGCAATACGGGGTGGGACATCGGGAACGGGTCGAGGCGATCGAGCGTGCCGTGGCCGAGGTGCCCGGACTGGCGATCGCCGGGGCGGCGCTGCACGGCGTCGGCGTGCCCGCCTGCATCGCCACCGCGGACGCGGCAGCGGCACGTATCACGTCCACACCCGCACGCTGAAGGAGCCGCTGGTGCCATGATGGAGACATGGCCCGCCTGAACTACAACGAGCTCAACGACACCATTCGCTACACCGCCTGGTCGGTGTTCCGGGTCGAGCCCGGCCGGCTGCCCGACGACCGTGGCGCGGCGGCCAGCGAGACCACCGAGTACCTGGACGCGCTCGAGGACAAGGGAGTCGTGGTCCGTGGCGTCTACGACCTTTCCGGGTTGCGCGCGGACGCCGATTTCATGATCTGGTGGCACGCCGAGGAGGCCGAGCAGGTTCAGGCCGCCTACACGGGGTTCCGGCGCACCCCGCTGGGACGCGTGTCCGTCCCGGTCTGGAGCCAGTTCGCGCTGCACCGGGCCGCCGAGTTCAACAAGAGCCACATTCCGGCGTTCCTGGCAGGCGAGGCGGCGCGTAAGTACGTCTGCGTCTACCCGTTCGTCCGTTCCTACGACTGGTACCTGCTGCCGGACGACGAGCGCCGCAAGATGCTCGCCGACCACGGCATGAAGGCCCGCAACTACCCGGACGTGCGCGCCAACACGGTGGCGTCGTTCGCGCTCGGCGACTACGAGTGGATCCTGGCGTTCGAGGCGGACGAACTGCACCGGATCGTCGACCTCATGCGGCACATGCGGGAGACCGAGGCGCGACGGCACGTTCGCGTGGAAATCCCGTTCTACACCGGCACCCGGGTGCCGCCGGCCGAACTGATCACCAACCTTCCGTAGCTACGGCTCAACCACCGCAGCCGCCACCACCGCAACTGCTGCCGCTGCTGCTGGACCCGCAGCTGCTGCCACTGTCGACCGAGGAGCACCCGCTTCCGCCGGTGGAGCCGCTCCAGCCCGGCGATGGGACGAAAGCGGCACCGATCTCCGGGTCGGGATACTCCGGCAGGCCCCCGACCACGACCGCGCCGACGACGCCGGTGAGGAGAGCCACCTGTCCCGCTTGCGCGGCCTGGCGGGCCTGGGCGCCGCGTGCGGTCACGGTCGTGGTGAACCGGCGCCTGCTCCCGAGGGCGGTAATGGTCAGCAGCGTCGCGAGCACGATCAGCAACTGTAGATAGCCGACCGGTCGCTCCAGGACGAGACCGTTGAACATGCGGACGATGCCAAGGGCGAGCACCAGGGCGTACAGCACGACGACGGTCCACCAGACGTCCGTGAGCTTCACCTTCGGCACGACCATGCCACGGTTGACGAGATCGGCGCCAATGCGCGTGACCAGGGAGTGGCGGCCGAGGTTGGCGCGAACGGAGAAGACCGGGCGCGACGGGTTCTCCCGGACCGATCTCCAGATTTCCGCGGCGAGCGGTTCGGACGGCGGCCGCCGTCCGATCGCCGTCAGCCTGCCCCTGCTGTCGACGCGCAGGTGCTCCTGGTCGATCAGGGTGGCGGTGGCCGTGTCGACGACCCGGTCCGGGCCTCCGATCAGGTACGCGTAGTGGTAGGCGCTGGGCAGCGGCGCGACGATCGTGGCCGGCCGTCCCCGGAGCGCGACCAACCATCCCAGCATGAGCACGACCGGCAGCGCGAGCAGGCAGGCGTAGATCGCGAGAAATTCGGGACCCGAGATCCCCCAGGGCTCGTTCACCGGCCGAGGATATCCGCGCCACCGGGCGTGCGAGGGGGAAAAGGGTTACCTGGCCGGGACCAGTTTCAGCGAGATGGAGTTGATGCAGTAACGCTGGTCGGTCGGGGTTGCGTAGCCCTCGCCCTCGAACACGTGCCCGAGATGGCTGTGACAGGCGGCGCACTGCACCTCGATGCGGACCATGCCCATCGTGCGGTCCTCGCGCAGGATCACCGCGTCCGTGTCGGCCGGATCGTAGAAGGACGGCCAGCCGCAGTGGCTTTCGAACTTGGTGTCACTGCGGAACAGTTCGGCGCCGCAGGCACGGCACTCGTAGACGCCCTCGGTCTTGGTGTCGGTGTATTCGCCGGTGAACGGGCGCTCCGTGGCCGCCTGCCGGAGCACCGCGTACTCCTGCGGGGACAGTTGCTCCCGCCACTGTTGGTCGGACTTCACCACGCGTGGTTCGGATTCCGTTCCGGATGCCATGTCTTCGAATCTACCCGTCCACGAGCCGGAGTCACTGGGAGAGCCACTCGACGGCCCGGACGATGATGTCCCACGCGCTGACCAGCACGCCCAGCACGATCAGCGCGGCGACCAGGGCCGCGAAGAACCAGCGGGGCCCGCTCGCGCGGGTGCTGGAGTCGGCGAAGTCGGACACCCCTTGAAGCGATGCCTCGACGGTGAACGCCGGCTCGCAGCGCTCCATGCGGTCCAGGTGCGCGGCGAAGGCCTGCGCCTCGGGGTCGGCCGGGTCGAGCCCGACCAGGTCCTCCTCGAAGCGGTGGTTGCGGGCCGGTTCGGTGGCCATGCGACCACGGTAGCGCATCAGAACAAGCGGGTATCGGCGTCGATCTTCATCCCGGACCCGGTGTTGACGATGCGCCAATGCGTTCGTCCGGGCACTCCCTCGACCGAGACGAACATCTCGGCCGAGCCATCGGCGTTCAGCCCGTTGTCCGCGTTGATGGTTTTGTACGTCTGGATGACGTGCTGGGCCCAGTAGGATGCGAACGCCTCCTGGCTGCCGTAGACCTGCTGCGCCGCGGGCGTCAACTGGTTCCACGCGCTCGATGTGCCCAGAGAGTCGAGGAAGGCCTTCATGAAATTGGCGGCCGGGATGATGTCGAGCTTGCCGCCGCTGGGGTACGTGCCGAGCGCCGCCGACGGTACCGAAGCCGATGAGGACGGGCTGGAAGGCGGTGGGGAGGCCGGCTGCGAGGTGCCACCGGTGTTGCCCTGCTGGCCCTGGTTGTTGCCGCCGTTGCCCGACATGTTGACGATCAGGAACACCACGACGGCGATCACCACCACGCCCGCGGCGAGCGAACCGATCAGGATGCCCTTGCGCTTGGGGTCGGAGACCGCCTGCGGCGACCCGACGAGTGGTCTGTTCGACGGGATGAAGGCCGCGGTCGGGTTCTGCAGCCGGGGCGGCGGAGCGGCATTGCCGCCGACGTGGCCGGCGACGGGATTGTCGACGCGCTGCCACGGCGGGCGTTCGGCCGGCGCGACGGGGGGCGGCGGGTCGGCCGGGATGGGCGGAATGGCGGGCTGCCGGCCGGTGGTGCTCAGTCCAGGCGCCAGCAGCGTGCCCGAGGCGGGCTCGGGTTCGCCTGCTGCCAGCGCCGCGAGTCTGTCTCGCGCCTCGGCCATGCTCGGGCGTTCGTCGGGCTCGATCCGGAGCAGGCTCATCAGCAGCGCGGTCGCCTTGCCGGACTGTTGGGGCGGGATGACCTGCCCGTTCGCCGCGGTGTAGAGGAGGGCGAGCTGGTTGGTGGTGTTGCCGTACGGCGGCTGGCCTTCCAGCGCGTGGTACAGCGTCGCGCCGAGCGAGAACACGTCCGAGGCGGACGAGGGGTCCGAACCACGCGCCAGTTCGGGCGCCAGGTAGGCGGGGGTGCCGCCGATCAGCCCGGTCTGGGTCAGGGTCAGGTCGCCGGCCGCGCGCGAGATGCCGAAGTCGGTGATCTTGGCGGTGCCCGAGTCGTCGATGAGGATGTTGGCGGGCTTGATGTCGCGGTGCACGATGCCCGCGCGGTGCGCGGCCACCAGCGCGGACGCGACCTGCTCACCGATCCTGGCGACCTGGCTGAGCGGCAGCGTGGTCCGCTCCGCGAGCACCGCGGAGAGACTTCGTGATGGCAGGTACTCCATGACCAGGCATGGATCACCGCCGTGCTCGGCGATGTCGAACACGACGATGGCGTTGGGATGCTGGAATCGTGCCGCGTTCTTCGCCTCGCGCATCGCCCGTTGGCGCATGTTGTTGCGCTCGGTCTCGGACATCCCCGGCTGGGCGAGGATCTGCTTCACCGCCACCGAGCGTTCCAGGCGTTCGTCGACCGCGCGCCAGACGACGCCCATGGCGCCGCTGCCGATGTGCTCAACGAGGCGATAGTGCCCTGCGATCAGCTGACCGGTGTCGATGGCGACTACTCCTCGGAAACTACCCGCATTTCTTGGCTTCGTTGAGCGCGAACGAGCTTCTCGCGCACCGGACCGAGTGTAGCGGCCTGGTTCGTGCGCCCGTCGTAAGCTGCCCCTCGCGCCACCTTGATCAGTCCCAGCGCTCCGGCCAGGGCGAACACGGCATAGCACGCCACCAGCGCCGGCGGGGTGCCGCCGGTGAGCGCGTCGCCCAGCACCACCACCGCGATCGTGCCGGGCACGCTGCCCACGACGGTGCCGGCCAGATAGGGCAGCGGCCGCACGGACAGGATCCCGCAGCAGTAGCTGAGCGGGGCGAACGGTACCACCGGGATCAGCCGCAGCGACATGACGGCGAGCACGCCGCCACCGGCCAGCCGCTCGTCGACCGTGCGCACGGACCGGCGGTGCAGGTGCCGGGTCACCAGGTCACGGCCGAGCAGCCGGGCCACGGTGAAGCCCAGCATGCCCGAGATCGCCGTGGCGGTGATCGCGATGCCGATGCCCGCCAGATTGCCGAACAGCAGCCCGGCCGCCAGGTTGAACACGGTCCTGGGCACCGGCGCCACCGTGAGCACGGAGTAGGCGGCCAGGAACACCACGGCGGCCAGAAAGCCCCTGCCCGCCGCCCAGTCCCGCACCTGCGCCGGGGCGGGCAGGCGCAGGAGGAAGGCAGCCGCGACCGCCACGGTGAGTACGGCGAGCGCGAGGATCAGCTTGGTGCGGCGGGACATGGCCCTACCGTATTGCACCCGCCTGGCCGCCCGGTCAACCTGGATCAACGCTGCCGGTGAGCTGGGGGATGACCTCCGCGGCCACCCGCTCCATCTGGGCGGCCTGGTCGAACATCGGGGTGAACAGGACCAGTTCGGCGCCGGAGTCGATGACCTGCTGCACGCCCCGCACGCAGTCCTCGGGCGTGCCGGCCACCGCGACCGACCCGAGCCGCCGGCTGAAGTCGCCGTAGATCATCTCCAGCCCCTCGGCCGTGCGTTCCCGCGCGCGCTGGACGTTGTCGTCCACCGTGATGTAGACGCGTTTCGCGATCCGGAAGGTTTTCGGGTCCCGTCCCGCGTCGGCCAGCGACTCGAGCACGATCCGCACCTGCTCGGCGAACGCGGCCGTGGTCGTCGAGCCGGCGCCGAAGAAGCCGTCCCCGAGCCGGACCGCCCGGCGCAGCGCGGCTGGGTGACTGCCGCCGAACCAGACCGGCGGATGTGGCTTCTGGAACGGTTTCGGCTCCATGGCCGCCTCGGAAAGCTGCCAGAACCGCCCCTCGAAGGTGACCTTGGGCTGCGTCCACAGCTCCTTCATCACCCGCAGTCCCTCGGTGAAGCGGGTGACCAGGCGATCCGGGTCGACCCCGAACGCGGAGAACATCCGGCCCCGGCCGCCCGTGCCGATCCCGATCTCCAGCCGGCCCCGGCTGAGCTGATCCAGCGAGCTCAGGCTCTTCGCCAGGTGTACGGGGTTGTGCAGCGGCGTGACGAACACGGCGCAGCCAAGGCGAAGCGTCTCGGTGCACGAGGCCGCGTAGGTCATCGTCTCCACAGGCGAGAGGTTCGGCCCCGGGCCCAGAACCTGCTCCTGGGTCCAGCCGCTGTGGTAGCCGAGCGCCTCGGCGCGTCGCACGTAGGTGCGGAAGGCGGTCGGGTCGAAGGCACCATCGGAATAGAACTGCGGGATGGAGATCGCGAATGGCATATACCGACCCTAGTGGGGACTCCGCACGCCTTCACTCGTTACGACGGCGTCCTGGCGGCGGACGGCTTGCGCGATCGCGACGACGAGCAGGATCACCACGGTGAGCCAGATGTAGGCGTTGTGATAAACGACGCCGAGATGGCCCCACGACGGGAAGAAAAGGATGCTGCTTTCGGGGTAATCGAACAACATCAGCACGCCACCCGAGGCGACCACGAAGACGAGCACGAGGCTGATCCAGCTGCCCACCGCCCACGGTCGCAGCGATGCATGCAGCAGGTAGATGATCAGTGCGCCCAGCCACACCCAGTGGTGCACCCAGCTGTACGGCGACACCGCGGTGGTGGTCAGCCCGCACAGCACAACGGCGAGAAGTTCCTCGCCGGCAAAGGAAAGCCGACGCGCGAGCAGCAGACAGGCCAGCGCGATCACCGCGGCCGCCGCCAGCCAGAGCAACTGCGTCCCGCCCACGAGCCCGATGCTGCGCGCGAACAACCCCCGCAGCGACTCGTTGTCGGGGTTCTCCGGCACGCCGACCCGGGTCGGATCGGCGAACGCGCCCGACCAGAACGTCGCCGAATCGTGCGGCAGGACGAGGAACCCGATCACCACCGTCGCCGCGAGCGAGCCGACGGAGACCGCCGCCGCCCGGTAGCGCCTGGTGAACAGCAGATACAGCACGAAGAACACGGGGGTGAGCTTGATGCCCGCGGCGATCCCGGTGAGCACGCCCTTGACCCGGGAGGAATCCGGGAGTGCCAGGTCGACCAGCACGATCGACATGAGCAGGATGTTGACCTGCCCGAACCCCATGGTCTGCCGGATCGGCTCGATCCACAGCAGCAGCCCGGCCACCGGCAGGCTGACCACCACCAGCCGGAGGTCGCGCCGGTAGCCGAGCATTGCCAACGCCGCCCACACGCCCAGCGCCAGGATCGCGAAGTTCCCGATCGCGCCGACGTAGGTCAGCGGATCACCGTCCAGCTTGGCCAGTGGCGCGAACAGCAGCGCGGAGAACGGGGCGTAGACGAACTCCCAGACCCCCCGGGTGTGGCCGTACAGCGGCGTGTCGTAAACCGAGATGCCGTCCAGGACCCGCATGCCCGCGATCCGGTAGACGCTCAGGTCCGTCAGGTGCATCAGCGCGCCGCGGTCGGCGAGCACCTCCTTGAGGTACTCGGCGGCGGCCACCAGGCCGAGGACCGACGCCACCCAGAACGCCGGCCACGGAATCGGTCGCCTCTGCGGCGGGGGAACCGGCGCGTCGGCCAATGCCTCGACGGCGGATGACGACACGGTGACCCCTCTGTGGCACTCGACTATGCGATCAGTCGGGAAGCGTATCGGCCGGTCGTGGCCGCCCCTAAGCGGGGCAGAGCGTGCCGTTCGCCGGCACCTTCCCGTCCACCAGGAACGCGCGGACGGCGTCGGCGACACACGGCGACATCAGGGCGGCGTGCCCGGCGCCCTGCCAGGAGACCCGGACCGCGCTGGGCAGCTGCTGGGCGGCACGCGCCGTGCCGGGTTCCGGCGTCACGGGGTCGGCCAGTGCGCTGGTGACCAGGATCGGCGGCAGTGCGACGTTGCCCGGCAACACCGGTGTGTTGGTGTTGCCCGGCCAGGGCAGGCACCAGGTCAGCCGCTGGGTCGCCAGCGCGCCGAACGGCGCGAACCGGCTCCGCAGCTGATCGGCCAGTGCGCTGATCTGGTTCACGGACAGCCGGTCCGCGCTGTCGTTGCATTCGGTGGCCAGCGCCCCGTCGAGCCGGGACGGCACCGGCTCCGTGCCGTTGACCAGCGGCGCGACGAACGCGGTCAGCTTCGACAGGTCGCCGCCGCGCGCGGCCTGGATGGCGTCGCCGAGTTCGGGCCAGCGCACCGGGTTGGCGAGGCCGACGGCGATCGCGTTGATCGCCAGCCCGGGGCCGAAGCCGACACCCCCGATGGCCGGACCCGGCGCCGAGCGCAGCTGGTCGAGCAGCGCGTTCACCGCGCTCGTGGCGTCGGTGCCGAGCGCGCAGTGCCGGGCCGCGCAGTCCCGGGCGAAGGCGCCCAGCACGGCCAGCTGGGCTTCGGCCTGGTCCGTGACCTTGGTGGCCGGATCGGGCGACGGGTCCGGGATGCCGTCCAGCACGACTCGCCCGAGGTGTTTTGGAAAGCGGGCAGCGTAGGAGATCAGCACCCGCGACGCCTCGCCGTGCGCGATCGCGTTGAGGGTGGGGGTGCCGAGCGCGTCCCGGATCTCCTCCAGGTCGCCCGCGGCACGCCAGCTGTCGATCGCCAGCTGCGAGCTGCCCAGGTCGATCGCGCACTGCTGGCCGGACCGGCGGGCGGCGTCGAGCACGCCGTCGATGCCGGCGCCGGCCGGATCCTGCGACAGCAGCGGCCCGTGCACCTCCGGAGGTAGGCAGCCGAGCGGGTCGGAGTCACCGGTGCCGCGGCGGTCCACGCCGATCAGCGAGAACCGCTGCAACAGCTCCGGAGGCAGGCTCGCGGCCAGATGCGCGGCGTAGGCGGTGCCGGCCTCGCCCTCGACATCGTTGAGCACCACCAGGGGAATCGGCCCGTCGCCCGCCTTCAGCAGCGCGACGTCGATCGGGACGCGGCCGGGCAGGTCCGGTGCGTCGAGCACCGACATCACCGTGGCGCAGGTGAGGGACAGCGAGTCCGGCACCGCGGGTGGATCGAACCGGGCGAAGGTCTGCTGGTCGCAGTCGGACCAGTGGATCGTCGGCGACCGCGGCTCGGCCAGTGGCGGCAGCGGCACGTCCTGGGGGGACGTTGTCGTCGGCGCCGCGGACTCCTCGTCGTTCTCCAGCATGGCCGGACGGTCCGACGGCCCGGCCGTGCACCCGGTGAGCAGGGCGGGCACGAGCAGGGCGAGCAACAGCCTCCTACGGCGGCGCAAGGCGCTTTCCCCTCGTGGTCGATCCATGTCCGCTCCGACCTTCGCACGGCCACGGTGAGCAGCCGGTAAGCGGGTCTGCCCCCAGTCGGATGTGGACGGCCGGACAGTGTCAGGTCCGTCGCCGGTAGCGGAGCATCGTGAAGCCGTCCTCGTGCAGGATCGAGGCCAGCTCGAGGTGGCGGGACTCGGTCGTCGCCGGGCCGACCGCGATACGGTCCGCCCCGGCACCGGCCAGCAGCGGCGCCACGGTGAGGCACAACTGGTCGACCAGGTTCTCCGCGATCAGTTCGCCGAACAGGCACGGGCCGCCCTCGCAGTCGACGCGCTTGAGCCCGCGGCGGGACAGTTCGGCCAGCGCGGCGGCCAGGTCGACCCGCTGCTGTCCGGCGACCAGTATTTCCGCACCGGCGTCGGCGAGTTCGGCCACGCGCTCGGCCGGTGCCTCTTCGGTGGTGATGATGATCGGCGGGACCTGTGTGTCCGTGAGCAGGGCACAGGCCGGGTCGATCCGGGCGCTGGCGGTGACCACGGCGATTGGCGGGATCTCCGCGAGACCGAGGCGCTTGCGGCGTTCACGGCGGATGTCGTTGGCCCGCGCGCCCCGGTAGCCCTCGGCACGCACGGTGCCGGCGCCGACGAGCACCACGTCGGCCAGATCGCGCCCGAGCAGGTAGATCCGCTTGTCCGCAGGGCTCGACAGCGGCTCGGAGCGGTCCTCGACGGTGGCCGCGCCATCGGCGGAAGAGACGAAGTTCACCTGCACCCAGGAGCCGGTGACCTCCGCCGGATACCCGTAGATCTTCGCGAGGTCGTCGTCGGTCAGGTCGTCGAGCGATTCGGGCCACAGCATGCGCATGTCTTGAATCCCAGCATGTGCCCGCCACCACCCGCGCGGCAGCCCAGGGCCGGCCGTTCCCCCGCCACACCCCGAACGGACGCTGCGCGGCGGCTCACAGCAGCCAAGGCCGGCCCTCGCCCACCACCACCCTCAACGGATGTGCTGCGCGCGACAGCTTAAATTCGAATTCATGCACCTCACTGACCGGTTCCCCGAGATCGAGGCCGACGAGCTGATCAGAGCGCTGGTCCCGCCGCCGCGCTTCGACGGCGTCCGGTTCGCCACCTACCTGCCCAGCCCGGACGAGCCGAGCCAGGCGGCCGCGGTGCAGGCATGCTCGGCGTTCACCGAGTCGATCCCGGACGGCACGCGGAAGAAGTCGCGGTGGCGGACGCTGTTCGGGTCTTCGGTGCCGGACGGTGCGCCCGGCGTGTACCTCGACGGCGGGTTCGGTGTCGGCAAGACCCACCTGCTCGCGTCCATGTGGCACGCCGCTCCCGGTCCGAAGGCGTACGGAACCTTCGTCGAGCTGACCCACCTGGTGGGTGCGCTGGGGTTCGCCGACGCGGTGAAGCGGCTGTCGGAGCATCGGCTGCTCGCCATCGACGAGTTCGAGCTGGACGATCCGGGCGACACGACGCTGGTGAGCCGGCTGCTCCGCGAGATCACCAGCGCCGGGGTGCGCGTCGCGGCCACGTCCAACACGCTGCCGGAGAAACTCGGGGCGGGCCGATTCGCCGCCGAGGACTTCCTGCGTGAGATCCAGTCGCTGTCCGAGCGGTTCTCCGTGGTGCGGATCGACGGACCCGACTACCGGCACCGCGGCCTGCCCGAGGCGCCGCCGCCGGTGGACGACGACGCCCTCGTAGCGTCCGCGGCGGCCCACGAAGGGTCCACTGTGGACGATTTCGACGCGTTGTGCGCGCATCTGGCGCGCCTGCACCCGTCGCGGTACGGCAGGTTGGTCGACGGCGTTTCCGTGGTGCACCTGCGCGGCGTGCATCCGGCACCCGACCAGACGGTCGCGTTGCGGCTGGTGGCCTTCGCCGACCGGTTGTACGACCGGGCGATCCCGGTGGTGGTTTCCGGGCAGCCGCTGTCCGCCCTGTTCAGCGAGGAGATGGTGCAGGGCGGCTACCGGAAGAAGTACCTGCGCGCGCTCAGCCGCCTGACCGCCCTCGCCCGCGACGCCGTCCCGGTGAGCTGACTCCGACGCGAGCGAGGGCGTGGGTTCAACTCGTGGCGGGGCGGCGGACGACCGCGGCGATGGCGTCGATGCCCTGGTCGAGGTCCTCCTGGCTGATCGTCAGTGGCGGGGCGATCCGCAACGTGGCGCCGTGGGTTTCCTTGCACAGCACGCCGCGTCCGGCCAGCTCCTCCGACGCCGCGCGCCCGGACAACCCACCGGGTGCGATGTCGATGCCCGCCCACAGCCCGCGCCCGCGGACCTCGGCGAGCCCATGGCCGACGAGCTCGCCGAGCCGGGCGTGCAGGTGCGCGCCCAGTGACGCGGACCGCCGCTGGTACTCGCCGGTCGACAGCAGGCGGATCACCGCGCGCCCGACCGCGCAGGCCAGCGGGTTCCCGCCGAACGTCGAGCCGTGCTCGCCGGGGTTGAGCACCCCGAGCACGTCCCGCCGTCCGACCACCGCGGACAGCGGCACGATCCCGCCACCGAGCGCCTTGCCCAGCGTGTACAGGTCGGCGCGGACGCGTTCGTGGTCGAGCGCGAGCAGGGTGCCGGTGCGGGCGAGGCCCGACTGGATCTCGTCGGCGATCAGGAGCACGCCCGCCTCGTCACACAGCCGGCGCGCTTCCGCCAGGTAGCCGTCCGGCGGGACGATCACACCGGCCTCGCCCTGGATCGGCTCGAGCAGCACGGCCGCGGTGCGCTCGGTGATCGCGTCCGCCAGCGCTGCCGCGTCGCCGTACTTGACGACGACGAAGCCCGGTGTGTACGGCCCGAACCCGGTGCGCGCCGTCTCGTCGGTGGAGAACGACACGATGCTGATGGTCCGCCCGTGGAAGTTCGATCCCGCGACAACGATCTCCGCCTGCCCCGCCGGGACCCCCTTAACCTCGTAGGCCCACTTGCGTGCGACCTTCAGCGCCGACTCGACGGCCTCGGCGCCGGTGTTCATCGGCAGGACCATCTCGGTGCCGGTGAGCTGGGCCAGTTCCGCGCAGAAGCGGCCCAGCACGTCGTGGTGGAAGGCCCGTGAGGTGAGGGTGACGCGGCCGAGTTGCGTCACGGCCGCGGCCACCAGTTCGGGATGCCGGTGCCCGAAGTTGAGTGCCGAGTACGCGGACAGGAAGTCGAGGTAGCGCCGGCCCGTCACGTCGGTGACCCAGGCGCCTTCGGCTTCGGTGATGACCACCGGCAGCGGATGGTAGTTGTGGGTGCTCCAGCGTTCGTCCAGCTCGATGAACTCGGTTGGGGCGGGGCCCGCGAAGGTCGTCATGCCCTCAGGTTAAAGGGAGCTTCAGTGCCGATTCACCCCGCAAAACGTTGCTGGGATGGGCGATTCGTTGCGTGATTCTGTCACTTGTCGGCAGTTTGTTGCAGTGGGGCCCGAATTCGGGGTTCTGCTCCCGGGCCCGGCGGGAGAGCGGCGCGCCGACACTCGCCAAGCCCGGCCGGAGTCTGGAAGAGTGCGGGCGTGAACGAGAAGCTGTCCTTTCTTCGCAAGCAGGCCAGGACCCAGCGCTTCACCCTCGGCACGCCACGCGAGTTCCGGGTCGCCCCGGACGGTTCGAGGCTGCTGTTCCTGCGCTCGGAGTCCGGTACGGACCGGCGAAACAGCCTCTGGGAGCTGGATCTCGCGTCGGGCGAGGAGAGCAAGCTGGTGGACGCGGCGGTGCTGCTACCCGGCGAGGAGGAGCTCCCGCCCGAGGAGCGTGCCCGGCGCGAGCGCAGCCGGGAGAGCGCGGGCGGAGTCGTCGGTTACGGCGTGGACGACGAACTGCGCGTCGCCGCCTTCTCGCTTTCCAGTCGGCTCTACACGGTGAACTTGATCACTCGCGAGGTGACCGAGCTGGGCGAGGGCGCGGTGGTCGATCCGCGGCCCGACCCGACCGGCAGGTACGTCGCCTACGTCCGCGACCGGAGGCTGCGCGTCGTCGAGCTCGCGACCGGTGCGGACCGCGCGCTCGTCGAGGAGGACGGCGAAGACCTCGCGTGGGGACTGGCCGAGTTCATCGCGGCCGAGGAGATGGGCCGGGCCCGCGGCTACTGGTGGTCGCCGGACGGCTCGTGCCTGCTGGCCGAGCGGACCGACCGCGGCGGCGTGCCGCGCTGGACGATCGCGGATCCGGCCGACCCGGGAGCGGCTCCCAACACCGTCGCCTACCCGGCCGCCGGCACCGCGAACGTCGCCGTGTCCCTGTCCTTCCTCGGACTGGACGGCTCGCGCGTGGACGTCGAGCGCGGCGACTGGGAGTACCTCGCCGCGGTGCACTGGTCGGCCGGCGGGCCACCGTTGCTGGCCGTCCAGCCCCGGGACCAGCGGCGCCTGGAGATCCACGCGGTCGACCCCGTCGACGGTTCGACCACCCTCCTGCACACCGAAACCGACCCGGACTGGGTCGAGCTGGTGTCCGGTGTGCCGGCGTGGACCAGGGACGGGCGGCTGGTGCGGGTGAGCGCCGCCGACGGCGACTACCGGCTGGTGATCAACGACGAGCCGGTGACCCCGGCCGGGCTGCAGGTGCGGTCGGTGCTCGACGTCGGCGACGAGGTGCTGTTCAGCGCCTCCGCGGAAGACCCGGCGCAGATTCACGTGTATCGCACGGAAGGCGGCGAGGTCGTTCGTCTGTCCACATCGGATGGTGTGCACGTCGGTGGTGGTACGGCGGAGGTCGCGGTGCTCTCGTCGTGGAGCCTCGACCGCACTGGGCCGGAGGTTTCCGTGGTGCGGGACTCCAAACCCGTCGCGACGGTCGGCTCGTACCCGGTGGATCCGGGCATCGAGCCCCGCCCGATCCGGTTGACCGTGGGCGAGCGAGGGCTGCGCGTCGCACTGCTGTTGCCCACCGGCTACCGGCCCGGCGACGGAAAGCTCCCGGTCCTGCTCGATCCCTACGGCGGCCCGCACGCGCAGCGTGTGCTGTGTAGCCGCAACGCCTTCCTCACCTCCCAATGGCTGGCGGATCAGGGTTTCGCCGTGCTGGTCGCGGACGGGCGGGGCACGCCGGGCCGGGGCAGGGACTGGGAAAAGGCGGTCGCCGGCGAGCTCGCGGACGTGCCGCTGGCCGACCAGGTCGACGCGCTGCAGGCGGTCGCGGCCGAGCGGGACGAGCTCGACCTCGGCCGGGTCGCGATCCGTGGCTGGTCCTTCGGCGGGTACCTGTCCGCGCTGGCGGTGCTGCGGCGGCCGGACGTGTTCCACGCGGCGGTCGCCGGCGCACCGGTCACCGACTGGTCGTTGTACGACACCCACTACACGGAACGGTATCTCGGCACGCCAGGGGAGAATCCCGAGTCCTACCAACGGAATTCGCTGATCGCCGGTGCCGCGGAACTGCGCCGGTCCCTGCTGATCGTGCACGGTCTGGCCGACGACAACGTGTTCGTGGCGCACTCGCTGCGACTGTCCGCGGCGCTGCTGGCCGCGGGACGGTCGCACACGTTCCTGCCACTGGTCGGGACCACACACATGAGCCCGCAGGCCGAGGACGTCGCCGAGAACCTGATGCGGGTACAGGTCGACTGGATCAAGGCAGCACTGGGCATGGCCGGCGCGGACTAGAGTGCGTTTCAAAGTCGTGTTTCCACCCAAGGCGACCACGGGGGCGCCGGCGGCCTCGGATTTGGGGAGGCGGGCCGCCGACCGGGAAGGCAAGGGGCATGCGGGAGTCACGGTCTGGCTACCCAAATCCGATCGCGCCCGTTTGAACACAGACAAGGAGATCTCATGAGGCGTTGGGGCTTGACGATCCCGTTGAGCGGGCTGCCGCTGACCGCGCACCGCGAGCTGGTCGAGCGCCTGCCGGATCTCGGCTACACCGACGCCTGGACGTCCGAGACCGCGGGCGCCGACGGGTTCTCACCGCTGCTGCTCGCCGCTCAGTGGGCGCCGGGGCTGCGGTTGGGTACCGCGATCGTGCCGGTCTACACCCGTGGCCCCGGCCTGCTGGCCATGTCGGCGGCGACCCTGGCGGACGTCGCGCCGGGCCGGTTCGTGCTGGGCATCGGCGCGTCCTCGCCGGTCATCGTGTCGAACTGGAACGCCGCGGAATTCGCGCGTCCCTTCGCACGCACCCGGGACACCCTGCGCTTCCTGCGTTCGGCGCTGGCGGGGGAGAAGGTGACCGCCGAGTACGAGACGTTCTCGGTGGAGAAGTTCCGGCTGGAGCGGGTGCCGGACCCGGCGCCGGCGATCATGCTCGCCGCGCTGCGGCCGGGCATGCTCGCGCTCGCCGCCCGCGAGGCCGACGGCGCGATCACCAACTGGCTCGCCGCCGGCGACGTGCCGAAGGTCCGGGCCGCCCTCGGCCCGGACATCGAGCTCGTGGCGCGGATCTTCGTCTGCCCGACCGAGGACCGCGAAGCCGCGCGGGCGATCGGCCGGCTGATGATCAGCAGCTACCTCACCGTGCCGGTCTACGCGGCGTTCCACGACTGGCTCGGGCGTGGCGAGCTGCTCGCGCCGATGCGGCGGGCCTGGGCCGAGGGTGCCCGCAAGGCCGCCAACGCCGCCATCCCCGACGAGGTCGTGGACGATCTGGTGGTGCACGGCTCACCGGCCGAATGCCGCGAAAAGATCCAGGCATATGTCGACAACGGACTGGACACCCCGGTCATCGCGCTGGCCGGCCAGATCGACGACCCGGTCCGCCTGGTCACCGCCCTCGCGCCCGGGTGAGGCCGGGCTACGACCTGCCTTCGCGGACCGCGTTCACTAGATTCGGGTCTGGGGCACGGCGCGACCGGCCAAGTGAGAGATCAAGCCGCGGCTCTGAGGCCAACCACAGAGCGCGCCGCCGGCGGCAGGGGCGCTCTTGCGGAGGATGTGGCCGGAGCACGTGAGGAACGCCATGACGGCACGATCGCGGTCGCGCGCAGACCCGCGGAGGGAGCTTGGAGGGCTTGGTGACCGAGGAAGTCGACGACGCGGTGGCCTGGCGGCTGGCCGGGTCGCTGGTGACCCACAAGATGCTCGGTGAGCTGTCCTACGAGGGGCCCTTCGATCCGGTGCCCACCGAGGACGAGATCCCCGGCGCCTACCGCGGATGGCGGCTGTCGCTGCCGGACGAGGTCAGCTACGACTTCAAGGCGCGCCGGGGCGCCTTCGACTCCTGGGCGGTCGCCGCCGGGACCGCCACCCGCCGGGCCGGCTCGGCGCCGCCGGTGCCGGCCGAGGACCCGCGAACCCTCGTCGTGGACGCCAGGGCCACGCTCGGCCTGTCCGAACCCCGGCTCGCCGACGTCCTGGCCGAGCTGACCGCGACGGTGACCAACGAGGCCACCCGGCTGAAGACCGCGCCGACCGCGGAGAAGCTGTCCACAATGGATTACAACCTGGCCGATGGGCACCTGGCCGGGTCTCCCGGCTTGGTACTCAACAAGGTTCGCGTGGGGTTCTCCGCCGCCGATCGTGCGCTGTACGCGCCGGAGTCCGGTTCGGACATTCTGCTGCACTGGTTCGCCGTGCCCCGCGAGCACGCGCGGTTCTTCTCCGCCGGAGAGCTCACCGAGGACCAGCTCGTGCAGGACGAGTTGGACGCCGAGCAGCGCGCCGAGTTCACCGTCAAGGTGGCCGAGTTCGGCGATCCGGCCGACTACCTGTGGCTGCCGGTGCACCCCTGGGAGGCGGACGAGATCGTGGGCACGCTCTACGCCGGAGAACTGGCCACCGGGGTGCTCGTCGACCTCGGTCCGAGCCGGGACCACTACCGTGCACACCAGACGGTGCGCACGCTGGCCAACGTGAGCCGGCCCGACCGCCGCGACGTCAAGACGACCGTGTCCCTGCACAACATGCCCGCCCACCGCGGCCTTGCCGATTCGCACCTCGCCGGGCCCACCGTGACGGCATGGTTGAAGCGCATCAGCGACGGAGATCCCCTGCTGTCGGAGGAATATCGCTTCGAACTGCTCGGTGAGGTCGCCGGCGTATCCGTGCGGCATCCGCTGTTCGGGTCATTGGAGGACCTGCCCTACCGCTTCCACGAGGCGCTCGGCGCGCTGTGGCAGGAGCCGCTCGTCGCGCGGCTGGCCGAAGGCGAGCAGGCGATCTCCTTCGCCGCCCTGCCCTATCGCGACCTCGATGGCGACACCGTGATCGGCGAACTGGTCCGGCGCAGCGGCTGGTCGGCCGAGCAGTGGTGTGCGCGGGTGTTCGACCTGCTGCTCACGCCGCTGCTGCACTGGCTGCTGCGCTACGGCGTCGGATTCCGCCCGCACGGCCATAACCTCGTCCTGATCGTGGATACCGCCGGGCGCCCGCTGCGGGTGGCGATCAAGGAGTTTTCGCAGGGCGTTGACCTGCTCGACGAGGAACTCGACTGCTATGCGGCGCTCGACGGCGAGGTGAGGGCGGAAATGCTGCGCTTGCCCGCGCCCCTGCTGGCCCAGTCGCTGTTCAGCCCCGTCTTTTCGGGGCAACTCCGGTTCTGGGCCGAGCTGCTCGACGATGACCTCGGCCTGCCCAGGACACGATTCTGGGCGCTGGTCAGGCAGGTCGTCACCCGGTTCCGCGAGGAGCACTTCGAACTGGCGGACTCCTTCGACGCCTGCCGGTTGTTCGCACCGCGGGTGGAGCGGGTCACGCCGAACCGGGAACTCCTGGCGGGTGAGGGATTCGACAAGATCGAGCGGGACGACGAGCTCGACGTCCGGTGGGGCGACGCCCCCAACCCGCTGTACTCACCCGATCCGGCTGGGGCGTGGTGAGCCGTCACTGGGGACGGCAGCGACCAGGTCGGCCGAGCGCCTGAGCCTCGACAGCGCATAGCCGCTGAGCAGCAAGGTGCCCAGCAGGGCGTAGGCATTGCCGGGCAACTGTTCGAGCGGGGCCCAGGTCATGCCGGGCTTGTCGTGCGCGGACAGGTGGCGGAACGGCGCTGCCACGTACACCGTTGCGGTGACCGCCGCCGAGCCCCACCAGCCTGCCGCCGCATGCCACGACCGTTCGCGGGTTCGCCGCGCGCCGTGGATCACCATGACCAGCAGTGCGGGAGCCACCCAGACCCAGTGATGCGACCACGAGATCGGCGAGACGAGCAGCGCGAACCCGGCGTTGGCGATCAGCGCGACCGCCGGCTCCGACCGGCGCATCGCGACGATGGCGAGCGCGAGCAGCACCAGCGCCAGCGCGAGCCAGCAGAGCGTCGTGGCGCCCGCCGGCAGGCCGAGCCGAGCCAGGACGGCTTCGAGGCCCTGGTTGGTGCGGTACTGGGAACCGCTCAGCCCGCCCGCTCCGGCCAGGCCGCCGAACCAGTACTCGACCGAACCGCGCGGGCTGATGGCGAACCCGAGCGCGGTGGCCACGGCCGCGGTGATCATGCTGGTCCCGGCGGCCCGGTAATCCTTGCGTACCAGGAAAAAGAGCACGAAAGCGAGCGGCGTCAGCTTGATCGCGGCGGCCAGTCCCACCCCCACGCCGCGCGGCCACCGCGGCCGTGCGACCAGGCAGTCCGCCGCGACCAGGCCCATCAGCAGGAGGTTGACCTGCCCGAAGGCGAACGTCTGCCGCAGCGGTTCGAGCGCCATCGTCACCGGGAGGCCCGCCGCCGCGACCAGCAGCGCGCCCTCGCGGCCGCCCGACGGCCACGCTCGCCGCGCGACCAGAAACAGCGTCCCGCCGATGCAGACCAGGTTCGCCGCGAACAGCAGCAGGACGGCCGGCGCCCAGGGCAACACGCCCAGCACGCCGAGCGCGAGCACCGAGAACGGCGGGTAGATGAACGGCAGGTCGATGTCGGCCGAAGTGGTCGGCAGCGGGCCGTAGATGTCCCGGCCGTCCCACCACGCCTGCAGCCCGAGGCGGTAGACCTCAAGATCCAGATGGTTCGCGAAATGCCACGGGAATTCCACTGCGAGCGCGAGCGCCGCGACCAGCGGCACCCAGTAACGCGCGAATTTCACGAGGTGATCGCGTTGGCCGGCCCCTTCACTCCGGGTAGCGCGTCGAGCGGGGCCGGGCGGCGAAGCCTCGGCAATGCGAAGGCAAGTAGCAGCGCCACTCCGACCAGCACGTAGGTGGCGGCGGACAACTGCTGCGGCCAGGTCCACTGGACGTGGACGACCGGGAAGTCGGTGACCGGCAGGTCGTGGAACGGCGCGAGATGGAAGAACACGGCGGTGAGAACCCCCCAAGCCAGCCACGCGGCGGACCACCACGAGCGCTGCTCTGCATAGTGAATCGCGTAGCCGAACATTACCAGCAGTGCCGGTACGACCCACACATAGTAGTGCGACCACGAGGTGGGAGAGGCGAGCAGGGTGAGGCCGGCATTGGCCATCAGCGCGAGCGCCGGTTCGGCGTGCCGCATGGCCCGCGCGGTGAGCACCAGCAGGATCAGCACGGCCCCGATCCAGACGACCTTTTCCGTCATCCCGGACAGGCCGGCCCGGACCAGGGTGGCCTCGATGGCCTGGTTGGTCCGGAAGGCCGTGCCGCTGACCCCACCCCCACTGAGGCCGCCCTGGAACCAGTACTCGATCGATGCGTGGAAGTCGGCGATGAACCCGATCAGCGCCGCTCCCGCGAACGTCAGGCCCGCCGTGATCGCCGCCCGGTAGTCCCTGCGCACCAGGAAGAAAAGGATGAAACCGGCAGGCGTCAGCTTGATCGCCGCCGCGATCCCGATGCCGAACCCGCGCGGCCACAGGGTCTTCCCGGCCAGGCAGTCGATCGTGACCAGCGCCATCACGATCAGGCTGACCTGACCGAAGCCGAACGTCTCGATCACCGGTTCGAGGAACACGGTCAGCGGCAGCGCGAGCGAGGCGACCGCCACCCCACCGGCGCGACCCAGCGACGGGCGCACCGCGCGTGAGACGAGGTAGAGCGTCACCGCGAGGCCGAGGCCGCTGAGAACGTAGACGGTGCCGACCGACGCGTCCCGCGACAGCATGGCCAGCGGGCCGAGAATCACCGCCGCGAACGGTGGGTAGACGAACGGCAGCTCAGCGCCGTTTTCGACCCGCGGTAGCGGGCCGTACAGGTCGTGGCCCGCCCACCACGCCTGCACGCCGAAGCGGTAGACCTCGAGGTCGATCTGGGGTCGGGTGGGCAGGTAGTGGAACATGCCCTGCAGGGCGAAGAACAGCCACACCGCGCACGGGATCGGCACCAGCCACAGGAACTTGCGTGGAATCCGCGGCAGCCGCGCCCAAGCGGGGCCATCCGACCCCTGCCTCCCCGTGGCACCGCTCACGTGCCGGGTATCGGTTCTCGCAGAAGGTGTTGGCATCGCCGTTCACTTTAGGGCTTGACGGATCCTGTCCGCCCGGTGCGGGGGTTGGCCGCCGGATATGGTGACGGTTGTCCACTTTGCTCGGCCGCAGGTGCCAAACCCGCGTCGAGATCGCCCGTGACCTGCGCGATCGTGGCCTCACCGCCACCCGTCCGAGGCACTCCTCCGGCTCTCTGGCTTCGCTTGCCTGTCGACCCTTTCGTGTCCGCGACTCGCCGTGGGCCTGCTCCCGCCGACTGGGGCATCGCCGCAGGTTGAACGTTTGGATGACCTGACTTCAAGGTCGCCGTCGCAGCGTTATAGAGTATTGGTCGTCGCCTCGCGAGGCGATGGCCGGGACGTGGCGCAGCTTGGTAGCGCACTTGACTGGGGGTCAAGGGGTCGCAGGTTCAAATCCTGTCGTCCCGACGGTCGAGCAGGCCCGCTGGTTCTGGGTGAAAGCCCAGGTCGGCGGGCCTTTTTGCTTTCCTTTTTTGATCTTGCCCCTCTGTCCATTGTGGTCTGAACCAAGATCAATAAGCCCGCTTGGGAGAAAATTGGGAGACGATCTTGGTCGTCTTTGACCAAACGACCATGTGGGGTCGCGGAAACGGCCTCTCCCAGCCTCGGTGTGTCCAACGCCTCGCAACAGGCGTCAACTGTCGCCAACCTGGGTCCGGTGTGGGTCGGTTGGCCGTCGTTGGGGCCGGTTGCGGCCGTGTGGTGGCCGTTGGCGGCTGGTGACGGTCGGTGGGGTGTGTTGGGTGCGGGTCGGGCCGGTCGGCGCGGCTGACGCGACCCGGAAGACGGGTTGCCGACCACGGCGTCTCGGGATCGTCCTGTCCGAGCTGGCGCCACTCACTGGGCTGGTCGGGGTGTTGGAAAGCAGATTCGCCACCTCGGGTGAGGTGGCGAATCGGGTGCTGTTGGTCGTATGCGGTTATGCGGTGGCGCGCCTCTGCGGCGCCGTTGCAGGCAGTGCGAGGGTCCCGAGGCTGTCGGTATCGCCGTGGCTTCCGGTGAGGCTGGTGACGGCGGTGGTCCAGCGGTGTTGGAGGGCGTTGATGAGGCGGGTTTCGACTTCGGGGGCGACGTGGGAGTAGATGTGTTCGATCTTGTCGGGGATCGTGTGGCCTAGCCGTCGGGCTTGGGCAACGTCGGGGATGCCGTCGGCGATCATCCAGGTCTTGTGACTGTGTCGGAAGCTGTGGAAGACCAGCCCGGGCACGACCGGATGGACCCGCGGGCGGGGATGTTTGCGGTGGAGGTTGCCGTCGGCGGCGGGGCGCATGGCGCGGCGGGCGAAGTTCGACCGGCGCAGCAGTTCGTTCTCGGCGGTGACGAACACGTGCGGGTGGTCATGGCTGTCGAGATGGACACGGAGCAGGTCGATGAGAAACGGGGGGAGTGTGATGGTGCGGGCGGACTCGGCTGTTTTGGGTGGCCCGAGTTCGAGCCGGCCCCGGACCTCGTGGAGCGCGCCGGTGTCGGGGTCGATGACGATGACGCCGTCGTTGAGGTGGGTGTTGACGCGGCGGAGTCCGGTGAGTTCTCCCCAGCGGGCGCCGGTCCAGGCGGCTGTGATCATCAGCACGGCAGCCCAGTCGCCGACCAGGGCGGCGGCTTGGGCGGCGACGGTCAGGGCCTGTTCGGGGGTGGCCCACAGGCGTTCGGTGCGGGGTTGGTGGCGGCGCTTGCCCCGGCGGCGGGGGCGGATCGGGTTGGCGGGGATGAGGCGTTCGTCGGCGGCATCGGCCAGCATCATCGACATGAGCTTGGTGATGGTGGCCACGGTGGAGACGGCGTAGCCGTCGGCGCGGAGTTTCTTGGCCCAAGTGTGCACGGCCAGGCCGGAGATGGCGTCGAGGCGGGTGGTGCCCCAGCGGGGAACAATGTGGTTGCGGGCCAGGCTGCGGTACTGCTCTTCGGTGGTGTTGGCGACATCGAGGGCGTCGAACCAGGCGACCGTCCACTCCGCCAGCGACAGCTTTCCGGCATCGGGGTCCAGGAAGGTGCCGCGACGGCGGTCAGCTTCGATCTCGTCAGCCTTGGCTTCGGCGTCTTTCTTCGAGGTGAATCCGGTGATGGTTCCGAATCCGCCGTCGTCTTTGGGATAACGAACTCGCCACGAATTCTTGCCGCGTTTCTCCACGAAAGCCATACTGCCGCTCCTTCGTTCGCTAAATGTGAATTGACGAACATATGGACGCTCCATGTTCGTCAATAATCAAGCGACTGTGCGAAGAACTATAGGTGATGAGATGAGTCATTTTCTGGTTTTGAGAATCGGCCGGGAAAGGCTCGGGATTGGCGGGGTGGTGTTGCGGCGGACTCGGCGATAGCGGCGATGTCGGCACGCGAGAAACGCAAATGCTTCCCGACGAAGCGACAGGGCACGGCGCGGGCGGCGGCCTTGCGGCGCAGCCAGGACGGCCGGACCTGCAGCAGTTCGGCGGCTTGCTCAGCGGTATATAGGAGCGGTTCGGTGTTGCCTGAGGCAGTGAGCGCTGGTTTCTGTTCATCCGAACGTGTCGTGGTGGCTTCGCCCGGAAGACGGCTGGGGCTCGGGCGAGCGACGCCACGACGCGATCGCGGACGCGTTGTCATATTGCCGGTCTCCTTCTATCGACAGCGCCCAGCGCGGCGCGCGCCGCCGCGTAGTGAGCGGGTGGGGATCGTGTCCGTCGTAAGCGCCTCCACCGAGCGGACATGACCAGGTCGAAGGCTTCGGAGGACGGTCACGCCGCCGCATTCTCGGAATCCTTGCGAACCCAAGTGTCCAGCCTCGGCAATGACGCCAACGCGCGCTCGGATTCTGCCGGAATAAGCTGGGATTTCTGGGAACTTAAGGAATTTAACGGTGTGCGGAACACGAGCACGTCCTCGTGTGCGATCAGGTGTAGCGGTAGTCCGGCGTCGCGTTGTTTGCGGATGAAGTCGCGTTGGAAGAACGATCCCCGAGGTACCAGGTCGTGTTCGGCGGCGCGTGCCAGTAGGGCGACGCAGCGTTCGACGGGGATGAGGCCGGCGTGGATGCCGCAGGCGAGGATTTGGGAGGGCAGGTCGATGAGTTCGGCGTGTTCGCGCCAGGGCCGGATGGTGATGGCGATGTGTCCGCCGGGTTTCAGGTAGGGCACGAGTCCGGTGAGGATGCGGGTGAATCCGGAGAGCAGTCGGTGGTGGCCGATGTTGGCGAGGTTGCCGCGGTCGAGGGTGTTGCCGTAGAGGTGGTGGTACTTCTGCACGCCCTGGCCGGGCGCGACCGCGACCTGCCCGTGCGTGGACGGGCCGTAGGGCGGGGAGGTCACGACGAGTGCGGCTTGCCCGAGGTACTCCGGCGGCAGGAGTGCGGCGATCTGTCGGGCGTCACCGTGGAACACCTGGCCTTCGTGTGCCACCCCGGTGTCGCGGGCGAGGGCGAGGTTGGCGCGGGTGACGTCGACCCAGTGCGGTTCGTACTCCACACCGACCGCGCGCCGTCCGGCGTGGACGGCTTCGACGAGTGTGGTGCCGATGCCGCACATGGGGTCGAGCACCAGGTCTCTGGGTTGGGTGTAGTGGCTGATGGCGTGGGCTGCGACGGCGGGCAGCATCTTGGCCGGGTGTGCGGTGGACTCGGGTACGTAGCGGTTCTTGCGTTGGGCGGCCGGGGAGGTCTGCGCGGTGGTCCACACCGACACGACCGGTTCCGGCGCGATGTCTTCGGCGGTGGCGTCGAGGGCGTCGGTGATGGTGCTCGGGATGCGCTGCTGCTGTGTGTCCACGGCCGGGTCAGAGGGCGCCGACGCTGCGTCGCTCGCGCGGTCGGACAGGGCGTGAGGGTTGCGGGTGTCGGTCACGGGGGTGCCTTTCTGGCTGTGTGGTCCGGGGTGGGCGGAGTGCGGGATCGGCGAGCTAGTCATCGGATGGCTTCGCTCGTGTGTGCCTGCCCGGCCGTGCTGATGGGGAGCGGTTCGTATTCGTGTGGCTGGGCGAACACCAACACGTCGGAGTGGATGCGTCGATGTGGCGCGGGTAGTCCTCGCACGGTCGCGCGGTGCGTGGCGCGCGCCTGCTGCTCGGCGGCGGAACCGTTGATATCGGGGATCAGTTCGGTGGCGAACCGGGCGCCGTGCACGGGCGCGTGCAGGGCGACGATGTGCTGGAGGTAGAGCAGGTCGGCGTTCTGCGCGGAGGCCACGACCGCGCCGGTTGGGTCGATCAGCTCACCTTGGGACCAGTCGCTGTGCGTGAGAACGGCGAGGATCCCGCCGACGCGCAACAGCCGGGCCGCGACCAGTGCCACCAGGTCGCTGCTGTGGTCGCCGCTGTGCTCGGGACGCAGGCTGGTGATGATCAGATCCGTGTCCGCGGGGACGGCGTCGGGACCGTCGAGCACTGCGGGGTCGAGGCCGGGCAGCAAGGGCGCGGAGTCGGCCACGGGCGCGCGTTGCGGGTCGCCGACAAGGTCGGCCCAGAACGGTCGTGACGCCGGACCGGTGAGGTTGGTCTCGGCCGCGACGCGCACCACGCGAGCGCTGCGGTCGAGACCATCGACGGCGTCGAGAGCGTCGGCAACTTCTGCATCCGGGTCGGCTCCGGGGGCGCGCTCGATCACGCCGTCCGCGCCGACGAGACCGAGCCGGGAATGGTCGCCAGGGGTAGGCCAGGGCAGCAGCACGACCCGGGCTCCGGGCTTGCTGAACGCGCCGACGATCCTGCGCACGATCGGCACGGGCCAACTCGCGTCGAGGTCGATCGCGGTCGCGCCGGCTGTCCAGACCGTCGCCGGGGTTGGGGTCTCGGTCGAGCTACGGGGCCGCGTGCGGGTGGTCGCGGAGCCGGGTTTGGCGGGGCTGATCCTGGTGGTGGTCGGGGCGGTCGGGTAGGGGCGCCGGTCGCCGTCGCGGCGAGTGCCCGCCAGGCGGGTGGAGTCGCCGCGCCGCTTCGGGCCATGCGGCCGAGAGCGGCGTGCTGAGTGGTCGGGCTGCGTCATGGATGCCTCGCAGAGTCCGTCGGTTGCGCCGCGCTGTCCGCGGCGCCCTGTAACACCCCCCGACTCCGAAAAACACCCCTCTTTTCCCGCCTCGTTATCAAATCTTTATCGTCGAGTTTTGGTGCGATATGGCGGCTGAAAGGTGAAAAAGCTCGCGCGCGTACGCCCGCGTCGGAGGGCGCGCGGGTTGCTGAGGACTGATAGGCGAGAGCGCTGCTGGAAAAAAATTTGGCGTGTCCATCATGTGCAGCTCGGGGATGACTCTCGGGGTGCGCCGCACGCGTAGGGGGCTATTACCGGATTGCCACCAAACTGCCACCAAAGCACTGTTTTAGCAGCTCATCGACTATTGCCGACGATCGCCACGCAATCTTTCCTCGGGGCTCGGGAGCGACCCGGTAGGGCACTAGATGATTTTTGTGGATGAGCCGAAACGATCATGGTAGGTCATCGGTGGCGTTTTGGTGGACTTCTGGTGGTCGTTTCGTGGCGTTTTGGTGGACTTGACCCGGCTTCCTTGTCTGGTCGTTTCCCCGACCATGCGAAGGAGTCGAGTAATGACGCCGAAACGTAAATCCCGCAGCATTCCCTTCGAACGGGATTCCCTGGCACTGGACAACGCGCGGACCGCATTCGACTGGCTGGTCACCGGTCCGGCGCCGCTGTCGATCGACGGCCGCTTCTTTCCCGGCCTGCCCGATCGGCGGGTGCCGCTGGACGAGTTGCGCGAGTTGCTGTGCGACCCCCGCTTGCCGATGTCGGCGGTGGACCTGGTGTGGATGCACCTGGTGACCCGCTCCCGCGACGAGGGCGGGGCGTGGACGGTGGCGTGTGTCGGTGTGGCGTTGCCTGCCCTGTTCGCCATCGCTGCCGAGTTGTGCGCGCCCTACGCCGATGACTACCGCGACATTCACGCCGCGGTGCTTACCGGGTTTCTGTCGGAGTTGGCCACCGTCGACCTCGCGCGGCCGTGGGTGATGTGGCGGCTGCGGTGCGCGGCACTGCGCGCCGGACATGTCTTCATCCGCGAGGCACTGGACCGCCCGATGCCCTCGGACGAGGACTTCCACTCCAGCGAGCCCACCCCGCCGTGGGGCCACCCGGACTTCGTCCTGGCGCGCGCGGTCGCCGAGGGCGCCATCAGCGGAGACGAGGCCGAACTGATCGGTTCCACGCGGCTGGAGGACTACACCCTCGAAGCCGCTGCTGCCGACACCGGTACCAGCGTCACCGCCCTGCAGCGCGCCCGCGCTCACGCCGAAGCGCGGTTGCTGGAATGGCTGACCGAGCAAGCCGCGCACGACGACTCCAACAGTGATCCCAGTCAGCACGACATCGCGACACACGCGCTCAACGACGCGGCCATCAGGACCGCCGCCGACCGCGTCCGCCCGGCCCGGTCATCGCGCTCTGGGACCGATGTGCCGGCGAGATTCTCGATAACGGTTCGGTATCGAGCCGGGAAAAACAGGCCCGATTCCGGAGTCGAGGGCCGCGGGAGGACACCAGCCGCTTCCGCGCACACCACCTCGCTCGGCCGCCCCACTGGCACCACCCGGCGGCTCTCGGGCATGACTCCGGAGGAGTTGCCGCGATGCGCCTGACCCGTTCGCCCCAACCTCGTCAACCGGACCGCCGCCGCGATGCCCAGCGGCCTCACTGCGGTCGCGTCGCTGCGCCGCTCGCGGCGGCTCAGCGAGTCCGTGCGGTCAACTCCTGCGTGTCCCGGCAGGCCGCCGACCCGTGCACCACACCTCCGACCTCTGCCGGGTCAACTGGTCGGCGCACTGTTGTCCGGCGGCGGCTCATCGTGATCACCGAGGTTGCCGCGCTCGCCCTGGTGGTCTCCGCGTCCGCGGCGCACGCGGAGACCGCACAGGTGCTCGCCCTGGCCGGATCCATCGACGAGGTTTTAACCAATATCCGTAACTGGGTGATGGGCATCCTCGCCGGCCTGGCGACGGTGTTCTTGTCCATCGGCGGGGTTCGCTACGTGATGGGCGGCGGTGACCCCGGTGAGATCGAGAAAGCCAAGACCGCGTTCAAGGCCGCCGGGATCGGCTATGGCCTGGCGGCGCTCGCGCCGGTCGTCGTGACCGTGCTCCAAGGCATTGTCGGGGCCTGAGCCATGTCCACGACCAGGCCCACCTGTCGTCGGACACCGGCCGCTGCGACCGCCCGCGGTCTGCGCTTCGACGAGTCCGCTCAGGTCCGTCGGGAGGTCACCCGCGCCGACCGGGAAGTGCTCGCGCCTCCACAGACGAACAGCACTCGGCGCGTCGGTGGCCGCCGGCGGTTGCCGGGATGGCTGCCGCGCATGACGCGAGGCCGCGCGCTGGCGATGCTGGCGGTGAGCCTGGTCGTTCTGCTCGGCGGCACGCTGGCGGCGGGCGCCGTCGCCGCGCCTGGCAATGGTCCGGCCGCGGCGCGGCCCGCTCCCACTTCGCCGCCGACCGTCGGCGACCCGTGCACGCCGGGTTCGACGAACCCGGCGTGCCTGCTGCCGACGGTGAGTCTCACGCCGCCGGCGCCAACCTCGTCGGCCGCGCCGTGCATCGGCGAGGGATGCATCCCGCAGCCCACGACCTCGGCGCCCGCACCGTCCAATTCCGGCTCGGGCCAGTCCGGCGACAGCGGCGACGGTGATGAGGACTGCGGGATCACCAACATCGGTGGCTGCATCACCAACGCGATCAACGCGTTCTTCCGCGGCATCGTGACCGCCGCGCTCAACCCGTTGCTGGACTTGTTGTCCAAGACACTGCTGACCACACCGACACCGGACTCGCTGCCGCGCATCGGCGAGTTATGGAACAACTCCTGGCAGATCCTGCTCGCCACCTATGGCCTGCTGATTCTGATCGCCGGGATCCTGGTCATGGCTTATGAGACGGTCCAGACCCGGCACTCGATCAAGGAGATCGCGCCGAGGCTCGTGGTGGGGTTCCTCGCCGGTGCCCTGTCGTTGTGGGTGGCGACCAAGGCCATCAAGATTGCCAACGGGCTGGCCCAGGCGGTGATGGGCGGCGGGCTGGATGCCAGCTCGGCCGGCCAGACGCTGCGCAACCTCGTCCTCGGATCTCTGAACGGCGGGATCTTCATCATCTTCATTGGCATCTTTCTGGCCGGGATGCTGATCGTCCTGCTGGTCACCTACATCGTCCGCGTGGCGCTCACGGTGATCCTGATCGGTGGGGCGCCGTTGGCGCTAATGGCGCACGCGCTCCCGCAGACCGAGGGCATCGCCCGGTGGTGGTGGAAGGCGTTCGGTGGCTGCCTGGCCATCCAGGTCGGCCAGTCGCTCACGCTGATCACGGCGATGCGGGTGTTCCTCGCGCCCGGCGGGTTCACGCTCTTCGGCCCGACCGTGGACGGGTTGGTCAACCTGCTCGTCGCGCTCGCGATCATGTACGTGCTGTTCAAGATCCCATTCTGGTTCCTGGGATCGCTGCGTGGCGGCGGTGGGCGTTCGCTGCTCGGGTCGATCGCGCGTGGCTTCATCGCCTACAAGACCTTCGGCCTGCTACGAGGCCGAGGCGGTGGTGGCCGTCGGCCGCGCTCGCCCGGCGGCGGGGATTCTTGCGGAGGCAACGGCGGTGGTGGTGGCCCGGCCGACCCCTACGCCCGCACCCGCACCACCACCGGCGGGCAGTACGTGTTGCCGTTGACGGGCGTGCGCCGCACCCGTCCCACGCGGAAACCCACGCCCGCTCCGGCGCCGAAACCGCGTCCCGCGCGAGGACGTCAGTTCGCGTTGCCGCTCGGCGACGACTGGCCGGAGTGGAAGCAGCACGGACCCAACGGCCAGTACCGGCTGCCGCTGGACGTCGAGCGCATCAAGCCCACTCCACCCCCGCCCGGCCAGCCGGGAACGGGAGGTCGGCCGCGTGGACGCCCACGTGGCGGGACGCAGTTGGAGTTGCCGTTCGACCCGTACAAGGGCAACCGCCCGAACCGGGGTGGCCAGTATCCGTTGCCGCTGGAGGGCGTGCGCCGCGTCGCCTCACCGAAACCCGCGCCCGCGACGCCGCCTCCCGCGGCCCGGCGCACACCCCGTGCGGGGCAGCAGTTCCGGCTGCCGTTGGACCTGCCCAAACCCGCGCGCCGTACCCCGCCCACACCTGGAGGTAAGTCGTGACTTCGCCTGTTCGCATACCGGCCGACGTCGACATGCACGATCGCGTCCTTGGCCCGTTGACTTCCCGCCAATTAGCGATCCTCGCGGTGACCGGGTTGGTCCTCTATGCCGTGTGGACGGTCACCCGCGCGTTCGTGCCGATGCCGGTGTTCTTCGCACTGGCCATCCCGATCGGGGTGGCTGCGGCGATCCTCGCGCTCGGCCAGCGTGACGGTGTCAGTCTGGACCGGCTGATGGTCGCCGCGATCCGGCAGCGCATGGGTCCGCGCCACCGTGTCGCCGCGCCCGAAGGAGTGCGGCCCGCGCCGCAGTGGCTGACCACGGCCGCCACCACCGCGACGGGCACCGCTCGGGCAGGGTCCACATCGGCCAAGCGTGCGAGGGGCCGAACCGGTTCGGTGGCGGGACGGGAGGGGATCTCGCCGTCGGCATTGCGGCTACCGGCTGAGGCGGTCACCGACACCGGTGTGGTGGACCTGGGTGCCGATGGTTTGGCTGTCGTGGCGGTCGCTTCCACGGTGAACTTCGCGCTGCGCACACCAGCCGAACAGGAGGCGCTGGTTGCCAGTTTCGGCCGATACCTGCACTCGCTCACCGCCGGAGTGCAGGTGTTGGTGCGCGCCGAGCGGCTTGATCTGTCTGGGCAGATCGCCGAGCTGCGGGCGCGGGCGGGAGGGTTGCCTCATCCGGCGTTGGAGGCCGCCGCCGTGGAGCACGCCGACTACCTCGCGCAGCTCGGGCAGCAGGCGGACCTGCTGCGCCGCCAGGTACTGCTCGTCCTGCGTGAGCCGATCGGTGGCGCAACGGCCGCGCCGACCGACGGGCTCGGCGGGCCAGGACCCCTATCCGTGTTGTCCTCCCTGGCCCACCGCAGGCACCGTGCCGACGCTGCGGCCAGCGGGGTGAGTGCGGGGGAGCGGAGGGCGGCGGAATCGCGGTTGGTGCGGCGCCTGGGCGAGGCCATCGAGTTGCTCGCTCCGGCCGGAATCGTGATCACCCCGTTGGACGCCGGGCAGGCCACCGCCGTGCTCGCCTCCGCCTGCAACCCGGACACCCTGCTGCCGCCCTCAGCCGGTCTGGCCGGTGCGGACGAGGTCATCACCACGGCCAGTGGAACAGACCTGGGCGAGGACGACCTGGGCGACGGCGTCTTCTGGCAGGCCAGCCGTGCCCACGTGGACGCCGACCCGGACGAGCACGACTCCGACAACGACATAGACGACTGGGACTGCGACAACGAAGCCAACGACTTCCAGGGCGACTTCGTGGAGAGGGGGCGGTTGTGATGACCGCCCGAGCACGCACCCGGCGCGGCGAGCGCCGCCCGGCCACACGCGGCAGCGCTTACAGCTCCCTTCCCAGGGAGGTGCACGGTGGCGCCGCGTTCACTCCGGATGCGTTGTCGGTCGGTGCCCGGCACTTGGAGGTCGGCAACGAATGGGTGGCCAGCTTCGCCGTCACCGGCTTCCCACGAGAGGTGCACCCCGGCTGGCTTGCCCCACTGCTGACCTATCCAGGCCGGTTGGATGTTGCGCTGCACGTGGAGCCGATCGACCCGGCCACCGCTGCCGCGCGGCTGAAGAAACAGCTCGCCAAACTTGAGTCCGGTCGAAGGCACACCGCCGAACACGGCCGCCTCTACGACCCGCAGGTCGAAGCCGCCACCGAAGATGCCTACGACCTCTCGGCCCGCGTCGCTCGTGGCGAAGGCAAGCTGTTCCGCGTCGGCCTCTACCTCACGGTGCACGCGCCCTCGGAGCACGCGTTGGCCGACGAGGTCGCCGCGCTGCGGTCGCTGTGCGCGTCACTGTTGCTGGATGCCAAGCACACCACCTACCGGTCGCTGCAGGGCTGGGTGTCCACGCTGCCGATGGGCCTGGATTTGATCGGGATGCGCCGCACGTTCGACACCAGCGCGCTGTCCGCAGCGTTTCCCTTCACCAGTCCCGATCTCCCCAGCGGCGACCCGACCAGCGTGGCCGCTCCGTCCGGGGTGCTCTACGGCTACAACGTCGGCTCCCAGGGCCTGGTGCACTGGGACCGATTCGGCGAGGGGATGCACAACCACAACTCCGTCATCCTCGGGCGCAGCGGCGCGGGCAAGTCGTACCTGGTCAAACTCGAACTCCTGCGCAGCCTGTACCGAGGGATCGAGATCGCCGTCGTCGACCCCGAGGACGAATACGCCCGGCTCGCCGCTGCGGTAGGCGGCACCTACGTCCACCTCGGCGCACAGAACGTGCGGCTCAACCCGTTCGACCTGCCCATCCACACCCGCGCCGACGGCCGCCGCACCGCGCCAGAGGACGCGCTGGTGCGCCGCAGCTTGTTCCTGCACACAGTCATCGCCGTGCTGGTTGGCAGCGAGTTGGAAGCCGGGCAGCGGGCCGCTCTGGATCGGGGCATCGCGGCGACCTACCAGGCGGTGGGCATCACGGCCGATGCCCGCACCTGGACCCGGCCCGCGCCGACCTTGCGTATGCTGCGCGACCACTTCGCCGCCGCGGACCAGGCCGGCGACCAGGCGGCCGGCGAACTCGCCGCACGGCTGCATCCGTTCGTCGAAGGCGTGTTCAAACAATTGTTCGACGGCCCGACCACGACCAACCCCGAAGGCCACTTGGTGGTCTTCTCGCTGCGGGACCTACCGGACGAGCTGAAGGGGATCGGCACCCTGCTGACGCTGGATGCGGTGTGGCGGCGCGTGTCCAACCCGGCGATCCGCCGCCCGCGCCTGGTCGTGGTGGACGAGGCGTGGCTGCTGATGAAAGAAAAGTCCGGCGCGGAGTTTCTGTTCAGGATGGCGAAAGCGTCCCGGAAACACTGGGCCGGGTTGACGGTCGCGACCCAGGACACCGCCGACGTGTTGGGCAGCGATCTCGGCAAAGCGGTGGTGGCGAACGCCGCGACACAGATTCTGTTGCGGCAGGCGTCCCAGGCGATCGACGAGATCACCCAGACCTTTGATCTGTCGGCCGGGGAACGGCAATTCCTGCTCTCGGCCGATCGGGGCCAGGGATTGCTGTCGGCGGGGACACAAAGGGTGGCTTTCCAGAGCATCGCCTCGCCGACCGAGCACTATCTCGTTACGAGTAATCCGGCCGAACTCGCCGGATACGCGGCCGACGGAGAAGCCGACGAATCCGCCGACTCCGAGCAATCTTACGTCGACCTGGGCTGGGCTGACGACGCCGCTGACAGAGCCGACGACGCGATAGACACCGGCGAGTTCGGTCCTTTCGGTTCCGACGACCAGATCGAACTCGACGCCGCATAACGCTCGCTCAGCCATTTCTACCCGAGCTTTTCTGTGCTTCGTGGAAGGACCTTCTATGTGCGCCTGGATACGGGCTGCCCTCTTTCACCCCGACTTGTCCGCCCCGATCGTTGCCGGCGCCAGGATGTCCGGGCTAACGAACAGGTGGCTCGATGATTACCTGCGCGATCCCGGTGGCGCGTTCCTTGCGCTGCTGGACCATCTGCGCGACTGGGCGGTCGTGTGGGGGCCGATCGTCGCGCCCGCACTCGCGGCCGGTGTCGCGGGGCTCGGCCTCGGTCGGCGCTGGTGGGCGCGACGCTGTCACGCCCGGCTGGTCGCCGACGCCCGCCAAGTCACCGTGCTCGCGCCACCGACCGTCGATCCCGCGGGTGGGGCGGCATTGTGGTCCAACCTCGTCGGGCTGTTGCGACCCGCCTGGCGCCGGTGGTGGAGCGGGCAGCCGCATGTCGCGTGCGAGTACGTGTTCTCCGACGCCGGGGTCGCGATCCGGCTGTGGGTGCCTGGCGTCATCCCACCAGGCTTGGTGGAACGGGCGATCGAGGCCGCCTGGCCAGGCGCGCACACCCACACAGCCAGCCCGGCCCAGCCACCGCTGCCACCACCCGGCGCAGGGCAGCACCGACTGGTGATCGCCGGCGAACTCCGACTCGCCCGCAACGAGGCGCTGCCCATCCGCACCGACTTCGACGCCGACCCGATCCGTGCCCTCATCGGCGCGCCGGTCGGACTGGGGCGGGACGAGTACGCCTGCGTGCAGGTCCTCGCCCGGCCGGTCACCGGCCGCCGCGTGGCCCGCGCGCGCCGCGCGGCACGGCGGGTACACACCGGCGGCTCCACCCGCATGGTCGGGCGAGTGCTCGACCTGATCACCCCTGGCATGAAGACCAGCCGCCCCAGCGGAGGCAGAACGCGCTCGGGTGCGTTGCACAGTGATCCGCAGACCTCACTCGAATATGCCGCGCAGAACCGCGCGATCGTGGCCAAACAGCGCGGCTCCCAGTACGAGACGGTGATCCGCTACGCCGTTGCGACACTGCTCCCAGAAGGCGCGGCCGAGGCCGAGATACGCGCGGCGCGGGATGTCGCCCGCGGCAGGGCACACGCGCTGGCGGCCAGCTTCGCCTCCTACACCGAGCACAACCACTACACCCGCCGCCGACTGCGCCACCCCGGCTCGGTGCTGGCCGACCGCCGCCTCGGCACAGGCGACCTGCTGTCGGTAAGTGAGCTGGCCGCGATCGCGCACCTGCCCACCGACGAGGCGATCCCCGGCGTGCAGCGCGCCGGAGCCAAGGCCATCGCCCCACCGCCCGGTATCGCCACCCCCGGCCCCGAAGCCAAGCCGATCGGCGTCACCGACACCGGCCAGCAGCGCCCCGTCGCGCTGCGCGTCCCGGACGCGCGGCACCACCTGCACGTGCTCGGCGCGACCGGCTCGGGCAAATCCACGTTGCTGGGCAACATGATCCTGGCCGACGCCGAAGCCGGGCGCGGGATCGTGCTCATCGACCCCAAGGGCGACCTCGTCACCGACGTGCTCTCCCGGCTCCCGCGCTCGGCCGGCGAGCGAGTTGTCCTGTTCGACGCCGACTCCAAGTCCCGGCCGCCGTGCCTGAACCCGTTGGACGGCGGGGAAACCGACCTGACCGTCGACAACCTCGTGTCGGTGTTCCGCCGTGTCTACTCGGCGTTCTGGGGGCCGCGCACCGACGACGTGATGCGCGCCGCGTGCTTGACCCTGTGCACGCAGGAAGGGGTCGCCACCCTTGCCGACCTGCCCAAGCTGCTGGCCGATGCGGCCTTCCGGTCACGGGTCACGGCCGGTGTCACCGACCCGGTGCTGCGCGGGTTCTGGTCCTGGTACGCCGAACTCACCGACTCGGCCCGCAGCCAGGTCATCTCCCCGTTGATGAACAAGCTGCGGGCGTTCCTGTTGCGGCCGTTCGTGCGGGACGCGATCGCCGGAGGGCGCTCCACAGTGGACATGTCTCGTGTGCTCGATGGTGGCATCTGCCTGGTGCGCATTCCCAAGGGCAGCTTGGGCGAGGAGACGACCCGGCTGGTCGGGTCGTTGGTGGTGGCTCGCACATGGCAGGCCACAACGGGCCGTGCCCGTATCCCGCAACGCCAGCGGCGCGACGCGAGCTTGGTCATCGACGAGTGCCACAACTTCCTCAACCTGCCCTACCCCATCGAGGACATGTTGGCCGAGGCGCGGGGGTTCCGGGTCGCGATGACGCTGGCGCACCAGCATCTGGGCCAGTTGCCGCGTGAGTTACGGGAGGGCATGTCCACCAATGCCCGGTCGAAGATTTTCTTCAACGCCTCCCCGGAGGACGCGCGCGAGCTGTCCCGGCACACCGCGCCCCGGCTGTCCGATCACGACCTCGCGCACCTCGGCGCCTACCACGCCGCCGTGCGCCTCGTCCTCAACGGGGAAGAAGCGCAGCCCTTCACCATGCACACCCAGCCGCTCCCGAGACCGATTCCCGGCCGGGCACGGGAGATCCGCGCTCTCGCCCGCCGCACCAGGCACTCCCGTGCCGGCGACATCACCACGCCAGCCCCCAGCACGCAGCCGATGCCCCAACCTTCGCAAGAGCCCGCCGTAACCGCGGGGCAGCCGCAGCGGCCCACTACCCGCGATCGCAACCGGCCTGGCGTCCGACCACGCAGTGCCGACCCACGCCGCCGGGCGTGAACCCGGGGCTGACCAACGACCAGCGAGCAAAATTCCCCGACCGCACAACCCTTTTCGGAGGTTCTTGTCATGATCACCAACTCCACCAGGCAACGCGATCTGCGCGGGCACAAGGCCACCCGCCCGAACCCGCGGGCGGCGAACACGGTCGAGCACCAGGCCGTGTTGGCGTGGCGGCTGACGCCGCGGGATCGGTGGATTATCCGGATGCTGCATGAGCATCGGGTGCTGACCGCCCACCAGATCACCGCCGTCGCGTTTCCGTCTTTTCGTAGTGGACGCCAGCGGCTGCGCGAGCTGTACCTGTGGGGTGTGGTGGATCGGTTCCAGCCCTTCATCTCGGTCGGAACCGCGCCGATGCACTACGTTCTCGCACCCGCCGGGGCAGCGGTGCTGGCCGGCGAGGACGGTCTGGACGTCAAGGGTCTCGGCTACCGCCACGACCGTGCCTTCGCCATCGCGCATTCCCTGCGCCTAGCGCACACCGTCGGGGTGAACGAGTGGTTCACCGCCCTGGTCGCTCGCGCCCGGCACAGCGACCCTGCCGAGCGCACTGTGCTGACCGCGTGGTGGTCGGAGGCGCGTTGCGCCCGCCACTTCGGCGATCTGATCAAGCCGGATGCCTACGGGCGCTGGGCTGCGCATGGCACGGAGATCGAGTTCTTCCTCGAGTATGACTTCGGCACCGAAGTCCTGGCCAAACTCGCCGGGAAACTGGCCGGTTATGCGGCGCTGGCCGAGGCCACCGGCATCACCACGCCCGTGCTGGTGTGGCTGCAGTCCTCGCGGCGGGAAGCCACCGCCCGCCGGCTGCTCCACCGGGCCTGGCGTGAACTCGACAACCCGAGAACCGTGCCGGTGGCCACCGCGGCGGCCGACTTGCTCAACCCCGAGACCGACCATCCCAGCCCCGCCGACAAAGTGTGGCTGCCCCTGGACAACCACACCAATCAGCCCGGTGTTCGGCGAGAGTTGCACCGATTGCCCGACGCCTGGCCACACGTCCTCGCGCCCAGCAGCGCTAGTGAGCCGGGCGGTGAGGTGACGTTCGAGCCGGACTCGCCGTCGTTGCTGATGGTGCCGGCTCCGCCGCCCATGCCACCCGCGCAGGCACAGGCCACCTCGCGCGAACCGGGCATCCGCCAAGCGGTGAGCCGTCCATGATCGGCAAAGTGGGTGCTGCCGTGCTCGCCGCGCTCCTGCTCATCCCGCTGGTGCTTGCCGCTGGGGTGTCCGGCGCGATCTCGGCCCTCTTCGGCGGCAGCAGCACCAGGATGGCCTGCACCCTTGGCCGTGACTCGTCCTCGGTAGGTGCGGCAGGGTACGGGGCCGATCAGCTGGCCAACGCCGCGATCATCGTCGCGGTCGGCACGCAGCTCAACGTCCCCGAGCAGGGCCAGGTCGTGGCGCTCGCCGTCGCACTGCAGGAATCGGGCCTGAGCAACCTCGACCACGGTGACCGCGACAGCCTCGGCCTGTTCCAGCAACGCCCCTCACAGGGCTGGGGTAGCCCGGCGCAGATCATGAACCCCGCCTACGCCGCCACCCAGTTCTACCAACACCTGCTCGCCGTGCCCGGTTGGCAGCAGATGAGCATCAACGACGCCGCACAAGCCGTGCAACGCTCCGGCACCCCGAACGCCTACGCCCAACACGAGCAGACGGCGCGCGAGGTGCTCGCTGCGGTCGAGGGCACCAGCTGCACGACCACCACAAGCCAGATGGTCGGCACCGGCGACTGCACCGCCATCCAGGCCCCCAACGCGGTCACCCTGGCCGCGATCAACTACGCCTGCGGACAAAGAGGACTGCCATATGTATGGGGCGGAAACGGGGCCGCCGACGGCGGATTCGACTGCTCCGGGCTGACCGTAGCCGCCTACGGCGCGGCCGGAATCACCCTACCCCGCACCGCCGACGCGCAATTCCAAGCTGGGCCGCGCGTGCCGGACGGGCAGCCGCTACTGCCCGGAGACCTCGTCTTCTACGGCACCACGGCGCACATCCACCACGTGGGCCTCTACATAGGCGGAGGCTTGATGATCGACGCACCGGACGTCGGCCAAAGCATAAAGGTCGAACCGTACCGGTACCAAGGAGACGACTATGCCGGAGCTACACGTCCCGCTCATTGACGGTTATTGCATCTGACGCGGCGCTGCTGAGGGTGTTGGAAATCTGGTGGCTGCGCGACTGACTGGCGTGCGATGATCTGGCTATCCCGACAACCGGCGTTCCGGGGCGCCTGAGGCTCGACGTGTCGAACCGGTGGGAGTAAGAGGCGGTAGGCGGGAGACCCGCAGGCGAGGCGCGCGGTCCGCGTCCTGAGTAGTCCCCACTGGACCCGGTGCACTGCGCTCGCGTCAGCGGAGAGGTTGAGTAGCGGTTGGAACACGTCAGGGTGGAGGCGACCGGGACGGGCAACTTCCTTGACCCTGATGCATATCTTGGTCTGTTGCCCACGCTAGTCGGCGGTCTTCCGCTTGGCGCACGGGCGTTCGCTGCCGATCCGGATCATTACAACTTCTTCAGCCGGCGGTGTGTCAAGGACCTCACACCCGACACTCTGTTGCGCGGAGAAACGGCTGGCGAGGGGTGGCTGCAACTTGGCTTCCGCCACAACTGCTGGAAGCACGAAGAAGACCTGAGTATTCGCTATGTCGGTGTCAGCAGTCTCAGCCTCGACACGATCAACCAGTCCGACTGGGCCAGCTTCGGTGCGGTCACGTTGGACGAGATCCTGCCCCACGAGCACGGATGTAGCCATGAGATTGGCTTCCTCGATGGATGGCTCACCGTCGTCAGTCGTGACTTGATCGCCACCTGGAACGAAGCAGACTGCCCGGAAAGGCCGTCGAGTAGCTGATCTCGTCGCTCTGTTTGCCGACAGGTGGGCTGGGTCCCGCCGTATCCCTTGCCTGATGAGTCATCTCGCCTCCTCGGGCGCTGCTTGGATCGGCGGGATCCCAAGGCCAACAGCTGGCCTGTTGGTGCGGCGTTGGGTGTCGTCGCGTTTGGCTCGCAGGAACGTCAGGGCCATGTCGATGCCCTCGATCTCACCGATCCAATCCTCGCTCTCGGCGCGGGTGCGGCGGGCGAGCAGGTTGGTTTCGAGCTCGTCGAGCCGGGCGAGCATTTTGGGGTTGACGTGCAGCATCGGGTAGCGGATGCAGGCTTCTCTGAAATAACGCGCCGACGGCCTACACACGCAAAAAGGAATCCTCAAGGGCGAACGCAGGCCGAACCTGCGCCCTGGACCGTCCGACTCCATCCGGCACCCGCCACTCCACGACCACCGCGCAACGGTCGCTCTGTGCCTCGATGGTCAGCAACGTCGCCTGCTCGCGAAAAAGGTCCACCACGACGGTGGCGTCGCGCCGATATCGGATGCGCACGCTCGCGGCGCCTATGTCCCACGTAAGGTGGAGCTCCTCCGACTTGGAGATCGGGAACAGGACCTCCTGAACTCAATCATCTCCGGTGACCGCCTCGGCCTGTGGCACCACACCCAACGTGGCAAGCCAGGCATCGTCGTCGCCACCACAAGGGACACGCCCGCAGGCTAGCCGACCAGTAACCGGCCAGTGAGGTGAACGACGGCATGCCGAGTGCGACCGCACTGGTTCGGCGCTGGAGCGCAGCGTCGATCTGGGCGCCATCCTTCACGCTTGGCCTCGATGATCCGGCCTCAAGATTGTCGCGGATCTCCTCCAACCGTGGTCGTCGCGTTGGGTCAGACCGCAGACACCTGACGCAAGCTTCTCTGAACTTTGGGGCCCCGTCGCAAAGCCTCCGATCCGCCACTCCGCACGCTGCCTCAGTACGGTGACTTCGCATGACCGACACCGAGATCGAGATCACCGCAGACCTGGTCCGTGACCTGCTGCAGGAGCAACATCCAGACCTTGCAGGGCTGACCATCCGCGAGGTGGCGGGTGGCTGGGGCAACCAAATGTGGCGCCTCGGGGACGAGTTGGCCGTACGCATGCAGCGCATGGACCCCACCCCGGAGCTCCAGCTCAAGGAGCGGCGGTGGCTACCCGTGTTGGCCCCGCGCCTGCCGCTCCCAGTGCCGACCCCGGTGCGGTTCGGCGAACCGTCCGAGCGCTTCCCCAAGCACTGGACCGTGATGACGTGGGTTCCCGGCGAGCCGCTTGACCACGGCACGATCAGCCGCGGCGCCCAGGCGGCCGACACTCTGGCGGGCTTCCTCCAGGCGCTCCATGTGGCGGCGCCCGCCGAGGCACCGATCGCTACGGACCGCGGAGCCCATCCCAGGGACTGCGCGGACGGCTTCGAGAACTTCTTCCAGGCCGTTGCTCCCGACGACATCGCTGCCGACGTCCGGGCCGTCTGGGACGACGCCGTTGCAGCCCACGCGTGGGAGGGCCCGCCGGTGTGGGTGCACGGCGACCTCCATCCCGCGAACGTTGTCGTCTCGGACGGAACGCTCTCCGGCATCGTCGACTTCGGTGACATGTTCGCCGGCGATCCGGCGTGGGACCTCGCTGCCGCATGGGTGGTGCTACCTGCGGGCACGGCCTCACGGTTCTTCGAGATGTACGCGCATGCAGATGAGGCGGCGATCCGGCGCGCCCGCGGGCTGGCCGCTATGAAGAGCCTCTTCCTGATGCTCATGGGGCAGAACGGAGATCGAGGCCTTCCTGGCGGTAAGCCGAACTGGGGGCCTGCAGGCCGGGCGGCACTTGATCGTGTTCTGAAGGGCGTCTGATGCACGCTTGCTTTGTACTTGTTTTCGATCTTGGTAGAGGGCCATGTGGCAGCCCACCTTCGTGGGTTCATCGATCACCACGCGTGGTGGGGATGCCAGGGTCCACGGCCGTATGCTGCCCGCGGCCTCGATCGAGCTGGGTGAGCTTGTCTTGGGAGCCGGCCAGGCTGACGCGGAGCCCTTCGACTTCGCCGAGTCAGCCTTCACGTTCGGCCTCGGCAATGCGGGCGATGAGGTGATCGCGGATCTCCTCCAGTCGGCCGCGTTGGGCCGAGTCCGGCAGCAGGAGTGAACATCTGACACATGCATCCGCTGCCAGATGCTCCGGGGCTTGCCGAGGCAGCGGCGCCGCCTAATCGAGATCATCCGCAACCTCGCCGAACGGATCATCGAGGCCCGCGCCAACGGCTCGCTCGGAGAAGCCCAGGGACTCGCAGCCAGCCTCACGAAGGCAAAGGAGAAACTCGTCAGCCTCGACCGCGCCCAGAAACGCGGTCTGTACAACGGCCCCGTGAACCTCGGTCTGCCGATCATCACGGGCGGATAGTCGAAGTTGGATTTGGCTATCTCCTCAATCGCGCCTCGATATCCGACCCTTGCGGGGGGACGATACGGCTAAAATGGACGGTCCTACAGTAGTTGGGAAAAGATGTGGCGACCGTGATACCGAGAAGGGCGAGTTCGCCGTGGATACGCCGGTAGCCCAGGCAGAATTCTCACCTGCCAGACGCAGGACGAGACGGCTGATCGAGGCCGCCGTCTGCGGGCGGCCAAGTCTTCGCTTCATGTTTACGCGGGTATGACGGTGTTTCGCCAGGTCACGATGCCCGCGCAGCATGGTGTCTGGTTGGACCAGCAGCCGTATCCGGCGCAACGTCGCACAGACTGCGGTACCAGCACGCCCTGTCCTCGGGCCGGAGTTGGGGGCGTTGGCCGGCGAGTTGCCGTTACGCGCCGCCCAACTGGTGACGCAGAGCGAGGATCTCGGTGTCGTTCTCGTGCTCGGACATCGGTAACAGTCGTAGGGCGCCGAAAGCATGGCTGATGGCAAGGTAGGCGAAGCGGAGCAGCAACGAGTCCCTGCCGATGCCCGTTGACCTGCACGGACCTATTTCTCGGTACGCACACCGTCGTTGTTGTCGGTGCCCGGGAGTACGGTGGCCGAGTTTCTGTATCGGTCTCACGCGAAGTGGATCCACTGCACGGAGTCACCGCGTGGTGGCGGCTTGGTGAGGCTGCTCGGTCGAGGCTTAAGGAGTCACGCAGGTGGGCGGACAGGACGCCATACGCGGGTTCGAGTTCCAGTTTCTGTGGACGTTGGAATACGGGCTGTCGGCGGTGTTCTCTGACGATGCGGAGGTGACTGCGTTGGGGGTTGAGGACGTCCTCACCACCGCGGTTGATGCCGACCAGGACGTTGTCGATTTCTCGTTGCGATGTGGCGAGCGGACCCGGACCGTTGCCCAGGTGAAAAGCGGCGGCGTGGCCGCCGTCATGACCGCGGCCCAGTTGCTGGACATTCTGGTGCGGCTGTTGACTCATGCCGCCGAGCGGTATCTGGTGGTCACCAATCGGTCGGCCGATGACCGTCTCACCAAGTTGCTGGCGGTGTTGCGGGCTGGCAAGTCCGACCTGCGGGAGCGTGTGCTCGCCGTGGCTGGGCGGTCGAAGGTCGCGGCCGTCTTGGCGACCAAGGATGAGCGGTTTTGGGAGCGGATGCGGCGTGTGCAAGTTGTGCTGGACACGCGGGGCATCGAGCAGGTCCGTATGGACGTGCGAGAACGCGTGCGCGCCGCGCGGCATCACGTCGCTCCGTCGACGGTGGGGTGGGACGCGGCCGGGTTGGTGACTGGCTATCTGCTGTGGGAGGTGATGGCGAAAGGAGCGGGCGCCGCTCAAACGGAGTTGACCATGCCTGATCTCCTCGCCGTATTGGGGACGGATGCGGCGTCGTTGAAGGCGTTGATGCGTGAGCGAGACTGGGCTGTTCCGGTGACGCCGTTGCCTCGAACCGGTGATATTCCGCGGCCCGAAGTGCTAGCGCGGATGCGGGAGCACCTGCCGGTTCCGGTGCCGCGTGACAGGGCACCGGTGTGTGTCTTGACTGGCCTGTCGGGTATCGGCAAGAGCAGCCTGGCTGCGGCATGGTCCGATGACAACGCCGACACCTACGCGATGATCATGTGGATCGATGCGACAACATCATCGCGGATCACGGCGTCGTTCACTGCGGTCGCGGTATGGCTGCAGGACCATGGCCTTCTTGCAGATGGTGATCGGGCTGTCCCTTTGCGGCAGCGGGTTGTCGGCGCGCTCGGGCGCAGCGCGAGGCCCTGGCTACTGGTGTTCGACAACTGCGCGGATCAGATGGTGGTACGGGACTGGATCCCGCCCAGCGGCCATGGTCACGTCATCGTGACCAGTACGGATCAGACTCGGCTGGTCGGACCGGCCGCTGCGAAGGTTGAGGTGGGTGCCATGACCGACAGCGAAGCCGTCGATCTGCTCGCTCGCCGTATTCTCGCGGGACGTTCACCGGCGGATGACGATCGTCGGTCACTGCGGCGGCTGGCGACTCGACTGCACAACTGGCCGCTTGCCCTGGAGATCACGGCGGCCTATCTGATGGCCACGGTGTTGGAGTATCACAGCGATCTCGCTCGTTCCATCGCCAAGTTCGAGAGGCTGCTGCAACGAGCGATGGACGACAGGCCCTCGGTCCCTGTGGGCTACCCGGACACCGTCGTGGGCACGATCACCGCGATGTGGCAGCGGGTGACCGGACGCACGGACCCTGCGGCTGTGCTGGCCGCGCAGGCGTTGCGTGGTGCGGCCTTCGTCGCGTCGCGGCAGATCCCGGTACAACTGCTGTTGGCCGCTGCGGCAGACACGGTGCTGAATACCTTTCCACACTACGCACAGTCTGATCCTCCCGTGGGCGAGGTCGTGCGAGCGATGAAACGTGACTCGCTGGTGACAGCGGATGAACCTCTGCCCCTACCTTTGATCGAGTCCGGCGGCCCCATCGACGTCGGACCGATCGGTGTCTCAGTGGCCATGAACGACATCGTTCAGTTCATCGTTCGGGGTCTGGTCGATAACGAAGGCGTCACCGACATCACCCTGTTCAAGCTGACATTCTGCGCGCAAGCGTGGTTGCAGACGTTCACGTCGAGCGACGAGACGCGGGCGGCGGTCAGCATCGTGTCTCATGCCATCGAACTGTCGGAACGCACCATCGAACTGGGCGTCGTCAACCGCGCGAGCGCTCTTTTGTGGGGTAACACCGCAGGTGTCCTCGGAGCCTGGGAGGCATGGCCGCGCGTGGCGAGATATGTGGTTGCGGAATTGACATACCTGGACAGCGTGACCGATGACGAGTCGGCCGTTCTCCGTATCCAGACACTCGCGTCCTACGCGCACGTGCTATATCAACTGGCCGACCGTCCACGCGACGTTGCTGATCAGATCGTGTCGGCCCTGGAGCGATTGATCGCCGAGGTACCCCGCGCGGTAGCGTTGCACGAGCAAGCTGCGGCGGAGTCCATTCGATGGGCCGGTGCGACTGTGCAGAACCTGCTGAATCACGGGGCCGAGCATCCCCAACTGGCCGCGTTGCAGTCCGCACTGCGAGACTTCCACCGGATGCTCCCGACCACGACCCGGCTCGACTGGTTCGACGAACTACTCGGGCTCAACCAGCTGATCAGAACCGGGCGCGCCGCCGAAGCCCGGACCCAGGGTGAGGCACTGCTCGCCCAGATGAACCACGATCATACCGAGTATCCCCAGGTCCTGCGGATCATCGCCGAAGCGTGCGTCGACACCGGGGACTGGGACGGGGCAGACGCCATTGTTGCTCGGTTCGAAGACACCGCCCGAGCGAGAGCACTACAACGGTTCGACATCGCGACAGTGATACGGAACCTCGGCATCGCGTGCATCGGGGGCATGACAACTCAGGAGCACAGGGCATTTCGGGTCTTCGCGGCGATTGGGCGCATCGCCGACCTCGCTCGCGAGCAAGAGATCCCAATCCAGGCCGGCGACCGCGACATCCTGGCCGTCCTGCAAGCACTACGTTGCTACCTCGACGAGGACAAGGCGGCCTGCACTGCGTGGCTCGCCGAAGCAGTGCCGGCCGAGATTGCCGCAGTCGAGCGCACCGGCCTGGTGGACAGGATCCTGCGGCTTCTGCTGACCTGGTGCGAGGACACCGCTGATCGACAGGCAACCACACCGTTCGAACCGCCAGACGATGGTGGCGAAATGACGTTTGGCAGGCCGCGGGTTCCCGCACCCGACACCGTGCTACCTATCGACGAAGACGCCATGCGCACTCTCCTGCTCCATCACGGTGCTGGCCCAGCACCGGCCCGCGCGCTCGGCTCCGTCGAAGTTCACCGTGCTGCCGGCGGCCCTCCCCGCGAACCGCTCGAGGTCGCCGTCGAAACCTGTCTCGCCGCCCGCATGCTCGGCCTGCAGACGGACATTGCCGAGGTCGCCCTGTTCGCGCTGCACGATGACGGACACATCAGGCTCGACGAACCGCAAGAGATGGCGATGGCGAACCCCACCAAGGTTCGCACGTGCCGTGTTCCGCACCATGTGGCCTGGGTACGGTCGCCAGGTCACCTGGTCGATCCCGTCGTACCACAACTCGAGGCGGTCCGCGCCATCGCCAGACATGAGCAGCTGCACCGCCACCCCGTTGTCGTCCCAAGCCTGTCCGAGGACGATATCCCCATCGTGCGCAGAGAAGGTCTCCTGATCGCCTACCAACATCTCGGCACCTACCGCGTCGACGACGTCGCCGCAGCTCTCCCGCCCGATCGGCGTCGGGTATGTCACACCAACGCCTTCTTCGTCGCCTATCAGGCACTCCTGGCCCTCGGGGCGACCCACCCCGACTTCGTCGCCTCGGTCGAGCACACTCATAGCAGCCTCGCCGGCCTCATCGTCCAGCCAGAACCGCTCATCACCACACTGACAGAGCGGGCCCGTATGAGTGACTGGTCCACGACAACCGCAAGCCCGCGCCGCGCTGATGGCTGACCACCGGGCGCCTGAATGGCCTCGGAGGTTCCGTGCTGTTCCGGCGCCCGGCGATGCTCCACGATCCGGCACCTACGGTTGGCCGCGACCCCGCATTGCGGGCCTGGACAACGTATGCCGGAGATGCCGCCTACCCATCGCAACGCCGCAGCCGCCAACTCCGGAAAATGGCGAGTTCGAATAGGGTGTTGGACACCTCGCGGATGGTGGTGCGGTCCGGGTCGGCTTCGACCGACAAGCCTGCACTCTGATTTCTAGAACTCGCTGTAGTGGAAGTACGGTGGTCACGGTGCGCACGTCGGCCGGAATGCCGCCGTCGTCGCGTAACTCGGCGATGTCGTTGGCCAATCGCACCGCAGCGATCTCCAGGGTAAAGCCGGGACCTACCCCGGCGCGCACCCCACACGACGAGAGAATCTACTGTGGACTCTGATGTGGTTATGGTGAATACCTCCGGGTTGGCCGGACGCCGCCACATGGCGAAGCCTCACGCAAGGCGGCGTCCGGCGTGGACAACGTGCTACGGGTGGCGGGACTTACTGTCCTCGCCGTGCATGAAGCTCGGTTCGCAGATCACTTTAGGTGCGTCCGTCGGAGGCACGGCGAAACGTGCCCCAGATGTTCTGGTGGGTGCCGCCCAGCGCAGTGGTGGCACCGGACGGGTTCGCATACACCTGGCCGTCGGTGAGGACGAGCGCACCGTCGGCGCGGATCCGGGCGCTGTGGCGGATGCCAAGGTTGCGCTGATTCCAGAACAACAACTCCTCGCCAACCTTGACCAGTCCCGCATCCAGCAATTCGGCGACACCGGCACTCGTCCACGTGATCGGCGGCTGTGGCCTATTGCACGACACGGTGGCTTCACGGAGAACGCCGTGCAAGCCCATCACAGCGGCGGCGGCGGGCGCGACGATATGCGGCCAGCGGTCGTCAACCCCGCACCATCGGCCGACACACTGCCAGCGGCCGTGGAAGGCCAGCAGCATCTCGACATCGGCCACGTGGTTGTAGGGCAGCGGGTAGGTCGGGCCGGCCGGGTTCGTCAGGCGCACGACGAGATCACCGCCATACAGGCCATCGGCCGGTGGCTGGTCGGGCACCCAGCACCCGGCGAACAACGCCACCCCTCCCGCCCGGTCGGGATCGGCGTCACCGACGAGGTCAACCGCCGCCACGAGCATCGCCCACACACCGTCCGGGCACCGCATCGGCGGCGGGTCGAACGCAGGGGCGAGGATCATCGTGTTTGGCGGCAACTCTTCCCATTCCCACATCGCCACCTCCTCGTGCGACCGCGGGGCCCCGGCGGTCGCGTTGGCGTGATCGGGTGCAGGGCCGCGTTTCGCCGTATCTACGGCCGCGTTGAGGGCTGTTTCAGGCGGTTCGGGGATGTTGTAGTCGGTCGACATTGTCTATGCGTCCCTTCGGGTTCTGACGTCGGTTGGCCGGTTGGCTGACCTATATGGACGCTTCGTCGCCGCGCGATTGTCAACGCCCGTATAGGCGACGGCAGGAAATGCACGCCTTGTGGGGCAAAGATTTCGAGCACGTTGATCGAATGTCTACATGAGATAGTAATCTTGTTTGCCGAACCCGCTTGACTTCATGGGCCGAAGGAAGCGTTCATAGTCGTGTGGCCCGACCACACCGGCAGCGCACCGGGGGTCACACCGCTCCGGCTGGGGAATGACCAGCACCGACCACGAACCGCGAATCGAGGGACGTCATGTCCACCAAGACCCGTACCCGCAAAGCCCGTACCACCCGCACGACCGGCTCAGCCCGCGCACTGCGGCCAGTGCCTGACCAGACCACCACCGCGCCGGTGCGCACCGACGCCGAAGACAAGCTGTGGGCTGCGTTGTACGCCCACCCCAACAGTAGCGCCGCCGAGCTGTCGGTCGCGGCAAAGATCGGGAAGTCGACCGCGCAGAAGATCCTGACCCGCTGGGAGAGCGACCGCACCGTCACCCGCACCCCTGGGATCGCCGAGGGTGGTCGGCGCGCCGCCGACCTGTGGACGATCACCGACACCGACAGCACCGGTGCCGACGTACCCGCCAATGAGCCGGCGGCGGAAGAAACCGTCCCGACGGACACCGCGCTGGACGACCCCACCATCGCGTCCAGAGCCCTGGCCACGCCCGACGCCGACGCCGTGCCCGACGACGCCACACCGTCCGAGAGCGTTACCGCCGAGCCTGCGGAAACGGAGCCCACGACCACCGCAGCCGACGACGCCCAATACGCGACCGCGTCGGCCTCTTCGGAGGCAGAGTCCGAGAAGATCGCACCGCCAGACAGTGAACCCGCCGTCACCGAGGCGACCGAACCCGCCGACGGCGGGACGACTGCCCACGACGCGGCATCTGATAGCGGAGGAGTCCAGAAGGCCGAGCGGCTGGCACCCGGTGCGCTGCGGGGCATGGTCGAGGACTACCTGCGCGACCACCCCGGCGAGGAGTTCGGTCCCACCGCGATCGCCAAGGCCCTGGGCGGGAAGTCCAGCGGCGCGGTGAGCAACGTGCTGGACAAGCTGGTTGCCGACAGTACCGCCGTGAAGACCAACGACAGGCCGAGGCGTTTCGCGCTCGCCCCGGCGGAGCAGTCGACTACCGCCGCGCCCGTGAACTGAGCCGCCCAGCATGGCCGATGTGGTTGCGCCCCAACGGGATCGTCCCTCCGGGGCGCAACTACATTCACGTCCGCTCGTTCGGCAGCAGCCTCCAGTGGTCGGGAGGAAACGCACTGCTACTGAAGTCACGCCATCGCCCGTACCTCGGCATCAGCGTGCGTTCAGATGTCGTGCACTGTCCATTCCGGCGGGCCGTCTGCTGTGATCCGTTCCTTGCGAGGTCGCTTGCACCGGCACAACGTCATTCGGGGGCAGTGGCAGTTCGTAGGGCGCGCTCGCGGATATCGGGGTCGGCATGCTTGCGTAGTGCCAGTACGAGATCGCGCCACGGTGCCGGCCAGCCCGCGTACGGGCCGGCCTGGGCGGCGATGCCGGCGGCCAGTAGCGCACCCGTGGACGTCGTCGAAAGATCGCGAGCGGTGGGCAACAACGACGGCCGACCCGGATCGTGTGCGGTCAGCCAGCGTTCCAGCCAGTCCGTGACGCACCACGCCAGCACCGGTCGATCCGCGAGGTTGGCGATCCGTCGCAACGCCGGCAACAGGTCGCCCCGCCGAGGCAACGCGGCCACGGCCAGTGCGAGCCCGTCTGCTCGGTATTCCGCGGTGGAGGCCAACACCTCGGACATCGCATCCGCCACACCGCGCAGGGCCTCACCCGACATGTCGACGCGGGCTGCGAGACTCTCCACTAGGTGGCGCACACGCTGGCGGGCCGGCAGATCCCGATCCGGACCCATCACCGCGTCCACGCTGGCCAATGTCGCGACCACTGCACGCAGTGGCGCTGCATCACGGGTGAGCGCGCAGGCTGTGATCAGCCCGTCGACCGCTGCCCGCCAGGTGGCGGTGTTGTGCAGGTCGCAGATCACCGTCGCCAGCGATGCTGCGCCGTCGTGGTCGCAGGCCGCCCATGACGGCCACGCGGACAATCCCGCACGAGCCGCGTCGGGATCTGGATGACCGGCCACGGTCCGGACCAGTACGCCGTACCGAGCCCGGTGCCGCTCGGCGACAGTGAACGGTCCGGTGTCGGCCAGCGCCATGGCAACCGAGCCATCCGCCGTAGCGGCGTCGGACAGCATCGTCCACACGCGATCGTCGTCCAGCACCCATCGCGCCGCCGAGACGACGCTGCGCCGGACATCGCGGTGTAGGTCCGGATCGGCCCACAACGCCGTCAACTCGTCCACAGCGCCGGGCGCGCGGTGCTCGGCGATCAGCCGCACCGCCTCCTTGCGGGAGGTCACCTTTCGGCCGGAGAGCACCGGCCGCAGTGCATCCAGCACCATCTCGGGTGAGACGGCGCGGGCGCAGCGACTCGCCGCGTACACCGCGACCCGTGCACGATCAGAATCGGCGTAGCTGAGCAGCTCGCCCAGCACCTGGTCAGGACGATCGGTCCAGGCTAGTGCTGCCAGAGCGGCCTCGACCACTGCCACCTCATCGTTGGAGAGGAACGGTCGCACCGCGTCGGCCCCGGCCCCGGGCAGCCGACCCAGCCGCCGCACGGCGGCCACCCGTTCCCAGACCGTCTTTCCCGGTGCGGTGGCCAGGTCGGCCAGCAGTTCGGCATACCGAGTGACCTGGCGGGGCAGCCAGTGCCGCAGCGAGCCGTGGAAGATCGGCACGACCCGGACACCGGGCTTGACGAACCGGCCGTGCAGCGGCTGGTCCAGCACTCGGTCCAACAGGTCGGTGCGTAGGCGGCTGATCGCGTCCGCGACCGAGGCCACGGTGATCGTCGACGGGTCGTGGCCGAACACGATCTCGACCCGTTCCGCTCGGCTCGCCGGTGACGCCAACCAGAGATCAATCGCGCGCCGGACCGTGCTGTCCGAGGCCGCGGTGATGGCCGCGCCGAGGTAGTCCTGCAGATCCGGCATGGCCCAGGCACGCCGCCGCAGGCCCGCCGCGAGCGACAGCGCGAGTTCGTGGCGGTCGACCCGCGCGTCGGCGGCGATACGCGGCCGCAACACCTCGAACACGGCGTGTTCCGCACCGCGCGGCAAGTTCCGGTCCAGGTTGTACAGGTTGAGCATGCGGGTGTGCCCGCCGGCCAGTTCCATGATCCGCAAACCGCAGTCGACCACGAGGGAATCGGTGGTCACCGCGCCGTGTCGGACCAGGCCCACGGCCACGGCCTCCACGGCCTGCCGCGTGGTCCAGGACGCGTCCCTGGCCTGCAAGGCGTCGGTGGCCATCTTCTCCACCTGCGGCAGGTCGGACGGCCGGAACAGCCGCGCGGGGATCGCGGCGATCGCCTGCATCGCCGCGCGGCGGACCGGATCCTGTTCGTTGGGCAGCCGGGTCAGCGACGCCAACACCTGTCCGACCGTGTTCGGGTCGCGGGTGGCCGCCGCCGCGCCTATCAGGAGCGGGTAGGCGTGCTCGCGCTCGGCGGCGACCGGGCGAGCCGTCTGCGCCTGCAGCATCGGTTCGGCCTCCGCCCACGGCAGCCGGGCGGTGACCTCCAACCGGACCCCAGGGTTGTCCGCCACGGGCCGAGTGGTCAGCAGCCGGCGTGCCTGGGCGTGCCGTGCCTGCCAATGCAGGAGATCCAACACCGGGGTGGGCAGTCCGGCCGCGACGATGTCCCGGCCGCCCAGTGCGGCATCCAACACTCGCGCCCGCCGCGACGGCGGGAGCCGACGCAGCAGCGTGGTCAGACGATCGTGGTCACCGATCACGGCACGCGCCAGTGCCGCCAGGGACACGTCCGACGCCTGCCGCAACGCCTGGCACAGGTTTCGACTGGGATGAAAACGGATGCGCCGATCAGGGTCGGCGAGGATCGCGGCCACCCGTTCCGGCTCGACCTTGGCCAGCATGACCAGCCAGCGGCCGGCCCCAAGCGGCAACCCGGTCACCGGTCCCCACCGCTCCAGCAATTCGAGGACCTGCCCGGAGTCATGCCGGGCAAGACCGCCGACCGCCGCGCCGTAGCGCGCCCACACACCGGCACGCTCGGCCTCACCCGCCTCGACCAGTCGACGCCGCAGGTGACCCAGCACCACGGCGGGATGCCGACGGGCGAGTACTTCCACGTTCGCCACCGCGAAGTCCAACTCGGGCAGCAGCGTTGTGACCGTAGCCGTATTGCAGGCCGGCAACAGGGCTGCCGCCTCGTGATCGCCGAACCGCTCGCGCACCGAAGGCAGCAGGCTGCTCGCCCACTCAACCCTGTTCTTGGCACGCAATGCGCTATAGAGCGAGCGCCGCCACGCCATCGGCGCGGTCGGCAGCGCATCAGCGATCACCTCGAAGTGCAGGCCCTTTCGCACGCAGTAGTTCACCGCAGCTGCCGCTACCGCTATGTCGGGCGAGGTCGGGCAGCGCCGCAGATAGGTCTGGTCACCCGCGACAATCGCCATCATCACTGCCCACGTGCGTGCGATGCCGGACTGGCCCTCCAATTCCGCCAGCAGGGCGGTCAGCGCCGGCGTCCCGGCCAGCGACCGTGCGGTGTCAGCCAGAACGCGCTGGCGTGTCGGAAAGACCAACGAGTCGAGCCGCGCCGACAACTCCTCCAGATCCATGGGCCAGGATTGTTCCCGATCAGCGCCCGTGGGCAACGGGATTTTCGCCAGTTCATCCACGGCATGAGAGGATGACTGCAGGTGAGCCTCGTGGCGTCGACTTGGCGCCGGCGGCCGTGGTGCGGTGACAGCATGTCGTTCGGTTCTGTCTTGTCGGTGCTCGTTTGTTGCCTCACGGCACGAACTATCGTCCTGGTCTCACCCTTCGACTTTCCGTATCAGGAAAGGATGCCGCTTTGAGCAGCACACCGGATCTTGGTCCCGTACCCAAGCGCGTCAGCGTCGGCGCGGAGCAGGTGCGCCGGTTGATCGGCGACCAGTTCCCGCAGTGGGCCGGCCTCCCGGTTCGGCCCGTGGCCAAGAACGGTTGGGATAACGTCACCTTCCACCTCGGCGACACAATCGTGGCGCGTCTGCCCAGCGCGTCCGAGTACGCACTGGCGGTCGGCAAGGAACAACGGTGGCTTCCGGCGCTCGCTCCCCGACTGCCGCTACCCATCCCTGTCCCACCGCCGACGGCCGCCAGGCGTTCCGCGAGCGCCTAACCAGCGACGAGGCGACATGGGCACGCGGGCGCGGCTGGGCCCTATGGAAAACGCTCATCGCCTGCGCTCAAACCGTGGGCCGAGCCGATGAAGAGGCCCGAACGCGCGTCGCATCCTCAGCGAGATCTTCTCCGAATACTCGACCAGCAGCCACAGAGGCTAAAAGAGCAAGGGTCTGCTATGGCGTGGGCCGATCAGCGTCGGCGACGATCGCAGCCACCCGTTGCGGCTCGACCTTGGCCAGCATGATCGCCTCGAAGTCGAGTTAGATGGCGCGGTTCGCGTCCGTCGTAGAGGTCGGCGGTGGTGGTGGTCACTGAGCGAGCGCCCGTTGCACCTGGGCGGGGTGCTCGAAGGCGCACTCGTTGTCGCAGTCCTGGGTCCCTGAGCTGGTTATGAACGGGCACCCGCCATGGTGGGCTTTGGTGAAGGTGACGCTGCCGTCGTTGTGTTCGATGACGCGTAGCGTGCCGCCGTGATTGCGTGCCGAGGTCATGTCGTTCGGGGTGATGCGGCGTTCGCCGTTGTAGCCGTGGGTGGTGGCCAGCAGCGCGTTGACGGCGCCGAGGAGATGGAGCGAGAGCGTGGGCGTCGTCGGGGTCGGGGCGAGGACCATGACGGCGCGGTGTCGGGGTGGTGTCCCACCACTCGTGGGCGAGGTCCCGGACAATACAGGTCCACACCCCGTCGTCGGTCGCGTAGCTCTCGGAATGGGACAAGCCACGCTCGATACTGACGCGCACGGTCTGCCCGGCGATGTCGGCGTCTAGGCCGTAGGGGTAGCCGTCCTCGGCGGCGACAGCGGTCGCGCTTCGATGGTGATCACAGTGGTCATGGCAACCTTTCGTCTTCACGTGTTGGCGGGATTCCCGCCGGGGCGTTGTTCCGGCGGTAACGACCGGATCGGGTCAACGGGTGCCGAGTGCGTTGCGCAGCTCTGACATTGGGCGGTGGCTTGGTAGGTGCGCGATGTACACGGCGCGCTCAGCCAGTTCGGCGGCGAGTGCGGACGGGGTGGTCGTGTTCATCGCGACCACCCCAGCGCGTCGGCGGCGGGTCGGGGCAGGTAGCCGACCTGGCCACCGATACCCAGCCAGACGATGGGTGGGTCGGTAGGCGGTGTGCCGTCGCCTTCGGCGTCGTTGGGTGTGCACACGACACGCGCGAGGGTGTGTTCCATCGGGTAGTTGGGCTGGGTAGCGACCCGGATCGGGGTGGCGGGGTCGTAGGTGGTGATGGCGGCGATGAGGTCGCCGACGGTCGCGATGGGGTTGTTGTTCATGGTGATCACCTCTGGTGTGTTGTTCGATGGGGCTGCGGCCGGGGCGGGGTTGGTGGGCCCGCCCCCGGCTGAGGCAGGTTCAGCGGGCAGTGGCGCGCAGGGCGGTGGTGGCGGAGCGCCCGATGGCGCGGGCGGCGGTGGTGGGGTCGGTCAACCGGTGCACGGTTGCTCCGTCCAGTGGGGTGTCGGTGTCGCGGGTGGTCAGCCACAGCACGGCGCACCCGTTGGCGCGTAACCGGTTGAGTTTCTTCTGTCCGTCCCGGCGTGGCTGGTCGCGGTAGCGGCCGTCGGACACGATCACCAGCAGTCGCGCCGCGCCGGGGGTGGACAGTCCGAGCGCGCCGTCGAGGGCGTCGATCGCGGTGGGGATGTCTTCCCAGTTGTCGTTGGAGGCGAACTCGGTGACCACGGCGGGGGCTTTGCCGGGCATGGTCAGCGGGCGTACCCGGTCGCCGAAGATCACGGTCGCGGTCTGGGCGGGCACGGTGGTGTGGCGGGCGGCATTGGCCAGGATCCATGCCGCCGAGGCAACGTGGTCGCGTGCCCAGCCCATCGTGCCGGACACGTCGCACGCGATCGCGAGTCGTAGCGGCGGGGTCGGGACCGGGGTGCGGGTGGTGCGGGTGAACGGTTCGGCGGTGGGCAGCGCTCCGGCGGCGCGTTGCGCGTCGGCGGCGAGCGCGCCGCGCATCCGTAACCGTCCGGGCGGGACGATCGAGGTGGTCTTGACCGCCACCCGGTCGCGGATCCCGGCGGTGGACAGGGCGCGCGCCAGCACCCGCGCGGCGGTGCGTTCCTCGGTGGTGGGTGGGCGGGTGCCGGTGCAGGCGGTGCGCCCTTTGCGTGAGCCGGGCGTGACGCCGAATACCGACCGCGCGGCCTGGTCGGCGATCTTCTTCGCAATGTTCTCGCGTGCCTGTGCGGCGGCGGCGCGGGTGGCGGGGTCTTCCGGTGCCTTCTCCGACGCGACCTTCGATGCGACGGTGTCCAGCACGGCGGCGATTGCGCCCGCCAACGGCGACGGTGACGGGGTGCTGGAACTGTTCGGGCTGCTGGACTGGTCGGGTGCAGCGCCGGGGTTCGGTGGGGTGTTCGGGTCGGTGCCGACGATCTCGCACCATTGCCGCCCGAGGTCGAGCATCGCCTCGCCGTCGTTGTCGGCGGTGTGTAACGCCTTGCGCCACACCGCGCGTAGCTTGCCAAGGTCCGCGCCGAGCACGTTGTCGATGACACGGGCGAGGGGGTCGGCTTCGACGCGGGTGAGGATTCCGCCGTCCACCCGTGCCAGCAACAGGGCGGCGGCGCGGGCGGCGTCGGTGCGCGTCATCTGTGGCGCGCGGGCGGGGTCGGCGAACAGGTGCAGGTCGGCGGCGACGATGCCGCGCGCACTCGCCCGCAACCAGTGCCGGTCATCCGGGCGGCGGCGGATCTGCGCGGCTTCCATCCGAGGCTCTTCCAACAACATCGCGGCGTCGACCACGGCGGGCGGCGCGTCTTTCGGGGGCTCCCAGGCGGTGTGTTTGGCGTGCCCGCATTCGTGGGTCAACAGTCCCCATGTGGTCGCGTAGCGGGGGCGGTCGGACAGGTTGGCGGGGTTGACGGTGGCGGGATCGACGCCGAGGTGGGTGCCGTCGACCTCGATCAGCGCGCGGGCGGGGTAGAAACACGCCGGGGCGCCGCCGCCCGCGCCGGGCGCGATGGACACGAGGAGGTCTTCCCGGTCGGCGATCACACCGACCTCCTCGGCCAGCGCGGCGGACAGGGTGAGCCATTCGGGGTGGGTGGGGAACACGGCGGCGCCGGTGGCGGCGGGGTCGGTGGCGAGGTGGGTGCTCATGGCGTCGGCTGTCCTTTCGGGACGGTCGGTGGATTGGCTGTCTGGCGGGGCGGATTCAGATGCGGGAACCGAGGGACAGCGGGGCGACGGTGCCGCCGAACACGTCGCGCACCACGGCGGCGACGATGGCGCGGTCGTCTTCCGGGGCAGTGCCGACCAGGTTTCCGGCGGCGGCACTCGCGCCCAACACGTCGGCGATCTTTTGGAATGCCAACAGCTCCCGCAGTTGGGGTGCCCATCCGACCTCACCGTTGGCCTGTCGGGTGGCCAGGTTGCGGGCGATCTTGACCGCGCGGCGGTCGATGTTCAGTTGCGCAGCGAGGTCGTAGTCAGTGGACACGTGGATCTGCGCGGCGAACCGCGACGACAGGGCATCGGTGAGCACCGCGCCATGCACGCCGGGGTTGTGTCCGGCGACCACGTAGAAACCCGGTGCGGCGTCGATAACCTCGCCGCCGTTGGCCTTGATGATGATCTGGCGGCGTCCGTCCATCGCTGGGTACACCACGGCGAGCACGGTCGGCGGGATCAGGGTGGCGTCGTCGATGAACAGGGTCCGACCCTCGCGCATCGCGCGGACCAGGGGGCCGTGGACGAACACGTACCGCCCGTCCCCGGTTTGGGTGTACTCGCCGACCAGGTCGGCGACCGTGGTGTCCCCGTCGCCCTGCACCGTCACCAAGTCCGGAAACGCCGCCTCGACCACTGACGTCTTCCCGGTTCCGGGCGGTCCGTACATCAGGGCCGCGACACCTGCCTCGCGGAGCTTGCGCAGCGCGGTCACATCCGGCATCCCCGACAACTGGCGGGGGTGGTAGGCCATGCCGTTCGGGCGCATCACGGGACCGGTGACCGGTGCCGCCGAACTCGCCCCGGACATGGCGGGCGCAGGTGTGACGGGGGTCTTTTTGGGGCGGCGCGGGTGGGAAGTGCTAGACGTGGCGGGCGTGGTTGCGGCGGAGGCGGTGGTCGCGGTCGCCCGGTAGGCCAGCGGCGCGGTCGCGGCGAGTTCCGCCTCGCCCCGGTCGGCCAACACCTTGCACGCGTTGCCCACCGCGCCTGATGACCGGTTCAGGGTGTGCGCGATGGCGCGGGGTGTCAGGTCCTGCCCGGACTCGGCGAGCACCCGCGCAACCATCGCGCGCAGCTCACCGTTACGCAACCGGGGCACCGACCCACCCGACGGGGCGGCGGTAGCGGATGCCGGGTGCGGGGTCGGCGTGGTCATCGCGAGTCCTTTCGGGTATCGCGCGGCGGACGGGCGCGCATTCTGCGGGACATTTCCGGTTATTTACGGGTGGTCTTCGTTGGACATAGCTCGCGCCGGGCGTGGTATTCGATGTGATTTCCGGTTCCCCGGCGACAATTCAATTATGACTCTGCGCCGTGTTGCGTGCAACCGAAAACGCCGCTCTTTTTCAAGACTCTTTCCGTGCCTGTTTGGGTTCCCGCAGGTCGACGACCTGGGCAGGCAGTGTCGACAGTCGAGAGCGAAAAGTTCGGCGGGGTCGGAAAACAATAGAATCGCACGATAGGAAATGAAATAAGAAAACAAGAGGAGTGAGGAATGTGGGAGGCGAGGCGAAATATGTAGCCGACCGAACAGGGTTAGGAGGACGGCCGCCCACGCAGTCCGCCCCGATGTGTCTACCGGCTTGTGGCCAAGCGAGTCTGGGATACCAGCGGATCCCCTTACGGCCCCGGTGAGCAGCAGCTTCGCCAGGCGTAGGGGGTGGTGGTCTAACGTGATCCCCCGTCTGAACCCCATCCTGATCCCCTGTATGAACCCCTGTCGGGCGTCACGATCCGCGCCGATGATCCCGCCTGTGATGACTGTTGGTGACAAGTGCTCACGGTCGTTTGAGTAGGACTACGGTGGCCGAGTTCGGACTGTTCGGAGTAATGTCGGGATTGTCATGATCCACGTGTGGGAGACGCGTCGTGGCGGGGCGATCGTGTTGACCAGACGGGATCGGGCATGCGGCAGGTCGAGGGGGACTCGGCCGAGTAATGGGACAAGTGGCGCGGTGAGGGTGTCGTGCCGCGTACAGGGGAGGTACTCATGGCCGTGGACGGGGAGTTGCTGCGGCAGTTTTATGACGTGAAGCAGTTGCTCAACGACAAGTGGGCGCCGGCGATCCTGGTGACTCTTGCCGAAGGTGAAATGCGGCGGGCTGACATTCTTTCCACGATCAATTCTTTTTCCTATGGTGCGGAATGGTCGGACAGGCAAACACCGCTGCAGGATAGCATTTTGGCGCGCGCATTGAAGAAGATGACCGAAGAGGGTCTTTTGGTGCGCACCGAGTCCAATCCGCCGACGTTTCCGGCTGAGGTGTATTACTCTTTGACTCCACCGATGGAGGAGTTCTTGGTCGCGATCGGGCCGGTGCGGGAGTGGGCGCGCCGCCACAAAGATCTCATCGCGCGCGCTCAAGCTCACCGTCGGCGCAGCGGTCATGACCACGACAAGTCGCCCGGCGCCGACGATGCGGGGGAGTAGGCTTCCCCGCCAAAACCCATGGTGGGACGCGTGCGGGCGACCCAGCCGGGCGGATGCCGGGTGAGGCACGCCGGCGGTCGTCGTTGCCGCGGTCATGGTCAGCTGGCGGCGTGACGCCGCGGGATGGTCGCATCGGGTTGGGGTCGCCGTGCGGGTGTGTCAGTTGTTGTCCGGTGGTGTTGCCGTAGCCGGGTCGCGAGTGTGATGGCGTGCTCGCTGGGTGCCTCGTTGATCTCGGCCAGTCGGGTGGTCAGCAGGGCCAGGGTGCGGGGGATGGCGTCAAGCTGCCCGAGCCGTTCCTGTAGTCGCATGATGTCCCGGTAAAGGGCCTCGTTGTGTGGATCGAAGGCCCGTGCGATCTCCAGGAGGTCAAGTGTCTGTTGTGGATCGTGCTCGACCATGGCCCGTGCCAGGGCGGCTACGGCGTCGATGGCGTCGCGGCGGGTCGCCTCCCGTGCAGGCTCGATCCACTCGATCTTCGACATGCCTTCGGCTAGGGGCCCGCTATAGCTGGTGACGACCTTTCGGTAGGCGTCGATCCGTTGCTGCTCGGTGGTGGCCGTGCGGCGGGCAGTGACGGCCTTCGCGAAGCGCCAGTAGTCCACATCGACGATCGCCGGATCGAGCTGGTAGTGGCCGTTGTCGACGGAGGTGATGTCGGTGACCGCACCGCCGGTGGCCGCGGCGAAGTCGCGGCGCAACCGGGATAGCGCGGTGTGCAAGGCGTTGGTCGGGCGGGCCGGTGGCTGGTCGCCCCATAGCGCCGAGACGAGCGAGTCGCGGGTGGTACCGCCAGGATGCAACGCCAGCAGCACCAACAGTTCCTGGGTCCGGGGCTGCAGCGCCCCGGTGATTTCCCGCTCCTCGTGTTCGACGGTGGTGGGGTCTGGATGCCAGTGCACGCGCAGGGCGCCCAGCACCGTGATGGTGACCGGAACCCGTAATGCGCCAGCTTCACAGTCTGATCTGGACATGGGCTCGGCGACAGGCGCGTGCATGTTGGGCGTTTCCGGTTCGTCCACGATGGTGCGGGACGCGGCAGGTTGTTGGGGCGCAGCGGCTTGTGGGCACTGGCTCGGGGCAGGTTCTGGTGGGCGCCTCGAACCAAGGATCTCTAACTGGGTGTCGGAAGTTGCCGGTGGGTGGCTCGCGGCAGTGACCTCCAGTGGGGAGTCGGGGACCGGTTCGGCGTCGGTGTGGTCTGAGTGGCGTGTGCCGAACAGGTTGGGCTGGCGGGGAGCTTGGTCGACGGCGGTGTGGGCCGGCACGATCCTGGGCCTCGATACCGGCGATATGACGGTGTCCTCCTCGATGGCTGAACGAGGGTCGGCTTGGCTCAACAGGGTCAGCACCTCGGCGGTGTGGTTGTCGCCGAGGTGGAACATGTGGGTGCCGCGCAGGGCCTCGCCCAGCCCGGGCCCGGTGGCCGAGATCGTGCCGTCGGCGCGGACGTAGCAGGTGATGCCGGGTTGCCACTGGCCCATAAGAAGCCCGGTGACGCCGAACGGCGCGCCGTTGTCCAGGATCGCTTGCAGCCGCTGGTGTTGTTGCTGCGGTGGTTGGGCCACCAGCACCAGGGCCGGCCACACCTGCGGCGCGGTGTCCTGTTCGCGGTGGGCCGCCGCGCGTACCAGGGTTTCGGCCTCCAGCGCATCGAGCGCTGCCTGGAGGTTGTCGACGACGCGCAGTGCTGTGGGCAGGTGCGTGCGTGTGGCGGCGTGCCCGAGCAGGGCAGCCAGATCCTCGGCGGGGACCACCACCGTCGCGCCTGCCGCCGCGGTTGACGTGAGGGTGGCCAGCAAAAGCGCGCGTACCGCGCCAGGGGCGCCGGGACCTACGAGGCCGAGACCACGTGCCCTGGCCAGGTTCAGGGCGATCTCACGGCCGTCACGCACGCCTAATCCCGGCGCGCACGAAGGAGGCGAGTCCGGGTCGGACGCGCCGACCACCAGGGGCGGCGAGGGGACGTGCTCTCCTCGGCCACCCTGGTCGGTGTTCTCCTCAAGGTCGATCTCGTCGTCCTGGTCGGCCCGCAGGTGCGCCAAGCGCAGTTGGTAGACCACAGGCGCCACCGGGAGGTCGTCGCGGTCGCCGCTGCCGGGCCGGTATCGGGCGCGGTAGCGGCGGCGAGCGACCACGAGCGCGGCGCTGACCGCCGCCGCGAGTCCCAGGCCGACGAACAGCTCTGGTCCCCATCGCGTTCCCGGCTCTCGCGCGGGCGACGACGGTTCCGACCCTGTTCCGGTCAGGGCTGGCGGTGTCGGGTGGGTCGCCGGTGCCTGGGTGGAGGGAACAGGCGTCGATGGTGCTCGGCTGGCGGGTGGCGGGCTCGTGGTTGACGGCGAACTGGTGGGTGGCGCGGTGCTCGTCGGCGTAGGTGAGATCGCCGGAGGGTTGGGGTTCTGTGTCGGGGATGTCGCCGTGGTCGTGGGGAGGAGAAGCTCCTCACCGGGAAAGATCAAGCTCGGCTGGGTGAGGGTGTGGCCGCCGGGTTGGGGTTTGCCCTTGTTGAGTTCGAAGATCTCCGGCCAGCGCGCTCCATCACCGAGGGTTCGCTCGGCGATCCGCCACAGCGAATCGTGCACCCCGTTCGCTGGTGCCCTCACCACCACCGAGGTAACGGATACGGGCGCGGTTCCGGTCGTCGAACTGCCGCCCGACCATTGCGTCGTAAGGACAACGTTCCGCACAGCGAGGGCCTCACCGTGCGGTTGCGCGTGCTGCCAGGCCGGTGCGGTCGCGACCACCTCCGAGCCGGTCCCGAGCGCGGTCGAGAGCACAGGAGCCGAGGCCGGCGCTGATCGATTGCCCAGGAGGGACAACATGACCCCGCCCACGAGCACAGCGGCGAGCGTGTGCACCGGCCCGACGGTCGACAGGTCCGGCAACCGTGCCCCCCGCACCACCTCCATCCCACAGCGACCAACGTCGACGGTGAAGGCGGCCCACGTGATCCAGCACAGGCAAGCCAACACATCCAGCACGAACGTCGTAGTCATCGGGCCCAGCAGCACGCCTTGGACCTCTGCCAAGGTCGGGATGTGATGCGGCAGCGGCCAGCCGATGTAGTGCCACAACGCCCACGGCAAACCCGCGACGAGCGCGAGCAGCATCATGGCGGCGATCAGCCCCCGCACGACGCGGCCGACGAACCGGGACGTCTGCACCACCATCGACCAACCACGACGACCCGTGCTCGACGGCCGGACCGGCCTCCGGCGAGGGGCGTTAGATGACGTGGTCACGATGTGCTCGATTTCTCGGCTGTACAGGGTTTTATGGCTTGACGATCACCACCCGCAGGGCGCTGGAAGCACACGATCTGGCTGTGGCCTGGACTTAATACCCCATCCGAGGTGCGGTTGTGCGGCGTCATGTGACCTCCGCCGGGATATGCGCGTGTGGGGCGCTGGCGCCAGGTGTGGCGGGCCTTCTCGGCGTGGCTTCCCGACCCGCGTCCGGTGTCGTCGCCGAAGGCGGTTCTGCGCTGGTGTCGTTGTTCGCGCCCGACGGGTTGGTGGGTGGCCGTTTGCGTTTGGCGCGGGTCGGCTTTCGGGTCGTGCGCGCGGTGAGCCATTGTGTGAGATCGGATGCCGGGACGTCGGTGAACCGAGCCAGTTCGTCGACGTCGATGACATCCTGGGCGGAAGCGAGGACATCGCCGAGTTCATGCTCGATGCCAGCCAGCTGCTCGACGACGGAAGCCCGCTGCTGGGCGAGTTCACCGACCCGCTTGGCCGCAGCGGCTCTCCTCGCACTGCGGGCCGCATCGTTTGCCTCGACACGGCGTTCGATCTCCTCAGACGTAGCCATGCAAATTCTCCTTTCTTTGACACGCTGGGCAGGCGTGGGATCGACACGGTCATGGCTCAACTGTCTGAACTGTCGTGAGTTCGTTGATCGACCGCGGCCCGAGGTCGCGCCCTTGTCCTGGTGGACGTGAGTTCGGTCGATCGCGTAGAGAATCCGACCGGTGGTCGAGTTTCCTGACAAGATGCCGAGGTAGACACGTGCGCTTCGCGTCTAACCAGGAACGTGGCGGCTTCGTTACTGTTCTCGCTATGTCCACTGACAACACATCTATCTGTCGATGCCTGGTCTGTCAGGACTATGGCGACCGAGACCAGATCGACGACGTCGACGCCAAGTTGATCAGTAACATCGACCAGACAGGCTGGGGCGTTCTGGCGATTCCTGAGGACGACACGAGTCCCGGCTGGGCTTTTACGGTCGGCCTGTGGCACTCCTATCGGGTACCCGAGATCGCACTGTTCGGCCTTGACCCTGCGATCGCGATGCGGTGTCTGAACACGGTCGGCGCTCAGGTCGCTGCCGGCCGCACCCTGAGCGCGGGCGACGAACTTGATGAGGTCCTCGGCAACGACTACCTCGTTACCGTCCGGTCCATCGATGAGGGCTGGTACGCAACGTTCTTCGGCGCCGCCATGGGCTTCTACCGAGTCACTCCTGCCGTGCCCTTCCTGCAACTGCTTTGGCCAGACCGCGATGGCCGGTTCCCAGGAGACAACGACTTTGCCCCACAGTACGAACTCCTGCAACCGCAGCTCTGGCTGAGCCGGAACCAACACCCAAGAGGCCCCTGGACCAGCTAATCCGCCGATATCAGCCGTCGCACCCAATAGAAGAACCCTCGAAAGGTGACCGTGACTGACAACCGGAACATCGGCGCTGGCCCGCTCGCGCACCAAACCGGCGGAGACGTACGCCAACCACCTGACCTGCGCACGGTCGGTCCCCGAAGCAACGACCTCGTCACGCTCCGGCCATGGCTGCCGAGCGACTTGCCCGTCATCGCTGAAGCCAGCCGAGATCCGTACATCCCGCTGATCACCACCACTCCGAGCGTCTACACCACAGAAGAAGGCCACGCTTGGCTGCGCCGCCAACACGATCAGGCAGCCGAAGGCAGAGGACGCCCGATGGCGATCACCACGACCGAGAACGGGGACGTGGTCGGCATGGCCGCGATCAACGGCATCAACTGGGCGCACCGTCGAGCTGCCGTCGGTTACTGGATCCTGCACCGCTACCGGGGGCAGGGTTTCGCCAAGGCCGCGCTCGAGCTGCTCCCAGACCTTGCGCGCGAGCTGGGTCTCCTCCGGCTGGAAGCGCTTGTCGAGACCGACAACCATGCGTCCCAAGCTGTCTGCAGGGCAGTGGGATTCACCAAGGAAGGAACACTGCGCTCCTACTACCGCATCGGCGACAAGCAACGCGACATGGTCATGCTTGCCAACCTGCTGCCCCCAACAAACTGAGTCCCTCGCGTACGTCAGCCAGCGCGTGGGCCCATGACGCGGCGGACCACCACTCCACCCGAAGGGGCATTCAGACAGTTGCGACATCCGCCGTCGCCAGAGTACGCCCACGTCGAGCACGCCTGGGCGCGGGCCAATGACGGTGTCACCACAGGACTCGGCATCGACGAAGCTGACACCAGGACCGACGAGGTGTGAGCTGGTGCGTAGGAGCCTGCGGATGACCGCTGCCGAACGTGGGATCTGGAAGTCCATCGAAATGCGCCCCCGGCCGGTCGAGGCTGGGCTGGAGATCAGCGCTGAGCAGAGCCCAGCTACCTCAGCTGCGCGATTCTGATGAGCAAGGCATACGCCGGTTCCGGAACCGAAGCCAGATCCGACAGACATATAAGAGGCGTGCACGTCAGTTCCCGCCAATCCCTGTTCCAGAAAGCGCGAACCCGGGGTCTTCTGTCACCACCCCGCGTTGGGGATGGGCGCTGCCAATGCCATGGACGGAGAGGCGGGAGATCCCGACCATGCCCAGCAGTTGGGTGCTTTGGGTGGTGGTGATCACGACGGTCACGGTGTCTCCGGAGACAGTCACGGTTCCAGATGCGCCTACGGTGGCCAGATAGCGTTGTGCATCAGCCACGGCCTGGGTGGGCAGGAGCTGCAGGGTGCCGGTGTTGCGATAGGCGGCCAGATCGATGGCCTGGGCGCCGGCGCGGGCTGCGGCCTCGGCCTGACCGTTAGCCTTGACCTTGGTTGCGAGCGCCATGCCGCCGTCCAGGGTGAGCCCGGCCAAGGTGAGGATCCCGATGGCGAGGACCACAACGAACGCGGTGGTCCGGCCCTCGTCGGCCCGCCACCAACCGCGCTGGACGGTGCACCGTCCCCGACAGATCATGACCCACCTCCAACGGCGGTTCTGGTCACTGTGGGAACTCCCGCGGGTTGCTGATGGGCATGAAGGGGCTGGTGGGGCTCCTGTGCTGGCCAGGGTGGTTGCGCTCGTTCGCATAACGATTCCGACCATTAGTCGAGATTCCTGACAGACTGTCGACTTCTGCGATGTCTGGTCGATCAGTACGCGCTGGCGATGGCCGGCGCGGGGATCACCGACAAGCATGTGAGCGACCATCGCACCGCGGTGTTCGAGTTCGCCCGGTTTGTCGGGCGACCGGTGTGGACGATCGTGCCCGAGGACGCCGACCGGTTCCTTGGTTATCTGCGTAAGGACCGGGCGCAGGCGAAAACCACGGTGCAGAGCAAGGCGTGGAAGCTGGCCCAGTTCTTCGACTTCCTCATCACCCGGTATCAAGGCGACCTGCACGCATTGACCGGGCACGTCGTGACGCAGCCGATCGACGAGTTCAACCGTCCGGCAAAAGCCGTCTACGGTGCCCCGCGAATCCCGCCGAGCCAGGACGAGGTCGACCGCTTGTTCAACGCGTGGCGCACGTCCTTGCCCGAGGCGCGGAAGTATCTTCCCGCGGCGCGGGACTATCTGGCCGCGTCGCTGTGGCGCCGCGCCGGTCTGCGGATCAACGAGACCGTCATGCTCGACATTCGTGACTGGCGACCAGATCTCGGCGAGCTGGGCAAGCTCCACATCCGGTTCGGCAAGGGAAGTCAGGGCCGGGGACCGAAAACCCGGCTGATCCCGGCGATCGACTCGGTGAACGCGTTGATCACCTGGTGGCTCACCGACGTGCGCCACCAGTTCGGCAATGACTACGACGATCCCGACGCGCCGTTGCTGCCCAGCGAGCGCCGCGATCCTCATACGGGCAGCTGTCTGCGCGCGGGGGACGACGCACTGCGGACCGGGCTCGCCGGCGCGGTCACCCGCTGGCTGCCGGCGTGGAGCGGTAGGCTCAGCCCGCACGGTCTGCGGCACTTCTGCGCCTCGTCGCTCTACGCCAGAGGCGTTGACCTCAAAGCGATCCAGGACTTGCTTGGCCATTCTTGGCTGTCCACAACGACCGGTTACATCCACGTCCACGACGACCACATCGAGCATGCCTGGGCCACCGCCAACGACCGGGTCGCGGCCCGACTCACAACCGGAAGGGAGATCACCGATGCGCTGGAATCTGCGGATGAAAGCCGCTGAACGCGGCATCTGGAAATCGACCGAGATGCGCCGCCAGCTCGCCGCGGCGGGGCTGGAGATCAGCGCAGGCAAGATGTCGGCGCTATGGACCGGAGCCCCGACCTCGATCCGCCTCGACGACCTCGATGTCATCTGCGCCGTGCTGGACTGCGATTCCGCGGAGTTGCTGATCTGCGAACCTGACAAGGTCGCCGCCCGCCGCCCCACCCAGGCAGCCGAAGCCTCCGCCGGGCCGTCTGTCACACCACACCTGGGCCGCAACCGAACGCTGCCTCCCGCGTGAGCCACGGACACAAGAACCTGTGCGTGGTCTGCCGTGCGACACCGGTCGCGATGGCCCGCGTGGACTACTGCTTCAGCTGCTGGCCAGGCGGGCCGGTCACCCCGCCACCCTGTCTGCGCTGCGCCTCCCGCATCGACTACTACGCGTCGGGTCTCTGCCGCCGCTGCCACCCCTCGGCGATCCCGCGAGTCGAGTCCTGCCGCGACTGCCACGCCTGGGGCGCGACCCGCACCCTGGGCTGGCTCTGCCGTGGTTGCGACGGCTGGCGTCGCCAGCACAAAACGGTCGCCGAATGCTGCATCTGCCACACTACTGCGCACCTCAGCGGCCGCGGATCCTGCCGGTTGTGCCACAAGCAGGCCAGCATGGTGCGCGAGTTCGGCAAGCCACTCGACCTGATCGGCGCCAACCGCTATGGCCAGCAACTGTTCTTCGCCGGGATGGCCTTCCAACGCGAGACCCCACGCCCGCCCCGGCCACCCCAGACACCGACACCGTCGCTGATCCAGATGACCGCGGGCGACCAACACGTACTGTTCCCTGTCCAGCGGGACCTCGCCGCCCGCGGCCGCGCTGGACTCCCGCAGCCGCCCGATCCCATCCTGGCCGCTGAACTCGCCCAACGCGCTCGCGACCACGCCGCGCAGCATGGCTGGACAGCCAACACCACCGAGGACACCTGCCACGGCCTGCGCATCCTGCTCGGTCTGCAAGACACCCCTGGCGCGCCAATCAAGGCCAGCGAAGTCGCCGCGCTGCGCGGCATCGACCTGCCCGTCTGGACCGTGTTGGAAGTCCTCGCTGACGCCGAGCTCCTCGAGGAAGACCGGACCCCCGCGCTCGACGCCTGGTTCGACCGCAACATTGCCGGGCTCCCCGAGACTATGGCCGACGAACTGCGCACCTGGTTCGACATCATGAAGAATGGGTCCGTCATCCCACCTCGCCGCCGACCGCGCAGTCCCATCACAATTCGCCTGCATCTGCAATGGGCCCTGCCCACCCTGCACATCTGGGCCAAGACCGGACACACATCCCTTCGGGAAATCGACCGCACCACAATTCTGGAATCCTTGCCTCCCAGCGGAAACCCACGCGCCGAAGCAGGCCAAGCACTCAAATCGATCTTCAAGATCCTCAAAGGACAGAAAGTCCTCTTCACCAACCCGACCGTCCGCATCAAAACCAGCAACAGCGAGGAACACCAACTGCTGCCCGCCGACCTCACCAACCTGCGTGAGGCGATCAGCTCGCCGAAACCGGCCCAAGCCCTCGTCGTCGCCCTGATCGCCTTCCACGCCCTGACACCGAGCCACATACGCGCGCTGCAACTCACCGACATCCGCGACGGCCGACTCCACCACGCCGGCCGCACCATCGTGCTCGCCGCCCCCGTCCGCGCACGGCTGAGCGCATACCTCGACTACCGCAACACCCGCTGGCCCAACAGCCTCAACCCCCACCTGTTCCTGCACTACCGCACCGCCGGACGCACCATCCCCGTCGGCCAGCGCTGGGTGAAACTCACCATCGGCCCCGGCCTGACCGCCACCTCCATCCGGCAAGACCGCATCCTCGACGAAGCCCGAGCCACCGACGGCGACGCCCGCCGCATCGTCGACCTCTTCGGCCTCAGCATCAAAGCCGCTACCCGCTACACCACCGACCTCGACCACCCCGACCTCACCAACTTGCCGACGACCGAGCCCTGATCGACCGCCAGTTCCCCAACCGACGCACGCACACACGGCCATCCACATCGGACACACGTCAGTTCCCTCCCAACAGACCTTCAGAATTCGCGAACTCACGGGGAACCGCGCGCCAGGTGTCGACGGGCTCGATCGCGGTAGCGGACAGGCTTTTCTGGCTTGGCACGCCGAGAGTCAGCGCGTCGCCGAAGTCCACAGTGCAGGTGAGGGTCACGCTCACCGTGCCGCCCGGCTGCATTCCGCCGGTGGCGGTGGCCACCGTCAGGGATGAGCAGCTCACTCCGGCCGAGGACAACGCGGCCGAGGCGGTGTCTTGGGCCGCTGCGGTCGCGGCGGCGGAGATGCGCTGGATGCTGGCCGCGCGAGCGGCTTGGTGTGCGGCGTCGTTCAGCCGCAGCCGCGCGTCGACGCCGCGGTGGATGAATACAGCGACGAACACGAGCAGCATGACCAGAAACGGTGCCGCGAGCGTGACTTCCGCAGCCACGGAACCTCGGTCCGCGTGCCACCAGGCCAGCCACCAACCCAGGCCGCCGTGGTCCCGTCCCAGCGGCCGTCCCGGGCCATCGCGTGGGGGCATGTGCGATAGCGGCGTGTTCGTGGTCATCGCTGTGTCACCCGCCGCTGGTGAGATTCGGGACGAAACGTTCGACCGGACCGGCCGCCTCGGCGTGCACAGGCAGATGCAAGAACGGGATCACAGGAGTGGCGGTGCCGCTGATGCGGATCGACGCCGAGGCTGCGGTGCGGTCGGCGCTCACGCTGGCGCCGGTCAATGGGCCGCGTGCGAGCCGATCGAGCATCTGCTGTGCGCTCGCGCTGCCCGCGGCCGCGGTGCCGTTCTGGGCTCGCGCGGCGGAGAGTCCTTGGGAGGCGGCGGCTTGGGCGACGTGTGTGGCGTGCGACCATAGCGCGAACTGCACGATTGCCAGCAGCATCAACAGAAGCAATGGCGTCGCGATTACCAACTCAACGCTGACTGCCCCACGGTCGCCGCGCAGCAGCCGCCGGATACGCCTTGGAACAAGGGGCGGGTCACCGGAGTCGGCGTAGTGGCCACGCCGTCGTCGGGACAGCAGCGTGTTCATCGTGCATGTCATGGCTATAGCTCGATGCCGTTGGCCTTGGTGGTCACCTTGGCGATGATGATCGCGATGATCACCAACGCGGCAGCTACCAAGAGTGCGGTCACCAAGACGGTTTCGGTCGAGTACCCAGCTTCGGGTTGCTCGCGCAGCAGGTCCCACCGTGCTTTCAGCGTTGTCCACAATGCCAGCAGAAGGGCGTGCATCGGGTTCTCCTCCCTCTTATCGTGCGCCGCGAACTCAGAGTCCATTCAGGACTTCGGTAAGCGCGGGGTAGGCGATGAACGCCAAGAAACCCAGGAATAGCGCCATTACCGGTAGCGACATGCGTTCGGTGGCGGCCTGTGCTTCGCCTTCGGCGTCGGTGAGCAGATGGGTGCGCAGCGTGGCTGCCTTCGCGGCCAGTGAGGTGCGAACCTTGGCGCCCTCGGTGCCCGCGAGGCTGACCGAGGCGGCGAGTTCGGACAGTTCGGTGATGCCGAGTTCCTCACCAAGTTGGCGCAGCGTGGTCCACGGGGTGGTGCGAGTCAGGCGAGCGGTGTCCAGAGCGCGCCGGATTTGCACGAATGTCCAGCCGCGACCGATGGCGACCGAGTCGTTCAACGCGCTGTCGACCCCGGCACCTCCGGCAAGGGTGATCCACACCAGGTCCAGGTAGGCCGACAGTGCATGGCGGAATCCGGTGCGAAGTTTGGCCGCCTCAGAACGAGCTTGCAGGTCGGGCAGGACGAATCCGGCAGCGGCCAGCACCAGCCCGGCGATGATGGGGAACTCGACGCCCAGCGACAGCCCGGCGAGGGCGAGTAGCAGGTGCGCCAGGACCGGTACGAGCAGCCCGGCGATGGACAGGGTCGCCTTCTCCGCCAGGTGGGTAGCGACCGGGCGACCGATGACAGCCAGTTCTCGGGTCAGGCGCGCTCCGGGTAGACCGAGGGCGCGTAGCGGGGCGATGAACGGCCGGCCGAGTTTGGTGGCCCAGCTGGTGTCCTCGGTGACCAGGATCGGGGTCGGGGCAGTAGCGGTCGTGCTGCGTTTGAGGACTGCGCCGAGGGCGGGTCGAGGCGGGAACAGCCAGACCGCCAGTGCCCATAGGCCGACGCCGCATCCTGCTCCCAATATGAGTGCGGTGATCACGGCGGGTTACACCTGCCTTTCGGCGACGAGCGGAGTCTGGCTCGTGGCCGTCTCGCCGGCGGTCAGGAATCGGTCCGGTTCGGGGAGCGTGGCGATCCGGACGAGCCAGGCGAACCCGAATCCGAAAAGGACACCGATGCCGAGCAGGACGATTTGCCCGGTGACGGTGTCGTAGGCGGACAGGTAGGCGCGGTTAAGCAGCACCACGGCGACGGCGAAGGTCAGAGTGGTGCCCACGATCACCCGCACCGAGGTGCGGGTGCGGGCACGTCCAGCCTCGACGCGCATCCGCATCGAGGCTTGTTCCCGGGCAGCGTGGGCTAACGAGCCGAGCAGATCGGACAGCTGGCGAGCCTGTTGCTCGGCGGCTAGCACCAGCGCGGCGATCACGAGGTCGCCGGTGGGATCGGCGAGCCGATCAGCCAGTACACGGAGCGAGGGCGCCAGGCGGTCTCCGTTCTCGATTTTCGTGGAGAGGTCGGTGATCTCGTTGCGAATCGGCGCTGGGGCCAGCGACGCGGTGGCGAGGATGGCCTGCTCCAGACCGGCGGCAGCCGAGAGCGTGTCCCGCAGCATTTCGGTCCAGGTCGCGATGGCTTCGATCCGAGCGACCCGGCGGGCGTGCTCGGGATCTCCGCCCAGGATGTGGGGGAGCGCCCAGACCGCGAGCCCGGCCAGTACGGCACCCACGATCCATCCGGTGGCCACACCGGTCAGCACGCCGACCGCGACGGCCAAGCCGATCCGCAGCGTCCTGCGTTGGTCCCCTGGGACGCGGCGGGACCGCGCCTTGCGCGATGGCCGGTTCGGGTCCGTTCCCCGCCAGCCGAGGATGACCAACAACAGGCCGACGCCCACGCCGAGGCCGAGCGCGGTAGACAAGGCGGTGATGGCGCCGATCGTGACGTTCACCGGGGCCACCACCCGTCGGGCTCCTCCAACACGCCAGGGTCCAGCCCGGCGTCGACGAGGTCGTCCAGGGTGTCGCTGCGCAGCGCCCCGGCCACCGGGCGGGCGCGTCGGTCCACACCGGGCCGGTAGACCTCGTTGGAGATCACCTGCGGTCCGTCGGCGCCGACGACCTCCCGGATCGAGGACACCACCCGGGTGGTGCGGTTCAGGCCGCGAGCGAGGTGCACGACGAAATGCACCGCGCTCGCCACCAGTAGGTTGGTGGCCTCCAGCGGGAGCCGTTCGGGGCCTTGGGCGGCATAGGAGGCCAAGCGAGTGAAGGCGATCCTTGAGCTGGATGCGTGCAAAGTAGCCATCGAGCCGTCGTTGCCCTGGGACATGGCGTTGCACATCGGGATGACCTCCGGACCACGGATCTCGCCGACGATCACGCGGTCCGGGCTCATCCGCAGGCCCCACCGGACCAACTCCGCCTGAGAGATCGCGCCCTCGCCCTCGACATTGGGCTCGCGGGCCTGGAACGCGGTCACGTCGGCGTGGATGTCGGGATCTCGCTCCAGGCCGAGCTCGAAGGCGTCCTCGATGGTGACGATCCGCTCCATCGGCTCCATCTCCGAGGCCAGCGCTCGCAGCAGGGTGGTTTTGCCCGCCCCAGTACCGCCGGTGATCAAGACGTTCTTCCTGCTCTGGACCAAGGCGCGCAGGAACTGCTCCAGGCCGGGGTCAAGGGTGCCGCGAGCGCGCAACTCGGACAGGGTCACGGTGAGGTACCCGTGGCGGCGGATCGACAGCGAAGTCACCCCGCCCGCGGTCAGGCCCATGACCGCGAACAACCGTTCCCCGCCCGGCAACTGGAGGTTCACCGCCGGGGAGCCGTAGTCGAAGCGGCGTTCCTGGCTCGACGCCCGTGCGGCGAGCAGCCGTACGAGGTCGGTCAGTTCCTCGTTTGAGTCGGCGATGGGGCCGACCTGGGCACGGTGGCCGTCGGTGTATTGCACGAATACCCGGTCGTAGCGGTTGGCGTTGATCGTCTCCACCGTCGGGTCGTCCAGTAGCGGCTGGAGCCCGGCCATGCCGAACAACTCGTTGATCATCTCGGTCATCACCCGCTGCTCAACTTCCCGGCCCACGAGCGCGCGGTTCGCCATCAGCTCGTTCTCGCTGTGCACCCGCACCGCGTCGTCCAGGACCGTGCGGGCCAGTTCACGGCGGCCTTCCCGAGTGACCGTGGCGCCGGTGCGGCCCTGCTGGGCATCCACCCGCTTCGGCAGCTCGGAGCTGAGCGTGTCGCGCAGATGCTGGCGAAGTCGCCCGACGGCCTCGATGTTCGGCATGCGCTCCACGCCATCCGTGCTGAGCTGCCCACTCCGATCGTGCTGCTGGTGGAGGCGCAGAGGCACCGGTGGCGGGTAGCCGTTGTTCGAGTGAGTCATGACGCGTGTCCTCCGCCCGGATTTCCGGTGGCATCCCGGCCGTGATGGGGATGTTGGGGTGGCGGGGCGAGCCGCAGACCGTTGGTCTGGAGCGGGCTCGTGGGCACGGTCTGCAAGATCGGCATCGGTTGGCCCTCGGTCGGTCCCTGGCGCGGCAGTGCGGGAGGTGGTGCTTGTTCGGCGAAGAGTGCCTTCGCTACCTTGTGCGCCAGCTGGCCCAATGCGGAGTGTGCCGGTCCGCTACGGCCCCATCGCAGGGCGCTGGGTCGCCCACACAGCACCGCCGCGCCGCGCGGATCGTCCGGAATACGACCCAGCGGCTGCACACCGAGTTCGCGAGCGACCTCGGTCGACGAGTAGCCCTGCCCGACCAGCAACATCACCGGATGCGGAGTCCAGCGGCCGAGAGTCGGTAGCCGGCGCGCCAGGTGCGCGAGGTCGTCAGCATGCGCACGGGTCAACAAGATCATCGCGTCGGCCGAGCGTACGACCGGCATGGCCGGTGATCCGGTGTCGATCCGTCCACAATCCACGATTACTGCCGCATCCGGCGCATTGGCGGGGACACGCAGGACGCGCGCTCCACTGGTGGGGTCGGTCAGCGCGGACAGGGCAGCTCGGGCGCGGTCCGCATCCGGTGGCGCCGTCACCACCGGTAGCCCACCCGGCAGGGCTTGCGCGTGCTGCCACAGCAGTGCCGGGTCATCGCTGCGCCGGGCTGCAGCCGCCAGGCTCACCAGGCTCGGCGCCGACCCCAACGAAAACCGGACGCCGACGTCCCCGCCAGAGGGGTCGGCCTCCACCAGCAGCGCGCGTGCCGATGCCGGCCAGCGCGCGGCCAACGCGATGGAGAAGGTGGTCACGCCCGGCGAGCCCTTCACACTCACGACGACGACCAACATCACCGATCACCGCCTGGCAGCATCACAACCGACAGCTGGCCGGCGGGCACGGCGGCGATCTGGTGGGCTGCGGCGGGGCTCACTTGCACCGAAATGACGGTGTTCTGCTGGTTCGGCGGCGCTGTCACGCTGGTCACCACCGCAGGCCACACCGTTGTGGAGTACGGAGCCGGCGGGCTCGCGAGCGCGGCGCCCGCCTGGCCGGGTACGAACACCACCGACACGTGCGTTCCCGGCGACACCTCCGGAGGGAACTGGCCCGCCTTCAACGACAACGCCGCGAGCGCCTGCCCTGCCGCGGGAACCCCGGCTCCGCTGACCGCATCCGGGGTCAACAAGGCTCCGGCAGGCAGGCTCGTCGACATCGTCTTGCCCACTACGCTCGCCGCCTGGCTAACGTCCATAACGGATACTCCAGGGTCGACGGCGACGTTGACCTGCTTGAGATCCTGCGCAGTCAACACCTGCCCGACCGCCACGGGCCGCGCCAGCGCGAGCACTGATTCCCGGTTCCCGGAGTTCAGTGACACCACGGCAAACGCGGCGGCACAGGCCAGCACCAACAGCGCGCCCAGCAGCAGATGCGGGAGACTGCGTGGCCGCCTCAGTGCGCGCAGCCGCGAGGCAGGCTTCGTGCCTTCCGTGGCCCAGGAGCCGGTGGCCGACGACGTGGACCGGTTGGTGCCCGGCTGGGTTGTGATGTTGCTGGTCATGCCGTACCTCCAGGCATGGGGGTAGTGCGCCGCGTCGCCGACGTTTTCGGCGGGCGGAAGGACGAGTTGGCCGTGTGTTGTTGTGAGGTGGGTCAGCCGCCGCCGTTGTTGAGGGCTTGGGACTCCGCCACGCGGAAGGTCGCGGTGCTGGTCGTGGTCATATCCGGGAAGGTGCCACCCTCACCCGCGCCGGACCACGTGACCGTCCAGTGCACCGTTGCGGTGACCGGGAACGCTTGCCCTGGTTGGCTTGCTGACGAGGTGCGGTAGGTGTGGCCGCAATCGGGCGACGGCGCTGTCGCGTCCGCGCCTGGACGGAACGGGGTGCCCGCACCAGTGCAGGTCACCGTGTCGCCGTCACCCATTGACCACGACACCGAAGTCGGCCTTGCCACCGCGCTCACCGACACTCCGGGCACCGAAGCGGTTGCCGACACCGGCCCCCACCCGCTTGACAACCACAGCCACGTCGGGAGATTCACCAACTGATCGCCCGTCGGGTTTGCCGCGATCGTCGGCGTCGGTAGCCGCAACTGCTTATGCGCCAGCGCCGCGAGTTCCGCGGGCGAGGGCAACTGCGTCGCTCCCGGTTGCTGGCCACCAGGAATCCACACCGGAGGCCGATATAGCGCATCAGCCATGCCCTGGCCGTCGCACTTCCAGACATACCAAGCACCTTGTTGCCCCGGCGCCGGGTTCGCCGCATGTCGAGCTACCGCTGGCTGGCCGGTCGCGTCGTCCAGTACTGCTGGCTGGACGGTGGTCGCGCCTCGGTTCAGCGGCTTGGCATGGGCTATGGCCGTCGCCCCACCCACTGGCGGTTGGAAGTCGGTTTTTACGTACGAGCAGTTCGCCAGGTTTGGCTTACCGCCGACGACCTGATCGCCGTTGTTCTCGTTATCCCTGGGTCCTACATGACCTGACTGGCCGGGGTTGTGGTTGCTACTACCAGGGTCCCCGCCTGGCGTTCCGGGGCTTCCCTCTGTTCCCGCGCCGATGTCGCAAGCAGGGGTCGGAGTTTGGCTGCAGGTAGTGGTGCCCCAACCGTTGCTGGCCAGAGCCGGGCTCGTCAGGCCGAGCATGCTCACGGTCACGATGCCTGTGATGATCGCGGTACGGCGCATGGTCAACAGCTCCCGACGTCATGCACGCCGTAGTCGTACACCTTCCATGAGCCGTCGGCCTGTTTCTGGACGATAGCGTTGATCAACTGGTGTCCGCCTGGTTCGTTGTCGGCGAGTTGGCCGTTGTCAGCGCGGTACTTCAGCCAGTGTGTCGAGTCTCCGCAGTCGGCGATGATGATCTTCGTTGGATCGTCGGAAGGGTCCGCAGACGATACGCTCGGGTTCAGAACTGGCTCGCCCTTGGTCACCAAGCCGTTGTAGTGATCGGCGTAGAGGCTCCGGGAGAGGTTGGTCAGGGCGATTCCCGTCGCGTACTGGCCGAGCTTTGGTGACTGCCAGTCCGATGTGGTTCCGGCTGACACAAAGTCTTGCCACATGCCACGATAGGCCACCAGCGCGGCCTGTTTCGCTTTGTCCACAACGGACAACGTGGTGGACGCAGGAGCCGAACTAGACGCCTGCCCAGTAGGTTGCGTCGTGGCGGGTGAAGGGTCGCTCGCCGTGCCTGAACTGCAGGCGGCTGTGGTCATCACCGCAGCTGCCGCCGCGAGGATCGCCGCCGCCCGGATGCTCCCAGGCTTTGCGATCTTGCTGGCTACCACAATCCACCCCCTACGGCAGATACAGTCGTCCAACGTCAAGTGTTACGTAATACGTGTACACCATTACCCCTCGCCCACTGCAAATTCTGTAACGTACTGACTTTCAAGTCGGAATGCTCCCACCTCTGAATCTTCACTCTTCCGGGTTACTGACATCTTCGTCCTCGGACGTTCCGGGTAACACTTGGGGCGCGACCAGCGGATTCCTGGGGGCAAAGTGGTGTCAAATCAGCGACCGAAACACAGCGATGGCGGTGCCGGCTGATGGCCGGCGCGTTCGTCGCTCCGTGGATGGGCGCCGGCATCCTCGCCGGCGCAGCGCTGACCGCCTACTCCAGACGGCTGTTCAACTCGGCCCCACGCAGCTTGCCGTGGGCTGAGCTTGCGACCTCCCTGCTGACAGGGTGCGCGTTCGGTGGGCTGGCCTGGCGCTTCGGTAACCAATTCGACGTCTTGCCGTACAGCGTGCTCGCCGCCGTCGGGGCCACCCTGGGTCTGGTTGACGTCATTGAGCAACGGCTGCCCAGCGTGCTCACCTATTCTGGCGTCGCAGTTGTCGGTGCCCTGATGGCGACCTCGGCGATCCTGCACTCCCGCGGGCCTGACTTGCTTCGCGCTATGGCTGGCATGCTGGTCCTCGCGGTGTTCTACCTGGTCCTCGCGCTGGCCTCCGGGGGAGGACTTGGAGCAGGCGACGTCAAGCTGAGCGCTCTGCTCGGCTTGGCGCTTGGTTGGTCGAGTTGGTCGGCCCTCATCGCTGCCACTTTCCTCACGTGGTTCGGCGCGGGCCTCGGGTGGTTACACCTCCGCATTATCCGGCGGAGACCACGGGACTCGCCGGTGCCGTTGGGGCCGTTCCTACTGTTCGGGGCGTTGCTCACGATCAGCGTGTTCCACTGATGCGGTTGGGTGGGACTGCGCAAGGCCCGAGCAGGAGATCCCTCAGTCGATCGGGCTGCTCCAACAGAGTGGTGTGGAGACGCGTTGCCTTGGATTGGCTTAAACGCCGACAAACTGAAGTGTGTGATCGAGCGGGAGAGCGTGGCGAACACCATCAGCGGGATTACGGCCGGTGCCGTCGTGCAAGCGGGAACGATCCAGCAGGTAGTCCTGCCAGCCGAGGCCAAGCGAGACGCGATGCCCATACCGAGGCAGTTGCCCCCGGCTGTCGCGCATTTTACCAACCGGGCCGACGAGATGGCGGTATTGGATCAGACCGCGACGGGTTCCGAGATCGCTGATGGTCTGCCGGGGCTCGTGTTGCTGACCGGCCCTGGGGGTGTGGGTAAGACGGCGTTGGCCGTGGCCTGGGCGATCAGAAACAGGGAGCGGTATCCGGATGGTCAGCTCTATGCCGATCTGCGTGGGTTTTCCGCTGATGGTGCTGCTCGTCCTCATGAAGTCCTGGGGCCTTTTCTGCGTGCGTTGGGGGTAGCTCCCGACCGCGTTCCGGTGGAGTTGGCAGAGCAGGTGACGTTGTTCCGGTCGACGACCGTCGGCAAGCGGCTGGTCGTGGTGCTGGACAACGCGCTGTCGGCGGCGCAGGTACGGGTACTGCTGCCTACGTCTTCGGAGTCCTTGGTGCTGGTCACCAGCAGGCTGCGACTTCACGGGCTGCACGCCGAGGGCGCGCGATTCGTGGAGGTAGCGCCGCTGCCACCGGCACACGCGGAGGAGTTGCTCGCCCGATCGGTCGGTCCCGAGCGTGCTACCGGCGAGTTGCCGAAGGTGCGGGAGCTGGCGTCATTGTGTGGGCGGTTGCCGATCGCGTTGTCGGTGGCCGGTGCGCGGTTGGCCTCGCGTCCAAGGTGGACGGTAGCGCGAGTCGTGGCCGAGCTGACCAACGAGTGCCAACGGTTGTCCCGGTTGTCGATTGGGGGAGATGTGTCGGTGAGTGCTGCCTTCGATCTGTCGTATCAGGCGCTGCCCGACGAGCTGGCGCGGCTGTACCGGTTGGCGAGCGAGCATCCAGGGCCGGAGTTCAGCGCCGGAGTCGCTACGGCGGCGGCACAGATCAGCGACGGCGATGCCGAGGACGGACTCCAAGCGTTGGCGGACGTCAGCCTGCTGGAGGAGATCGGGCCGGATCGCTACCGCTTCCACGACCTGGTACGACTGCACGCCCGCGCCCAGGCCGACGCGGATCGCAACCCTGCTCGGCGGCGGATCGGCGAATGGTTCCTGCACACGATGACCAGGGCAAACATGATGGTGATCCCGATCCGGTGGCGCGTAGGGACCGTATCCGGGCAGTACCAGGGCGCGCCTGCCTTGTTCGCGAGCAGGCAGGAGGCGGTGGAGTGGCTGGATTCTCAGTTGCCCAACTTCCTGGCCGTATTCGAGGACGCGGTGGCGCGCGGATGGGACGACCTGGCCTGGCAGGTGTGCGAGGCGCTGTGGGAGTTGTTCGTGTTCCGCAAGCACTACCCGGATTGGATCGCGTCTCACCGTCTCGGGATCGAGGCGGCAGCGCGGTGCGCGAACACGGTGGCGGAATCCCGGCTGCGCTGCCAGTTGGGCCGCGCCTACCTGGACTTGCGTCGTTTCGACGATGCCCGGGAGGAATCCGAGAAGGCCAGGGTACTGGCCGTTCGGGCGGGTGACCGGCGTAACGAGTCGGTTGCGCTGCAACAGTTGGGACTCGCCGCCGAGGGGCTCGGTGACATCGATGCTGCTCTCGACCACCTCGGGCAGAGTCTGCTGATCGAGCAGGAGTTGGGCATCGAGCGTGGTGTGGCCCTGCGGCATCAACGCATCGGCGAGGTGCTGTTCGGCGCTGGACGTGATGGCGAGGCCGCCGTGCACCTGGAGCAGGCTCGGACCGTGTTTGCCGGCCTGTCTGACTCCCGAGACGAAGCGCAGGTGCTGATCAGTCTGGCTCGTCTCGATTCCCGTGCCGGGCGCGTCGATCAAGCGATGCGTCGGCTGGACCGGGCGCTGGAGGTGTTGTCCGGGTTAGGTTCGGCGGTATTCCACGCGGACGTGCTGATCGCCTATGGGGAGATCAGTCGTGATCACGGAGACCTTGAGGCTGCCCGCCGTTACCTGTCCGAGGCGCTGGAGCTGTGCCAGGACATCGACGGCCCGCAGAAGGAACGACTCCACGCTTGCCTCGCCGCCCTCGACCAGGCCGCGTCTGACTGAGTGACGGTCAGTCAGCCTGCCGCAGGTCAGGATCCGCAGGTATCCAACTGTCGCCCACGCCACCACCGACGAGCCCCGGGCGGAGACCGTCTCACCGTTCGATGTCGCCAGCAAACGGTGATCGCCCGCGTATTCGGACGCCGCCAACGTCAGACCAGGGAGCCGGGATAGGACGGAGGTCAGCGCGGCCTGCGCATCGGGCAGGCTCGAGTGTGCAGGAAGTACGACGACGTCGGCCAACGGCTCGTAGCCCACGTCTCCGGCGGCGGCAAGTACGAACTGACCACTGGTCGCCTCCCGACGCAGCGAGTCGTTGTTCACGAGACCAGCGTCGGCAGGGGGACAGGGGATACACACGCCGGACGAGCGGGTTCGGGCAGGCCGAGCAGTCCATACATCGTGCGCCGCAAAATGGCCGCAGCCTGGCCAGGACGCGACGTCAACCGTCGACGGACCTCGACAAATGTGTCGGGCGCATGGCTTTCCGCCAGTTCCTCCAATTGCGGCAACAACGCCCGCTCCGGCTTCCAACGCCATGCGGCGTCCAGCAAGGCAGCAGAAGGGCTGCCTTCCAACGGGGCATCGTCCGGCTCCGCGGCCAGCAGCAGCGGAGTCCCCAGACCCGCCGCGTAGCCGGTGACCGAGCCGTAGTCGCCGATCACGAAGTCCGCGGCGATCAGCGCTGCCCGCCACCCCTCCTCCGGCGGCACCAGCCCCAACCCTGCGCAGAGGCAATCTTCCAGCCATGCCCGCACCTGCCGACGGCCGTGATGCGCCCAGATGTTCGGGTGCAGCAACCCCACCACCTGGTAATCCTCCGGCGGCAGTTGAGCCATGATCCGCCCGAAAAGGTCCGGGTGACGACCGAACGCCGACTGCGATGTCCAGGTGGAACTGACCACGACAAGCTTGCGTCGCCCGGTCACCTTCAGCGCCCGGCGATACCGCTCACGCGCCCTTACGCTGGCCAGCAGCCGATCGAACGCGATGTTGCCGCCAATGACGGCGTGAGACAGAGCTTCCGGACATGTGCGCGCGAGAACCTCCCGCTCCGCGTCGTGAATCAACACGACGACCTCCGCCCGTACCCGTCCGTCTCGCATCAACTGCTCACGGTCCAGGTTCATCACGAGTTCGCGGTCATCGCCCGCAACTCGAGGACGTAGCCTGTACTGGCCGAAGCCGTACCCGTGCGGCACCAACATGACCGGCGCGTCGACCTCGTCGATGCCGAACTGGCCGGCCGCAATCGCCAAATCGAACCGCAGATGGCGGGCCTGCGACCACGGAATCACCACTCCACCCTGCGCCTCGACGAACTCGTGGCTGGCCCGCCAAGACTCCGGTGGCTCCGGCACCGTGAACACCACCTGCACCCGGTGGTCGACCTCCAGCAGCGGCAACAAATCCAACAACCGCGTGCCCGCCACCATCTGATCCATCATGACCAACACCTGTTTGCACCCGGTACGGGTCAACCAGGGCACGCCACGACGCCCGACCGGATTGAGCACCCAACGACAGTCCAGCATTTCCCCTCCTCGCTTCGGCCCAGAAGTCAGGTAGTGCGGATTGCATTCGGAACACCAAGAAAACCGCGTTGAATTGCTATGCTCCAGACCGTTAACGAAGCAGGTTTGAGGCAAAAATGATGCAGCGTTTGCCCTGACCTCGGCAAATTGCGACACCATGGCTATCGTGGAGACAACCCCAGGGAGGAGGAGGGGATGACGGCGAAACGTGCACGCCTCGCCCAGCGTCGCAAATCGGCGGGCTATACGCAGGAGAAGCTTGCTGAACGTCTGGGAGTCGAGCGATCGACCGTCGTGCGCTGGGAAAGGGCGGAGACCGAACCGCAACCATGGGTCCGGCCCAAACTGGCTGCCGCGCTCGGCGCGCCGCTCGACGAACTACAGGCATTGCTCGATGACGTGACGGTCATTCAAATCCGGCCGAATGACCGGATGAACTACGTGCTCGAGAACCCCTCTTCGGCAGATCTGGTGACTGTCGGCTACCTCCACGAGCGTGTCCGCCAACTCGACGAGCAGTACGATCGGATACCTTCGGTGGCTCTGCTTGGGTCTGCAGGCCAGCTCCACGGCCAAGTGAAATTCGTTCGAGAGAATGCGGCCAATCCACGCGTACGCAAAGCATTGTTCGAGGTCGAAGCCGAGTCAGCCACCTTCATGGGTCAGCTCGTGTGGGACGTGAGTCAGCGCCGCGACCACGCCGCACCGATCACTTATCTGGACGAGGCGGTCGCCGCAGCTCGGCAAGTGCGTGATCCCTACACCGAGGCGTACGCCGTCTTGCGCAAAGGCTTCGTGGCGCTATATGGCGAGAAGGAGCCGAAGAAGGGATTGCAGCTCGCCCGCGAAGGGGCCGAAATCGCCAAGCCCGTCAGCCCTTCGCTGACTGGCCTGAGCCTACTGCACGTTGCCGAGGGCTACGCCATGACAGGCGACCTCAAGGCGTGTGAGGAAGCACTGAAGCTCGCCGAGGCCCAGTTCGGCCGGACATACCCCGACGACGTCGCCGCGCCGGCCTACACGATCAACGAGTTCAACCGACTGACTGGCTCGTGCTACCTCTACCTCGGCCTGCCAGACCGCGCCGAGCCCATCCTGCGCACCACGGCGCGTGCACTCGCTGCGAAGCAAAAGAGCCAGGCCATTGCGCTTGCTAACCTCACCCTGTCGCTGATCCGGCAGGGCAAGCTGGACGAAGCGGCGACCGTCATGCACGCGACGATCGACGCTGTCGAAATGACGCGCGGCGGTGGCGGTCTTAACCTGGCCTTTGCCGCTGGGAGAGAGCTTCACCAGTGGCGGCAGGAGTCGTGGGTGCAGGACATCAACGACCGTCTGCTTGCTCTCATCGCTACGATCTAGGTAAAGGTGAGGTGTGACGAACATCGATCAGGCCAAGGAAGCCGTTCGGGACCGCGTATGGCGCTTGTTGGAGCGCGAGGGTGCGGTGCCGCAAGGTTCCTATGGCAAGATTCCTGGCTTCTACGGCGCGGAAGCGGCAGCCGAGCGCCTGGCCGAGCTCGAGGTCTGGAAGACAGCCAGGACGATCAAGGCGAACCCCGACCGGGCGCAGTTGCCGATCCGTGTCCACGCGCTCAAGGAGGGCAAGCTGCTGTACATGGCTGTCCCGAGAATGGCCAGCCTCCAGCCGTTCTTCTTGCTCGACCCGGCCTCTCTCGGTCTCCCACCTGAGCAGGCAGCCGAGAAGAGGGGAGCGGCGCAGGTAGCGCAGCGTGTCAGCATCGAGGACATACCCCCAATCGACCTCGTGATCTGCGGCAGTGTCGCGGTGAACCGATCGGGCGCTCGCATCGGTAAAGGCGCCGGGTACTCGGATTTGGAGGTGGCTCTCCTTATCGAGGCGGGCTTGGTAACGGACGAGACGACCATCGTCGCACCCGTTCACCAACTTCAGGTGGTCGATGAGGAGATCCCCGAAACCGAGCACGACGTCAGCGTCGATCTCATCATCACACCAGATGAAGCGATCGAGTGTACCAATCGGCGTCGACCACAGGGACTTGTCTGGGAAGACCTCACCCCGGAGAAGATCGAGGCAATCCCCGTCCTTGCCTCGCGGGCGACGGCCAGAGAACAGGGGTAACGCCGAAGTCCTGACCGAAAAAGCTGTCGGGAGAAGTGTGGCTTCGATTGAGAGCGGGCGCGGGAACGTGAGCGCCCGCTCTCAGCCTACCCGGCGACGCGAGACTTCCGTCTAGAATCGTGTCCGTATTATTATTCGTTCGACGTATGCGTCGCTCGAATGGTGTTTGGGCAGGTCATCGAAGGTAGCGCTCCATTCTTGCTCCAATGCCGCCCCATGGTTGCTCTGTTTGCTTCCACGCGCTGACTGTTTAGTTGGTTTCGGTGGTTCGCGCACAGCGGCCACTGGGTGCCCGCTTTCGACGGCGGGCGCTCGGGCAGTCAGTCACCCAGAGGGGCTCGTTAATTATTGGAGTAGATGATGGTCTTCAAGCGCTTCGCGTCACCATGTGGGTCTCGACGCTCCCAGACCCACGTTGTCGTGCGGTATTTCTCGGTGCAGCGCTGGTGTCGATGGGGACGGAGTGGGAATACCGCTAAGGACGGTGTGGCGCGGCGACCAATGGATTCAGTGAACTCGGCATGCACTGACTCGGCGGGCCGCGAGCGGGTCATGCGAGCCGTTCTGCTTGGCGCCGAGGATGGCATCCTGGCTCCTCAAAAGAGGACCACGGTGCGCGACCACCTCGCAGACCATCAGTTCCGTTCGGTCGTCGCGCAACAAGCTCGGGTGGACACCGCTCATGACAGGTTTGCCGACGTAGGCGCCCCAGCGGCCGCTACAGCGACCACAGCAGAGCAACGCAGCGGTGGCATGCCCCAGCCGCCGTTGGACGCCTTGCTCTGCTGCCATGTCGTGGCGGGACCACGACCCCGATACCTGGTCCCGCCGCGACCCCTACCCAAGGTGTTGCGGAGTGATCGCCGCTGATAGCGGCAACCGCAGTACTGGTGTTCGTGTCACGGATGCTGTGGTTGGCGTGCCGCCGCCGACGACAGACGAAATCGGCCTACAGCGGCGCTCATCGGCTCGCACACAACCGCGCTCCGAGCCCGATGCTGCCCCGCGCGACCAATGCCCGCGACGCCTGTCGGGCGGCCAGAAAGAGTCCCGTGCAATGAAGCCCTCTGCTCGTTCCGTGCCCGCTGAGACCTTGCTGCGGCGATTGGGCTGGCACCACCGCAAAGTCATCTGCCGTGACGGGAACGGGCAGCGGATTGCGCTGCACTTGCGTCGGCGAACACACGAGATCGTCGAGATCGACTTGCCCGATGGCTGCCTCGTTCGGCTCACGAACGTCGAAGCAGGGCGGCTCCGAGCGGCGTTGCGCGAGGTTCTGATAGCCGAGCATCAGCCTCACCGAGCGGAGGATTCGATGACACACCGCATAGGCCCGGGTGGCTTGGCTTTCGCCACCGGACCAGGTCTGCATGTGCGCCACAGACCGCGGCCGGGCGGAAGCATTTGACCGACTTCGCTTCGCCTGCGACCGGCGGCTACCTCGAAAAGTCCAGGTGGCGGTTGCCATTGACCATCAGCAGAACGAGCGCGGCCCCAGAGAAGTTTCGCTTTCCATACCTACTACTGATTAGGAACCCGTGACCACATGTCCGCCGAAGCCCACCAAGACGTCTCCGAGCACAGCCCGCTCGTGATCTACCATTTCGACCGCGATGTCGCCGATTACCTATACGTGCAGGTCGCCGAGCATCTGGCCGGACGGATTGCCGCCGGGGAACTGGCTGCGAATACCCCGTTACCCGCGGAAGTTCGCTTGGCCCGGGAGTACGGTGTATCCCTCGGCACCGCGCGCCGGGCGACTGAGCTTCTCCGAGAACGGGGACTCGTGGTGACCCTGCGGTGCAAAGGCACATTTGTCGTGGCCCGCCCCGAAATCGAGACCAGCGGCGGTGCAGCTAGGGAAGAACCGCAAGCTGATCGAGTTGCGCCACTCCAGGAATTCGACAAATGATTGGTAGAGGCGGCTCGCTGAAACCAATAAGAATGGTGACGAGATCGCCAACCGTCGACAAACCGTGTCCGGCGACGGCAAGCCCCGGTCATTTACGCGCGACAAACGACGCCACGCCGACAAGTAGCCCTTGTTTCCTCCGACGACGCCACATGTCCATCGGGGCTTGCTACGCCCACACCTTCCACTCTTCGCTGAAGGACTGCCACGGATGCCGTCCGGAGTCGTGACGGTCCATCAGTTCCGCAACACCTTCCGCCCAAATTGGAAGATCCGCCAGCTCGAGCAGTAGCCGTCGCTGCATCTCAGCCCAGCGCAGCTCGATGGTTCGAGTTCCCTTGTGCGCGCGAAGCACCATCTGGTTGGGCTGAACGGTTTCCTGATCGCGAGGGAGTACCCACTCTGCAGCCAAACCGACATCCTCAAGCGCCATCAGCAGCGGCTCGCTCGACATCGTGACGAAGTACATCGCGTAATCGATGATCAGCTTTGCACACAGCGCGGGTGACAGCGGATAGATTGCCCATGGGGGCATCGTTGGCGAGCGTGCCACCAGATCATCGCTACGCGCGTACACCAGGTGCCCGAGATCCAGGATGCGTGCCCGCTTGACCGCCTGCAGATGTACGGCGGCCGTTCGGTCGATGAGTTCACGTTCTGACCACATGTCGTAACCGCGAACGAGGTCCGTCGCCACGAGCGCCCGCCCACCGGGAACTTTCACACCCTGAACCCCACGCTCGTGCGCGAGTTCGAAAGCCTTGCCTAACAGGTCGAGGTGGGTCTTGTATGGGATGTCGAGCGGCACCAGTCGACCGGGCAGGTCGCCAGGCAAGGGGCCACCGAGCGGATTGCCTCCTCAGCCATCCGCTGACGCCGAAGCTGCCGAGGCACAGTGCGCCTAAGATCAGCCTTGATCTCGTGCAGGTACGCCTCGTAGCCGCCTCCCGCCTCTTTGAACGCGGTGGCGTCGCCGATGGTCAGACACGAAGTGAGGTCATGGAGCAGCACGAACCGGCGCTCGTCGCGCCACCAATCGATCAGGAAGGCGCGCTCGGGGGCCAAGCCATTCTTGCCGGCCGTCGGGCCAGGATGCTGATTTCGAGAGACTGCGATGATGACTCGCCGGTCGTAGTTGAACGCCCGCCAGGCCATAGCATCAGCGACCGACCTCAGTTGACGGTCGACCCGCTCGCAGACATCCGCCTCCAGATCCCAGGACTCAGGGCTGGTCGCCAAAGCGGCGGCCCTTAGCTCTGGCGCGTTAGCCGGCACCGCTTTGCCTTGCCGAAGCAGCTTCGCGACCCGTCGACACCCTGCCCGGTGTTCCTGAACATGCAGCACGCGCGAGCAGGTCCTGCTGGAAATGGTAGTAGTCCTCGGCACTCCGACATTGCCGCAATGCGGTGGTCAGCTTCGCCAGGGTACCGACCCCGTCCTGATGAATCGGGTGGCGGAAGATCTGGTTGGCTCGTTCGAGTGGCATATCGTTGAGCAGGGGCATCGGCACAGCCACCCACGTTGATAGGAGACCGCCAGCTCCTGAGGTTGGCGAACCCTGACACCTACAGACACCTGATGGACCACGACCACTGGGAGGTCGAGGAGGTGCGTCGATCAGGTGCTCTCGAAAAGGACCGCTTGCGCGAGGATGAGGACCTGCGTCGGGCGATGGTGGGCAACGACGGCCACTCGCAGTTCCATTTCACCGGCTCGGCCACGCCCCGCAACCGCAACCGGTGGGCGTCTTTCAAGGCCCAGATGGAGACAAGCCTCGCCGGCAATGATCAATGGCGCCAGCTCATCCGGTTGTGGCTGGACGACATCGCCGAACGACGGCCTGACGACGACGTTGTGCTCCACATATTCAACTCCTGCGACCTGATGCAAACCGTGGTGTTCGGCTGGCCCGATCGCCTGATCGATTACGCGCCGGATGTCGTCCGGGCCAGCAGCGACAAAGATCACGACACCTTCTGCACCGTGAAGGGCACGTTATATTGGGACGGGCACCACTGCCGAACCTCGGCCAGCCTGTGCGCCTGGTCTATCAAGACCCACGTCGATGGCAACCCGCCAAGTACGGTGGTGTGACATGGCAGCGCGACCAAGAGCTTCTTGAGCTGCTTGGTTTACGCTATCTTCTGGTTGACGCCGAGATGCGGCTGCCGCGCACTGGCGGATACCAGGCTCAGCAGGCCACATTTCTCGTCGTGGGAAACGACGGGCCGCAACGGATGACCGACCCCGAAAGCGTCATGGCTAGAGAAGGCTGGAACGGTCTCTACACCGTGGATACCTTCTTTGAGGAGCGCGCCGACCAGGTTGCCGCACTGGTCGCAAAATATCGGACCCGGCTCGGCATCGGCCCAAGCGTTTGAGGGTGTTGAAGGAACGGGTAGGTTCGAACCTGGGGGTCAACGGCGCAGGTTCAGATCGTGTCATCCAATGGTCTGAACGAGCCATTGGGCGGTTGTCACGTTCACCAGCCTCGACAACCGCTCGGTTCGGGAGCGGCGTGGTACCGGATAGCTCGGGTTCTGTCGCGGTACTGTGGTCTAGATGGGTGGACATGAGGGAGCGGCCGGCGGTGACCGAACGGGCTAAGCGACAGTGCCGGGTGTCGGTCGGCTGGTTGCCGCCTGAGTCGTTGGACTCTCGCTCACGGGGCGGACATGACGGTCGCTGAAGGCAGTACCGTGCGGGACTTCGTGCTGGGTCTGCTGTCCGACGACGGGGACTGGCCGGCTACCCATGGTGCAGATTTGAGGCGAGTCGACCTCGATGTGTTACTGGAAGACGATGTTCGGAACGCGTTGGTGCGCTTGAATCCGGAGATCGCCAAGGAGCCGAGTCGTGCCGATGAGGTGTTGTACCGGCTTCGCGGTATCACGCTCTCGGCGCGTAGCACGGGTCTGGTTCCTGCCAACGAGGAGTTCCGCGCCTGGCTCTTGGGCGAGAAGGCCATGCCCTACGGCCCGGAACACCAGCACGTGCCGGTGACTTTGATCGACTTCGACGACCTGTCCCGGAACACCTACCGGGTGGCTACCGAGGTCACGTTTCGACACGGGCGGGTTACCCGGCGGTTCGAACTTGTCCTGTACGTCAACGGCGTTCCACTCGTGGTCGGCGTGGCCACGACCCCGCCGCGACCAGCCGTGACCTGGGCAGACGGCGCTTTCCAGATCCAGGAACACGAACGTGACCTCGCCGCGTTCTTCGTGCCCAACGTGTTCTCGTTCGCTACGGACGGCCGGGAGTTGCGTTTCGGCTCGGTGCTGATGCCGCTGAACCTGTGGAGTACCTGGCGGGATGGCGAGCGTACGGAGCCACCCGGACGGTCCCTGGTCGAGCAGGGCGTGCGTGGCCTGCTCGCGCCCCGGGCGGTCCTCGACGTCCTGCACGACTTCACCGTCTTCGCCACCGACGACAAACATCGCAAGATCAAGATCATCTGCCGGTATCAGCAGTACGAGGCCGTCAACAGCATCGTTGATCGGGTCCGGGACGGCGTTGTTCGTAAGGGACTGGTCTGGCATTTCCAGGGTTCGGGTAAGTCGCTGCTCATGGTGTTCGCCGCACAGAAGTTGCGCAGGCACCCCCGGCTCGGCTCGCCGACCGTGCTGATCGTGGTCGACCGGATCGACCTCGACACCCAGATCACCTCAACGTTCAACGCCGCGGACATACCGAATCTGGTCTCCACCGAATCAGGTGACGAGTTGATCGAACTACTTCGTACCGAGCAGCGGAAGATCATTATCACCACGATCCAGAAGTTCCGGGACGCCCACGCCGAGGTGTCCGTGCGGCGGAACGTCATCTGCCTGGTCGACGAGGCGCACCGCACCCAGGAAGGCGACCTTGGCCAGCGGATGCGTGACGCGTTGCCGAATGCATTCTTGTTCGGCCTGACCGGGACGCCAATCAACGACCGGGAACGCAACACCTTCCGGACATTCGGTGCCGACGAGGACCCTGGCCGCTATCTGTCCCGCTATACCCAGTCGGACTCGCTGCGTGACGGCACCACGTTGCCGCTGCACTTCGAGCCGAGGTCGATCGAGTTCCGCATCGACCAGACTCTCCTTGACGCCGAGTTCAACCGATTGACTGACAGCTTGTCCGAGGAGGAGCGGGAGGCCGTTGTCGATCGAGCAGGCCGGATGGCGACGCTGATCAAGGCGGAGCAGCGGATAAAGGGGGTGTGTGCCGACATCGCCAGGCACTACAGGGAGAAGGTCGAGCCGAACGGGTTCAAGGCGCAGGTCGTCACGTTCGATAAGGAGTCTTGCGCCCGGTATAAGGACGAGCTGGACACGCTGCTCGGCCCGGACGCGTCGGCGGTGGTCATCTCGACCGGCTCCGGCACGCCCAGGTGGCTCAACGAGCGTTTCGCCCGCACGAAGGACGAGGAGGAGCGACTGCTCAACCGGTTCCGCGACCCGGACGACCCGCTGAAGATCCTCATCGTCACCGGCCGTCTGCTCACCGGGTTCGACGCACCCATCCTTCAGGCGATGTACCTGGACAAGGTAATCAAGGACCACAACCTGCTGCAGGCGGTTTGCCGCACCAACCGGCCCTTTGAAGGCGGCGGGCGAACAAAGACCCACGGCCTGGTGGTCGATTACCTTGGGGTGTTCGATCACTTGGCCAAGGCGCTCCAATTCGACGAGCAGGCCATGCAGCGGGTCATCACGAACATAAGCTGCCTGGCCGACGAGTTGCCTGTTGCCATGGCCAAGTGCCTGGCCTTCTTCCCCGCCTATCTGGATCGTTCTCTCGACGGTCACGAAGGGCTTTTCGCTGCTCAGCAGCACCTGCCGGACGATGCCACCCGGGACAGGTTCGCGGCGGCTTACCGAAGGCTCGCCGAGTTGTGGGAGGCGTTGTCTCCTGATCCGGTGCTGACCGAGTACCGCGCCGACTACGTCTGGCTCACCGAGGTGTACCGCTCCGTCCAGCCGGGCGGCAGCACCGGCCGGTTGCTGTGGCGAAGGCTCGGCGCCAAGACGATGGAGATCATCAACGCGAATGTGCATGTTGACGTGCGTGCCGACGACCTCGACACGCTCGTCATCGACGCGGAGATGGTGGAGGCACTAGAGCAGACGCCGGAGGTCAGTTCCCGGCGGGTCGCGGGGCAGCTCACCGAGCGGCTGCGGCCACATCGGGGGGACAAACGGTTCGTGTCGCTGGCCGAGAGACTTGACCAGCTACGCGAGCAACACCAGCTCGGTCAGCTCAGTAGCCTGCTGTATCTCAAGGCGCTGCTCGGCCTTGCTCGGGAGTTCGTCGCGTTGGAGTTGGAGATCGCGGCGGCCGAGGAGACCGGGGTGGCGGGCGGCCGAGCGGCGCTGACGAGGCTGTTCCAGCAGACCCGTAACGGCAACACGGCGGTTGCCGTCGAACGAATAGTGTCGGACATCGACGATATCGTGCAGAAGATCCGGTTTCCTGGCTGGCAGCACACCATCGGCGGCGCCCGAGAGGTCAAGCAGGCGCTGCGCCGCACGCTTTTGAAGTACAAGCTGCACCGCGACGAAGACTTGTTCACCAAGGCATACGACTACATCTGCCAGTACTACTGAGCGGTCTGCGACGAGCGAAAGGGCAGCGATGGCGACACCGGGGGCACTGCGCGGCGTGGCACAGCCACGCGTGCAGACCGTCGGCGAGCTACTCGCCGAACTCGATGACGGCAGCCTGCGCATCGAGCTGGACCGGACAGGTGCTGCGGAATGGTCGGAGCACCGCAAACATCTGCTGCTCGACTCCATCCTGCGTGGCTGGCCGATCGGTCCGCTGTATGCCCTGGTCGCTGAGGACGGCCGACGCACCGTGGTCGACGGTGGTCGACGGCTTGGGGCGCTGCGTGAGTTCACCGCGAACGAGCTTGACGTGGACGGCCGACTGACACCACACAGCGATTCGCTTTCCGATATAGACAGCAAGACGTATCAAGAGTTGCCAAGCGGTCTGCGGAGTGCATTCGATGATTATCCCGTCGTCGTCATCGAATTTAATGGGATGGCTCAGGAAGACATCCGTCCGGCACTTTTCCGGCTCAATGATGTCGACCGGATGTCCGCTGCGCAGCGTCGTGTGGTGGAATCTGGCAAATTCGGCGAGCAGATCCGTGAATTGACCAGCAGGGCCGCGGACTGGGGGCTCACCACGGAACGAATTGGATTCTCCAACGTCTCGCTGTTCTACGAGGACGTGCTTGGCAGGGTGATTGTCGCGGTGGAGCAGCGCGACCTCGGGGTCGCGGGCAGCGACTCGGCGTCGTTGACCGAGCGGCTGAGAGCCGGTCATCCCACGCCGCCGGATGTGTACGCTGCGGTGTCCGATGCCCTTAAGAGTCTGATCACCAGGCCGGAGTTGGCGGAGCCCGCCGTCCGGTTCAGCAAGGCCACGCTCGCGTCCTGGCTGTTGCTGATGGTCTTTGCACAACGCCAGTTCGGTCCCGACGTCGAACACTATATCGGCTACTTGATGGACTGGCTGGAACCGCAACGTCGCAGGCTCGCGGTCGGCCTGGATCTCGACTCCGAGCCTCCGTTTCGCGGCGAGCCCATGGCCGACCTGCCCGCCGCCGACCTGCTTGCGGTGTTCAACGACCGGGCTGCGGTGGAGGCGATGACCAGCGAGTCGTTGTGCATCCGGGACGCCGTGCTGTGGATGTTCCTGGTCGCCGTCGGCGGTGTCCCGACGCTCGACCGCCCGCCTGTCTCGCAACTACTAGTCCTACGCAACCAGATAGGGAACTCTGTCGACCTGGAGTCGGTCGCCGCTGCCGTGCACGTCGTGGAGTGGGGGCGCTGGGCTTGAGGCGGAGCAACGTTCAACGCAACTACGAAACGCTCTCCAGCGCCGACCACCCGTATCCGCTTCGTGCCGTCACCATCGACGGGCATGCTCATCTGGGTACGGTGACTGCGGCACTCGAGTCAGGGGTCACGGTCTTCTGCGGCGTCAACGGGGTCGGCAAGACGCAGTTTCTGAAAACCCTCTCGGCCCACCTGGACGGCGGCGACACCGGCGACGCAACCGTTGAAACCCAGGTACAAGCTATAGCAAAAACGGTGAAGTGCGTGCATGTCGACACCGGATGGGAATGCTTCGACACAGTCAACCAGGTATCCCGCACGCCAAGCCTCGACGAAAGGCGCGCGGCCAGCGACCAACCACCTAAGGACAAGCAGACGGCCGCCCTGCTCGGGTTTATCCTGAACCGAGACTACGACTCCGCGTCCGCGCAGGAGCTCGATCGGGACGACACCGACAGCACCGGCACGTCCACCTGGTACTACTACGAGCTCACCTACCGGGGCGCGACCTACGGGCCACGGGAAATGAGCCTCGGCGAGCTGGCTGCGTCCATCGTGCTCCGTGCGTTGCGAACCGCACGGCACGGCAGCGTGCTCCTGCTCGACGAACCGGAGAACTTCCTGTCCCCACAGGCGCGGCGACGCCTGCTCGACGTCATCGTGTCGCACGCGGTCGAGCGGAAACTGTCCGTCGTGATCGCCTCGCATTCCATCGAGATGGCCCATCGGCTGTCGACAACCTCGTTGCGGACGATCGAACGAGCTTCACAGGGAACCGGGGTCGCCATCGACCGCATGACCTTCCCGTCCCAGGTGGCCCGTGCGATCGGCATCGAGCAGCGACCAGACGTGCTGCTGCTGGTTGAGGACGCTTTCGCGCGCCTGCTGCTCAAGGCGATATTGGCCAGGCAGGTCCCAGCGTGGCGGATGGAGCTGGGCATCGTCGAAGTCGGCCGAGAACACGGCAGCGTCGGTGGCGGCGAAGGAGCGGTCAACCAAGTGGCCAAGGTCCTTTCGGACAACAACATCGGTATTCGAGTGCTCGGTGTACTGGACGGCGACGCGCGGAAGCAGAAAGACTTCCATGACAAGCCGTATCTCACGTTCCTGCCTGGCCAGGTCGATCCAGAAAGCGTCGTACTTGACGCGCTCGCGGCATCACCGTCCTCGGCGGCGTCCGCCCTCGACGTGCCAGAGGAAGCGATCGCAAAAGGCCTGCGAGCCGTCGAAGGCGTCGACAGCCACGACCGGCCGGCAACGCTATGTCAGACCGTCGGCGTCGAGGTCACCGAGATCGTCGGCTACGCGGCACGCTGGTTCGCCACATCTCCTCACCATGCGCAGCACGTGCGGGAGCTGATGGAGAAGATCAAATCTACGCTACACCCGGACCACAGCGAGTCGACCCATGTGAGCGTGCACTAATCTTCGTAGCCTGTCCATGACACATGAGCTGAGGAGCAGTACCGCGCCGTGGGAGCCCGTGTCCGAGCCGACAACAACGCGGCGCTGCCGTTGCCGCTGAGCCTCGCCGAGGTCGAGCAGTACCTCGCCAAGGCAGCAGACCTGTTGCGCGGCAGCATCGACCAAGCCGACTTCAAGGCTTACATCTTCCCCTTGATGTTCTTCAAACGAATCAGCGACGTCTACGACGAGGAGTACCAGGCCGCGCTGGACGACTCCGACGGCGACCGCACGTACGCCTCGCTCCCCGAGTTCCACCGCTTCAGCCTGCCGGAAGGCCACCGGTGGGAGGACGTGCGGGAGCGCACGCAGAACATCGGCGAGGCGCTGCGCGCTGCGTTCCGGGAGATCGAGAACGCCAACCAGGACGTGCTATATGGGATCTTCGGCACCGCGAGCTGGACCAACAAGGACAAGCTGCCCGACGCCCGGCTGAGGGACCTCATCGAGCACTTCTCCACCAAGAATCTGTCCAACGCCTCGGTGTCGCCGGACGTGTTCGGCCAAGCGTACGAGTACCTGATCAAACGGTTCGCCGACCTGTCGAACAAGAAGGCGGGCGAGTACTACACCCCCCGCTCAGTGGTTGCCCTGATGGTCAACATCCTCGACCCGAAGGAGGGCGACACGGTTTACGACCCAGCCTGCGGCACCGGCGGCATGCTGATAGAGGTCATCGAGCACGTGAAAGCGGCGGGCGGGCGGCCAGAAACGTTGTGGGGCAAGCTCTACGGCCAAGAGAGAGTACTCACCACATCGGCAATCGCCAGGATGAACCTGCTGCTGCACGGCGTCCAGGACTTCGAGATCGTCCGCGACGACACACTCCGCTCGCCCAAGTTCCACGACACCCACGGTCGGCTGGCCAGGTTCGACTGCGTGATCGCCAATCCACCATTCTCGCTGAAGAAGTGGGGCCACGAGGAGTGGGCGTCCGATCCATGGGGGCGCAATGAGCTGGGCGGTGTGCCACCAAAGGGCTACGCCGACTGGGCATGGGTGCAGCACATGGTCGCCTCCGCACTGCCAGGTCCTCGTGGGCGGGTAGCCGTGGTGCTGCCCCAGGGCGCGCTGTTCCGCCAGGGTGCAGAGGGCCGCATCCGCGAACACGTGTTGAAGGCCGACCTAATCGAGGCGGTCATCGGGCTGGCGCCGAACCTGTTCTACGGCGCAGGTCTCGCCGCGTCGGTAATGATCCTGCGCAAGCACAAGGACAAGGACCGCAAGAAAAAGGTCCTGTTCATCAACGGCGAGAAGCTGTTCAAACGTGGCCGCAACCAGAACACCCTCGAACCTGAGCACGTCGAGACATTGCTGAAGACCTACCAGGCATACGCCGACGAGCCCGGCCTGGCCACCGTCGCCACTCTCGACGACATTGCCGCCAAAGGACACAACCTCAACATTCCCCTTTACGTGGAGCCGGTCGACACCGGCGAGCGGATTACCTTGGACCAGGCGCTGACAGACCTCGAAACCGCGCATGCCGCCGCCCGCGCGACCAGGGCAACGTTGGCAGCGGAACTAGCGAAATGGGGGTTGTGAGACCGGTGCCCAAACACATCACCCAAGGCGAGTTGGAAAGCTACTTGTGGGGCGCGGCGGAACTGCTCCGTGGGCAGATCGACGCAGGCGACTACAAGCAGTTCATCTTCCCGCTGGTGTTCCTGAAACGCCTCTCCGACGTCTACGACGAAGAGCACGCCGCCGGACTGGACACCTACCACGACGAGGAACTCGCCGACCTCCCGGAGAACCACCGCTTCGACATCCCCGACGGCGCCCACTGGTCCGACATCCGCGCGGTCACCACCAACGTCGGCACCACGATCCGCAAAGCGATGAACGCGATCGAGAAGGCCAACCCGGACACCCTGCCCGGCGTGTTCGGCGACGGCGACTGGGGCAACAAGGATCTGCTGCCGGACTCCACACTGACTGGTCTGATCGAGCACTTCTCCACCAAGACCCTGTCCGTCGCCAACCTGCCCGAGGACGAACTCGGCCAAGGCTACGAGTACCTGATCAAGAAATTCGCCGACGACTCTGGCCACACCGCCCAGGAGTTCTACACTAACCGCACCCTGGTCCATCTGATGACCATGATGCTCAAACCCGAACCCGGAGAGAGCGTCTACGACCCCACCTGCGGCACCGGCGGCATGCTCATCTCCACTGCCGCGGAACTGCGCCGGAAAGGCCAGGAATGGCGCAGCCTCAAGCTCTACGGTCAGGAACTCAACTATGGAACCTCCGCCATCGCCAGAATGAACCTATTCCTACACGGCATCGAGGACGGCCACATCGAACACGGCGACACCCTTACTAAACCCGCTTTCCTGGACCACCACGGCCGCCTCCGCACCTTCGACGTGGTCTTGGCTAACCCGCCCTACTCCATCAAAAACTGGAACCGTGCCGCATTCACCAAAGACCCCTACGGTCGCAACATGTGGGGCGTGCCGCCCCAGGGCCGAGCCGACTACGCCTTCTTTCAACACATAGCCAAAAGTCTTAACCACAAAACCGGCCGCGCCGCCATATTGTTTCCGCACGGCGTGTTGTTCCGTCGCGAAGAAGCCGCACTCCGCGAGAATCTGGTGAAGTCCGACCTACTTGAATCCGTCATCGGCCTCGGCCCGGGACTGTTCTACAACTCCCCAATGGAAGCCGTCGTCATCACCCTCCGCGCCGCCAAGCCGGAGGCCCAGCGCGGCAAGGTGCTGTTCATCAATGCGGTCAACGAGTACGCGCGTGAGCAGGCACAGTCGTTCCTCCGCGACCAGCACCAGCAGAAGCTTCTTACCGCATATCGGAATTTCACCAACAATGAAGGGTTTGCCGCTGTTGCGTCACTGGATCAAGTCGCAAACAAGGGCTACAGCCTCGCAATCCCACTGTATGTCGCAAACGTGACAAATTTCACCAGTAATGAGCGGCTGAACCTCGATGCAGTCGTCGAACAATGGCGAGCAGCGGCGGACGCTGCCGACAAGGCTGTAACCGACGTGCTGACAGTGTTCCACCAAGAGGTGGCCTGATGAGCCTCAACCTGGACAAGACCAGCTGGAAGCGCGTCGCCTTCGGCGACGTAGTCAAGAACCTCAACGTAACTGTCAAGGACCCTGAAGCCGCCGGTATCAACCGAGTTATCGCCATGGAACACCTTGACCCCAGTGAAGTCAGCATCAGCCGCTGGGGCAACGGCGCCGACGGCACCACGTTCACTCGCCGTGTGAAACCCGGCCAAACTCTGTTCGGCAAACGCCGTGCCTACCAACGCAAAGCCGCTTACGCCGAGTTCGACGCAATAATCTCCGGCGACATCCTCGTCTTCGAAGCCGACAAGAATCAACTCCTACCTGAGTTGCTGCCGTTCCTTGTCCAAAGCGACGGTTTCTACGACCACGCACTAGGCACATCGGCAGGATCACTCTCCCCCCGAACTAACTGGAGAGACCTCTCCAACTATAAGTTCGACCTCCCGCCTATCGATGAACAAAAACGCCTCGCAGATCTCCTTTGGGCGGCAGAGCGTCACCGGACACACCTCACACATCTAGCTTCGACGCTGGCCCCCAGCTATGACACCTGGATTGCGGAACAGATTGCCAACTTTCCCAGACGTCTACTAGGGGAGCTCATTGAGCTTCAAAGTGGTCGTCCGGTCCCGAGCGAGCTTTATGGCGAGGGGGAATTTCCTTTGCTTCGCCCCGGTGATATGGCCCCGAATGGGGTAACGAGTTGGTCGATGTCTTCTGTGCGGATTCCTGAGTCTTTCGCATTGAACTTCTCACCCTGGATACTGGAGCCGGGAGATCTTGTGATCAACATGACCGCTCAGTCGCTGGAGGATCGCTTCTTGGGGCGAGTCTGTCGAATGCATGACAAGGCCTTTCTTAATCAAAGAATTGGTCGCATTCGATCGAAATCGGTTGATGTGGATTATGACTTTTTGTTTCTTGTTTTGCGGTCTTTGGAATTCACAGATTGGGTTGCACGGCGGAGTGAAGGATCAAAGGTTAAGCATATGCACTGGCGGCATATTGAGGACTATCCGTTCCCTACTCCCGATCTTGCTGTTCAGCGGGCTCTTATTTCCAAGGCTGCAGCATGGTCTTCGGCGATTATTTCTTCAACCGCGGAAATTCGCTCTGTACGACTGCTTCGCTCATCGATCTTGGCAGCCATCTTTGGGGTCGCGAGTGATCTTTAACGAGGCTAACACAATCCGTGATTTCGTCCGCAATATAATTGAAGCTAAGGGTGTTCATTTCGTCCCCGGGAGCGACCTTCCGCGTCGGCGGGACGATGTCTTGCTGGAAGCTCAGGTCAAAGAGGCTCTGATCCGGCTGAATCCGGAGATCGAGGTTGATCCGCGACTAGCAGATGAGGTCGTCTATCAGCTTCGGGCAATCATCCTGTCCGCGCGGGGGTCACCGCATCCGGTGGTGGCTAATGAAGAGTTTGCCGCCTGGTTGACCGGGCAGAAGTCGATGCCGTTTGGACCGCAGGGTGAGCACACCACGGTGCAGCTGATCGACTTCGAGAACGGGGCCGATGCGAGCGCCAACCAGTGGATCGTTTCCACCGAGGTCACCTTCGGTATTGGTCGAGTGGAGCGGCGGTTCGACATTGTGTTGTGGTGTAACGGGTTTCCGGTCGTAGTGGGGGAGGCGAAGTCGCCGGTGCGGCCGGCGTACTCGTGGATTGACGCGGCGGCGCAGATCAGCGAGGACTACGAGGTCAACGTGCCGGCGTTCTTTGTGCCGAACGTGTTGAACTTCGCTACTGAGGGGAAAGACTTCCGCTACGGGTCGGTCGGCATGCCGGTGGCGCTGTGGGGGCCGTGGCGTGATGAGTCCGCGTCAGCGTCCGCCGAGTTGGCGACGGTGCGCGAGGCCGTTGACGGGGTGCTCAACCCGGCGGCGGTGCTGGAGTTCCTGCGGTACTTCACTGTGTTCGCCACCGACAAGAACCACCGCAAGATCAAGATTATTGCCCGGTTCCAGCAGTTCCAAGCGACCAACCTGATCGTCGAGCGGGTGCTGCACGGCCGGGTCAAGCAAGGGCTGATCTGGCATTTCCAGGGCTCGGGCAAGTCGCTGCTGATGGTATTCACGGCGTTGAAGCTGCGGGCGACCGCCGGGCTGACCAACCCGACCGTGTTGATCGTGGTCGACCGGATCGACCTGGACACGCAAATCACCGTCACGTTCAACGCCTCCGACGTGCCCAACCTCGTCTCCACCGACAGCCGCAAGGAACTGCAGGAACTGCTCCGTGTCGGTGCCCGTAAGGTGATCATCACGACTGTGCACAAGTTCGGCGAGGCGCCGGGCGTGCTCGACGCTCGGGACAACATCATCCTGATGGTGGACGAGGCGCACCGCTCTCAGGAAGGCGACTTCGGTCGCAAGATGCGGGCCGCGCTGCCCAACGCGTTTCTTTTCGGGCTCACCGGCACGCCGATCAACCGGCGCGACCGTAACACGTTCCTCTGGTTCGGCTCTGCCTCCGATGACGGTGGCTACCTGTCGCGGTACACATTCTCCGACTCCATCCGCGACGGTGCGACACTGCCTCTGCACTTCGAGCCGCGGCTGTCCGAGATACACCTCGACGAGGACGCAATCAACGCGGCGTTCGCGGAGTTGGCCGACCGGCACGAGCTCACCGAGTCAGACAAGATCACGCTGTCGCGCAGAGCAGCCTCCATCGAGACTCTGATCAAAACCGACTCGCGGATTAGCAAGATCGCTGCTGACATTGCCGAGCATTTCCGTGCCAAGGTCGAGCCGCAGGGGCTCAAGGCGCAGGTCGTCGTGTACGACAAACCGACCTGCGTCGCCTACAAGAAAGAGCTGGACAAGCTGCTTGGCCCAGACATCTCGACCGTGGTGATGAGCCGCGACGCCCGCGATCCACAGGAATGGCGGGAGAAGTACACCCCGGACCGCGAGCAGCTCGAACGGATCACCGCCCGGTTCAACGACCCGGCTGACCCGCTCAAGATCCTCATCGTCACGGCCAAGCTCCTAACCGGTTTCGACGCGCCGATCCTGTACGCGCAGTACCTCGACAAACCGCTCAAGCAGCACAACCTGCTGCAGGCGATCACCCGCACGAACCGGGTCTACCCACCGCACAAGACGCACGGCCTGATCGTCGACTACCTCGGCATCTTCGACGACGTGGCGAAGGCGATGGCGTTCGATGACAAGAGCGTGCAGCAGGTCATCAGCAACATCGCCGTGCTCCGCGCCCAACTGGAACCGGCGATCGAGGCGGCGCTGGCGTTCTTCCCTGGCGTCGACCGTACCGTCGGCGGCTACGAGGGCCTCATCCAAGCGCAGACCGCGATAGCCGGCGACGAGGCCAAGGACGCCTTCGCCGCCGCGTACAGCGTCGTCGCGCAGCTGTGGGAGACGCTCAGTCCCGACCCGATCCTGCGCGACCACGAGGACGACTACCGCTGGCTCACCAGCGTCTACGAGTCCGTCCGCCCAACAGACGTCACCGGCCGCCTGGTCTGGCACACTCTCGGGGCCAAGACCTTGGAACTGATTAACGAGCACGTTACTGTCGAGGTCCCGCGCACCGACCTGGACACCATCGTCCTTGACGCGACGATCATAGAAGACCTGATGACCGGTAAACGAACCGACGTCGATCCGGTCGAGGTGGAAAAATGGATAACCGCCCGGATCGCCAAACACGTCGGCAACCCGGTCTTCGTCGAACTCGGCAAACGCCTCAACGCGCTCCGCGAGAAGTACGCTCACGCCCAACAGGCAAGCCTTGAATTCCTCAAGGAACTTTTCCAACTTGCCCGCGACACCGTCGCCGCGGAAAAGGCAGCCGCCGAGGTTCCTCGCGAGGAACAAGGCAAGGCCGCCCTTACCGACCTGTTCGAGTCCCTCAAAGGTGACGACACCCCGATCATCGTCGAGAACGTGGTCAACGAGGTCGACAACATCGTCCGCACCGTCCGTTTCGACGGGTGGCAGGACACCCGCGACGGTCGCCGCCTGGTCCAGCAGGCCCTCCGCAAAACCCTCTACATCAAGTTCAAGATCCGCGACAACGATGTCTTCGAACGCGCCCTCGCCTATATTCGAGAGTACTACTGACCCCAGTCCCATAGTCCAGGGCTATTCCGTGCCTGAGAACTCGTCGGATTCCCAGCGGGTGAGGGGCCGGCCGCCGGAATCTGAGCCTTTGTCCCGAGGGGGATGCCGATCAGTAAGTTCTCGATGGTGCTCAGGGTGGCGGTCAGTTCGCGATCGGGATGTGCTTGCTGTTACTGCTGTTCAGCGGCTCGCATGGGCTCGCGGCCCGCTGGATCGCGAGCTCGACCAAATCGATGTCGGCTCGGTGTCGTGGTAAATCTAGGCGAGGCGCGCGAATCAGCCACCCTGCTTGGCCGTTCGGGAGTTCTCCCGCCCGAAACTGAATTGGCCGATCCGATCCCCGTTGAACTCGATGAAGCCTAGTTCGACCAGGTCGATAGCATCTCGGTCCCAACCACTCTCCTCGATCCGTCAGCGGCCGATCAACGGCGCCGCGGAGTTCTGACCGCGTCTTGCCATGAGGCGCCTGGATAGCCATGGCCTCGATGACCGGCTCAGGTGCGGGGCGGTTCACGCTGCTCACGGTCGGGCCTTCCGGGGCGATCATGCTGTTTCGGCTGGTTGGACGGGCTTTTCTTGTTTCATGTGTTGATCTCTGAAGATCGCTAGCGCAATGACCTGGCTGCCTCGGGTGGGGCGTTTCTGGCGCGAAGCCGGGCGACCTGGCGGGGCCGCGTGCCTGTTTGTGTTGCGCGCGTCGGGGTTTCCGGCGTGCGGCGATGGTGTCCCGAGTGCCGGCGAAGAGGGGGACAACCGCAGCGAGTGGCGGTTCGGTCGGGCTGGTGGGTTCGGGTGCGGGTGGCGGGTCGTGGTGGGTGGCGGTGTGCCAGTGAGCTTCGAGTGCGGTGAGGAATTGGTGTTCGACTTCGGGGGCGACGTGGCTGTAGGTCTCGACGATGCGGTTGTCCAGGGTGCCCGAGTCGGCGGGCTTGGGCGATCTCGGGGATTTGGTCGGCGATGAGCCAGGTCTTGTGGCTGTGTCGCAGCCCATGGAATGTGAGTCCGCGCCGCCCGGCCGTTAGGTCGGTGCCGGGTTTGCCGTCGGCGGCGGGGCGGAAGGTGCGGCGGATGAAGGTGGATCGCCATAGCCAGGTGCCGGACGGGGTGGTGAACACGAACTCGAACGGATGCGCGTCGAGGTGCTGCCGGAGTAGCTCGACCAGGAACGGTGGCAGGGTGATGCGGCGGGCGGCGGAGGGTGTTTTGGGCGGGCCGAGCCAGCGGCGGTGTCCGCAGTCGTGCATTGCCCCGAGGAAGGGGTCGATGGTGAGCACACTGTGGTCGAGGTCAAGTTGGCTGCGGTGCAGGCCGACGAGTTCGCCCCAGCGGCAGCCGGTCCAGGCAGCGGTGATGATCAGCAGGTAGGCGACTCGGCCGCCGAGCATGCCAGCTTGTTCGGCGATGCGGACGACCTGTTCCGGGGTGGCCCAGATCTTTTCGCGGGTGATTCGGCGGGAGCGCCGTCCGCGGCGGCGGCGCTTGTGGACGCGGTTGGCCGCGATGAGATGTTGGTCGGCGGCGTCGGTGAGGATCATGGAGAGCAGGTTGATCAGGCTGGACACTGTAGTGGGCGCGTAGCGCTCGGCGCGGTCTTCGTTCATAGGGTGACGTCGAGTGCGGTGATTTCGGCGAGTGGGGTGGCGCCGAAGCGGGGCAGGAGATGGCAGCGCAGCCGACTGTGGTAGGTCTCGACGGTGCGCTCGTCGAGGTCGATGGCGGGCAGCCATCGTGCGACCCATTCCGCGAGTGTGATGCGCCCGGCGGCGGGGTTGATCCAGGCGCCGCGTCGCCGATCGGCGGCCATGTCGGCGACATAGGCGCGGGCGTCGCCTTGACTGCGGAACCCGCCGACCGAGTCGGTGTTCCCTGGCGCGTGCCAGCGCACCCGCCACGACTCTTTCCCTGATTGCTCCATCCACGCCATGACGACCTCCAAGGCCGAAGAATCCTGTGTTCTTCTGTCCTGAGCCGGGACGTGTGGGATGTCAACCGCGGCAGGGAGGGCGCGTCAAACGAGATCGCCGGTGTATAGATCGTCGATCCGGTAGCCTGGCCGGTGGCGTCCTTGCGCGCCAGGGCACAGCATGACCGGGGGGCTGCCGCTGACCGAGCATCTTGCGCCCCTCGCCCGAACCCATCGGTCCGGCAGGGGGAGAGCGATAGATCAGGTGGCGGTGTGATCCTTCGATTCGCTGAGATGTGCGGCACCCGAGATTCGGTGCAGAGAGTTTGGGCGGCCGGTGAGAACGTCTGAGCATGGCTGACAGTCCAACCAGCGCACTGTGGGTGTATCGCTCGCACCGTTCCCACCAGCGGGTTGATGTCGGCCGTGATCTCACCGCGCCTACTAGATGATCTGTCGGTCCAACGTGATTTACTCAGCTGCACGAACCTTCCGAGGCGTGGGAGCCCTGAAATGCGAATTCGCGAGGTCTGGATCCGGTTCTACAAGTCGTTCAACTACGACTACGAACTCAAAGCCCATCCAAACTCGGAGAAGAAGGACTGGCAGAGCACGCCTGATGGCTGGTTACCTCACGTCCGCGTGCCGCTCGAATCGGATATCACCGCCGTGGTTGGCGCCAACGAGTCTGGGAAGTCGCACCTGCTTGACGCTATTAACATCGTACTGACCGGCGAGGGACTCCGTAAGCGCGACTTCTGTCGGTACTCATCCCTGTTCTCGGTAGAGCGGGATCAGCGCCTCTTCCCGGAAGTAGGGGCAACGTTCGTACTCGCCGACGCAGACGTCGACGCCCTTACGGACGCCGATGTCCCGCTGCTCGCCAACGGCCAGCTCCTGATGCTCAGACCGGAGCCGACAGTCGTGCACGTCCTTAACAGCGACGAACAACGGGTCACTCTCAGCGACGAACAGCGAGCTGCTGTCGAGGGACTCCTGCCTCACGCGTTCCACCTCAAAACACAGGTAGATCTGCCCGACTCGGTCTCTATAGCCGCCCTGGCGAACAGGGCTGGCCCGCTAGCCAGCCGTCGCAAGCGCGTCAAGCTGCTCTCGTCCCTCATAGGCCTCGACACCGCCGAAGCCATCACAGCTCAAGCCGCAACCCTGTTCACCATCCTGAACGAGATCGATGCTGCCGAGCACGAGCGTCAAGAACTCGGCCGACTCCTGTTGACCAAGGTCGCTCATATCGAGGAGTCCAGCTTCGCCGAGCTCCACGAGGCGATTGCTGACGAACGCGAAGGTCTGGTCAATGGGCTGATTCAGGAGATGAACAAGTCCATCGCCCGTCACCTCAACATCTCGAGGTGGTGGAGCCAAGACGCCGATTTCCAGCTGCGCGTCTCTCCGCGCGAGCACGAACTCGTTTTCACTATCCGGGACCGCACTGGCACCGACTACTCCTTCACCGAACGCAGCCGAGGACTCACCTACTTCCTCAGCTACTACGTCCAACTGCGATCCCACGACCGGCCAACCGACCGGCCCGAAGTGCTCCTCATGGATGAGCCCGACGCCTACCTATCCGCCCTCGGACAACAAGATCTCCTCCGCGTACTCGAAGACCACGCTCACCCCGAAGATTCAGACCGGACGGATCAGGTCGTCTACGTCACCCACTCTCCGTTTCTCGTCAACCGCAACGCCGGACATAGGGTCCGAGTCGTCGACAAGGGCACCCGCGACGAAGGCACCCGCTTGGTCAAGGACGCGACCCAGAACCACTATGAGCCTTTGCGCACCTCACTTGGAGCCTTCGTCGCCGAGACCGCCTTCATCGGCGGCGATAACCTGTTCATCGAAGGCATCTCCGATCAAGTGCTCCTCGCAGGAATGAACGCCCGCCTACGACGAGCTGGGACGCCACCGTCTGAGTGTCTAGACCTTAACCAAGTCACCCTCGTCCCAGGCGGCTCCAACGTTCCCTACATGCTCTACCTCGCCCGAGGCCGCGACCAGTTCAAGCCCGCGTGCGCAGTCCTCCTCGACAGCGACAAGGCCGGCAAGGAGGCCCAGGCACAGATCAAGAAGGGTGGAGCCAGGGGCCGCCCTACGGTATCCAACGACCTCGTGGTCATGATCGGCGATTGGGCCACCGAGGCCCACGTCAAGGCCGAGGAAGGCGTGACCATCGAAGAGCCCGAAGACCTCGTACCGCTCAATCTCGCCGGCATCGCTGCACGACGCTACGCACAACACCTTCTCGGGCTACCCGAAACCGACACCTTGAAGCTCGTCGACGAGGAAATCAAAGCCGGGATCAACGGCTCGAACTACTCCATGTGGGACGCCATTGACGGGGCCTTCACCGCTGCCTTCGACACCCGCATTGGCAAAGCTGGCTTCGCAAAAGAACTACTCGCGTATCTGGCCGAACACGAACATGACGACACCCCGCCCGACGGTGCGGATACCCTCGACGCGAACTACAAGGCCCTCCTCAACAAGCTGGCGGAGACACTCCGCCTCGCTCGAGAGCGGGAAGAAGACACTCGCCGTGACCAACGTGTCGAACGGATCATCGAAGCGTTCGCCGAAGATCACCCGACTGGCTGCGTTCGCGACAAAGCCAGCACCATGCTCAAGCGCGTCGAAGCCGCTACCGACGACACCAAAGCCGGCGACATCATCCGTGCAGGTATAGCTCGCCTGCGACGCACGTACGAGCTCAGCGTCGATCCGCTCAGCCGGGTTGCCGACTACGAAAACTTCCTCGCCGAGCTCCAAACGCTTCCCACCCAAGTGCGCTTGGCCGAGAAAGGTCGACTCGGCGATGTTGCCGAAACCACCACAGCCCCCACAAACGGTGCAAGCAGCAGCACTAAAATCGATACAACCTTCGAGGTTGAGGCGCCCCCTGGGTGGCAAGCCCTAAGGACTCCTAACAAAATGATCTAGGAATAGCATTGATCGTTTGGGGGTTGATCAGCGCGTGAGGAAGGGCGAGCAGCCACCGTGGATCGTGCCGGACGAGTTGTGGGCGCGGATCGAGCCGTTGTTGCCGGTCGTGCCACGCCGCGCCGATCACGCCGGCCGCAAGCGTCTGGACGACCGGAAGGTCCTGTCGGGTATCCTGTTCGTGCTCTACACCGGCATCGCGTGGGAGTTCTTGCCCAGGAGCTGGGCTTCGGCTCCGGCATGACCTGCTGGCGGCGCCTGCGCGACTGGCACCAGGCGGGAGTCTGGCAGCGTCTGCACGAGTCGTTGCTGGCCGAACTGCATGCCGCCGGCGCGCTGGACTGGTCCAAGGCGGTGATCGACGGCTCGCACATACGCGCCCTCAAAGGCGGCCCAAAACTGGTCCGAGCCCGGTCGACCGTGCCCGAACAGGCTCGAAACACCATCTGATCACCGAAAGGGCACGGCATTCCACTGGCGGTGTCGCTGACCGGCGGGAACCGTAACGACGTCACCCAGCTCATGCCTCTGATCGAGGCCATGCCGCCGGTACGTGGTCGGCGAGGACGACCACGCCGGCGACCGGATGCGATCTACGCCGACCGCGGCTATGACCACAACAAGTACCGCAAGCAGGTCCGAGCTGCCGGGATCACTCCGGTCATCGCCCGGCGTGGCGTCGAGCATGGTTCGGGATTGGGCGTGCATCGGTGGGTGGTCGAGCAAAGCTTCGCGCTGTTGCACTGGTTCCGCCGGCTGCGCATCCGCTGGGAGATTCGCGATGACATCCACGAAGCCTTCGTCAGCCTGGCCTGCGGCATCATCTGCTGGCGCCGACTGGCCAAACTCTGACTCCGTCAGGAATTTTTCGAGTCTGCTGCGAGCCCGGTCAGGCCATGATGGCCGGATAGGGACTCCTCATCGTGCCGAAGTAGGCCTCGGGCGCTCCTTCGATGTGCTTGGGCAGTTCGTCCATGAAGGCGCGCAGCAGTGGGGTTGCGTTGTGCCGGTCGAGGTCCTCCTGCGAACGCCAGACCTCATAGAGGAAGAATCTGCCGTCCTCCTGCTCGTGGAGGTGGTATTGAAGGCTGCCCTCGTGCCCTCGAGACGGCTCGACGAGGTCCATCAGGAGTTTCCTGAACTCGTCGGCCTGTCCGGGCTTGGGGGTCAAGAATCCGTAGAGCGAAACGGGCGCTGGTGCAGTCGAAGTCGTCGTCATGTGATCAACGTTAGGATGTAACATTGGTGTCAGATTCAAGCCGATGTTCTATGAGGTGGGTCACATGAAGATTGGGGAGCTGTCCCGCGAAACAGGCGTGGCCGTCCGTCTCCTCCGCTACTACGAGGCCCAGGGTCTGCTCACCTCCCGCCGCAGCGAGGGCGGCCATCGCCATTACGATCCCGAGGCCCCCGCCACAGTCGCCCGTATCCGCACCCTGCTCGCCGCTGGGCTCCCCACAAAGGTCATCCGCGAGCTCATGCCCTGCTTCGTCGGCGACGGCACCGAGCTCCAGGCCTGCGTTCTCGACCACCTCAGAACCCAGTACGCCGAGCTGGACTCCCGCATAGCGGACCTCACCCAAGCCCGCACGGCTCTGGGCGACATCCTCCAGGCCTCCACCCGAGCAGTCATCCACGTCTAAACCGGCTGTCACGCGTGGGGAAGCCATGATCGAGCCTGCGCCAAACACCGATGATCAATCTACGGGACAGCCGATGAATACCATCCCAAGATCATTCTGTTAGGAGTTCTAAAACACGAAGCTCAGTAAGTCATGAGCGGAATCGACTCGGTCAGGGAGCTCGTTGAACTAATCCGGAGTAATCCGGGCGAGTGCAACTTCACCGGTGGCTTGAGCGAGAAGGACATCGCGCGCGCTGAGGCCGCGCTCGCGGCGACGTTCCCGCCGTCCTACCGGTTGTTCATTTCCGAGCTGGGCAGTTGCGAAGCAGGCGGTGTAGAGATCATGGGTGTCTACCGCACGCCGACGGGTGGTGATCGGCTGTATGGCACGGTGTCCGAGACCCTGGACGCTCGTGAGGACAACCGCTTTCCGCTAAGCCTGCTGGTCATCGAATATGACGGGATGGGTGGCATCATTTGCCTGGACAGCTCGGAGCAGAACGAGGATGGCGAGTACCCGGTCGTTGTGTGGGATCCGGATGCGGAATCCCGTGGCGGTCCAGAGCGGCTCGACGACGACTTCGGCACTTACGCGTTGTGCCGCTGCCAGATCGGCCTCAGTTACTAATGGGTTCAGAAGTAGGTCGAGTCAGGCGGTGATGTAGGTCAGGTTCGGGTCGCGGAAGAACCCGCAGATGAGAGCGGGGAGTTTCTGTAGGCGCCGTAGGGCCCCGGTGGCCTTCGATTTCAGGTCGTCCTTGCTGGTGACGCCGGTCTTGCCGATGCGGTCGTGTTTGACGTTTTTCCAGACCCATTCGTCGGGGTTGAGTTGTGGGGAGTAGCCGGGCAGGAAGAACAGTCGCAGGCGGCCGTTGGTGCTGGTCACGAACTTGGTGACGGCGTTGGCGCGGTGGCTGGGGTGCCCGTCGATGATCAGGAATACCGGTCCCGTGGCGTCGGTGAGTAGCCGTTTGCAGAACTCGATGAACACCGTGGCGGTCACGGTGCCGTCGTGGACCATGAACCGCAGCGCGCCCTGGGCGGATACCGCGGAGAGCATGTTGATCGAGTAGCGGGCGCCGGTGTTCGCCACGACCGGGGTCTGCCCGACCGGTGCCCACGTGGTTCCGGCGTGGTAGTCCGAGCGGATTCCGGCCTCGTCGGCGAAAAATACTGTCGCACCGGCCTTCTTGGCTTCGGCACGGATCGCGGGGAACTGCTCGGTCTTCCAGCGTTCCACCGCGTCGGGGTCTTGCTGGTAGGCCCGGTGCAACGGTCGCTGCGGGGACAGGCCCATGGTGCGCATCAGCCGGCCGACGCTGACCACGCTCAGCCTCACTCCGAACTCGCGGACGATCACCTCCCGCACCATTTCCCTTGTCCACAAAGCGAACTCGAACGACAACTGCCGCGGATCCACACCGACGATGAATCCATACAACCGGGAGATCTGGGTCGGCGACAACCGCGGTGGGCGGCCCGGCACCGCCTTGGCCTTCAACGCGTCCCGCCCGCCCTCACGAACCTTGGCCAGCCACCCGTAGACGGTGTTCTTGTGGAACCCCAGCGTGATCGCCACCTCCTCCGGGTGCGCACCCGCCGCGACCTGCTCAACGGCCCGCATCCGCAGCACCTCGAGAGTCTTATGATCCAACTTCCGGCCATCATTGTCACGCACACAAGAATTCTCCCCCACCAACCACCAGAAACCCGGGAAATCACCCGGCGATTCTCAACTTACTTACGAACCCCTTAGTAAGCCGAGAATTGCGGCGTAGGGCGCTGCTACCGACACGCCGATGATCGGCCAACCCGTGACCTACGACCCTTACCCACCAACACATCCAGACCAGGATGAAAACAGCTCATCGTCTTCATCAACTTTCTCGATGAAGGCGAACTTCACTGGCTCTGGCTCGCAAACCACACGCACCTTTTTTAACAGATCCCGCTCCATCTTCAAGCGGCGGTTCTCCTCCTCTAACTCCTTCAGCCGAGCCCGCTCGTTCACCTTGAGCGGCTTCTCCTTGAACGCCCCGTCGCGCTTCGCCTTGTTCACCCAGGTACCCAACGTTCCCTCGTTGATTCCCAAATCCCGGGCAACCTCAGCCACCGGCCGACCCGAGCTGATCACTTCTCAATCACCTGGGGTTTTGAATAACACTCATTGTCTCACGAGCGCGTGTCGTCATCGCAAACACCCGTCGAATCCGGAGTTGCTGGACATCTATAATCTTCCATGACAGATGAGGAGATGATCGATGGCAGTGCGGGACCTTGTCGAAAGGGTGTCCCGGTCGGATCGTTGCGTAGTTCACCCGCCGACCGGGATGCCCACAATTCGTTCCGAACACCGACTGCCTGCGGGCCTAATCGACTTCTACCAGGTTTGTGGAGGTGTCAACCTTTTTCGAGGTGCTGAATATGAAATTTCCGTAGTTTCGTCTACAGAGTTTCTTGAGTCGAATTTGGTGATTCTAGGAGAGCGGTTTTCTGATGACATCTCAGACTCTTGGTACACGATTGCTGCGACGCCTGACCGTGAGTATGTGAGCATTGATCTTTCGGTCGAGAGGAATGGGAGATGTTATGACAGCTTCCATGAAGTACATGGAATTATGGGTTCTTCTCCGATCGTTGCGGCCAGTTTCACCGAACTGCTTGAGAATCTTCTGAATGGGCAAGGGAGCTACTGGTATTGGCTGCGGCCGGACTTCTCCAGCCCCGGCGACGCCTATGACTGAGGAGCGACTATGGCACTGCCGGGTCGAGCAGCAATCACCGCAGTCAATCCGTGTCGTCACCAGTGCCACCACCTGCATCGCCGGAGGTCAATTCCTCGGCGTCAAGCAGAGCAAGGAGCACGGATGAGTTCGGTAGCCGATGTGGACGTCCTGGTGGGGCTGATGCCGCCGCCACAGCAGGACGGGACACCGGTCGACTGGGAGCAGATCGCCAGGTCGTGGGGTCGGCCGTTCCCGCCTGAGTACCAGAGGTTCATCGAGGTGTACGGGGCCGGGACCATTCAGGACTTCCTGGGGTCCTCGCACCGCAGCCGAAGGTGCCGTTCGAGGACGCCGGCTGGGGCGGCATGGTCCAGGAAACGGGCACCGCGGAGGGCACGTGGGAGGACACGCGCAAATCCCCCGAGTTGGAAGGGACTTTTCCGTACCTGACCACCTGGGGCGTCTCCAGCGACGCCGACATCTTCTGCTGGGACGCTACCGCGGAGGACCCGGCCGGTTGGCCGGTGCTCGTGTTCGACCGCGGTGACAGCATGTTCAGTCGCTACGACTGTGGGATGGTCGAGTTCCTCACCCGGATACTGCGGGGTGATTTCCCCGGAAGTCCGTTGAAGGGGGAGGTCTCCTCTGGGGTAAAGGGGAGGCGACCTGGGAGAAGGAGTAACGGCCCGTCGCGGGCCGGCACGGCGCGCTCGTCCGCCAACCGGTCAAACGTCTCCTGCCATGCTACCTGGCGGGCATGCGCGACGGCTTCACCACCGTCCGGTTCCGAGTGCGGGCACACCGTGACCGGGACGGAGTAATGATGAGTTCGGCAGCTGACGTGGACGTCCTGATGAGGCTGATGTCTCCGCCGCGTTACGGTGGGACGCCGGTTGATTGGGAGTCGATGGCCTGGTCGTGGGAGCGGCCGTTTCCGCCCGACTACCAGCGGTTCATCGAGGTGTATGGCGCCGGGACCATTCAGGATTTTCTGTCGATTGTCGGACCGCAGCCGAAGGACGACGCTGGCTGGGACGGCATGGTCGATGAGACGGGCAACGCGGAGGACATGTGGGAGGACACCTCCTTCAAGTCCTCCGAGCTGGAAGGGACTTCCCCTTACCTGATCACTTGGGGGGTCTCCGGCGACGCTGACCTCTTCTGCTGGGACGCCACAGGGGAGGACCCGGCCAGTTGGCCGGTGCTCGTGTACGACAACACCGACGGCACGTTCAGCCACTACGACTGCGGGATGGTCGAGTTCCTCATCCGGATGCTGGGGGGTGACTTCCCCAGGAGTCCGGTGAAGGGGGAAGTCGTCCTCTGGGGCAAAGGGGAGGCGACCGGGGAGAAGCGGTGACAACCCACTCGCATACCAGCCGGAACAGCAGCTCGGGGAATCATGTTCCATCGCTCGCGGCTCGGGCTGGCAGGCATGTTCGAGAGGCTATCGGCACAGTGGTCGACGGATGTGGCGCCGCGTGCTGATCGGTGGCGGTGTCGGTTCGAGCGTCGGTCAACGCGAGGACCTCGGCGTGGTGCGCAAACCGGTCGATCATCGCCGTGGCGACGATGTAGGACTCTGCTCGTGCCGTCGCCGGCCGGGATCTTGACTGCGGGGAAGCACAGATCACGCTGGGCGATCTCGCCGGGTCGGTAGTCGACACAGCGTCGCCGATATACGCAGCAGGGGAGCAGCGTGGGGAGCAAATTGGGAGCAAATACATGCGCACAACAGTCCTGAACTGCGCTCAACGACTCTCAATGGACCCGCGCCGACCTGCGGAAATCGTATTTCCGCAGGTCGGCGCGATATGTCGTCCTTGGTTCACACCTATGGGCTCTTCCAACTGCGCTCAACGGACCTCAACTGCACCGAAGCCCAGGTCAACGGCCCTGAACGGACGTGCGTGACGGCCGCGGCTCAGGTGAGCACTTAGGACTTCTGGGAGCGGTCGACGTTGACGCCGGTCTGGAAGCTCCCAAACGCACTCTTCTGCCGATGAGCGGTCGCAGCGACCCGGCGACGGCGGAAGGCTCTTGCATCTTCGAAGCCCTGGTCGGATGAGCCGCCCTCAGCCTGAGTGCCGTGACGTCTGCTCACGACGCGATGACTATCGGTATGCGTCGACAAGGTGTAGAGATGCAATACCTAGGGCTGCACCGTTCGCGGCGCACCGCGACGGTCGGTCGTCCGGCCATGCGAGCACGATGTCATAAGAGGAGTACATGAACGACCCCGTTGCGCCTGGCCCAGACGATGCCGTTGGGTCCGAGGGTGAGGGAACGCCTGCGCGGGCTGCTGCTCCTCAGGATGTGGGCGGTAAGTCCGGCGGGGAGGTTGCCGGTGAGGCTGAGCGGGGTTCGAGCACCTATGCGACCGGTGGTGGAGGGGTCTCGTTCGGGCATCGCGTCGCGATGGTCTACCTGGCCAGCATGTTGACCGGGCCGGCGGGCTGAGGCATCTGAGTTGCCGGTGCGAAGTGTGTCGTTTCAGACCGGTCCGGCGCATCCAGTCGATGACCTTGTTGTCGAGTGTGGCGACGAGGCAGTCGAGGTAACGCTCGCCGGTGGCCTGTCGAGCCACGCCCAATTTCGTCCAGAGCGATGGCGAGACGGTGAAGCTCGTCGGGTCGCTGCTCGCCGAGGTCGAGAAGTTCGACACTGATTCCCATCAGGTTGCTCGGTCGCGGCCGCTGGTTGGTCCAATCAGTGGGAGCAGTTCACGATCGTGTGCGACATCGCGGGAGCCCATGCTGACCCCGAATCGTTCCAAGCCTCCATGGATGTAGATGGCCGCTGGTCCAAGCCGGTGCGTGAGCGGCACAAGCAGTTTCTGAAGATGATCGAGAAAGCTGTCAAGACGACACCTCGCCCGGGGAAGTTCTGACGCTGGCGTGGCGAGTCCTTGGACAGCTGCACGTCCAGGGGTTCGCGGTTCAGAGCCCGGACGCGGGTGGTCGCACGGCGATGGCGACATCGCTGGACGGTGTCGCTTCGGAACAAGTCGATGGGGCCGCGGTCCGGGACCGGCTCGAGGTCGAGGTAACCCGCTACGACGCGACCGGTGGCGGGACTCGATCCGTCCTGTGCTCGGGCTGCTGACGCAGAGCCGGGGCGAAGGATCCACCCCACACCAGCGGGCTTTGATCTCCGGACTGCCGCTGTCGACCGTCTGCGACGCTCTCGAAAGCTGCGCACCCTATCTGGCGGAAGAGCTGCCCAACGGCCCGTTTACTCCGTACCACCTCGCATTGCGTGAATATCTTCGCTCGTCGGCGGAGCACAACATCTTTCCGGCTCAAACCACCCAACAGATCATCACATCGGCTCCGCGTTGTCCGGGTACGCCTACCTGTTCACGCCGGACGGCCGCCGCACCGTGCTCGGCCCGTTGGGGGCCGACCGCAACGGCCGCTGTCCACAGGGGACGATGCGGTCAAGTCGGCCGGGTGATCCGGTCAGGAACCGGTGACCTTGATTTCGACCAGGGTCGCTGGGTCCTGGCCCGCTCCTTCGCCGAAACCGGTCCAGCCGTGCTTGTCCACGTTGACGGTGCTGGGCGTGCCGTTGATAGTGACGGTGGCCTGGACGTTGTGGGCGTCCTGGTCGTCGCCCTTGGCCTGGAACGCATACGGGATCTGGAGCTTGAGGTCGCCGGTCGGACCGCTCACCTGGAAGCAGTAGTGGCCGGGGTCTGTGCTGTGGTCGTCCGGGCTGTTGTCCGAGTAAACCTCGATCACACCGGTGTGACCCACGCAGTTGACCAGAATGATGTGGCCGTCGCCGCTGATCAGGGTGATGCCACGGTCTTGCAGGACCTTGTCCGCGCCGGGATAGCTGTAGTCCTCGACGATGCTGGGCTGGTCGCCGTCCGAAGCCGCGTTGACGGTCGGGGCGCTGGTGATCGCAGTAGCCGTGCCGGAGATCAAGGCGACGCCGACGACGACGGAGGCGGCGATCAGCGTTGTGCGGGTACGCATGTCAGATTGCTCTCCTTGGTGTTGATAGGGCTGGACGAGCGTCGCCGAACAGCGAGCTCCGTTTTCCACCCGACATACCCCAGGGGAAGACGTTTGGATCATATTTCCCTTATGTGGTCCGGTCAACGTGATTCGAAAGAGCACTTGTTTGGGCTGTTTGGACCTTTTGCTCGGACTGGTAAGGGTTTTAAGGTCTCCGTTGGCTGGCATAGAGGGACTGTCTACGCGACAGCCGACGGTTCCTGCCGTCATCCCCTCTGCGGACCTGGAAAGGGAGCACTGGGGCATATATGGGTATCAGACATCTACGGGCCGCTCTGACGGCGGCGATGACGTTCGCGCTCGTCGTCGGCCTCGTGGCGGCACCGGCCGCGGCGGCGGACACACCGCAGCAGACGGAGCGTCAGCAGGTGCTGGCGCTGATGCGTGACGGAAGTCCGGTGATCTCTCGCGCGGCCGAGGCCGCGCTGTGCGGCACCGATGACGACGTGCATGCCTTCCTGGCTACCGGACTGAGCCGGATGCAGGAGATCTCCGACCGTGTCGCGGTGCAGCAGATGATCTCCACCGGCGGGCCGGCGACGCAGCACGCGGCCAACACGGCGCTCAGCGGCGGTATCTCCGACGTGCGTGCCTTCCTCGCGAGCGGGTGGCAGCAAGCGTGGCAGACCGACCTGCGCGTGCAGATCTCGCGGATCCAGTCGGCCGCCACCGGTCCGACCGTGAAGCGCGCGGCCAACACCGCCCTCAACGGCACGCCCGACGACCAGCTGGCCTTCCTCGGCAGCGGCTACCAGCAGGCCCAGAACATGGACGACCGGATCGCCGCCCAGCTGCTGATCAACAACGGCGGAACCGAGGTTAAGAACAGCGGCAACTGGGCGTTGTCGTCCAGCCCGGACGACGTGCGCTGGTTTCTCCAGAGCGGCTACCAGGTCGCGTTGCAGCGTGACCAGGAGACCGCGACGGTCGCTCAGCTCGCTGACCTCGCGCAGAGCTCCGAGGCCCGTGCGGCGCAGCAGACGCAGGCGGCGCAGGACGCGGCCGACCAGGCAGCGACTGCCGCCGCGGCGGCAAAGGCCGACGCGCAGACCGCCGCCGAAGAGACGCGCGCCGCACAGGGGTCGGCCGAGCAGGCGGCGCAGGCCGCTTCGCGGGCGGCCGACGCCGCCAACCGTGCGGCGAGCGCCGCACAGACGGCGATCAACGCGGCCAACGCGGCGAACAACGCGGCTCGCGAGGCTGCCTCGGCGGCCAGCCAAGCCGCCTGGGCCGCGTCCATGGCCGGCCGGGCCGCCTCGAACGCACGCAACGCGGCAGCCGCCGTGGCCACGGACAGGAACCAGGCTGACAAGGCGACGCAGGCGGCGAAGGACGCTCGGGACGCCGCCAACGGTGCGCAGAGTGCCGCCGACGCGTTGACCCATGCCATCGACGCCGCGCACGCCGTCGCCCTGACCGTGCAGGCTGCGGCGGCAGCTGCCAACGATGCCGCGGCGGCCGCGCAGGCGTCGTCGGAGGCCGGTGGTTATGCGCAGCAGGCCGGTGCCAGCGCCACCGAGGCGCGCAACGCCGCCGCTCGGGCCCAGCGCAACGCCAACGAGGCGAGCCGCGCGGCCGGCGCCGCGTTGTCGTTGGCCAACGACGCCGCCGCCTGGGCTGGCCAGGCGCGGCAGGCCGCGCTGGACGCCGCCGCGCACGCCAACGCCGCCGCCGCGGCGGCCGACGCCGCGGTCGCGGCGGCCGACGACGCGGCCGGTGCCGCGCAGCGGGCCAAGGACGCCGCGACCGAGGCGAAGAACGCCGCCGACGCCGCGCAGACGGCCGCCGACCAGGCCAAGAACACCGCCGACCTGGCCCGCCGCGCGGACGCGGAGCGGCTGGCCGAGCAGCAGTCCCAGGCGATGCGCGACGCGCAGGACGCCAAGCAGGCCGAGGACTCCAAGACGGTGGCCCCGCACTGGACCGCCGGCCAGCCGGAGCAGCTGGACCAAAAGGCGGAGAGCCTGCTGACGGCGGCCAAGGACCCGTCGACCCCGCCGGCGACGGCGATCATCGACGGCCGGAAGCTGGCCGCCGAATTGATGCACACCGGCGGCCCCAAGGTGTTCGACGCGGCGAGCTCAGCGCTGGCCGGAACGGACGCCGAGCTGACCGCGTTCGTCCAAAGTGGACTTTCTGCGGCGCTGGAGCAGGACGACCGGCTCAGCCTCAGCATCGTGGGTGGCGCCTCTCTGGTGCCGGCCCAGCGCACTGCGGCCGGCGCCGCTGCCGCGGGCGGCTACGACCAGGTTAAACAATTCCTAACCACCCGCGACTACGAGGGCAAGGTCACCAACGACCGGCTCGAGGCGCAGCGCATCTCCTCGGTCGGCGGGCCGGCCACCCGGGACGCCGCCAACCAGGCGCTGTCGGGCACCCCAGACGACGTCGCCGTGTTCCTGAAGACCGGCCAGTTCAGAGCGGCCGAAAACGACGACCGGATCGCCGTCCAGAAGATTCTGGATAAGGGCGGGCCGGAGGTGAAGGCCGCGGCCAACGCCGCGCTGTCCGGGCCGTGGACCTACGTCCGCGAGTTCCTCCAGTCCGGACAGTACAGCGCCGCGTGGCGGGACGCCGACGCCGCCCAGCACGTCGCCCAGGTCAACGGCTACGTCGCCAACGCGCAGGAGGCCGCGGCCCTGGCGCACCAGCAGGCGGCGCTGGCCGCCGAGTACGCGGCCAACGCCGCCGGTTCGGCTGCCGATGCCGCCGCGGCGGCCCAGGCCGCGCAGGATTCCGCGACGGAGGCCCGGCAGCACGCCGACGACGCCCGGGCTTCCGCCGACCAGGCCGATCAGGCCGCGTCGCGGGCGGCGCAGTCGGCCGTGACCGCCCGGTGGGCCGCGTCGAACGCGCAGGCTGCGGCGCAGGCCGCGCAGCGGTCGGCAGCGCAGGCGTCGCAGTCGGCTGCGCTGGCCAACGAGTACGCCGCGCAGGCCCGTGCGGCGGCTGCCCAGGCGAAAGCCGATGCGGACGCGGCGGGCAAGGACGTCGCCGAGGCCAGCCAGGCGGCCGCCGACGCATACAACGCGGTCAGTGTCAAGCAGGCCGAGGAGGATGCCAAGCAGCAGGTCATGGACATGCGCGGCACCGTCCAGCAGGTCCGGGACGCGGTCGCGCAAGCCATCGCGGACCACCCGGAGCTGCAGGCCCTCAAGGACGCCGCCGACCAGTTGCTGGCGATGATCGACACCATGGCCGGCGCCACGCTCGACTACGTGCGCGACCACGCGGGCGAGCTAATGGCGCTCATCCAGCACCTGGCCGAGACCGCGGCGGGCATCGGCGCCACGCTCGGCGGCGCCGCGGTCTCCGGCGGTGCGATCGCGATGTGCGCCGAGGAGATCGGCGGGGGTGCGGCGGTCGGCGCCGGCGGCGGCGCGGCCTTCGCCGGTATCGGTGCGCTGCCCGGCGGCATCGCCGGCGCGATCGCCGGTGCCATCGCGTGCGTGTTCACCTCGGGCCCCGCGATCTACGCCGGCATCACCGAGATGATCGGCGGCCTGGCCATGGCCCAGCAGGGCATACAGGGCATGGCTGACGACATCAACAACCTCTCCCAGAACGCCGGGAACAAACTCGGCGACGAGAGGGAACAGAAGGTCGCGGACCTGGTGGGCGGCAGGCGCACCAAGGAGCTCACCAACGACGGCCAAGACTTTAAGATCATCATGCCGAACGTCAACAGCACCGGGGTGGACGTGTTCGGACCGAACGGCGAATACATCGCGGTCGGCGGGCCCGGCAAGATGGAGAAATTGGAGAAGCTGCCAACTCAGATGAAGATCCTCAAGTATGGGGCCGACCGGGACGGCGTGCGGGCCCTCGCATACTTTGAGGAGGGCACTCCGCAGGAGGCGCTCGACATCGCCAGGAAGTGGCTCGGCGACGGCAATGTTGTTATTTTTCCGAAGTAGGTAGGGATGACAGACGGGTTTGTGCGGTTGTATCGGCGGGATTGGACGCCGGAGCAGGTGTTGCGGCGGGTGGACTCGCTGGCGGCGACCGGGATGGTGCTGGGTCATCCCCGTACCGGCCGGATCACGGCGCTCAGCGGGGAGTGGGAAACCCTCGGTGAGCAGGTCGAGATGACGCGAGACGGCGTGCTCGCGGCCATGGCCGGGCTGAGGGAGAAGCGGTTCACCTTCCAGTACTGGCTGACTGACACCGAGGAGGAGGCCAGCGTTATCTGCCTGCTGAGCCAGGTCGGTGCTGATGTGGTCGTCGAGGACTACGATCTCGATGGTTTCGGTGGTCCGGTCTACCGGCTCGGGCAGAATACGGTGATCCGCCGCATACTGGCTGAGTTTCGGGCGACCGGGCCGGCCGCGGTCGGCCTGGTCGTTGACCGGTGGGGGCCGTCGCTGGAGACCGATCTGGACGACATCGTGACCGGCGGGCCCACACCGGTGACCGTGGTACCGGAGCTGATGGTGCTGCGGCCCGAGATCGCACGCCGACACCCCGAACTGTCGACACTGGTTCCCTTCGACGACTTCCTCGCCCACGACACCGACGACATCCTCGCCCTGGCACAGTGACCGACCACCATCGGAACTCGTCGGCCCGAGACCGACAGCCCGTCCATCCTCCGGCGCTCGATATCGCCAGGAAGTGGCTCGGCGACGGCAATGTGTTTCTCTTTCCGAAGTAGGTAGGAATGTCATACGGATTTGTACAGTTGTATTGGCAGGGCTGGACACCGGAGCACTACCGAGAACTTGACGCAAATGAAATGAGAGGTATATCGTGTCTATTTTAGGTAATACTGCCCAATCCTGCACGGATCTCCTCTGCTGACCGGTTAGTAATTGCTACTCTTATTGGGCGAGGAAAAATGCGCATTCGGAGTAAGGTATTGACCTTATGGCCGTAGGAGCCGGCCATAAGGTCACCGCGGAGCTCACCACTGACGACGGCACACACCACCGTCGCAGTCAACCTCACTGGCAGCACGCCGGTCGGCATCCGTGCCAACCCGGCCCACCAGCCCACCACACTGCTGACGCTTACCACCACCAGTTGAGCGAGCCTTAATAGTCGTAAACAGCCAGAGCCTGATCATCCATGCAGCCGTTTCAACGCCTCGGCTCTTACGAGGAATTGAACATGTCCAGCAAGATCTGCGCCACCGCACTGGCGGCGGTCGCCCGTCTCGGTGGCAGCCTCCGCCTAACCCTGACCGGAACTATCTGACTCTCACGGAGTTTTTCATGCCTGGCTTTTCGCGAAGATATCTTGGCGCTACTGCCGTGGCTGTGGCGTTGTGCAGTGCTGCCTTGTTCGCTCCACCGGCTGGGGCGGTGACTGGCGATGCCACCACGTCCGGGCCCGGGGCTGTGGTGAAACTCAGCAACACCCACGGGGCGTGCAGCGGGGTGCTGGTCGCAACACAGTGGGTGCTGACCTCCAGTACCTGTTTCCCGAACGCGACCCCGTATGCCGCACCCACGGAAGCGACCACCGCAACTCTCGGGCGCAGCAACCTGACCACTGGCACCGATGGTCATGTGGTGGCGGTGACCGCGCTGGTCCCACAACCCAACCGGGCGATCGTGCTCGCTCGACTGGCCACCCCGGTCACCGACGTCACCATCGCCCCACTCGCGACGACCCCGCCCCAAGCCGGGGACGGCATCTTCATTGCCGGATACGGCCGGACCGCCACCGAATGGGTGCCCGACCAACCCCACTTCGCCACCGTCACCGTCGACACCCTCGACACCACAACCCTCACCATCAGCAGCACTACTAGGCCCACCACGTGCAAAGGCGACGCCGGCGGCCCCGCCTGGCGCACCACCAACGGCCAGACCGAACTCCTCGCGCTGAACCACTCCTCGTGGCAGGGCGGGTGCCTTGGCGAAACCGAAACCCGCACCGGCGCCACCGAAACGCGTATCGACGATCTGCATGACGTGCTGACCCAGCAGGTGAATGACCCGATCGTGGCGCACTACCTCGACCTCGGCGGAACAGCCTCCGTTCTTGGTGCACCCGTAGGGGGCGAATACGCCGTGACCGGCGGCACCGCACAAAACTACGAGCACGGCGCGATCTACTACTCCGCCGCCACCGGAGCCCGCTACATGCAGGGCCCGATCCTCGACCGCTACCTGCAACTCGGCGGACCCACCGCCCTGGGCCTCCCCATCACCGACGAATCCGCCACCCCCGATGGTATCGGCCGCTACAACCACCTCAGTCGCTCCGGCGGTGCCTCCATCTACTGGTCGCCCACCACCGGGGCCCACGAAATCCAAGGCGCGATCCGCGACAAATGGGCTGCCCTCGGCTGGGAAACCCGCATCGGTTACCCCACCACCGATGAAACCGGCGCATCCGACGGTATCGGCCGCTACAACGACTTCAGCCTCCCCGACGGCGCATCCATCTATTGGAGCCCCAGCAGCGGAGCTCACGAGATCCAGGGCCTGATCCGCGACAAATGGACCGCGCTAGGCCGGCAACAGGCCATCGGCTACCCCACCACCGACGAATCCGTCACACCCGACGGCATCGGCCGCTACAACCACTTCAGCCTGCCTGCCGGTGCCTCCATCTATTGGAGCCCTGGCAGCGGAGCCCACGAAATCCAGGGCGCGATCCGCGACAAATGGGCCGCGCTGGGCTGGGAAACCGGACCCGGCTACCCCACCACCGACGAATCCACCACCCCCGATGGGATCGGCCGCTACAACCACTTCACCAACCACACGTCGATCTACTGGACACCCCAAACCGGCGTCCACGCCGTGGTGGGCACCATCCGTGACACCTGGGCCTCCCTCGGCTGGGAAGCCGGCCGCCTCGGCTACCCCACCAGCGACGAATACAGCATCCCCGGCGGCCGACGCAGCGACTTCCAACACGGCTTCATCACCTGGAACGCCGCCACCAACACCACCCAAGTCACCTTCACATAAAACCCAACCACAAGAAATCGCACACTGACCCAGCAACGCGTAACGAGGTCCCCCAGGGCGGTCCAGCACCGCCCTGGGGAACCATCACGTCAGTCAAAGCGAATCCAGCCGCCCGCGCCGGGGACTCGGGACTGCAAATCCCCAGTGCCGCAGCTGGTGACGATCACCGCCAGCCAAGCCGCCGCCACCGCCCTCGAACACGATCCGCCGCAACACGTCTTGACGTGGCCGCTCCGCCAGACCAGCCAGGTGTCACCAGCCGCCGAAGACACGGTCGATCGCCGAACGGGTCCGCGCCGTGCTGACCGACGCTGCCGGCGCGAATCGAAGGTTCCGTTGTGCCGAGTGCCACGGCGTTCAGCCGGTCGTGGCTGCTGGTTCGTCCGCCCGGGGAGCACGGTCGGGGAGCAAATCGGGAGCAGACCTATGCGCTGAACAGTCCTGAACGTACGTTACTAAGGAGTTCGTAAGTAAGTCGAGACTCGCCGGGTGATGTCCCAGGTTTTCCGGTGGTTGTGGGGGAGAATTCTTGTGTGCGCGATAACGATGGCCGGAAGCTGGATCATAAGACTCTCGAGGTGCTGCGGATGCGGGCTGTTGAGCAGGTTGCCGCGGGTGCGCATCCGGAGGAGGTGGCGATCACGCTGGGGTTCCACAAGAACACCGTCTATGGGTGGCTGGCCAAGGTTCGCGAGGGCGGGCACGGTGCTTTGAAGGCCAAGGCGGTACCGGGTCGCCCGCCGAGGCTGTCGCCGACGCAGATCTCGCGGTTGTATGGATTCATTGTGGGTGTGGATCCGCGGCAGTTGTCGTTCGAGTTTGCTTTGTGGACAAGGGAAATGGTGCGGGAGGTGATCGTCCGCGAGTTCGGGGTGAGGTTGAGTGTGGTCAGCGTCGGCCGGCTGATGCGCACGATGGGTCTGTCCCCGCAGCGACCACTGCACCGGGCCTACCAGCAGGACCCCGACGCGGTGGAACGCTGGAAGACCGAGCAGTTCCCCGCGATTCGCGCCGAAGCCAAGAAGGCTGGCGCGACAGTGTTTTTCGCTGACGAGGCTGGAATCCGCTCGGACTACCACGCCGGGACCACGTGGGCGCCGGTCGGGCAGACCCCGGTCGTGGCGAACACCGGCGCCCGCTACTCGATCAATATGCTGTCTGCGGTATCCGCCCAGGGCGCGCTGCGGTTCATGGTCCACGACGGCACCGTGACCGCCACGGTGTTCATCGAGTTCTGCAAACGGCTACTCACCGACGCTGCGGGACCGGTGTTCCTGATCGTCGACGGGCACCCCAGCCACCGCGCCAAGGCCGTCACCAAGTTCGTGGCCAGCACCGACGGCCGACTGCGACTGTTCTTCCTGCCCGGCTACTCCCCACAACTCAACCCCGACGAATGGGTCTGGAAAAACGTCAAACACGACCGCATCGGAAAGACCGGCGTCACTAGCAAAGACGACCTGAAAACGAAGGCCACCGGGGCCCTACGACGCCTGCAGAAACTCCCCGCACTCATCTGCGGGTTCTTCCACGACCCGAACCTGGCCTACATCACCGCCTGACTCGACCTACTTCCGAACTCATTAGTAACTGCTTTGAATGGACCCGTACCGACCTGCGGAAATCTCATTTCCGCGGGCCAGCGCACTATGTCGTCCTTGGTTCACACCTATGGGCTCTTCGAAGTGTGCTCAACGTACCTCAATTGCATCAAACCGCAGGTCAACGGCCGCGAACGGCCCTGTCGAGAGTCGCTGCCCCGGTGAGCTCTTCGTACTTCTGGGAGCAGCCCCAGGCCACCTTGGTCCGCTCGTCGATGAACATCCGCCTCTGCCGATGTGCGGACATTCGTCGGTTGCTGCTCTGGACAAGCGTGCTCGCGCTGTGACCAGGAAGGTTTTCCGGGTTGGTCAGCTGCAGTGGTGCGATGGACCAACGCGGCCACCCATACGGCGATCGCCTCTGTACGCCGGGCGGCGGGGTGACACAGGTGACTGCTTCGGGCAGCTGGAGCGTTACAGATACGTGATCACAGCCGGCACTGACCGCGGGTGTTCCGGGCTGTGCTGCAATATCTAAGGAAACAGCGGGCGTAGTCTTGTCCGGCTGGTCGAATCGGGCCCCGCGACGCGAATGGGCCAGGTTCGCCAGGCGGACCCGAGAACTCGGAAGTCAGGCCGGTCAGCAATGCGACCGCGACCATTCATGCTCGCGTGGTCGTTAGTCGGTAGCGCCGCACCGCGGGACCGACTGGTCGTCCGCGTCCCCGGAGGAGTCGCCGGGTCGGTCGCCGGAACCGGCGACCGACCCGGCAAACCCGGTCCCAGTTCGCTCAAGCGGCCCGGCGGGACGACGTCGGCCGGGGATGGGCCGGGGTCGTTGTCGGGCGACTGGGGCGCCGGGGCGGCCAGGTCGGCCGGCGGCCGCCGCTGCCAGCTCGGTGCGCGGCACCCCGGAGATGACGGTTCTTCTGCACCTGGTTCTCCTCGATCTTCGATTCCTGGTTATTTCCTGCGGGGGATCCTCGCAGGCCAGGCCATCGTGGCAGGCGAGCGGAGGGGGCCATCCGCCGAGGTCGTGGGTCGAACGTGGGTCGAACGTGGGTTGGCTCGCTGGCCATTGGCCGCGGAGCGGTGCGAGGATCTGGTATCGGTTCGGTTGCGACACGCTCCCGAATAAATCCTTCCGATTCAAAGTAGGGTTGATGGAAATCCACCTCTTGGGTCCGTTGGTGGTGCGCGTGGACGGCCGTGAGGTCGATATCTCGTCGCCGCTCGCAAAGGCGTTGCTCGCCCTTCTCGTTGTCGCGCCGAACCACAAGTTGCACCAATCAGAGATCGTTTCCAGACTCTGGCCAGGGCAACGGGTTCCGTTGGCCAGCGTCCGAGAGGCCAGCCGAGCACTCAAAGAGCGATTGTCGGACGTCAAACCCAAAAACAAGAACCTGCAGTGCATGATCGATCTCTCGGGCTGGTCAGTCGATTTCATCCGGTTCACGAGCGGAGTCACCGAGGCGAAGCGGCTCGAGGGCCATGGCCGGGCGGAACGCCTTCAACGCGCGCTTGACGAATGGCGGTCCGAGCCACTCGTGGATGCGGATCTGGAGAAGTTCGATCTGCGCCAGGAACAGCGGTACCTGGACGATCGGCGGCGTGCGGCCACCTTCGACTTCCTCGAGGCGACATCGGAATGCGGTGACCTCAGGGGTTTCCAGATTGCTATGTACGACGCGGTTCGCCGGTGGCCACACGACGTTCCGATACTGACACTCGCGTCTGGCGTCATCGCGGAAGCCGAATCTGGGGCCCGGGCAGGGTCTTTTCTGGCCCGGCACCTCCAAAAGCACGGCGATCCCGACGGCCGGCTGGCCGAACTCCAAGCCAGGTACGCACCGCACCCCGCTGAAGCTCCGCCGCGCACTGTGGTTGTCCGGCAGCTACCCGCTTACCAGCCGAGTCTGGTCGGGCGGCACGCGGAACTGCGAGAACTCGACGATGTTCTCGTACGTGCCGAGCCTGGTAACGCACGGATCGCTCTGGTGTCCGGCATGGCGGGGGTGGGCAAGACCGCGCTGGTGCGAGGCTGGGCGAATCGGATGGACGAGGCGTTCCCAGGCGGCACGCTGCACGCGGACCTCAACGGCTTCGGCGCGACGTCTCCCGAGGCTCCCGAGGAGATCTTGACCAGATTTCTCAAGGATCTCGATGTTGAACCACCGACGACAACCCTCGACGGGCTGATCACGGCGTTCCGTTCCGCGACTGCCGGCCGTTCGCTGCTGGTCGTGCTCGACAACGCCCGGGATGCCGCACAGGCCCGACCCCTGCTCCCGGGGGTGGGGTGTGCCGTCGTCGTCACCAGCCGGGTTCGCCTCGAAAGCCTGATCGCCCGGGAGGGAGCCCATCCTCTCACCGTGCAGCCGTTGGAGCGGCCCGACGCGATCGCCATGCTGGCCAACTCGCTAGGTGCGGACAGGATGCGCCGCGCGGGCCACCTGGTCGAAGAGATCGCTGAGTTGGTCGGCGGACTCCCCCTGGCGCTGGCCGTGGTCGCGGCGCGGTTGCACAGGCACCCCAGCGAAGAAGTCCGCTCGACCCGCGACGCGCTCCGGGAAACCAAGACCAGGCTCGACACCCTTTCCCCGGGCCGCGAGACGGACTTGGACGTCCGGGTCGCTCTGTCGTACTCCCACGAAGGCCTGACCAGCACCGCAGTCGAATTGTGGGCCTTGCTCGCCCTGCACCCGGGCCCCACGGTCAGTTCGGACGCGGCGGCGAACCTCGCGGGCCGGGACTGCGCAGCCGACATCGCGGAACTCGTCGCGGCGCACCTGCTGGAGGAGCCGGTACACCGGCGGTTCGCGATGCATGACCTGGTCCGCGACTACGGGCGCGAGCTGACCGGCCTGCTACCTCCGGGCAGGGCCGAAGAAGCGACCACGGCCGTTTTCGATTACCTCCTCCAGCACGTGGCGGCTTGCGACCAGGCCCTTGTGCCCGGCCGCCAGCTGCCGATCCCCGCGTCCCCTATCGGCAAGGTGGCGGTACCGCCGACTGCACGGGACGCGATGGAGTGGCTGGACGTCGAGTATCCGACGATCACCGCGGCACTTCGCCAAGCGGCCGAAACTGGAGCCGATCAGCACACCTGGCTCCTGGCCGTAGCGCTCGTGACGTACCAGTGGCGCCGGAGCAGGTTCGCGGACGCCGACCGCTACCTGCGTACGGCGGCCGATGCCGCCAAGCGCGTCGCTGGCCTCGCCGACCAGGCGATGGTCTACCGCATGCTCGGGGGCTCCCGATGGAACATGAAGGAGTACCCGCTGGCCGAAGGGGCGCAACGGCATGCGGTTCGGCTGAGCGAGGAAGCCGGCGATGTCCGTGGCCTCGCGTATGGACACATCGGGCTGGCAGAAATCCATCTTGGCCGGTCAGAACACTCGATGGCCCGTGCGGCATACGGCCGGGCTTGCACCCTGTTTCGGCAGCTGGGCGACGAACTCGGCGAGGCCGACGCGCTCGGCGGCATCGCGCGGGTCGCGCTCGCTGAGGGCGACCACGCCCGCGCGGTTGAAGCCTGTTCCGATGCGCGGGACCGGTTCGCCCATATCCGTGACGTGAACGGCGAAGCGTCCATCCTGGTCCTGCTGGGTGACGTCCATGCGGACTGCGGGGACTGGTCACGAGCTGCGGCGAACTACGACCTCGCGATTTCCCATTACCGGTCCCTGACCCGGCACAGTCACGAAGCGAAAACGCTCGTGCTGCTGGCCGGTGTACTACGGCTCGACGGCCGCACCGACGAAAGCGAGCAGGCGTTACACCGCGCACGAGATCTGTACCACGAGCTCGGCGACACGTCCGGCGCCGACCGGGTCGCCGAAATGCTGGCGAATGTCTAGGAGGCAATCCAGTGGCGCACCAGCCAGTACCGGAGCACGGGGTCGGGTTCACGACCCGGCCGGGGTGGCGGGGTCGGGGAGGAGTCGGGCCAGCTCACCGGCGACCTCGGCCATGGCGTGCGGCCGGTCGCCGGGATTCCACTCGATCATGCGGAGACCCACCGAGCGCAGCTCCGGGGCGAGTGCCTCGAGCGAGCGACCCAGCCGGTCCGGGAACGGCAGGCCTGGAACCGGCCGAAGCCCCGTCGTGTTGTCATAAGGAAGGTCCATGATTGCCAGCTTGAACAGCAGACACCCCAGTGAAAACACGTCCGAGGCCACCGTGGCGGGGGAACCTTGCAGGACCTCGGGAGCGGCGTACCCGAGGGTGCATTGCGGCCCAGCGTCGATATCCCGGGGAATCGCGCTGCCGAGGTCGATGAGCCAGACCCGGCCGTCAGGGGCGATGAGCGCGTTCTCGGCCTTGATATCCCGATGGACCCAGCCCCGTGCGTGCAGTTCACCGAGGGGGTCGCACAGCTGGGCGATAATCGCCGCCGTCCGCGCGGACGAAACCGGGGCTTCGTCACCTGCGAAAGCCACGAGATCGCGACCGTCGACATCCGGCATGACCAAGAACTGTCGTTTGGCGTGGTCGCCACCGGGGCGAGCCAGGAGCAGGCCGGGCACATCGCTCAGCGCTTCCGCGACGGAGGCCTCGTTGAGGATTTCCTCGCCGTACTGCTCGTATTCGGCGGTGTTCTCGAAGAACCGAGCCAGCTGGATCTTGAGCACGAGCCGCGCTCCGGTCTCCCGGTCCGTGACCCGGTAGACCTCACCCGAATTCCCCTGGCCGAGTGCTTCCCGCACGACGTAACGGCCGCCGACGACCTCACCCGGATGAAACACCCCGAAATGCTCTCACGGAAGAAGGAAGAAATGACGTCATGGCACCCCCCGGCCGGGGTGTCCGGTGATTCCGGCCTGATCAAGGTGTCGGTCGGGATGCTCGGATCGGCCAGGTACCGCTGCCCGGCGCGCGACGCGCTTACCGCACGGCCGCGCTACCGGGCCGACACACCGGTGCCTCGCAAGCCCGAGATGCTGGAGACCTTCACGAACGGTCCGTTCATGGACGTCCTCGACCTCGTCGAGCACCAAGGAACGGCAGTCGGAGACGCGCTCGCGAAGGTCGGTAAGCGCCCATTGCACGACTCCGTCCGACGATGGACGGACCACGCCGTCAACCGCTACCTCGATGCGTTCCCACCCGGTCAGGACGGCGCACTGAAGCCGTTCCGTGGACGGTGGGTCTACGAAACCACGCTGGCCCAGGCGGATCAGCGAGGTGCCCGGCAGTACCGGATCACGGTCTGGGGCCGGTGCTACCGCTCCGCGGACGGCAAGGTCCGTGAAGTACGGCTGCCGGTGAACCGGCTCGATGGCCGGACGCGAACGGACGCCGAGATCGCGGTCGCCGCGCTCGTCCTGGCCTCGGGAGGTCCCGACGCGCCCCCGGAGCACGTCACGATCCGGCAGTTCGGGATGCTGGACGGCCGGTCGCTCACCTTGTTCGACGGCTCGCGGCAAGCCGCTCTCGACCTGTACGCGGTGTCAGGCCGGACCGCTCTGGCGCAGCTGGTGGACGCCGGCGAACCGTTCGTGTATCGGCCCGGTGCCGCGTGCGCCGACTGCCCGTTCGCTGCCGTGTGCCCCGAGCTGCGCCGGACTCCGGGACTGCTGGGTGTCCGGAACCGGCGGCGGCCCCGCCGGAGCTGGTCCGCCACGTCGGCGCGCAACTACACCGTCTGCCCGGCCCGTGACTACGGACGTCGTCAGCGCCTGCCCGTTGACCAAGGGGTCGAGCGCGGGCCGTCGGCCGAACGCGGGCGAGCGGTGCATCGGTACCTCGAGGACCGCCACGACAGAACCACTTATCCCTGCAACGCCCGGATCTCGGCGGACTGGGTACCACCGGGCTTCAATCTGACCGAGGAAGACCGCGCACTCGGCACCGTGCTCCTGCGCCACCACGCTGTGGTGTGCCCGGTTCGCCACACGCGGACATTGGCTGACCTCCGGGTGGAACCCGACCTGGTCTTCGACGACACCGACGCCGACACGGTCGTCCTGGCCAAGCCCGACCTCTTGTACCACGACGGCACCACGTGGGTCTGGCGGGAGGTCAAGACATCGGCCTCGGCACGCCGTGGGACGCGTCCTTGGCTCGAGCAGTATCCGCAGCTCGCCTTGGCGACCATTCTCGCCGCACGTGACGACTTCGGGCTGGGAATCGGCCGGGTCGAGCTGGAGGTGCTCCGTCCCACGGGAGCCGACCTCTACACGCTCGACCCGCGGACACCGGAAGTACGCCGGCACGCCGAGACGGTGGTGCGCGAGTCATTCAGCCAGTGGCACGGCGACGACCGGTTCCTCCCCGTGCCAGGCCGGCATTGCACAAGCTGCGAAGTGGCCCAGTGGTGTTCCGCTCGGGAAGCGACCGAAGGAGAGGCATGATGGACGCGACGACGTTACTCCACCACCTGGCCTGTGGCATACACGCTTTGTCCGGCCACGACAGTGCGGGCCCGTCGGTTCCGCCGTACCCGGATGACACCCAACACGCCCTGGACCTGGTCGTGCGGGAGTGCCTCGACCACGAGCGAACGCCGCCGGCGGGAGTGCCCGAGCTGGTCGAGTGGTGCACGGACCTCGCGTCAGAGCGCTGGCCGTACCCGCCCGCGCACACCGGGATGGCTCTCGTCGATCCGGTGCACCGCACCCGGACACGGGCTTGTGCCGAGCTGGCGGGAGTGGCGGCCATTGCCGACGCGCTCATGGTCGAGGCCCTGTCCGATCTTCCCGCGGCAGAAGCAGCCGAGCGATTCCGGTTTCTCCGGTCACACGTTCTGGTCGGACCTGACACACAGCGCGAACTTCTGATGAAGAATCCGAAGGCCGCGTCGGTCTTCAAGTTTGTCAAGGCTCTGTACCAGCCGGTTCCGGCCGCCTGGGTCGTCCGGGGACGGGTCGGCCTATGCGAGTGCGGGCTGCCTGCCCGGCCGGACCGCCTCACGGGCGAACTCGTCACCTGGTGCGAGCGAGAAACCTGTCCGCCGGGGGCTTGGGTTGAGCAACGGCTGCCGGCTGGCCGGGCGTTGCTGCTTCATTCCGCGCTCCGGCTCTTCGTGGCCTTACCATCCACATTAGACGATCGGGTTCGCGACGGTCTCGTAGCCACAGGCCTTCCGGTTCGCACTTTAGATCTCGCCACCCGACGCCACGAAGTCCGGTTTCCCGGCAGAGCACCAGTTTCCTTCCGGTGCTACGACCGCATCGTCGCCTCGGCCCTGGCCATCGACGCCACAGCCGACCGAGTGGACATCGCGGTGATCCCGGACAGCTCCACGTTGGCCACGCCGGTCGCCCGCCGGGCTTTCGCCGGCGCACTGCCACTCGGGTCACCTGTCACCCTCGCGACCGAAAGCGAACTGCTCGCTGGCGCGACCAACGACCGAAAGGATCCCTGATGCGCGACCCTGGACCCGTGCTGGCACCCGTCCTGGACGCCCTCGACGAAGCTGGCCTCCGATCGGACCAGGCAGCCTTGCTGTGCGACGTCGAACTGGGGCTCCGGTTGCACGAACGGCTCAACCGCGGCGAAGCGGTGGGCGGGGCTTGGGTTCTCTTCTGCGGAATCCCCTACGCCCGCGGCCGCGGACTCGTGACGAGCGACGAAGCGGCTACCGCTCTCCGCTCAGCGCGCTTCTCGTTGTGGACCTTGCGTCGGCGGACGGCATGGCACGACGCCCTGGCGACTTACCAGGCCCTGAACAAAAAGATCCGGGCCTTCGACGTACCGAGCCCGGACGCGCAGATCGTCCGGTTGCCGACAGAGGGCATCGCCGATGACAGATTCACCCGGTACGACCGGCTACTGGCTACGGCCCCTCCCTTCAGGGGCAGCCCAGTCGTCTTCGCGCGGCAAGGATTGCACCGGTTCCAAGCCGGCCGCGCGACGGTCCGCGTCGATTTGCCCGACACCGCGCACCTCGCCCGGCCGGCCGGACACGACATCCACCTGCTCCCGCCCGGAAGTGGCGAGCCGATATCGGTGAACTGGGACGACCTGATCGTGACGGCCGAGGACATGGACATCATCGAACCTCACGACTGGGCGTGCCGTATGCGTTCGGTCCGGCTCCGGACACGAGGAGAGTCGACGTTTTGTGAAAATCGCGATTTCACCATCGCGGGGATCGAACACCTGCTCGGCATCGTCGGAGCGGGGAAAAGCACCTTGCGTGACGTGCTGACCGTGCACCTCGCCCGGCAGGGCGGCCGGATCACTGTCGTGGTCGGCGACATCGCCGAAACCCTCGAGTTGGTCAGGCTCTACAACCTGTACACCGGGGGCATGGCGGCGCCGATCCTGGGCGCGTCGGGCAAGGAACGGCATGCGCAGCGGATGCACCGCAGGCTGGCCGGGCGCGGCGAGGCGAACGTCCTCGCCCACCAGAATCCCGGGTTCAGCTACCTAAGCACGTCGTGCGTGCTGAACACCCTTCTCGGCGACCAAGACGACATCCTCGCGTTCAACCAGGCCCCGTGCACGCGGCTCCACCGCCGCACCGTGCGGCCCGACGCCAAACGGGAGTGGTCGACGGTGCCGGTGACCTGCCCCTACTGGGCTGGGTGCCCACGGCACCGCGGCGCGCACGAACTGGTGCCAGCCACCATCTGGGTTTCGACGCCTGCCGGTCTGGTGGACGCCGCCGTGCCACGACCACAGAACGCGGAAAAGATCCGCTATCTCGAGGCGGCCTGCAGACGCAGCGACCTCGTTATCATCGACGAAGCCGATCGGGTGCAGATGCAGCTCGACCGGATGTTCGCTCCCGCGGTCGCCCTGGTCGGCGGCGCGGACAGCAGGTCGCTGCTGGACGACCTGGTCGGCCACAAGAACCGGGAGCTGTTCGAAGGCGCCCGCACCCAGCTGTCCCACCACGATGTCGAGGACTGGACGGCCGCAGTCAACACGATCACTACGACGACCGACCGACTGTACGCGATGCTGGTCGCCGACCGCAGCCTTCGGGACTGGGTGCGGACCGGCTATTTCAGCGCCTGGACCTTGCAGCTTCGGCTGATCGAAGAACGCTACCCCGACGACGCGACCGACGCGGAAGAGCCTCGCCGGCAACTGACCGAGCTGCTCGACGAGTTCCGGGACAACCCCTTCGGAGACCGCGCGGGGAAGGTCACTCCGGAGCTGACAGCGCTCGTGAACGAAGTGCTCACCACCGGGCGCCAGCCGGCAACCCGGCGAAAGCTGAGCGACTTCCTGGTGAAGTTGTTCGATCTGTCTCCGAAGCTGACAGAACTGCAGATCGCCTACGACGAGGAACAGGAACAGCCCAGGCCAGCCAAGCGCGGTCATAAGCCGGCGCGGGATCCGGCGGACTGGCTGGACGAGAAGCGCCGCCAGTTCGAGTTCACCCTCCTGCTGTCGGCGCTGGAACCGAAGCTGGCCCTGATGAACGCGATGTGGCCTCGCGTCGAATCCGTCCTGAAACTGGGCTTCAACGACATGTACCAGCGACCGCCGGACTACGGCCCGATCGTCCCGGAAGCTCCGATGGGGAACGTGCTGGGCTTCCAGTTCATCGTCGACGGGCCGCCGCGGCACGGCGTGCAGAGCGGTGAGCTGCGGTACTTCCGGTGCAGCGGCATCGGGCGGGAATTGCTCCGCGCCATGCCCGACCTTCCCCGGGTCGACGGCCGCCCGGGCACCAACGTGCTCCTGATGTCGGGGACCAGCTGGGCGGGCAGTTCCAGCCGCTACCACGTGCCGGTCCCTGTCGGCGTCATCCTGCTTCCAGATAAAGACCACGTCGAAGCCGTCGTCGGTGGAACCGAAATGCGGTTCGAGTTCCTGCGAAGCGGAGCCGGGCCCGAGACGCTGAAGCTTTCCGGCGCCGACCTCGACGAGCGACCGGAGATCCTCCGCCGCATGGTCACGCGCCTCGGCGAGCCCGACCACGACGGCAGTATGCTGGAGCGCGAGCTACGGGAGTGGCCGGATTCCCGCCGCCGGATTCTCCTTCTGGTCGGCAGCTACGACGAAGCCGAGCTGGCAGCCGACACCCTGCACACCCTGAGCCCGAGGTGGAAGGGCCGGGTGGTACGGCTCGTGTCCGACGACGTCGAGGTCGTCGTCGGGAGCGACGACGAACGACACGCGCCTGTCTTGCGCCGTGGCGATGTCGATACCCTCCGCCACACCGACGCGGAGATCCTCGTGGCGCCGCTGCTCGCCGTAGAGCGCGGGCACAACATCCTGAACGACGACAAAGTCGCCGCCATCGGCAGCGTTTTCTTCCTGGCGCGGCCCAACCCCCGGCCCGACGACCTAGGGCTCGCGGTCCATACCGTGAACGACTGGCTGGTCCGGTTCACCGACAGCGCAGACTTCGCCGAGCAGCTGGGCGAAGCGAGCGATCTGGACCACGGTGCCACGGCGATCCGCACGGAAGCGCGAGCCCGTTGGTACCGAGCCCTCGCCAGGTCGCTCGGCTGGAGCTCGCTCGGCCCCGACCGTGACACGGTGACCTGGGACCTGCTGGTGCTCATCTGGCAGGTCATTGGCCGTCTGGTGCGCGGCGGGGTGCCTGCCCGCGTCGTGTTCGTCGACTCCGCGTTCGCCCCGGAAACGGCCGCAGGCAGACCGGCCGAAGAAACGTCCACGACCAGCCTGCTGCACAACATTCACGCCGTGCTGACGCCGTACCTGACCGCAGACTCCACCGAACCGGCGCACGATCGCTACATCGTCGACGCGCTCTACCGGCCGCTCTGGGCGGCCCTGGACCGCCTTCTCAACGACAGGACTCCGGAATGCACTCTCTGATCACTCCCTGCGCATACGAACCCGACCCCGACGCCGGCCCGTGGGTCGAAGACCTCCACGTAACGACCTTCGCCGAGCAGTGGCGCACCGAACTGACCGATCTGTCCGCGCTGGGTTGGCGGAGCCGGGAACCGTTCGCCGGGCTGCCGGTCCGAAAGCTCGACAGCCTCCTCCGCGCAGTGGCGCCGGGAATACTCGCGACCGGCCGCGGTGCCGCCGCCGACAGTTCGGTGCCATGGCTCTACGCGTGGGAGCCGCTCCCAGCCGGCGTCGTCCTACCTGCGTTCCTAAGCTGGGTCGCCGCTCTCCGGCCGGAGAGCGAGCACCAGGCCGCCACCCGCCGCGTACTCGACGCGGTCCGCCGGACGGAACCGGAGTGGTCGACCTGCGCGGTTGAGCTGTCCGGTACCGACGTGTCCCCGGGCGGTACCGCTTCGCCACACCGACGGCTCTACGCGCTCCTACCCGAGTTGCTGGCCCTTCGCTTGGCCGAGCGCCCCTTCCGCGCCGAGGGGGCGGACACGGACATGTGGTTCCGCGTGGTCCGGCTCGAACATGGGGCGGAACTGGTTTCGTGGCCACCGCAGACGTTCCGGAAACACGGGGTGGACCACCGGTACTCGGCCCGCTTAGGGATCACTCTGCACACCGTGCCGTTCTCCCCGTCGTTCCGCGTCCACGTGTCGTCGGGGATCCGCCGGTGGGCGACCCGTTCCCCTATCTGGGTTCCAGGTGGGCGCGGCGCCACCGTGCTGTTCGACCTCCCGTTCCCTTGGGAGGAGGAGACTGAGACGCGCCGCCTCCGTCTGGTCGGAAACGCGATGAAGTTCTCCGCCTCCGACGGGCGTTACACGTGGCGGGGGCACAGCCCGGTGGAGATCATCGATGACCTCGACCTTGTGAGGCGTTACCCGAAACCCGAAGACCTCATCGCCGACCCGCGCGCGTGGCTGGCTGGCCAAGACGACGTCATGGCGGCGGTGGTGCACAGCACCGCGATGGGCCCGCACAAGATCGCCACCGGCCTGATGCCCGGGGAGCGGGCTCACCTCGACAAGTGGGTCGAAGCCGGGCTCCGTCCCTGGCTGCGCCGGCTTCCTTCGCTGAAGCGGGCGTTCCACGTCACCAAGCCGGTCCTGCTCCCGAAGGTGCCGAAGACCGACCCGGTGCGCCGGGCCGCGGTGGAACTGCGGGCTGTGTCCGGCCGCAGGGCCTCGCTACGTGCTGCCTTGGCGGGGGAACCGCTGCACGTCGATATTGTCACTGTCTACCCGGAGACACGGGAGCACCTGCTGCGACAGCTAGCCCTGCTGCTCGGGGTTGCTGACCCCGGCGAAGGCGACCTCCGCCGGTGGTCCATGGACGGGCTCGAAGTCGATCTCGTGCTCTCCGACGCAAGCTCCCTAACCACGGCTCTGAAAACTAAGCCGGACGCACAACCCCAGGCCGCTGAGGCACTGCGCACACGGCGAGCGGCGGTGGCCGCGCGGTACCCGCTTCGCACCGGTCGCCCAGGACTGGCCCTGATCGAGATCCCCGGCGCCGATCGTTTTACGATTCCCGGCACGGACCCGAAGCCTGCCTTGCGGCTCGGGTTCGCCGACACCCGGCGGCTCTCCCAGTTCATTCAGATCGCCGACGACCACACCGCGGATCCGGCGACCCGCGCCGAAGCCGCGTGCCGGGACGGGCTTCGTCAGCTCGGTGCCTCCTCCGCACCGCCGCACCGAGCGGGCACCGATATCCCGGCCGACCTCCAGTACGTGGCCCTGTGGGTGGTGCGCAAACAAGCCACGACGATGACCAAGCGAGCCAGCCGGCATCTTGTCGCCGTGCGAGTGCGGCCGGCCGATCTGGAATACCCGGTCCGGGGCTGGGACGACCGCGCGCAGGACTGGGTTCCATACGCGGACCTCCTCGTGTCTCTCGCGGCGGGCGGAGGCCCTGCCGCCGACGTACCGGCGAGTGGCCTTCGGCCGCTTCTTACCGTCGAGGACGAACGAGCCGACATCGAACGACGCGTGCGCGCGATCCTCTTCCAGGTCCGGAACCGGCCGACACTGCTGCTGGCGAACGCGGGCAACCTGCGGGACTCGTGGCGGTGGCTGGGCAACGAAGCCTTGGTGCGGGACAAGCTCGGCTTCGCCGGCGAACCGGACCAACGGCTGGGTGCCTTCGGCGAGCACCTGCGGGTTGTCCTGCTCCGCGACCGCAATAGCCGAGACGAGGTCCCGCAGTGGTACGCGCCCGGCAAGGACAACGACACGCCCGGCTTCGGTGTCGGCCTTTGGGTGTCGCAGGACGCGGCATCGGATAATCGGGTTTTCGCGAGCACGGCCGACGTACCCAAGAACTTCCCCAAAGTGCCCCGCGGGCTCCGCAAGCTCGCCGGGGAGCAGGGCGCCGCCCCTGCGCCCACGGTGACCGCCTGGAACCCGCAGTACCTGGAACTAACGGTGCTGGGCTGCCCCGCGCAGGACGAGGCGGCGACATGGGCGGCGATCGCCCACCAGCTCAGGTTCCACGACGACTACGTCCCCCTCGCCCGGCCCCTGCCGATGCACCTAGCCAAGCTCGCCGAGGAGTACCTGAGCCCACAGCCCGCGGACGGCGGTTCGCCGGAGTGATAGCAACCCCGGAGTGCCGTTGGGGGACAACCCAGCGGCACCTCGTACTGCATGTTCCTACGGCACTGACGACGGCTTCCCATAGGCTATGAAAATGACATTCGGTGATTCACGCTCACCGGCAGGCAGGGGGCCCCGGTCGGTCCCGAAGCCGAAACGGCTTGCCCACCTCCGCCTCGACCCTCGCGGCTACCCGATCATTGCCGTGATCGGCCAGGCGCCTGGGGACATCGACTTCGGTGCGCTGTCGGAGCGGCGAAAGCTCGCTCTGGCCACCTTCGACCTCTGCGCAGTGTGCGCGCTTCCGTTCGGCGAGGAGCTGCGGTGGCAGGTTTCCGTCGATGAAGCAGCAGCGACAGCGAAAACGCTTGTCTCAAGCGAGGCACCGGTCCATGAAGTCTGCGCCCTGTACGCGGCCCAGGTCTGTCCGTTCGTCTCGTCACCGTATGCCCGGCATGGCGACGAAATCCGTAGAGGCTTGAAGCGCCCTGAGGTCACCTTCTTGACCGGGTTCCGCCAGACAGCGCGGGTCTTCGGCCGACGCTCAGGGCTTCAGACATCCGAACGCGTCCTGCATTTCGAGACCACCGACGTCGAGCAGCGGCTGAGGCTATCTTCCTCGGCCGAAGCGATCGATGCCTACCAGCGGGCGCTTCAGACCGAGGTGGAGGTCACGATCGACGAGGCCGAGCGAGAAATTGCGACGCGCCTCACCGAGCTGACGACCGAGGAAAGTGAGGATTCCGGCAGCGTGATGGCTGGCGCCGCGTGGTTCGTGGGCGGTGCGTTCTGTCCGGGTGTCGGCAAGGTGCAGGGCATGCAGCGCTTCGCCGAAGACCCGATGTATACGGCTCTCGCACGGCGGGTGCTGCTGGAACCCGGATTTGCGAAAAAGTTCGAGGAGACGGATGACCTCTACACCCGCGCTGCGGTCAAGTGGCTCAACAGCCGAGACCATCTGCCCAAGATCCTGGCGAGCTGGCGCAACACCGCGTTGAACCGGGCGCGGCATGGTCGGCCGTCGCCTGGCAAGAGCGGTGGCGGCATTGATCCCAGGAAGTCCAAACGCAAGCTTCAAGGCGCGGCTCGGCGCAAGAACCGCCGGTGACCTCGACACGGCTGTCACTTGCTGAGGTCGGCCTCGTACCTGGACAGCGGCGGCAACTGCAACTCCGCGATCCGCGCCGGGACCAGATAGCGATGCCGCTTATCGACACCGCACAGCCCGACGCCCTCGCTCAGCTGTGCGCGGAGCTCAAGCGCTACAGCTTGCTGCTCACCGTAGGCCCGCCCCGCATCCACGGAGCGGCGTCGCGGTTAACCCCATCGCCATATTCTGACCGCGCAACCGGTCCAATCGCCAACGCACTCTTCTGTCGCCGATAGCACATCCGACCGGTCACACGCATACCGAATGGTCACACCACTGCCCGGTACTTCACAGCATTGGCACCTTCACATGTTCGCCTGCCACGGGCTGTCGGGAGCATCGCGGGGAGCAAATGGAGAGCAAACATGCGCGTCGAACCGTCCCGAACTGCATTCAACGGCGCTGAGAGGTCTAAATCTTATGGCGCTCTTCTTTGGATTTCGTGCAAAGCTGCACGATACTTTGAAGGACCGACAGTTCCGCGGAGGACGGGAGCGCGTCTCCCCTCACGAGTTCGGCACGCATGAAGTGGCCCACGACTCGGCCGCGTTCATCGCGGGCACCAGCAAGCGTTAGCGCACACCGTTTTCGTCGACGGTGAGTTCCACCTGCGGGCCGCCGGTGCCGCAGTCGGGACCGTTGGGATACACCGCTTTTGGTGTGACGGTGAGCGTCTCGCCGGCGAAGGTCACCCGCACCGGGGCGGCGGGAAGCTCGGGGATTACGGCGAATCCGGTCTTCCCGCCAGTCTCGCGTACCTGAGCGCTGCATGTGTCATCAGGACCGGTGCCGGCACAGGTCGAGTCAGCGGCCGTCGTGGCCGGCGACAGCACGAAGGGATATGTGTGGCACGAGCCGTTCCAGCATGCCTCCAGGCTCGTCGTATCGGCGAAACGCCCGGCCACCGACGGCGTGATCCGCACATTGATGCCTACCAACGCGGCGATCTCCGTACACGGCCGTCCCGGAGCGCCGGCCTGAGTCCCACAGGCCGTCAGGAGCACCAGCAATACCAGTATCGGCATGACTGATGGACGGTCGGCGCTCTCAGAACGTTGCATCAACCCCGCACGTACGGCGAGTCGAGCCTGACGGCGTAGGCGTCGACGGCAGCAGCCGGTCCGAGACGGACTTATCCGTCTGGGGTTCCCGAAGTTCCTCGCGGAGGTTCTGGGTGCGACGACGGCGTTCGGGGTCAAGCGGATCCTCGGCGCCGTGCCTCAGGCGCAGTTGGCCAAGACGCTGCGGGTCATGATTCCGCTGGTCTGCCCGGACCTGGACGTCTGTCCGGCGCGCGTCGACGTGCTGAAGGTCTACGTCTCACCGGCGCTGACTGGCGAGTTGAAGAAGTTCGTCGCTAGCCTCCGGTGACCGCACACCGTGCTTGCGTCCCCTTGTCACCCCAGCGCTTGCGGAGCCAGAGGCTGACGTCGACAGGGGACGAGCACGGGGACCTCGATCAGCGGGCCGACGACCCCGGCGAGAGCTTGGGCTTGTGCTCACGCCGAACACCGCGATGGCGACGGCGATCGCGAGTTCGAGGTTGTTGCCGGCCGCGGTGAACGCCTGCGCCGTCGTGGGCGAGTACCACAGACGAGCGGCCTTGCCGGGCGCTCTGGGCGGTCGGCGTCGGCATCTGGGAGCGCTACCACGGCGAGTACACCGACGAGGTGAAACCGATGGTGGAATTCATGCTCCGCAAACGAGTCGCGGTCCGCCTCGACGTGGCGCGCGTCCGTTCCTGGGACCACCGCAAGCTCGGCCTCGACCCGATGCCGCTGGCCGGATCGACCGCCGTCCACTGCCCGCAACCGCCTGCCCGCTGACGCGTTCGCCCCGCCAGGAGGTCACGATGGGACGCTTTTCCCTTCCCGCACAGGCACCGAAGGGCCTGGACTCGCCGGTGACGGCGGCGATCATGAAGTACATGGCTAAAATCCAGGTCAAGGTCTTCACCGCCACCGACGGCCGGATCGGCAGCAAATGGCGCGTCGGGGCCGGTTTCCGCCACCCCGTGCCGACGCTGCTGCTGGGAACACCGCGGCCGCAAATCCGGCCGGACGTTCACCACCCCGCTGCTGTACCTGCGCTCCGGCGACGACCTGATCCTCGTCGCCTCCCAGGGCGGCCTGCCGAAGCACCCGCAATGGTATTTCAACCTGCTCGCGCACCCGGAAGCCCGCGTACACGTCAAGGGCCGTCGCGATCTCCCGGTCACGGCGCGAGTCGCGTTGGCGGAGGAACGCCGCGAACTCTGGCCGCGGATGGTCGAACTGTACGCGGATTTCGCCAAGTACCAGGATTGGACGGATCGCGAGATCCCGGTGGTGGTGCTCGCCCCGCGTTGACTGCGGGCACGGTCAGAATCACTTCCGGTCAGACTCCCCGAGGGAAAGCGAACCTTCCCCGGCCGCGGTCCGGCGCTCAGCCAATTCCTTCTCCACCTTCGGGTAAATCCGCTCCAGCCGGTAAGCCCAGAACAAAACAATCAACAGCACGAACAACGCCATCGGCACATACACGAACAGCGCGTTGATCGCCGACAACGCCGAATCCGGCTGGGTGTGGTTCAAGCCGTTGTAGCCCGCCGCGCCCATGACCCAGCCCAGCGCTGCCGCGCCAAGGCCGTAGCCGAGTTTCTGCCCCATGCTGCCCGCGCTGTAGAGCACGCCCTCCAGCCTGCGCCCGTTCTTCCACTCGCCGTATTCGATGGTGTCGGGGAGCATGCCCCAGATCGCGCCGAAGATCGGGATCCGGCCGATGCCGCGGAGGATCGAGCCGGTGACCGCCAGGGCCATGTCGGTCGGGTCGATGGCGATGATCAGCGAGCCCGCCACGAAGACCGCCGCGCCGACGATCATCGGGGCGATTTTGCCGAAGCGGTTGTACACCGACTGCATGAACAGCATGCCGAGCAATGCCGGGATGTAGAGCATGAAAGACATCAGCGCGGCGAAGCCGGCGTTGCCGAGAAAGTATTGGGCGAAGTAGGCGGTCGCTCCGGTGTAGAGCGATTCCGCGACGCTGAACACGATGAAGATCGCGAACAGCAGCAGCCAATAGCGGTTCCGCACCGCGAGTTTGAGCGATTCGACGATGCCGGGTTGATCCTGCGGCGGCGCGGTGTCGACGATGCGTTCCCGCGTATTGCGGAAGGTGATGAAGAACAATACGGCCGCGAGCGCGCCGAAGAGGCAGAACGTGATGATCCACGCGCGCTGGTCGTCGCCGAGCGCGCTCACCAGCGGCAGCGTGAGAACGGTGACGACCAGCGAGCCGAGGGTCGCGCCGAACATCCGGGTGACGTTGAGCCGGGAGCGCTCGGTGAAGTCCCGCGTCATCCGGGTGTTCAGCGTTCCGTACGGGATCACCGCGGCGCTGAGGGCGATGTTCATCAGGGCGTAGGTGATGGTGATGTACACCAGCGTCGGCGTCGGTTCCATGCCCGGCACGGTGAACACCAGTATCAGCGCTATGGCGAACGGGGCGGCTGCCCACAGCACCCAGGGACGCGCTTTGCCCCAGCGGGTCGAGGTCCGGTCGACGATCGCGCCCATCCCGACGTCGACCACTCCGTCGAACAGCCGCGCGATGAGCACTATCGTGCCGACCGCCGACGCCGCCGCCCCGATCACGTTGGTGTAGAAGAAAGCCACATAGGTGGCCAGTGCACCCCAGGCGATGTTCGTGGCGAGGTCACCGCCGCCGAAGGAGAGACGCTCCTTCCAAGTCACCGTGGCGAATTCGTCGCTTCGTGTGCTCATCGTCGAGCGTCCCTTCGGGTCGGAGCGGGGATTATTAGTGCTGGGTCGCGGCCAACAGCTCGTCCGTGAGCCCGGCCAGGTCTAGGTCGTTCGCGCGCTCCACCTCGGCGACGGCGGCCTCGTCGATCGCTTCAATCCCCCGGTAAGCGCCCGCGATCGCGGCCGCCATGCAGCCGATGGTGTCGCTGTCCCCTCCTGCGTTCGCCGCCAGCCGCGCGACCCGAACCGGATCCCCGCCCGCGGCGACGAAGAACCCGAGCGCGGCAGGCACTGCCTCCGCGGCGGGCAGGCCGACCCCGATCTCCCCGGCGATCAGGTCGATCGCGTGCTCGTCGTCGCGGGCCGTGATCGCCAGCGCGACCGCGCGGTCGATCCGCCGTTCGACCGACGCGCCAGGCACGTCGCGGCCCTCGGTCCGGCCGAGTTCGGCACCAGCCCGGGCACCGTCGGTCGCCGCGCGGACGATGTCGATGATCTCTGCCCCGGGCGTGCAGGCCCGGGCCACCGCGGCGGCGATGGCTGCGGCACCAGCGACACCGGGCGGCGTGTTGTGGCTGGGCACGCAGGTGGTGAACGCGGTCCGGACCGCCGCTTCCGGGTCGCCGTGGTGGAACAGCCCGACCGGCCCGACCCGCATCGCGGCGCCGTTGCTGGCACCCTGGGTCATGATCGTCCCGGTGCGGCCGACCTCGCGGGGGTCCTCTCCGCGCTCCAGGCGGGCAATGGCCTCGCGAGTGGTCGGCCCGGCGAAATGCGGGAAGTAGTTCTCGTTCTTGGACCACTCGATCAGCAGCTGCGCCATGTCGTCCGGGCTCAGCGCGGCACCGGTCCGGGCGAGCAGCCGGGCGAGCATGATCATCTGGCTGGAGTCGTCGGTGATCTGCGCGGCGGCGCGGCCCTTCGCGTAGGGAGCGCCCGGCAGTGGGGCGTGGAATTCGGTGACGTAGCCGCCGAACGCCGTCCGGATCTGGTCCCGGCTCAGTTCCTCGGTCGGCGCGCCGAGCGCGTCGGCCAGGCAGGCCGCGGCGAGGCTGCCGTGGATCTTGGAACGCAGCACAGAATTCAACTCGTTACCTCTCAGTCGTGATCGTGATCAACTCGTCCGGCCATTCGCCGCGCTGCGAGCCGGACAGATACGTGCGGCCGCCGACGGCGGTGACGCACCGGGTCGCCTGAGCCACCGCTCGGCGAAGGCTTTCGTGCACCTCGGCCCCGGCCAGCAGCGCGCCCAGAAACGCCCCGGCCAGTGCGTCGCCGGCGCCTGTCGTGTCGACGGCAGTCACCTCGCCGCGCAATCGCGCGCGGTGCACGACACCGTCACGGTCCAAAGTGGACGCGCCATGCGCACCTTCGCTGATGACAACGAGTGCCGCGCCGAGCTGGATCAACCGACGGGCGGCGCCGCGGGGTTCGGCAGCGAGCTTGGTCGCCGAAGCGGCGTTGAGGAAGACGATGTCGCTGAGCCCGAGCAGTCGGGCGAACTCCGGCTGATCCGGCTCGAACGCGTCCGGTTCGAGATCGACGGCGACTCGCGCCCCGCGCGCACGGCCAAGTTCCGCGACGGCCGCAGCCCACTCAAGATCGTCCGCCAGCGGCGCGACGATATCCGCACCCGCCATGACCGACGCGTCGATCTCCTCGATCGCCGGAACCTTGATCCCGGTGTCCGCGCCGGTCAGCGCCTTCTCGCCACTCGCGTCGAGCTGGACGAAGCACATCCAGGTCGGATGCCGAAGGTCTCGCAGGGAATGCTCGATCGACACCCCGAGCCGGCGTAGCTCGGCCAGCGCGGCATCGGTGTACGGCCCGGCTCCGGTCTTCGTGATCAAGTCCACCGCGATCCCATGCTGCGCGGCCGCCGCGGCGAGGTTGGCGCTCATCCCGCCGCCGTACACGCCGGACAGCGAGCCGATGGCCTTGTTGTCGTTGCCCGCGATGTGCGGGACCTGGACGAAGTAGTCGATGCTCGCGTCCCCCACGACGACAAGCCGCGGCACGGCGCTCAACGCTCGCTCCGGAGATCGATGTCGAGGTGGTAACGGTCGCCGCGCAGGATGTAGCGGGTGAACTCCACCGGACGCTGATCAACGCCGAAGGACGTGCGTTCGCGCAGCATCGCCGCCGTGCCCGGCTCGACCTGGAGCCGCTCGGCCTCCGCCGCGGACAGGTTCACCGCGCTGACCCGTTCCCGGGCGTGCGTGGGCTGCGCGTCCCTGCCGGAGAGGAAGGCGTACAGCGAATCCCCGGTGAACTCGGCGAAGTCGATCCCGGGCTGCGGCACCAGATAGTGGTCGAGGAAGACGAACGGATCGTCGCCGATCCAGTAGCGCCGCTCGATGTGGCTCACCGTGTCGCCGGCTTCGAGGTCGAGCGCTCGGACAACCGCGGCGTCGGCGGCTTCCTCGACGTTACTGAGCAACTCGGGTCGAATCGCGAAGCCGCGCTGCCGAAGCTCGCGCCCCAGACCGAGCATCAAGCTCATCGCCCGGATCTCGTTCGACGCGACAATGCTGCCCCGACCGTGGAACCGCTCCACGAGGCCGAGCCGCTGCAGCTCCTGGAAGGCGCGCCGCACCGACGTCTGGGACACCCCGTACTGCGCCCGCAGCTGACTCTCCGACGGCAGCCAGTCCCCCGGCTTCAGCTTGCCGCTCAGGATGTCGCGCTGGATCTCGCTTTGGATCGTGCGATAGAGCGGCGCACGGCTTGGTCGGGCGGTCATGCAACTTAGTGTACTAAGTGTGTCAACCAGCCTCGCCTCGGGGCTGTCGGTTTCCCAGCTCGAACGATCACCGACCCGGACAGGAGGGGAGAGGTGTTGAGGGAACTGGCGCAGAACCACGACAGCCCCTGGGCGAGCTCACTGGCCGACGCGCTGAGGCTGAGCCGGTGGCACGAGGTGGCCCCACAACTGATCGAGACCGCACCTGAGGTGCTGACCGTGATTACCGACGAACTCGCGATCATCTCCAGAGCCGACGCCGTGTAACCCGAGGCTCAGGGGGTGCCGGACCCCCCGTGGGCGGAAACGACAACCACCGGAACACGAACAGCGCGATGTCGCCAACGTGCTCTTCCCCACCCCGCCCACACCGTGCACCGCAACCGCACGACCCGGCGACCCCAACCAACGCAGTCTCCAACCGCGCCGAGATCCCGCCCAACTGGTACAGACTCGCCTCACCGGAGACGATGCCGGTCTAGCTCTGGTCTAGCTCACCAAACCGGAACGCCGCCGCCGGAACCAGCCAACGCCCGCCCCGCGGTGGTGCCGGTGATTCAGTTGCCAGACAACCGTCAACACAACCCACCCGCACAGCCTGTCACAACGCACAACTGCGGATACCGCCGGTCGCTCTTGTCGGCCATGTTCGGACGGATTGTTTTGTTCACCCATCCTTTCACCGCGACTCGAAGTAGTGGGCGCTGGCCTTGTCGGCGGTCCGGGGCGAGCCTGGATGATCCGCCGGCACGCCGGGGTCCGCGACATCGCGGCGCTGGAACGGATGCTCGAGAAGCTGACCGCGTTGGCCGGAATCGTCAAGGACGAGGAAAGCCTGGCGTAGCACGGCTCCATTGTGGACTGTCTGCTCATGCCTCGGCGGTGTGGCGCTCCCGCAAGGCCTTCGCAGGGATACCGAGCAACAGGATCACCCCGCCGAGCACCACCACGCCGGCGCTGATCTGTAGGCCCAGGTCGAGCGAACCGGTCGTCGTCTTGATCCAGCCCAGCAGCGCGGGGCTCGTGGCGGCCGCGAAAGAACCCATCGTGGTCACCATCGCGATCCCGCTCGCCGCGTCGGGGCCCGACAGGTAGATCGACGGGATCGAGTAGAACACCGTCAGCCCGGAGTAGTGGGCCGCGGTCATCAAGGCCAGCAACACGATCACGACATACGGGTTGCCGGTCGCGAAGGACAGCGCCACCAGGCAGGCCGCCGCGAAGAACTCCGCACCGGCCGCGTGCCAGCGCCGTTCCAGCGTCTTGTCGGAGTGCCGGCCCACCAGGATCATCACGCCCATGCCGAGGATCGGCGGGATCGCCGCGAGCAGGCCGATGCTGAGCACGTTCCCGACGCCGGAGCTGTTGATGATCAGCGGGGTCCAGAACGACACGGCGTTGGCGAGCGTGTAGCACCCGCACGAGACGAGGCCCAGCACGTAGACGCGCGGATCTTTCAGCGCCCGGAGCATGCTGCCGTGTTTGGCGTCGCCGCCCTTGCGTGCCTGGTCTGCGGCAAGGTCCTCTTCGATGGCGCGTTTTTCGTTGTCACTGAGCCATTTCGCCTCGGACGGCTTGTCCTGGAAAAGGAAGTACACGAGCACGCCCAGCAGGATCGGCGGGATGCCTTCGAGCACGAACAGCCACTGCCAGTCGTGCAGGCCGAGCGCGCCGCCGAGGGTGTGCATGATCCAGCCGGAGATCGGCGGCCCGAGGATGCCCGAGAGCGGCACGCCGAGGAAGAACAGCGCGGTCATGCGTGTGCGGCGGGCGGAGGGGAACCACTGCGCGAGGTAGAACAGCGCGCCGGGGAAGAACCCGGCCTCGGCGACGCCGAGCAGGAACCGCGCGCCGTAGAACAGCGTCGGCGTCGTCGCCAGGGAGGTCAGCAGCGTGACGATGCCCCACGTGATCATGATGCGCACCAGCGTCTTCCGGGCGCCGATCCGCGCGAGCAGCATGTTGCTCGGCACCTCGAAGATGATGAACCCGACGAAGAACAGCCCGACGGCCAGGCCGTAGACGCCCTCGCTGAACCCGAGGTCGGCTTTGAGGCGCACCTGCGCGATACCGATGTTGGTGCGGTCGATGAAGCTCACCACGTAGCAGACGAGCAGCAGCGGCATGGTTCGCCAGGCGACCTTGCGGTACAGCCCGTCGCGGGACGCTGGGGCTGCTGTCCTCGGGGAGGTCGCGGGCTCGCCGCGCGAAGTCGACATCACTGTCTCACTCCTGGGTCGGTGGGGTGTCCGCCCGAGTTTCCGCCCAGGTGTTGTCAAAGTCAACACACGAATCGCGACGGCGGCGCGTCCGCCGTGACCTAGGATTCGTCAGATGAGCTCTCTGCTGCCGATCTCCCGGCTGCTGTCCTATCGCCTGCACCGGGTGGCCAACGCGATCTCCCACAGCGCGGCCGCTCGCTATCGGCGCGACTTCGACGTCAGCCTCGGCGAGTGGCGCACCCTTGCCCTGCTGGGGGAGGAGTCCCCACTGACGTTGAACAGGCTCGCCGCGCGCGCGGGGCTCGACAAGGCGCAGATGAGCCGCGTGGTGGCGCGACTGGACGAACGCGGGCTGCTCGTGCGCGAGGCCGGTGCCGGGCGCTCCACGCCGTTGTCGCTGAGCCGTAAGGGACATTCGGTCTACCGGGGGCTCATCAAGGCTGCCAACGAACGCAATGAGGCCTTCCTCGTGTGCCTCACCGACGAGGAGCGGCGGGTGCTCGATTCCGCGCTGGAGAAGCTCGGCAAGCTCGCGAAGGCCTTGGAAAGTCAGGAGAATCTCTAGGTGTTGACATAATCAACACTGCTCGGGTACTCCTGAAGGGAACCCCGACCAGGAGGTATCCCGATGGCAGACCGCGTGACGATCTGCGAGTGCTTCGCCCGTGACGGGCTGCAGCACGAAGAGCAGTTCGTGCCGACGGCCACCAAGCTGGAGCTGCTGGCCGCCTTCACCGCGGCGGGTTTCCGCCGTATCGAAGCGACCAGCTACAGCCACCCCCGCCACGTCCCCGCGTTCGCCGATGCGAGCGAGCTCCTTGCCGCGCTCCCGGAGGCAGATGGTGTCGCGTACAAGGCGACGTGCCCCAACCCGCGTGCCGTGCAGCGCGCGCTGGCCGACCTGGACGCCGGCCGCGGGGCCGAGGAGCTGAGCTTCCTGGTCTCGGCCACCGAGGGCCACACCGAACGCAACCTCCGCACCACCCGTGCCGCGCAGTGGGGCAACGTCGCCGAGATGGCGCGCCTCGCCGGCGGCCGGTTCACGCTGGTGGGCGTCGTGTCCGTCGCGTTCGGCTGTCCGTTCGAGGGCGCTGTCGACCCGGGCTCGGTGGTCGCCGACATCGTGCGCTTCGCCGAGTTGGGCGCTGGGCTGATCACGCTGGGCGACACCATCGGCGCCGCCACCCCGCGCACCGTCGCCGACCTCTACCGCCGCGTCGAGCAGGCCGGTGTCACCGTGCCGGTTGTGGCCCACATGCACAACACCCGCGGCACGGCGATCGCCAACTGCGTCGCCGCACTCGACGCCGGGTGCCGCCACTTCGACACCGCGTTCGGCGGCGTCGGCGGGCACCCCGCCCGCATCTCCTACGGGCAGGGGCTCACCGGGAACGCCTGCACTGAGGACCTGGTCAGCCTGTTCGAGGCCATGGGCGTCGAGACCGGGCTGGACCCCGAACGCGTTGCGGACGCCTCCCGCCTGTGCGAGCACGCGCTGGGCCGTGAGCTCCACAGCATGGTCGCCAAGGGACGGAAGGAGGCGCTGCATGCCTGACGTGCTGCTCACCGAGGACGACGGCAAGGTGCGCATCCTGCGCCTGAACCGTCCCGAGAAGCTCAACGCGCTTAACACCGAGCTGACCCGAGCAGTGCACGACGCCCTGCTCGAGGCCGACCGCGACCCGAAGGTGCGAGCGCTCGTGCTCGCCGGCAACGGCCGCGGCTTCTGCGCCGGCGCCGACTTGTCCGAGTTCAGCCATCTCATCCCGGACAACCCGGCCGCCGTGCTGGAGCGCGCCGACCTGACCAGCAGGACGCAGTCGCTGCTGCGGGAGCTGTCCACGCCGGTCGTCTCCGTGGTCCAGGGGCACGCCATCGGTGGCGGCGCGGGGTTGGCGATCGGCGCGGACATGACCGTCGTCGCGACGGACGTGAGGTTCGGCTACCCCGAGATGCGCCACTCGATCGTGCCCGCCGTCGTGATGACCGGTCTGCAGCGGCAGCTCGGCCCGAAGCTCGCCTTCGAGCTGATCAGCCTCGGCCGAATGCTCACCGCGCAGGAGATGCTCGACCTCGGGCTGGCCAACCGCGTCGCCGAGCCGGAGCAGGCGCTCGAGGAGGGACTGGAGATCGCGCGTCGCTGGGCCGAGGCCAGCCCGCTCGCGATGGCGGCCACCAAGAGCCTCTTCCACCGCGTCGCTGACCTCCCGTACGCCGAGGCGATGCGCGCCGGCCGGGACGTGAACGTGATCATGCGCGGGTTCCGGGAGCGCCGATGAAACCCTTGTCCGGTATCACGATCCTCGACTTCTCCCGCGTGCTGGCCGCACCGCTGGCGACCCAGACGCTCGCTGAGCTGGGCGCCACCGTGATCAAGGTGGAGCGCCCCGGCCGCGGCGACGAGTCGCGCGGCTGGGAGCCGCGGCTGCCGGCGGGGGAGAGCGCCTACTTCTTCGCCTTCAACCGCGGCAAGCGGTCGCTTACACTCGACCTGAAGTCCGAGCGCGGCCAGCGGATCGCGCGCGATCTCGCCGCGAAGGCGGACGTCGTCGTGGAGAACTTCCTTCCCGGCACCCTCGACAAGCTCGGCCTCGGTTACGAGGCCCTGTCCGCGCTCAACCCCGGCCTCGTCTACGTGTCGAACACCGGCTTCGGGCAGCACGGCCCGTACCGCGACCGCAAGGGCTACGACACGATCTTCCAGGCCCTGTCCGGGATCATGCACCTGACCGGGCACCCGGACACCCCTCCCGCGAAGGCCGGCATCCCGGTGTCCGATCTCGCCGCCGGGCAGTGGACGGCGATCGCGGTGCTCGCCGGACTGCTCGGACGGGCCCAGGCCGGGCACGGGTCGCACGTGGACGTCGCGATGATGGACGTCCAGATCAGTCTGCTCGCGCTCGCCGCCGCGCGGGTCTTCGTCTACGACGAGGACCCCGTCCGCCAGGGCACGCAGCACCCCGGCCGAGTGCCCTCGGCCGCGTTCCAGTGCCGCGACGGCCGCTGGCTGCACCTGAGCGCGAGCGACCAGCACTGGGCCCCGCTGTGCGAGGTCCTTGGGCTCGACGAGCTCGCCGCCGACCCGGAGCTGGTGGCCAACAAGGGACGGCTCGCCCAGCGCGAACGCGTGCTCGGCGCCTTGCGGGCGGCGTTCGCGCAGCGTCCCCGCGACGAGCTGGCGGACGCCCTGCGCGAGCGCGACATCCCCATCGGCGAGGTCAACTCCGTCCGCGAGGCGCTGGAGGACCCGAACACCGTCGCGCGCGGCATGGTCGGGCACTTCGACCACCCCGCCGAAGGCCGGTTCCCCGCGCTGCGCACCCCGCTGCGGTTCGCCGGGTTCGACGACCCTGAGCCCGAGGTGCCGCCAGGGCTGGGCGCGGACTCGGCGGGTGTGCTCGCAGAGTTCCTGGGCATGTCCGAAGTGGACATCGATGCGCTGCGGCGCGAGGAGGTGATCTGACGTGGACCCCGTGCTGCTGAGGAAAGCGGGCGGCGTCGCCGAGGTGACGCTCAACCGGCCGGAGGCGCGCAACGCCCTGAACCTGCCGATGTGCGAGGCCCTGCTCGAGACCTTCGCCGCGCTGGACGACGACGAGGTGCGGCTCGTGCTGGTCCGCGCGGCCGGGCCGGTGTTCTGCGCGGGCGCGGACCTCAAGGAGCGCAAGGGAAAGGACGCGGCGTGGGTGCGCCGCCGCAGGCTCACCTCCTTCGCCGCCTACGAGGCCATCGAACGCTGCTCCAAGCCCGTCGTCGCAGTGCTCGACGGCCCGGTCGTCGGCTCGGGCGGGGAGATCGCGATGAGCTGTGACTTCGTCCTCGCCTCTCCCGCGACGACCTTCCGTTTCCCCGAACCGCACTGGGGCACGATCGGCGCCACGCAACGCCTGCAGCGCGTGATCGGTAAGCGCCGCGCGAAGGAACTGCTGTTCACCGGACGATCCCTCGGCGCGCACGAGGCGTGGCAGTTCGGACTCGTCACCCGGCTCGCCGCGGAGGGTGAACTGGACAAGCTCGTGCGGGAGACCGTCGACGCGATCGCCGACGCGCCGCCGCGGGCGCTGAGCCTGACGAAGCAGGCCGTCGATCTCGGCGAGGAGACAACCCTGTCCAACGGCATCCGCATCGAGATGTCCGCGATCGAGCGGAACCTCGCGGCCGGTGACTGGCGGCGCGGCGTGGACGAATTCGCAAACAAGGTCGGGAAGTGAGCGTCATGGACCTGACCGGGATCTGTCCACTCACGACAGACGCGGCGCTCGCGCGGGCCGCCGTGGTGGTGCCAGACGTGGAAGCCGTCGTCAACGCCACCGAGCGCATCACCTACGCCGAGCTGGCCGACGAGGTCACCCGTCTGCGCGCGGCATTGCACGCCACAGGCGTCCGGCGCGGGAACCACGTCGGGCTGTGCCTCGGCAACGGACCGCAGTGGGTCGCGCTGTTCCTCGCGATCACGTCGCTCGGGGCGGTGACCGTCCCCGTCAATACCCGGTTCAAGGCGTCTGAGCTGGAGTACGCGCTGCGCCAGTCCGACGTGTCGCTGCTGTTCGTTGCCGAGAAGGTGCTCAGCTCCGAGTTCGTCGCCATGCTGCGCAAGATCTGCCCCGCCGTGGAAACCGGGCTGCCGGATGAGAACCTGCCGAAGCTGGCGCAGGTCGTCGTGCTCGGCGACGACGTGCCCGCGGGCGCGCGAAGCTGGGACGAGTTCACGGCAAGCGGGACCGAGGCCGTCGCGCCGTGCGCGGAGCCCGATGACGTCGCGTTGATCCAGTACACCTCCGGTACGACGTCGTTCCCGAAGGGCGTGCTGCTGACGCACCGGAACATGTGTGCGGACGCGTTCTTCTCCGGTACCCGACTGGGGTTGCGCGCGGGGGACCGGTTCTACAGTGGACGGCCGTTCTTCCACGTCGCGGGCTCGACGCTCTCCGTTCTCGCTTGCCTGCAACAACTTTCGACCCTTGTCACGGCGGAGCGGTTCGTCCCCGAGACCGCTCTGCAGCTGCTCGCCGACGAGCGCTGCACCCACTTCGCCGGCAACGACACCATCGCGCTAATGCTGCTCAACCACCCCGATCGCGACTCCTACCGCCTGCACCTGCGCGGCGCATGGCTCGCCGCGTCGCCGACCGTCGTGCGGCGCGTGATCGACGAGCTCGGCGCACGCGAGGCCGTCGTCGGCTACGGGCTCTCCGAGGCTTCGCCGAACGTCGCGCAGTCGGCGTGGTGGGAGGACGAGGACCGGCGCGTGAGCGGCTCCATGCCGCCCGAGCCCGGCGTTTCCGTGCGCCTGCGCGACCTCGTGACCGGCGAGGACTGTCCGCCCGGGAAACCGGGGGAGATCCTCGTACTTGGCTGGAATGTAATGCGCGGCTACTACGCGATGCCGGAGCAGACCGCGGCGGCGCTCGACGAGGATGGCTGGCTGTCCACCGGCGACCTGGGAGTGCTCGACGCGAACGGGCGGCTGTCGTTCACCGGCCGCGCGAAGGAGCTGATCCGCGTCGGCGGCGAGAACGTCGCACCCACCGAGGTCGAGGCGGTGCTCCACCAGCATCCGGCCGTGCGGCAGGCCGCGGTGGTCGGCGTGCCCGACGACCGGCTCATCGAGGTGCCGTTCGCGTTCGTCGTGCTCAACACAGCGACCGACCCGGACGAGCTGCTGGCCTGGTGCCGGGAGGAGATGGCCGCCTTCAAGGTTCCACGCTACCTGCGCGTGGTCGAAGGCTTCGAGGGGATTGGGATGACGGCGAGCTCCAAGATCCGGAAACGGCAGCTCGCCGAGCACGCCGTGCGGATGCTGGCGGCAGGCCGATGAGGATCCCCACGCCAGTCACGCGACTGCTGGGCATCGACCTGCCGATCGTTCAGGCCGGCATGTCCTGGGCCTCGTCGGCGCCGGAACTCCCGCTCGCGGTGTCCGAGGCAGGGGGACTGGGTGTGCTCGCGGCGGGCCCGATGCGCCACGACGACCTACGCGCCGCGCTGAAGGCGTTGCGGGACGGCACGGACAAGCCGTTCGCGGTGAACCTCCCGCTACACCGCAAGGGCGTCGAAGAGACGATGGACCTGTTGCTGGAGCACAGGATCCCGGTGCTGATCGCGTCGCAGGGCGGGCCGAAGCGCTACCTCGACCGGTTCCAGGCGGCCGGCACGCTCTGCCTGCACGTGGTCGCGAGTCCGGTGCATGCCGCGAAAGCCGCCGAAGCCGGGATCGACGGGCTGGTCGTCGTCGGTGCCGAGGCCGGCGGGCACCCGCCGCCCGACCTGGTGTCGACGCTGGTGATCCTCCGTGCGGTGGCCCGGGCGGTGCCCGACGTGCCGCTGATCGCGTCGGGCGGCTTCGCCGACGGCGCGGGACTCGCGGCTGCGCTGTCGCTCGGCGCGGGCGCGGCGCAGTTCGGCACGCGCTTCCTGCTCAGCGAGGAGGCGAACGTCCATCCGGCCTACCAGCAGGCAGTGCTCGCGGCCTCGGCCGGCGATGCGCAACCGGTCGGGCGCGGCCTCGGCGTGATCCGCGTGCTGCCCAACGCCTTCACGCGTGAGATGGGAAAGCTCGAAGAGGATGGCGCCGAGCTGGAGGTCCGCCGAGCCCGCTTCGCCGAGTCGACACTCAAGATGGCCGCCTTCGACGGCGACGTCGCAAACGGCAAGATCGAAGCGGGCCAAAGCGCGGGCCTCGTCGACGACGTCCGCTCGGCCGCGGAGATCGTGCGCACCCTGGCCGAGGAATACCTCGCCGTGGCGCGCGGACTGCCCGTCGTCGGCGACTGAGAAAACCGTCACGCCTGAGCAAACGGGAGGAAACGCATGTCGTTCGAGTCGCCGGACTTCCGGTCCGACATCAGCTGGAGCACCCCCTCGGCCATCACCGTGTTCGGCCACGACCTCGTCGACGACCTCGTCGGCAAGGTCAACCTCGGCGACATGGGGTTCCTGGAGCTGACGGGCCGCCTGCCGACCCCCGGTGAGTCCACTGTGTTCAACGCGCTCACGGTGAGCCTGGTCGAGCACGGGCTCACCCCCAGCGCCATCGTCACGCGGATGACCCGCTACGGCGCGCCGGAATCGCTGCAGAGCGCGGTCGCGGCCGGGCTGCTCGGGCTCGGGAGCACGTTCGTCGGGTCCGTCGAGGGCGCCGCGCGCTACGTGCAGGAGGCGACCCTCGATGGCGATCTCACGAAGGAAGCCGCGGGCATCGTGGAGAAGTTCGTGTCCGCCAAGGCGATCGTCCCCGGCATCGGCCACCCGATCCACAAGCCGCTCGACCCGCGCGCGGAACGCCTCTTCGGCCTGCTCGACGAAGCCGGCCTCAGGGGGCCGCAGGTCACGCTGATCCGCGAGGTCGCGCGCCAGGCCGGCGACGCCCTGGGCAAGGTGCTGCCGGTGAACGTCACCGGCGCGATCGGCGCCATCGCGTCGCGCCTCGGGATCGACTGGCGCGTGGCCCGCGGGATCGGCGTGATGGCGCGCGCCGTCGGTCTCGTCGGGCACGTGCTGGAGGAGATCCGCACGCCCACCGCGCCCGCGATCTGGCGCGAGGTCGACGAAGCCGCGACGCGGCACCACGGGTGATGCGACCGGGCCGGCCGTCGTGGGGGTGGCGGCCTCCTCAACGTCCAATGTGCACAGCTTCTGGAGATGCAAGACGGTGAGGACTCGTTCGGCGCGATGTCGACGCACGGCGACAGCACTGCCAACGCGATGCCGTGCGGGTCGGGCCTCCTGGAACCCGGCCAATTACCCGATCAGGCGGAATTCCGCGCGCGTTGCCGTGCCAGGGACAGCTGCAGGTGCTCCGTCATCGCGGCGGCGGCGCGGTCCGGGTTGCGGCGCAGCAGAGCGCGCAGGATGCGCTCGTGCTCGGCGAGGGTGAGCTGGCCGGCGCCCTCGATGCCGCCAAGGCGAAAGATGTGCAGGTGTGAGTGCAGCCGCTGGACCGCGTCGGCCAGGAGATGGCGGCGGCTTGCTTCGGCGATCGTGTCGTGGAAGAGCTGGTCCAAGGCCGCGAACTCGCCGTATCCGGCATAGCGTTCGCCCGAGTACGGGACCGCGCGCATCTTTTCCAGCAGTTGCTCGATCCGGTCGAGATGCTGGTCTTCGCAGTTCTCGGCGGCGAAGGCGGCCGCCCTGGGCTCCAGGAGCAGGCGCATCTCGAAAAGCTCCTCGAGCCCCTCCGGTGTCAGTAGCGCGGTGGCCCGGTAACCCGCCAGTGAGCGCTTCGTGACCAGGCCGTCGGCCGTCAGCCGCGCCAGGGCTTCCCGGACCGGCGTCGGCGAGACCTCGAGCGTGCGCGCGACGGCATCGATCCCGACCCGCTCGCCCGGCTTGATCTCGTGGTCCATGATCATCGCCTTGACCGCCTCGTAGACGGTGTCGGCCAGGGCTTGGCGCTGCGGCAGTTCACGTTTCTCCGCGAGCATTTTCCTCCTCAGGCCACCGCTTTTCCGACATCCTATAGGTTCAGCCGGTACAGCCGCCCGGCGTTGCCGCCGAACACGGCGTCGCGCTCCGTCATACTCAGGCCCGCCATAAGTTCCTCGGCCGCCCGCACCACCTGACCGTAGTCCGCCGCCAGGGTGCACACCGGCCAGTCCGAGCCGAACAGCACGCGGTCCGGCCCGAAGACCTCGAGCGCGTGATCGGCGTAGGGCCGCAGGTCATCGACAGTCCACAGTGCCCAGTCGGCCTCGGTCACCAGCCCTGACAGCTTGTAGTCGACGTTCGGCAGCGCCGCCAGCCGGGCCAGATCACTCGCCCACGGTTCGAAAACCCCGGTGGCCACCAGGGGCTTGGCCAGATTTTCGAGCACGAACGGGGAACCGGGCAGCGCCGCGACCGTCTCCACCGCCGCGGGAAGCTGCTCCGGCGTGACGAGCAGTTCCTAGACCAGACCGGCATCGGCCACTGCGCGCAGCCCACGCCGCACGTCGTCCCGGCAGAGCCAGCGTGGATCGGGCTCGTCCTGCGTCTGGTGCCGGATGCCGCGAAGCTGTTGTCCCCCAAGCATTTCCCGCAATGCGGCCACGCGGCCCGCGACGTCGGCGCGAGTCAGATCGGTCCAGCCGGCCACCGCCGCCACCGGCCCGGTTGCGAGCGCCAGCAACTCGGCGGTCTCCTGCTCACTGGAAACCGTCTGGACCAGCACGGTCGCCGTCACTCCGTGCGCGGCCGCCTGCGGAACCAGTTCGGACAGCCCGAAATTCCGCCGCAGCGGCGTCAGCGCGGCGCCAGTCATCCACGGCTGGTCCCGCACGCTCAGATCCCACACGTGATAGTGCGCGTCGACGCGGCTCATGCCTTCTTCCCCGTGGGTTTGCGCGCGACCGCGATCGTGTCGCCAGGGCGCTGAGTCACGTCCTTGACCGGGGCGCCCCGCCGCCCCGGTAGCGGGCCTTGATTTGCCGCGCCTTGACGCAGGGCTACTCATGACGGCAGCAACCCCTCGGCGGACAGCTCCGCCCACAGCTCCGGCGGCATGGTGGCCGTCGCCGCCGCAGTGTTTTGCCGCACCTCGGCCGGATTCCGCATGCCCACAAGCACAGTCCGGACAGCGGGGTGACTGCGCGCGAACGCTATCGCCGCGGCGGCGGGGGAGACGTTGCAGCGGGCACACACCTCCGCGATCCGCCGCGCCCGCCGGTAGAGCTCGTCCGGCGCGGGCGCGTAGTCGTAGGTCGCGCCGGGCAGTGGGGCGGCGAGCAGGCCGCTGTTGAAGACCCCGGCGCAGACCACGTCGACCTCGCGTTTCTCGCACAGCGGCAGCAGTTCCTCACCAGCCTGCGCGTCGAGCAGCGTGTACCGCCCGGCGATGAGCAGGCAGTCGATATCAGTCTCGCGCACGAACCGGGCCGGGACCCGGGTCTGGTTCATCCCGACGCCGACCGAGCTGACCACGCCCTCGTCACGCAGACGCGCCAGCGCCGGATACGCCTCGTGCAGCGCCTGTTCCTCGTGATCGTCCGGGTCGTGGATGAACACGATGTCGACCCGGTCGAGCCCGAGCCGCTCCAGGCTCTCCGCCAGCGAGCGCAGCACCCCGTCCCGGCTGAAGTCGAACACCCGGTCGCGGTTGGGCGCTCCGTAGAACCCGGCCACCCCGTCGGGCGGGGGTCCCTCGCGGGGGACCAGCAGGCGGCCGACCTTGGTGGACAGCACGAACTCGTCGCGTGGTTTGCCAGCCAGGAACCGGCCGAGCCGCTCCTCCGACAGGCCGGCCCCGTAGTGCGGGGCTGTGTCGAAGTACCGGATTCCCGCTTCCCACGCTGCTTCGAGCACCTCGCCGGACTGCTCGTCGGTCATCGGCTCGAACAGTCCGCCCAGCGTCGCCGCGCCGAATCCCAGCGGGGCCGCGGGGATCACGAGTTGTCCGGGCGCAACCGCAGGCCCTGCATCCCGCCGTCCACGGCGAGCGAGGTGCCGGTGGTGGCACCCGACCACGGACTCGCCAGGTAGCAGATCGCGGCGGCGACCTCCTGGGCGGAGACCAGCCGGCCGGTGGGCTGGCGGGCTTCCAGGGCCCGCCGCTCGGCCGCCGGATCCGTTGCGGCGTCGAGGAGACGGCCGACCCATGGGGTGTCGACCGTGCCGGGGTTGACGCAGTTGACCCGGATCCCTTCGCGGGTGTGGTCGGCGGCCATGGCCAGCGTCAGTGCCAGCACGGCCCCCTTGCTCGCCGAGTACAGCGCGCGCTGGGGCAGGCCCGCGGTGGCCGCGATGGAGCACATGTTGACGATCGCGACACCGTCCTCGCTCGCCGCGGCTGTCTTGCGCAGCAAGGGAATCGCCGCGGCGCTGACCCGCGCGATCCCGGTGACGTTGACGTCGAAGACCCGCCGCCACTCGGCCTCGTCGAGATCCTCGACAGTGCCTTGCGCGCCGATGCCCGCGTTGTTCACCAACACGTCGAGCCGCCCGTAGCGCTGCTCGATTGCTTCCACCGCGGCCCGGACCGAGGCGTTATCGGTCACGTCGCACACGTATCCGTCCGAACCGGACAGGTCGCGGTCCAGTACCACGACCGAGGCGCCGCGCCGGGCGAGTTCCTGTGCGGTCGCCAGCCCGATCCCCGAAGCGCCGCCGGTGACCGCAGCCACCAGCCCGTCGAACTCGTTCGTTGCCATGTTCGCCCTCATTCCATGAGAAAGACTTGGTCCATCGACGCCCACCACTCGCCGGGGCGGGCCTCGGGGACCGGCTCCTGGCACGGGTCGGTCAGCCGCCACCAGGCCTGGGTCGCTTCGTCGGCCGCGATCGCGGCGAGGTCGGCGTCGAGATCTTCGCCGTGGTACTCGAAGTAGCTGAACAGCTCATTGCCCAGCAGGTGGATCGAGTAGTTGGCGATATTGCTGCGCCGCAGCCGGTCAAGTACGGGTTCCGGCACCGCGCGGTGCAGTTCCACGTACTCGGCCAGCTTCTCCGGCTTGACCCTGATCACCTGTGCCACGCGCCGCATGCTCACTCCTTGTCCCGGACCACCTGCCGCTGGCGGCCCAGCCGTTCGATCTCCAACTCCACCACGTCACCGGCGCGCAGATACGGGAAGCGGCCGGAGAGCGCGACACCCTGCGGTGTCCCGGTGTTGATGATGTCGCCTGGCTCGAGTACGAGGTAGTGGCTCAGGTGCCGCACCAGCTCATGCGCGCCGAAGATCATGTCGGCGGTGCTGGAGTCCTGGCGTGGTTCGCCGTTGACGTGGCTGGTCAGCCGCAGCGACCGCGGGCCGCCGGGCAGGTCCTCGGCGGGGACGAGCCACGGGCCGAGCGGGTTGAACGTCTCGCAGGACTTCCCTTTCGACCACTGGCCGCCCGAATCGTGCAGCTGGTAGCGCCGTTCGGAGACGTCGTGCGAAACGGCGTAACCCGCGACGCACCCGGCGGCTTGCTCGGCGGTCTCCAGGTAGCGAGCCTGCTTCCCGATGACCACGGCGAGTTCGACTTCCCAGTCCAGTTGCTCGGCGCCGGGCGGGAGCAGCACGTCGTCGTAGGGGCCGACGACGGTGTTGGGGTGCTTGAAGAAGATGATCGGCGCTTCGGGCGGTGCGCTGCCGGACTCGGCGGCGTGCGCCGCGTAGTTCTGGCCGATGCACAGCACGGCTTGGGGGCGCGCGACCGGCGGGCCGACGCGGAGTGCTCCGGCCTCGGTGTCCACGGGGAGCCTGCTCAGCGCCCGGCGGATCTCGGCGATTCCGCCGGACGCCAGGAAGTTCCCGTCGATGTCCGGGGTCAACGGTCTCAGGTCGCGCAGGGATCCGTCCTCGTCACGGACCACCGGCCGTTCCTGGCCCGGCTCTCCGACTCGCATGAGCTGCATGCCGGAAATCGTATAGGAAACTTCATCGGCTGACCAAGGCGTGCTGAGCGGTATGGCGAGTTTTCCCACTATTACTGCTTGACAACGAGCGTGGGTTGACGAGTAGCCTCCCGAGGTTCCTATTTTCTATAGGAAGTGCCCACTCCTGGAGGACACATGGCCGGTCCCGCGCGCTTCGTCGGTTCGGACAGTCGGGAAGAGACCGCAGCACCGATACCCCGTTTCGTGAAGGTGGTCGCGGTGCTCGGCGGGATGGCCGGGCTGCTCTACGGGTACGACTCCGGCGCGATCGCCACCGCGCTGCCCTTCGCCACCGAGCAGTTCGGGCTCACCAGCACCGAGCAGGGCCTGGTCACGAGCCTGATCCTGCTCGGCGCGCTACCCTCGATCGTCGCGGGCGCGCTCGCGGCCAAGCGGTTCGACCGTCGCCACCTGCTGATTATCGCCGGCGTGATCTTCGTCGTCGGGTCGCTCGGCTGCGCCTTCTCCACGACGGTGACGCTGTTGCTGATCTCCCGGTTCGTGCTGGGCCTCGCGGTCGGGCTTGCGAACATGTTCGGGCTGATCTACCTCACCGAACTGGCCCCGAAGCGCACCCGCGGGATGATCAGCGCGCTCTACCAACTCAGCGTCAACGTCGGCATTCTCGTCGCTTACGGCGTCGGCGATGCTCTTCGTGGCGCCGGGACGTGGGAATGGATGCTCGGTCTCGGCGCCGTGCCCGCCGTGTTCTTCTTCGCCGGCATGCTGCTCAGCCCGGCCAGCCCGCGCTGGCTGACGCTGCGGGGGCGAGAGGACGAAGCGCGCCAGGTGCTGCTGAGGTTGCGCCCGTCCGCGGCCGAGGCCGACACGGAGGCCGAGGAGATCCGCCGGAGCCTCCGCCAGCAGGGCGCCGGGCTGCGCGAGCTGTACCACCGCTACCGCAAGGCCGTGAACATCGGCCTGATCCTGACCTTCTTCCAGGTGTTCACCGGGATCAACGCGGTCGTCTACTACGCCCCGACCGTGTTCGCCGACGCGACCGGGCACTCCGGCGACACCGGCATCATCGCGAACTACAGCGTCGGCGGCGCGCTCGTGCTGTCCACCGCGCTGTCTCTGCCGTTCATCGACCGGATCGGCCGGGTCAAACTGCTCGCGCTGAGCCTCGGCGGCCAGGTGTTGCCGCTGCTCCTGCTCGCGTTGTTCCCGCACGCGTCCGCGCTCGACATCGTGTGCGTGTTCGTGTTCACCTTCGCGTTCGGCTTCGGCGTCGGACCGGTTTTCTGGCTCTACGTCCCGGAAATCCTGCCGCTGCGGGCCCGCGCGATCGGCATGGGCCTGATCACCTTCGTGCAGTACCTGTTCAACTTCCTGTTCTCGCTGACCTTCCCGGACCTGCTGGGCGCCATCGGTTTCTGGGTGTTCGGGATCTACGCCCTGTTGTCGGTGCTCGGGCTGATCTTCGTGCTGACGAAGGTCCCGGAGACGGCGAACCGGTCACTGGAAGAGATCGAGGCGGGCTGGCGTCGCGAAGGTAAGGAGGCGGCGTGCGCGTAGCACTCTTCGTCACCTGCGTCAACGACGCGCTCTACCCGGGCACTGGCAAGGCGGTGGTCCGGTTGCTGGAACGGCTCGGCGTGACGGTCGATTTCCCGGCAGAGCAGAGCTGTTGCGGCCAGCCGCAGTTCAACACCGGCTACCGGCACGAGGCCGAACCGCTCGCGCGCCGGACCGCGGCCGCCTTCCGGGGATATGACTACGTGGTCGTCCCGTCCGGCTCGTGCGCGGCGATGGTGCGGGACAACTACCCGCGCCTCAACGCAAAAGAACTCGGTCCGCGCACCTACGAGCTGACCGAGTTCCTCGTCGACGTGCTCGGCGTGACCGACGTCGGCGCGTACTACCCGCATACGGTCACCTATCACCCGACCTGCCACGGGCTGCGCATGCTCGGCCTCGGTGACCGTCCGCGCCGGTTGTTGGAGGCCGTCCGCGGGCTGGAGTTGCGCGAGCTGATCGGGGCCGAGGAATGCTGCGGGTTCGGCGGTACGTTCGCGGTCAAGAACGCCGCCGTCTCCGCGGCGATGGGCGCAGACAAGGCCCGGCACATCGAGGAGACCGGCGCGAGCGCGCTGTGCACGGTGGACAATTCCTGCCTGATGCACATCGGCGGCACGCTCAGCCGCCGGGGTGCCCGGATTCGCCCGGTCCACATCGCCGAGATCCTCGCCAGCACGGACGAGGACCCGTTGTGAGCGGCACGTATCTGGGCATGCCCGCCTTCCCCGAGGCCGCCGCCGCGTCCACACAGGACGACCAGCTGCGCCGGAACCTACACCACGCCACGCACACCATCCGTGCGAAGCGGGCCGCGGCGGTCGCGGAGTTGGCGGACTGGCCAGCGCTCCGGGAAGCGGGTGCCGCGTTGAAAGAGCGCACGCTGCGGCACCTCGACCACTACCTCGAGCAGTTGGAGGCGGCGGTCAGCGCGGCGGGCGGGCACGTGCACTGGGCGGCCGACGCGGCCGAGGCCAACCGCATCGTGACCGGCCTCGTGCGGGAGACGGGCGAGAGGGAGGTCGTCAAGGTCAAGTCGATGCTCACCCAGGAGATCGGCCTCAACGACGCGCTCGCGGCGGCCGGGATCTCCGCGTACGAAACGGATCTCGCCGAGCTGATCGTCCAGCTCGGCGAGGACCTGCCGTCGCATATCCTGGTGCCCGCGATCCATCGGAACCGCGGTGAGATCCGGGACGTCTTCGCGGAGAAGATGGCGCGCTGGGGCCGCGCCGCGCCTGCCGGGCTGACCGACGAACCGGCGGCGCTGGCCGAGGCCGCTCGGCTGCATCTGCGCGAGAAGTTCTTGCGTGCCAAGGTCGGTATCTCGGGGGCGAACTTCATGGTCGCCGAGACCGGCACGCTCGTCGTGGTCGAATCCGAGGGCAACGGCCGCATGTGCCTCACGTTGCCGGAGACGCTGATTTCGGTGGTGGGCATCGAAAAGGTGGTGCCCACCTGGCAGGACCTGGAGGTCTTCCTGCAGCTGTTGCCCCGGTCCTCGACCGCCGAGCGGATGAACCCGTATACCTCGACGTGGACCGGCACCACGGACGGGGATGGCCCGCACACGTTCCATCTCGTGCTCGTCGACAACGGCCGCACCGGCACCCTCGCCGACGAGATCGGGCGGCAGGCGCTCCGGTGCATCCGATGCTCGGCCTGCCTCAATGTCTGCCCTGTCTACGAGCGCGCGGGTGGACATGCTTATGGCTCCGCGTATCCCGGGCCGATCGGTGCGATCCTCACACCGCAGCTTCGCGGGGTAACGTCCGAAATAGACGCTTCGCTGCCGTTCGCCTCGTCGCTGTGCGGCGCGTGCTACGAGGTCTGTCCGGTGGCGATCGACATCCCTGAGGTGCTGGTGCATCTTCGCGAGCGAGTGGTCGAGGACGGGCACGTCGCCGAACGTGCCGTCATGCGGGCGGCGCGATGGGTGTTCGACCATCCACGCCTGCTGCGGCTGGGACAGCGCCTTGCTTCCCGCACCCGGAGGTTCCACCCGCGCAGGCTCCCCGGTTGGTCCGCGACCCGAGATTTTCCGGCCGTGCCGGCGGAGTCCTTTCGCGACTGGTGGGCGCGAAGATGAGCAGCCGCGAACTGATCCTCGGCCGCATCCGCCGCGCACTCGCCGACGTCCCGCGCGAGGAGAAACCGAACGATGTCGTGGTACCACGCGACTATCTCCGAGTCCACAGTTCCCGCGGAGTCGACCTGCTGGCTGAGAACCTGGCCGACTACCGCGCGCACGTGCACCGCACGACACCCGCCGGGCTGCCCGCGAATATCGCGGAACTCCTGGCGGCCCGCGGTAGCCGAACGGTGATCGCTCCGCCCGGCATTCCCGCGAAGTGGCTGCCCGGCTCCGTGGTGCGGCTCGAGGACTCCGCGGAGCTGACCGCCTATGACCTCGACGCCGTCGACAGCGTCGTCACCGGTTGTGCCGTCGCCATCGCTGAGACCGGCACGCTCGTCCTGGATGCCGCGCCGGATCAGGGAAGGCGGCGCATCACGCTGGTGCCCGACCATCACATCTGCGTCGTGCGCGTGCCCGATCAGGTCGTGGACTCCGTTCCGCAGGCCCTCGAACGGCTCGATCCCGCGTGGCCGCAGACGTGGATCTCCGGCCCCTCGGCCACCAGCGACATCGAACTCGACCGAGTCGAAGGCGTCCACGGACCCCGCACGCTGGAAGTCGTCCTCGTAGTTTCCGACAAAGAAAGACCGTCCACATGAGCAAGATCACCAACGTCGAATGCCGGCTCGTCTTCCTCGAACCTGAAACCGTGCGGACCGACGCGATGCAGAGCTTCGTCCGACAAGAAACGATTTTCGTCACGATCGAGACCGACGACGGCCTGTCCGGCACGGGCTATTCCTACACGATCGGTACCGGCGGCCGGGCCGTGCTGTCGATGCTGCGCGACCACATGGTCGACCGGCTGTTGGGCGCCGACGCGCGGAATGTCGAAGCGCTATGGGAAAAGATGCTCTCCGGTACGCGGGCGACCGCGGTCGGCGTGCTCACCTCGCTCGCCCTCGCCGCGATCGACACGGCGTTGTGGGACCTGCGCTGCCAGCGCGCGGGGGAGCCGCTGTGGCGCCTCGCTGGTGGCGCACACGAACGGCTTCCGCTCTACGACACCGAAGGCGGCTGGCTGCACTTGGAGATCGACGAGTTGGTGGCCAACGCCCGTGCCGCGAAGGCGGCCGGTTTCCGGGGCGGCAAGTTCAAGGTCGGCAAGCCGACCCCGGGTGAGGACGCCGAACGGCTCGCCGCGGTCCGGGCCGAGGTCGGCCCCGGCTGGGAGATCATGGTCGACGCGAACCAGTCGATGACCGGCCCGGAGGCGATCCGACGCGCCCGCACCTACGAACCGCTCGACATCGCCTGGTTCGAGGAACCGCTGCCGGCGGACGACGTCGCCGGGCACGGGCGGCTCGCGCGCTCGACGAGCGTGCCCATCGCGGTGGGGGAGTCGATCTACAGCGCGGGCCACTTCGCCGAATACCTCGCGGCCGGGGCGGCGGGCATCGTGCAGGTGGACGTGGCGCGGATCGGCGGGATCACGCCGTGGCTGAAGGTCGCGCACCTGGCCGAAGCGTTCAACGTCAAGGTCGCGCCGCATTTCCTGATGGAGCTGCATGCGAGCCTGGCCTGCGCCGTGCCCGCTGGCAGCTATGTCGAGCACATCCCGCAGCTGGCCGCGATCACGCGCGGCTCGCTGGTGATCGAGGACGGCTGCGTGGTGCCGCCGGAGGTCCCGGGCCTGGGCATCGCCTGGGACTGGGACGCCATCGAAGACCTGAATGTCGCTTAACCAGAGGAGAAAAGCAATGACAGCGTCGTCATCGATGAGGCGCGTCGTGCCCGCCGCGCTGATCGGGTCCGCGTTGGAGTGGTACGACTTCTACCTGTACGCGTCCGTTTCGGCCCTGGTGTTCAACAAGATCATCTTTCCTTCCGGCAACGCGTTCGTGTCCACGCTCGCCGCGTTCGCCACGCTCGCGCTCGGGTACTTCGTCCGGCCGCTGGGCGGGGTGTTGTTCGGCAGAATGGGCGACCGGCTCGGCCGCAAGCGCGTCCTGGTCATCACGCTGCTGGTGATGGGTGGCGCGACCGTGCTGATGGCCGCGGTGCCAAGCTACGCCCAGGCTGGTGTCTGGTCGCCCATCAGCCTGCTCGTGCTGCGCCTCATCCAGGGCCTCGGCGCGGGCGCGGAGTTCGGCAGCTCCGCGGTGCTGTCCGTCGAGCACGCGCGCCCCCACCGCCGCGGGCTGCACGGCGCGTGGCCGGCGTCCGGCGTGTATCTGGGGCTGTTGCTGGCTTCCGGCGCGGTGAGCCTGGTCGCGATGCTGCCGCGCGAGGACTTCCTCACGTGGGGCTGGCGGCTGCCGTTCGCGGCGAGCATCGTAGTGATCGCGGTGGCGATGTTCATCCGGCTGCGGCTGCACGAAACCCCGGCGTTCCAGAAGATCAACCAGACGCAACAGGTCATGCGGACGCCGCTGCGCGAGGTCTTCACCCATGAACGCAAGAGCGTGTTCGTCCTCATCGGAACGCAGACCGCGCAGAGTGTGATGGCGTACCTGTTCCTCACGTTCATCACCGCCTATGTGACCGGCACCCTGCACATGGATGATTCGGCGGGCCCGTTCGCGGTCACGATCGCGGCACTGGCCACATTGGTCACCCTGCCGCTGTTCGGCGCACTGTCCGACAAGATCGGGCGGCGGCCAGTGCTGCTGTTCGGCACTGTCTTTTGTGGAGTGTTCGCGTTCCCGTTCTTCTGGATCGTGGACGGCACACAAAGCCGGGCGGGTCTGACCGTCGCGCTGCTCATCGGGCTCGGTGTCGGTGTGGGCGCGATGTTCGGCCCGCAGGGCGCCTATTTCGCGGAACTGTTCTCGGCGCGCGTCCGGCTGACCGGCCTGACGTTCAGCCGCGAGATCGGTGGCGCGGTCGCGGGCGGGCTGACCCCGATTATTGCCATCTCCCTGGTCGAAGCCACGGGCGGCAAGTCATGGGCGGTGGCGCTGTTCGCGGTGCTGGCCTGCGCGCTGCTGGGCCTGCCTGCGATGCTGTTCGGCCCGGAGACCCTTGGCCGCTCCCTGCTCGCTCCGACGAAGCAGGAGCTGGACGCCTCGACAGGCACGTTCACCGACGAAGGAGAACCAGACCCAGGCCGCGTAGCGGTTTGACCGTTACTCGTCAGCCGGGGGTGTCGTCCTCCAGCAGGCCGAGTTCGGCGAGGATCAGCGCACAGACAGGATCCGGCCACCAGCACCGGCACGCCGATCGCACTCATACCGGGCGTCAGCCAACCGCGCGTGACGTGAAAGCCCTGCCGACGAATGACCGCCAGCTCCCGGCGCAATGTGTCCGCATCGAACGCGGCCGGAAAGGTCGCCGCGATCGTGGCGGGGATGGCCGCGGGCGCGGACTCCATCGACGACCTGGACGTGATCCGCCACGGCGGGATGAAACGCCTGTTTTCTGGGGTGTACGCGCCCTCCACGTGGGGATCGTTCCTGCGCTCGTTCACTCACGGGCACGTGCTGCAGCTGGCGGCGGTGCTGCGGGCCATGCTGGTCAACCTCGCGCACCAGACTCCCTTGTTGCCCGGGCGGGAGAAGACGACCTTTGTGGACACTGACTCGCTGCTGCGGCGGGTGCACGGGCACAAGAAACGGGGCGCCCGGTTCGACCCGGCCAAGGTCGGCGGCTACCAGTTGTTGTTGCGCGGCTTGTCGCCGCTGGTGGCCACGATCTCCACCCGGCGGGCGGCGCCGGTGATCGCTGCGATGCGGCTGCGAGGAGGCAACGCCGGCTCGGCCCCGGCGCCGCCTCGCTGCTGGCGCAGGCGCTGAACACCGCCAAGGAAGCCGGGGTGAGGGGCCTGATGCTGGTGCGCGCGCGGACTCGGCCTACTACGCGCCAGCTGCGCTGGCGATCGACGCCATTGAGGCACCAGCGAAGCCATGCTCGGCAAACTCATGCGTGGCGGCCGTGATGATCTCCTGGCGCCGGTCCCGCGGCCGTTGATATAGCACCGAACTTACTCTACGGTAACTTCAATTCGAAGTGACCGTAGAGCAGCTGAGCTGGGAGGGCAGGCCGTGTCGCTGTGGGACCAGCTCAATGAGCCCGTGACCTATGCGATCCCGTTCTTCGTCGTTGCGCTCATGGTGGAGATGCTGTCCCTGCGTGAGCCTGGCCCCGATCGCCAGGGCTACGACAAGACGGACGCGCGCAACAGCCTCCTGATGGGCGTCGTCTCGTTGGTTTTCAGCGGTGGAGTGCGGGTGCTGGCCCTGTTCGGCTACGCCGTGCTGTACGTGCTGTCGCCGTTGCGGCTCGATCCGCACAACTGGCTGGTCTGGGTGGCTGTCGTGATCGGCGTCGACTTGCTCTGGTACGTCTACCACCGGATCTCGCACCGGGTGCGGCTGGTGTGGGCCGCCCACCAGGTGCACCACAACAGTCGCTACTTCAACTACGCCACCGCACTGCGGCAGAAGTGGAACCCGTGGTTCGAAATCCTGGCGTGGACGCCGTTGCCGTTGCTCGGGGTGCCGCCGTGGATGGTGTTCACGGCGTTTTCGGTAAACCTGATCTACCAGTTCTGGGTGCACACCGAAACCATCGGCAAGCTGCCACGCTGGTTTGAGTTCGTGTTCAACACCCCGTCTCATCACCGAGTACACCACGCAAGCGATCCCGACTACCTCGACAAGAACTTCGGTGGCATCCTGATTGTCTGGGACCGCCTGTTCGGCAGCTTTCGCGAGGAGACGTTCCGGCCGACGTACGGCCTGACCAAGAACATCGATAGCACCAACCTCCTGACGTTGCAGTACTACGAATTTGGCGCGCTGTGGCGGGATGTCCGCGCTTCACGCCGGATCCGCGACGGGCTGGGCTACGTCTTCGGCCCGCCGGGCTGGCGGCCGGCACCTGAGGTTTCGCAACCCTCTGCTCGACGCTGACCGTGTCAACCAAGCCGGCCGGGCCATCCTGAATGAGGTTGAGAACGCGTGGCCACCAGGGACCAATTGCGCGGTGTCGATACCACCGGGGACAGGGAGAAAAACGGGAGAGTTGAATGTCCCGGTGGCGACATGAACTGCCATGAACCGGCGTCAACGCAACCCGTTTGTGCAGGGTTTGAGGTCCCTTCAAGCCGTCGAACTACCTCGTTTGACACTCGAACTCGGGTTCGCAACAAGTTGTGTCACCAACGCTTCGACGAACCTTTGGGTCATCGAAGCGTGTCACAGGCGTCTCCTTCGGCTACGCGGCGCAAAACCAAGATTAGATTAAACTTTGCGTTCGTCCTGGTCGTCCAGAACGCTGTCATCGACCGGTTTACCAGTGCTGGTACTGCTGCTGTCCAGGAAGCCGCATCCGCTAGGCTTTTTCTGCAGGTAAGTTTAGCCTCGATCTTTCGTGATCTTGGTGTGTTGATCTTCAGGTGACGATTGTTGATCTTCGTGGGGTTCGGGTTGCTGGAGGGTGTGGTGTATCGCCCGCTCAGCTGGTTCTGCGGGTGCTTCGGGGCTGCTCGTTGGGACAGGGACTGGTGGTCAGGGCGGTGAGTCGGTGGTGTGCGCTGGTGACGGCGTGGGCCCAGGGCCAGGTTTCGGGGATTTTGAGGATGCGCCGCCGGGCGGTGCGGATCAGGCGTGCGGCGACGGCGAAGTTTCGGAGCCGGAGTCGTTCGGGTTCAGCCACGGCGGCCCAGCCGGTGAGGGCGAGGCGTTGCATTCACGTAGAGTGCAATCAGGAGGGTGTCCAGGTCGGTCGTCACAAACTGATCATGAACACCCTCCACCTGCGCCCACACACCACCCAGACTTCGGACTTACTCGTCTAGGGCACTTACAACTCCTAACAATATTGATCTTGGAATAGTGAGCTGCCGGGAAGATTTTGGACAGTGAGTTTTTGGTTTCTCAGGCTGCCTGATTCTGTTCGGCCCAGTCGGATTCTACCTCATTGGGTGTTCGGTAGCCAAGCGCCGAATGGAGTCGAATCTGGTTGTATCGCAACTCGATGTAGCGGGTTATGTCCTGTTGTGCGTGTTGTCTGGTCAGGTATTGCGTGCGATAGACACACTCGTTCTTGAGGGTTCCGTTGAATGACTCTGCCCACGCGTTATCGTAGCATATTCCTGTGCGGCCGACGGAGCGAATGATCTTCAATTCGCTGGTTGCTGCCGCGAACTCTGCGGAGAGGTATTGAGTACCGCGATCGGAGTGGAACACGGTGACGTCTGCAACGATATTCACGTTGCCTGCCGCCATGCGTAGGGCATCCACCACAAGTTCGGTCCGTAGGTGGTCGGCCATCGCATATCCGGCGACTTTCTTGGAGAAGCAGTCCAGGACGGTCGCTAGATAAAGCCAGCCCTCCGCGGTGCGGATATAGGTGATATCGCCGACCAGCTTTACGCCCGGGCGGTCAGCGCCGAAGTCGTCGGCCACGAGGTCTGGCAGTGCGTCCGCGTCGCCGGCGATGGTCGTGACTGGCCGGAACGGGCGCGGCTGGCACGCCACCAGCCCCAGTTCGCGCATGATTGACCGGACTGTCCCCGGATCCACACACGTGTCCCAGCGCGCCAGTTGAGCGTGGATGCGCCGGTAGCCATACGTGCTGTCGGAATGCTCGAAAGCGAACTTGACCTGCGCCGCCAAAATTTCACGCCGAGCCGCAGTCGCCGATTGCGGCCGGTCCCGCCAGTTGTAATAGCCCGACCGTGACACCTTCGCCCACTGGCACATCCGGGCGATTGGATAGTTGCCTTCTTCGGACTCGATGAACGCGTACTTCGCGGTCACCGGAACCTCTTCGCGAAGAAGGCCGCCGATTTTCCCAGGAACTCGTTCTCAAGCTCGAGCTCCCGAACACGGCGCTCCAATTCCTTCAACCGGGCACGTTCCGGAACTGACAGTTCCGGCTCATNGGANGGNTGATTCTCGCGGTATTTCTTCACCCAATTATTCAGAGTCTGCTCCACTACGCCCAACTCGCGGGCTACCTCAGCGATCGTGCGAGACCGCTCGACCACCTCCTTTGCCGCCGCTTCCCGAAACTCGGGTGAATACCGCGAATTCTTCCGTGCCACAACAACTCCCGTCAGTGAACCCCAATCCTACGTTGGGGCCAGTGTCCGACAACCTTCCGGCACCTCATAGGTTGATCATCGAGGTTGTTGATCAGCGTGTGAGGAAGGGTCAGCAACCTCCGTGGATCGTGTCTGACGAGCTGTGGGCGCGGATCGAGCCGCTGTTGCCAGTCGTGGTCCCTCGGCGCAGTGACCGTCCAGGCCGTCCGCGGTTGGACGACCGCAAGGCCCTGTGCGGCATCCTGTTCGTCCTCTACACCGCCATTCCGTGGGAGTTCTTGCCGCAGGAGCTGGGCTTTGGATCAGGCATGACCTGCTGGCGGCGGCTACGGGACTGGAACGCGGCGGGAGTCTGGGAGCGGCTGCACGAGAATCTGCTGGCCGAGTTGAACGCCGCGGGCCAACTGGGCTGGTCGAGGGCGGTGGTTGATGGCTCGCACCTGCGGGCGATGAAGGGCGGCCCAAAACCGGTCCGAGCCCGGTCGATCGTGCCCGACCTGGCTCGAAACACCATCTGATCACCGAAGGGCACGGTATCCCGCTGCAGGTGTCGCTGACCGGCGGTAACCGCAGGCGACGTCACCCAACTCATGCCCCTGATCCAGGCCATCCCGCCCGTGCGGGGTCGCCGCGGTCGTCCGCGACGACGACCGGACACGGTGTTCGCCGATCGGGCCTATGACCACGACAAGTACCGCCAGCAGGTCCACGCGGTCGGCGTCACGCCGATCATCGACCGCCGCGGCACCGAGCACGGTTCCGGGCTGGGCAAGTACCGCTGGGTCGTCGAGCAGACGTTCGCGCTACTGCACTGGTTCCGGCGACTGCGTATCCGTTGGGAGGTCCGCGACGACATCCATGAGGCGTTTCTCCGCCTGGGGTGCGCCATCATCTGCTTCCGCAGATTAGCCAACCTGCAACTTTGTTAGGAGTTCTAGGGGGATGAATGCGCCGAACAGCCTTGAGCACAGTCATTGCGGTAACCGTGCTGGTCGCGGCCGCCTGCGCTAGTACGCAGCCTGGTCAGCCTTCGCCAACTGGCGGACAACCTGCCGTAACAGGCGCGGCCTCCTCAGCTCGGGTAACAAATGCCCTGACAGGTCTCAATGCGTGCAGCCTTCTTGTCGACAATGAAGCCCAACGGGTAGCGGCGGGGGTGGAAGGTCACACTGACCAAGGAGAGCTTGGCGGAGCGGGCACGAGTGACTGCAAGTGGTACAAGTCGTCGACTAACGAGGTCGGCGGCACATATTTCGGAATAACGGTCCGTCCCGCCCAGGGGCTCAAGAACACCGGCGTCACGCCCAGTGGCCACATGTCGGAGGTGCACACCACTGGTGGGCGTGAGGCCGGGTTTTTGAAAATGAACGAAGGCGAAGGGCCTTGCGTTCTGGCTGTCCTGGAAATCGCGGTCGGTTCGGGTCGCGTGGACCTCAATGCCGAGACCGGGACGACTGACGATGCCTGTTCAGTGGTGAGTAAGCTGTCCGACGTCGTTGAGCCGAAGCTGCCCGCGTCCTGACCACCTGAACGGTTCGGCACAAGAGGTCGCGCTCACGCGCGACGCAGAGACGACGGTAGCCGGACCTTCCGGTTTGACACCACGGCAATCGCTCCAGCCAGGTCAGGTCGGTGATCGACGAACCGATCTGGGTGTATTCGTCGCGGTCCGGGTAGATCCGCCCACGCAGGTCGATGACATCCGGGTAGTCGACGTCGAACCAGCGCACGGTCGGCGGTGGGTCCAGCCGGTACACCCGGCTGTCCATGCCGCAGCCGAGATGGGCGACGGTGGCGTCCGGATTGGCGGCGAGAAACTCGGTTATCCAGGTGTCGAAAGCTTTGGCGCGACCGGCCACCGCGATGCCCAGGTCCTCGTTCATCTTGAACTTGCCAAAGTCGTAGTCGATCTTCTCGACGGCGTCCGTCGCGGTGCGGTCACTGAGGATCGGCCAGGCCGACTGGCGTCCAGCGCACGGCTGTAGAGGGTGGCGAGATTTGTGGATTGGTCCTCGGTGAACCGCACCCGGCCGTCGGTCATCCGGACTTCCTTCACTGGCTTGTCATTCGCAGGTCACGCCGCCTGCCAGTTCGCGCGCGACGTCGAGACGGCCCGCATGCCGGGCGTATTCCTGCAGCAGATGGAACAGGTTCCAGGCCAGCGTCGGCCGCGACCGCGGACAGTTGCGCCCCCTCGACGATCGCTCTTGACCGGGCACATTGCTCGTCGAAGAACGCGGTCACCGAGGCCAGATCATCGGCCGGATCGAGCCGCCATTCGGTGCGGTCGGCGTTCCAATCCGCCCACGGATCATCGACCTGTTCGACCGCGAAACCCCAGCGAAGCCACCGCAATTCCACATAGCCGAGATGCTTGAGCAGGCCGAGCGGAACCCAGCCGGACGGCACCCTGGTGCGCCGCAGTTCGGCCTCGGAAAGCCCGGCCAGTTTGCGTGGAATCGTGTCGCGGTAGAAGTCCAGATAGCCGGTCAGCAGCTCGGCGGACCCGCTCAGGGTGCGCGGCGGTTCGGTCAGATGGACCACGTCACCGACCCTAGGGCAGGGTCCGGATCCGGGCCGGCCGTGGACTTTGCCCCTTGACAGGCTGATCATCGGCTGGCTAGCCTCCCCCGTGGAGGCCTCTAGCGAGCCGTTGACGTTACGCGGGCCAGGAGTTTCCGGCTTCAAGAAGCGTGCTGCAGCGCCGAGATCGCGCGGTACGGAACTTGGGCAGCTAGTGGCGTGGTTACGCCGCCGCTGGAAGTCGTGCGCTCTCGCACGGCGAATTTCTCTGTAATCCCAACGGTAATTTCCTCGCCGGCGTTGATCGGCGACAACCAACGGAGCAGGGTCTGCCATGGTTTCCGCTACCGCATCGGCCACGCCGCGCCGGGTCAGGGGCAACGTCCTCGGCTCGCTGTTGCGCCGCGTGCTGCTGCCGCTCGGCATCGCCGCCGGCGGCGCGCTCGTGTTGTGGCTGCTGTTCTCGCTTTCCGGTACCGGCACCGCCTCGGCGGCAACGCCCGCGCCGGCGAGTCAGGTCGCGCCGGGCGGCGTGGTGCGGACCAAGACGAGCGAGAACAAGAACGACAAGTCTTCCGGCAAAACCAAGTCGCAGGCGACGGCCAAGACCAAGCCGGCCGCCACCAAACCGACCACCTCCGGTGGCACTTCGACCCCGCCGAAGGGGAAGGGAAAGCCTGCCGCGAAGCCCACTCCAGCCGACAAGGCCAAGTGCACCGCACAGGGCGGCGCGTCGGAACACTGCAAGGTGTCCTGGGTGCCCGGCAAGAAGGGCAAGGACGGGCACCTGAAGTTCGACGTGACCGGCAACAAGTACAAGCTGAACACCGGCTTCGGCGACACCATCACCGGTTCCGGACGGGCGCGGGGCTCCGCCACCAAGAAGGCGTTGAGCCCGGCCACCACCTGTGCACCGCAGTGCCGGATCAAGACCAGGAACGGCGACGTCGGCGTGGTCCGCAACGGAACGCTGCGACTCGGGTCCCGAGCCACCGCCGACGGCCAGGCGCAAGGCGCATGTGCCGGCTCCGGTTGCCAGTTCAACACTCGCGACGGCGACCGGATCATCGGCCGGGGCAAGGCCGATGAGATCCGGCTGCGCACCAGGGGCACCCACGGCTACGGCGGCGGATTCGCCTGCGACGCCGGAAGCTGCGACGCCCGTACCGCGGGCGGGCGAAGCCTCGTCGTGCGCGGCGGACGGGGCGACCTCACGTTCCCCACCAGGAAGGGCGCGCCGGGCGTCGGATCCTGCCAGGTGACCGAGGCGAACGGCTTCTGCGGCACCTCGGGCGTCGGCAAGCGCGAGTTCGTGCGATGCGACACGGCCGGCTGCGGCATCACCCACGCCTTCCGCACCAAGAACGGCACGCCGCGGACCGACGGGCTGCACGCGGGCGCCGTCTGCACCCCCGCCCCTGGCAAGTGCTCCGGCCCAGCGAAGCGGTTCGCCCGGCTTGGTTCGCTGACCGAGCAGCAGATCCGGCTACTCGACCGGACCTACCGTCCCGGCAAGACGCCCGCGTCGGGCAAGCACCGCGACCTCGCCACCCTGCGATACCTCGGGGCGCGCGCGGAGGAGCGGCGCTTCGGCAAGGCGTACGACAAACTGTCCGCCGCCCAGCAGGCGATCATCAACGCCGCCCGGGGCGGACTCACCGAACGGGAAGCGGTGGCGCTCGCGCCGAAGCTGAACAAGCTGCTGGCGAAGGCGCCGGACCTGGCGAAGTGGATGAACACCCGGTGGCTGCTGGACTCGGTGAACCTGGCCGGTGCGAACCCGAAGGTGTCCGCGCGGGACCTCCGGTCCGCGGTCGATCGGAACGTGATCAAGGCACTGGTCCCCGGCTATGACGGCAACCGCGCACCGACCGCGCGACAGCTGGCCGCGGCGAACAAGGCGCAGCGCGCGCTGCTGGACAAATACTGGCGGACCAACAACGCGATCGCCAAGGTCAACCCGGCGATCGAGCGGGTGAACCGGCGGATCGACGCGTACCGCAAGCAGGTCGCGGCGGCCAGGAAGTCCGGCGGGGTGATCACCTCAGCCGAGGCGAAGAAGCTGAACAAGGAGTCGGCCGGGATCGACCGCGCACAGCGCCGGATCGACAAGCGGCTGAAGCCGTTGAACGCGACGCTTGCGGGCGTCGAACGGAAACTGCGCGGCCTCGACCCGGTGTATGCGACCGCGGACGGAAAGAAGGCCCTCGCCGCAATGCTCAGGTCGGACAACGCGGGGATCAACGATCTCGAACGCGTGGCGCGGGCGTCCGTGAACTGGAAATCCGGGCAGCGCGCGAAGATCGGCGAACTGGACCGGCAACTGCTTTCCCTCGCCAAGCTGAACTACGGCGCGACAAGGGATGGATCATTCGGTCCGGCGACCCGGCTCGACCTGCCGTCGAGCGGCCGCTACGACCGGGTGCTCGCGACCATGAACGCAACCGAAACGGAAGCCTGAACAGTTCCCATGGCGGCCGGATTTCCTTGACCGCCAGCCAGCACAGCAACTAATCTTGAATACGGAAAACCTCGGCAGGCCGTTGTGGTAGCGCGGGTCGAGGGAAGTTCGGAGAGGCGTGCTGCAGCGCCAAGATCGCGCGGCACGGAACTCGGACAGCTGGTGATGTGAGGGCGCCGTCACCGGAAGCCGCCGCACGCGGTGGCGAATCTCCATTGTGGTTCCACGGTAATCACCTGATCGCCGGACGATCGCACTCGATCGACCGGCCGTACCCCACGGAGAAGGTCTGTCATGGGTTCCGCCACCGCACCGAGCGGCGCGCCGCGCCGAGACGAGGGCCATGCCCTTGTCTCGCTGCTGCGACGCGTGCTGCTGGTGTTCGGCGTGTCCGCGGCGGGCGCTCTCGCGATGTGGGTGCTGTTCGCGCTCTCGGGTATGGGCACCGGTTCGGCTTCGGCCGCGACCCCGCCCCACGCGAGCATGGCCGTGGGAGGAGGTGCACTGCAGGCCAAGACGAAAAACAACGACACCTCGACCAAGACGAAGACCGACACGACCAAGACGAAGACCGACACGACCAAGACGAAGACCGACACGACCAAGACGAAGACCGACACGACCAAGACGCCGAAACCGAAGACCACGCCGCCGAAGCCGAAGAAGGCGTCGCAAGGCCCGTCCTGTCAGGAAGCCGCGACGATGACCGGCAACCTCGGCGCCTGTGGCGGTAAACCCGCGACGTCGAAGCCGGCCACGGTCTCGAAACCGCCGGCGAAACGCGACACCCAGGTCGTCGCGCACCCAACCCGGACCACGACGCCGACGCTGAACAACGAACCGCGTGGCGGTGGCAACTCGACCAGGCCGGTGACCAAGACGCCGAAGCCCGCGACCAAGAAGCCGTCGCAAGGCCCGTCCTGCCAGGAAGCCGCGACGATGACCGGCAACCTCGGCGCCTGCGGCGGTAAACCCGCGACGCCCGCGTCGAAGGTCCCGGTGAAGAAGAAGACTCCCACGACGCCGACGCTCAACAACGAGCCGCGCGGTGGGGGCAACTCGACTACCCCGGCGTCGAAGAAGACACCGGCACCGAAGAAGACAACGACCAAGAAGCCGTCGCAAAGCCCGTCCTGTCAGGAAGCCGCGACGATGACCGGAAACCTCGGCGCCTGCGGCAGCGCGAAGCCCAAGCCGAGGGACGACGTCGGTGCCGACATCCAGCAGACCACGGTCACCCAGCCGCGCAAGAAGAACACCCACGCCCAGCCTCAGGCGAACGGCAGCTGTGCGAAGACGAACGGCACGGTTGCCTGCAACGGCAAGGTCGTCGACAAGGACGGCACCACGTACACCACCCGCTGCGGCGGCGCCGCGAACCCCTGCCCGCGCCGGATCGAACTGGAAGGCGCCGACGGCGGGAAGGTGAAGTGCACCCTGCCGAAGTGCAAGAGCGAGTTGCCCGGCCCGGGCGCCGACCCGAAGAAGCACCGGGCGACCTGCGAGACCACCAGCGCCACCGCGGCGGCGTGCGGTCTTCGCCGTGGCCCGGACGGACAACTGAGCTACCGGGCCACCGGCGACTACAAGATCAACAACGGCCGGGGTACGACCATCACCGGCAAGACCGGGGTCGGCGGAGTCTCCGACAAGCGCAAGGTCACCACGCACTGCGAGTCCGACTGCACCGAACGCGGCGGCGGCCGGAAAACAACCGTGCGCGGCGGCGGCGACATCGAGCACACGCTGCCCACCGGCAAGGGCGCGCCGGGCATGACCACCTGCCAGGCGACCGGAAAGAACGGGACCTGCCGCACCGACGATCGCGGCAAGAACCAGTACCAGAACTGCAAGGGCGCCGACGGCTGCCGGGTTACCCACATCTACCGCAATCCGAACGGCGGCCCGCGCACCGACGGCCTGTACGCCGGGTCGGCTTGCGAGGTCTCCGGCAAGGGCGAGTGCCACGGCCGCAGTGGCAAGGATCGCCGCGATCAGGCGGGCACCGACGTCCGCACACTGCTGCTGGCGGGCAACAAGGACGGGTCGAACCGGGGTGGCGCCTGCCAGACCAGTGGCTGCCCCGCGGAGAAGAACCCGTTCAAGTCCAGCCGGGGCAACGCGGATCTCGCGGAGTTGCTCGACCCGACCTTCCAACGGCAGGAAGACGCGAAATCCGGCGCGGTCGCTCCTTCTCACCGGGACATCGCGTCGCTGCAATATCTCGGGCTGCAGTCGGATGACCGTTACACCAGCAAGAAGTACGACAACACCCTGCGATCGCCGGAGATCAAGGATCTGCTCAAGGCGGCGGGCGACGGCCGGTTCAGCAAGGCGGAACTCGCCCGGCTCAAGCCGGAGCTGGGGAAGATCAACGGCCAGCTCGACAAGCTGCGCAAGCAGGGGCTCGATGTCGAGAGCTGGGCGGCGAAGCAGGGGCTGCTCCAGGCGGCGCACTTCGCGAACTGGACCGACCCGGGTATTAGGGACGCCGATCAGCTGGCCGCCCAGGACCGTCGCGTACTGAGCCAGCTGGTACCCGGCTACGATCCCCAGCGCGCGCCCACCCAGAAGGATCTCGACCAAGCCGCGGCCACCGCGAAGAGCACGCTGAACAACTACCTCGGCTCCGGTGCCCAGGAGCGGGACAAGCTGAACCGGACCTACGCCCCGAAGGTCGACAAGCTGGCCGAGCGCATCAACGACTACCAGCGCGACGTCAAGAAGGCGGGCACGCTCGACCGGGCCGAGTGGACCAGGCTGGACAAGCAGCGCCGCGACATCCTGGCCGACCAGAAGAAGCTACTCGCCGACCTCGGCAAGGCGGAGCTGGCCGCGCAGCGACGGATCGATCAGGCGTTGCAGCCGTTGCACCGCCAGGACATCGCGTTCGCCGACGCGGACGGCAACGGCAAGCTGGCCGCGAACCTGAAGGCCGCCAACGATCTGCTCAACGGGCTCGGCAAGGCGGTCACCGCGGCGAGCAAGGTGAAGGGCAAGGACGCCGGCGCGATCACCGACCTCACCCGCCGGCTGTCGAAGGCCGCGAACCTCGACTACAACGCGACCAGGGACGGCGCGAAGGGGCCGACGACCAGGCTCGCCCTGCCGTCCAGCCTGCTGCCGGACCGCAAGCTCGCGCTGGACTCGGCGAAGAATCTGCCCGCGTATCAGCAGTACCTGAAGAACAAGGGCGCGGCCGAGCCGTTGCTGCGCAATTTCAGCAAGGACGATCTCGCGGATACCGCCGCGCATTATCAGGTCGGCGAATTCGAGCGGAAGTTCATGCCGAAGAACACCGAGGACCTGAAGACCGCGGTGTCCGGTATCGACCCGAAAACGCTGAACCCGAACGCCCCCGACTACAACGAGAAGCTGTACCAGCGCTCGACTGCGCTGGCCAACGTGTTCAAGAACGAGGGTGGCCCGGTGGCGAAGGTCGGGTTCAGTCCCGCCGACGTGTTCAAGCTGGCCAGCCGCCTTCCGGAGGACCAGAAGCGGGACCTGGTGCGGCAGTTCGGCATGGAACGGCCGGATCCGAACGGCCCCACCGCGAAAATCAACGCGCTGACATCGTTGTTCACTCTCGGCACCGACAAGGTGAAGGTGCCGGACGGGCCGAACGCCGAGTTCGCCCGCAACCTGTTGCGGGACATGCCAGGCGTGTTCGCCAGCCTGCCGTTCAGCAATGGCGCGCTCGGCGAGGCCGGTGCCCGGCAGTTCTACAGCAACCTGCTGGGTAAGCCCGCCGCGGTGAAGAACCTGTTCGACCGGGACAAGATGAAGGCCGATCCGGCGGGCACCTTGCTCAAGGCGAGTCCGCTCAGTTTGCTGGCCCCGGTCGGAGACCGGCTGCCTGGTGAGACCGGGTTGCAGCACTACGCCCGGACGCAGCAGGGGACCGGCACGATCGTCACCGGTGCGGTGAACACCTACAACCGGATTACCGACAGCCAGAAGCTGCGCAACGACTATTACCAGCGTCCGTTGAGTACGTTCCTCGAGGACGTCGGCACGGCCAGCCTGGTCCTGCCGGTGGCCGGTGCCGGAGTGAAGGCCGCGCTCGGCGGGATCCGCGGCAGCGCGGCGGCGGCCGGAGCGGCGGCCCGGTCCGGGCTCGGCCGGGCGGCGACCACCGGTGACAAGCGCGTGCCCGGTCTCGAACTGCCCCGGCTCGGCCCGGTACGCGGAGTTCCGGTCGGCATGAAGACGACGACGCCCCGGTTTGCCGAGCCGGGCCCGGTTTCGGTGAAAGCGGTGCGGCCACCGAAGACCCCGGACCCGGTGCGGACGACGACGCCGCCCGCCCGAACCACCGCCCGCGAACCCGGCCCGAAGGTGACCAAGGCCGAGCCGGATGCCGACGCGAAGGCGGCGGCCGCGAGGGCGAAGTCCAATGACTGGAAGGTGCGCCGGGGCATACTCGCCGACCTCGGCAAGCGGGTCGCGAGCTGGCCGGTGAACGAGGCGAGGATGATCAAGCACAACCCAGGCAAGTATCTCGGCCAGCGGCTCAGCCAGCGCGTGCTGCCTGCCGTAGTCGCGGCCAAGCTGCTGCTGAGCCCGGCGGCCGTGGACGCCTCGGCGCTGGCGAAACCGTCGGTCACTCAGGCCGTGCAGACGGTCGCGGAGCGCCCGGTGCCCTCGGCGGTAGGCAAGGCCGCGCCGAAGACCGAAGCCCAAATGCGCCCGGCCGGGCGGCCGTTGCGGGACGCCGAGTCCGCCCCGAACGCGCCGAACAAGCCCATTCTTCCGGAAAGTCCACAGTGGACAAGTCAGGCGCTGCAGCCGCGCTTCCGGTTCGACGACGGGCCGGACTGGGCATCGGACGGTGCCCGGCTGACCGGCTTTGGATCGGGTTTCCGGAACGCCCTTGAGCGCAAGGCCCCGGATCAGCAGCTCGCGAAGCGCGCCGACACGCTGGACCCGTATGTGCCGACCGCCGAGGAACTGCGGATCGCGGCCGAGACCGGGCAGCCGCCCGGCGGAGTGCGCAGGCTGAACCTCGGCGCGGGCCGCAACCCGATGCCGGGCGCCGCCAACGTCGATCTCCCCGAGCGGAGCCACACGAAGGGCCTTCCGCTGAACGAGTTCACGCCCGGCATGCTCGGCGCCGACGCGGCGAAGCTGCCGTTCCCGGCGAACTCGTTCGACGAGGTGCACGCGATCAACCCGTACGAGTTCGAGCCGGTGTCGCCCGAGGTCGCGAAGGTGCTCCGGCCGGGCGGCAAGCTGTACGTCTCCGGCCACCCGCGCAACAAGACGATCACCCCGCCGAAAGACCTGGCCGGGCTGGAACTCGCGGCCACGAGCTCGCTGCTCGACGTGCACCGGTTCGGGCAACCGACGAGAGTCAACGGATCACCGCTTTCGTTGCACGGCAACGAAGTCACCTACATCTACCGCAAACCCAGCGAACCCGGCCCGGCCGCGGTGCGCCCGCTGGACCCGGACACCGAGATCCGCCCGCTCGCCAAGGTGCTGCGCGACTGGGACGGCACGCCGCTCACCAGGGAGCAACTCGGCCTCGGACCGGAGGGCACCCCGTTGCCGGACAACGCCCAGCGGGTGCCGAGGGACGAGGTGGCGACCGAACTGCGTCAGCAGGGCCACGAGGCCGGGTTCCTCGACGACGTGCTGGCGTTCACCGCGGGCGACCGCATCCACGTCTTCGACGAACGGGCCACCGAGATCGCCGGGCACCTGCGGGCGGGACGGCTGACCGAGGACGACGTGGCCGAGTTGTTCCGGCACGAACGGGACCAGCACGGCCCCGGCACCCCGGTCCGGCCGCACGCCGAGGACGAACGTCAGGTGGCCGCACCGTTCGTGCGGGCCCGCGCGAACGCGCCTGCCGCGCCGCCCGGACGCGACCTGGCTCTTGGCATCCGGAAGGCCGGGCTGCGGAAGTTCGCCGAGGACCACGGCTTCGAGCATTTCCTGGACATCGAGACGTGGCAGGAGGCCATCAGCAAGGTTCGCCGGGTACTCGCGGACGAGACCGCGACCCTGCACGTCCGGCTGGACGGCATGGCCGGGGACACTCCTGAGGAGAAGCTGCTCGGCGCCTACCAGCGCGGCTCGGTACCGGACCGCAACGGGCAGGCCCGCTGGTTCACCACCGAGCGCGAGATGTACTACCTCGGCCTTTCCATCCGCCGCGGCGAACGGGACTGGTCCAGCATCGTCTTCTACCTCGGTGACGACGTGGTCCCGATCGCCAGGCCCGCCCAGTGGCCGGGCGCACCCGGATCGCCCGGTTCGGGCGGCGGCGCCGTCGGCCCGGACCGGCCCCGGCAACCGCCGTCGGCGGGCCCGGCCGCGGTGAGCACCCGCCCGGTGCGGGCCGACGACACCAGGCGGCACGTGATCTCCGAACGCGGCCCACCGGCCTCGATCGTCATGCCTGGCGAGAACTGGAACAATCGCGCGCTGGTGGCCGCGGTCGCCTGGATCCTCGGCCTCGACCCGAAAGACCCGTTGATCACGCTGGCGATCAGCGCGATGATCGCCTCGGTCGGCGAGCCGGTCACCGAAACCAGCGCGACCAGCCCGGTCGGCACCCCGCTTGCCCCGCTGGAGTCCCGGCACTACCGGGTTCCGGACGGCGTACTACCCGCCGGCTTCGGCACCGGCTGGGAGCTGATCACCTCCCCGGCCCGGCCGGGGCAGGAAATTCTCACCGGGGTCCGCCGCGCGGACTCCGCGATCGACCCGAACTTGTTGCGGGAAATGGGAAACCGCACCGTCGCGGTGAACACGAGCAACATGTTCGGTTCCGGCTTTGTCCTCGGCGACGGCCTGGTGCTGACCGCCGAGCACGTGATCAGCGGTCGCCGTCCGGACGAGATCCAGGTGAACGGCCTTCCGGTGACCCGCGTCCACCAGGCCACCTGGCCCGAGTTGTACGGCAGCGACTTTGACCCGGTCTTCCACCGGGGCTGGAGGAACAGCACGCCACTGGCCGACATCGCGATCCTGGAAGTCCCTGACATCAAGGGATTCGCGGCGCTGCGGGTTGCCGGTGACGTCACCGCCGGGCAGGAAGTGTGGTGGGGCGGCTACCCGCAGCACCAGCCCGTGGTCGCGGCCGGGCCGGTCTGGTTCGACTTCGCTTCCCACGTGCGGATCGCCACCGCGAGCGCGCCGGGCGCCTCGGGCAGCGCGGTCCTCGCCGGGGACGGCGTGGTCGGGCCGCTGGCGGCTGGCAAGACGGACACCACGTTGGTGGTCGGCCCCGACGTACTGGCCCGGTTGCTGATCCTGCGCCTGCCCCGGCGTGCGAAGGACTTCCTCGGCCCCAACCGGATCCGGGCCATCGAGTCCAGAATAGACAGAAAGACGTCGCTGCTGGACCAAGTGCACGCCCGGTTCACCACTGGGCCGATGGCGATCGCCCCGATCGTGTTGCTAGCCAAGCCGGGTGGCCTGATCGAGGCCGGGTTCTGGGTCGTGACCGCGGTGGTCGGTGCCGGGCTCGCCGTTCTCACCCTGCGCGACCCGGTGAAACGCCTGTGGCAACCGATCCGCTCGCGCGCACCGCCGGTCTTCACCAGGCTGACCAAAGCCCTGCTGGGCATCTCCGTGCTGATCGCCGCGGCGGGCTCGGCCGCGTTCGGAGCGTTGCTGCGGGTGTACCGGATCGTCCAGCGCCGCGCCACCGGACCGTCCACAGCGGTCAGACGCGGACCTGGTCGGGGCAAGCTGGATGTGGTCGCCGAACGTGTCGGGATCGCTATCGCCGCGGCCGTGACCATCGGCATCGTGCTGGCCAATTTCCCCGGTCGCCACGACCAGCCCGTGCCGCGCCGCCAACAGCCGCCGGTGACTCAGACCCCGGCGCAGCGGGATCACGTTCGCCTGATCGTCACCGAGGTCCGGCCGCGCTACCTCAAGGTGCATCCCGGTGACATGCTGACCCGCCTGGCCCGGGGGCTCGGCATCGGCGTCAACCAGCTGGCCGGGGCGAACCCGAAGCGGTTCCCGACCGTGGCGTCCCGTGACCGGATCAACCCGGACGAACGATTCCGTATCCCGGCGCGGCAGCGGCACGGCCGCTGGAGGGTCCGGACCGGCGAGTCGCTCGGCGACGTCGCCGACCGATTCGGCTTGTCCCGCAAGCAGATTCTGGCCGCGAACCCGGGCATCACCCAGCACAACCTGCGCCCGGGCGACCGGTTGGTCATTCACACCATCCGGATCAAGCGCCAGGTCGTCACCCCCGACCAGCAGCCAGGCCCTCGGCACACCTACAACATCCCGGTACCGACCCCGAGTCCCTCCCGGACCGCGGTCCCGCCACTCGCGCCGACCGCCCGCGCCCCGCCGTGGCCGTGGCTGGTCCTCAGTGGACTGGTCACCGCGCTCGCGGCCGGTTTCCTGTTGCGTCGCCATTTCCGCCGTCCGGTCCGCACGGCCGCGCACACCAGGCTGCTCGACGCGCACGCGGCCAACACGTACTGGCGCGACCGGGTCGCACAGAAGCGCCGCTGGGTGCGCGCGCTTGTCGATCAGCTGATGCACGGATCACCGGAACTCGGCTACGGCCTGTCCCAGAAGAAGGCGATCTCGCTGGTCGCGGCCATCACCGGGCTGCCGCCCGCCGAGGTGAAAACCATCTGGCGCACCGGAAACGAGCCGTTCCTGCTGATTCCCGAGCTCGCGCCGAGGATCAAGTACCTGACCCGCGACCAGGTCGAGCGACTGGTCCGCGAGCACGCGGCCTATCTGGACGAGAAGCTCCGCGAGGCAGGCGAGGAACTTGCCCAGGCCCGCATCGCCTTGCCGGGCGTCGAACTGCCGGAACCCGAGGGCCCGGTGGCCGGGCCGAAGCCGGTGCATCCGGGCTGGCTGGACCGCCGCCCGCACGGGCGCGGCAGGCTGCGCGCCGTCGCCGACGCGGCCCGCGCGGCGGCCGGCCCGCTGGACGAGGCGACCACCGCGCTGCTCGACGCCAAGCACGCGGCCACCGAAGCGGACGTCGCTTACCACCGGCGCCGCGCGCTGGTGCCGCACGCCGCACCTCGGCTTGGCGTGGCGAAGACCGCGAAGCTGCTCGACCTGTCCACCGGCGAGGTCGCCGGGAACCTGTCCACCGGGCTTGCTCAGCTGCCCGCGGCCGGGAACGACGCCGAGTTGGCCCGCAGGCTCAAGGCGGAAACCCGGCGGCTGCGCGCCGCACTGCTGGCCGCGACCGAGCAGGTCGACCTGGCCGAGGCCACCTACCGGCAGCGGCGTACCGAATACGTCGACGCGTTGCGCGCTCCGCTGCTGGCCGCGTCCAAGCTGGGTGTGCCGAACCAGAAACTCGCCGCGGTCACCGCGTTGCCGGTGAACACCGTCAGCCGGATCACCGGACGGTTCGAGTTCACTCGCGACGCCGACCTGTACAAGCCGCTGGTCGACGGCGTGCTGCGGCCCGTGCTCAGCCGATTGTCCTGGCTGGGTGGCCGGTTGCCGGCAGCACGGCCGGAGTTCGGCGCGCTCGACTCGCGTGATCTCCGGAAACTCGGGGCGCGGCTTGCGAAACTCGACGTCTCCGAGGACGCGATCAGCGCGTTCCTCGCTCCACTGCGGGAATTCGACGACGTGGTCGACGTGCACCACCACCCGAGCGACTACTCGCACGCGCGCGGCACCTCGATCGCGCGCGTGGTGCGCTGGCAGCGCGACCGCCGCAAGCCGGGCCAGAGCTGGTACGGCATGGTGTGGTTCTCGTCGATCCCGCAGTCCGGCCGCAGTCTGGCCGCGGGCGGCGGGACGTTCTACTACATGCAGCCCGAACCGTCCCGGCGCGGAATCGTGTTCGGCGACCGGGTGCTCGGCATGCGCGGCAACTTCTCCGACGTCCGGTTGTTCGACGCGCGCGAACGACTCGACGCCGACGAGCGGTGGATGGTGCAGCCGGGGATTTCCGGGCACCGGATGGATATTCCCGGCGCCGGTGGCTATGTGCAGGCGATGCTCATCGCCCACCCGGGTGTCGCGCTCCTGCTCGCCGAGACCACTCTGGAGAAGGAAGCGGTCACCCGCCTGCTCGGCCGGATGGCCGCCCGAGCGGTGAATCCGGCCTATCGCGAGTATCTGGGTCTGCTGCTGGCTGCGGCAGCGTTGATCCGCGGGGACATCGACGCGGGCAAGACCGACCCCGCGTCCCTACCTAGGCCACTTCGGACTGTCCTCACCGGACAGAACGTGAACGGCATCGGCTGGCGCGGCCATTTCGTGCTCAACGACCATCTGCCTGCCGTGCGCACCCTGCTGGCGGTGAACCATCCGCGTGCCGCCGCCAGCCTTCCCGAACGCGCACCGGACCTGTTCGATCGGGATTTCCTGTACAATAACGACTTCGTCGAACTGCTGGAGGCGCTCGCCGAAACCGGGCAGATCCTGATCCTGCACAACGACGCGGGCAAAGCCCGGCTGTGGCCGACCGGGCATTTCCGCAAGGGCCCGCCGGACGAACGCAACCTGCTGCCCGTGCTGGCGTTGCTGTCGCGTCCCGAGTTCCGGCGGCCGGGCAAGCAGGTCAACGTGATCTACGCGCACATGGGCCTTGGCAAGTGGAGCACGCTCTCGCACGAACACCTCGACCTGATCGACTGGATCCTGGCCCGCCCAGAGCTCACCCACATCCAGTTCGACGTGTCCTGGAACGACGTCGCCCAGCACATCAACGCCACCCCGGCACTGCGCGCGCACTTCGTCCGGCTGGTCGCCAAGCACCCCGAGCGGTTCCTGCTCGGCACCGACTCGGTGAAACCGGAGAGCAGGCCGCAGTATCTGCGCCACTACCACGAGATGGAGCGGGTTTTCCGGGACATCGAACGGCTCACCGAGGGCGAGGTGCTCGCGGACGGCACCGTGGTGCCCGCGCCGGGCGAGCGGATTCTCGCCGGTCTGATGCACGGCAACGCGATCCGCCTGCTGGACGACCTGCGGCGACCCGGCGAGCGGACGGGCTTGCCGGGCAACGCGAAGGGCCGGGGCAGGCAGTGGGCGCTGGACGAACTGTCCGTTCCGGTGGGCGATCCGCGCGGCTCTTGGGCCGAGGTCGTCGCCGAACTGCCCGCCGCCCGGCGGGACGAGGTCTGGCGCTGGTATCACCGGCAGCTCGATCTCGGGCACGTCGCGCACCCGGAGCACGCGCGGGGCGCCGGAAACTGGCGGGACAACGCCCAGGTGCGCGACCTGCTCGGCTGGCACAACGCGGTCGACCCGGCCGGCCCGAGCACCGCCAACCCGTGGCCGTTGCGTTGGCACGCGGTGAAATCCGGCGCTCGCGCGCTGGCCGACGAGTTCCGGCACCGGCGCGACTCCCGCCCGGTGCGCAATCGTCTCCGTCCGGCCGCCACCGGGGACCGGCTCGGCGTCCGGGTCACCACCGAGGAACTGGTCGCCACCGGCTATGCGACCGTCTTGTTTGGACAGACGAGCTGGGGCAGGCGGAGCCCGGTCGAAGCCAAGGGGCTCGTCGACCGCATTCAGCGCATGGTCGCGGTCGTCGAACGCAGCCAGCTGGCGGCCGAGCGGGGAATCCGGGGCTTGCGCACGTGGTTCACCGAACGGACCCGGCTCGGCTGGCTGGCGTTCTGGACCGGTGCGGCGATCCTCGCGCACATGGCGTTCCAGCTGGAGCCGGCCGCGACCACGCTGATCGTGCTGAACGCGTGGGCGTACCTGATCAAGGGCATGCTGACCGGCGCCCGGCTCGCGCACACCCAGGACGTGCGGGTCAATGGCGAGGCGATGATGGAACGCGGCCGGGTCGACCCGCGCGGGCTCTACCGCGAGTACCGGCGGGTTCGCCGTCAGTTGGCGCGCGAGATCACTCCGGGCCGGGGCCGGGGTTACGCGGAGATCGTCGCCAGGATCGAGGAAACCAGCGGGCGGCCGTTCGCCGAGTTGGCCGGCGAGATCGAGCGCGACGGCGATCTGGACGTGGCGGCGTTGCTGCCCCGGGTGACCGGCAACCGGCGGGACGCCCGGCTGGAAGACCTGGTCGTCGCGGTCATGCTGCAGGTCTACGACGACTTGTTCCGTCAGTTGATCACCGATGTGCACGCCTATCGGTCGGTGCCGCTGCCCGCGCGGCATCCGCAGGAGCTGATGCAGGAGAAACTGCTGGACGCCTATTCGGTGTGGACCGACATGGTGAACCGGCTGACCGGCGTGCAGGCTACCGGGTTCACCGCGCTTAACCCGCATTCCGGCCTGCCGGGCAAGGCGTCGCACGCCGTGCTCGCGCTGAGCTGGTTGGTCAATTTCTACGCCCAGTACCAGTTGATCGGCCTCACCAGCGGACTGGCTCAGCTGATGAACGCGTTGTACGCGATCGCGTCAGCGATTCTCGGGTTCGTCGCGGTCGGCTCGGCGATCGCCGGGCTGGCCGGGCACAACGTGAGCGGCACGATCCGGAACCGGCGCCTGCAGCACCTCGGCTACTGGCCGCTGACCGGCGCGAACCTGGCGCTGACCGCCGGCGCGGTGCTGACGGGGAGTTGGGCGACGTTCGCCGCCGCGTTGCCGCTGACCGTCGGCGCGGCCATCGTTATGTGGCTGGGATTCACCGCCGAGCTAGGGCTTGGTCGCCCCGCCGCCCGCAAGGGCCCGGTGGCCAACGCCCTGGTGGTGATCGGACTGGTCGCGTTCGGACTGTTGAACAGCGGCCTCGCGCCCGCGCTCGCGGTGGCCGGGTCGCTGACGGCGATGGTCGTCTGGCTGAGCCCGCGGCCGATCGCCTGGCTGCGCGGGAGGCGGTCGGCGCGGCCGACTCTCCCGGAGGAATATGGCCTGGCCAAACCGATCGGCGCCCGGCAGGCTCGTGGCACGCCGACCGGTCCCCGGCTGAGCCGGGCCGAGCGTCGCCAGCTGGCCGCGACGCTGCGCGAACCGGCGGAGCCGACCGGGCACGCGTTGTTCGACGCCTTGGCGGAACGGACGTTGGCGGCGATCGCCGAGCAGGTCGAAGGCGGCCGCACGGGCTCGAGGACGAAGGCGCTGTTGCTGCGGTACGGCACGGTGGGTTCCCGCGGCCCGCCGAGGCTGGTGCTGCATCATCTGGCCGAGGGGATCGTGGAGCCGCACACCGGCCGGGTCGCGTACGCCGCGTGGCGGCAGGGCCGCTGGGCTCTGCATGTCTACGCGACCAGTCCGGAGGGTTTCGCCCACGAGATCGCCGAGGCGGTGATCGCGCCGTTGCTCGGCCTGGCGCGCCGCCAGCGGCACACCTTCGCCGTGCTGATCGAACGAGGCGTTGGCGGGCAACGGGTCCCCGGCTACCGCAGGCTGACCCGGCGCGCCCTCGACGACCTGCGCGCCGCCCCGGACGCCGAACTCCGCCGGATGGCCGAGGAGTACGACGCGGGCGCGGTTCATCGCGACCTGCGATCCAGGTTCTGGAACGAGGATGTGTTGCGCCGCACGGCAATCGCGTTCGCGAGCGACGTCAGGAAAGCGATCGGGATCACCCTCTACGAATCCAGCCACACGTACCGGAAGTCTCCGCAGTCGCCGGAGCATGGCCCGGCGATCCCGGGCAGCTCGGTGGACGCCGCCACGCCGCCCGCGCAGCCCGGCGGGCATGGCGACGGCGCGGCCAACTCCGTGCCAGAGGACGGATACAACCGCGGCCCACCGCAGGCCGACCAGCGTGACCCGAAGGACCATCGTTACGGTGGCGCCGTTGGTGTCCGGGTCAAGGTGGTCCCCGAACCGGTGCGGCGGCCGGTCCTGCGGACGGTCGCCCGGATCCTCGGCCGGGTCGCGCTGGTCGGGCTGGCCGCGGTGATCACGCTCGCGTTGCTGGCCGGACCGGCGGCCGCCTCGGTCGCCGCGACCGCCGGCGCGCCGGCGGCCACCGGTTTGCTGGTGCCCGTTCTGCTTGCCACGGCCGGGATCCGCGCGCTGATCGTGCGCCGGGTCCTTGCGCACCGGCGCGTGGCCACCTGGAAGGCGACCGCGAAACCGGCCGGGCCGGACGTGATCGCCCCCTGGATCGACGAGTTGCGCGCGCGGGAGCGTGAGCTGCGCACGGCGGTGAACGGCTGGCCGCAGCGGTACCGCCCGGCCGGGCGGCAGGCCGTGCGGTGGCTGCGCGAAGCGTCGAACGCCGCGCCCCGGTCCCGGCCGGAATCGCTGGTCGCGGACCGGGAACTGACCGGGCTCACCCTGGCCGGACGCCGCGCGCTCGCGGGCGACCGCCACCAGTTCGCCACCCTGCACCGGCTGCGCAAGGTGTTCGGGGTGGCGCCGCGCGGCTCGCCGTGGCAGGTGCTCGGCAGGACCCACGCTAGGCAGCTGCGCGAACTCGCGCGCGAGCACCTCGGTCCGGCGCCTGCGCCGCGCTGGCAGGCCGAACCGGGGCTGGTCGAGTTGGGCCGGGCGGTGCTCGCGTCGCTCGCGACCCCGATCGGTCTTGCCGTGCTGGCCGGTGCGGCCGGCGCGATCGGGTGGTGGCTCGGCTTCTCCCCGGGGACGATCGGGCTCGGGCTCGGTGGCTTCGCCGCGGTCGGTGCTTGGCACCGCTGGTCGGCGCGGACGGGCACCGCGCGCTGGGCGGTGGTCGCGGCGGTGACCCTGGCGGTCGCGGCGCTGCTCGGCGTGTTCGCGGGCCAGGCGAAGGCCGAGGTCCCGGCGACCAGGTTCCCGGCGGCCAAAAAGTCCACTGTGGACGTCTGGACGAAGATGCACGGGCAGCGGGGCGAGTCGGCACGGAGCATCGCCCGATCGCTGCCGGGCACGAGCCGCCGCGCGCTGATCGCCGCGAACCCCCGGGCGTTCGACGACGACGGGAAGCTCCGCGCAGGCACCTGGCTGCGGATCCCGCACGGCTGGCGGGGCACCGTGCGGATCGCCCCCGGCTACACCTACTGGCAGGCATCCAAAGACTTCCGGCTGCGCGGAAAACCGATCCCGCTGGGGAAATGGTTGCGCGCCAACGAATGGCGGCCAACGCGGCTGCCCATTGGCGCGCCGATGCGGGTTCCCGGCGGCAAGGGCGGGCCCGAGCCGCACGTCGACACCGGCTCAAGGCAGCGGATCAACGACGAACCGGGCGTGCAGACCACCGGGAAACCGGCCACCCAGAACCCACCGGCCGCGCGGCCGGGAACCGGCGGCCGGGACACCACCGGGCCGCCGTTGCTGCTGCGGATCATCGGCTGGCTGAACACGGTGCTGTTCGTGGCCGTGTTTGCCAGAGGACTGGCTGGTGCGGTGCGCCGGGCGCATGGCGTCCGGCGGCAAACCCCGTGGCGGGACGGGGACTCCCGCTCGCACCGCGTGTGGTTCGGCGTCGCCAAACATCTCGCGCCGGGCCTTAGCCTGGCCGGTGCGTACGCGATGACCGTGCTCGAACTGGCGACCCACGGCGTGGTCGCCGCCGGGCTGCTCGGCAGCACCGCGTTCTTCGGCGCGTTCGTCGGGGTGCGGATGCTGACTCCGTTGTGGCAGCGATATTCCTGGCGGGCGCTCGCCCTGGCCGGGATGGCCACGCTGGCCGCGGGCTACGAGCTGTACACCGTCGCGCACGGCCTGGTGCCGCTGCTGGTCTCGGCTTTCCTGGTCGGTTTCGGCGCGGGTGGCTACAGCCCGCTGACCGACACGGTGGCCAGGCTGACCCAGCACGCCGCGCGCGGATCCCGGTTCGCGGAAACCATGGACGCGCTGGTGTGGACCGCGATCGCGCTGGTCATCCCGGTCGCGCTGATGATCCAGCAGGCGGGCATCGCGGTCACCGTGCCCTCGGTGCAGGCGCTCGTCGGGCACGCGTCCGCGGCGGTGGTGGCCGGCGTCGCGGCGCTGGTGTTCCTGACCATGCCGTCGGTGCGGACGTCCGACGCGGATGAACCAGCCGCCACCACCGGCAACGACGACCTCGGCCCGGCCCGGCAGTACCGGGTGACCCGGCTGATCGCCGGGGTGCTGGCCAGGATCGGCGCGCAGATCACCATGTTCGACGTGGTGTGGCGGCACCTGATGCCGGAAACCGGCGCCGAAGGGCTGAACAAGCTGTACACCGTAAGCATCTTCGGCGGCGGGCTGGTGGTGCTGGCGCTCGGGCTGCGAGCGGACCGGATCCGGGCGCGCACCACGGAATCCGCCGCGCAGGAACGGACTTTCCTCGGCCGGCGGGCGGTGGTCTTCCTCCGGCGGGCGGTGCTGGCCATGGCGGGCGGCGCGGCGGCCTTGATGCTCGGTGCGGTGCTCGGCGGCCCGGCCTTGCTGGCCGGGATCGGGGTGCACGCCTGGACCGGCGAGGTCGGCTCGACGTTCGCACTGGTGGTCGCCGCCGCGTTCCTCGCCGACCGGGCGGTCACGGACGCCGCGTTTCGCAAGAACCAGGAGCATTACCTGCGCGGGGGCCGGTTCCCGGCGTCGCGGCGGGCGACCGCGTTCGGCGCGATGAACTCGCGGAAGATGCTGGTCCAGGCGATCGTGGGCTTCGTGGGCACCGGCGCGGTCTGGCTGACCGGGCCGATCGGCTGGGCGGCGCTGATCCTCGTGGTGTCCCTGGACAACCTGCGGTTGATCGGCCTGCTGGCCAAGGCCAGCCCGGACGAGCTGTCCACCCAATCTCCGTCCACTAAGGACGGTACGATGCAGCGGGGACTGGCTGCCAGGATCCGGGCGCGGGCGCCGCCACCGGGCGCGGCGCTCGCGATCTCGGGCGCGCTGAGCCTGCTCGGCGGCGCGGTGCTCGCGCATTCGGTGCTGTTCCTGGCCGGCTGGACCGGGGTCGCGCAGCTGGTCACCATCATCTCGGCCGGGTTCATCGGTTTCGTCGCGGTGCTGGCCACGCTGCTGCGGCGGGCGCAAGTCAAGCGGGACAACGGCATGATCGGCGGGCTGGGCAACAAGGGGCCACCGAGCCCCGGCCGCGCGGCAAAACAGCTGGCCATGTTCGTGGCGGCCGCGCTGGCGTTCGGCGCCGGGGCGTGGCTGTTCGCGGGCCCGACCAGCGCCGGTGAGTTCCTCGCCGGGTATCTCACCGAATACACCCTCTCGGTGGACAACCTGTTCGTGTTCGCCCTGCTGATCGCCAGGCACCGGGTGCCGGACCGGTTGCAGGCCAAGGCGTTGACCATCGGGATCGCGCTGGCCGCGGTGTTCCGCGGGGTGTTCATCCTGCTCGGCGCGGTGGTGATCGCCAAGTTCAGCTTCGCGTTCTTCGCGTTCGGCGCGCTGCTGCTGTGGAAGGCCTACACACAGGTGCGCGGCGGCGGCGACGAGGCCCCGAAGGACGGCAGGCTCGCCGCGCTGCTCGGCAAGGTGCTGCCGAGAACGACGGAATACGGCGACGGCAAGCTGTTCGCCAGGGTCGGCGGCAAACTCGCCGCGACCCCGATGTTGTTCGTGGTCTCCGCGCTCGGCGCCACCGATCTACTGTTCGCACTGGACTCGATCCCGGCGATCTTCGGCATCACCCAGCAGCCGCTGCTGGTGTTCGCGTCCAACATGTTCGCGCTACTCGGCCTGCGGCAGCTGTACTTCCTGATTCTCGGCCTGCTGGAACGGCTGGAGTACCTGAAGTACGGGCTGGCCGCGATCCTCGGGTTCATCGGCGCGAAGCTGATGCTCGAAGGCCTGCACATCGAGCTGCCCGGCGGCCCGCTCACCTCGCTCGCGGTGATCTTCGGCGTGCTGGCGATCACCGCGCTGCCCAATACCCCGGTATGGCCGTGGCTGAGGGCACATCGCCGGCCGGTGGTGCTGGTCGTCTCGGTGCTGGCCGCACTGGCGCTGCTGGCCGCCGACTCGGCGCAGGGCGCGCTGGCCGCCGTGATCGCCGGTGGTCTCGGCGGGTTGCCTGGCCGGGACGCGAGCGTGTCGCTCCCGGACCTCACCTCCGCCGACCGTGCCGCGTTCGACGCGTTCGTCCGCGAGTCGTCCATAGAGGACACGGTGTTGTCCGGCAAGGGCACCCAGCTGGTCCAGCTGTCCAGGACGGCGGCGCGGGAACAGCTCGGCGAGGCGGCGGCCCGGGTGGTGCTGCACCTGTGGCGGGACGGGCACGGCTGGCGGCTCGGCATGTTCGCCGAGACCCTCGCGGAGATCACCGGACTGGTCCGGGAAGGCTTGCTGCCACCCGATTTCCTCGATCAGCTGATCGACGCGCAGCTCAAGGTCTGGCTGCGCAGGCGCGACGGCATCGCGATCGACGACCCCCGGCCCGCGCTGCTGGCCCGGTTCATCGAGGCCCGCGCGGTGGCCGCCGCACAAGAAGAACCGACCACCGTGTCCAAAAAGGTCACCGGAACCCAGAAAGGGGGTCGGTTTCCCACCCCGGGCGCGAGCCGGCTCCCGCGCACGGAAGGTGGAGTGAAAATGGAAACCTCGTTCGTCGATCGCTGCCCGAAACGCCCGGCTGGACGTGGCGGTCCTTGGCTGCTCTAGCGCCCGATGTCACGGTCACCTTGACCGGAACCGGTGGGCATGGTGCCCGGCCGTGGTATGACCTGAACCTGGTTTCGGTGGCCGCCAGGCTGCGTGCCTTGGTCGAGGCTGATCTGGCCGAGTGGTTGCTGGAGCATGGCCGGCGCCGGGAAGACGGTCCGGTGGTGGTGTTCGACGAGGTGCGCGGTGGCACCGCGATGAACACGCTGCCCAGCACGGTCGCCTTCGGTGGCCGGATATGGCCGGGGAACAGGGAAACCCTGGACCTGCTCAAGGCGGAGTATCCGGAGATCGTCCGGCGCCGGTTCCGGCAACTGGTAGCCGAGGCCCAGGTGCCGGAGGCGTTGCGCGACAAGCCCGCCGCCGAGGTGACGTTCGGCCGGCGGCCGCGGGTGGTGTCCGACGTTGTGCGGCAGCGCCGTGTCACCGAGAAACCGGCGACGGTCGGCGAGCGGGCGCCGGTCACCTATGAGCCGGACGACGCGCCGATCAGGGACGACCACCGGGGCACCGGGCCGGCCTGGCTGGACGCCGTGCTGACCGAGGACGTCACCAGGTGGTTGCGTGGGGTTCGCCGGGCCCTGCACCGCGGTCCCGAGCCGTCGGAGGGAGAATTCCGGACTCCGCCGCGAACCCGATCGGCCCGGCCCTGCGGCGTTCCTGCAGGAAATCGGCCCGCTGATCGGGGGAGCGCTGGCCGGTCTCATCGGCGCGTCGTTCGCGCTGCTCGTGGACGTGCTGAGCTACGTGGTCGACATCGTCACGCTGAGCCTGCTCGGCTCCGCCGAACCGCCGCACCGCCGGGCGGCGACCGGGTCGCTCGGCAAGGCGTTCCTGGGCAGCATCGTCGATGTCTTCCGGTGGATCGCGCGGCATCCGTTGCTGTGGGCGACGACCTCGTCGAGCGCGTTGTTCAGCACGTTCTTCGCCGGGCTGCTGACGAACCGGACGTTGTTCCTGATCAACGAACTCGACGCGTCCAAGCTGACCATCGGCGTCATCCTCGGTGCGTCCGCCCTCGGCGGGGTCACCATCAGGCTGTTCGCGGACGCGCTGATCGAACGGTTCTGAACGCGATCATCCGGGTCGGCAGCCTGACCGGCGCGCTCGTGGTCGGCAGCCTGCTCGGCACCGTGCTCGGGCCGAGGGAAGCGATCTGGGTCGCGGTGTCCGGCATGGTGCTCGCCCCACTCGCCGTGCTGCACCTTTCGCAGGTGCGCCACTATCGCTCGCTCACCAAATACCGGCTGACCACCAAGGACGGCAAAGCCGGGCAGGACGGAACGTTCGCGCTGCACGACCGGTACGACCGGGTGCCGGACCTGGAGCGGACGATCCGCCAGCTCGACCGGCGGCGGCCGTGGCCCGAGCTGGACCCGGTCACGGTCGGCTTCCCCGGCCGGGCTCCGCCGGAGCCGGTTCGCCTGCTGCGGTCCGGAGAACTGCGCGAACTCGGTATCCGGCAGAACATTCTCCACTCGGTGATCGTGGTGACCCATCGGGGTCATCGCTACGTGCTGGACCGGCGGCTGTCCCGGATGCCGGAGCTGATCGGCCGGATTCTGGCCGCACAAGCCAAGTTCCGGCCGCTGACGAGGCCGGGCGGGCGGCTCGCGGCACTTCGCGCCCTCGGCACCGCGATCCGTCATCCGGTGGTGTCCAGCCGTAAACGGGCGGCGCGCGCGAGGGTGCTGGCCCGGTGGGAAGCGCGGCGGCAGTCCTCGAACGCGCGGTTGCGGTTGCTGATCCAGGCCAGGCAAATCGACAACGAGGAAAAGGGAAAAACCATGAGACAGAGGTTGGCTTTTCCTTCCGTACCAAGGCTTCTACGCCGACGGTTGCACCAGGAAGGGACACCCCGTGTGTCGAAGTCGCCCTCCACCCTCGCATGGCCGGTGTCCGCGACAGCAAAAACCAGAACGGCGGCCACCTGACGGTGACCGCCGAAACCTGGCGAGCCTTCCTCGCAACCCTGAGCTGACGGCCTACTTGGACTTGGCCTTCTTGCCCGACGGCTTGGACGCCGTCGCGGTCACCGAGTCCTCCACCAGTTGTTTCTTGGATTGCGGTTTCGACGCCGTCGCGGTCACCGAGCCCTCCATCAGCTGCTTTTTGGATTGCGGTTTCGACGCGGTCGCGGTGGCCGTCTCCGTGTGCAGTGTGCCCTTCGGCTGCGAACCCTCGACCTTGCCGGGCTTCCCGGTCGGCTCCGGGTAGACCTGCTTGGTGTTCAACTGCACCTGATCGGCGGTAACCGTTGGTGCGTTCGAGCTGATGATCAGGCCGTCACCGGGATTCGACGACTTCGGCGTCGGCGCCGGTTCGTAATCCGGGACGTACGACTTCGGCTGGTACGACTCCTGCGGTCCGGGTGGCGACGTCCGCTTGCGGGCCGGCTGCGACACCGGCCGGTCCGCCAGGTTCGACAGCTGCTCCGACAGGTCCGGCGTCTGCTCTGCCTTGATCCTGCGCTGCTCGGCGACCGCGCGCTCGTTCTCCTTGCGCATCTCCTCTTTCGCCTGTCGGGCCTGCTCTTCGGCCTTCTGGATCTCCGGATCCTTCGGTGTCGAATTGCTGACCTGCTTGACGCCGCTCTCGCCGCGCTCCTCGTGGCCCAGCCCGAGCATCGCCAGCACGCCGCCGTTGCGCCGCGCGTCGGTGCGCAGGTCCGGCTGGTTCGGCCGCCGGTTTTCCTGGTCGTCCTTGTTCGGCGGCGCGGCTTCCTTCTCCAGGGCCTTGCGGACCTGCTCGACGTCCTTGCTCTGGTCGGCAGGCAGCGGGGTCTTGGATGCCTCGTCGACCCGGCTCTTGAAGCTGTTCATCGACGCCCGCGCGGCGTCCAGTTGCTGGCGGAGCTGTTCACGTTGCCCGTGCAACTGCACGACCAGCGGGTTCTGATCGTCCGGTTTGGACGTCGCCAGCACCTTCTCCACGTCGGCCAGCTGTTGTTCGAGGTCGCCGACCGTGGTTTGCGCCTGCTGCAGGTTGCGCCACGCCGACATCCCGGTTTCCAGCAGTGCCTGCTCGTACTCCAGTGACGCCTTGTGGGCCGCCAGCTGCCTCGGCACATCCGGTCCGAGCGCGGCCTTTTTGTGTTCCGGCAACGCATCCCAGACACGCTGGGTCTCGGCCAGCTGCTGCAACTGCTGATTCACCGAGGCCAGCGTGACCTGCGCCTCACTGACCCAGGCGGCCGGATTCGCCGGCGTGGCGGGCGGCACCATCAGCGGGTTCGCCAGGTTCGGCGCGGGCATGCGCTGCGAGGTGACGTCCACGATCGCCGCGCCGGCGACCAGCGCGAGGATGCTGCCCGCGATCACCCCGGTCTTCTTCTTGCTCACCCGGCGCCGGGACAGCACGGTGGCGTCCGGCAGGACCTCGTCGTCCGGCACCTGGTGCCGTCCCCTCGGCCGGGGGAACGGCTCCGGCTCGGGGATGTCGGCGACCTCGACCGGCGTCAGGATCGCCTCGATCCGTTCCACGTCCGGAAGTCCGCGATAGGTACCGGGATCGTCGTTCACGCCGACCACGAACTCGTCGCCGATCTCGGGCAACTCCGCGACCTCGGGCTTGACGGGTTCGGGTGCGGCTTTCGGTGTCTCGCGCGGCGCCTGCTGGGTGGCGCGCTGCTTCTGCCGGAGCCGCCGCGCGATGTGCCGATGCTCGGCCGAGCAGAATTTCGGTTGCGCGCCACCCTGGGCCGGGTCGGCGGCCGGCTCCTCGCATCCGGGGAGCTCGCAGATTGGACGCATGGACTCGGACATCGCGGGACGCCCCCACTCTTCTTTCTTGCGTACGTGTCAGGCAAAGCGGACCGATCATCACAGTCGCCCCATGGAGGATTCTGCAGAAAACCTTGAATCCGGCGCCCGAATCCGATAAACCAGACATCCGAGCAGAGCGGAGCGGCAGTTGACAATCGAATTCCGGGTGCTTGGCGAGATCGCCGTCCTGGTTGACGGCCGTCCGCTGACGCTGGGGCACGCCCGGCAACGGTCGGTGCTCGCCGCGCTGCTCGCCGACGTGAACCGCTCGCTCACCCTGGATCAGCTGGTCGACAGGGTGTGGGGCGAGCGGGCGCCGAAGAGCGCGCGGGACACCCTCTACGGCTACCTGTCCCGGTTGCGCGCCGCGCTGCCCGCGCCGGTGGCGATTCACCGCGATCGCGGCTACCGGCTGGAAGTCGATCCGTCCACGGTGGACTTTCATCGGTTCCGTGGTTTGGTCGCGGCCGCCCGGTCCGGGGAGACCGACCAGCAGATCGCGGAGCTGTTCGAGTCCGCATTGGAACTGTGGCGCGGCGACCCGTTCCCGGACCTGGATTCCCAGTGGAGCAACGAAATTCGGGGCGCACTGCAGCACGAGTATCTGGCCGTGAAAATGGATCGGGTGGACTGTCTGCTGCGCCTTGGCAGGCACAACGAGCTGCTGCCGCAGCTGGCCGCGTCGGCCTCGTCGTCCCCGCTCGACGAGCGGATCGCCGGCCAGCTGATGCGCGCGCTGTACCGGTCCGGCAGGCGGGCCGACGCGCTCGACGTGTACCGGTGTACCAGGGAACGGCTGACCGAGGAGCTCGGCACCGACCCGGGCAATCAGCTGCGTGAGCTGCACCGCCGGATCCTGGCCGCCGACCCGGCGCTGGCCGCGAACGCGGTGGCCCGCACCGCGCATCCGGTGCCTCGCCAGCTGCCCGCGCCACCCCGGGTTTTCACCGGCCGCGCTGAGCAACTCGCGGTGCTGGACCGGGTGCTCGACCCGGCCCAGCAGGACGGCCCGACCGCGGTGGTGTCCGCGATCGGCGGTGCGGGCGGGGTGGGCAAGACGTCGCTGGCGCTGCACTGGGCGTACCAGAACGCGGACCGGTTCCCGGACGGGCAGCTGCACGTCAACCTGCGCGGTTTCGACCGTTCGGGCGTTCCTGAACTACCTGCACGGGTGTTGCTGGGTTTCCTGCGTGCGCTGGGCGTGGCGTCCGAGGCGATCCCGGCTGACCTGGACGGACGGGCCGCGCTGTACCGGAGTTTGTTGTCCGGAAAGCGAATGCTGGTTGTGCTGGACAACGCGCATGACACCGATCAGGTGGAACCGCTGCTGCCCGGTTCGGCGGGCTGCGCGGTGCTGATCACCAGCCGCAGTCACCTGGCCGGGGTGCTGGTCCGCGGCGCGAGCCTGCTCAACCTTGAGGTGATGCCGCCGGACGAGGCCCACGATCTGCTCACCCGGCATCTGGGTGCCAAGCGGGCGGCGGCCGAGCCGGACGCGGTGCGCGAACTGCTGCGGTACTGCGCGGGTCTGCCGCTGGCGATCAGCATCGTCGCCACCCGGGCCGCCGCGCATCCGGACTTCCCGCTGAGCCCGTTGGTGGACGAGTTGCGTGACGCGTCCGCGCGGCTGGACGCGCTGGACGCCGGCGACCTGGCCACCGATCTGCGGACGGTGCTTTCCTGGTCGTACCAAGCACTTCCGGACGAGGCGCGGCGCATCTTCGGACTGCTCGGCCTGACCCCGACGTCGGAAATCGGCCTTGACGCGGCGGCCAGCCTGCTGGAACTGCCGCCGGGCAAGGCGCGGGTGAGGCTGCGGGCGCTGGAGGACGTGCATCTGTTGCAGCAGCCCGCCCCCGGCCGTTACCGGATGCATGATCTGGTGCGGCTGTACGCGGCCGAACGGGTGGTGCCCGCCGAGGATCGCGCCGCCGCGCTGCGCAGGCTGGTGGACTACTACCTGCACACCGCGCACCAGGCGGACGCGATGCTGAACCCGCACCGCCGCCGCAGCGAGCTCGCGCCGCCCGCGGACGGCGTGGTTCCGCCGGCGATCCCCGACCAGCGCGCCGCGTTCCGCTGGTTCGACGCCGAACACCCGCAAGTCCTTGCCGCGCAAGACATCGCGGTCGATGGCGGCTGGGATACCCAGGCTTGGCAACTGGCCTGGGTGCTGAACGGTTTCCACCGCCGTCGCGGTCATCTGAAGGAGGACCGCGCGGTGTGGCGGACCGGCGTGGCGGCGGCCGACCGGGCGGGGGAGACCACCCCGACCATGCTCGCCTACTCGGCCGCGGCGTGTTCCGCGCTGGCCGAACACGGTGCGGCGCTGGCCGAACTGAGCCGGGGCCTGGCCATGGCCGAGCAGTCGGGCGACCTGGCCGCGCAGGCCAACACCCATCTGGCGCTGGCCATCGCCTGGGAACGCAAGGGCGACGACGAACGCGCGCTGATCCACTCCGAGCAAGCACTACGCCTGCAACGCGCCGGTGGCGACCATCTGCGGGAAGCGACCACGATCAACTCGATCGGGTGGTTCAACGCCAAACTCGGCCGGTACTCCCTGGCCAGGGACTATTGCCAGCGCGCGCTGACCCTGGCCAGGGAGCGGGACGAGCGCGAGGAGGAAGCCAACACCCTGGACAGTCTCGGCTACATCGCCGCGTACAGCGGTCATCCCGAGGAAGCCCTGACTTACTATCAGGCCGCGCGCGACCTGTACCGGAAACTGGGCCACGTGGCGGAAGAAGCCGAGGTGCTCCGGTTTCTCGGCGGCACCCACCGGGATCTCGGCAACTTCCACGAGGCGGCCGCGGTCTGGTCCGAGGCACTCGCGTACTACGACACCCGCCACCGCTCCGACCAGGCCGACCAACTGCGCTGCCAACTCGCCGAACTCCCGGATGGAGTCGCACTGCCATAGTTGACAGACTCACTGAGGTGATCTCAGCAAGATCAGCTTGGTGGTGGGGGGCTGGGCGGTGATGGTATGGGGTGATGCACCGGTTGGCTGGTGGTACCGGTGAGGTGTGGGCGGGGAGCTCCTGATAGGACTGGATTTGCGAAGATCAAGTCCAAGGACAGGGGCTCCCCGTGATTGCCTATCGTGCCATGCTCGACGTGCCGCGTGAACTCGCCCAGTACATCAGCCGACTTCTCCACGCTGAACGCCGTCAGCGTGGTACCCGCAAGAACAGCAGGGCGTTGACCTGCTTTCGCCAGGCAGTGCTGGGGTTGCGCTGGTTCCGTCAGGACGTCGATGT